>CAWHDN010000001.1:0-494417 GCA_963828115.1 uncultured Acidobacteriaceae bacterium
AGATAGAAGCAAGCATATTTTCTTGCTAAAGCCTGGGTGACTTCCGCTTCCAATATTTCGCTCAGCATATCAGTAGCGGTAAGGTAAGCGATTCCTGCATAAAGTTGAGCGGTCGCCGCCCACTGCGTAGCTCCTTGCCATAGAGCCGCAAGCGGTCCCGGGGCAGAGCCGCCAGGGATTAAGGTCAGCTTGTACTCGGTGTATGCTTCACGGCCCATCGGATCAAGCCCATTGACTGGGTCGCCACCGACATAGAGGTACTTGTGCAAGGTAGCTGGATCGATTGGATTGCCATCTTCCGGGTCGCGGCTGAGGAACCTACCGGTCACCGGATTGTAGTATCTGGCGCGAAGATAATACAGGCCCAAGTCGGAGTCGTATTGTTCGCCGCGATAGAGCGATGGGCTGCACGAAACTTCTCGTGTTGCACAAATTGCGGCGGTCGTCATAGGCGTAGACCTCGAATCGTAAGTGTAGGGCTGAGGTTCCCATGTCTGAAAATCCAGACATGGGCCACCCAATCATTTTTGGCTAGTCAGACCTGAGCCACCCGCCTCCCAGCAGAAAACAATAGCCGGACGAGAACCGAGTCAGGCCAACCCTCCGGAGAGCACCTTCTCGCTGTCAGCCACGCACGCCAAATGCTTTCTTTACGAGTGGGTTAAAAATATAGACCAATATGAGCATGCTAGCGATGAGTTCCATTGCAATATATGAGGTTATGGCGAGGGTGGGCCGGTGCGTAAAGGAGTGGGCCGAGTTGGTAGTTGACAGCATACCGAGGGTTGCCAGCATCTCCCACATGAGGTCCCACACAGCAAGTGTCCTCGCCCACTTCCGCAGAAACCATATCCCTAATCCCAGCACAATTTCGAGAAGAGCAATATCGGTGCAAGAAACATT
Organism: uncultured Acidobacteriaceae bacterium; assembly: GCA_963828115.1. Taxonomy (GTDB): domain Bacteria; phylum Acidobacteriota; class Terriglobia; order Terriglobales; family Acidobacteriaceae; genus Edaphobacter. The sequence continues at coordinate 904 of CAWHDN010000001.1, forward strand.
TCGTAGTCGTGAGCATAAACTCTCTGAATTATCGGAAGAAGATTGGCAATTAGATCATTCGCGGCGAACCCGGCCTCTGGCCTCAACTGCGCTAGGACTAGCGCAAGAATTAGAGCCGAAGCTCTCAGGCAAAAGTAGAGAGCGACGAGTTTTACGCCTACTGGTCGATGTATATTCACTTCCGGCTCCTGATGCAGATGGGATGTAAGCGTATGGTCTGGGCCGTTCTTGTCGGTGGGGGTGTTTCTATGAATTGGGTTGGGATTTAAGTGTCCACATAACCTTATGTGGACACTTATTCAGGACTGCTCGTATGGACTGGCGAGCGATACGTTCCAGGGGAGCAGATCGTCAATGCGGTTGATGGGGTGGTCGGCGATCTGGGTGAGGACGTGCTGGAGATAGATCTCCGGGTCGAGGCCGTTGAGCTTGGCTGAGCCGAGCAGGGAGTAGATGGCGGCGGCGCGTTCACCGCCTGCGTCCGAGCCGCAGAAGAGGAAGTTCTTGCGTCCAAGCGCGACGACGCGTAGCGCACGTTCGGCGGCGTTGTTATCGATCTCGAGCGTGCCGTCATCGGCATAGCGCGTGAGGGCACGCCAACGCGAGAGGGCATAGCGGATCGCCGCCGCCGTATCGGACTTGCGGGAAAGCTTCGCGAGCATCGTCTCCATCCAGAGGCGCAGGCTGTCGAGCAGAGGCTTTGCGCGGGCCTGCCGGATCGACTTGCGGATCTCTGGCGTGCTGCCTCGAATCTCTTTTTCGATGGCGTAGAGAGCGGCGATGCGCTCGATTGCTTCGGTTGTAGTCGGCGACGGATGCGCGACGTGGATCTCGTGGAACTTGCGTCGTGCATGAGCCCAGCAGGCAACTTCATAGATGTTGCCGCTGTCGTAGAGATGATGAAATCCGGCGTAGGCATCGGCCTGTAGAGCGCCCTTGAAGTTTTCAGATGTAGCCTTGGACGTTCTCCCTTGCGATCCGGTGCGTAAGCAAACCACACGGCTGGCGCGGTCGTATCACCCGATGGACCGGTCGTCGCGAACATAGGTCCAGAGGCGGCCCAGTCTTGGTCTTGCCGGTACCGGGCGCGAGCACTGGAACCGGTGTGTCATCGGCGTGAATCTTACTGGCCGACATCACATGGTCGCGCACCGCATCGACCAGTGGCGCAAGCAGTTCGCTGGTTGCGCCGACCCATCCGGCCAGCGTGGAGCGATCGAGATCGACACCTTCGCGAGCGTAGATCTCCGACTGCCGATAGAGCGGGCAATGGTCTGCATTATGTGGTGCACCACATAATGCAGATTATGTTGGGTTCCCGGTTATGTGGCGTTCAGCCTCGGGATGGGCGTAAACAGAGGGCTTTTGGGAACTGAACGTCACATAAGTGCGGGCTAGATATGGGCGAGGAAGGACATGAGGTTTGGATTGTCGCGCCAGTGTTTTGTTGATCGCGTACTCTCCACTGCGCACAGGCCAAGAGCTTTGGCTTTCATCTGAAGGTCGGTTTCAGCGTAGATGTTGGTGGTGTTGATCGAGACATGACCAAGCCAGGCGCGGATGGTGTTGATGTCAACGCCGGCGCGGAGAAGATGCGTGGCTGTTGTGTGGCGGATGGTATGGGGGCTGATCCGTTTTTTGCGCATATCCGGCACACGGCTCATGGCGGCTTGCGCATAGCGCGTTACGATTTCGTGGATGCCGAAGCGTGTCAGTGGCTCCGAGCGACGATTGAGGAACACTGGTTCGTTGCCGCTCCGCCCTGCGACAAGATTTCTCAGTATCGCGGTCGCGGAGGCCCAGAGCGGACAGATGCGAACTTTTCCTCCCTTGCCGTGAAGACACACCGAAGACAAGGCACCGTCTGCGCCGCTATGCAGGCTGAGATCATCGATGCATAGTTTGGCTGCTTCATCAGCCCGCGCTCCCGTGTTGTATAGAAAAAGCAGCAGGGCGCGATCCCGATTGCCAAGTGCAGTGGCAGGGTTGGGCGCATTCAGCAGAGCATCGATCTCTGGCTTTTCGAGATAGCAGACTGGCATGGGGGCCGAACGCTTGGACTTGACGGCGCGGAGTTGAGCGCACCAGTCCAGATATTCGGGGCATCGTTCCGCGATGAAGCTGGCCAGCGCATGGATGGCAGCCAGACGCTGATTGCGGCTGGAGACGCTGCATCTTCGCTGCTCTTCGATGTGCCGCAGAAAGGCGCGCAACAGGTCCGCATCGATGTCCGCGATGAGCAACTCGTCCACCTTCTTATGTGTCTTGGAGGCAGCGAACAGAACCAACAGGCGAACAGCATCGCGATAGCTCCATTGAGTGTTGCGAGCCAGATTTCGCTCCCCAACGAGGTATTCCATCAGGAAGCGCCTGATCCATGAGCCGAGGGCTGAGCTATTCTTCATGGCACCCTCCGTACACATAGTTCTGGAAGCGGCGGTTGGCTTCCCCCAGCAACTCCGGTGTCATGGTCAAGTAACACTGGGTTGAGTGCAGATCAACATGTCCAAGATAGGTGGAGAGGGCTGGCAGAAGGAGTTGCACGTCCGCACCAGTCCTATACCATTCCGTCAGTCTGTGGACGGCGAACGTGTGCCGCAAGTCATGAAGCCGCGGCTGACGAGAGCTCGTGTCGCTGCGCCTAATTCCCGCAAGGATGCACAGCCGACGGAAGTTGGCGTCTACCGTAGAGTGGCCGAGGCGCTTATGTTGCCGCGACTGAAAAAAGGGTCTGTAAGGCTGATTTCGTCTTCCCGGCGTGGCCAGATACTTCCGAAGGATCTGGACCAAATCGGCTCCCAGGGGAACAAGTCTGGACTTGTAGAACTTTGTCCTGCGGATGGTGATTACACCCCTGTCGAGATCCACGTCAACCAGACGCAGCCTTAGCGCTTCACCCACCCGCATACCCGTTCCGTAGAGGAACAACAGCAGGGTGCGAAGCGTAATTTCGGATGTTCGGCAGGCCGCATGTCGCTGACAACGAGGCACTGCGTCCAACAGCAGACGAAGCTCTCGAAGGGAGTAGATATACGGAACGAAGGTCTGCGTGTACTTGGGAGCTGCGAGTGGCATGGGAACAGCATTCAACTTTCCGCGGCATCGCCAGTACGAGAAGAAGTCCCGCAAAACCCCATATTTCCGCCGCCAGGCTGCGGGGCCTGTTTGCGGAACATCCAGGAACTGTTTCACCTCCGAAGGTGTGATCCCTTGAAGGGATCTATTGCCGTAACGACGAGAGAACGCGCGGAGTGCAACAGTTGGACCATCGAACTTCTGCCCCATTGCCCGCCGGTACACAACATAGATATCAACCGCCGCCGCAACCTTCATAGCAGACCTCCCAGATCGAAGTCCGCCACACGGCGTAGCTGTTGGAGATGAACCTTGGCATAAATACTCGTGGATCTGTAGTCGCGATGGCCAAGCAGATCTCCGATTTCCTTCATAGATGCGCCTTGTTCCAGCAGGTGAGTTGCACAGGCATGCCGCAGGCTGTGCGGGCCGCGTCGCCGGCATTGGATGCCTGCCGCTTGCATTCCTCTGTTCGTTATTTTCCAGAGCGCGCTACCTCCGATCACCCGGTATGGCGGCTTCAGCGTCAGGAACAGATTTCGGCAGGAGGACCGCGGCCTCGCCTTCTGGATGTATGACAGGATGACATTGCCTACTTCACGCTGTAGAGGATACTTCTGCGCGCCTCCGCGTTTGGAGTGGTTCACAGTGAACGTCTCAGAGTTCCAGTCGAAGTCGCTCAACAGCAGACGCTGTATCTCGCCGCTGCGTAACCCGTAAACTGCCAGAAGGAACAAAACGGCTCTGGCACGTAGCGCCGCCGCGTTGTTCCCCTTTATACCTTTTAGCAGCCGCTGCACGTCCTTCCATTCTGGCCCTTCAGGTAATCCCTCTTGCGCATATATCCTGGGCGAGGTGACGCCTTCTCCGATGCCAGACTTGCACCAACCTCGTTTTTCCGCGTAACGGAAGAAGGACCGCAGCGCGTCTGCGTAGCCATATGCAGACTTGCGGCTCCAGCCGCTAGATCCCTTGAAGATCAGGAAGTCGTCTACATCTCTGAGCCGCACGGCAGCAAGCGAACGGTGCCGTGCAGAAAGCCACTTGAGAAACAGCGATGTCTTCTGTTGGCGCGATCGTACCGTCGCCATCGCCAGCCCCATTTCTTCCGTCATCCACTTCGCAAAATCAGCGATTTCGCCTTCGAACCGCATGCGTGGAGTCGCCGGCAACTTGAGTACGCCGGCAAAGCGAAGCCACTTCTTCGCAACGTAGATGAAGTAACTTCCTGTGTGCTTGTAAGATCGAACGTTTGGATTCGAGTGCTGTTGCCGCGTCCATTGTTTTGCGGCCTCTTCGATTTCTTCGATCCACACACCGCGCAACCGAGTCAGTCTCAGCAGCCTGATGATGTTCAGCAATTGCCATGACACACAGCGTGCCGCCGCAATACTGGTTCCTTGCTGTAGCAGATGTTCCAGAAAGGCTTCCCGCTCCCGAAGTAGCGGGGCCTTCTCCTGACGGGCGATATATAACGGCAGTTTAAGCCGCAACAGGTTTCTCAGCATGATTGGGGATCCTTTCCATCCCGAATCAGGCTAAGCCCGCCAACAGTTTTCACCTCCGCACTTATGTGACGTTCAGTTCCAAAAAGCCCTCTGTTTACGCCCATCCCGGGGCTGAACGCCACATAACCGGGAACCCAACATAATCTGCAAACTTGGCTGTGAGAACGTGGGCCAGCAATCCTGGTCCAGCGAGGCCGCGATCGATGGGCCGCGATGGAGCCGGTGCTTGAACGATGCGAGCGCAGGCCTTGCAGCTCAGCTTCGGACGCACATGACGGATGACCTTGAAGCAAGCTCGCACATACTCCAACATCTCGGCGACGTCCTCGCCCAGCTCGTGCAGCTTGCCGCCGCAGTCCGGACAGGTCGCGTGATCCGGCATGTGAGTATGAATTTCGCGGGGAAGATGCTCGGGCAACGGGCGTCGAAACGGCTTCGCGGTAATAGGTTTTTCGCTCGGTAGAATCGCGGCGTTTTCTTCGATGGCGCTGGCGGCCTGAAGCTCTTCAAGCTGTAACTCCAACTGCTCGATCTGGCGCATCACCTTCTCGCTCTTGGTTCCGAAGAGCATGCGTTGCAGCTTCTCGACGAGCAACTTCAGGCGTTCGATTTCGCCAGATCGCGAGGTCAGCGTCGCGGTGTACTTCTCATGCTGTTCGATCAGCAACGCCTTCAATGCATCTGGATCAAGAGCGTTCAGATCGGGCAGCATGAGAGCGACATCCATGAGCGAAGTATGGCATAAATCGTCTTCGATTAAAAGAGGAAAGCCGCATGAATGCTGAATAATTTACTCAAACACTCAACAGAGGTTGAGCCGTTCGAATGGGCGCTCGCCAGTCAATGCCTTCGAGCAACATCGAGAGCTGTGCACGGCTCAACGAGACCTTGCCGCTGGTTGCCTGTGGCCAGATGAAACGTCCTCGCTCCAATCTTTTGGCCAGAAGACAGAGTCCGTCGCCGTCGAACCAGAGCAGCTTCACAGTATCGCCGCGCCGCCCGCGAAAGACGAAGACATGGCCCGAGAGCGGCTGCTGTTCGAGCACCGTCTGCACCTGCGCGCTCAGACCATGGAAGCCGCGCCGCATGTCGGTCACGCCCGCCGCAATCCAGATGCGCGTGCTTGCTGGAAGATCGATCACGGCCGCAGACTCTCCAGCACAACTCGCACCGTCGCCGCATCAACACGGCCTTCAAGGCTGATCAAAGCCCGGCCTGGAAGCTCGATATGAATCGCTCCAGCGCGTGGCGCGATAGCTTCGGCCTGCACTTCTTGCGCAAGCTCCGAATGGTCAGCCACCGTGACCGGCAACAACTTCATCCCACTCTGTAGCTGTTCCCCGAGCAGCCCCTCGCGATACATCCGCCGCCACTGAAAGACCTGGTTCGCGTTGACTCCATGCGCCCGGGCAACCCGAGCCACCGAAGACCCCGCCTCCAGCGTCTCTTCCACAATCAGCCGCCGCTCCATCGCACTGCGACGACGGCGCGAACCAACTCCAGCCTCTATCCCATCCAGCTCAAGCTTCGCTTCGGACATACAATCATCCTGAAGCCTGCCCCACCACTTGTACACCCGGCCAACACCACACGCTTACTATGCAGCCGCCGATCCATGAGCACATAGAAGCGGGGTCTTATGTCATTACCGATGAATTCTCAACCTATCCGTTTATTGCCAAGCCCTTTATGCATGACGTTATCAATCACGTTGAGGGCTACGTTCGTGAGCACATTCACACCAATGGAATCGAGAACTTCTGGTCTTGCCTCAAACGCGGATTGACTGGAACCTACATCTCGGTCGAGCCGTTTCACCTTGACGCTTACGTTGCGGAGCAAGTGTTTCGCTTCAATAATCGGTACAACAGCAATGATTCTCTCCGCTTCGCCAAAGTGGTATCCCAAGTGACTGGAAAACACCTCACCTATGCCGAGGTCACAGGCAAGGTGGCAGAAACGGCCTTCTAACCCTTACCGCCGGAAGCGCGGGAGAAAGCCGCTTTAGTGGCTTTCTCTGCGTCCAATCGTCTCTGCAACTCTTCCTTGGACACAGATAGAATCTTTTTCATCGCTTGGTCAAACGGGTTTTTCTTGGTCATCGAAGTTACCTTTCTAGACTCCAAATCTGCCGCGAATCGCTTGGATGATTCCTGTTTTTTTCTGCGGGAAATTCTCCGCTAGATACCGCATGTTAGCGGTCATCAGAAAACGTAGTTTTTCGCTCATCGGCCGTCAGGGCCTTTGTGGTCTGGCGTAGTTTGATGCGGAGGTACTCGCGGTAGTTCTCCGGCGCTGGGTGTTCGCATATCTCCTCGATGACGGGGCGGAAGTAGGCCAGTGAGCGGATCGGCGAGAGATGCGGAGCGTCGGCTGGGCGGATCAGTCTTCGCAGCGAGCCCAGCAGCAGAGCAGTTTCGACGGTCTCCAGCGGGATGCCATCTTGGTGGAAGTGGCGGGCCAGCCATTGATCGGAGACGCTCACACGCATGGGCGTGTCCGGCATCTGAAGATAGAGGGTGACAACCGAGGCCATATAAGAGGCCGAAGCATCGGGATGATTCATTTCTTCCTCCTGCGGCGGGTCGTGGCTTCCTGCTCGCTTTCGCGCACACGGTAGCTGGAGCCTTCGATGACGGTCACCTCGGCGTGATGCAGCAGACGGTCGAGCAGGGTGGCGATGCAGGCTGCGTTGGGAAAGACCTCGTTCCATTCCTTGAAGGGCTTGTTGGTGGTCAGGATCAGGGATTTCTGCTCGTAGCGACGGTTGATGACCTCGTAGAGCAGGTCGGCCGACTTGTCATCGAAGGAGAGGTAGCCGACCTCGTCGATGCACAGCAGCGCCACGTTGGCGTAGGCGCGCAGTTTGCGCAGGCGTCCTTCGGGCGTCTGCCGATGCAGTTCCTCGATCAGCGCCGAGGCGGTGCGGAAGAGCACGGAGTGGCCAGCCAGCACGGCGGCATGGCAGATGTTTTGCGCGATCATGGTCTTGCCAAGACCATTTGCTCCGACAAGAACGAGGTTGCGCGCCTCGGCCAGGAAGTCCAACGTCAGCGCCCGCTCGATGACATCGCGCTCGATGCGCTTGGGCCACGTCCAGTCGAAGTCGGCCATGGGCTTGAACCTACGGATCTCGGCCGTGCGCAGGCGGCGTTCAAGGCTGCGGTGAGCGCGCTCGGCAACTTCGATCTGCACCAGTTGTTCGAGCAGTTGGCGCGGCGACCAGCGTTGCCTGGTTGCGTTTGCCAGCATGTCGTTTAGTTGCGCGGCCACGGCGCGTAGGCCGATCCGCTCCAACTGTTCGCGCAGGCTATCGCTCGGGTTCATCATCGTCGCGTCGGTGGGCAAGCTCATCGTAGGTCTCCAGGTCGTGTGGGCGGACATCAAGGTTCTGAGCCTCGGGATGGCGACTCAGATCAAGCGGCATCGGCATAGCGTGATTAGACTGACGCAGCAGGAAGGCAACCGAAGAGGCGCGCGGCGTGTTGCGCTCAAGCGCTTCGTGGACGGCGCGGCGCATCGCTCTCGTGCCGTAGCGATCCAGCAGCACGAGCAGTTGCGCGCTCTGCTGCGCAGCCGATTCTCCTTCGGCGAAGGCTCGCTCCAACAGGACCGTGCTCTCCGGCACGGCCAGTTCCAGACGACCGTTGCGCGTGGACTCGCGCGCCTTGCGCTTAGTGCGCAGCAAGACCTGCTCATGCGCCGGATCGAGAACCAGTTGCTGACGGTTATAGCTGCGGCGATGGCGGGCCAGCTCCCGTGAGCCGTCAAGGATGCGCACCTCGGTATCGGATGCCGCCAGCATCAGCGAACGGCCTACTGCCTCGGGCGGAATCGAGTAGTCGTTGCCGTCGAAGCGCACATAAATGGTCTTGGCCGAGCGCACCGCGACTACGCAGTCGGTGTCGAACGGATGCAGCGGCAGAGGCAACAAGCGCGGCTGTTCGTCGACGAAGGTCTGGGCAACCGTGCGATTGCGGTCGTCCGGCCAAGGGCGTTGATGCGCGATCTCGTCGCGCCACTTGAGTGCCTGACGATTGCACTCCTCCAGCGTGGTGAAGGTGCGGGCCGCCCAGAACGAATCGCGCACATAGCGAATCGCCCGCTCAACACGACCCTTTTGATTGCCGGCCCGCACCTGGCAAGGGCGCGGCTCGAAGTGATAGTGTGCTGCCAACTCCAGCAGCCGCGGATTGAAATGGATCTGGCTGCCGTGCCGCTCCAGCACCGCAGACTTCAAGTTGTCGTAGAGCGCTATCCTTGCCGCGCCGGAAAAAGACCGAAACGCGTTCACATGGCCGCGCAGGAAGCTCTCCATCGTTTGATCGAAGAAGAACTCCAGATACAGCGCCCGCGACCAGGACAAGGTCATCACGAAACAGCTCAGCGCGCGTTTTGCGCGACCCACCATGACCGTGCCAAAAGACGCCCAGTCGACTTGCGCCTGCTCGCCGGTGAAGACTTGCAGGCGCAAAAACGCCTCTTGTGGCTGCGGACGCAGACGCGCCACCACACGCCGCAACTGCTCGATGCTTCCCCTGTAGCCGCGATCCCGCAGCATCTGCTCCAGACGCGTGGCGCAAAGGCGTGGATGCGCTTCCAGCGTCTGGCGCATGAACGGAAGATAGGGATCGAGCATCGAGGCGCGCAACTGCTCGGCACTCGCCCGCAACCGAGAGCATACCGCCCGTGCCCGCTGTCGGGTCGTAGATGGTGCGGACGACGCCGGGATTGGAGAGTGCTTCGTCATCCTCCGCGAAGATGAGGTTGACCATGAGGCGGATGACCTCGCGTGGCGTGAAATGCTCGCCAGCGGTCTCGTTGGATAGCTCGGCGAACTTGCGGATCAGCTCCTCGAAGATGGTGCCCATGTCCGCGTTGCTGACCTTGTCCGGATGCAGGTCGATGGTGCTGAACTTTTCGGTGACGAGGTAGAGCAGGTCGGCCTTGGCGAGACGATCGATCTGCGCCTGAAACTCGAAGCGGTCGAAGATGTCCTTGACGTTGGGCGAGAAGCTGTGGAGATAGGTGCCGAGATTGAGGGCGATGTTGTCCTGATCGCCGACGACCGCCTTCAGATCCATGGGCGAGGTGTTGTAGAAGGTACTGCGCGAGGCGCGCACCAGAAAAGGATTGACGCTGGTGGTGGAAGCTGATCGTTTGGCCGATTCCTTGAGGACAGCCTGCTTGGTGGGTTCGAGAACGCAGTCCATGCGGCGGAGAACCGTAAACGGGAGAATCACCCTGCCGTACTCATGAGGCCTGTACTTGCCGCGCAGCAGATCCGCGACCGACCAGATAAAGGAGGAAAGATTCATAGAGGGAATCTTACCGCGTTACACTTACGTGCGCCTCAGTGGGCCATCCGCGAGCTGAGCCGAGAACGAACTCCGGCTTTTGTTAGGAGCCGAATCCTTCAGGGAACCATGCGTAAGTTTATTTCTGTGTCCACAGACGTGTCCAAGGGAAACCGGGCAACTTGCTTTGCCCCGCATAAACACTGCACAAATAAGGGCTTCTCCACCTTCTGCATCGGAATGTCGCACATAGTCTAGACTTGGCGGAAAACTCAAGGCTCGTCAAATACGCGTGCGACCTTGCCGGTAAATTGGGGAACCTTACCCGTCTTCTGTGCTTTCTCCAGGAAGTCTGCCCAATCCTGCATCATCGCGGTGCGCGGTGCCAGATAGCGGGCATAATCATACGCCGCGCTCACTTTGTCCTTCTTAAGGTGCGCAAGCTGTAGTTCGATGTATTCGCCTTGGTACCCTAGCTCATGCAGGATGGTCGAAGCCAGACCCCGAAAGCCGTGCCCGGTCATCGCGCCTTTGTAGCCCATTCGCTCCAATCCCTTCAAAATGGTGTTGTTGCTCATAAACTTTTTGGGGTTACGGTCGCCCGGAAAAAGCCATTTGCTGTGTCCCGTCAAATCGTGCAGCACTCCCAGGATCTCCAGCGTCTGTCGAGCCAGGGGCACGATGTGACGTCTACCTGACTTCATGCGTTCGGCGGGAACGTCCCAGCGGGCCGCCTCGAAATCAAACTCTGTCCACGGGGCACCGATCAACTCAGACGTCCGCAGAAATGTCAGCGCCATCAGCTTCATTGCCAGTCGCGTGACATGGGTTCCTTGATAGATTTCAGTCCGTCTCAGCAAGTCGGGAAGTTCCTTGGCTTCAATGCGGGCATAATTTGTCTCGCGAATAGGCTTTAGAATGTCGCCGGCTCTGAACTCGCTGGCCGGGTTGCGTTTTGCGTAGCCGTGAGCGATGCCGTAGCGAAAGATCTGCGCCGTGGTCTGAAGTGCGCGCCGGGCAATAACTCCAGCTCCGCGGTTTTCGATAGCCATCACCATCGCCACGATCTCGGGAACTTCGATCTCCGCAATTGGCCGCGCCCCCAAACCGGGCAGAATATCGGCCTCCATGCGGCGCTTCACGTACCCCGCGTGTCGCGGACTTTTTTCGTGGTGCCAATGCTCCATCCACTTTGCGGCAACGCTCTGGAAGGAATTCTCGGACGCTGCTTTCTTTGCTGTTTTCTCGGCCCTCCGCTGCGCCATCGGATCGGTGCCTTCAGCAAGAAGCTTTCTGGCCTCCATATACTTCGCTCTCGCAACCGAGAGCGTAGTATACGGATACTCTCCAAGCGACATGAGTTTCTCTTTGCCATCAAACCGATAGGACCAGCGCCACAGCTTGCCGCCTGGGGGCGTGATCCAGAGGTATAGTCCGCCTCCATCTGCCTTGCTATAGGCTTTTTTCTTTGCTTTAGCGTTCTTGATCTCTGTATCAGTGAGCCGACACGGATATCTGGTCCGTGGAGATGAGTTTGTTTTAGCCTTCTTGATCTTCGTACCAGGTAGAGCCAAAATGCCTCCGTTTTGCAAAATACACCCAAGCTGAGAACAGAATACACCCTCCTTTACACCCACCAGACGGCGGCTGCCCCCGAACGCCCCCGGACGTAGGTGGACGAAATACCCAGTAAAAATGCGGGTATCTGTCGTTTTATTCAATTGTCTTGGATTTCTCCGGATGTTCTCGGATAAAGGTATGGCGGAAGAGGAGGGATTCGAACCCCCGATACCCTTTCAGGTACGCCAGTTTTCAAGACTGGAGCCATCAACCACTCGGCCACTCTTCCTACTGCCCAGTTTAGTCTGCGGTGGCGCGTTGCGTAAATCAGAGAAGTGTTTAGAACGCGTCCACAGGGAGCTGCCGCTTGCGGTACTCGTCGAGGTAGAGGGTCATGGGCTGGGGCATGACATCGCGGTATAGGCCCATCTTGAAGTAGTAATAGCTGGGAGTGGGATAGCCGGTGGCCGCGCTCTCCGCGTTGGCCGTGACGCCGCTGTAATCGACCACCTGCTTGCCGTCCAGCCATGCGCGGACGAAGCCGGTCGCTTGCGGTGTAAAGCGCGCCTGAAAGCGGAGGTCGAGCCAGTGCCCGCGCAGGTCTCGCTTCTCCTCGTAGAGGACTGCTTTTTCGCTGCGACCAAAACTCTGTACGATAGAAAGAACCCCATTAACGTAGCGGACGGCAAGTATGGGGCTGTCGTCGGAGCAGGGACCGCTGTCGGAGTCGCAATACTGTTTCCATTGCGCTACAACCAGCCGCACCGGGACGACGGGGAAGTCCGCGGGCAGATACATGCTCCAGGAATATTCATACGAGACGTTCTCTCTGGAGGTGAGCACGCGGGCTTCGAGCAGCTCGTCGCGTTCGCTGTCGGCATCGCCATGCTGGCCGGCTTCGAACTTGTCGTTGGCGTGAACAGTAAGATGGACGGCACCCTGGCCTGAGCGGACAATAGCGGATTGCAGGGTGAGTGCGCCGGGGACGATGCGGCTGGTCTCCCATAGCGGGCTGAGGGCTGCACCTTCGAAGCCATCGTAGATATCGACGGGAGCGCCACGCACGGGCAGCGTCTGCGAGAGGGCGGGAAGGGTTACGAAGAGGAGGAGAAAAGGTAGTATACGCATGGATGTTGCTCCTACTTGATCACCCCGCGGGGGCTGGCGGCGATGAACTCCGCAAGGTAGCGGACGTGCTCGGCGGCAGCTGGATCGGCTTCGCCGCCTTCGGCCAGCAGCCTGGCGCGGATGGCGGCCAGCGCGTCGGTGGTGTTCAGCTTGGAGGCTTGCAGGAGGCGGTAGGCCGCGCGGAGTTGCTTGATCTGCACTGGCGTGAAGCCGCGGCGCTCCAGACCGACCTTGTTCAGGCCGTAGGCGTGGTTGTTGCGCTCGATCGAGGTCAGCGAGTAGGGCAGCACGTTCTGTGTGATCGTCGTTCCTCCGCCGATGAAGCTGTAGCGGCCGATGCGGCAGAACTGGTGCACCGGGCAGAGCGCGCCGACCACGGCGTAGTCCTCGATGGTGACGTGGCCGGCCAGCGTGGCCGCGTTGGCCAGGATGCAGCCGTCGCCGATCTGGCAGTCGTGGCCGATGTGGACGTAGGCCATGATGAGGCAGGCATTTCCCAGGCGGGTAACAGACCCGCCTCCTACAGTTCCTCTAGAGATGGTGACCGACTCGCGGATGGTATTGTTGTCGCCGAGGACGCAGCGCGTGGGTTCGCCCGCGTACTTGAGGTCCTGCGGCGCGACGCCGATGGAGGCAAAGGGGAAGATGCGGTTGCCGCGACCGAGGGTGAGATGGCCGTCGAGCACGACGTGGGAGATGAGCACGCACTCTTCGCCAAGCACGACGTTGGGGCCGATGGTGCAGAAGGGGCCGATGGTGCAGGAGGCGGGAATCTGGGCGCCGGGTGCAACGATCGCGGTGGGATGGATGTTCACTCGGCTGCGGCTCCGGCGACGGGCGCGGCGGCGGGTTCGGCGGGCTTGCGGTCGGTCATGGCGCACATGACGGTGGCCTCGCAGGCGATCTTGCCGTCGACCGTGACGATGCCGCGCATCTTGACTGCGTTGGAGCGCCAGTTGAGCACGGTGACCTCGATGCGGAGCTGGTCGCCGGGAACCACCGGGCTGCGGAACGGGCGCGTCGATGCTGGTGAAGACCATCAGCTTGGACTCGCGGTCGGCTGCGGAATACTCCGTGAGCAGCAGCGCGGCACCGGCCTGCGCGATGGCCTCGATGATGAGCACGCCCGGCATGATGGGGAAGTCTGGGAAAGTGGCCGGCGAAGTGCGGCTCGTTGATGGTGACGTTCTTCAGCGCGACGACGCGCTTCTTGCGCTCGATCTCGATCAGGCGGTCGATCAGCAGGAAGGGATAGCGGTGGGGAAGCAGGGACATGATCTGGTTGATGTCCATGGTTTGGGTGTCTGCGGGCTGGTTAGGACTGTCACTCATCTCACGCTTGAGTATAAATGCGCGGGTCGCGTGGGAGCAGAGGCAAAAGACAAATACAGAGATTCTGGCTTCGCCAGAATGACGATTCATAAGGCTGCGCTCAGAATGACAATGCTCTTTGCATCACTTCTTCTTGAGCAGGACGGCGGGATCGAAGAGGGATGGAGTTGAGGGGCAGGTTGTAGACGACACGGGTGAGGAAGCGCTGGCCGGACATCTCGCCGTTGTGGTAGCGGGTGATGGTGAGCGGCGTGGGCAGGCCCTGGATGGTGTGGTAGTCGTCGTAGGTCTCGGACTCCTCGTCGTAGTCGTTGAACTGGGGGTTGCGCCAGCGGAAGGTGCGGCGCAGAGGAAGATGCGTGGTGGCGTCCAGGTCGAGGGTGACGGCGTCGTTCGTGGCCGTGAGCACGGTAACGCGGTCGGCAAGGCGGCGCACGACCATGACGGTCCCCTCGGAGACGACCATCACGCCGGGCGCTTTGAGCCAGTTGTGCACGACCTCCTCGATGGAGTGGGCGCGGCGGCGATAGTAGTCCTCCACCTGCTCCTTGGGCAGGGTGGTCTGGCCCTTGAAGGTGATCTCGTAGCCGTTGTCTGCAATCCAGAGCTGCACGACGTCTATCTTCTTTCCGGGCTCGATCATGCCGCGCTCGGCGAGGAAGCCGACGCGGTCGGCCTCGGGTTGTCCGGGCGCGTGCAGGCGGCGCTGCTCGTGGTACTCCGTGATGTAGGGGTTGGGTACGCCGTGGAAGAAGGATGAGGTGCGGCCATCGAGCTGGATGGTTGCGCGGTTGAGCCACGCCTCGCCGCCGAGGGCCGCGACCATCTGGTCGATGAGAATGCGACCGCGCTGGGTGTCGGTCTGGCCGGGTGCTGCGGAGGCGGGCGCGGCGCTGGGAATGTCGGAGGCCTGGGCGCGGAGACGCATCGGCGCGAGGAGGAGGGTTACAGCGAGGAGGAGGAACATGGCTGGCAGGGCGAGGCAATTCATGCAGATCTTCTTATTCCGATCGCGCAGACCGCTTTCCGATTGAACGCGCGTGGAGGGCTGAGGACTGTGCTCGAGATGCGGTTCGTTAACCTGCTTCATGCTCCCCCCTGTCCTAGTGTACCGGGCGCATTCGGTTTTTTGGACTGCTTGCGGGGAGGATTGAGGGTCGCGGCTGAAGCGAGACGCTGGGAGTGTCGATAGACGGGATGTCAGATCAATCGAACGGCGTCCTGGAGTAGGGATGATGAGGCGGTTTGCGGCGGTTGTGTTAGTTGCGGGGCTGGTGCTTCCGATGGTTGGTTGCGGCGGCGGCTTGTCTCTTCCACAAGCCGGCGGGGGCAGTAGCGGGCTGATTCTGACGGACTCTGGGACTGAGACGCACTACAGCCTGAGCGTGGCAGATGGCGCGCTGATGCTGACGGAGACGAACAATGAGGGGACGGCGGCGGCCAATCTGGGACTGATCGACAGCGTGACCGGCGCGCACTATTCGGTGACGGTGACTGACGGCGCGCTGACGCTGGTTCCGGGTTCGAGCACGACGCCAGGGGCTTTGCAAATTGTGCTTGCTGACGCCGTGACAGCGAGGAACTACACGCTGGCAGTGGACAGTGGCGCGCTGATCTTGATTCCAAGCTAGACAGGAGATGACATGATTCGACGCCTTGCACTCTCGGTGACTCTGATGCTGCCTCTAGCACTGGTCCATGCCCTACCTGCGAGTGCGCAGACGAGAACCTATGTGGCGTACCTAGGGAGCTACTCTGCCGGAACGGTCTATAACTTGAACGACATGGTGTCGTTGGGGAACGACTTTTATATCTCGCTGGTGACCGACAACGTGGACAACTCACCGGCGACAAACGCTTCGCGGTGGGCGCTGGTGGGCGCTGGCAGCGGAGTCGCGGGAGCGATCGGAGTAACCGGAGCGACTGGGCCGATGGGGCCGCAGGGACCGGTGGGGCCAGCCGGCACGGCAGGATCGGCGGGAGCGACAGGCGCACAGGGACCCACAGGCGCGACTGGGGCAGCAGGTGCGGCGGGAGATGTCAGCGAGACGCGCACGCTGATGGTAGTTGCTCTCAAGTCGCCGCCAATCGTGAACAACAAAGTGACCTTGCTCTCCGCCACCGGAGCTGGCAATGTCGAGCGCATTCAGTTCGCCATGACCTATAACGACGGCGCTCCGACAGCGGCGAACCTCGGGGCGCAGACGATCATCACGATTGTCGTGGACGGCAAAACCTATAGCTGCACCCTCGGCATGTTCCTGTTGTGGAATGGGTATGCAACTTCAGATGGCGTCGCGGCGACCAGCGACCTGTTCCTGACCAAGTACCTCGGCATAACGAACGCTACCAGCCAATCGAACGAGGTCATCGGCGGTTACCGGCGCATCTATATCAAGTACACCTCCAGCATCAACATCTCGGTCACGGTACCTTCCGCACTCAATGGCCCTGTTTACTCGCAGGTCGAGTACTACCCTGGCGTCGCCCCGGTCGGGCGCTACCCTGCAACACGGAACGTCTTTCATATGGTTGTCAACGACTGGGCCAGCTCCACTATTGCCGAGAACCAGGTCCTCACCGTCATTCCCACGGTCAGTGGGCCGGGAGAGCTGGAGAGCATTTACTTTGTATCGTCCGCGCCGGGACAGGTGGAACCATACTGGCTTGAGATGAACCCAACGATCACGTTGGACGGGACGGTCTTCATCTATGGCGGGACGGAGGACTTCTTTGGCAATCAGTTCTATGGCGACCAGTTCCACGGGCGGACGGACGAGTACGGAATTGCGCGATACTACAAATCCAACCCGCCGGATAATACGACTTACTGGACTGCCTATCGCTACTTCCGGGAATCTCCGATGGTCTTCAACACCAGCCTGGGGATGATCTGGCAGAACGCGTATACAGGGAACGGACCGGCGACGAAGGTGGGTACGCTGGCGGTGTACTACACAACGAACTAGCCTCGTCGTTGCAGCAGGGTGTGCCATGCCGTCGAACACGGCGCGTCAGGATTTTTTGGCCAGCTTGCGGCGGGCCTCGGCGATGAGGCGGCGCTGCTGGGCGGCGGGCAGGGCGAGCGTGGCGCGGACTTTTTTGGGCAACTTGGCCAGAGTGAGTTCGTGGGCGGCGCGCAGCTCGCGCTTCCACTCGGCCTCGCTGAAAACCTCCCAGCGCTCGGCGGCGACCCAGTGGATGCGGGCCATATAGGGCGCGGGGACCAGGCCGTCCCGCTCCAGCAGCTCGGCGTAGTGCTCGGGCCCGGCTGCGTAGGAGAGGAGCAGGTGGGGTCTGCCGGCGGCGGGGTCGGGCGGTTCGTCCAGGTTGACGAGCGCGAACATCTTGCCACCGATGGCCTTGTCCCCGGCCCAGTAGACGAGGTTCGCGCCCCACTGCATCGTCTCGGCGACGTGCGGCAGTGTGAGCAGATACGCGCGCAGGCGTTCAGCATCCATGGGGACAAGATACAAGGTGAGGGGTGCAAGGTTCAAGGCGCACTATAAAAGCAGGATTAGTCCCGCCATTCGCATTGGCGTGAAGAATGGGGCACGCGGCATTTGTGGCTTTCGGATGGCTTAGTCGCAGGGGTTCCAGATGTCGAATCCTTCCGCTCGCGCTGCATCGAGTAGTGTCTTGTCGGAGGCGACAAAGCGCATGTTCGGAGCGGCTAGCAGATCGCGCGCGACAACGGCACAGCCTAGTTGGACTGCGTCCAAGGCTCGGAGAGTATGACGATCAATCAGCGTGTTTGCGGCTTCGAGAACTGGGGGATTGATTGGCTGCTCGACGATCCGCCTTAGTTCATTTGTGAGCAAATCAAGAGCCAATGCAGCTTCGGAGGGGGACATGCGGTTTCCCTTGCGGAGTCTACAGATGGCGGATCTGGCTTCAATCTGCGCCAGTGCGGAGACGACCTTGTTGCGGTCATCTTCCGCCTGGACAAATCGCAGCATATTGTCGCTGCCCTGCTCTGCGACAAAGAGCTTCAGTAAGGCGCTGGTGTCGATGAAGTGGAGAATCTAGAGCCTCTCTCGATCACGCAGGAGCAGTTCGGAGGCGGATGGCCCCTCTCCGCGCAACTGGATAGGTTGGAAGCGGGGTGCAACCGCTTGGGCGTACTTCGACTCCCGATTCAACCGAATGGTCGTGGTTGGGTGCTGCGGCGCTTTAGGATTGGGGATCTGAGTGGTCATAATGGCTCCAACATCGAATGCCTTAGCCACAACTGCCTGACGATATGCCAAGGACTCCGCCCATGTATAGCCGTGCTTCGTCAGTTCATTATCGCGGAACCACTTGAGGGCGATAAAGGCTTTGCCTGCCTTTTCTGCTTCGGCAAGGGCGATGCAAAGCTGCTGAATCTCGGCGTCTGAAACCTGTGGTTCCGCAAGGCTGCTTAGTATCGCCTCGCGAGTAGCGGCTTGTCGCTCAACAGGCGGCGTCCGTAGCGGATCGTGACGAATACCAGCCTTGACCCTGCGGTTCCATATTGCGAAGAGCTCGTTTTTCTCAGCGATCGACCTGCCCTCTGGACTTGTCGGAACCACAGGCAGACTCGCTACAACTGGCTGGCTCGAATCAGGCTCCTTCCGCTCGAAGTAGATAACGATCTCTCCCGTTTCCGGGTTCCAGTTCGATGCGGCGGCTGTGCTGCGCTTCTTGCGCCCATCCTCTTCAAGTTGGACCCTCAGACGCAGGCCATTGGGAAGGAGGTATGGGAACGCGGCAGTAATATGTTCGCTGAGTGGAGCGGGACGAAGTCCTTCCAAGGCGCTTGCGATGATCTGTTCAAGATCATTGATTGTTGTGGGAGGTTGAGGCGAAGGTAGGTTGGCAATATTCGAGATACTCATAATTTATTCCTGTTTAATGTATTTGGCTACTATAACGTCCATGACCCGATTTGACCATTGACTTTTATATAATTACACATTTTTATTTTCCTGTCAAGTCTTTTCTTGCACCCTCCGAATCATTTACTCGCCAGTTGGCGGAGGACATATTGCCTGGTGCCCAATTCATTGCGTCGCTGTCCCACGAATGCCGCAAGGGGTCTTTATACTTGAATGATATGGCTACGTTTGCGGCGGTTGAGGAACAGTTGGACCTGATTACCAAGGGGGCGGCGGAGATCATTCCGCTGGAGGCGCTTCGCGAGCGCATCGCGCAGTCGCGGGCCAAGGGCGTGCCCATGCGCATCAAGGCGGGGTTCGATCCCACCGCGCCGGACCTGCACCTGGGCCACACCGTGCTGATCCGCAAGCTGAGGCATTTTCAGCAACTCGGCCACACCGTCATCTTCCTGATCGGCGATTCGACCGCGCTGATCGGCGACCCCACGGGCAGAAACGTCACGCGCAAGCCGCTCTCGCAGGAGGAGATCGATCGCAACGCCGAGACATACAAGGCGCAGGTCTTCAAGATTCTGGACCCGGAGAAGACCGAAGTGCGCTACAACTCGGAGTGGCTGGATAAGCTGGGATACGCAGGGGCTGATCGGGCTGGCAGCGAAGTTTACGTTGAGCCAGATGCTGGAGCGGGATGAGTTTCATCAGCGATTCAAGGAGGAGCAGCCGATTTCGATTCATGAGCTGCTGTATCCGCTGGCGCAGGGCTACGACTCGGTGATGCTGAAGTGCGACGTGGAGCTGGGCGGGACGGACCAGAAGTTCAACCTGCTGATGGGCCGCGAGCTGCAACGCAAGGACGGGCAACCACCGCAGATCGTGCTGATGACGCCGATTCTCGAAGGGCTGGACGGCGTGCAGAAGATGTCCAAGTCGCTGGGCAATGCGATTGGCATCCATGAGCCGCCGGGCGAGATGTACGGCAAGCTGATGTCCATCTCCGACGAGCTGATGTGGAAGTACTGGACGCTGCTGACCGACCTGCGCGGGAGCGAGATCGCGGCGATGCAGGCCGACGTTGCGTGTGGCAGGCTGCATCCGATGCAGGCGAAGAAGAATCTCGCCTGGGGGATTGTACGCGACTTCCACTCGAAAGATGCCGCCGACGCTGCGGCGGAGAATTGGGCGAAGCAGTTCCAGCAACGCGCAGTCGCGGAGGATGCGCCGGTGGTGAAGATCTCGCTGGCGGCGGAGGGGTTGGTGGTCGAACTGGGGCTGAAGGAGGGTTCGGTGCTGCGCGTGGCGAAGCTGCTGCAGCTTGCGGGGCTGGCGAGTTCGACCGGCGAGGCGACACGCAAGCTGGGCGAGAATGCGGTCAGTGTGGATGGCGAGAAGTTCAGCGAGAAGCTGTTGAAGGGCGCGAATGCGGGCGGCTCGGTCGCGCTGCGGTTGGGCAAGAAGAGCGTGCGCGTGGAGTGGGTTCGATAACGCCGGGCGTTACGGCAGAGCCAATCGCGCAGGATTCGCGTCTAAGGAGAAAGATGAAGTTGAGT
Organism: uncultured Acidobacteriaceae bacterium; assembly: GCA_963828115.1. Taxonomy (GTDB): domain Bacteria; phylum Acidobacteriota; class Terriglobia; order Terriglobales; family Acidobacteriaceae; genus Edaphobacter. Next base: position 21,210 of record CAWHDN010000001.1, read on the forward strand.
ACAAAACTATGGAGTGGGTTGCTTTGCGCAATGCTCTGTGCTTCGACGCAGGCGCGTGCGCAGGACGCGAAGCAGATCGTGCAGCAGGCGGTGAACGCCGAATTGGAGGCGAACCGCACGGACCAGTCGCACTGGCGCTATCGGCGGAGCGAGGCGGGAGGGACATCCTTCATCATTGTCGAGACCGAGCATGGGGCGATCGGCCGCCATGTGGAGGAGAAGGGCGGGCCGGCAACGGCTGGGGTGCTGGCGGAGGACGACGCGCACAATCTTAAGTTCATCCACGATCCCGATATGCAGAAGAAGCAGCGGGCCAATGGGGCGCAGGACGACAGGAGCGCGGTCGAGCTGCTGAACCTGATGCCGCAGGCTTTCATTTGGAAGGTTGAGAGCACGACGCCGGAGCTGACAACTCTCTCGTTTCGTCCCGACCCAAACTTCCATCCGCCAGACATGGAGGCGCGGGTGATGGGCGCGATGAGCGGGACGATGGTGGTCGATCACGCACAGCATCGCATTCGCACGATGAAGGGCCGGCTGGAGCATGATGTGACGATCGGATTCGGGCTGCTGGCGCGCATTAAACAGGGCAGCGTCTTCGACGTGGAGCGCAGGCAGGTGGCGCCGGGCTATTGGGAGATCACCGAGACGCACGTCCACATCAGCGGACACGCGCTGTTTATCAAGACCATCGGCGATCAGGAGGACGAGGTGAAGACGGAGTTCACGCTGGTTCCGCTGGGCACGACGCTGGAGCAGGCGGTGGGGCTGCTGAAGGGCGCGGCGAAGTAGAGTTGTTGGTGTGGAGTGCGCACGCGAATGGGCGGCGCGGTATTCTCTGAGTCATGGCACGAACTCCTTATCCGCAGACGGACCGCGAGCTGATCCGGCGCATTGAGCGCTCGGCGGGCCGTCGCGCGGGATACAAGCAACTGATCCGCGAGCTGGGGTTGGGCGGAGGACGCGAGCGGCGCCTGCTGCTGGAACAGTTGGCGCGAATCACCGCTCGCGGTGAGCTGGTGAAGACGGAGCAGGAGCAGTGGGCGCTGCCGGAGGCAGCCTTCGAGAAGACGTCGCGAGTGCCGCGTGGTGAGTCGCAGTCGCAGGAGTTGCGCGCAACACGCGGCCGGCTGCTTGCGGGACGGCTCGATCTGCACCGCGATGGCTATGGATTTGTGCGGCCCAGTGGCAGCACCAACCGCGACGACGATTTGTTTATTCCGCCGAATGAACTGAACGGCGCGATGCAGGGCGATGAGGTTCTGGTGGACGAAGCCCCGCCGGGACGGGATGGGCGTCGATCGGGGCGCATCGCACGCGTGCTGACACGACGAAATCCTACCGTGGTGGGCATCTTTCACTATGCGCGGGCGCGGCGCAGCCGGAGTGCGTGGGACGATGTGCCGCTGGGGAATGAAAACTATGTAACGCCGCTGGATGAGCGGATGACGGGTGCTCCGGGAGGCGGAGCGATACTGATTCTCGAGGGCGCGGAGGTGCCTGCCACGCCAAAGGAGACGCCGCACCGCATGCTCGGCGAAGAGGCGCAGACGCAGCAACGACGGTGGAGCGCGGACGACGATGGGCCGAGCCACACTCCACTGGAGGGGCTTGCGGTGGATGTGGAGATTACGGACTTCCCTGCTCCCGGACGACCTGCGCGCGGACGCGTCATCGAGGTGCTCGGCCCGCCGGATGCCTTTGGCGTGGATGTGGAGATTGTGATTCGCAAGCATCATCTGCCGCATGTGTTTCCTGCGAATGTGCTGGCGGAGGCGAGTGCGTCGGCGGCTCAAGCGGTTGATACGCTGACGGTTGCGGAGATTGCGCAAAGGCGCGATTTTCGCGTGTTGCCGATCATCACCATCGACGGCGAGACGGCGCGTGACTTCGACGACGCAGTGTTGGTAACGCTGCTGGCGAATGGGAACTGGCAGCTTCAGGTTCATATCGCCGACGTGAGTCATTATGTACGGCCCGGGACATCGCTTGACCTGGAGGCGCGGCTGCGCGGGACGAGCGTTTATTTTCCGGACCGCGCGGTGCCCATGCTCCCGCCGCAACTTTCCAGCGGCATGTGCAGCCTACGGCCGGATGAGGACCGCCTGGTGCTGAGCTGCCTGATGGAGATCGACGCGCGCGGCGAGGTTCTGGGCTACGAGATCTGCGAGAGCATCATCCGCAGCGCAAAACGCATGACGTACACCCAGGTGCAGGCAATTCTGGATTGCTCAACGGATGCAGCAACCGACGCAGATCGGGCTGTGCGCGCAGAGTTTGCTGAACTTGTAACCAATTTTGAGCAGATGTACGAACTGGCGCTGAAGCTGAATGCGAAGCGACATCGGCGCGGATCGATCGACTTCGATCTGCCCGAGCCGGTCATTGAGTTCGACCCGGACGGCAACATGGAGTCGATCGTGCGCTCCGAGCGCGGCTGGGCGCACCGGCTGATCGAGGAGTTCATGCTGAGCGCCAACGAGTGCGTGGCGACGTGGATCGAATCGAACACAATTCCCGGCATCTATCGCATCCACGAGACGCCCGACCCCAGGCGCATTCTCGACTTCGAGGAGACGGCGAGCGGGTTTGGCTATTCGCTGGGATTTGCCAGCCTGCCGGTGAAGCAGATGACGATGAAGTCCGACCGGCGCGATGCGCGGCGCGGCTCGAGTGGCGGCGGGCACGGGCGGCAGGCGAAGACGCACGAGGTTGCCGAGTCGATCCCCGTGACGCCGCAGATGTATCAGCGGCTGACGGCGAAGATTGAGGGCAAGCCGGAAGAGCGGATTCTGAGCTATCTGATGCTGCGCTCGTTGAAACAGGCGCGCTACAGCGAAAAAAATGAGGGGCACTTCGCGCTGGCCAGCCCGTGCTATACGCACTTCACCTCTCCCATCCGGCGCTACCCGGACCTGATCGTGCATCGGCTAGTCCGCGATCTGATTCGAGCGGGTGCCGACACGCACGGCGATGCGATTCTGAGCAGCGATCCGCAGCCATGGAAACAAGATGCTAAATCGGTTACAAATGAAAAAATTGCAGCACGAAGGCCAGAGGCGTACGCGTCCGAGCCGATTCCGGAGGCTGAGCTGGCGGCGATTGCAACCGAATCCAGCCAGGCCGAGCGGCGCGCCGACGACGCCGAGCGCGAGCTGATGGAGTGGAAGAAGATGCGCTTCATGGAAGACCGCGTCGGCGAAGACTTCGACGGCATCATCCTCTCGTGTACGAAGTACGGCTTCTTCGTCGAGCTGGACGATCTCTTCATCGAGGGTCTGGTGCCGATCACTTCGCTCAGCGGCTGGGGAAGCGACGAGCGCTTCGTCTTCCGCGACACCGACAAGCAGATCGTCAGCACGCGCTCTGGTCGCGCGTACAAGATGGGCCAGCGCGTGCATGTGCTGCTGGATCGCATCGACCGCGAGCAGCGGCGGCTGCAGTTCGCGCTGGTGCCTTCAGAGGAACAGACCGAACCGAAATCGCTGGGCGGTCTGCGCAAGGGCAAAGTGGCGAAGATGGCGGGCGGCGAAGGCAGGCATACAAGCCCGGACCGGTCGGGCAAAAAGCAGAAAGGGTCAACTGAGAAAAAGAAGGTGCGGACACGGAATAGGAAGAGTAAGGGTAAGAGGGCGTAGGAGTTGTATGTGAGCAAGCAGTGGTTGACTCTCAAATCCGCCAGAACGACCGAGCTTGTGACACTTCTGTGCCTCACCGCCTTCTACCTTTTCATTGCCAGCTTTGTGCTCGGAATTTCCTTCTACGACGACACCGACTATCTTCGTTCGGGCGTCCTGGTAAATCGTTTCTCGTTTATATCCGCGCAGGAATGGACCCCTCTGTACGCACTCTGGTTCAAGTTCCTCGCACTGTTCTGTCCCAATCCCGTATGGCGGTATTTCCTTTCCTGGGGACTGCTTGCAACCTTCATTGCCCTGCTCCCTGCGTGGATGAAAATGCCGGCTGCATGGGTTTACACCTTCCTAATTCTCTGCTTCCCATTCCTGACCGTCAGTCCATATGTATCGCTCTTCGCCGCCGCGATCCTTCTTTTGGGCCTCTGCCTTGTGCTCGACCGGAAGCCTTCCGTATCCTGGGCACTGGCCACATCCTGCGGCGTCTGTTTCGCCGTGGGTTTTTGCCGTCCGGAGTTCGATTACGGCGTCTTCCTCTCCGCGATCGGCACAATCGTCGCGCTGGTTCTTGAACATTCGTCCGCTAAATCTCCCAGCTTGGGAGGTGCTCGCGTCTCCAGCAGGCGGTCTGCGATTGCCACCGGAGTTGCGGTGGCTAGCCTTGCGGCGGCAATGCTCTATGTGCTTGCCCATGCCCAACACAACAGGTCGGGGATTGCATTTGCCCAGCACTACAGCGTTCGGGCCAGCGAACGCGGCCTGGTTCCCAAGGGGGACGCGGCCTGGAACTCGGACTACACAGAGAGGACCTTCGGTATCGACACCTCGCACGATGCGACACATGTAACTGCCAGCATCGGCGATTTCGCACGCGCCAAGCCTCGCTTGTTTCTCCGCCACATTCTCACCAATCTCTGCGACAGCAGGACCGTCCTCTTCCTGCCGCTTGTCCTGGCTGTCGGTCTCTGGCCGTGGTTCCGCAAGGACCTGCGTCCACTGCGCGCGGCCAGCGCCTTCTTCCTGGTCATCTGTGTGCCTCCTCTTGCGGACATCGTCGTGATCTATCCTCGCGACCATTACGCGATCCTTCTGGTCCCTGCCATAATCCTGCTTGCGGTTCAATTGGCGGAGCCGCTGCTCCGGAAGAAACTTCCGGTTCCATGGGTGCTTGCCTTCGGATTCGCCCTCATCTGGTTTCTCACGCTGCATCGCCAGCATCCTACAGTTCCGGGATCGGCTCTCACGTGGGAGCGGCTCAATCTGCGCCGGGTCCAATGCGTCCGCAAAGTTGACCAAGCCGCACTGTCGCCAAACTCCGAAGTCTTCGACGCCGCGCAGATTCCGGCGGTCTATCTGGTTCACCCGCGAGCGAATACTACTCTTGCGGATCTTGGGGACTGGTCTGAATTCACGACCTGGGCGATCCAGACCCGCCCTGCCTGGATATCGGTCGATGCGGATTTGGCGGCACAATATCGTGTGACACCCGTGCAACTCGATCAATTCCTGCAAAACGAGTTGGGCTACACGCCGCACCTCTGCCCCGCGGAAGCCCAGCTTGCGATTTACACCAACGACAGCCGGTAGTTCCGGGCAGCGGAGCGCGTGGCGAAACAAAGTAGACAGCGAACAAGAAGGCCAAGGGCATGCGCAGACAATCCCCGTTACAATCAGAAGAGACTCAGGAGAGAACACACATGGCACACATGGTTTTTTGCTCGAAGTACAAGGCGGAGATGGAAGGGCTGGACGAGCCGCCGTTCGACTCCGACTTCGGCCAGAAGATTTATAAGAACGTCTCCAAGCAGGCGTGGGGCGAGTGGGTGGAGCGGCAGAAGATGCTGCTGAACGAGTATCGCCTGCAGCCCTGGACGCGCGAGGCGCAGGATTTTCTGGTGGAGCAGATGAACGGCTTCTTCTTCGCCGAGGGCGAGGGCGGCTCGCTGCCCAAGGAGTATGTGGCGCCCACACAGTAGAATCGGTCTTATCGGTCATCTGCATCAGCACGCGGAGTTCATGAGAGCGGTTGCAGGCGACCGGGGGCCGCGTCCAGAATCCGGTGCGGCTCGTGTACACTTAGAGCTGTTGGTACCCCTGCCGTTGCCCGCCTGGGCGACGCGCGAAACAAAGTCGGGACGTGGCGCAGCCTGGTAGCGCGCATCCTTGGGGTGGATGAGGTCGCTGGTTCGAATCCAGTCGTCCCGACCATTACTTTCAATCACTTAGTTCCTTCCGATGTGCCCCGTGGGTTCAACCTTGGGGCCATTGTGGTTCCACTATAGTCGTCCCAACCATTTTTTAACCACTTAGGGAAGATCTGCGTAGGTCACTGATTTCGTAGCGCCAGAGAGTTTTGGCATATTCTCTGCGATATTCGAGCCAGATTTCCCATACGAAGGGGAAATGCGGTTTGATTTGTCGTCCGTGGAGGCCGTTATTCGGGCCTCCGGACGCACTACGCACCCAGCGGGGCCAGTCGTTTGCGGTGACCGTTCAGGGCTGGTTGGGCTCGCCGTGACCTCCTGCACTCTCCACAGTGCATTGCAATTTGCGCGATGTTTTCACAACCGGCGCGTGCGGCAAAACGACTTGTCAAGTGCCCCAGGAACAGTTAGAGTGGGTCACCTTTGAAAACGGAGATAGCGCTAAAGTGAATTTAACCAGACGCCGTGCCATTGCCCTCTTTTCCGCCGCAACTCTCAAACCGTCGTTGTCATTTTCGCAGGGGGCAATCGCTCCTGCTGCTCCCTCTGCGGCTCCGGTCTCGCTGCCGCTGACTGCGGGGCCGTTTACGGGGAGTGTGGATTCGCTTGCCAAGTACGAGATCCCCGCGTGGTATGGCGAGGCGAAGTTCGGCATCTGGTCGCACTGGGGGCCGCAGTCCGGCGTCGAGCAGGGCGACTGGTACGCGCGCAACATGTACATCCCGACCGAGCGTCAGTACAAGTACCACCTGGCGACCTATGGGCCGCAGTCGAAGGTGGGCTATAAGGACCTTGTTCCGATGTTCAAGGGAGCAGAGTGGGACCCTGAGCACCTGATGGATCTGTACCAGAAGGCAGGGGCGAAGTACTTCTTCTCAATGGGCGTGCATCACGACAACTTCGATATGTGGAACTCGAAGCACCAGCCCCGCTGGAATGCGGTGGCTACGGGGCCGAAGCGCGACATCGTGGGCGAGTGGGCCAAGGCGGCGCGCAAACGCGGTCTCCGCTTCGGCGTCAGCGAGCACCTCTCGAACTCGTACGACTGGCTGGCCGTATCGCACCTGAGCGACCCGGACGGCCCGTACGCGGGCATCCCTTACGACGGGACGGACCCGGCCTATGCGGATCTCTATCACGATCTGACGCCGATGCCCGCCGACTTCGCCAAGACCGCCCGCTCGATGGGCCGCAACGCTCCGGACGCGTGGAAGATGGAGTACTACCTGCGGGTGAAGGACTTGGTGGACCAGCACGAGCCGGACATGCTGTATACGGACGGGGGGATTCCGTTCAACGAGTATGGGCTGTCGACGGTCGCCGAGGTGTACAACGTGAGCGCCAGAAAGCATGGCGGCAAGGTGGAGGCTGTCTACTTTACCAAGACTCCGCGAGATGTTGCGCAGGGCGGCGTAGGGGCGCTGGACCGCGAGCGCGGCGTTGCCGAGGGCATCTCGCCGGTGCCGTGGCAGACCGACACCTGCATTGGAGGATGGCACTACCAGAAGGGTGGAAAGTACAAATCGTCGAAGAAGGTGATCGACCTGCTGGTGGATATTGTGAGCAAGAATGGCAACCTGCTGTTGAATTTTCCGCTGCCGAACTCGGGCCAGTTGGATGCGGACGAGATGACGACGCTGGAGGGAATCACCGCGTGGATGGCGGTGAACAGCGAAGGCATCTACGCGACCAAGCCATGGAAGATCTATGGCGAGGGGCCTTCGACCAAGGTCTCTGTAGGCAACGGCGGGTTCAACGAGGGCAGGAAGCCGGATATGGGGGCGGACGACATTCGTTACACCACCAAAGGCCCGGCGATATACGCTTTTGTGATGGGATGGCCAGCACCCGCGGCAGGAGCGTCCGGATCGGAGGTCGTGCTGCCTGCTCTGGGAACGGCCAGTGCGCAGTCGCCGGCCAAAGTCCATGCCGTATCGCTACTGGGAGGCCCGCAGAATCTGAAATACGTGCAGGAGGCCGCAGGGCTGCGTGTGACCCTGCCGGCGCAGAAGCCGGGAGCATCGGAGATCGGAATCACGCTGAAGGTGATGACGGCATAAGTGGCCAATTGGTTCAGGCTGGAGCATCAAGACGTGAATATGCAGGACCACCAGGAATATCGCGGCAAGAAACTACTGCTTGCACAAGGCTGGAAGCATACGGCCCGAATGTTGGCGGCAGGTTGCGTTCTATTTGGCGTCGTAGTCCAGGGCGTGTCCCAGAATCCGGGGCGCGCCAGTGCCACTTACAAAAATCCAGTTCTATTCGCGGACTATTCCGACCCGGACGTGATCCGCGATGGAAAGAACTACTACCTGATCTCGTCTTCGTTCGAGTTTGTCCCCGGCATCCCGATCCTGCAATCGAACGATCTGGTGCATTGGACGATCATCGGGCACGTTCTGCCAAGGATCGAACTCGACCCGCGCTATGACATGGCGGGCGGCAACCGCTATGGGCGCGGCGTGTGGGCGCCCGCTTTGCGCAAACATAATGGGTTGTTCTACGTCTACTTCCCCACTCCTGACGAAGGCATCTTTGTAAGCACCGCAAAAAAAATTACCGGTCCCTGGTCAAAACCCGTGGCAGTCATTGCGCAGGCCGGACTCGAAGATCCATGTCCCTTCTGGGATGACGACGGTGAAGCATACCTTCTGCACTCGAAGAAGGGAGCAGGCCCCTTGATTCTGCATCGGATGTCGCCGGACGGCAAGTCGGTGCTCGATGACGGGAAAGAGATTGTGCGCGACCCGCAAAACCTGCCCACTCTGGAGGGTCCCAAGCTCTACAAGAAGAACGGCTACTACTACATCTTCGCGCCATTCGGCGGTGTCGGCACGGGAGCGCAGGCGGTTCTTCGTTCGAAGTCGATCTATGGACCGTATGAGCATCGGGTGGTGTTGCAACGAGGCAGCACGAACGTGAACGGCCCACATCAGGGCGGGTATGTCGAGAGCCAGGACGGGAAGGGATGGTTCATCCACTTCCAGTCGCGCGGAGGGCATGGCCGTATCGATCACCTGGAGCCGGTGCGATGGGAGGACGACTGGCCGATCATGGGCGAGGCCGCGGCGGGTGCAACGGCGGGCCAGCCTGTCAGCACAGGTCCAGTGCCGGTTCATCGCGGGAAGAACTCAGGTCAGCGTCCGCAGACTTCGGATGAGTTCAGCGAGAAGGAACTGGGGCTGCAATGGGAGTGGAACCATAATCCGGACGATGCGCACTGGTCGCTGACGGAGCGGCGTGGCTATCTGAGACTGAAGCCCGGCTTTGCGCCAGATCTATTGGCGGCGCGTAACACCCTTACCCAGATGATGCAGGATGAGGCCTTTGAGTTTACGTCCCGGCTAGATGTGACCGGCATGAAGGATGGCGACCATGCCGGCATTGCAATGTTCGAGCAGTCGGCAAGCGGCCTTCAAGTTGTTCAATCCGGCGGTATGCGAGCGCTCAGCTTTTTCCACGCACAGGATGCCGTCGATAAACCTGCACAGTTGCCGGGCGGAATCGTTCTGTTGCGCGTGCGCGTCAACGGAGATAGTGCTGCCTATTCCTACAGCCTGGGTGATGGAAGATCGTTCCAGGAGATTGGAAAACCGGCGCGGATCGCATTCAGTTGGTGGAAGGGGTCCAGGCCGTCGCTCTTTGCCTATACCACAACGCATACCACCGACGCAGGACATGTGGATTTCGATTGGGCACACTACAAGGCACTCGAACCAGTTCTTCCCTAAGGAGACGTAATGAAGAAGCGAACAATGTTTTTGTCCATGTTGCTGTGTCTATCTGTCCTGCTTCCCGGTGGAGTGTGTTGGGCACAAAGTGAGGCCGGCTTGCAGCCTGCCGTGACCAATGTCCCCGGCGCGCAGTATCCGCGCATCGGTGCGGATTCACGCGTTGAGTTTCGCTTCAAGGCTCCCGACGCACAAAAGGTTCAGGTACAGGTCGGCGCCGTGCAGACGCCCTTCGACATGGTCAAGGGCGCGGACGGGGTCTGGTCGGTGACGACGCCGCCCATCGTCCCCGGATTCCATTACTACTATCTGGTTATCGACGGCGTTATGGTGGACGATCCGGCGAGCTACACCTACTACGGCGTGGGCAAGGACTCCAGCGGCATCGACGTGCCCGAGAAGGGCGTGGACTTCTACACCATTAAAAATGTTCCGCACGGCACGGTGCGCGAGCAGTGGTACCACTCCAAGACCACCGACTCGTGGCGTCACCTGGTCATCTATACGCCGCCAGACTACGATACGAACCTGAAAGCGCGTTATCCGGTGCTGTACCTGCAACATGGTTCGGGTGAGGACGAGACGGGCTGGATCCGTCAGGGACATGCGAACTTTATCCTCGATAACCTGATCGCGGCGGGCAAGGCAAAGCCGATGATTATCGTCATGTCCAACGGCTACGCGGCCAAGGCAGGGCCAGTGGCGCAGCCCGCACCCGCCGGGCCAGCCGCCGGTCTACTGGCTGGGCCACGGATGACGAGCGGGCTCGAAGAGGAACTGCTCAACGACACGATTCCACTGATCGACTCCGCCTTCCGGACTATCGCCGACCAGAGTCATCGCGCCATGGCGGGCCTCTCGATGGGCAGCATGCAGACGCTCCAGATCACCACCGCGCACCTGGATACCTTCGGCTACATCGGCGCCTTCAGCGGCGCAGGCTTCGGCGCGGGCGCGCCCGACTTGAAGACCGCCTACAACGGAGCGTTTGCCGATCCCGCCGCCTTCAACAAGAAGGTTAAGGGCTTCTTTGTCGGCATCGGAACCGACGAGCCGAGCCGGATGCGCGACGGCGTTCTCGCCTTTCACAAAACACTGGATGACGCAGGCGTGAAGCACATCTTCTACGAGGCCCCCGGAACCGCCCACGAGTGGCAGACCTGGCGCAAGGACCTCTTCCAGTTCGCCCCCGTCCTCTTCCAATAAAACAAGATGGATGAAAATAAATAGTCATTCTGATCGCAGCGAAGAATCCCCGCATACTTCGCTGCGATCAATACAACCCCATTGAGGAACCCATGAAAATCACCCGCCTCTCTCTTCTCTCGACGATCATCGCCTGCGCCCTGCTTCTCTGCGCGTCCAGCTCAGCCCTCGCCCAGACCGGCAGCCAGACCGACATGACCGGCTATTGGAAGTTCAGCTCTCCCACCAGTGGCCTGGACTACCTCCAGCTCAAGCAGACCGGCGAGGCCGTCTCCACCGCAGGCCGTCGCCCGCTGACCGGCACATTGCACGCCGGCAAACTGCATCTGGCCAGCGGCACGGACGCCAACGCCACGACATATGACGCTGTCGTCAAGGGAGAAAAGTTCCCCGCCACGCGCATTACGCACGACGGCCCCTGGGGCGGCACTGATACCGGAACCCTCGAGCGGGTCACAAGTGAGGAGGTGCATCCGGCGCGGCTGCCGCTGCCCGATCTTCGCGATCTGCCGGACAACGGTCTGGTGCGGACACCGCCGATGGGGTGGAATAGCTGGAACAAGTTCCATGACAGGTTCGACGACGCCACAGTGCGCGGCATGGCCGACGCCATGGTATCCAGCGGCATGGCCAAGGCCGGCTACACCTATATCATTGTGGACGAGGGCTGGTCCAGCGGTCGCGACGCCAACGGCAAGATCACCGGCAACGCGCGCTTCCCGGACATGAAGGCGCTGGCCGATTATGTCCATTCCAAGGGACTGAAGATCGGGATCTACTCCTCGCCGGGGCCGCAGGTCTGCGGTGGCTACCAGGGCAGCTACGGCCACGAGGAAGAGGACGCCCAGACCTTCGCCGACTGGGGTTACGACTACCTGAAGTACGACTGGTGCAGCGCAGGCGGCATCTATCAGTCCACCTGGGCCGACCTGGAGGGCGCCTATCAGAAGATGGGCGAGGCGCTGGAAAAGACCAGGCGCCCCATCGTCTACAGCCTCTGCGAGTATGGCGCGGGCGATGTATGGAAGTGGGGAGCGAAGAGCGGCGGCAATCTGTGGCGCACCACCGGCGACATCTCTGACAATTGGCAGTCGATGCAACGCATCGGATTCGCCCAGTTGGATATAGCAAACAATGCGCAGGCAGGACACTGGAACGACCCGGACATGCTGGAGGTCGGCAACGGCGGCATGACCGCCGATGAATATCGTACCCACTTCAGCCTGTGGGCCATGCTGCGCGCGCCTCTGATCGCCGGCAACGACCTGCGAACCATGACGGACGAGACAAAATCGATCCTGACGAATCCCGAGATCATCGCCATCGATCAGGACCTCGAAGCGAAGCCGGTGCAACTCCTCTCGCAGGAGGGCACCAGCGAAGTTCTGGTCCGTCCGCTCACCGGCAGTGCCGTTGCCATCGGTCTATTCAATCGCGGCGACAAGCCGGCGGAGATCAGCTTCCGCTGGGACAGCCTGCACCTAGGGCAAGGCCTCGGCTTCGGCGGCATGAGAGGCCCCACCGTACGCGACCTATGGAAGCACGAAGACATCCCCACAACCGGAGACACCTTCACCGCAACTGTTCCGCCGCATGGCGTGGTGATGATCCAAACCACGAGCGGGCGCCGGCGCTAAGGAATCTCTGAGTAAATCTAGGTCTTGAAAGGGCGGGACTTGAGTCTCGCTGCAAGCGGCCTATTTCCAATGCGGCTTTTTCTGCCGAGGGAATCTCAAAGACTTGTTCAGACCTTCCCTGGCGTTTCTCTTGAAACCTTCTCGCAGAGAAGGTTCCGGAGCCATGTTTGTGTCTTGGGTCTCGTGGCTGTGTGATAGCCGTCACGGCTTGCAGTTGCATCACACGGTAATCTCGATAAGTGGTTATCGGTATGAATTTATCGAATGTCTTGCACGTCAAACGCCCCGAAGTGCTGCCGATCCCGCAGCCAAGCCTGAAGCGCCTGCCCCAGTACCACCATTATCTGGTGGATATTGAGGCCAAGGGGGTCACCCGGATCTCCTGTAGCGCAATCGGACGGGACCTGGGCTGCGTTCCGGTGCAGGTCCGCAAGGATCTACAGTACACCGGGATCATCGGCAAGCCGAAGACCGGCTACTCGGTCTCCGAACTCATCCAGGCCATCGAAAGCTTTCTTGGCTGGAACAACGTGAACGAGGCGTTTCTGGTTGGTGTGGGAAACCTGGGCACTGCGCTGCTTGGCCATGAACGGTTCTCCAAGTTTGGTCTGCGGATCGTGGCAGCCTTTGACACCGACCCGGCCAAGACCGGCCAATGGATACACCAGAAGGCGGTATTGCCCCTGGAGAAACTCGCCGGACTCGCCCCGCGGATGAGCATTCTTCTGGGAATCATCACAACCCCTGCCGAAGCGGCACAGGCGGTGGCGGATGAGATGGTCAAAGGGGGCATTCAGGCCATCTGGAACTTTGCTCCCGTAAAGCTCAAAGTTCCCGAAACCATCATCGTACACAACGAAGATCTTTATTCAACGCTGGCTTCGCTTTCCTGGAAGCTGGCGAGGCGGTTGCGGGCGCCAATGCAGGAGAAGCAAGAGAAGGAGGCTGTTTGATGGCGTCAATGCCAATGGTTACAGATCGCGCGGAGAAGTTTGAAAAGGTATGCGGCATACTGGATCACCACGCACACCGTGCGTCGAGTTTGATTCCGATTCTTCAGGCAATTCAACACGAGTACCACTACCTGCCGGAAGAAGTGCTCACCTATGTGGCGATGTCGCTGGGTGTTCCCGCGGCGCGCGTCTTTGGCGTGGCCACGTTCTACGCACATTTTGCCCTGCAGCCGAAGGGAAAGCACGTGATCCGCATGTGCGACGGGACGGCTTGCCACGTCAAGCAGTCGATTCCCGTGCTCAATGCTCTGCGCAAGAAGCTGGGCACCAGTGAAAAATCCAATACCACGCCCGACATGATGTTCACCGTTGAGACAGTGGCCTGCCTGGGCGCCTGCGGACTGGCCCCGGTGATTGTGATCGATGAGCAGGTACACGGGCAGATCACTCCAGAGCGGGCCCTGGCCCTGGTGGATGAGATCAAGGCCCAGGAAGCATCGCTTGCGGGCGCGTCCGCAGTTGCTGAGCAGCCCTCAGCCGAGGTATCCCATGTCTAGCGCGGAAGTTCTTACAGTGTCAGCGGAGGGTGAGGCAGGCAGCCCCGTGACCTCCCAGCTTCGCCGGGTGATTGTCTGTGCCGGCACCGGATGCATGGCCAATGGGTCCATGAAGGTCTACGAGCAGTTCAAGAGCGAGATGGCGAAATCCGGATTGGATGTGATCCTGGAGCTTCGCGCCGAAGCAGAAGATGACGAGGTTCGACTCTCCAAGAGCGGATGCCAGGGCTTCTGCCAGATGGGGCCGCTGGTTTCGGTGGAGCCGGAAGGCATTCTCTACAACAAGGTGCGCCAGGAAGACGTCGCCGAGATTGTGCAGCAGACGTTGGTAGGAAACCAGGTTGTGGAGCGGCTGCTCTACAAGGACCCGACGACGCGCAAGAGCTGCCGCGGCTTCAAGGACAATCCCTTTTACTCGCGCCAGGATCGTTTGGTGTTGCGCGAGTGCGGGTTCCTCGATCCGGAGGACATTGGCGAGTACAAGTTGCACGGCGGCTATCGTGCAGCGAAAAAAGCCTACGTCGAGATGACGCCCGAACAGATCTGCAAGCTCATCTTAGACTCCGGATTGCGCGGACGTGGCGGCGGCGGATTTCCCACCGGAAGGAAGTGGGAGGCGGCGCGAATCCAGAATTCAGCCAAGAAGTACGTCATCTGCAACGGCGACGAGGGCGATCCCGGAGCATTCATGAACCGCTCCGTGATGGAGGGCAATCCGCATAGTGTGATTGAAGGCATGATGATCGCGGCACGCGCGATCGGCGCCAACGAAGGCCTGGTCTACGTCCGCGCCGAGTATCCGCTGGCGGTCGAGCGCATGCGCCGCGCCGTGGCGGACGCCGAGCGCGAAGGCATTCTGGGAAAGAACGTCTTCGGCACCGGCCTCTCCATGAAGTGCGATGTGATGGAGGGCGCCGGAGCGTTTGTCTGCGGCGAAGAAACGGCCATGATCGCGTCCATTGAAGGACAGCGCGGCATGCCCCGGCCCAAGCCACCCTTCCCCGCGCAAAGCGGGCTGTGGGGCAAGCCGACCGTCATCAACAACGTGGAGACGCTGGCCCATGTGTCGCGCATCCTCAATGTAGGCCCCGAGGTCTTTCGCAGCATCGGCACCAAAGAATCGCCGGGCACCAAGACCTTCGCTCTCACCGGGCACGTCGCCAACACCGGGCTGGTCGAAGTTCCATTCGGAACGACGCTGCGCGAGATTGTCTATAACATTGGCGGCGGAGTGACGGACGACGCGGGAAAGATCTGGAAGAACGGCTTCAAGGCGGTGCAGATCGGCGGGCCCTCCGGCGGATGCCTCACCGAGGAGCATCTCGATCTTCCCCTCGCATACGAGTCGCTGCGCTCGGTGGGCGCAATGGTCGGCTCCGGCGGGCTGGTCGCCATGAATCAGAACACCTGCATGGTCAGCATTGCGCGCTTCTTCATGCAGTTTACGCAACGCGAATCCTGCGGCAAGTGTCTGCTGTGCCGGGAAGGCACACGGCAACTGCTGGCGCTGCTGGACGACGTGATTGAAGGCCGCGCGGACGCAAATACTCTCGTCCTGCTGGAGCAGTTGGCGCATGCGGTGCAGGTCGGGTCCTTGTGCGGACTGGGGAAGACGGCGCCGAACCCGGTGCTCTCCACCATGCGCTACTTCCGCAAGGAGTATGAAGAGCACGTCTTCGAGAAGCGCTGCCGCACAGGCCGCTGCAAGGCCCTGTTGAGCCCACAGATCAATCCGCTGAAGTGCAAGGGATGCGGCCTGTGCTTTGCGGCCTGCCCAGTAGGGGCCATCTCGGGTGAAAAGAAGAAGCCGTACCACATCGATTCGGAGCTGTGCATCAAGTGCGGTGCGTGCGCAGCAGCCTGCAAGATTCACGCAGTTGAAGGGATATAGCCAGATGAATACGCTCACGCAGCCAACTTTGACGATCGATGGAAGAACGGTAGCGATCGAGGGAGAGCGCAACCTGCTCGAACTCATCCGCAAGGCCGAGATCGACCTTCCCACCTTCTGCTATCACTCCGAACTCAGCGTGTACGGCGCGTGCCGCCTGTGCCTTGTGCAGATCGAAGGGCGCGGAATCCAGGGCGCATGTTCCACGCCGCCTGAAGCCGGACTGAAGGTGCAGACCACAACCCCGGAGATCCGCGAGATCCGCCGCATCGCGGTGGAACTGCTTCTAGCAAACCACGACCAGAGCTGCCCGACCTGCTCGCGCAGCGCCAACTGCCAGTTGCAGAGCCTGGCCCAGCGGCTGGGCGTGAAGAACGTGCGCTTCAAGTCCGTGCATAAACAGGTTCCGGTGGACGATTCTTCCCCATCGCTTGTGCGCGACCCGAACAAGTGCGTGCTCTGCGGCGATTGCGTGCGCATGTGCTGGGAGATCCAGGGCATCGGTGCCATCGACTTCGCGAACCGCGGGCACGAGGCCTGCGTACAGCCGGCCTTCGGCAAACAGCTTGGCGACGTGGAGTGCATCAACTGCGGGCAATGCGCCAGCGTCTGCCCCACCGGCGCGCTGACGGTGAAATCCGAGGAGGATGCGGTCTGGAACCTGCTCGCCGATCCCACCAAAAAGGTTGTTGTGCAGATTGCGCCGGCCGTGCGTGTGGGCCTGGGCGAGTGCTTCGGTCGCCAGCCCGGAGAGATCACCACCGGCCAGATCGTTGCCGCGCTCAAATTCCTCGGCTTCGACCAGATCTACGACACATCGTTCGCCGCCGATCTCACGGTGATCGAAGAAGGCTCGGAGTTCCTGCGGCGCAAGACGGCTGGCGGAACTCTGCCCATGTTCACCTCCTGCTGCCCTGGATGGGTGAAGTACGCGGAGCAGTACTTCCCGGAACTGCTGCCCAATCTTTCCACCTGCCGCTCGCCGCAGGCGATGCTTGGTTCCCTGCTGAAGGCGATGCTTCCCGAACAGCTCAAGGCCGAGCGCAAGGACATCAAAGTTGTCTCCATCATGCCCTGCACGGCCAAGAAGTTTGAAGCGCAGCGCCCGGAGCTTGCCATCGATGGCGATCCGGACGTGGACCATGTGCTGACCACACAGGAGCTGGCCCACATGATCCAGTCTTCCGGCCTCATCTTCGACAAGCTGCAGCCCGAATCGTTCGACATGCCCTTCGGCTTCTACACCGGCGCCGGAGTGATCTTTGGAAACTCGGGCGGCGTCACCGAGGCCGTTCTGCGCTATGCCGCGGAGAAGGTGACGGGCGAGAAGCTGGAAAAGGTTGAATTCCAGCAGGTGCGCGGCGATTCCGGCCTGCGCGAAGCCACCATCACGGTCAACGGAACGCAACTCAAGCTGGCCATCGTCCACGGACTGCGCAATGCGCGCGTCGTCGCCGAACAGGTGAGGGCGGGCAAGAGCCAGTACGACCTGATCGAAGTGATGGCGTGCCCCGGCGGCTGCGTAGGAGGCGCCGGACAGCCGGTGTCGACCGCGCCCAACACGCGCGCGCTCCGCACCAAGGGCCTCTATCAGGCGGACAAGATACTGCAACTGCACAAGTCGCAGGACAACGTCTTCATCACCGAGTGCTACGAACGCTTCCTTGGAGAGATCGGCGGAGAGAAGGCGCACCATCTGCTGCATACCAACTACCAGAGCCGCCGCCGGATTGCCGATGAAATTCTTCCGCTGATGCAGTCGCAGTGCGAAGACAAGCACAAAGTGAACGTGTGCCTGGGAACCAACTGTTTCCTGAAGGGCTCGCAGGAGGTGCTGAACGGAGTGCTGCGCCATGCGGAGCAGAGCGGGCTGGAAAACCGGCTCGATGTGCGGGCTAGCTTCTGCTTCGAGAAGTGCGAGACCGGCCCGACCGTCATGATCGACGGCCAGCACATTGCTCACACAACAGCAGCAAAGGCAATTGAAGTACTGGACAGCCGTATCGAAAGCGACAACCCGGTGCAGCCGGCCGGCACTAATTCAGATCGCATCGGCACATCGTAGTGCAGGAATCGGGAGTTCAAACCAGAATCCCGTGGTCGGCCTGTTGGATGCGTCTTCGCTGATTGTGCGTCGTAAGCATTACGAGGTGAACCATGTCCTCCGATGTTAAAGTTGTAGACATTGTGGTTTGTCTAGGGAGTTCCTGTTTTGCTCGGGGGAACTCCGATATCCTCGCCGTACTGCAGCAATATGAGCAGAGCAAGGGGCGCAAGGCTTCGGTTCGCCTCGCGGGCTGTCTCTGCCAGGATGAGTGCAAGCAGGGCCCCAATCTGAAGATCGACGGCGAGTTCCATCACAACATCACTGCGGCAAGCCTGCGCCAACTGCTACAGCAGTTGGACGGATCGACTCGGAGAAGCCATGGAGAAACTTTAATTCCATCTACACCAAGCAGCGCGAGTGCCAGGACTGCCACAAGTGCATTCGCGAGTGCCCGGTCAAGGCGATTCGCGTCGAGGACGGCTATGCGCGCGTTGTGCCAGAGCTTTGCATCATGTGCGGCAATTGCGTTTTGGCCTGCCCCCACAGCGCAAAGCAAGTGCGCGATGACCTGCCCGACGCCAAAGCTCTGCTGACAAGCGGGCGCAGGGTGATTGCCTCGCTTGCCCCTTCGTTTGTGGCGCAGTACTCCGGCATACGTCCGGCGCAACTGATTCATGCTCTCAAAAGGCTGGGTTTCTTTGCCGTATCGGAGACCGCGCTGGGCGCACAGCAGGTCTCGGCCAGCTCCTATGCGCTGATGCACAGCGAGCCGAAGCAGATTTGGATCTCTTCCGCCTGCCCTGTTGTTGTGGACTTCATCGCCAAGTATCATCCCGAATGCGAGTCTCATCTCTCCGAAGTCCTCTCGCCCCTGCTGTCGCACTGCAAGATGCTGCGCGAGCACTATGGCAACGACATCGCGACCGTCTTTATCGGGCCCTGCATTGCCAAGAAGAAGGAGGCCGAACGGCACCCGGAGCTGCTCGATGTCGTACTCACCTTCGAGGACCTGGACCGCTGGCTGGCCGAAGAGACGATTCACCTGCCGGAGATTGACACCACGCCGGAGGACCGCTTTCAGCCGCAGGAGGCCGAGGAGGGCGCGCTCTATCCCATCGATGGCGGAATGGTCCCGGGCGTTGCCGGCAACGGCGAGACAAACAGCCTGCGGTTTATGTCTTTCTCCGGAATCGCTAATGTCGAGCAGGCCTTGAAGAGCATTCCCGAGTGGCATCCCGAACACAACATCTTCTTTGAACTGACCGCGTGCGCGGGGTCCTGCGTGAATGGGCCGAAGGCGGCGCGCAACGCACCTGTGGCGCGCCGACGCTACGACATCCTCAACTACACAAAGCCGGGTGCGAGGCTTCCGCGCAAGCTTTCGCTCGCAATTACCGGGCACTATGACGCTGCTCCGGTTGCTCGCGCCGAATATAGCGAACTGCAACTCCGCGAAGCGATGCGCACCGTGGGAAAGTACTCCGCCGAGGATGAACTGAACTGCGGAGGCTGCGGATACGACTCCTGCCGCGACTTTGCCCGCGCCCTGCTCGACCACAACGCCGAGCGCATGATGTGCGCCACCTATACCCGCAAGCTGGCGCAGAAAAAAGCCAACGCGCTGCTGCGCAAGATGCCCTCCGCGGTTGTCATCGTCAATGAAGACCTGAAGATCATCGAGAGCAACGAGCGTTTTACGCGTCTCTTCGCCACCGATGCCGGCCAGTCCACGGACCTGGAAGGCAGCGCCCTCAGCGTTGTGGTCCCCTTCTCCAATCTCTTCAAGCGCGTGCTCGAATCGGGCAAGGACATTGTGGGCCACGACATCCGCTACCAGCGCAACATCCTGAACACAAGCATCTTCACCATCGAGCCCCATACCGTCCTGTGCGGCATCTTTCAGGACATCACCCAGCCCATCTTCCAGAAAGAGCAGATCATCGAGCGCGCCCGCGAGGTCATCCAGAAGAACCTCAATACCGTGCAGCAGATTGCCTACCTGCTAGGCGAGAACGCCGCCGATTCAGAGATCACCCTCAACTCAATCGTGCGCTCGTTCAGCCCCGAAGAGGCCGACGACAACGATGCCGGGGAGAAGCCGTGACCGGCACCGAGAGCTTTATCGAGGTCGATTCCTGCCAACGGGCCAAGCACGGCCAATACATCTCCGGAGACGTCTTTCTCTCCCGCAAAGTCGAACCCGAAGGCCGCATCCTCACAGTCCTTGCCGACGGCCTTGGCAGCGGCGTCAAAGCCTGCGTGCTGGCGACCATGACGGCGACCATGGCGCTGAAATACGCGGCCAGCGCGATGGACATTCAGACCTCGGCCGAGACCATCATGGACACACTGCCCATCTGCAGCGTGCGCAAGATCAGCTATTCCACCTTCACCGTCGTCGATATGGCCAGCACTGGCGAGACGCGCATCATTGAGCACGGCAATCCGCCGTTCCTGCTGGTCCGCCCCGGCGGCGAGTTGCATATTCAGAAGACCGAGGTGCATCCAACGCGCTGGCACGACCGCGTCATCTACTACTCCACTTTCGACGTCCAGCGCGAAGACCGCATTGTCTTCTTCTCCGACGGCATATCGCAGGCAGGCATGGGCGAGTACCGCACCCCCCTCGGATGGGGTCTGCAAAACGTCGACAAATATGTGCGCGAACAGATCCGCTGGAACCCGTATATCTCGGCCCGCGAGTTGTCGCGACTTCTAGTCGCAAAGGCGGAAGAGTTCGACGTCCTCGGCCCGCGGGACGACATTACATGCGGTGTGGTCTACTTCCGAAAACCACGTCAGTTGTTGGTGTTGACCGGCGCACCATTCGAGCGCTCTCACGACCAGAGCATGGCGATGATGTCCGTCAGCACACCCGGCCGCAAGGTGATCTGCGGCGGAACTACCGCCAACATCATCTCCCGGCTGCTGAATCGTCCCATTCAGATCGACCTCGGGCAGCCGCTCGATCCCAAGGTCCCGCCTTCCGCAAAGATGGAGGGATTCGAACTGGTGACAGAAGGCACGCTGACCCTAGGCGAAGTGCTTCGCCTGCTTGAGGAGGGGTTCGTTGCCGATGACTTGAAGTCGAATGCAGCCGTGCGGCTTGCCACTATGCTGCTCGATAGCGACATCGTAAAGTTCGCCGTCGGAACCAGAATCAACGAAGCGCACCAGGATCCGAACATCCCGGTCGAACTGGACCTGCGGCGCAATATCGTCAAGCGAATCGCGCACCTGCTGGAGAGCAAATACATGAAACGCGCCCCGATTCAGTATCTCTGAGCAGCGCGCCTTCACCGTTGCCGCAATCGGTGGACGAACGGGACGAGTGGCGGACTTACTGAATCAGTCCGCCACTGTCTCGCAACAGAGAATCAGCTTGCAAGAGCGGTCTCTTCCTCGACCTCCGCTTCAGCCTTCACGGCTCCCTTGGAGTCTTTAGCATTCGCCGCAACCACCGGAACCGGCTTTGCCAATGGTGCTATGCTCTTCGCATCCGTGCGGTCCGTCAACTCCACAAAAGACCTTCCATGGAAGCTGTCGAGCAGGATCGCCCGGAACTCCTCAATCAGCGGATAGCGCGGATTGGCACCCGTGCATTGATCGTCGAACGCATCGATGGCAACACTGTCCAGCTTCTCCAGGAACTCCGCCTCGTTGACTCCGGCCTCCTGAATGGAAGCCGGAATCTCGAGGGCCCTTCTTCAGCCCCTCCACCCACGCAATCAGGTTGGCAACTTTTTCATCTTTGGTTGCTCCGCCCAAACCGAGGTATTCGGCAATCTCCACATAACGACACCTGGCCTTGGGCCGGTCATACTGCGAGAAGGCCGCCTGCTTCATCGGATTGTCATTGGCGTTGTAGCGGATCACATTACTGATAAGCAATGCGTTCGCCAGCCCGTGCGGCAGATGGTAAGCCGCGCCAACCTTGTGCGCCATCGAGTGGCATGCGCCAAGAAACGCGTTGGCAAAGGCAATCCCGGCCAATGTTGCCGCGTAGTGCACCTTTTCGCGGGCCTTCGGGTCTTTTGCTCCATTCTTGTATGCCGAGGGAAGATACTCCTTCAACAGCTTCAGGGCGTGGAGCGCCTGTCCATCGCTGAACTCGTTGGCCATGATCGAGACGTACGCTTCCAGCGCATGGACCACCGCGTCGATGCCGCCAAAGGCAGTCAGCGACTTGGGCAGATTCATCACCAGGTTGGGATCGACGATGGCAATGTCCGGCGTCAGCTCATAGTCGGCGATGGGATATTTCTTGCCGGTTACATCATCCGTCACCACGGCAAATGGCGTCACCTCGGAGCCCGTGCCGGATGTTGTCGGAATCGCAACCAGCTTGGCCTTGGCGCCCATCTTTGGGAACGTGTAGATGCGCTTGCGAATGTCCATGAAGCGCATGGCAAGGTCCTCAAAATCGACCTCCGGATGTTCGTACATGACCCACGCAATCTTGGCCGCGTCCATGGGAGAGCCTCCGCCAAACGCAACAATCACATCGGGCTGAAAGCGGTTGGCCACTTCGACGCACTTGCGCACGGTCGTCAGGTTCGGATCGGCCTGCACCTCGGAGAAGACGTCAACCTCCATGCCCAGGCCTTTCAGCGTCGCAATCAGATCGTCCGCCACGCCCGTGCGGAAGAGGAAGTCGTCGGTCACAATCAGTGCCCGCTTCCTGCCCGCAATGTCCTTCAGAGCCTCGGGAATACATCCGCGGCGAAAGTAGACCGCCCCCGGCAGTTTGTGCCACAACGCATTCTCCGCGCGCTTGGCCACGATCTTTTTGTTCAGCAGGTGCTGCGGGCCGACGTTCTCCGACACGGAATTCCCTCCCCAGCTTCCGCAACCCAGCGTAAGGCTCGGCGCAAGGCTGAAGTTATACAGATCTCCGATGCCGCCATGCGAGGATGGCGTGTTGATCAGGATGCGCGCGGTCTTCATGTGGTCGCCGAAGTACTCGATGCGCTCCTTCTGCTGGTCCTGGTTTGTGTACAGTACAGACGTGTGCCCAATGCCGCCCAAAGCAACCAGTTTCGACGCAATCTCCACTGCGTCCTTGAAGTCCTTGGCGCGATAGAGCGCAAGAATGGTGGAGAGCTTCTCGTGCGCGAAGGGTTCGGCCACGGTTGCGTCCGTCACCTCGCCGATTAGCACCTTGGTCGTTGCCGGCACAGTGATTCCAGCCATCGCGGCGATCTTGGGCGCGGCCTGCCCCACGATCTTTCCATTCACCGCTCCGTTGATCAGAATAATGCGGCGCACCGCCTCGGTCTGCTCCTTGTCGAGGATGTACCCGCCGTGCCGGTTGAACCGGTCTCGCACGGAGTCGTAGATGGAATCCACCGCGATGACGGCCTGCTCGGATGCGCAGATCACGCCATTATCAAATGTCTTCGACATCAGAATGGATGCAATGGCGCGCGTCTGGTCGGCGGTCTCGTCGATCACGACTGGAGTATTGCCCGCTCCAACGCCAATCGCCGGAGTGCCCGATGAGTAGGCGGCATGAACCATGCCCGGTCCGCCCGTGGCCAGGATCAGCTTCACCGCGGGATGCCGCATCAACTGATTGGAGAGCTCGATGGTCGGCTCGTCGATGCACCCAATGATGTCCTCCGGAGCGCCTGCCGCTACCGCAGCCCGCAGCACCAGACGCGCCGCCACACAGGTGGACCGCCGCGCGCGCGGATGCGGGCTGATGATGATCCCGTTGCGCGTCTTCAGGCTGATCAATGTCTTGAAGATCGCCGTCGAGGTCGGATTCGTCGTCGGGATAATACCGCAGATCAGGCCCACCGGTTCGGCGATGGTGATGGTGCCCGCTTCGTCGTCCTGGCTCAGAATGCCGCAGGTCTTCTCGTCCTTGTACTTGTTGTAGATGTACTCCGAGGCGAAGTGGTTCTTGATCACCTTGTCTTCCACCACGCCCATCCCCGTCTCTTCCACGGCCAGCTCAGCCAGAGGAATGCGCGCATTGGCGGCGGCCAGCGCGGCGCTGCGGAAGATGGTGTCAACCTGCTTCTGCGAGAAGCTGGCAAATTTCTGTTGAGCGGCCTTGACGCGTGCAATCAGGGCGTCCAGTTCTTCCGTGGTGGTGACCCGGTTTTCGGGTTCGTGGTTCGCGGCAAGAAACACTTCAAGATTTGTCATGCTCTCCTCTTTCTCCTGCTGCTCTGTGTAGCAATGAAGGACGAGTTGCAAGTTAAAACAGCAATACACGGCAGTCCGCTTCGGCTCTCCCGTGGAGTGGAACGAATGGTCTACCGCTCCTCTGGCAGGCAATTTACCGATATATTTATACCGATAAATATATATCTAATATATGGCCGGCAGTTTCCTCGGACGGTGATAGCCGTCACATGACCGCCGTGAAGCTTCGATTGCCACTAATCCTATGTATATGAATTGATTACAGCCGATGGAAGGGCTTTTGCGCCGTGCTTCCTGCGAGAGCGAACTCCCCCTGCCGCTTCGTCCGCGAAGACCGCAATCGCTTTCCGGCTAAGAAGCAATAAATCCCAAGTGCATCAGGGCATCCGATCGTTGAGCGCCCGCATGGCGGCGTAGTGATCGGGACTGGCCTCCAGCGCGAGTGAAAACTCCTGCCGCGCCTGGTCGGAATGGTTCAGCCCGAGTTGGCCGAGTCCAACCAGGTAGTGAGCGTCCGCAACCTCGGCGCGTTGCGCCGCAGTCGCTACCGACTGGCCCGGCGCTTTCATCTCTGGCCCGCTGCCGAGCGCTTTGTTGCCTGTTTCCACGAGCTGCGCAAAGATCGCCTTGGCGCGATCATCCTGGCCCAGCTTCTCCAGCGCCAGCGCCTGATAGTAGGGCGCGGCCTGCTCCACGCGCACTCCGGCGGCCAGTCCGCCGATGCTTCCGTTACTGAAATGGCCGGTGTAGACGCCTCCCTTTCTCCCGTTGGCGGCAACATCGCTTGCCGGTGCGCTCGATGCTTCGCTCCAGGAGTTGTGTGCCTTCGCTAAATCACCCATTGCCTGGTACGCATTGCCGATCCAATACTCAATCTCGCCTCGGCGGCCGCTCACATTGCCAGTCGCCTCTTGCAGCGTGACGGGAACCTGCAGCGCAGCCTGGTAGTCGGCCAGCGCAAGCGCGTACTGCTTGGCAGTCATCTGCTGAGCGCCGCGCTCCAGATTTGCGTCGATCCAAGAGTCGCCCAGCGAGAAGCTGCCGCCGCCCTCCCATGCGCGGAAGAAGCGCGAGCGCAGCAGTTGAATGGCCGCGTCGGGCTTGCCCGCGAAGATCTCCAGGTTGATCTCGCGCGCAATCACGTCATCGCGATTCACCACCCCCTGGTGCGTCTCCATCAACGCCAGCCGCTTGGCCGGCGACACGCCGTTCTCCTCATACAGCTTGTCCAGATCGTTGAGCACCATCGCGTTGCCGCCGCATTGCGCGCCCTTCTCCAACGCCGCCAGCGCCTTCTCGCGCTGGTTGCCCTGGTGCGTATACACCATCGCCAGATTGCGATACACCACAGGGAAGTCCGCGCCCAGCGAGGCAGACTTCTCCCACAGCGCCTGCGCCTGTTGCGGCTGCCAATCGTACAACAGATTGCCCAGATAGTATGGCGCGCGCGAATCCTTCGGGTCTACGCGCATCGCATCGTTCAGCACCGCAATCATCTCCATCTGGAATGGGAAGACGTAGTCGGGCGACGCTTTTTTCGCCAGCCGGTCGTACTCGCGCGCCTTGTCGTTCTGCTGCATCTGTCCGGCAAAGTAAGCCAGATAGTAGTAGACAAGCGGCGAGACCTTGGCCTTGTCCGGCGCTGTATCGACGATCTGCGTCAGCAGCGCGGTGCCGTCCTGCCACAGTCCTGCATTCATATCGTCGGCGGCGACCTCCAGCGCGGTCGCTGGAAACTCGTTCACCGTCTTCACCAGCGCAGCGGCGCTGGCAGCGGATTTCGTGGCCAGCCACTGCTCCGCCATCCCATGCACATCCAGCGGATCAATTTTGATTAATCGCAGCAACCACAGCCAGCGCCTCGCTGGTGCGCCCGGTGTGGCGCAGCAGCGCGGCCTTCAGCGCCAGCGCGCGGATGTTATTTGCATTCGCCTCCAGCGAGTCCTCGTCGGCGGTAAGCGCCGCGTTGAAGTCTCCCTTGGCCGCGTCAATCTCCGCCAGCGCAAAGGATCCCGGCGACCGCCATGCCGCGCTCCACGTCGATTTGTAAAGCTCCGCGTAAGCCTCGTCCAGCTTGCCCTGCGACTTCAGCGCCAACCCGAGGTAGTAGATCGGCTCGCCGTCCTTGGGCGAGGTATAGCTTGCGGTGTCGCGTTCCAGCGCCTTGCGCAGAAGCCTCTCCGCATCGGCAAATCGGCCCGCCTTGATCGCGTCGATGCCCAGCACCGTATTCACGCGAATGTCGCCGGGATCGCGCCGCAGCGCCTCCTGCCAGTACGCGTTGGGATCGGCGTTCCCCGGAGCATGGAACTGCTCCATGCGCAGTCCCGTCAGGTACAGCTCTTCGGTGGTCTTGATCTCGGCTGGCGGCGGAGGTTCCACCACCGGCGATGGCATCGTCTCCTTCTCCAGCCGGATCGGCGAGTAGGCAACCAGCTCGCGTCCGTCCGCACTGATCGCGGCTCGCAGATCGTGTTCGTCCGCGCCCGCCGGCAACCGCACCTGCTTCACGAAGGAGTGACCCGGGCTGATCGCGACCGTCTCTTTCATCAAAACCTGGTCCTTCAGCTTGAGCGTCACCGTGGCCGCAGGACGCGCCTGGGTCGAGTAGAAACCCACGGTGGCCGTACCGTCCTTCACTTCGAGATTCACCGCTGCATCGAGGTTCGCGTTCTTCACCCCATCGATGTCGCGGAACGGGTACCAGTACTGGTTCCACTGGCGCGTTTCGTACGGCTGCAGCCAGCTATAGTCGGGCTGATTGTCGCTATACGCTCCCACCATCAGCTCGATGTACGGACCGTCGGAGTCGGTCAGCAGGTGGTCCTCCGCCAGTCCGCTCGGCCCGTTGCCCCAGGTCCAGAACTTCTTTCCCGGAGCAACATTGTGGTCGGCAATGCTCATAATCCCGGCGTTCTTCCCATGGTCGTACCCGGCGAAAAAGTCATCCCGGTAGTTCCACGCAAACATCGAGTTGGCGCGCGCGTGGTTCTTGTACCAGCTCACGTCCACGCCCGCCGTAAAGTCCACGCCGTTGAACTTCGTCGTTGCAATCGGCCACGTCGTGAAGTCGCGCTTGCCGTGATACGTCACAAACTGCGTGCTCGGCGGATAGATCACCTGGTAGCTGTCGTTCACATGCACCGCGACGTTGGAGAAGCTCAGCATCGAGGTCGGCACCGGCGTCCGGTTCATCATGCGGAACGATGCCTGCAGGATGGACTTCCCCGGATGCAGCGTCACGCCCACGGTCCACTCCATGCGGTCGCGCAGCTCCAGTTCGCCGATCCACACCGTCTTCGATCCGTCGGCGTTATCCTCCACCTTGTACTGCATGGGCAGGAAGCTGGTGGCGCGATGGTGATGCGGCAGGTCCCACTCGATCCCGCCCGAGATCCACGCGCCCAGCAGGCTGATCAGCGCCGGCTTGATCACATGCTGGTTGTAGATGAAGTCGTATCCATTGGTTTTGTCCACCGCCGTGAAGATCTTGCCGCCGAGCTCCGGCAGGATGCCGATCTTCACATACTCGTTCTCCAGATAGACCATGGTGTAGGTCTTGTCTTTTTTTTCGGTGGTCAGGTTGTCGTACGCGGGATAGGGATAGATGCGGTGCTGCGCGCCCTGCGAGTTGCCGCCAAAGTAGAACTGCGGGTTGGGGTCGGGCTCGCCAATCAGGTACGTCGGAATGACGGCCTTTTCCTCCCACACCCGCACTGATCCGGACTTCGCCGCCACACCAGACTTCGCTGTCGCTGCGGACTTGACCGCCGCTGCGGGGTTCACCGCCGCTCCTGGCTTCACCGCAGCGCCTGACTTGATCTGGGCCGCGACAACAAACAGCAGTGAGCCCATCGCCAGGCTGGACACCAAAACAACAGCAGAACGGAACATTCCTCTTTGCATGGTCATTCTCCCAACGAATCTGAAATCTCTTTGCACAAATCTGAACTCACTGCAAACCAATCAAACCAGTCCGCCCAACGGCCATGGCGTCGAGGGCGCGCCTGCGTCCGACGCCATGGGGTGCTGCGCAAACGGCAACAGCTTGCCGGAGTGAACCTCCAGCAGTCGTTTGTGCGTGGCCTTGGCCGCCTCCACCAGCTCAGCGTATGGCCGGTCCGTCACATCCACGAACCCGATGTTGTAGTTTTCTCCGTCCATCCGGCCCAGCACGGGCTCGTCACGCCACGCAAACCAGTATGCGCCCAGGAACCACGGGAGCGATGCGGCCTGCTCCACGTAGTAGCGGTACGCGACGCCGCGCTCCATCTGGCTCGCCGCCTGCACCAGCCCAGCGGCCAGTCCGTCCGCCGGCACGCCGATGTGGAACTCCCCGATCAATATCGGCCGATCGCACAACCGTCCGGCGCGGATGATCTGCCGCGTTGGCTCGTACTCATACACATTGATGCTGCACACGTCGAAGATGCGCGCCGCGATGATAGGCCTCGTCGGACATTGTGCCGCCGTAGCGGATCCCCAGCAGCAGGTGGTTCGGATCATACTTGCGCACCGCGCCGCACACCGTCTCCAGATACTTCCCGAAGCACGCCAGCACAAACTCCTTCCTGCGCGCCGCCGTGTCGCCAGCAGCCAGAAACTCCTTCAGCTTCGCCTGGGTCGCCGTAGCCGGTCCGCCGAGAATCAGGCCGCAAAGCTCGCTCTCCCGCGCATTCCACGGCGGCTCGTTGCCCACAAAGTAGCCCAGCACCAGCGGATCGTTCTTGTGCGGCGTGCACTGCGTGTTGGCCGCCGCGTCGATCTGCTCCGCGAACTGCGGCGAGTACACGTCCGGCATTCCCAGGAAGCTGGTGCCCTGCGGCCAGCGCAGCATCACCGTCGCCGGTCGCCCCTTGCCGCCGGTGGTCATGCCCCACGAGTCCAGCCGCCGCGCCGTCCGGTCCGCCGCCGCACCCGCGTCGTTGCCGCCGAATCCCGCGCCTCCGCCCGGCGAGCCGTTCGTCCCCGTGGACAGAAACAGGTGCCCCTCCGGATCGACAAACCACCACCGCCCGTCGATCTTCTCCACGCGGAAGAAGCCCGTCGCCCGCGCCTGCGTGTTCTTGTAGCCACCGTACTTCCCATAGCCAAAGTCCGCCGCGCTTCCGAAGGCCTTCTCCTCGTCCGCCAGCTCCTGCGTCAACTGCTCCTGGCTCTTGATCTTGCGCGGCCAATCGGCCAGCGCCCATTGCTTGAAGCTGTCCAGCACCGGCGCGGTCTCCAGGAACTCCGACCCCTCGTCCTTCGTATCCAGATGCACGTTGCGCAGCTCGATCGACGGCCTGTTCAGCGGATACTCCATCGCAATCCCAATCGACTCCACCGTATGCAGGTCCCCGAACGGCCCCCACACCGAGTACCACGACGAATTCGTCCTCCGGTTCTGCGCCGAGGCCAGGTCGTTGCCCTTCGAGTCGCGCCCGATGAAGTACTGCAGCGGCACCGACGCCCGCAGCCACGCATTCTGCCCAAACCCGATGATCGACACCCCACGCGGCCCATGCGTCGTATACGCCCACAGAAACAGCCGCTGCGGCGAACTCATCCGCATCTCCATCACCAGGTGCGTATAGCCCGAGAGATCCGCCGGCGCCGTCTGCCCCAGCTCCGCCATCGTCAGCTGCATCTCCGACGAAACGCCCTCGAAGACGAACCGCCTCACCGCACCCGCGCCGGACGGCGTTGCAGCAGCTTGCGACGACGCAGCACCTGCTTGTAGCGCAGCACCAGCCTGCGGCGCAGCGGCAAATGCGCGTGCCCCTGCAACCGCAGGCACAGCTCCTGCAATCATCTTCATCGCCTGGCGACGGGTAAAGTTCATGGCTTCTTCCTCCGGTGTTTCTCTCTGGAAATTGGAGCTCACGCTGGCAATCGCTCGCCGAGCCGCATCCGGGAACGCACTTATCCCGCAGCTAAATAAGCACTTTCCGAGTCGCTCGAATTGTATGCCAGTTCATCGCGCCGAGTCATGATTTCCCCGGCCAATTCACCGAAGCCTCACGGGCGCAATCCGAAGCCCCGTTACATGCCGCCCCGCCGCCGCAAGCATTACACTAAACAGATGCCCCCATACCGCTCACGAACCTCGACCCACGGACGCAATATGGCCGGCGCGCGCAGTCTTTGGCGCGCCACCGGAATGCAGGACGGCGACTTCGGCAAACCCATCATCGCTGTCGCCAACTCCTTCACCCAGTTTGTTCCCGGCCACGTCCATCTCAAGGACCTCGGCCAGCTCGTCGCCGAAGAGATCGCCCGCGCCGGCGGCGTCGCCAAGGAGTTCAACACCATCGCCGTCGACGACGGCATCGCCATGGGCCACGACGGCATGTTGTACAGCCTGCCCTCGCGCGAGCTGATCGCCGACTCGGTCGAGTACATGGTCAACGCCCACTGCGCCGACGCGCTGGTCTGCATCTCCAACTGCGACAAGATCACTCCCGGCATGATGATGGCCGCCCTG
The DNA here is from genome assembly GCA_963828115.1 of uncultured Acidobacteriaceae bacterium. GTDB lineage: Bacteria > Acidobacteriota > Terriglobia > Terriglobales > Acidobacteriaceae > Edaphobacter. Next base: position 51,696 of record CAWHDN010000001.1, read on the forward strand.
CGCCTCAACATCCCCGCCATCTTCGTCTCCGGCGGGCCCATGGAGGCGGGCAAGATCCAGCACGGCAACACCGTCAAGACCGTCGACCTCATCGACGCCATGGTTCTCGCCGCCGACCCCAAGGCCACCGACGCCGAGGTCGACGAGTACGAGCACGCCGCCTGCCCCACCTGCGGTTCGTGTTCCGGCATGTTCACCGCCAACTCCATGAACTGCCTCAACGAGGCGCTCGGCCTCGCCCTGCCCGGCAACGGCACCATCGTCGCCACGCACGTTGACCGCAAGGAGCTCTTCCTCCAGGCCGGCCGCACCATCGTCGATCTGGCCCGCCGCTACTACGAGCACGACGACCTCACCGCCCTCCCGCGCGGCATCGCCACATTCGAAGCCTTCGAGAACGCCATGACGCTCGACATCTCCATGGGCGGCTCCACCAACACCGTGCTGCATCTCCTCGCCGCCGCGCAGGAGGCCCAGGTCCCCTTCACCATGGCGGACATTGACCGCCTCTCGCGCCGCGTTCCCAACCTCTGCAAGGTCGCGCCCTCCGCGCCCAACGTCCATCTGGAAGACGTGCATCGCGCCGGCGGCATCATGGCCATCCTCGGCGAGCTGGACCGCGCCGGCCTGCTCCATCGCGATGTCCCCACCGTCTACGCGCCCACGCTCGGCGCGGCCATCGACGCCCTCGACGTCAAGCGCGGCGTCGCCCCCGCCATCGACGAGTTCTTCCGCGCCGCGCCCTTCGGAGTCCGCACCACGGTCGCCTTCAGCCAGTCCGCCCGCTATCCCGATCTCGACCTCGACCGCGACGCCGGAGTCATCCGCAATGTCGAGCACGCCTTCAGCAAAGATGGCGGCCTCGCCGTCCTCTACGGCAACATCGCCGAAGAAGGCTGCATCGTCAAGACCGCCGGCGTCGACGCCGCCCATCTCACCTTCACCGGCCCGGCGCGCATCTTCGAGAGCCAGGACTCCGCCGTCGAGGCCATCCTCGGCGACCGCATCGTTCCCGGCGATGTCGTCCTCATCCGCTACGAAGGCCCGCGCGGTGGCCCCGGCATGCAGGAGATGCTCTACCCCACCAGCTACCTCAAGTCCAAGGGCCTCGGCAAATCCTGCGCCCTCGTCACCGACGGCCGCTTCTCCGGCGGCAGCTCCGGCCTCTGCATCGGCCACATCTCACCGGAAGCCGCCGAAGGCGGAGCCATCGCCCTGGTCGAAGAGGGCGACACCATCGAGATCGACATCCCCAAGCGCATCCTCCGCGTCAACCTCTCCGACGCCGAACTAGCCAAGCGCCGCGCCGCCATGGAAGCCCGTGGCACCGCCGACACCAATGCTGTAGATGCAGAGTCGAAGGGTGAATCTGCCAAGTCGAAGGGCCCCGCCGCATGGAAGCCCGCCAACCGCACCCGCAAAGTCTCGCAGGCGCTCCAGGCCTACGCCGCCCTCACCACCAGCGCCTCCCGCGGCGCCGTCCGCGACGTCTCCCGCATCCAGAAGTAGTGGTACCCTGCCGAGGAAATGTCGAATCGGAGCGGACGGCTGCGAGGAGGCACGCTAAGATGTGGGCCACCCGCCCCACCACTACCCTTGAGTCGTCATTCTGAGCGCAGCTCAGAATCTCTGTATTTCGTCGTTGGCTGTGCCACGGTATCTAGTATGACGCGGAGTTGAAGTATACTTTTGCCGACAAGGAAAACTGAAATTTCACTGGATTGGAGAGTGTGTATGAAGGTCTACTTTCTAATCGTGAATCACTCCCACACGTCAAGCGCGGACAGCAGTGCATAATTGTTTGCTGTCTTCAGCCGGCGGGGACCAGAAAAACCCTTAACGAGTTGGTCAGTGACTGCCTGAGTCGGGACTACGCAATGAGGTTCAAGAGGGTCCACGTAGGCAAAGACTTGGAAGAATTCACCGCAAAATCCATCCTTTATCACTTCAACATAAGGCGTCTTGGGTCAGTTATCGGAACACACGAATCATCCGAATAGGCACCAGCTCAAAAAGGGCGAAATGAAGACATTACTTGTTATTCTTACGATGTATATTGCATCGACAGCATTCAGCCAAACCCCGCAACAGTGTAAGCAGGCGTTCTCAGACTTACATTTCCGCCCACCCGCACAAATGTCCGTAAATCAAGGTCCGGGTATGGGTGCGCACACGGTTCACCCTCTATTTTCTGAGAACGGCATGGATTTCTACGGATTGGATCGCATGAAATCCCTAACTGGAGTACCGATTAGCGAGAACGGTGCATGGGTCGTTGTCGTCTTCGGAGATGAAAGTCTTCGCGAAGCTGAGGCCCAACATTTGATGCAGAGACTTCAAAATCCTAATTTGAAGACAGATTACGCCTCAGGATAAAGTTTGTCATGGTAAGTATGGAACTCAAAGACGATCACGGAAGCGAACGATATAAAGAATGGCTAAAGTGCAGTAGCGTGACTAGCTCAGCAAGCAGATGCCCATATCCAACGCAGGTGCCTATGGTATCGGATGTGTTCTACTACCAGCCGCAGCAATGTATCACCAATGACCCAAAGGCCTGGGGCGGCTTCCTATTGTTTGACGATTCCCAATATAGCAACTCGCAATATAATAAAGCCCATCCTTTGTCGTTCCAGTCGTCGCTGTTGAAAGCAGCAAACATGTTGCTGGAAAAGTTTAAGATTGAGGACGAAATAAAGGACAAAAAGGTCATATCGGGTGACCCGAGCATGAAACGCCAGTAAAGCGGGAAGGCGGGTGGCCCACCCTAAGTTTTTTGAATCTTGATTTTCCCTCAAAAGTGGGTGCCCCATCCTTCGCTGCGACTCCGGGGTCCCCGGCGAGCGATCTTGGCTCGCTGGGGTGGGAAACCGGGGTCCCCGGCGAGCGGTCTTGGCTCGCTGGGGCGGTCGAGCGAAGGGTGGGTCAACCGGCCAAGGCTCACGGTCTTCTTGGTCAGGCCGCCGAGGGAATCTTCGCGGTCAGCTCAATTCCCAGTGCCTGCATCACTGCCAGCGTAGTCTTCAGCGTCGGGTTTCCCTTCTCGCTGAACGACCGATAGAGCTGCTCGCGCGACAGCCCTGTCTGCTCGGCAATCTGCGCCATCCCCTTGGCGCGCGCCACCACGCCCAGCGCGTGCGAGATGTAGCCCACGTCGTTGGTCTCGAATGCCTCCGCCATGAAGATCGCAATCGCCCCATCCGATCCCAGGTCCTCCGCCGGATCATAGTTTGTCAGCTTTTTCTTGGCCATCGGCTTCGCTCCATTCTGTAGTTTATAAACTACCACGCTCTGGCGACTGGCATGTGCCCCGTCCTTCGCTTTTTTCTAGCGAAGGGTGGGTCTACCTCCAACTCCGCCCGCTCCCGAAGATTTTTTCCGCGAATTTCCCCGTAAAATCGCGTGTCAAGCCCCTCGATGCCCAAAAATTCCCCTAACCCACACCCCATCAATCACTTCCCTCCGGAAAATAGTTGGCATAGTAGTTATGCTCCGCTTGATACACTTAACATATGGATCAAATCCATTGAGGGCAGCTTCGACCGTGCGGAAACAGACCTCCGCCGCCCGCTTGCACCGCTCTTTCTCAACCGAATAAGCCACACCGAATCAATATTTTAGCCGCATCTCGCCGCGAATGAATATTTTACCGGCACCGCTCGCGCCAAAGCCTCTTTTTTCACCAGTAACCCTTATGTTCTGAATATTTTATCCGCAACTTCAACGCAATGAATATTTTAGCCAGCCACGCACCGCGCAACCGAATGATTTCAAACCACTTGTTCCTAAGTTGTTTATTATGTCTATCTCTCCTGTAGCCACCACATAACAACCTACTTACGCACCAATACCCTCCAAGGGGGGATGGCAGGGGGAGGGGATGAACATACGGCGAATAAATAACGGAGAAACGACGAACTCCCTCTTCTTTCCCTAGCGGGTGGCTGTAGATGGTCAAGAGGTTGTTCCATTTTCAGAGCGTCCGTTGGTCCGGCCGGGATGACGACTCGGAGTGGAGGGATGACGACTCGGAGTGGAGGGAGGGGACGAGAACATACGAAAATAATCGTTGACATACGACGATTCTCGTACTAATGTGTTTGCATGATGAGGCGAAGAGTTCCAAACCGTGATGCGATGCAGTTACCGACCGAGGCCGAGCTGGAGATCCTTAACATTCTTTGGGCACTGGGGCCGAGCACGGTGCGCGACGTGCATACGGCGAGCGAAAAGGATACCGGCTATACCACGATTCTGAAGCAGATGCAGGTGATGGCGGAGAAGGGCCTGCTGGCACGCAGCGAGCAGTTCCGGTCGCATGTGTACGAGGCGCGCATTGCGAAGGAGCAGACGCAACGGCAGTTGACGCGGAACCTGGTGCGGCGGGCCTTCGATGGGTCGGCGAAGAATTTGGTGCTGGGGGCGCTGTCGTCGCAGAAGGTGTCGGCGAAGGACCTGGCGGAGATTCGCAGCATTCTGGACGAGTATGAGAAGAGGTCGCTATGACAACTCTAGTTGCGATCTGCGGGCAGCCGCTGGTCCATGCGCTGGGATGGACGCTGCTGCATCTGTGCTGGCAGGGGACGGGGGTTGCGGTTGTGCTGTGGTGCGTGCTGAAAGTGCTGGACGGGCGGTCGTCGCGGGCGCGCTATGCGGCTGCCTGCCTTGCACTGGGGCTGATGGTTGCGCTGCCGCTGGCGACGTTTGCGCATTTGGCCGCAGCCGAGTACCGGCAGCGGGCCGCGCTGGACGATTCGGCGGTGGTGATCGATCCGGGGATGGTGCTGCGGGTTGAGGCGGGAGAGACGAGCGCGTTGTTGTCGGAGCGGATTGCCGTGGCTCTGAACCACGCGCTGCCGTGGGTACTGCTGGCGTGGTTCGCGGGAGTGATCTTCTTTGCAGTGCGGCTGAATGTGGGGCTGCTGGTTGCGCGCAGGATGCGGTCGGTGGCGACGACGGCCGCGCCCGCCGAGTTGCAGCATGCGTTCGATGCGCTGCGGCGGAGGCTTGGGATTGCGCGCGCGGTGCGGCTGATGCACTCCGCGCTGGTGCAGGTGCCGACGGTGATTGGATGGCTGCGGCCTGTGGTGCTGGTTCCGGCAAGCTGCCTGACCGGACTCTCGGCGATGCAGATTGAGGCGATTCTGGCGCATGAGCTGGCGCACATCCGGCGGCACGACTATCTGGTGAGCGTGTTGCAGTCGGTGATTGAGACGGTGCTGTTCTACCATCCCGCGGTGTGGTGGGTGTCGAAGCAGGTGCGGCGCGAGCGGGAGTGCTGCTGCGACGAGCTTGCGGTTGCAGTGGGCGGCGACCGGCTGGCATACGCGCGGGCGCTGTCGGCGCTGGAAGAGCGGCGGTCATATAGCCCGGAGTTTGTGCTGGGAGCGAATGGCGGAGTGCTGACGATGCGAATTAAACGGCTACTTGGATGCAAGGAGTCTTCGGCTGCTTCTCAACTGGTATCGATTGCACTTCTGGCGGCGCTTGTTCTGGCAGCCGGAGCGGTTGCCGGCAAACTTGCCCACGCTCAGAATGGCACGGCTCAGACCAACTCCTCTGCTTCCAGCACCGCCCAAGTCACCGTGGTGCCTGATGCGAGGCAGAGCGCCGTAGTGAGTGCCGTGATGGGGTCCACGAATGGGACTCATCCACTGCTATCGACAGCCGGGCAGCAGACAACTTCGGACACAGAACGAAAGATTGAGAACGCGCAGCGGCAATTGCAATTTGCTCAAGAGCAGCTGAATAGCGAGCAGTTCAAGAAGCAGATTGAGAACGCGCAACGGTGGTTGCAGGATGTGCAAGCGAAGCCGAACAGCCCTGAGTTCAAAAAACAGATGCAGGATGCGCAGCGGCGGTTGCAGGATGCGCAAAAGCAGCTGAACAGCGAGCAGTTCAAGAAGCAGATTGAGGACGCGCAACGGTGGTTGCAGAATGCGCAAGCGAAGACGAACAGCCCTGAGTTCAAAAAACAGATTGAGGACGTCCAGCTGCGATTGCAGGATGCGCAAAAGAAACTGAACAGCGAGCAGTTCAAGAAGCAGATTGAGGATGCGCAACGGCAATTGCAGGACGCGCAAAAAAATACGAACAGCGCGCAGTTCAAAAAGCAGATGGAGGGCGCACAGCAGCAATTGCAGGATGCACAAAAGAAGTTGAACAGCGAACAGTTCAAGAAGCAGTTGGAAGACGTGCAGCGGCAATTGCAGGATGCGCAAAAGAAGCTGAACAGCGAGCAGTTTAAGGGGCAGATTGCTCAACTCTTAGCGCAGAACGCGCCGGCTGGCCAGCAACCGGGTGCTTCGCCCAAGCTGGTTGCGCCACCGCCACCGCCCTCTTCGGCTCTCCCGCAGGGGCCGGTGCGGGTATCCAGTGGGACGTTGGCGGGGATGCTACTGACGAAGCCCGCGCCGGTGTATCCGGAAGAGGCGAAGGTTGCACATGTACAGGGGGCGGTGGTGCTGCACGCAATTATTTCGAAGACGGGAACTGTGGAGAATCTACATGTCATCAGCGGTTCAGCGATGCTGGTGAACTCCGCCATCGATGCGGTGCAGCAGTGGACGTACAAGCCGTATCTGCTGAACGGCCAGCCGGTGGAGGTGGAGACGAGCATTACGGTGAACTACACGCTGGCCGATTCGACGACGGTAGTGGGGCAGAGCCCGGCGGCCGATGATGCGAGTGCCGGAGTGGAGCAGATTGGCGGTGACGTTAAAGGGCCGGTGATTATCTACGAGCCGGAACCGGAGTACACGGCCGAGGCGAAGAAGGCGAAGTTCTCGGGCTTTGTGACCGTCAGCATCATCGTGGACAAGAATGGGATACCGCAGAATGTGCATGTGACACGGGGAGTGGGGTTGGGACTGGACGAGAAGGCGGTCGATGCGGTGAAGCAGTACAAGTTCAAGCCGGCGACGGAGAACGGAAAGCCGGTGGCGGTGTATCTGAACGTCGAGGTGAACTTCGAGATATTCTAGGGCTGCGGCGGGGTTTTGAGCAGGGGCTGTGACTGGGTTTGTGGTTGGGGCTGCGGCTTGGTTGGGGGTTGCGGGACGGGAGCTGGGGCGGGAGCTGGAGCGGCGTCCTGGGCGGGTTCGGGGAGGAAGGCGGTGTCGGGGTAGGCGGCGTGGGTGGAGATGTTGACCAGGATGGGGAGCTCGGCCTGCATGCGGGCGAACATTTTAGGGTTGCGCTGGAGGTAGATCGCCTTCTCCGGGTCGTCGAAGTAGGCGAGGAGGTCGCGCTTGATGCCGAAGGGGATGGGCGTGGCGGGGTTGCGGGCGATCTCATGCAGCAGGTTCGCGTAGGTCTCGTCGCAGAGGCGGTAGGTGCCGGGGTGGATGATGTCTCCGGTGTCGAGGTCCTTGTTGGGGATGTTAGCGGCGGTGGTTGCGTGGGCGAGCGTCTGGCGGAGGACGTCGACGGTGTGAACCAGCGAGTTGACGTAGTCCTGTTCGGTGGCGGGGGTGGGGCCGCGCAGCGAGAGGTCGGAGAGCGAGCCGACCTTGGGGAGGATGAAGATGAAGCCGGCAAGCAGATGGGTTCCGAGGCCAGCGTGGCGGCGATAACTGTCCCAGTGGTCTTGAGACGAGAGGGTAGCGATCTGCTGATTGAGGTTGTCGAGCGCTGGGCTGGGCGCGTCAGGCGGCATGCGATTGCGGTAGAGGAGGGTTTCGGCGTAGGCGACGCGCGGAAGCAGGGTGCGGACGGAGTATCGGTAGCCCTGGAGCGTGGGGCGGGGATGTCCGAGGACGACCGCGATGTCGAGGCCGTAGGTGTCGTAGAAGGCGCGGGCAAGCAGTGGAACGGGAATGGCGAAGCCGATGTGGTTGAGGTATTTCTCGGGAGCGAGGCGGTGCTTGGCGATCTCGTTGATGTCGAAGGCGAACTCTGCGCGGACGTGCTGGTGCTCTCCCTCGGCGAAGTTGACGTTGGGGCCGTACTTGGCGGCGAGGGCGGGGAACTCTGTGCCGACGGCGAGGTTGATGGCCTCGGCGTGGCCGATGGTGTCGCCCAGGTAGTGAGAGAGTGCGCCGATGGCAAAGGCGACGTCGTCAGGGGATTTGGCGTCGCGGAAGAGGGCGCGGATGAAGTCTCCGGTGCGGACGTAGTGCAGCAGGTCGGAGAAGAGCGGCTTGCCGAGGGGATAGTAGCCGAGATCCTGGATGACGCATCCACCGTAGGCGTAGGCGCGTGCTTCGCGGAGCTGGGCGGGAGTGAGATTGGGGTAGCGCTTTAGCAGCAGCGGCTGGATGGAGTCGGTCCAGGTGAGGTCGATGAGCTGCTCGTGGGTGAGGACGGAGTAGGCGTGGGAGGGCTGCGGAGTCGCAAGAAGAACGAGCAGGAGTGTGGCCAGCGATAGGTGGAACGAACGGAACCAGCGCATATATATTGGATTGGATGCGCTTTAATCGTTACGCGTTGGGGAAGAGGGCCTTGGCGAGGCTGCCGTTGGCGCGGGCGAGGCGCTCTTCCGCGGCGGCGCGAGGCAGCGAGAGCAGGTGCATGGCAATGGCGACTTTGACCGAGCCCGCCTCGATGAGCAGATGCGTCGCGGTGGGGCGGTCGCACGCGGTGGCGGCCATCAGGATGCGCTGGGCGCGGTCGAGCAGCTTGTCGTTGGTGGGTTTGACGTTGACCATGAGGTTGCCGTAGACCGCGCCGGTGCGAATCATAACGCCGGTGGAGATCATATTGAGGACGAGTTTGGTTGCGGTGCCGGCCTTCATTCGCGTGGAGCCTGTGATGACTTCGGGGCCGGTGACCGGCGTGATGGCGATGTCTGCGCGGAGTGCGACGGGCGAATCGGCGACGCAGGAGAGGCCGATGGTGAGCGCGCCGAGCGAGCGGGCGTGGATCAGCGCGCCGAGGACGTAGGGGGTACGTCCGCTGGCGGCGATTCCGACCAGAGTGTCGGTAGTGTCGAAGCCGGCGGCGGCGAGGTCGCGGGCACCCTCTTTGCGGGGAGTCTTCGCGAGTGCTCGGAGGAGCTGCGCAGGGCAGCGTCTCCACCGGCGATCAGACCCTGGACGAGCGTGGGCGGGACGGAGAACGTCGGAGGGCACTCGGAGGCATCGAGTACGCCGAGGCGGCCACTGGTTCCCGCGCCGATGTAGAAGAGGCGGCCACCCTGGGCGAAGCGCTGGGCGATGGCGTCGACGGCGCGTGCGATGGCGGGCAACTGAGACTCGACTGCCATGGCGACAGCCGCATCCTCCTGGTGGATGAGGGTGAGCATCTCAAGAGTCGAGAGCTGGTCGATGTGCGTGGTACGTGGGTTGCGCGCTTCGGTGGTGAGGGATGCGAGGTCGGGCATATAGCTTGATAGTAGCCGGTGGAAGGTAGCAGGCTGCTGGTTGATTGTTGCATGTTGTTGGTTATCAGTATGGTTCGCGCAGACACACGAATGCCCCACCGGTTCGTAAAATTTGCGAAACGATGGGGCACCCGGAGTTGCGAACTGGTTACTTGCCGACGACGACGATCTCGAACGAGCCGGGAATCATTGGCCCGCCGCGTCCGCCACGAAATCCGCCGGGGCCGCCGGGACGGCCACCCTCGGCTGGAGCTGCGCCGGGTGCGGCTGCGGGTGGGGGCGTTGCAGGTGCGGCCGCTGGCGCAGGCGCTGGGCCGTACTCGGCGGTGATGAGCAGCAGGTGGCCAGTCTTGGTGTCGAGGGTGATGGTCTTGGCGCGGACGGGCGTCTTGACGGTCTGCTCGACGACGAAGTCGGTTGGCGAGTTCTCCTTGATGACGGTGAGGGTGCCATCGCCCTGTGAGCTGAAGGCCTCGTTGGTGGCTGGGTTGAAGGTGGCTCCGTCGCAGCCGACGCCGATGGGCAGGTCGGTAATGATGTGGCCGTCGGTGGCGGAGAGGATGACCATGTCGTTCTTGTCGCGGCAGGCGGCGAAGAGGATGTTATTCTTGGCGTCCAGCGCCAGGCCAGCGCAGCCTCCGCTCTTGCTGGAGATGTCATACTTGCCGATCATCTTCATGGTGGTGGCGTCGATGACGGCGATGGCGTCCTTGTCTTCGATGTCGACGTAGATGCGGTTTTTGCCGTCGAACTGGCCCTGCTCAGGCGCGCCGCCGATGTCGATGGTGGTGAGTATGGAACCGTCCTTATCGTCGATGACGGTGATGTTTGGCGCGGAGTGCGAGAGGTCATAGAAGCGGTGGTTCACCGTATCGTTGAGGTAGCCATCTGGATTGCCCTGGACCGGTATGGTCTTGATGATGGCGAAGGTCTTGGCGTCGAACATGGTGATGGCACGGGATGTGGCGAAGCCGTGGCCGGTGACGTCATCGACGACCGCACCGTGCGCGCTGGTGTTGGGGATGTCGCCGACCTGGGCGAAGGTGTCGAGCGAAAAGACACCAATATGGCCAGCAGGGCCGGAGCGCGCGACGTAGAGGGTGCGGTTGGCGGAGTCGGCGCCGACGTAGTCCATACCGCCATCGCCACCGACCTTGACGGTCTGGAGGACCTTGTATGGGCCGGACTGCGCGTGGGCAAGAACGGCGAGTGGAAGCAGAACGGCGAAGCTGGCGAGTACGAGCAGTTTGCGTGACATGTGGGTGCGTCTCCTGGTGAGTCTGTGAACTTTGCGGCAACGCCGGTCCGGCGCTGGGATTGGAACCTGCGCGATGCTGGAAAGCAAGTATAGGCTCGCCAACCTTAAGCATGTGTGAAGCTGCTTGCAACCCACTCATCTCTGTGAGACTGCGATGAAAAGGGCACGCGACAACTGGAGTTTAGAGAGGGATGACGATGATATTTGTTCGTCATTTGTTCGTTAGTTGTTCTCCCCCACCCCCCTTCCCCCTCCCGGGGGTATCTTGCACGGAACTTGTTTCGTATCAATCGTCTGGCGGAAGTCAGTGCCGCCAAAACAGTCATTGCAAATAATTTACATCTAAAACATCTATTATGAATCGTTTATGACGTATTGAGGGAGCGGAGAGTGCGGGCTCGCGGGGTTTGCTGAATTCGATCCATATATTAATTGTACCAAGCGGAGCATAACTAGTATGCCAACTATTTTTCGGAGGGAAGTGGTTGATGGAGTGGGAGTTAGGGGGATTTTTTTGCGTCGAGGGGCTTGACAAGAGGATTTGCTGGGGTTTTGATATTGAGGGAAAGAAAATGCGGGGGTCCCTCCACTCCGCTTCGCTCCGATCGGGATGACGGAGTGGGGGCTTCGCACTGCGGTTGGGATGACGGAGGTTTGGGGGGAAGGTGAGGGCTAGGGGAGGGGTTGGAGGTTTTCGTAGCGGACGTGCCAGGATTTGGGGAAGCCGGGGGCGTGGGTGGGCTTGCCGTCGTTATCCACTACACCGTCCCAGCCGGCGGCCATTAGGGCCACGGCAGAGAGCCAGCCACCGTTGGCGGGCATGTACATGGGGGTCTGTTCGGGGCGGCGCACCGTATATCCCGAAGCCCGGAAGGGATTCTGGTCGTACTTGCCCACGAGGAGCTGGATGGCGAGATCGGGCTCGTTGAGGCGCGCAGCGGTCATGGCCATCATGGCAGTGCCCCAGGTGACTGCGTTCTGAGGTGCGTCGGCGTGGGCGACACGGTGGAGGGTGTTGCGCATGGCGTCCTTGTCGATGCCGCGGCCGGGCAGGACGCCGAACATGAAGGTCGTCATGGTGGAGGGCGTGGTTTCGACGGGGAGTTCCATTGCGGGGTAGATGCCATTGCGGACGGTGGGGGTGGCGATGTTGGCGATGACCCTGGCCCAGAGCGGGTCTGGAGGGAGGCCGAGGCGGATGCGCCACTGCTGAGCGGTCTCCAGCGCCCACTTCCAGTAGGCGAGTTCCATGGTGGGGTTGAGGTTGTGGGCGAGGTCGGTGTGCTTCTCGTCGGCGGAGTTGAGGCCGGGGCCGAGGACGTATTCTTTGCGCGCGGCGTCGTAATCGACGAAGGTGGCCATGTAGTCTGCGGTGGCGAAGACGATGTCTTTGTAGCGGTCGAGGGTGGCGCGGTCCTTGCGGGCGCGATAGACGAGTTCGGCGAGATAGATGGGGTGCGGCTGCTGCCAGACCAGCGCGGGGCCGACTCCACTGGGGCTCTCGACACCGGAGGGGTCTGTCATCTTGGACCACTTGACGCCCTTGGCCCCTTCGAGCGCGGCCATGCTGCGGCCGGGAGGCATCATCTGCGTGAGGCTGTCGAGCGAGCGTTCGAGTAGCTCCGGGTGGCCCCAGAGCGCCCAGTGGGCGGCGTGCCACCAGTACATCTCCATGTGGTATTTGCCGTACCAGGAGTTGACACCGAGGCCGGTCTCCTGCGGGGGCAGCGGGCCGGAATCGTGGACGGCCATGAGGTACTGCGAGAGGACGATGCGGCGCTCGAGTTCGGCGGCGCGGGGGTCGGAGTTGCCGGAGAGGTCGATGACTCCCCCGGTGCTCCAGTAATGAAGCCAGTAGGCGCTGGCGGCGGATTCGACGGCGGATTCGCTGTCTGCCGGGGAGGCGATTTTGTTGGGGGAGAAGCAGGCGGTCAGCTCGATGTAGCCGGAGTTGCTGCTGAGGAGGAACTGGTGCGGTGCGGTTTCGACGAGGGTTGCGCCGGGCGACCAACTGGCGCGGGTGGTGTAGTGCGTGGAGTCGAGGGTGCGGTCGAAGTCGGCGGATGTGGGGCTGAGTCGGGTGAGGATGGTGGTGTGGCGCTCAGGGTGCGTCCAGTCCTGATAGTCGGGGCCGAAGGAGTCTGATGCGTAGGGGAAAGCGATGCGGATTTTGAGGCGGCCCGAGGCGATCAGGGGCGAGGTGATGTGCGTGGCGACCTCATCGCGCGTGGGATGGGCCGAGGTGGTGACGCGGACGGGCTTGCCATCAACGGTGAAGGAGCTGGTTAGAAGGCCGGCCCAGAGGTCGAGGGTCTGGGTGATGTCGTTGAGGTCGGTGATGAGGACTGGCGAGCCGTCTGGGTGAGTCATCTCCAAGCCGATGCGGGCGAGGCCGAAGCGGTGCGGGTTGGCGCGGAGGTAGGCGGCGTCGGGCGTGGGATGGCTTGTGCTGGCGGAGGGAAAGATGAACTGGCGACCGTACTTCGGGATCACGGTCATGGGGAAGTCGTCGAGCGTGTATTCGTCGGGATTGGGAAAGCTGTGCCAGCCCCAATCGCTGAGGATTCCGATGGGCATGGTCTTGGCGTAGTACTCGGGGAAGGACTGGAGGCCGGTGACGTCGAAGTTGAAGGCGAAGTCTCCATTGCCGACTGCCATTGCGCCGTTGGGGTCTATCTCGTGGACGACGACGTTGTGGCGGGTGACCAGCGCGTGGCGGTCGATGGGGGCGTTGGCGGTTTTCTGCGCGAGAGCGCCGACGGCGCACAACGCTGCACAGAAAAACAGGACGGCTGAAACCCTGATTGCTCTGGTGGATTGCATTGCTTGCATCACTACTCCCTGGCCTTTGCTGCGTGTTTTTTCGCCGACGCAGTGCGATTGCAATGCTACTTGGTACGGAGTTGGGTTGTCATGGGGCGATGGGAATATCGAGAACAACGGCATCTAACTGCGGCCTAAGATCATCTATATAGTGGGAGCCCCCTCCATGCCAATCGCTATCGGATTCTTCGTCGGCCATGCCTACGCGATCCTGTTTGTGTGGGTGCTGGTGGAGCAGCTTGGCCTGCCGGTGCCCGGCGTGCCGCTACTGCTGACCGCGGGCACGCTCAGCGCGGCGCACCGCATCAGCGCGGCGGCGGCATTGGCGTTGGTGGTTACGGCCTGCCTCATCTCGGATTCCATCTGGTACGCGCTGGGACGGAACGTCGGCGGCCGCGTGGTGCGTCTGCTGTGCAGGATGTCGATGGAGTCCACGACCTGCGTTGCCAAGACGGAGGGCTACTTTTCGCGGCGCGGGCCAGTAACGCTGCTCTTTGCCAAGTTCGTCCCCGGGCTCTCGACGGTGGCCCCGCCGATTGCCGGACAGACTGGCATGAGCTATCCGCGATTTTTCTTCTTCGATCTGGCAGGATCGCTGGTGTGGTCGCTCACGTTCCTGCTGGCGGGCCGGTTCTTTGGGGATGTGGCCAAACGCAGCCAGCACTTCTTCCAACTGCTCGGCCACTTTGCTGTTCTTCTCGTCCTGCTGATGGTGATGGGGTTCTTCGTATGGCGCGTGGTGAAACATCGCCGCTTCCTGGCACGGCTGTACGAGATGCGCTTGGAACCCGAAGAGCTGAAGGCAATGATGGACGAGGCGGCGCTGGACGGCAGCCCGCAGCCGTACATCGTCGACCTGCGGCATGCGCTGGACTACCAGCCCGACCCGCGGGTGCTGCCGGGGGCGGTGCGCATCGGGCCGGATGAGGTTGCGCGCCACGCGGAACGCATTCCGCGCGACCGCGATGTGATTCTGTACTGCAGCTGTCCGTCGGAGGAGTCGAGCGCCAAGGTCGCGCTGCAACTGCATCGCCTCGGAATTACGCGGGTGCGGCCGCTGCGCGGAGGATTCGACGGATGGAAGGCTGCGGGCTATCCGCTGTTCGAGTATGTGGAAGAGGTTGGGATTGCTGTGCCGGACGCGATTGGGCCAGAGTCTTTGCTGGAGTCCGCGTGAACGGGTGTTGCGATTCACCAAGAGCGCGCAGGATGAGGCTCGCGGAAGCCAAGGCTGGCTTGTTGGGAGAAAAGAGCGGACGGTTGTGGCGGGACCAAGTCTATCGGGGTCCTTCGACTCAGCCGCTCACGATAAGACTGTGAGCGGCTTCGCTCAGGGTCAAAATGACGAGCAAGAACAGCAAGTGCAAATACGGAGATTCTGGCTGCGCCAGAATGACGAGCGGGTAATACTGCGGGGTTAGTTGTGGCTGCGCCTAGCGGGCGGCGGCGAGGGTGATGCGGGATGAGGTTACGGGGTCGTAGCTGCGGTAGACGCTGATGTGGAAGCAGGCCTGCTGGAACTCCTCCTCGACGTCGATCTTTCCCTGGTCGATGAGCGGCTGGAGGTAGGCGCGCATCCAAGCGATCTCTGTGATGGAGAGGCCGTGCTTGGCGATATCGACGGCCTGCCCGGTGAGATGCGGCGAGGCGGTGTCGCCGGTGGAGGGCGCGGCGTTGCCGTTGCTGTGCGTGAGGCGTTGCTGGAACTGGACGGTGCGGACGGCGGAATCGACCTGCAACGGCTGGTGGAAGGCGGCGTAGTGGTCGCTTGCCAATACGCTGAGGAACGCGGCGGTCCAGGGACGGGAGAAGCGGCGGTCCTCCGGCAGGCGTACGTCGACGCGCAAGGCTTCGTTCTCAGGTAGAGCTACCAGCTTCTTCTGGCGGCGCAGATCGAGCAGATCGGCGTCGTCGCGCACACGGTTGAGACCGTCGAGGTCAGCCATCTGGTTCTGGTGCAGCAGGTTCTCGTGCGAGCCGTAGAGCGGCGGCGGGACCATGAGGTGGCCGTGGCTGTCGTAGAGCGAAGAGACACGCAGCTCTGGCAGCAGGACGGGCGTGGCAGCCTCTTCTTCGATGGAGAGCAGGCGCGATCGATCAGGCGCGCTTCCGCTTGCAAGGTTGGTGAGCGTGTCGGAGGCGGCGACAAACGGTTCGTCGCCGGTTGCCCGGCTGCCGGCGGCCAGATGCGACAGGGCGGGCTTGCGCTGCTCGGCGAGAATGGAGTGCGTGGCGGGTTCAGCGGACTGTGCGTGGCGAGCTTCCATGCGCTCCGCTCGCTGGGTGCGAGGCGTGCGAATGCCGCGGTCGGCGGCGGCGATGGCGTTGTGAGCGGCCAGCGAGCTCTGCTGTTCTTCGCGCGTTCGGAACCGGGCGGGGACGCGGTCTGCCTGCGGCTTCGAGGCGAGAGGGAGTACGGATGCGTGGCGGCGGACGGCAATAATGTGCGGTGCCGTTGGGCCTGCGTGGCGCGAAGCAGTGGCGTCGACGCGCGGCTTGCTCGCGGTTGCCTGCGCAGCAGCGCGCGTTTGCACATGCGCGCCGGAACGCACGTCTTCGGACCCACGCGGATTCCGTTGGCGGGAGAGACGTTGCGTGGGCGGGGTGAAGATCAGGCGGCCGACGCTGGGGCGGCTGAGCGAGCGCGTCGGCTTGGCCAGCATCGCTACACCGCAGAGTTGCAGGCAAACCAGCACCGTCATTGCAGCCACGGGGGCTTTATTGAGCATCAGAATTTTTGGAGGTGCGGAGTCACCAGAGCAACTTCTACCTTACTTGGAACGTAGACTTGCAGTAAGTGACCATGCAGGTTCCGTGTACTGATCGGTTAATAGAGCTTGTGGGACAGGTTTGTCTTCGGGCCAGGAGTTAAATTTTGTGCGAATGAGTTTCGAGGAGGATGGATGCGGAGAGTTCTTGCAGGTGTTGGTGTGATGACTGCGGCGCTGGTTGGTGCGGTACTGCTGGCTGGCTCAGGGTTGCGAACGGTGGCGGCGCAGGATGCGGCCAACAAACCGGCGTTCTACACGGAGAAGGTGAGGCCGCTGCTGCAGACGAACTGCGGCAAGTGCCACTTCGACGTGAACCACAAGGGCGGGCTGAGCCTGCAGACCAAGGCGTCCACGATGAAGGGCGGACGCGACGGCGTGGTGATTGTACCCGGCGACGCGGCCAACAGCCTGCTGGTGAAGCTGATCCGGCACGAGGGGCCGGCGAACGATCCGATGCCGATGCCCGCCAAGGCACCGAAGATGAGCGACGCCGATATTGCGACCATCGAGCAGTGGGTGAAGGCCGGCGCGGTGATGCCGGACGATCCAGCAACCGTGCCGTAATATCGCGCATCCGAAATGTCAGGGGCAAGAGGCAGGTATCGGCGCGGATTCGCGGCGTGGATTGTCGCTGTCCTGTAACATTCGGGGGCTAGCGTGGCAGTATGCGGCTGAGCTTTGTGGTTCCGGCGTACAACGAAGAGGCTTATCTCCCGGCGTGTCTGGAGTCGATATTGGCGCAGACCGGCGAGCTGGGCGATGCGGTTGAGATCATCGTGGTCAACAACGCAAGCAGCGACCGCACGCTCCAGGTTGCGATGGGCTTCAAGGGCGTGCGCGTGGTGGACGAGCCGCGGAAGGGGTTGACGTTTGCGCGGCAGGCAGGATTCGCGGCAAGCAGCGGCGAGCTGATCGCCAATGTGGACTCGGACTCGCGGCTGACTGAGCGGCTGGGTGCAGACGGTGCTGGCGGAGTTTGCCGCCGAGCCCAAGCTGGTGGCGCTGAGCGGGCCGTTCATCTACTACGATATGTCGCCCAACCAGCGCGTCAGCGTGCGCATCTTCTACGCGATTGCGTATCTGGTTTACGCGCTGAACCGCTGGGTGCTGCGCGCGGGATCGATGGTGCAGGGCGGGAACTTTGTTCTGCGGCGCTCGGCGCTGGAGCAGATCGGCGGCTTCGACACGTCGATCTCGTTCTATGGCGAGGACACCGACATCGCGCGGCGCATGAACCAGGTGGGCGACGTGAAGTTCACCTTCGAGTTGAAGATGTTCTCGTCGGCGCGGCGGTTGAAGAAGGAAGGGACACTGCGGATTGCGCTGCGCTACACGATCAACTACTTCTGGACGATCTTCGGCAAGACGCCGTTTACTAAAGAGTACACAGACATCCGGGATTCGAAGGGGTAGCCCCCCTCCCCCCCCCACACGCAAAATAGGCAGAATCAATCGTTTACAGGATTTTACCTGCAAGGTAGTCCATTGAAACGGGTTAGAACCTATCAAATAGATTCTACTGGACTTATTCGCGGCGGGTTGGACTGGATTTGTGTGCCTCCTGAATTGATCTCTACTTAAATTGTAGCTGGTTGGACATAACTAGTATGCCAACTTTTTTAAATTATTTAGTGGTTTGGATTGAGTGGGTTGGGGGATTTTTGGGGTGCTGAGGGTCTTGACAGGAAAACAGGGGTAAGAGGTAAGGGCTAAGGGGTAAGAAAGGGGCGGGGAACGGTGAAACAGGCGGTGAGCCTGCGGCTGGATGCGGATGTGATTGCGTGGCTGAAGAAGGATGGGGCGGGGTATCAGACGCGCGCCAACCAGATGCTGCGGGAACGGATGCTGAAGGATTTAGAGGGGCGGTAGGGTTGGGGCGACCGGAATGAAGGCAATTCAGTCGTTCCGGCTGCGCCTTCACTCCGGCCTTCGGCAGAGGGGTAGCGCCTGCGGCGCGGCTTATTCATGGGGCTGCGCCCCATGCTGTATATGTCGCGCCTTTGGCGCTTTTGGTGCCGTGGCAGCGACGGTCAGGCGGGGTGGTGGGTCAGCGGGCGGCGCGGATTTTGTCTACGTGGGTGCCGTGGACGCGGATGGTCTCGTGGAGGACCTGGCTGGTGACGTGGAATTCGTGCGCCCAGTAGGCGATGTCGGAGGAGATTTTGGGGTTGATCTCCTTGGGATTGCTGGGGCCCTTGGAGTGCTCTTGGTGGGGAGCGTGGGGCTCGTGGGCTTTGGGTGCGTCGTGATGCTCGGACATGCGGGTTCCTCTTTCCGGGTGGGTCTGGTTGGTTGGATGCGGATGGGTGGGGGATGCATTTGGAGGGGTGGATTTGGTTCGGAATGGTGCCGCACTCAAAATGATGCGGTCTTTGTGAATTGACCTGCCCGGTAAGATGGATGAGGAGCACTTATTACAATGATCAGGTTTGAGGTGTCAGGCTTCGACAAGTTGCAGCGCGACTTAGAGGAAGCGTCGGAAGGCCTGAACAGCCTTGACGGCGAGATCACCAAGCTTGTTTTCACGAACTTCGATCCATTAGACACGGCTAAGGCGATACATCAGATGGAAGCGGCCATAGATGAAAAGGTAGGCCGTTACAGCCGAAATCCGATAATCAAGCCCCTTGTGCAGGCGATGAAGGAGCAGTTTTTCGACAGAGGATACTTGAGAAATCAAGCTCACACCGAAACCCATCTGTCGCGGCTGCCGCTAACTTGGAGAGTTCCGTGAACCCAATCGTTGAGAAGAAGCGCAAGCAAAGATTCGAGTATATGAATGCCCTTTATGAGTCAACTGAGGGGCGCGAAGATGTCATTTGTGGATATGGCTGAACTTGGGATGGAAATCCATCTATCGAGGGAGGAATGCGAGGGGACTGTTGAGTATCTGGCTGGTGAAGGCCTTCTCAAGTATGTTGCTCTTGGTGGCATCATATCGATAACACATCTAGGAGTTATTGAGGTCGAGGCCGCCCTGCAGAAGCCTGACGAGCCGACCGCTCATTTCCCAGCCGTGCATAACACAATCAATATTGGGACGATGAGTAATTCTGTGATCCAACAGGGTGGCGATGGTATAGACAAACAGCCAGGATGAATCTGTCTGACAAAAGAGGCGATATCCGCTTTCTTGAGCGAGCTGTCTTCTACTACTAGTCGCCTTCCGCTAGCACCCGCTGAAGTGCAGCAGCTCTCGGCTGAAGTCAATACCGTGAAGTCGCAAATTGTGGCTCCTAAGGCCTCGAGTTCAGGTGGTCGTGAACGGCCTGAAGTACATCATGGGAGTATTGGGCAAGGTTGGGACTTCGTTGTTAACAAGTGAGGCTGTAAGCCATATTCCAGCGATTGAGGATTTCTTGCGGTTGCATTGACTTGGCCGTGAGTCCTAGGCCACCAGCCACCCAAATTGTGGGTGGGACACGCGCCCGATAACGCCAACGGGCCCACCGAAGTGGGCCCGTTGTGAAACGGCTCTAAATTTAATGGCTGGAATGATGGGAGTCGAACCCACGCCTCATGGCTAGAACTGGCCGTCTCGTTCGATACAGGCCAGCGTGCTACCGTTACACCACATACCAACTAGTGATTAGTATACCCAATGAGTACGAACGGTTCAAGTTTGGACTTGCGCGAAGTCGTCGCCCTTGAAGGCATATGTCCGTCAAGAGCGGTCGGACTCGCTGCGCGTCGCTAGCCTCTAGTTGGGGTGTCCATCTGGATTAACAGGGGCGTAAATTCGCCCGTCATGCTGTACGAACGCCCGGCCATCTTGAATTAGTTTTTCCATCGCTCTGCGAACCAAAGGGACACCAATGCCGAGCTTGGCTGCCACAATCTGATGCGTTCCTTGGGGCCATGGCTGAGGTGGCAGCGCGGCTTCAACTTGATCGACGATCTCCGGAGTAACGGTGATTCTTGCCGCGGGAACGCTTGGCGTTGGGGATGGGATGATCGGTCGAGCAATGATTGATTGGCCTGACCGGGCGACTCGTAGCTGTGTCGAGCAACCGACGCAGTTTACGGTAGCGGCCTTGCCGGGGATAGGGTCGAGGCTTACCGTCAACTGATGCCCACAACTCACACAGGTCACCTGCTCATCAACCGGTTTCCTGATCAGCAGGTAATGGCCCTTACCTTCTTCGTATTTACCGACTAGGTCGGTCTGACATTTGCCGCATGTCACCCCCTTGACACTCGACTTCCTCGGCCACTGCTTGTAAGAAAGAGGCTCGCCACAGGCTGGACAGTGACTTTCCACATCTTGCCGCTTCTTTGAAATCCGGGGCAAGGGCACCGCGACGCTGCTGGTATTCGACAAAGCTGTGCGAAGATCTCGGCGGAGGGCTTCTACTTCGTCCCGGACATTCTTGGTGGATTCTCGTCCAAGTTCTAGGTTTGACATTTGGAACGCGACCAGATGCTCCATTCGTGCCAGAGCTTCTCGCACTTCTGCTTCGCGCTCACTTTTCTCTTCCTGTTGTTCCTCAAGTTCTTCACCGATCACGCCCTGCCAGTCGCTCAGCGAGGTGTCATTTACGGACCGAAGAGTATTCGATGATGTGGATCGCGCTTTCAATTCGCTCCTCTTTTGAGTGGAGTTCTTCTTCAGGAGTTCGGTAATCGTTGCAGTCAAGCTCCTGCTGGAGGTAGGTGGATAGGCGGCTAAGCTCGTTCGAGAGATTTGTGACTTTCTCCGCTGCTTTGAGGGCGTAGGTCTTTAGGCTCGAACGATGTTGCTCCTGTACCTCTTCGATGGCCTCTTTCATTTGAGATTGCGAATAAATCTCCGTCACGACCCAGCTTGCTAGGATCGATAGCCCAGTAAGGACCACGCTAAGCAGGGCGCTCTCTGTTGGCGTCAGATTACCGTTACCCAAGACGCGGAGGCACACGATGATTCCGCAGGCAAACGCAAGGACTAGGGCCACTCGAATTGCTGTCTTCACATTTGTCTCCACGTTCTTCTCAGGCAATTGAGGCTATTGCAATAGCGTGCCGTTTTCGGGTTGGGATTTGGGGTCTTCGGGGGGGATGACTACGGCGGCGGCGACCTTGTCGTCGGTGTCGAGGTTGAGGAGCTTGACGCCGGAGGTGCTGCGGCCGGCGGAGCGGATGGTCTTGGTGTCGATGCGGATGATCTTGCCGAACTGGCTGATGAGCATCATCTCGGTGGTGTCGTCGACCAGGTTGATGGAGTTGACCTTGCCGACCTTGGGCGTGGCCTTGAGGTTGGTGACGCCGCCGCCGCCGCGCGATTGCAGGCGGTACTGGTCGGCATCGGTGCGCTTGCCGTAGCCGTTCTCGGTGACCGAGAGGATGAGGCAGGGGGTGAGGCCGAGGCGCGCGTCGAGGGCCTTGAGGTTGGCTTCGGCGGTGGCGTGGGCCTTTTCGGCGGCCTTCTCGGCGGCCTTGACGGCCTCGTCGGGCGTGCCGGCGCTGCGCACCAGGCGGGTGGTCTCGCGGGCGGCGCGCAGGACGGAGTCGGTGTCTGAGTGGGCGTTGCGGAGCTTCTTCAGTTCCTTGACGACAGCGGGGCCGGCGGCGGCGGCGAGACGGTCGCGGTCGGCGTTGCGGGTGGCGTCGGAGATGGTGATGGCCGCGCCGACGACGTAGTCTCCCTTGCGCAGGCTGATTCCCTTGTTGCCGCTGGCGTTGCGGCCCATGGGACGCAGGCCGCGACGCTTCTCCTGCGGGAGGGATTCGTCGTATAGCTCATCGAAGCGGATGGCCATGCCGTCGTGCGTGGCGAGGAAGATGACCTGATTGCCGTCGGTGATCTGAGCGGTGATGAGCTCGTCGTCCTTGTCGATGCCGATGGCGATGATGCCGCGGCTCATGACGTTGGAGAAGTCCTTGAGCGCGGTCTTCTTGACGGTGCCGTTGCGCGTGGCGAAGAGGACGAACTTGCCGTCTTCCTCGAGGTCGCGAACACCGAGGATGGTGACGACTTTTTCGCCGGGCTGGAGGGCGACGAGCGAGGCCATGGCCTTGCCCTTGCCGGCGGCGCCGATGTCCGGGACTTCGTAGATCTTGAGCCAGTAGACGCGGCCCGTGTTAGTGAAGCAGAGCAGATAGGCGTGGGTGGAATCGATGATGAGCTGGGCGACGAAGTCCTCTTCGCGGGTCTTCATGCCGAGACGGCCCGTGCCGCCGCGACGCTGCTGGCGATAGATGGAGATGGGCGTGCGCTTGAGGTAGCCGGTGTTGGAGACGGTGACGGCGACCTGCTCGTCGGCGATGAGGTCTTCGAGGCCAAGCTCGGCGGTCTCGTCGAGGATGGTGGTGCGGCGGGCGTCGCCGTACTTGTCGCGGATCTCGGTGAGCTCCTTGACGATGACGCGGCGGAGCTTGGCCTGCGAGGCGAGGATGGATTCGTACTCGGCGATGGCGTCGCGGACGGCGCGCAGTTCGTTGAGGAGCTCGTCTATGGAGAGCTGGGTGAGGCGATAGAGTTGCAGCTCGAGGATGGCGTCGATCTGCTTGTAGGTGAGGATGAGCGTGGCGACGCCGGCTGCGCTGGTTGGCAGGTAAGTGGTGTCTACGGCGTACTTGGAGGGGTCGAGCGTGATGCCGGCAAGCTCCGTGCCGCGCAGGCTGATTTTTTTGCCGGAGAAGTAGGAGAAGAGATTCTCGCGTGCGGCGACCCGTGAAGAGCTTTGGCGGATGATGCGGATGACGTTGTCCAGATGGTCGAGGGCGATCTGGTATCCGAGCAGGATGTGCTCGCGGTCGCGGGCCTTGGCGAGGAGGAATGCGGTGCGCCGGCGGACAACCTCCATGCGGTGTTCGAGGAAGGCGCGGATGGCAGCGTCGAGCGGGAGTTCCTTGGGCTGGCCGTTGTGGACGGCCAGGAAGATCATGGAGAAGGACTCCTGCATCTGGGTGTGCTTGTGGAGCTGGTTGAGGACGATCTGATGCTCGGCTCCGCGCTTGAGACCGATGACGATTCTCATGCCGTCGCGGTCGGATTCGTCGCGGAACTCGTCGCGGGCGATGTCTGTGATGACGCCGTCGTTGACCAGCTCGGCGATGCGCTCGATGAGTTTGGCCTTGTTGACCTGGTAGGGGATCTCGGTGACGATGATGGCCTGGCGGCCGCCGGAGATGTTCTCGATGGCGCACTTGGCGCGCATGATGAAGCGGCCGCGGCCGGTCTTGTATGCGCCGGGGATGGTGGTCTTGCCGAAGATGTATCCGCCGGTGGGGAAGTCGGGGCCGTGGACGTGGTCGAGGCAGAGGTCGAGGTCGGAGCGCGTCTCGTCCTTGGATTTGTCGATGAGCGCGATGCAGGCGTTGACGACTTCGGTGAGGTTGTGCGGCGGGATGTTGGTGGCCATGCCGACGGCGATGCCCGAGCTGCCGTTGACCAGCAGGTTGGGGATCCTGGCGGGCAGGACGGTGGGTTCGAGCGCGGACTCGTCGTAGTTGGGCGCCATGTCGACCGTGTCGGAGTCGATGTCGGCGAGCATCTCGCCGGCGATGCGAGTGAGGCGGCTCTCGGTGTAACGCATGGCGGCGGGTGGGTCACCGTCGACCGAGCCGAAGTTGCCCTGGCCATCGACCATGGGATAGCGGAGGGAGAAATCCTGCGCAAGGCGGACCATGGTGTCGTAGATAGCGGAATCGCCGTGGGGATGGTAGTTGCCCATGACGTGGCCGACGACCTTGGCGGACTTGGTGAATTTCTTGTTGAACTGCAGGCCCATCTCCTGCATGCCATAGAGGATGCGGCGATGGACGGGCTTGAGGCCGTCGCGGACGTCGGGCAGGGCGCGGCCAATGATGACCGACATGGAGTAGTCGAGATAACTGCGGCGCATCTCGTCTTCAATGTTGACGGGATAGAGGAATGCGGCGCCGCGGCCCTGCACGACGGATGGGCCATCGGGTGGAGGGCCATCGCCGGAGGGCGGAGCGTTCGCGGCGGGGTCCTGCGGGGCGGGATTTTCAGGGTTTTTCGGGTCTTCCGGAAAGAGATCGTCAGCCATGGTTTATGGTTCTATTATAGGCGTTTTGAGGGTGCTACGGGGCTGGGCCGGAGGGGTGTTTTGGGGTGGGTAACAGGGCCATGCTTTAGCCAAGAAACGGTGCCGGTGTCAGGATCGGAATCCCGCGCCAGGGATGAAGTACCCGGCTGTTCTGAACTTATGTTATTTGGTACCTGTGTGCATTTGCTCTTTGGCCTTGAGCTGCCAGAGGTCGAGCTGGTCGCGCGCGGCCTGCGCGTCCGGCGCGTTGGGCAATAACTCCAGGTACGACTGCATGTGTTCGGCGGCATCGGTGTAGTCGCCCAGTTCCGCAGCAATCAAGGCGGCGTTGAAGTGGCCCTCCGGCCAGGTTGGGTAGAGGGCCAGGCCGGCCTCGTAGTAGTCCATCGCTGCATCCGGACGGCTATTTTTGATGGCGTCCTCGGCGGCGATGCGCTGGATGCGCACCGCATCCGGCAGAGGTGGCTTGGTGGACAGTGCGCGCCATGCCGCGGCCTGCTGCCGGAACTGGCTCCATGCTGCACCGTTATCGTTGGCCAGCACATGCAGCCGGTTGAGAGCAGCGGCGAAGTTCTTCGCGGCCTGAACGCAATCCTGCCGACAATGGTAATCAGGGTCAATCCACCATATGTTCTGCTTATTAAGCACCTCTTCTTTCGGCGACTGCTTGACCGCATCGTGCTTCCAGATACAAGCTTCCCCCACCTTTTGGCAGACGATATCGAAGACCTCCGCGGCTTTGAGGTCAATCGTGTGATGTTCCCTACCCAGATTGTCGCTCGTGTCATATTCGAATGTGGCGGAGGTAAACCGAATGCTATTGCGATCGACAGGTGCCCACGAAAAACGTGTACGCATAAACGCGCTGGATTCGAGGATGGCGCGACGTGCCTGCGCGGCGGTCATACTGTCTGCCGTGGGCGCGGATGGTTGTGCGATGGCGATGGCCGGAATCGAGATCAGGACCAGAGCTGCAACGGTGGCAAGATTCCCATAAATTCGTTTCATGAGGATGGCTCCTTTTGTTTGCGGACGCAACGAGGATTACTTGCCTGCGGGCGATTGGCCGGCCTTGTACTTCCAGACCGCGATCTGGTCGCGCACGGCCTGCTCGTCCGGCGCATTGGGCAAAAGGTCCAGATAGCAATGCATGTGGTCGATGGCGTCATCGTAGAAGCCCAGCTCCCCGTCCAGCAGTGCCGCGTTGTACCACCCCTCCGGCCAGGTGGGCACCGCCTCCAGTCCCTTCTCGTAATAGACGAGGGCGAGTTCCGGCTTCTTGTCCTTCATGGCCTCCTCGGCCATGATGCGTTGCACCCGCGCTTCCTCCGGCAAAGGCGGTTTAGTGGCAAGCGAATGCCACGCCGCAGCCAACTGCGTGAAGTTGCGCAGAGGAGCCGCGGGATCGCTGGAATACTGGTGCAGCCGGAAGAGGGCAGCCCCAAACAACTTTGCATTGTAGTTTTTAGCCTGGATACAGCCTGGAACCGCGAGGGCTGCTGTGAGAATGCAGCTATCGGTGTACCCGCTTCCTTCCCACAGCATCTCAAGCCCCTCCGTAAGGGGCTTTCCCTCCGCGGTAGCTGGAACGCAGTTCCAGAATATGCCATGACTTGTTGCGCAATGTAACGAGAAGGGAGTGAGGTTCTTCAGGTCGACCGTGAAGTGCTGCCGCGTGCCGTTCTTTACGTCCGCGACGTCGAAATCAATTGCATCGGTCGAGAGCTGAAAAGTGCTGCGGTCGATCTTCACCTGACGGCGATTATGCAATATGACCGTTGCATAATCCTGGCTGACCAGGTGACGGGCCTGCCAGATTGATACCGGCGGAGGCTCCGCATCCTTCGTCTGGGCCGAAGTTACTGCAAATGGCATAAGCGCCAGAATGAAACCTGCAAGGAGGAGGAATGTCCGTGGGATATTTTTCATGATGCTCCTGAACCGAAACGTGCCTACGGCGAGCATGGGGGCGTACAGAGAGGGAAAGATGCGCGAGCATGTTCAGCCTGAGCCTGAATCCACATGCCATTCTTGTTCTCGCTGCCGCGACTGTCAAGAAAGGAATGGTACCGTCCGACGCAATTCGCTGGATGTTCCCATCGAGATAAGAGCTACAATCAATCCGTCGTAATTCCATTGCGGACGCCGTTGGTCCAAAGTGGAAGGGGCCCCCATGCGCACGATTGACGTATTTCCTATCTCCCGTCATCCGGTTGTCAGCACGTTCCGGTTCTGTCAGTCCCTCCGCCACTCGTTGACCTCTCGCTACAGATTCGTCCTGCGCCACGGGTTTCGCTTGCGATGCACCAGGCTGGCCGTGCTCTGCCTTCTGGTGGTCGCGGCTGGCTTCCTACAAGCGAACCGCGCCAGCGCGCAAAGTGCCTGCGCGCAACTCGGGGTAAATTGCAACCTTCCCGCTCCTCCTCCGGTACCTTCGCCGACGTGTTACGACCCATCGACCGGGGCGGTGGTTTCGTGCAGCTATCAGGCTCCGTCCAGCTCGCAAGGTTCCAGCACTCCACGCACCAGCACGCCACATACCCCCGCTCCACAGAGCAGCGCGACCATTCTGAATAACGCAATACAGCAGCAGGTGGTCGGCGCCCTGGTGCAGGGCTTCTTCCAGATGCTCTTCAGCAACGACTCCCAGGCCGACGCGCAGAAGCAGCAGATGATGGCTGAGCTGCAGCAGCGCCAGGCCGAGGCCATACAACAGCACAACATCGAGGAGGCGCAGCGGCTGGCCGCCATCTGCAACCGGCTACAGGCTTCCTTGAAGCTCGCCGGCCTGCCTGAGCTGAAGATGAAGAGCGACGGCGGCGGCGGGCTGCAACTGAAGCTGAGCGACAGCGGAAGCGGCAGCAGACACCACGTCGGAGAAGCGGGATTGCCGGGAATCGCTCTGAACGACACGACCGGGAACGGAGGCACGACTCCATACGGCGAAGCAGGTCTGCCGGGAATTTACACCAATGGGCCCGGCTCCGGGTCGGGCAGCGCGACCTCGGATGGGCCAAAGCTGAGCCTGAAGATGGAGGATGGCAGCACGCCACCGGCTCCGCCTGCTCCGGTCGAGGGGAATACTGCTGGAAGCAACCCGCCCGCCGAGGCTGCACTCTCCGCGGATACGATTACGGATGTGCGCAAGATGTCGCCGCAGCAGTTGGCTGACCTGGCGACCAAGATCGACAATCTGCCGCCGGAGGAGAAGCAGCGCCTGATGGATGCGGCGCGCAACTCCACCGCGGGAAACCCACCGGGTACCAATCCTGCTCCCGCCGGCCCAGCCGCGAATCCTGCTCCCGCTGGCCCGGCCGCGAATCCTGCACCGGCCGGTGCAACTGCCAGCCAGCCCGCGCAGTCGCAGTTGCAGCAGATTGCCTCCACGTCGCAGTCGGCGGCCACCGCCGCTTCGCCAGAAGATGCGGCTGCTTTAGCGCGTTCCGGCTTTGATACTCCCGGTGGCGGAAGCATTCCCGCGGTGGCGATCTCAGGGGGCACGGTGGCTCCCATCCCAGCCCCGGCCAGCATCCGGGCCGGCGTGACGAGCAATGCGCCGCTTCCACCGGCGCATTCTCCTGCCAGAGCGTCCGCGCCAACCTATCCTGTCGTGCCGATCATCACCATGGCGCCATCCTCCGGTAGCGCCGCGCCAGTAGCGGGGACAGCGTTAGTCGCAGATATGCGGCAGGGATCGGCGGATGCATCCTGTCCTCCCGGCGTGGCGAAGCTGGTCCCCTCGCGCCAGCAGTTGGAGACGGAGCTGGCTGTACGGCAGGCGCAGATGGAGAGTCTGCGCAGCACCATCCTGCGCATGGACCGCAGTATTCAGCTCGACCAGAAGCAATTCGCTGTGTGGCAGGATGAGGCCTCCGCAGCCATCGACCGGCTCAAGGATGAGATCTGGGACAAAGCCACCGATCTTGCCTTCGACAACTTCCTCGATTCCGAAGAGGAGCACATCAAAGAGGCGCATATAACGGATGCGCAACGCGCCGACAAACTGCGCAGGCTCGAGCTGGCCAAGAACATCAAAGACTTCAACGATTTCCGTGTGTGGGCCCTTAGCAACCAGGATGACTGGGGCATGATCGAGGACGGTATGCGCAGCCTGGTCGATTATCTGCCGCTGGAGGATGGGCCGCTCGCCTACGTGCACTGTGCCGAGGACCTGATCGACAACGCCTATGACCTGACGGACTATGTCGCCACATGGAACAATGTGCAGCAACTGGACCACAACTCAGACCAGTTCCTGCAAGCGGTGCGCCTGAATGGAGAGCGCATGACGGCCCTGGTGCGGCGGATACAGCAGATTCAAAGCCCAGTTGAATGCGGCACCCGTTGGGGCGCCGGGCACGCCGGCCTGCCATAGCGCAACGGCTGGGTTGAAGTAGGAGCAGAGCGCGACACAACGGGCCTCGGTTGCAGCGCGGCCCGTTCCGATTGCCGGATTATTACTTCTCTTTGGCTTTGGTCTGCCAGATGAGGATTTTGTCGCGCGCCGCTTGTGCGTCGGCGGCATCGGGAACCAGCTCCAGGTAGGCCTGCATGTGTTCGATGGCAGCGTCGTAGTAGCCCAGGTCTCCTGAAATCAGAGCCGCGTTGAAGTTGCCCTCCGGCCATGTGGGGTAGAGCAGCACCCCCGTTTCGTAGTAGTGCAGGGCCTCGTCCGGCTTGTTCGCCTTGAACGCATCCTCGGCCATCATGCGCTGCACCCTCACCTCATCCGGAATGGGAGGTTTGGTGGCCAGCGCGCGCCAAGCCGCGGCACGCGCGGTGAAGGTGCGCAGCGGCGCCTCGGTATCCCTGGCAAAGGCACGCAAAGCGTTGACGCCGGCAGCAAAGGTCTCTGCCTTCTGGATGCAAGCGGCAGAGCAGTGGTATGGCGCATTCGAACAAAGTAAACAAAGAACAGGTGCAGCGGCACCGGAACCGGGATCGCTCCACTGGCGGGTAAGGAAACCGCTGATTACTTTGTCCTTCGGCAAGGACTTTGCATCATAGGTCAGTTTCAGAACATACCAGTTTTGACTGGGGTCGAAGAGGGGGCTTTTGCTATATGCCTCCACTGCCGGGGCCATCGCCAGATTGATCTTGACCGTATACGGGACCTTCTTATAGGTCATTGCATCGTACTCGAAGCCGTCCGGACTGAAGCGAATGCTGGTGATCCCCAGTGCGGCGGCCATGGCGCGGCGGGCCTGCCAGAGGGTCATCTGGCTTGGCTGATGCGGAGGCTCTTGTGCAAAGTTAGGAGTTTCCACCAACGAGAAAATAAGCAACAAGACGGGAAGAGCTGGCATGAAAAGTATTCGTGCAATCCGGTTCATTTCGTATCTTTCTCCTTAGTCGATTTGCAGGTGATCCATCCTTCGCGAGCAACGGAACATCTGAAATCGAAGCCCCAAATCACCACACACTCTATGCCCGCAACTTTCTCGTGTCAAAGCTATATGAGCGATGAATGGGGCACCCGGCGCGAACCGCTCTAGTGGCAGGATGCATAACTTTGGTGAACGCGATGCCAAATCTCGGTTCTGCCGAACAATGAGAATCCAACATAGCCGCGCAACCTCACGAGGTCGCCATCAAGAACCATCGTGCCGCGATAGGTATTTCCCGACTTTGGGTCGTAAAGTGTTCCGCCGGACGCGTGCGTGGCGTCGCTCGGATGAAAGCGGCTGCCGATCTCAAGATTGCATAGCGATTTGCCGCGCGAAGTTGCGTCGGGATTGTGGATATCCATTGTTGAGTCGGCTTTTGGACTGATAAAGACGATCCTCATACAGAAGTCACTCGCGCATTGGTCGATGTGGACAATGGTTCCCGACGGCACCTGCCAATCGCCCAAGAACGGAGAGGTCTGTGCCTTGACGGTCGCCGTACAGGTGAAGATTGCAAGAAGCAGGATAAAAGCAAGCGCAAGCGGACGCTGGCGGATTGGTGCGGCCGCACGGAAGCGCTTCGCGCGGCGGCGCGGCAACAAGCCTGAGGGGAAGTCGCGAAGCGCGGCGGCGGATGCAATTCGACTGAACCAGGCTTGTGTCATGGTGGCCCCTCTATGGTCTGCCCGATATTTTGTACCAGCGGTTCTAGTGTAGCGTGGCGCGATTGAAGGGCAATTGGGAACAGGAAGCCGGAATTGCGATTACCAACCCATTTGGCCCATGCGCTTAAGGATGACCGTGCTGTAGCTGTTCATGCGCTCGGGGCGTCGCTTGAGGGGAGCGGGAAGAATCGCGGCAAGGCGTGCCGACTGTTGCCGTCCGATACTGCGGGCCGGGGTTCGGTAGTAGGTGCGACACGCCGCGTCCGCGCCATAGATTCCGGGGCCCCATTCGACGACGTTGAGGTAGAGCTCGAGAATGCGCCGCTTGCCGAGGACGAGTTCGGCCACCGGCACCAGTGTGGACTCCGCGCCCTTGCGCAGGAACGAGCGGCCAGTTCCGAAGAAGAGGTTTTTGACGAGTTGCTGCGTGAGGGTGGAGCCTCCGCGCATGCGGTCGCCTTCCATGTCCTCCTGGGCGGCGAGCTGGATGGCGTGCCAATCGAAGCCATGGTGCTGGTAGAAGCGCGCGTCCTCCGCGGCGATGACGGCGTGCTGGAAGTCGGGCGAGATCTGGCTGAGTGGAATGAATTTGTAGCGTTCTTGATACGGCTTGTTATGAACCCAGGCCTGCACGCGGCGCTGAATGTGAACCGCGGTTGTGGGCGGGTCGATCCATCGTGCAGCCACAAGGGTCAGCGCGGCAAGCGACCAAAGAAGCACCACGGCGATGACAAGCCATCGGATGAAGGACCGGAGAAAGCCCTTGCGACGCGGGGTCTTGGTGCGTGTGGTTGGCCTTGTAGTCACAGATTCAGAATAGTCGCCTGGCGGGGTTGCCGCTGACGAAGATACTGCGCGTGAAGCATCGGCTCCCGGCGAAATACGGGGATTCTTCGCTGCGCTCAGAATGACAAGTCGAAAGAGCGTTGCGGAGGGGCAGCCGGTGGTGCAGAGGGGGTCAGCCGGTGTTGCGGAGGCCGGCGGAGATGCCGTTGATGGTGGCGGTGATGGCGCGGTCGAGCTCGGGCGGGACGGGCTGGCCGGAGGCTGTGGCGGCGCGCTTGCGGCGGATGAGCTCGACCTGGATGAGCGACATGGGATCGACGTAGGGGTTGCGCAGGCGGATGGATTGGCCGAGGACGGAGTTGGTCTCAAGCAACGTGGACTGCTGGGTGATGGCGAGGACCATGCGGCGGGTGAGTTCGAACTCGGCCTGGAGGGTGGAGAAGACACGGTCGCGCAGGGCCTCGTCCTGGACCAGGCCGGCGTAGAGGCGGGCGATGGAGAAGTCGGCCTTGGCGAGGGCAAGCTCGACGTTGCGGATGATGTCGAGGAAGAGCGGGAAGTCGCGGGCCATGGTCTGGAGCTGGGCGAGGTTGGCGGATTCAAGGTGCGAGGTACCAGGTTCGAGGTTCGAGGGTGGGTTGGTTACGGGGATGTTGTGCTGGATGAAGTGCTGGAGGGCGTGGCCGACGCCGAAGTAGGCGGGGACGACGTGGCGGGACTGCATCCAGCCGAAGACCCAGGGGATGGCACGGAGGTCTTCCATGCCGCGCTTTTTTGCCGAACTTGCATCCGTCCGCTTGGTGGGGCGCGAGCCGATGCGCGCGTTTTCCAGTTCGGCGACGGGTGTGGCCTGCTCGAAGTAGGTGAAGGTGTCGGGATCGTCGACGATGTGCTTGCGGTAGAAGGCGTAGGAGGTGGCGGAGAGCTGGTCGAGCGCGGATTCCCACTGGGGGAGGATTTCGCCGGTGAGTTGGGGGATGTAGGGAGAAGGTTGTTGGTTGTTGGTTGCTGGTTGCTGGTGCTGCAGGAGGGCGTCGGGGCGGGCGAGGGCATCGAGCGAGGCGGCGATCATCAACTCCAGATTGCGCTCGGCGAGGACGACGTCGGCGTACTTCCAATTGAGGACCTCGCCCTGCTCGGTGATGCGCAGCTCGCCGGTAAAGCTGTCGATGGGCTGGGCGAAGATGGAGCGGTGGGTGGGGCCGCCGCCGCGGCCTACGGTGCCTCCGCGGCCGTGGAAGAGGCGGAGGCTGACACCGCACTCGCGGGCTACCTGATGCAACGCGCGATGCGCCTTCCATATCTCCCATGTGCTGGCGATCATGCCGCCATCCTTGTTGGAGTCGGAGTAGCCGAGCATGACTTCCTGCTGGTGGTTCCAGGACGCGAGCAAGGGCTTGTAGGCGGCGGATGTCCAGAGCTGGCGGCAGACGGCGGGAGCGTTGCGCAGGTCTTCGATGGACTCGAAGAGCGGGACAGGTTGCAGGCCGGGATCGGAATCGTCGGGACAGCCGGACGGGCCGCCGCAGCCTTCGACGCGGACCCCGGCGAGGCGGGCGAGCCACAGGACGTTGAGCACGTCTTCCGCGGAGGTGGCGCCGCTGATGATGTAGCGCGGGAGCGATTCGGGAACGTAGAGGCGCTTGAGTTCGGCGATGGCGCGGAAGGTGTTGAGGACCTCGCGGGTCTGCGCGGTGAGGGTGGGGGGAAGTTGGAGGGTGTCGGTGAGAGTTTGTGGTGATCCGGACGAAATGCGGGGGTCCTTCGACTCCGCACTGCGCGCTTCGCTCAGGATGACGGCATCATTTTTGCCGGGAGTCTGCGCGAGTTCGGCGATGGCGGCGGCGTGGACGCGGGCGTGCTGGCGGATGTCGAGCGCCTGTAGGTGGAGGCCGTAGGTGCGGACCTCGAGCAGCAGCGGGTCGATGAGCGACTGCGCGAGGCGGCGGCCACGGTTCTGGATAAGGCTGGAGTGCAGGACGGTGAGGTCGGCGACGAACTCCGAAGCGCGGGCGTAGGGCTTCAGCGGCGGGCCGGACGGGGGCGGTACGGAGATCTGCGGCGCTCCGCCAAGGCGCATCATGATGCAGCCGACGAGCAGGCGGACGGACTCGAAGGGGAAGCGGGCCTCGAGCTCGGTCTGGCCGGCGGCGCGCAGTTGCTTCATGTAGCCATCGAGGAGCGCGGCCAGCTCGGGCGAGATGGGGACCTGCTGGGTGGAACTGGCGAGCTGGTCGGAGACGTTCTGCAGGCGGCGGCGGTAGTGTGCGAGGAGCAGGCCGTGGGCCATGGCGAGCGCGGTGCGCGTGGCGCGGGGCGTGACGAAGGGATTGCCGTCGCGGTCTCCGCCGATCCAGGAGCCGAAGGCGACGAGCGTGGGCAGCTCGGCGAGGTCGGACTCGACGCCGTACTCGGAGGCGAGGGCGGCGGCCACCTCGGAGTAGAGGACGGGAAGCGTGGCGAAGATGGAGGACTCGTAGTAGTCGAGCGCCATGCGGACCTCGTCGCGCACGGCGGGGCGGGCCATGCGGACGTCGTCGGTCTGCCAGAGGGCGGTGATCTCGGCGATGACGTCCTGCTCGAGGGATTCCAGCTCCGCCTCGGGCACGGGGATGCGGTCAAGCTGCTCCAGCAGGGTGGAGATGCGGCGGCGCTTGGACATGACGGAGCGGCGCGCGACTTCGGTGGGGTGCGCGGTGAAGACCGGCGTGACGGTGATGCGATCGAGCAGGGCGCGGGCGTCTGCGGCGGAGATGCCGGCAAGCTTGAGGGCGCGCAGTGTGCCGCGAAATGATCCGCGCTGTGGGCCGGCTGAGGGGTCGAGCTGGTGGGAGAGACGGCGGCGCTTGCGGTGGTTGGTCTCGGCCAGGTTGGTGAGCTCGAAGAAGAAGGCGAAGGCGCGCGCAAGCTGGTAGGCGGTGGCGTTTGAGAGCGACTCGACACGGCCGAGCGCGTGCTGCAGATGCTGCTCGGCGAGCGCGGCGTGGGCGTCAGTTGAGTTGGCGTCGGCTTCGCGGCGGGCGATGGCGGTGCGGCGCAGGTCTTCGACGGCCTCGTAGAGGGGCAGGCCCGCCTGCTCGCGCAGGACTTCGCCCAGCAGAACGCCGAGCGAGCGCACGTCGCGGCGCAAGGGCGCTTCCTTCAGGTCGCCGGTGGGCGCCTGAAGCTCGGCCAGTCGCTGCGGCCAGTCGGTTGGGGACCAGAGAGAGGCCATAGATTATTATGCACTGGGAGCGGGGGCAAGCTGACCTTGACCCCACCAAGCATGGGGGAACGGGTGTGCCCCACCCACCGTCGAGACAGACAGAGATGCACAATAAAGCGCGGAACCCTGAGGGTTCCGCGCTTTCTGTTTACTGAAATTAACTGGAAAATCTACGCGACGACTTCGATGCCCATCGACCGCGCGGTGCCGCGAATGCTCTTCGAGGCCGTCTCCACCGAGTTGGCGTTCAGGTCTGGCATCTTCTTGGTGGCAATCTCGCGGATCTGCTTCTCGGTGACCTTGCCGATCTTCTCCTTGTTGGGCGTTCCCGAGCCCTTCTCGATGCCGGCAGCCTTGAGCAGCAGCACCGCAGCGGGCGGCGTCTTGGTGACAAAGCTGAAGCTGCGGTCGGCGTACACGGTGATGACCACCGGAATGGTGATGCCGTTCATCTCCGGCGTGGAGGTGCGCGCGTTGAACTGCTTGCAGAACTCCATGATGTTGACCTGCGCCTGGCCGAGCGCGGGGCCGACGGGCGGCGCGGGCGTGGCCTTTCCGCCGAGAATCTGTAGCTTGACGTATCCTGTGATCTTCTTCGGTGCCATGATTCAATCCTCTATTGTCTTCTGGCGGCGGGCGCGTGGCCGGCTGCCGATTTTGTATTGCAAAACTTCATTCACACGAACTGCGCGACTTGATCGACAGGGGGCAAAGCTACTCTTCCATCTTGTCGACCTTCGCAAACTCGATCTCGACCGGAGTGGAGCGGCCAAAGATCGAGACCATTACCTTCAGCGTCTGGCGGTCTTCGTTGACGTCGTCCACGATGCCGTTGAAGTTGGCAAACGGGCCTTCGTTGATGCGCACCTGCTCGCCCTTCTCGAACTTGATCTTGCTGGACGGCTTGTCCTTGGCACTCTCGGAGCGGAAGAGGATGGAACTGACCTCGGCCTCGGTGAGCGCGACTGGCTTGTCGCCCGTGCCCAGAAATCCGGTGACGCGCGGCGTGTTCTTGATGACGTGCCACAGATCGTTGTCCAGTTCCATCTCGACCAGCACATAGCCGGGCAGGAAGACGCGCTCGATGGTGTACTTCTTGCCATTGCGCAGCTCTGTGACAGGCTCGGTGGGGATCATGATGCGGCCGATGCGGTTCTGCAGGCCGAATGCCTGAATGCGGCTCTCCAGCGACTCGCGCACCTTGCGCTCGAAGCCGGAGTAGGCGTGGATGATGTACCACTTGAAGTTCTCGTTGACCGGCGGGGCAAGCTGCTCGGCCGGCTGTTCGCCGCCGGGATCCTGCGCCTCCGGAGTCTGCTCGTCTACCGCCATGGGGAGTGTGCTTTCTTGGTGCTCAATCAAATCTGTCTCTGCTTTACTTATCTCTGTCTCCGCTTCGCAAGCGGCTTTCCGCCGCGAACCGGAGGGCCTGCTTCTAGTGCTTGGTGAGGTACAGAATCAGGCGGGTAACACCCTCGCCGAAGATGGTATCCACCACCTTGAAATAGGCGGCGAAGAGGAAGACGGCCGCAAGCACAACCGTGGTCGTGGACTGCACCTCGGCGCGCGTCGGCGTGACAACCTTGCGCATCTCGCTGCGCACTTCCTTGAGAAACTCCATGAACTCTCGCGGCTGCGCCTTCAACCGCTCGATCCCGGTGCTCTGCTCGTCCGCTACTGCAATCGCCTTCGCCATGCTGCCGCCTCAAACCTTCATGCGGAGAATCTTCCGCTGTATTGCTGCCTCAAACCTTCATGCGGAGCAAACGTCCGCCGGACTGCCGTGCTCCGCCCCGGCCAAGTGTGGCGTGGGCCGGGAAAACTGGCGGGGGAGCTCGGATTCGAACCGAGAAGATCGGTTTTGGAGACCGACAGTTTAGCCGTTGAGCTTACTCCCCCGGTCGTGGCCGGGAGGGGAATGAACGCTGAGGGCCTGCTCTTCCCTGTTCCCTGCTATTGCTTACTTCGTCTCTTTGTGGTCCGTGTGCTTGCGGCAGGTGTTGCAGAACTTCGAGAACTCAAGCCGGCCCGTGGTCGTCTTCTTGTTCTTCGTCGTCGAGTAGTTCCTGTTCTTGCACGCCGGACATTGCAATGTGATAATTTCGCGCATTATGTTTCTCCTTCTAACGTGGCCAGCCACCTCGGCTGGCAAGCAGCGTGTGGTATGGCACGCCGCGACACAGGGCTTGTTTGCCCCTGCTGCCAATCCTGAATTGTCCTACGGAAAGCGGTGCGGTCAGGCCACGCACAACCTTTGACCATTATCCAACAAAACGGCGAAAAACGAAAGTGCCGATCTGCCTCACGCTCTCGCCTTGATGTGCTCCCGCAGAATATCGTCGACCCGTGCCTGCCACCCTGCGCCGGAAGTGCGAAATGCAGCCACCACCTCCGGCGATAGGCGAATCGAGACCGGAACCTTCGTGGGATACTTCTGCGGCCCCCGCTTGCGGCTGGAAATTTTCTGGCGCAACCTAGAGGGCAGTTTGTCAAATGTCACGGCGCGCGCAAATTCTTCGCGCGTCCACTCGGGGTTCTCAGGGTCGCCCGCTTTCCTAACGGCTCTCTTTGTACTCTTTAACTTCATGTTTGGTCGCCTTTCTCAGGCTGATCGCCCGCATATTGTCGCCTTCTTCCTCGTCCGCGAAGACCAGCGTATATAGCTTGGCATCCAAGAGGCCGATCGTGCGGAATCGAATCTCTCCGTAATCTTCGCGGTCGTCGATGGAATACAAGGCCTCTTCGAAGTCAAAGTCTTCAGCCCTGCTCAACGAAATGCCGTGCTTCTTTTTATTCGTCTTGTCTTTCTTCGGGTCGTACGTGATCACGGCTTATCCTGAGTGTATATACAATTAGATTGTTTTGCAAACGTGCAGGAAGGGGCATTATTGCGGAATTGTGCCCTTGCTGCCCCCAGCGTTATCTTCGCCAAAATTCGCTGAACATCCAGAGCGAGACAACAACCCAAACACCGCCAGCCATTCTTACAAAAAATGGTCTCGCGTCGAATCGAGACCCGTAAAGCATCCGCCATAACCTGAGCACGCTCTTTGGAAACGAGAGCCACCACAAGCCGCATACTATAGAAAAGCCAAACACAATGAAATCACTCACAGCCATGCGACCAACTTATCATTGACCAGCGCTCGGGGCAGAAAAAGTAAAAGCGGCGAGCCGAAGCCCGCCACTTTCAATGGTTGTTGGTCCTGGACTACTTGATGATCTCGCTGATGGTACCGGCGCCGACGGTTCGTCCGCCCTCGCGGATGGCGAATCGCAGGCCCTTCTCCATGGCCACCGGAGTGTGCAGGTCGATCTCCAGCTCCACGTTGTCGCCCGGCATCACCATCTCGGTGCCCTCCGGCAGCTTCGCCGATCCGGTCACATCGGTCGTGCGGAAGTAGAACTGCGGCCGGTAGCCGTTGAAGAACGGAGTGTGCCGCCCGCCCTCTTCCTTGCTCAGCACATACACGCTGCCCTTGAAGTTGGTGTGCGGAGTGATCGATCCCGGCTTGGCCAGAACCATTCCGCGCTCCACATCTTCCTTGGCAATGCCGCGCAGCAGAATCCCCGCGTTGTCGCCAGCCAGACCCTCATCGAGCTGCTTCTTGAACATCTCGACCCCGGTGCATACTGTCTGCTGCGTCTCGCGGAAGCCCACGATCGAGCACGGCTCGCCCACCTTGATCTTGCCTCGCTCGATGCGCCCCGTCACCACCGTGCCGCGGCCCGAGATCGAGAAGATGTCCTCGATCGGCATCAGGAACGGAAGGTCGAGCGAGCGCGTAGGCTGCGGAATATACTTGTCCACCGCCTCCATCAGCTCGTCGATCTTGGCCTCCCACTTCTCCTCGCCGTTCAACGCGCCCAGCGCGGAGCCGCGAATGATCGGTGTCTCGTCGCCCGGATAGTCGTACTTCGACAGAAGTTCGCGCACCTCCATCTCCACCAGCTCGATCAGCTCCTCGTCCTCCACCGCGTCGCACTTGTTCAGGAACACGATGATGTACGGCACCCCAACCTGGCGCGCCAGCAGCACATGCTCCTTGGTCTGCGGCATCGGCCCGTCGGTCGCCGCCACCACCAGAATCGCGCCGTCCATCTGCGCCGCCCCGGTGATCATGTTCTTGATGTAGTCGGCGTGGCCCGGGCAATCCACGTGCGCATAATGCCGGTTCTTGGTCTCGTACTCCACATGCGCGGTCGCGATCGTGATGCCGCGCTCGCGCTCTTCCGGTGCGTTGTCGATCGAGTCGAACGAGCGGAACGAGTTCTTCGGGTTGTTCTTCGACAACACCTTCGTGATCGCCGCCGTCAGCGTCGTCTTGCCGTGATCGATGTGCCCGATCGTCCCTACGTTTACATGTGGCTTCGACCGGTCAAACTTTTCCTTGCCCATTGCGATTCTCCCTCTCTCGAATTGGCCGGCGTGTGCCGGCGATTCAAAACAAAACTCGCTCCATCAATAATATGCGTACAGCTTATAAAACTTCG
The DNA here is from genome assembly GCA_963828115.1 of uncultured Acidobacteriaceae bacterium. GTDB lineage: Bacteria > Acidobacteriota > Terriglobia > Terriglobales > Acidobacteriaceae > Edaphobacter. Next base: position 90,398 of record CAWHDN010000001.1, read on the forward strand.
TGCGCAACTCGGGTGCGACATGTTCCAGGCTGGCGAGGTAGAACTCGCGGATCTGGCCCTGGTCGCCATTGCCCAGGCGGTTGTACTCCGCCTGCGTGGACGCGCCCAGAATGCCCTCGTGCAACACCAGCTCGAAGTCGCGGATGCGCAGCCCGAAACGCTCCATCGACCGCAGAAACTCCTTGACCCTGGCCGCGGAGAAGGCCGCCTCAATGGCGGATTGCACCGCGCCGAAGTTCTGCGGGTCGTTCACCGGAATGATTCCCTGCTCGCGCAATGCGGTCAACACACAACTCCTACGAAGATCGAACTGGAGCGGGAGACGGGAATTGAACCCGCGACCAACAGCTTGGAAGGCTGAGACTCTACCACTGAGTTACTCCCGCACGTCATGCAGCGAGTCGGCAAGTCAGCGAGTCGGCAGGCCAGCGGCTTTCGACTCCACTTTCCTGCGTGTCGCGGCCCTGACGGCCCGCTTTGCAACTTGAAACTGGAGCTGGCAGAGAGGATTGAACTCTCGACCTCTCCCTTACCAAGGGAGTGCTCTACCACTGAGCTATGCCAGCCTTACCGCGGATCTCTCGTCTCCAGGCGTGCCCGCATGTTGGCCAGCACCACCTTGAATGCGAAGAGACCCAGAAACAGGATTGGAAACCATCGGACCTCAACATCGCGAGGCCCGTAAGAAATAAACCTGCTGGAAAAACCCTGAACGTGAAGTACGGCAGAGGAGTCTATCGTAAGCCACGAAAGCACTCCCAAGACTAACAAAACCGCAAGGGCAATGAACATACGCGGCCTGCTTGCCGCCAGGTTGAGTGATCGTTCGCTGTCACTCATTGCCATTCACCGCCTGAAATACCGCCAAACCGCTACCGCCTAACGCAACTGCATGAAACAACCGCAAGAAATAAATGGTGCACAGGGGAGGATTCGAACCTCCGTAGCGCTTAGCGCGGCAGATTTACAGTCTGCTGCCATTAACCACTCGGCCACCTGTGCATCTTCCGCCCGTCGCCCCCGGACGCGCCTCGCCCGAATGGAACGGAGCCGGCCGGCCAAGCGGAGCTGGCGCTTTTGGAGCTGACGGAGGGATTTGAACCCCCGACCCTCTGATTACAAATCAGATGCTCTACCAACTGAGCTACGCCAGCCCAAACAGTCGAATGCGCTGTCCATATCGGGCAGCGCACATTCTCTACATTAGCATAGCCGCCGCCCTGTAGCAACGCGGTCTGTCATAGAAACGATCATTTGCTCGGCGGCGGACTCGAAGGTGGAATGTGGTCGCAGATGTCCTTGATCGACTTCTCGACCGTGTTCTCCTTTGTTGCGTAAATCATGTCTCCGTTAGGCTGAAATAGCGATGCCCCGTCAACTTTTGCACCTGCTGATATTGCAAGGCCAGTAAGTCCGCCTAACGCAAACATCGAACTGCGCGCGCCTCCCCGGCGGCGGAAAACAAGGATGTAGTCCGCTCGATCAGGATTATTGGAAACCATAATGGATGCAGGGCAAAGCTTCACAACGTCCGCCTGAATTTCCACCGTTCTTGGGTCGTCACCAACTTGTGCATGCGCGACTCCACCAACAGAAGATTCTGAATCGGATCTTGCATGCACCCCACTGGCTGAAGCCGAAGCACTGGAAGAAGAGTTGCCCGATCCCCTCACAATCGAGGTGAACTCATTAATCGGGTGATCCGTAACGTAGATACGCATCTTTCCGTCGGTGGAATGAAATGGGGACGGCGGTGGAATAGCAGCGGGTGGTTGAGGAGGTTGCGAACCTGCGGCTTGCTGATCGGCAGGCGGTGGTTGCATGGGAGCAGCGCCCGAATCTACAGAGCTCGGTCCTGGCTGTGGATTGATCATTGCCCGAATCACAGCGTTCGATACCTTTGCGGCTTTCAGGGCTTTTAGACCGGAAATGCTCGTATCGAAATCGGTGACTTTTGTGGCAAAGATTTTGTCGATAACAACGTCATCCGATAGTCCAAAACCCACCAGATCGATAACGTCTGCGTTCGTCATCTTGGCCGCACTTGGCGACGCTATCTGTGATGTGGCAGCCGTCTGTGCAAAGGCAGGATTGCCTAGACCAATCATCAACACCAGCAAACAAACCACAAGCCCCTTCATCATCTGCATTCTCCCAACTCTTCAATTCAAAGGCGTATCAACGCTACGCCAAACTAATTATCAGCACAACTTTATCTCTCGTCCCCGCCGGTTAGCGTATAAAAAGAGAGCATGATGCGGAAACGGACGTTGTACTCGCTGCTTCTGATGCTGGTGCTGATCCTGGCGCTGATTGCCGCCGTGTGGCTGCGCAAACATGCTCCGCCGGAGGTCGCGCGGCTGCTGCCGGAGTCCGACGCCATCGTCTATCTCAACCTGAGGCCGTTGCGCGCCGCCACCCACCTGGAGCGCGCGCCCGTCTCGCGCAGCCCGGAGTTTCAGCAGTTCATCGACGCCACCGGAATCGACCCTGAGCGCGACCTGGACGCCGCCGCCTTTGCCCTGCACCGCATGGACGACCCCGCAGGCCCCAACGGCCCGGTGGCCTACTCGGAGGTCTTCGAGGGCCGCTTCGACGGCGCGCGCCTGGCCCGCTATCTGAGCGGCATGGCCAGCTCCCAGGAGCAGTACGCCGGCCACATCATATACACCATCCCCGTCGAAGGCCGCCGGTTGCGCATCGCGCAGCTTGGCTACGACACCATCGCCGCCTCCAACATGCCCACCCCCGAGCAGATACACTCCATGCTCGACCGCTATCGCGCCTCGGCGTCGCCGTTTGCCGGCTCGTCGCTGCTGGCCTCGCGCTATCGCGACGTGCCGCTGCTCTCTAGCGCGTGGGCCATCGGCCATGTCGGCCTGCCATTTTCGGAGCGCGGACGCATCACCGTCTTCGGCCTCCGGCTTCCGTTGCCGGAGGACACCACCTTCGTCGCCAGCCTGCGCTACGGCCTCGGCACGCTGCACCTGCGCATTGAGCAGATCGCCCCCAGCGAGGCCGACGCCGCCCGCTCCACCGAGGCGCTGGACGCGCTGCTACATCTCTTCCAGGCCATCCAGCCCAAGATCGAGGCGCAGTCGGAAGCGACCGACAACCAGGCCATGCGCGAGTTCACGGAATCCATCCAGATCGAACAGCACAAAGACCGCGCCGTGCTGACCGCCAACCTGCCTATGCAGTTGCTGAAGAAGCTGGTGACGCCGGAGAGCGCAATCGCCCCGGACTCATCCAATGCGACCAAACCGCCCGCCAGCGCGACTGGACGCTAGAGCGGAATCCCGGGTGTACCCCGTAAGAAGCTGTCATCCTGACCTTGCTCCTGAGAGAAGTTGAAGGGGAACGGGACAGAAATTCCCACATATTCTCGAAGTGTCGAAGGGGCTGCGTTTTCTTTGGTGCGGCTTAGGAGCCGGCGTTTTCGCTGTCCATGCCGGAGAGCGTGGCGCGCAGGTACTTGTGCGGATTGACCGGCGTGTTGCGGATGCGCACCTCGTAGTGGAGATGGGCGCCGGTGGTGCGTCCGCTCATTCCGACGTACCCGATCACCTGTCCGCGAACGACGGTCTGGCCGGCCATCACAGCGAAGCCGGACATGTGCGCATAGCAGGTCTCGATGTTGTGGCCGTGGTCGATCACCACTTCACGTCCGTAGCCGCTCTCCATCGCGGCTGACTTCACGGTGCCGGCGGCGGTGGCCCGGATGGGTGTGCCGATGGGCGCAGAGATGTCGATGCCGGTGTGGAACTCGCCCTCACCGTTGCCGTGGACAGGGTCTTCTCGCTGGCCAAAGCTGCTGCGGATGGGCCCAATAACCGGCCACAGCGAAGGCGCATCGGACGAGAGGTCTGTCCCGCCGCCCATTCCAGAGAAGGAACCGAGCACCGATACGCCGTCGATGGCGTGGGTCGCGGCGCCGCTCACAGCCGAGTCGCGCAGACTGTAGAAGGTGTTGAGCGACTTATAGTAGCTGTCGTCGGAAAAGTTGGAGGACGTATCGGCGATCAGTGCACCCTGCACAGCCTTGGTTCCGGCCGATTTGGGTGACGGCTTCTGCCGCATGTGGTCCATGGGGCCGGCCAGCTTGCTCGCGGTCAGGCCGTAGAGCGCCGACACCTCATTCGCCAGCGCGCCCAGCGACGCCGCCTGCACGTCCTTCTCGTGCGCCTGCCTCTCCAGGTGCGCGTAGTCCTTTTGCAGCGTGGCGTGGTCGTTGCGCAACTGGTTGAAGCGCGCCGTCTTGATCAACATGCGGGAGTACGATCCGGCCAGTCCGGCAATCGTAAATGTCCCGATAACTGCTGCTGTTACAAAGATATAAGCGTAGTGCAGCGGCACGGACATCTTGCGCAGGCTGCCATTCTCATCGCGGCTGACAAGGACAACATAAAAGCGTTTTTTCAGACTAAAGCGTTTTAGAGTCAAGTGTCGGACCTTGTGCAGTGCTTGTGCAGTGATTGAGTCTTCTCCGCGTATCGGCGGCGAGATCGGAACGATGAGTGCGCGGCAACCGGATCAAATGAACTTTGCCAATCGCCATTCGCAATCGGCCTTCGGAGTTGCCATCTCTCTATGAACGTTACTTTGGATTTTAACCATCGCACGGGGCGAACGCAATCCAATTGTGCGGCAAATCGCCAATAAGTTGTACAAATCGGCCTATATTGCGGGAGAAAGGGGTGATTTGGGCCTTGTTTCCCCCTATCTTCGCCATGATTCATCCGTGTCCGCCGGGCAATCCACGGCGGGTTTATGCTTGGCTCACGATGAAGCGTGAGATGGGCGAACTGGAGTTGATCGAACAAATCCGGACGCAGTGGGGAGCCGCCGGGCGCAGAAGCCATGACCTCGCGCGGGGTGTCGCCCTCGGCATCGGCGACGACTGTGCCATCCTGCGCCCGCCCAGAGGCCACGAACTCCTCGTCACCACCGACTTTACCCTCGAAGGCCGCCACTTCCGCCGCGACTGGCACCCGGCGGAGTCGGCCGGTCACCGGACGCTGGCGCGCGGCCTTAGCGATCTGGCCGCAATGGGTGCGCGCCCGCTGGCGGCCTTCCTCTCTCTCGCGCTTCCCGGCGAGATGCTTGCGAGCCGCGCCGGACGCGCCTGGATCAGGCGATTCTTCACTGGCCTGCGCGGGTTGGCGGACCAGTCTGCCGTGGCGCTGGCGGGCGGCGACACCTCCGAGTCGCCCTGCGAACTGGTGTTGGCAGACATCGTCCTCATCGGCTCGGCCCCGGCCGGACGCGCTCTGCGCCGCAGCACGGCCCGCGCCGGAGACGCGCTCTACGTCACCGGCGAACTGGGTGGTGCAGCCGCCGAGCTAGCAGCAATGAAGCTGCGCGCCGCGAAGTTGAACTCGAAACTGCCGCGAATGCCCGCGCCAGACCAACTCGCCGCGCATCCGCAATTATTCCCTCAACCCCGCCTTGAAGTCGGACAGGCGCTGCTTCGCCGCCGTCTGGCCACGGCAGCCATCGACCTTAGCGACGGCCTCTCCACCGATCTCGCGCACCTCTGCCGCGAGTCCGGCGTCGGCGCCCAGGTGAGTGTGGACGCACTGCCAATTCATCCCCTGGCGATGCAAGCCCGCGACGCACAGGCGAGTCACGCCGCGACCGCGCCCAACCGTGGGCTCACGCTCGCCCTCCACGGCGGCGAGGACTATGAGCTTCTCTTCTCCGCGCCTACGACGGCCCGCCTTCCGAGCAGCATCGCCGGAGTCCGCATCACGCGCATCGGAACCCTCACCCGCGGCAGCCTCATCTCATTGCTGGACTCTGCCGGTCGCCGCTCGCCACTCCAGCCCGGCGGCTGGGAACACTTCACCGGAAAGCATTAGGATTAAGCAACTCTATGCATGACTCCACCAAGATCATTCGTTCCACTCTCACTCGCGCCGTAGCTGGCGAGCCGCTGCATCCCAATCCCGTCTTTGCCGCGCCGTACCACACGCCCGGCGATCCGCTCGCCGTGCCCTACAACTACGCGCGCATGAACAATCCCACCTGGACCGCTCTGGAGCGCACAATCGGCCAGATGGAGTCCGGCCAGTTTGCCCCTGGACACGCCAACGCGGGCAAGCCCTACCGCGCCAGCGCCCTGGTCTTCGCCTCCGGAATGGCCGCCTGTGCCTCGGTCTTCGGGGCCGTCCTGCGTCCCGGCGACATCGCCGTGCTGCCCACCAACGCCTTCTTCGCCGCGCGCATCCTCATGCAGGAGTACTTCGCCAAGATGGGCATCACCGTCCGCCTCGCTCCCACCGCCGGCGACGCGCAGGGCGAGCAACTGGAAGGCGCACGCCTGCTGTGGATCGAGACGCCCAGCAACCCGACGATGGAGGTCTGCGACATCGTTGCCCTCAGCCAGCGCGCGCACCGCGCCGGAGCTCTGGTCGCCGTCGACAACACGACGGCAACCCCGCTGGGCCAGCGCACGCTCGCGCTCGGTGCCGACTTCGCTGTCGCCTCCGACACCAAATCCATGACCGGGCACAGCGACATCATCCTCGGCCACGTCGCCGTGCGCGACCTCGAACTCCACCAGCAGATCGAGCAGTGGCGCACGCTGATGGGCGGCATCCTCGGCCCCATGGAGGCGTGGCTCGCCCTGCGCTCCATCGAGACGCTACCGCTGCGCCTGGAACGAAGTAGCTTCAACGCCCAGCGCATCGCCGGGTACCTCACCACGCGCACCGATGTCGTCCAATCCGTCCTCTACCCCGGCCTTCCCACGCATCCCGGCCACGCCGTCGCCGCGCGCCAGATGCAACACTTCGGTGCCGTCCTCAGCTTCGACCTCGGCGAACGCGCCCTCGCGGAAAAGTTCTTCACCAAGGCGAAGCTCATCACCGAAGCCACCAGCTTCGGCGGAACCTGTACCTGTGCCGAGCGGCGCGCGCGCTGGGGCAGCGACGCCGTCCCCGAGGGCTTCATCCGCCTCAGCGCCGGCCTCGAGCACATCGACGACCTCCTCGAAGACATAGCCCAGGCACTCGATTCACTGCGCTGATTAGCCATCGGCCACTGCGTAAAAGCTCAACGCCGCATCGCCCTGCTTCAGCGTGCGCGTCTGCACCAGCTCGCCGTACCGCGCCGTAAGCTGCGCCTTGCTGCTGTGCTCCGCGACAACCAGCGCGTCCGGCGCTAGTATCAGCCGTCCCCGCGCGCTGCCCAGCAGCTCCAGCGTGTTGGCGTACTCCGTCTCGGCCTCCCATGGCGGGTCGAGGTAGACCAGATCGAGCAGATCGCCAGCCCGCGCGCCTTCCGGTTCCGCCTTCTGCGCGGCCTTAGCCAACCGTTCCAGCAGCGCGCCCGTCCCGCGCTCTTCCACCGTAAAGCCCCGCGTGATCTTCAGCGCCTTCAAATTTTCGCGGATCGCCGCCAGCGCTGCATCGGCCTTCTCCGCAAACCACACATGCTCAGCGCCGCGGCTGATCGCCTCAATCCCCACAGCGCCGGTTCCCGCGTATAGGTCGGCAAATCGGCATCCCGCAACCCTCGGAGCCAGAATATTGAAGAGCGTCTCGCGCAGCCGGTCGCTGGTGGGTCGCGTCCCCGTGCCGCGTGGGGCGATCAGTTGGCGTGAACGAAAACTCCCGGCGATAACCCGCATCTCTCAATCTTATGACGGCAGTCGCGACGATCGGCTCTGTTCTGTTTGTTATTGCGAAACCCTCGTGCGAATACAATAGAGCGATGCGCGGATGGAGCTTCCCCGTTGGCCGTTTCTTTGGAGTAGAGGTCCGCGTCCATGCGTTCTTCCTGCTCCTGCTTGCCGTGGCGATCGGCCTCGGTTCGCTCGCCGGGTCGAGCGCCGGGCGCGGGCTGACGCTCTGGCTGCTGCTGTTGTTCGCCGTCGCCGTGCGGGAGGCTGTGCGCGCGCTGGCTGCGACCTGGTTCGGCCTGGATCTGCGCGGAATCCTGCTGCTGCCCACCGGCGGCCTGAGTACCTATGCCACGCCCGAAGCCACCCAGCGCGCCGCCGAGCCGGCAATCGAGCGGCGCATGGCCGTCGTCGGCCCGCTCGCCAACATCGGCTTCGGCCTTCTGCTCGCGTCTGTTGTGCTCGCCTCCACGCCCGGCATCAACCTGATGCAGCGGCCGTGGATCTCGCCATCCCATCTGCTGCGCGCCATGGTCTGGCTGAATCTTCTGCTCGGCGCAATCAACCTTTTGCCCGCGTTTCCGCTGGATGGAGGACGTGTCTTTCGCCGCGCTCCCGCAACCGGAGCGCAGGATGGAAATGGAGAGCGCCAACCCGCCGTATCGGGTGCGGATCCGGCCACCGGATTGGGCGCAGGGCTGGGCGCGGGGCTCCGATGGGGGAGGAGCGCGGGGCTGGGCCAGTGGATCGCCATCGCCCTGATAATCACCGGGCTTCTGCTGAACAACATGTGGCTCCTCATCATGGGCGCGTTTGTGCTCATCGCAGCCCACATGGAGGGCCAGAACCTGCTCGTCAGGAACGACTCCGACAGCGTCCTCATGCGCGATGTCATGCTCACCCAGTTCAGCACGCTCTCCGCATCCGACACGCTGGAAGACGCGCTGCAGCGCGCCGTCCACAGCTTGCAGGACGTCTTTCCCGTGGTGCGCGGCGGCACTCTGGTCGGGGCCGTCAGCCGCCAGAACATCATGGATGCACTGGCCACCAGCGGCAACAGCTATGTGCAGGGAGTGATGACACGCAGCTTCCAGACCGCGCTGCCCGAAGATTCGTTGGTCCGTACATTGGGCCGCATCACCGGCGCACAGGGAGCGCAACTCGTACCCGTGATGCAGGGCGAACGCATCGTCGGCATCGTCACCCCGCAGAACCTCTCGCAGTCCATGGGGCTGCTCAACCAGAGCCGCCGCATCCACCGCCCCGAAGACTCCTAGCGCGACACGCGGTACCGCAACAGAAGAAGCGAAGGATGGCCACGGAGCGACGCGGATGAAGACGGACCAACAACCTGAGATCGACGAAGACCTGATTCGCGACGATGAGCCATCGAGCGAATCCGCCGCCGATCAGCGCCCGCTCGCGCCCGGCCTCTATCTCGTGGCCACGCCCATCGGCAACCTCGAAGACATCACTCTGCGCGCGCTGCGTGTGCTGCGCTCGGTCGACAAGATCGCCTGCGAAGACACGCGCCAGACACAGAAGCTCCTCAACCACTTCGAGATCCGCACGCCCACCATCAGCTACCACATGCACAACGAGGCGGGCCGCGCTATCGAGCTTGCCGCTGCGCTGAAGGCGGGCGCGCGCATCGCCGTCGTCAGCGACGCGGGAACCCCGGGCATCGCCGACCCCGGAGGCCAGATCGCGGCGGCAGCGATTGCCGCGGGCGTCCCCGTCTTCCCCATCCCCGGAGCCAACGCCGCCATCAGCGCACTCATCGCCAGCGGTCTCGCCGGAACTGGATCGCCCGTCTCGGCGCAGGCAGGCTCCACGCTGGCCGGAACCAATCCGGCGGGAACCGGCCCGGCATCCAGCGGCACAAACTCCGAGCAGTTCACCTTCCACGGATTCCTTCCCTCCAAAGAAGGCCAGCGCCGCACCGCCCTCGAAGCTCTGCGCAAGCAGAGCAACCAGTCCAGCGCCAGCGGCGATCAATCCAGCGCCTGCGGCAATCCAGCGCAAGCCACGCAGATCTTCTACGAAGCGCCGCACCGCATTCTCGAAACGCTTGCAGACATTGCGGCGATCTTCGGCCCCACGCAGCACGTCGTCGTCGCGCGTGAGCTGACCAAGCTGCACGAGGAGTTCCTGCGCGGGGCTGTATCCGAAGTGCGCAAGACGTTAGCCGCCCGCGCTACCGTTCGCGGCGAGATTGTTCTCCTCTTCGTCCCCGCCGCCGCCGCGCCCACCGGCGACACCGCGCCCACCAGCATCGCCGCCGAGGTCCGCGATCTGATGGCAAGCGAGAACCTCGCCGAAAAGGACGCCCTCAAGCGAGTCGCCCGCGCCCGCGGCATGGGCAAGAGCGAAGCCTACCGCGAACTCCAACGCAATCGCAGCAAGTAGGGACTGCCGCTTCCTACTCCCGCCCTTTGACGCGGTCGTAGAGATACCGGTCGCTGGTCGTCCCCAGCGATTCGTTGTACAGGCTGGTTGCCCCAGCCGCCTCGTTCAGCTCCTCGCTGAACTCGTGGATAGCGTGCAGATGATCCGCCGTCGCTGGAATCTCGGTCTGCGGCGTCTTCAGGAACTTCTGGTAGCCCCGGTCCACCAGCCGCGAGATCACACCATTCAGCAGCCATCCCGGCCGCGCCAGCAGCTCGGTGGTGCCGTCGGGCGCGGCGGCAATCTCCGCCGCGCAGCCGTACTTGCGTACCTGGAAGGCTTTAACGCCGGTTCCTGAAGCGTCGCGCGCCGCGGATACATCAAATTGGTGGCCGGCGAGCGTGGCAAGCGCGTCGGCAAAGCTTCGTGGCTGCTTTATCTTGGCCATAAGTTCGGTACGTTAGACTCGACTTAACTGTCGCACATCCATGGCCAGCCTTCAATCGGCGCTCCACAGGAAGGCCGGTCGCGCATTACTATTTCCAGCACACTAAGGAAGGGAACTCCCAGATGATTGCAACGGCGCGCGCGCTTGGAGTCTCGCTGCTGGACCGCATCGGCAACACGCCGCTGCTCGCGCTCGACCGGCTCACCGCGCACCTTCCCGGCATCCAAATCCTGGGCAAGGTCGAGTGGGTCAACCCCGGCGGCTCCATCAAGGACCGCGCCGCCGCCGCCATCGTCCTCGACGCCGAGAAGCGCGGCCTGCTCCGTTTAACCAAGAAAATAATCAAAAAAACGCCCGCGCGCTGCTCGACGCCACCAGCGGCAACACCGGCATCGCCTACGCCATGCTGGGCGCGGCGCTGGGCTTTCCCGTTATGCTCTGCGTACCGTCGAACGTCTCCAAGGAGCGGAAGCACATCCTCGCGGCCTACGGCGCAGACATCATCTGGACCGATCCCAACGACGGCTCCGACGGAGCAATCCGCAAGGCGCGCGAGATGGCCGCCGCCGAACCCGACCGCTACTTCTATGCAGACCAGTACGGCAACGAACAGAACTGGAAGGCCCACTACCGCACCACGGCCAACGAGATCTGGCACCAGACCGAGGGCCAGATCACGCACTTCATCGCCGGCCTCGGCACCAGCGGCACCTTCATGGGAACGACGCGCCGCCTGCGCGAACTCAACCCGGCGATCCAGTGCATCTCCATGCAGCCCGACTCGCCGTTCAACGGCTTCGAGGGCCTCAAGTACATGGCGACCGCAATCGTCCCGCCGATCTACGACGCCACCCTTGCCGACGCCAACATCTTCATGCAGACCGAACGCGCATACACCATGGCGCGGGAGCTTGGCCGCTGCGATGGCCTGCTGGTCGGCGTCTCCGCCGCGGGCGCGGTCGCCGCATCGCTCCAGGTAGCCGAGCAGGAGGCGCGCGCCGGGCGCGAGGCCGTCATCGTCACCATCCTCTCCGACTCCGCGGACAAGTACCTCAGCGAACGTTTCTGGAGGGAGGGATAATGCTGCATCTCACCTACTCTGACTATTCTGCCCTGCGAGCGCACGGCGAAGAGACCTACCCGCACGAGTGCTGCGGCGTGCTGCTGGGCCACTCCCAACCCGATGGCAACCACGTCCGCCAGATCGTCCGTGCCGGCAACACCCGCACCGATTCGGCGCACAATCGCTACAACATCGCGCCCGAGGAGCTCATCCGCATCCAGCGCCAGGCACGCAAGCAGGGCCTGGACATCGTCGGCTTCTACCACTCCCACCCGGACTGTCCCGCGCAGTGGTCGCAGACCGATTTTGCCGAGGCGCACTGGGTCGGCTGCTCCTACGTCATCACGCGCGTCGACCAGGGCAAAGCCGCCGTCACTAACTCCTTCCTGCTGACTGGAACCAGCGAGGAAGACAAGAAGTTCCTCGACGAACCCGTCGAGATTGAAGTGAGAAAAAGCGCAACTGAACTTGAGCAAGAGAAAGGCAAGGCATGAAGATCAACATCCCCACACCACTGCGCGCATACACCGGCGGCCAGCAGTCCGTCAGCGTCCCCGGAGCAACCGTTGGCGAGGCGCTCGAAGCCTTGACCTGCGCGTACCCCGATCTGCGCCAGCACCTCTACAGCGCCGAGGGCAAGCTCCGCTCCTTCGTCAACCTCTACCTCAACGACGACGACATCCGCTACCTGCCGCAGAAGGAAGCCACGCCGGTCGAGGAGTCCGACGAGCTGTCGATCATCCCCTCCATCGCTGGCGGATGTCGCTGTTATTTGTAACTGTTTTTCTCCACGCGAAAATTTGTAACTTATTTTGATCCTTATTGAATTATTCGTAACTCAAACAGGAACATATCATAATAACCCGCACGGATGCGTGCGAAGGACAGTTCAATGGCAACTGCAACACCACTCGAAATCGATCTCCCCAAGCTCTCCAACGATGAGATCTCGCGCTACTCGCGCCACCTGATCCTGCCCGAGGTGGGCATGGAGGGCCAGCAAAAATTGAAGGCTGCGAAAGTCCTCTGCGTGGGCACCGGCGGACTCGGCGCACCGCTCGCACTCTATCTTGCAGCCGCGGGCGTAGGCACCATCGGCCTGGTCGACTTCGACACGGTCGACGCCAGTAATCTGCAGCGGCAGATTATTCATTCGACAGCGACCGTCGGCAAGCTGAAGGTCGACTCCGCCGAGATCATGCTCAAGGGCCTCAACCCCTACACCAACGTGGTCAAGCACAACACCATGCTGACCAGCGCAAACGCGCTCGAGATCTTCAAGGACTACGACATCATCGCCGACGGCACGGACAACTTCCAGACGCGCTATCTGGTCAACGATGCGTGCGTCCTCACCGGCAAACCCAACGCCTACGGCTCCATCTTCCGCTTCGAGGGTCAGGCCAGTGTCTTCGCCACCGCGGATGCTCCGTGCTATCGCTGCCTCTATCCCGAGCCGCCGCCGCCGGGCCTTGTCCCCTCCTGCGCGGAGGGTGGCGTCCTCGGGATTCTTCCTGGTCTGGTCGGCGTTATTCAAGCCACCGAGGTCATCAAGCTGATCCTGGGCATCGGCGAGAGCCTCGCCGGTCGCCTCCTGCTCATCGATGCGCTGACCATGAAGTTCCGCACGCTGAAGCTGCACAAGAATCCCGACTGCCCGGTCTGCGGCACGCATCCCACCATCACTGCGTTGATTGATTACGATCAGTTTTGCGGCATCCAGAAGCCGACCAGCGTCGGGCCGCTCGAGGTCGCGCAGAACAAGGCAGTGGCCAACGTTCCCGTTGTAGACGGCATCCCGCAGATCACGGTGCAGGAGCTGAAGCGCCGCCTCGATGCGCACGAAGACGTCTTCATCCTCGACGTGCGCGAGCCGCACGAGGTGCAGATCGTCAACATTGGCGCGCCTCTCATCCCCCTCGGCCAACTGGCCAACCGCGTCGGCGAGCTGGAGGCCGAGAAAGATCGCGAAGTTGTCGTGCATTGCAAGTCCGGCGGACGCAGCCAGAAGGCCGCGCTCATTCTCAAGAACGCCGGCTTCACGCACGTCGGAAATCTCGCCGGCGGAATCCTGGCCTGGGCCGAAAAAATCGATCCTACCCTGCCAAAGTATTAGCCGCTTCCTGAGCGGCTATACTTTCCATGTCTTACAAAGAGGTTTCGATGATCCTGTTGAACAATCACTCCATCTCTAGACGGCGAAATGCACTCCGGCTCTGCGGCACCTACTCAATCCTCTGGGTTGCCAGCGCCGGTCTTTTGTTGGCGCAGGCGCCTGCCGCGCCCCAGCCCGGTCCTCCTCCCGTACGCTCGCAATTTCACGAACCGGCAGCGATGGACTTCAACGATCACACCGGTTTCGTGCAGATCTTCGATGGCAAAAGTCTTGCCGACTGGGAGGGGGATCCCGCGGTCTGGCGTGTGGAGAATGGCGCCATCGTTGGCGAATCCTCCAAGGACAACGTGGTTGCCAACGCGTATATCTGGCGCCGCAATCTCGAAGCGAAGGACTTCGACCTCAAGCTGGAGATCAAGTGCGAGATCGCCGGAGGCAGCGGCATTCAGTATCGCAGCCAGACCGGACTGCCCTGGAATAAGCCTCCTCGTCCCGGAGGAAAGCCACTCAATCTCGACTGGATGATGACCGGTCCGCAGGCCGACTTCTGGTATCCGGTCAACCCGCTGCACGCCTCCTATTCCGGCCAGTTCTACTCGGAGAACACCCCCCTGGGGATCGTTGCCTGGCGCGGAGAGGTCGTTACCTCAGCAGCGGGGTCCGCTCCCAGCCTCATCGGAACCATTGGCGATCGCACTGCGCTTGGCGGCTATGTGAAGATCAACGACTGGAACCAATACGAGATCATCGCTCGCGGTGGCACATTCCTCCACATCCTCAATGGACAGCTCATGGCCGTCTATATCGACGACGATCCAGCCTCATCCAACAACCAGTCGGGCAAGATCGGAATTGAACTTGAGGGAACTCCCGCCAAAGTCTCGGTGCGCAATATCTGGATCAAAAAGCTGAACTGACCGCAGACCGAAGACGCGTCTGCTGATTGTCACACTTGAAACTCACTCGATAGCTACTCAGCCTTGTCGTCGATGGTGAGAATCTGCAGGCAGAGTGGCCGTTCCAACATGCAGTCCATCTTCGCCATGGAGGCGACAGCTTTCTCGATCGTCGAGGTGAGGCAGGGTTCGGTAGTGATGACGAACGGCAAGCTGTGCTTGGGGTAGCCCGGCCGTTGCAGCAGCGAGTCGATATTGGCACCGACTTTGGCCAGCGTGCCAGCGATCCCAGAGACGATTCCCGGCTTGTCGTCCACCACGAAGCGCAGGTAGTGCGGAGCCATGAACTCGCCCGTCACCTCGCGCCGACGCACCGGCAGCTCAACTGCCACAGACCTCTGCGCGACGGCAAGAATGTCCGAGACCACAGCAACCGCCGTAGGCTCGCCACCCGCGCCGTGGCCGGAGAAGACAACGTCGCCGCCAAATCTACCCGATGTCACCACCATGTTCTGCGTACCGTGCGACCACGCAAGAGGAGAGGTCAGCGGCACCAGCATCGGTGCCACGCGCGCGTGAACCAGTCTGCTCTTCGCATCCAACTGCGCGCGCGAGACCTGGCGAATCGTACAGCCAAGCTCTTTTGCGTAGGCAAAATCGACAGCCTCGACTGTTGAGATCGTCTGCGTGGCAACCGCGTCGGGATCAAGCTCCGCATGCAGAGCGATGCGCGACAGAATGCACAGCTTGGCGCGCGCGTCGAAGCCGTCCACGTCGGCTGAAGGATTTGCCTCGGCGTAGCCCAGCCCCTGCGCGTCTGCCAGCACTGCGGCGTACTCCGCGCCCGTCTCCATGCGGCTCAGGATGTAGTTGCAAGTCCCGTTGACGATGCCGCTGATGCGCGTGATCTGGTCGCCGCCGAGCCCCTGTAGAATTCCCGGAATCACAGGCACGCCACCAGCCACAGCCGCTCCATGTACAAGCTGCACGCCATGCTTCGCGGCCAGCCTCGAGAGCGCCGCACCGCGATACGCGATGAGTTGCTTGTTGGCCGTCACCACAGACTTGTCCGCAGCGAAACATTTCTTCAGCCAACCCTCGGCTGGATCGAGCCCTCCCATCAGCTCGACCACAATCTCCGCGCGCGAGTTGAGGATGTCGTCGAAGTTCTCCGTCCACACCACGGAAGCGGGCACGCACTTCGCCGCGGCAGACGCGCGTTTGCACTCCACGTTGCGGTTGAAGATATGCGTCAGCTCAATCCCCGGCAGCTTCGACTCGGAGATCACGCGCGCCACCGAGCTGCCGACGGTTCCAAATCCCAGCAGCGCGATCTTCACCGGCGAGGCGGAGGCATCTGTTGTCTTCGCAAGAGTGGTTACGGCCTTCGGGCGTGAGGTCTTGCGCTTGATAGCCATGTCAGTATTCGATTCTATCCGGCAAAGTGCGCCATGCGTCGAAGCTCTCCTTCGCCTCGTCGGCCAGCAGACGCGTCATGGGGATTCTGCGCTGGTCCAGCGGGCGGCTCACCTCCTCATAGAGCAAGGCGTCGTCGAAGCCGGCATCAGCGGCATCGGCCGCGGAGTTGCCGTAAAAAATTGCGTCGCAACGCGACCAGAAGAGCGCGGCCAGGCACATCGGGCAGGGTTCGCAGCTGGTGTAGACTACGCATCCGGCGAGTTGAAAGTCGCCCAGCGCCTTGCACGCAGCGCGGATCGCCACCACCTCGGCGTGCGCCGTGGGGTCGTTGGTCGATGTCACCAGGTTGGTTCCGGTTGCGATAATCTTGCCGTCGCGCACCACCACCGCGCCAAACGGGCCTCCACCGCGGGAGAGTACATTCCCGGTGGCCAGTGCGATCGCACGCCGCATGAAGATGGGATTGCCTTCGATTGTCTTGCCTCCTCTTCCATTCGCACAGGGCCGTCTGCACGACCGGCCCTTAATCCTTATACAGCGGTTTCGCCTCAATGCATTCGGAAGGGCTCTGCTTCAGCCGTGCCGAGGTGCGCGGTAATATTGAAGACTCTCATCCCCTCGATTGCTTTGTGATCGAGGGGATGAGAGAAAAATGGGCCGCCAAACTGCCTCTACGTTCAGCGTACCTCCTATAGTAGAGTGGTGGCCAGGCCGCGGAATTAAGTCGTTGCCGGGCCGGAATGAAGTTGCAGCGGGGGACCTCCGTTGAATCGATCTCACGATCCAGACGCGCAGCATAATGATGCGCAGCTTCCGACACGCCGCAAAGTTCTTAAGACAGGCGCAGCCTTTGCTGGAGCGGCGGCGCTCTCTCCGCTCCATGCGTTCTCGTCGCAGAGCCCGGCCCGCCCGCAATCCGCCCCGCCCGCAAATACGCCCCGCAGATCAAAATTTTCGATGTGCTGAAGTACGGCGCGGCGGGCGACGGCGCCACGCTCGACAGCGCAGCCTTCCAACGCGCCATTGACGAGGCCGCGGCCTATGCCGGCAAGGCCCAGGTATTGGTGCGCGGCGGCCATAAGTACCTGATCGGCACCATCGAGCTCAAGGGCCCCATCGACTTCCATCTCGCCGACGACGCCGAACTCCTCGTCAGCACGCGGCGCGAGGACTATCGAGGCGGCCTGCCCGGTTCGGTCGCCGGAGACACCATGTCCGCCGCGCTGGGTGCGGTGATTATGGCCACCGGAGCGCAGGGCCTCGCCATCAGCGGCACGGGCTCTCTCCAGGGCCGCGCCAAGGAGTTCATGACCCGCTACGACGAGGCCGGCCAGTGGTGGATTCCCGGCCCGTTCCGTCCCAAGATGTTCGTCCTCACCGGATGCAAGGACCTGCAGGTCCGCGACATCACCTTCGCCGAGGCGCCCAACTGGGGCCTGCACATGCTGGGCTGCGACGGCGTCCTGGTCGACAACGTCAAAGTTCGCAACCTCCTCGACGTGCCCAACTGCGACGGCATCGATCCCGACCACTCGCGCAACGTCGAGATCCGCAACTGCAACATCACAGCCGGCGACGATGGTGTGGTCATCAAGTGCAGCCGCCAGCCCATCGACTACGGCCCCGCCGCCAACATCCACGTCCACGACTGCGTCATCGAGACGCAGGACGCCGGCCTCAAGATCGGCACCGAGACCACCTCCGATATTCACGACATCGTCTTCGAGCGCTGCCAGATCAAGACCAGTTCCCGCGGGCTCTGCATCCAGTTGCGCGACGAAGGCAACATCCACGACATCATCTTCCGCGACATCACCTTTACGTCGCGCTTCTATGCTGACCCGTGGTGGGGCCGTGGCGAGGCCATCTCCTTCACCGCCATCCCGCGCACGGCGACCAGCAAAGTCGGGTCGTTGCACAACATTACTGTGCAGAACATTACCGGCACAGCCGAAAACTCCGTCCGCGTCTGCGGAAGCGCGGCCAGCCGCGTCCACGACATCACCCTCGACCGCGTCGCCGTCACTCTCGCCCGCACCACGCAGTTCAAGGGCAATCTCTTCGACAACCGCCCGACCACCGCGATCCCGGCCATCGAGCCCCACGACACCCCCGGCTTCTCCATCGAACAAGCCGACAACGTCACCCTGCGCAACTGCTCGGTCGCCTGGGGCGCCAACCCGCCCGAAGCCTTCTCCTACGCTGTCGAGGCCGTCGACACCACCGGCCTCAAAATCGAAGGACTCAAAGGCGGCCCAGCGCACGCCTCCCTCGGAAAGGCAGTCTCCATCTCATGAGAACAATTCATCTGGCAATGATGGTCTCCGCGCTTGCGCTTGCAGGTTCGACGCTCAACGCACAGCAAATCCCCGTACCTGCTCCCGCAGTAGCTGCTGCTCCGACTGCCGCGCCCGCCGACCAGATGACGCCCGCAACGGCCCCTGCCCTCCCCATCCTGAAGGTCTTCCAATTTCCCGCCGACCGCATCCCCCGCATCGACGGCAAGGACGACGACTGGGCCATCGTGCCCGACAGCTACACCATCACCCTCGCCGACATGCACGACGACGAGCACAAGCACTCCGCGCCCGACCCCAGGGACCTCGACATCCACGTCAAGGTCGGCTGGGTTAATGGCCTCAACCGCCTCTACTTCCTCTATGAGGCTTACAAAAATTACTGGGACTTCGCCGACCCCGGCCTGCACAACGACACCTTCGAGGTCGTCGTCGATGGCGACCGTTCCGGCGGCCCGCTCATCCCGCGCTTCCGCAACAACATGGACCAGGACGAGTGGGACGCGCACTTCTCCATGCACGGCGTGCAGGCGCAGAACTACCACATCATGACGCCCTACGAGGGCAAGGACTGGGCCATGGCCTGGGGCTGCCAGCCCTGGGACAAGGAACTCCCCTGGGCCAACCACGCCCAGACCTACAACTTCCGCCCCGGCCAGTCCGGCCACTACATCCTGGAGTTCTACATCACGCCCTTCGACTACGCCAGTTGCGACGGCCCCGACCGGGCCGTCGAATCGAAGCTCACCGAGAACAAACTCATCGGCCTCTCCTGGGCCGTCATCAACTACGAAGGCACCCCCGACGGCAAGAACAACGGCTTCTGGAATCTCTCGCCCGAGCACACCATGTACGGAAACTCCACCTACCTGCGCGAGTTCCGCCTCATGCCGCTCGAGCCCCAGTTCCGCAAGCCCATCGACGCCAAGTGGAGCTTCAAGGTCTCGACATGAATCGCCGCCTGGTCGCCTTTCAGGACGAGTCCGTCGGCCAGATCACCAGTTGGAAGTGGGACTTCGGCGACGGCACCGACTCCAGCGACCAGTTCCCCATCCACCAGTACAAGACCGCCGGAGAGTACGTCGTCGTCCTCTACGTCGAAGGCCCTGCCGGCAAATCGCGCCTCTCCAAGATCTGGGACGTCACCGTCCGCTGAGCCGGGTGAGTTGAACCGGGTGCCCCATGATCAGCTCGGTTATATCGCGCCTATCGTGGCGGTTTGTCTCCTGTAAATGCGCAGCCCCGCGCGCCCACTCGCCTATATACCCTCAAACCCTGTAGACTTCGCTCGCCGGCAACTCTGCGCGCCGCCGCATCGTATACAGAGCATCGTTCCCAGCACCAGGAGACCCCATCATGCCAAGCCCAGAAACAACCCGCCGCGACTTCGTCAAACTCAGCACCGCAGCCTTTGCCGTTGCTGCCACGCAATCCGCGCGCAGCTACGCCAAAATCGTCGGCGCCAACGATCGCGTCCGCGTCGGCGTCGTCGGCTGCGGCGACCGTATGCGCGGCGGCGACATCCCCGCCTTCCTGGTCTCCGCCAAGGAACTCAACTTCCAGATCGTCGCCGTCTCCGACATCTGGAAGATGCGCCGCGAAGATGGCGCGGCCTACATCCAGAAGCTCACCGGCAACCCCATCGACGCCGTCGTCAACAACGAGGCCCTCTACGCCCGCAACGACATCGACGCCGTCCTGATCGCCACCGCCGACTTCCAGCACGCGCGCCACGGCATCGAGGCGGTCAAGGCTGGCTGCGACGCCTACGTCGAAAAGCCCACCGCCCACCGCATGGACGACGCCCGCGCCTTCCTCGCCGCCGTCGAAGGCTCCAAGCAGATCATCGCCGTCGGCACCCAGCGCCGCTCCACGCCCGCCTATATCAAGGCCGCCGAGTACATCCAGTCCGGCAAGTTCGGAGACATCGTCATGGTCGAGATGAGTTGGAACGTCAACCAGCCCGACCGCTGGCGCCGCCCCGACGTTGTCCCCGCTGCTCAAGGAGGCCGACACCGACTGGACCCGCTACTGCATGGGCGAGATCAAGGACAAGTTCGACGCGCGCAAGTATCTTGAGTTCCGCCTCTTCTGGCCCTACTCCTCCGGCATTCCAGACCAGTGGCTCGTCCACCAGATCGACACCGTCCACTGGTTCACCGGCCTGCCGCATCCCCGCTCGGTCGTCGCCAACGGCGGAATCTACCTCTGGAAGGACGGCCGCACCAACTGGGACACCATGACCGCCGTCTTCGACTACGGCCCGCTCGACGACCCGACCAAGGGATTCCAGGTGCAGTACACCTCGCGCTTCACCAACTCCGCCGGCGGCACCAAGGAACTCTACTACTCCAACGGCGGCATGATCGACATGGACAAGCAGACCGTCACGCCCACCGGAGGCCTCACCGCCCGCGAGGCCGCAGCCATGAAGCTGCCCGCCAACCAGCTGCCCAGCGTCTCGCTCATGCAGAATGTCGAAAAGATGTCCAACGACGCCGATACCTCCAGCGGCGGACGCGGCGATCCCCAGACCAACGCCAACATGCGCAACTGGATGGAGTGCGTCCGCTCGCGCAAGACGCCCAACGCCAGCATCCGCGCCGGATACGCCCACTCCATCGCCCTCTGCATGAACGTCGCCGCCATCCAGACCGGCCAGAAGGTCACCTTCGACGACAAAACCCAGCAGGTAATGGTCGGAGGCAAACCCTATGACCACGTATAAACCGTCACATATTTTGAATTGTCATTCTGAGCGAAGCGAAGAATCCCCGTATTTGTTTTTGCTGTTGCTCGTTCTCTTCGGAGTTATCCTCATGCTCCCCACATCAACCCGCGCACAGAAGCCCGCGCACGGCGTCACCGTCACCACCAACGAGTCAGCCCACCGCGTCGACATCACCATCGACGGCGCGCCCTTTACCTCGTACCTCTGGCAGACCAACCAGCGCAAGCCCATCCTCTACCCGCTGCTTGCTCCCGACGGCACCACGCTCACCCGCGGCAATCCGCCCCTGCCCGGCGAGCGCACCGACCATCCCCACCACGCCGGCCTCTGGTTCAACTACTCCAACGTCAACAACATCGACTACTGGAACAACTCCGACGCCATCAAGCCCGACGCACGCGCCCGCTACGGCTCCATCGACCACGACCGCATCGTCTCGTCCAAAAGCGGCGCCACCACAGGCGAACTCGTCACCGAATCCACCTGGTACCCCGCATCCGATGTCCCCTCCGTCGGCAGCAACCAGCAGCCGCCCATCATTCACCAGACCACGCGCTACGTCTTCTCGAAGCTCACCATCGACGGCAAGCCTGCCCGAGCCATCGACATGACCGTCACCCTCAAAGCTCTCCAAACCTCCATCTTCCACGACGACAAGGACGGTATGCTCGGCATCCGCGTCGCCCACTTCCTCGAATCCGCCACCGCAAAGCCCGAGATCCTCCGCGACGCCAACGGCATCGCAACCCCCGTCTCGGCTCCCACCGCCGGCGCTACCGGCGTCTACCGCACCAGCGAAGGCAAGGTCGGCGACGCCGCCTGGGGCACGCGCGGTCGCTGGTGCGAGCTCTCCGGCACCACGCCCGAAGGCAAACCCGAGACCATCGCCGTCCTCGACCACTCCGGTAACCCCAACTCCCCAACCTACTGGCACGCCCGCGACTATGGCCTCTTTGCTGTCAACCCGATCGGCGCGCACGGGTTCGACCCAAAGACTCCAGCCCGGAACTTCACCCTGGACCCGGGCAACTCCGCGACCTTCCGCTATCGCATCCTCCTCATCAGCGGCGCCGTCTCCCCCCAAGCCCTCAACCAACAGTCCGACGCCTTCAACAGCACCAAGTAGTCTCTCGCCGTTCTACGTCATTCTGGCGAAGCCAGAATCTCTGTATTGGTTTTCCCCTTGTCGTTGCCTGTTCTGTGTTTGTCATTCCCGCAGGGAATCTGCTTCTTCTGTTGCCCTTGCTCCTGCTCTTCGGAGGGAGCGTGGGGTTTCAACCCCACGAATAAGGGCCCAGGGAAGGAACGGCTTTAGCCACGGGCCTTGCGCTGCGTCATCACGCAAAATGCTAAAGAGGCTGCGCCATCCGCAGGTTGACATACGATAAATGTCGTATTAGAGTTGCGAGATGCTGGGCAGAAGAATAAAGATGGCTTGGTTGCGCAGACAGATAAGGAAACACGCCTCATGCGGGGCTGGCGTTGGGCTCGCCTGCCTGGCTCTGCTTATGGCGACTGCGAGCCTACTCTCCGGCCAGGACAAGCCCGCACCAAATCTAGCCCAGCCTGTAGATTCCTCACAGCCAGCCCAGCGCGACTACCGCTTCGAGGTAGCTTCTATACGGCCTGGCCCTCCCGATGGCCGCTTATCCGGTGCGCCGGGACATGCGTACACGCCGGGACGTTTCAGGGAAGAAGTGACCACGATTGACGGCCTGGCCTTCATCGCCTTCGGAAAAAAGCAGGGCTTCGAGATTGAAAGCCCGGAATGGATGTATAAGATCCATTTCACCGTCAACGCCACAATTCCCGAGGGAGCGACAAAGGCGGATCTGCCGGTGATGGTGCAGCACCTGCTGGAAGACAGGTTCGGGCTGAAATATCATCACGTGACTCGGCAGATGGCGGGCTATGAACTGGTGGTAGCGAAGTCCGGCTTGAAGATAGCAACATCGAGCGGGCCAGCGCCGGACCCGACGGCGGTGAAAGACCACGGGGTCAGCTTCAAGGACGGGCTGCCGCAGTTCGATAAGAATCTGGGGAACATGAACATGTGTGCCATGGATTATTGTGCCTTGCATGGGCATAACCGGGGGATGCAGGATCTGGCGGCGGACTTAGCCGGGAGACTGCGCGCTCCCGTGACGGATGCGACCGGCCTGGAAGGAGGGTATGACTACACCGTCATCTTTACGGATGAGTTTGTGATGACTCTCTCCGGCGTCCTCGCCCCCGTCGCGGATACGCCAGACGCGCCGCTGGCACATCCGTTGTTGCACGAAGCGCTGAAGGAGCAGCTTGGACTAGAGGTGAGGCCAGTGAAGAAAGTCCCCGTCGATGTCGTGGTAATAGACAGCGCGAACAAAGTGCCGACAGAGAACTAATCTTCGAGCATACGGACGCCACCCAATTCCTGCGCATTTGCGCATGGGTGGGGTTGTCGCTGAAATTATTTTCTGCAAAAACCTCAGCAAATCCGCATGTCAAGGCCCTCGACCCTCCAAAATACCCTCAACTACAACTATCCATGCCACTTCCCTCCGAAAAATAGTTGGCATAGTAGTTATGCCCAATCTGCTATCCTTAACATAGAGCTAAAGAGAAGGCAGAACTCCGGACACCAAAACCGGACTTTGTTTTCTTATATTTAGCATCTAACTCGTTTAGACGGGGTACTTTGCAGACAAATGTCTGGAACTATGTGGTTCCAGATACTTTATCGCATGGGGGGAGGGGGGGTACCACCGAATTGAGCAACACGCAGAACAAGCTCGGCCTCATCGCCGGGAACGGGCGCTTCCCGTTCGTGCTGCTCGACGCCGCGCGCGCCGAGGGCCTCTCGGTGGTCGTCGCCGCCATCCGCGAGGAGACCGATCCCGAGATCGACGCACGCGCCGCCGCCGACCCCGCCATCCGCGTCCACTGGCTCTCGCTTGGCGAACTCTCCCGCCTCATCGACACCTTCCGCGCCGAAGGCATCACGCGCGCTGTCATGGCCGGCCAGGTCAGGCACACGCAGATCTTCTCCAGCATCCGTCCCGACTGGCGGCTCGCCAAGCTCCTGCTCAACCTGCGCACGCGCTCCACCGACATGCTGCTCGGCGCGGTCGCAAAGGTCCTCGCAGACGAGGGCATCGAGCTCGTCTCCTCCACCCAGTACCTCGAACCGCTGCTTGCCAGGCCCGGCGTCCTCACCCAGCGCGCCCCCAGCGAAGACGAGCGCAAGGACATCGCTTATGGACGCACCGTCGCTCGCGGCCTCGCCGCCTGCGACCTCGGGCAGACCGTCGTCATCGCAGCCCAGGCCTGCGTCGCCGTCGAAGCGATGGAGGGCACCGACGCCACCATCGAACGCGCAGGTTCGCTCATGCGCCGCCTCGACGACTCCGCATCGACGCTCAACCGCACACTCACCGTCGTCAAGGTTGCCAAGCCTGAGCAGGACATGCGCTTCGACGTCCCCGTCATCGGCGTCGCAACAATTACAAGCATGATCCACGCCGGTGCCACCTGCCTCGCCGTCGAGGCCAAACGCACCCTGCTCTTCGACTCCGCCGCAATTGTCGCCGCCGCCGACCGTGCAGGCATTGCAATCACCGCGGAGTAAGAAACCTCATCGCACTCCATCTCTGCCGCATCCAATCTCCGTAAGCAATACGCGCGTGGGTCCCGCAGCATCTCAATCAACCCAAGGAGAAGACAATGCTTCGCACCAGTGTTTGGCTCACAGTTCTCATCGCTATCGTCGCCGGCTGCAGCTTCACCCTGAAGGCCCGAGCCGCCGACCCGCTGAAGCCCGGGGCCAGCGCTCCCGACTTCAGCCTTCCCTCGCAGGAGGACGCGCAGGTCACGCTCTCGCAGTTCAAGGGCAAGTGGGTCGTCCTCTACTTCTACCCCAAGGACATGACCAGCGGCTGCACCATCGAGGCCCACAACTTCCAGCGCGACCTGCCCAAGTACGACGCGCTCAACGCCGTCGTCCTCGGCGTCTCGCTCGACACCGTCGAGAGCCACAAAACCTTCTGCTCCAAAGACTCGCTCACCTTCAAACTCCTCGCCGACCCCGACCACAAGGTCATCGACGCCTATGGCGTACCCATCTCCGGCATGGGGCCCATCAAATTCGCCCACCGCGACACTTACCTCATCTCGCCCGCAGGCCGGATCGTCAAGTTCTGGTCCGGCGTCAATCCCAATACCCACAGCGACGATGTCCTCGCCGCCATCGCGGGCCTGAATGGAGATGAGAAGGTAGAACCCAAGTAGATATAGCGTCGACCAGACGCAAAAAGGCCCGGACCTCTCGAGAGGAGTCCGGGCCCTTTTGCTTGCCTGGTTAGACGTGCTGGTTAACTACTTCTTTTTTGCAACCTTCTTTGCGGCCTTCTTGACGGCCTTCTTCGCGACTGGCTTCTTAACGGCCTTCTTTACAACCTTTTTCGCTGCTTTCTTAGTTGCCAAGGTAGTACCTCTCGTTGTTGGTTTTTTGTTTCTTGAAGTGCCCTTGTTGCCGGCCACTTTTTTCAAAGCGGCCTTACCGCCGCGCGGAGCACTCACTTTCTTCGCGGCAGATTTCAATGTCGTCTTCTTTACGACCTTCTTGGAGGGCTGCTTCTTCGCCACAACCTTCTTGGCCGGGGCCTTCCTCGCAGCAGCCTTCTTCTTCGCAACCACCTTCTTCTTCGCCGGCGCTTTCTTCGCAACTACTTTCTTCTTCGCAACCGCCTTCTTCTTCGCAACCGCCTTCTTCACCACAGCCTTCTTCGCCGGCGCTGACTTCTTGGCCGTCTTCGCGACGACGCTGGCGGCCGCCGTTACTTCGCTCTTCACAGCAGGCTTCGAAGCCGGGATCGCAGCAGCAGGGCTCGCAACCGGCGATAGAGGCATCACTTTGGAGACTGCCTCTTCGTCATGCGGCTCAGGTTCCGACAGAACGTCGGCGATCTTCTCCAGTATTTCGAGAGCTTCGACGTCCTCCAGTGGCAGGTTCACAACCACCTCTTCCTCTTCCTCGTCATCGTCGAAGAGATCGTCGTTTTCGTATTCATCCCCGCCGGCTTCGTCGTCGCCGTAGTCCGCAGCCGCATAGATCCTGATCTTCTCATCCGGTCCGTCGAATCCATCATGCTCATTGAACTTCATCGTCGCACCCTCGCGCTGAAATCAATATCCCGATTACCGAACTCGCAACGCATCCCCGAACTGCATCTTCAACCGCAATGACGCTGCAACAAAAAATGCAATTGCGTCATGCCTCGGATTCTAGCAACAGAATGCGTCAGTGCGCCAGCAATTGCAAGCAATCTTTTCATCGAGGTAGCGAATACAGCAGCCGTCTGTTTTTATTTGGATGCACCGTGCTTCTTCGCCGCAACAGTTTTTTTCTTTTCTGCGCTCTGCGAAGATCTCTTCGTGGTGGAGTTCGCAGCGCTCACTGCACTCTTTGCGTCTGCGCCTGCTTTACCCGTTGCGCTGACTTTTCCCTTTGCACTGGCTTCTCCGTGTGCGCTGGATCCTGTCTTTGTGCTGGCTTCCGCATGTGTTCTGGCTTTTCCGTGTGCCCCCTTCGCCCGCACATGGGAAGCCGGAGCCAGGCGGACCGGCTCGGCGACAGCAAGTGTGCGATGAGGCTTGATCCTGCTGGACGAAAGATGGTTCCAGCGCCGCAGGTCTTCCACCGACACGTTGAACCGGTCCGCCACCGTTACCAGCGTATCGCCCGCGCGCGTCGTGTATGTGGAGTGCAGTGGATGTTGCGTCGCCACAATATTCACCACCGGAACAACCAGTTCTTCTCCCGCGTCGATCAGCGCATTTGCATCCAGGCCATTCACAGCGGCAATCTCAGAGGCCCGGCCATGAAGGCTGCTCGCGATGCTGTCCAGCGAATCGCCGGCGCGCACAACGTGAAAGCGCCAACTGTTGCGCTTGTCCTCAGGAATCTTTTCGATGCGCTTCTGATAGACCTCCAGCATTCCCACGGGAAGATGCAGGTCGAATCCCATCTCGCTCGGCGTGTTCATGCGCAGAAGACTTGGGTTCAGCGCAACAATCTCCGGCAATGAGGCGCCGGTCACATCCGCCACAAGCCGCAGATCGACCGCGTAGTCCACTGTCACCGTGTCCGAGACAACCGGCGCGTCCGGCACCATGTCCTCCAGCCCATACTGCTGCGGGTTCTTCGCCACGATGATCGCCGCGATGATGCCGGGTACATAGTTCTTCGTTGCCTGCGGCAGC
This sequence comes from uncultured Acidobacteriaceae bacterium, assembly GCA_963828115.1. GTDB lineage: Bacteria > Acidobacteriota > Terriglobia > Terriglobales > Acidobacteriaceae > Edaphobacter. The sequence goes on from CAWHDN010000001.1 coordinate 117,620, forward strand.
ACGTTGCGCCGGTACAGCTCCCAGAAATCCGCATAGCCTGTCCGCATCACTGCGCGTTGCACGTTGCCCGGGCCCCAGTTGTACGCAGCCATCGCCAGGTACCAGTCGCCAAACTGGTTGTAGAGCATCTTCATGTACTTCGCATACGCAATCGACGATTTCTCCGGATCGAACCGCTCATCGTAGTAGCCATTACGCGTCAAACCGTACACGCCTTGAAACGGCATGAACTGCCACATGCCACCGGCGCCGGACTGCGCATTCACCACCCGCGGTTGAAAGCCCGACTCCGCCACCGCCAGATAGATCAGGTCCTGCGGAACCCCCTCATCGCGCAGGTCCTTCGAGATCATCTCCTTGTATTTGCCCGCGCGTTCCAGCGAACGCAGAAGACTGGCGTGGCCGGCCTTCGAGTTCGAGAAGTAGTTGATGAACCCCGCCACATAGTCGTTCACCACCAGAGGAAAGTCCGACTGCGTCGTCTTCAGCTCCTCCTCCACCTTCGCCGTAAGCGCCGCATTGGCCGGGAACGTCACCTCGTCGGCGGCATCCAGCGGCGCGGCTTCAATCGGCGCGCTGAAGCCCGTGCCCTGCTTCAGCGCGGACATCTCCAGCGCATTGATCGCGTTCAGCAAATGGTCGAACTCGTCCGAAAGTTGCGGATCGTTCTTCACGTCCATTCCACTGGTCAGCATCCGGTCGACCGCCATGTCGAAGTCGGCCCGCGCGGCCTCCAGCCTCCCGCCGCGGTAGTTCGCAACGCCGCTGCTATACGCCCCTTCAACCTGTTGCAGGAGCTGCTGCGCCTTCTGAGCCTTTGCAGCCAGGTCGTTGGTCTGCGCCCGCGTCAGCGCTGGAACAGCCGCGGCCACCGGCGCCGGCGCAGCAATCGCCGGTGCGGTTGCGTTCGCCGCAATCCCGCCCGGCTTGCCTGCCTGCCGCTGCGGACAGCCCGCCAGCAGCATCAGTGGCACACACGCACTCGCCACTACCCACCGCCGCACGCCGCTCACCATCCGAACCCGCTCGTCGTATCGATCAAGAATCTTGTCCCGCTCCTTCGTCCGCAACCACAGGGTCAATCGCAACCGCATCCCCATTGCAAACGCAGTGCTCATTGTATGACGTTTGCGGATCGCTTCGGTACACCGTCCGCATCGTATCGATTCGCGGCTGCGCGTCTCATCCATTCGCAACCGCCGCGCCGCTTCGCATCCGTTGCAGATGCCCTGCGCGTCTGTTGCGCACCGCCCTGCGTGCCTGCTGCGCAGTGATAGCATCGAAGGTTGAGGTAGTTCGCAACCCGCATGGACCCGAACCACATCCGCAACTTCGCAATAATCGCGCACATCGACCACGGAAAGTCCACGCTCTCCGACCGCTTGCTGGAACTTACCGGCAGCTTGACCGCGCGCGAGATGCAGGCCCAGGTGCTTGACGCCATGGACCTAGAACGCGAGCGCGGCATCACCATCAAGGCCCACACCGTGCGCATGATCTACCAGGCGCACAACGGCGAGACCTATCAGCTCAATCTCATAGACACACCCGGCCACGTCGACTTCAGCTACGAGGTCTCCCGCTCGCTCGCGTCGTGTGAGGGCGCACTCCTCGTCGTCGACGCATCGCAGGGAGTCGAGGCGCAGACCCTCGCCAATGCCTACCTCGCCATCAACCACGGCCTCGAAATTATTCCCATCATCAACAAGATCGATCTGCCCAGCGCCGACATCGACCGCACCAAGGAGATGATCGAAAAAGCCGTCGGCCTTCCCGCCGATGATGCGCTCGCCGTCTCCGCCAAAACCGGCGAAGGCGTCGCAGACATTCTCGAGGCCGTCGTCAATCGCCTCCCGCCGCCACGCGGAGACGCCGAAGCGCCATTGCAGGCCCTCATCTTCGACTCATGGTTCGATCCCTACCGCGGCGTCATCGTTCTCGCCCGCATCATCAACGGACGCCTGCGTCAGGGCATGAAGATCAAGATCATGTCCAACGGCAAGCAGTTCGACGTCGAGAGCATGGGCGTCATGACGCCCAAGCCCGTCCCGCTCGCCGAGCTATCCGCCGGCGAGGTCGGCTTCTTCGTCGCGACAATTAAAAACGTGGCCGACACCAAGGTCGGCGACACCATCACCGAGGTCGCCCGTCCCTGCGCCGAAGCCCTTCCCGGATTCGAAGACATCAAGAGTATGGTCTTCGCCGGCCTCTACACAGTCGACACGCACGAGCACGGAATGCTGCGGGACGCCCTCGAAAAGCTTCGCCTCAACGATGCCAGCTTCTCCTTCGAGCCGGAGTCCTCCGTCGCTCTCGGCTTCGGCTTCCGCTGCGGATTCCTCGGCCTGCTACATCTCGAAATCATCCAAGAACGCCTCGAGCGCGAGTACGATCTCGACCTCATCATCACCGCGCCCGGCGTCCGCTATCAGATCACCCTCACCGACGGCAAGGTCGTCGAGGTGGACAATCCATCGCGCTGGCCAGACACCACCGAGATCGTCTCCATCGCAGAGCCCGTCATCACCGCACGCATCCTCACCAACGAAGAGTACGTCGGCGGAATCCTCAAGCTGGTCGAAGAGAAGCGCGGCCGCCAGAAAAACCTCGAGTACGTCACCTCCACCCGCGTCATGATCACTTACGAACTTCCTCTCAACGAGATCGTCCTCGACTTCTACGACCGCCTCAAGACCGTCTCCCGCGGATACGCCTCGCTCGACTACGCTCTCTCCGGCACCTGGATCTCGCCCATGGTCAAGCTCGACATCCTCATCGGCGGCGATCCGGTCGACGCGCTCTCCATCATCGTCCACCGCGACTTCGCCTACGACCGCGGCCGCGCTCTCGTCTCCAAGATGCGCCAGCTCATCCCGCGCCAGATGTTCGAGGTCGCCATCCAGGCCGCCATCGGCGTCAAAGTCATCGCGAGAGAGACTGTCACCGCCCTGCGCAAGAACGTCATCGCCAAGTGCTACGGCGGAGACATCAGCCGCAAGCGCAAGCTCCTGGAAAAGCAGAAGGAAGGCAAGAAGCGCATGAAGCGAATCGGCAAGGTCGACATTCCACAGGAGGCCTTCCTCGCCGTCCTCAAGGTCGGCGAAGAGTAGCGCCGCAGCTTCCTCTTTTCGCCCAACCTCAGCTTTGATGCATCCCCATCGCTTCCAGCCTCTGTGCATCGCCGTTTATTTGCAGTACTTGCAGCGCGCTTGCGGAGGCTTCGGCGAATCTCCGGGCCCTTGCTTCAAGCAACTGAAAACATGTGGCTTGAAGCAGCAAGTGGAGCGTATACCGCCGTTCGCTACAGTCCTTTATCCGGTGTATGAATTTCCCGCGCTGCATTATCCACATTTTTTCCACAGCAGAATCCGCAGATGCAGAATTCGCAGATGCAGCAACACAAAAGGGAGACCTTCACGGCCTCCCTTTTGACTGAATCGCGTACTGCCGTGCTATTTCGCTGTGGGCTTTGCGGCGGGCGTTGTTCGCGGCGTTGTAGTGGCCGCGGGCTTTGCGCGAGTAGCCCCTGCTGGAGCTGCGGGTGGCAGCGGCGCAACCTTGGACGCGGCGTTGTACGCGTCAATGACGGCCACCGTAATATCTGCATTCGGCTGCGCTGCGGCCCACATCACAGGGCTCGACTGGTCGCCGACGTTGAGCAGCAGCGTGTAGCCGTTATCGCTCACGTACTTCCTCATCACCACATCGACCTTCGCAGCCACCTTCCCCAGCGCCTCCTGGATGTCGGCCTGCGAAGAGTTCTGGAAGTCCTCGGAGTCGCGTTGATACTGTTTGTCCTTGGTGTCGATGTTCTTCGACCGCGAGGCGCGTTCCTCGTCCGACAGCGTGGCTGGCGCGGCCTGCAACTGCCTCTTCAGCGAATCAATCTCGGCGGCCAGCTTATCCAGATTGGTCTTCTGCGGTTCGTACTTCTTCCGCAGATCTTCCACCGCGCGCTGGCCTTCGTTGGTCGCGTAGACGGCCTGCTCGAAGGCGATGATCGCGATCCGCGAGGGAAACGCCGACGGAGGAACCAGGACGGGGGCTTGCTGCGCTGATGCTGCGGTAGACGCGGCGGGCGCGGAAGCCGGGGCCGGTGCGGAGCTGGCGGCGGGTGCGGCGGGTTGAGGCTCGGCAGGCGCAGCCTGTGCAATCGCGGCCACTGGAAGAAGTCCCGCGACCAGCGCGGTGAGAAGAGCAAACTTGAATTTCATGCGGTGTAAAGCTCCTTGGAAGTTTTCCTGGTCCATCTGCCGCCGGAGATGCTCTCACGCACCCTCCCGGTCAGTTGCCCTGCATCCACCCATCTGATCGCCGGGTGTGCCCAATCGAGTAGGGCACTCACCGCGCTTTACCACCTTGATCTCCATTAACCAGTTTCAGTCGTATGAGGATTGGCGGGAGCGAGAAGGGCTGCCAGAACACCATTCATTATATTGCCCGTCTCGCACATGGGTCAAACCTCCATCCCGAAATATGGAGTTCATCGAATTAACTCTCTTGTTTTTGGGGAACTACTCCACACATGTGAGCGCATTAAGTGTGAATTCCCGCCAAGTTGACAAGCGTACCTTTGGCATTCCAATTGCTTGTCTATCAATCGAAGTCAGGCCCGTAAGAGATGCACCCACCGTAGGTGCAATCCCGGGTTTCAGGTTTTTCTTCCGCAAGGAAGACTTTTCAGGAGGCCTTTGACAGGCCATTGTGCAAGAGCCGCTCCCTCCCCAGGAAGCGGCTCTTGCACTTAAGCACGCGGATCGGGACAGGCTCAAGAGCGGGCAACTCGATCGGCCGAGAATCCCATGCAAATGTTTCGCTTGCTACGGTTTGGCATTGAGCGTATGATCACTATTGACTTGTGAACTGGATGTGGGTGCCGACTGCTGCGGAATCGCTGGTTCTTCCGATGGCGGCAAGATACACAGATATACGCGGATCCCAACGCATTTCATGGAACCGGCAAATTCCACTGGATCGGATGCGCCGGGGGGATTGAACCCCGACTAAGCCGCCCGATCATAGATGAGTTGCAATTAGGGGCAAGGGTGAGGGGTTTGCCATCGTTGGCGATCACACTTTGGCAATTTCAGGTGGCTTTTGGCAATTCCCGGTTGCTGTTTGCAACCCTAAGCTTTTGAAAATACCCGGTGGCTTGTGCAGAGCAGGTGGCTTTGCCAATCCCGGTGGCGCACAGCGGCAGTTTGCATTCGCAGGGATTTAGCTGCTCGCGGCTGATTGATGCAGGTAACACGTAGTTCGAGTACAACTTGAGACCGTTTCCACAAACGCTGCAATCCCGGTTTGCTTCCGCCTCCGCGTTCTCCGCGGAGTGCGAACAGCCATGCACGCGTAGGGAAGAAACGCGAATCGCCAACCCGCAATAGGAAGTGGAAACATGAGTTCAGAGCAGAATGCACCCGAGGTGCAGATGTACCAGGGTCCGCCGTCACCGCCCGCCCAGATGGATGGCCAGATGGATCAAAACCGCACCCCCCAGATGGATCAAAACGGCCCGGCGGATGCGCACAGCATCCAGCACGGCATGGGGCAGTCCAAGAGCAGCCGACGCCGCCGCCGCAAGCGCAAGAACAAGTCGCCGGACGCCCTCCAGCAGGGTGCCCAATTCGCCGGCCAGAACACCCCCGGCCAGTTTGTTGGAGACCTGCAGGCAGGCGAGCAGATCCTGGCCTCCGGTGGCCAACCGCAGAACTTCCAGGCAGGCGAACCCCAGCAACAGTCCGGTGCGGGCCCATCCACCAAACGATGGAAGAAGAAGTTTCGCGACCGTGATCGTCCGCGCACCCAGGACAACCTCGGCAACCAGGCCAACCCGGGTCTCGGTAATGGCGCGGGCTACCGCGACGCCAACAGCCATCAGCCCGGTAACGGCGGCAGCTTCAAGCGCAAGGGCAAGCAGCAGCGCGGCCCGCGCAGCTTCGTCGGCCCCATGGACCACAGCTATCGCGCGGTCAACGGAAACTTCGCCGACGCGCCGCCTTCCACCATCGAAGCCCAGGGCAACTACCATGGCAGGGGTGGCGGCGCACGCAGCTATGTCAGCGACTCCCAGCCCATCGACTACTCCATCGGCCGCCCCATCCCCATCCCGGACGACGCCCCCACCAAGATCTACTTCTTCATCGAAGACCTCTTCTTCAACGCCAAAATCACAGAGACCGCGCGCAAGTTGGGCGTCAAGGTCGCCTTCATCAAAAACGATAAAGACGCCATCGCAGAGCTGACAGAAAGCGAGGAAGCAGACCGCCCGGGTCTCATCGTCTTCGACCTCAACAACGCCAGCGCCAAGCCAATGACGCTGATCCCCAAGCTCAAGGCAAAACTGAAGAAGAGCACCTCGATCGTCGGCTTCCTCTCCCATCTGCAGAACGAGCTGCGCGCCAAGGCCATCGAAGTGGGATGTGACACCGTCATGCCCCGCTCCGCCTTCTCCCAGAACCTCCCCAACCTCCTCCGCCGCTACGGCCTTCAGGAAGACGAGGAAGACAACTTCAACCAGTAAAAAACAGTTGTGAGTTATGAGTTTTCAGTTGTGAGTAAAAACAACAGCGGCCTGCCCCACGCAGGCCGCTTTCATTTTGCCGCCACTGCCGCATGAACCGCCAGCAGTTGCTCCAGCAGTCCCTTCAACTTATCCAGCCGCAGCGCATTCGCCCCGTCCGACTTCGCCTGCGCCGGGTCCTCATGCACCTCCAGGAAGACCCCATCCACTCCCGCCGCCACCGCCGCCCGCGCCAGCACCGCGATGAACTCCGGCTGCCCGCCGCTCACGCCATTGGCCGCCGAAGGAGTCTGCACCGAGTGCGTCGCGTCGAAGACCACAGGCGCGAACCGCCGCATGATCGGCAGCGAGCGCATGTCCACCACCAGGTTGTTGTAGCCGAAGCTGGCTCCGCGCTCGGTCAGCATCACCCGTGCCAGCTTGCCCGCAACCACCGAATCGCGTACCTTCAGCACCGCATGCTGCATGTCCAGCGGCGCCACAAACTGCCCCTTCTTCACGTTGATCGCCCGCCCCGTGTGCGCCGCAGCAATCAGCAGGTCCGTCTGCCGGCACAGGAACGCCGGAATCTGTAGCACCGCCTCCACGTCGCCCAGCGCCTTCGAAAGCCGCAGGCAGTCCTCCGGAGTATGCACGTCCGTCAGCACCGGCAGCCCGTTGCTCTCGGCAATCGCCCGCAGAATCCGCGCGCCCTCCACCAGTCCCGGCCCGCGGAAGCTGCGGATGCTGGTGCGGTTCGCCTTGTCGTAGCTGGCCTTGAAGATGTAGGGAATGCCCAGGTCGGCCGCAATGCGCTGGATCGCATCGGCCAGCATCCGAGCGTGAGTCTCGGACTCCAGCACACAAGGCCCAGCGATTAAAAACAGCTTGCCGCGCCCAACCGGAACTGCGCCGACATCAAAGAAATGGTTCACGCAACCTATTCTATGCACTCCGCGAGGTCATTGGGACGGGTTTCCCTCCCTGACGCGTCTTCTGCGCCAAGGAGGGACTCACAATCCGTAGCTTCTACCGTATAGTCAGCAACTCCGTCTCATACGGCTTCAGGTCGAGCTTCACCGTAACCGCGCCCTTCGCCGCCGTCGAAACCACAGTCGAGACCGTTCCCGTCGCCGCGTCCCACGACTCGACTGTCTTGCCCGCCGTCTTCAGCGTCACCGAGTGCGAGCTGCCCTGCGCGCCTTCGTTGAAGAAAAAGTAGACGTCCGCGTCCTTCAGCCGCCGCGTCATCACCTTCAGCGCGGTGTCCGGCGTATCCAGCGCAACCACGCGCGTGCTGATCACCGCGTTGAGCGCCGTCTCGATCGCCGCTGGTACCACCTGCGGTCCGGGAGGCGTGGCAGGCGCGGCAGCCGGTGGAGTCGGCGTCGCAGGCAGTTGTGCCGAGGTCTCGACGGTAGCCCAGGCAAAGTCCGCCGCAGTCGCCGAGCGCGCATCCAGCATCGTCTTGCCCTCGATCAGCGTCGGCGTCCGCCCCAGGAAGAAGACCTTGCCGCCGCCCTTGGCCAGAGCCCGCAGCCGGTCAAGCTCCGTCTGCGTCAGGATCGAGGCCGACGGAATGATGACCGTCCGGTACTGGTTGCCGCTCATCGATTCCAGATACCCCGGCCCGGCCTTCAGGTCCTCCGCCAGCGCGTTCTGGTTGATGATGTCGAAGTCGATCTGCCTCTCCGCCAGCATCCGCTCTGTCGAAACAAACGCAGTGTCTGAGGCTGCATCGCCGAGCCACATCGAGCTCGACGGAATGTACAGCGCAACCATCGCCGCCGGCCGGCCCATGCTCATCACATAGGTCAGCCGCTGGAGATACTGCATCAGCGCTGGCCAGCCCGGATCGCGCATCAGCGCCGAAGGCCCGCCGCGCGGACGCATCGGTGCCGCAGCCGCCGCAGTCGGAGCAGCAGTCGCTACAGTGGGAGCAGTGGGAGCAATGGGTGCAGACTGGGGAGCAGCTCCAGCCGGCGCTGTCGCCGAGTAGAACATCGTCTCGATCACGTTCACGCCGCGCACCACCTCCTCATTTAGGATGTAGCGCGCCATGGTCGCATCCGGCTCCGGCCGGTACGCCGCGAAGGTCTCTGTGAACGCGCGCGGATGCCCATAGACATGCGCCGCGCTCGACGCCAGCCGCGGAAAGTCCGAGACCGTGTCGATCCAGATCTGGTGCCAGATGGAGTCGATTCCCGGGCTCTTCCACGTACTTCATGTCGCGCAGGAAGTCGCCCTCGGATCGCACCAGATCCATCTCCGTCTCTTCGTGGTTCAGGTGGACCTGGTACTCCACGCCGTGCGCCGCGCACCACAGCCCCTGAGGCTTGAAGAAGCCGTCGCGGAACATCTGCGAGAAGACGTCGTAGTAGTCGCCTTTAGCGCGCTGCTCGGCGTCCGTCAGCTTCGCTGCAGGCGGTGGAGGCGTCCTTGCGGCCTGCGCGGCCTGCGCTGCGGCTGGTGTGGTTGTCGCGCCAGGCACCGCCGCCGCGGGCCTCGGCCGCCCGCCGCCGCCCGCCGACAGCAGCAGCGCGCCCAGGTACGGGCGAATGTCGTAGCCCTTCACCTGCTGGAAGGTATCGAAGAACTTGGGCGTCCAGGGCAGCCCGCTGATGGAGTAGTCCGGCTCGTCGCCGCGGAAGCCCAGAATCGTCGTGCCGAACAGCTCCGGCATCGCATCGTAATAGCCCTGGTGCGTGGCCTGAATATACTCCGCCGTCGCCTCGGGGTTCTAAGTAGTCCTCCAGCGGTTGCGAGGAGTCCTTCGCGTGCGTGGGATTGGTGTCGCTCTTGGTTGGCGAGGTGCGGAAGACGTGCTCGATGACGGCGACGGTGTAATCGGAGATAGCTGGCGCGGTCCAGAAGATGGCGCCGTTGACGAGGGCAGTTGAGCGTCGGCCGAACGTTGGTACCCACGACGATGTTCTCCGCGAGGCGTGGTGGCGATGGCTGCCACTGCATTGGCGCTGACGTCTTGAGTCAGCGTCTCGCCAGCCTTCACCGGCAGCCGCTGGCCGATGCTTAGCGCCTGCATGCTGATGTCGTGCTTGTCCTATGGCGTAAAGAGGCCGCCGGCAAAACCGCTGGGATAGCCGATGTCGTCAACGATCCACACCTTCATGTCGCGCTTCTTGGCCTCTTCCGCGAATTGCTTGAAGAAGGCGAAAGTACTCCGGCGTCAGGTAGGTCGTCGTCATGCCGCCGCCGGCCTGCGCCGTCACCGCATGGAAGCCGAGGCTCTTCATGGTGTCCAGGTCGTGCGCCAGGCTCTGAATGGTCACCGCGCCATTCATCCCAAAGTATGGCTCCGGCCCATACTCCGACGGAGGCGTCTTCCACGCCAGCTTGACCTCCGCCGCAGTCGGCATCTGCACCTTTTGGAACGAATACTTCGCAACGGTCGACTGCGCAATGCAAGGCTGAGCGAGCAGTACCAGTACACATGCAACCGCTCCAACGGCACATGCGGCGAGTGCGGTCCAGCCAGCGGCTGCGCGGCGATTCTTGCGATCATCTTTCGTTACAAATAGTTTCTTCATCGGGTACTCCTCATGGCGGCGCGATTCGATCTATCCCGGGTACAGGAAAAGTCTGCAAACCCACCGCAAAGCGTTATACATCGCCAGAACAACCTTTGGGAACGCCGGAACGTTGATCCACCCGCAACTGCGTGGCCCGGATCGACATCGCCGATACGCGGCTGGACTTACACTGGATCGTAGGCATCCCTCTCCGAATGACCCCACAATCCAAATCCGCCGCGCCGCGCGCCCCGCTGAACTTGCTCGGGCTGGCCTGCGCCATCGGCGTCTCCACCATCTACTTCAACCAGCCGCTGCTGGTGGAGATGGGCAAGACCTACGGCGCGCCCGCCGGCCGCGTGATGTACGTCTCCGGCGCCACGCAGGTCGGCTACGCGCTTGGACTGCTGCTCTTTGTTCCGCTGGGCGATCTGCTGGAGCGCCGCGCGCTCATGATGCGCATGTACGCCGCCGTGGTTGTGACGCTTCTTCTGGTCTCCCTTGCGCCCACGCTGGCCTGGCTGATCGCGGGCAGCGTCGTGCTGGGAGTGGTGGCCTCGGTCACCCACATCGTGGTCCCTATCGCGCCGGACATGGTCCCCGAAAAGGCCCGCGGCCGCGCCATCGGAACGGTGATGATGGGCCTTCTGCTTGGCATTCTTCTTGCCCGGACCTTCGCCGGATGGGTCAGCCACATCCCGGCACTCTTCATCTACGCGCCGCGCCTCTTTCCCAAAGGTGCCTTCTGGGTCACCGACGGCTGGCGCTATGTCTTTATCATCGCCGCGCTGGCGAACGCTGCGTTTCTTCTTCTGCTCGGCCGCGTGATGCCGCGTCTGCCGCCCAAACAGGAGATGCGCTACTCCGATGCGATGCGCTCCCTGTGGACGCTCTTCCGCACCCAACCGCTGTTGCGCGAGTCGAGCCTGATCGGCGCCCTCGTCTTCGCCTCCTTCAGTTGCTTCTGGACCACGCTGGCCTATCTGCTCAGCAGCCACTACGGCCTTGGCCCGGGCGTTGCGGGCAGCTTCGGGCTGGTCGGCGCGGCTGGCGCACTCGCCGCCCCAATCGCAGGCAGGCAGTCGGACAAGCTCGGCACGCGTTGGGTACTCACCATCGCAATCAGTCTTCTCGCCTTCTCCTACGTCCTTCTGTGGATTGGCGAAAGGTCCGCCCTCCCGTTTGTGTTGCACATCGCCATACTCGTCGTCGGCGTCATTGTGTTGGACATCGGAGCGCAGATGGCGCAGATCTCCAACCAGACCCGCATCTTCGGCCTTGTGCCCTCGGCGCGCAGCCGGCTGAACACCGTCTACATGACCATCTACTTCTCCGGTGCAGCCGCCGGCTCAGCTCTCGCAACCGTCGCCTGGGACCACTGGCAGTGGAACGGCGTCTGCGGACTGGCACTGGCTCTGATCTCGCTCGCCGGCCTCTGCCATGCCCTCGGCACACGCACCCCCACCCCATTCAACCCAGACTCCCGCAGCAACCACCCCCTCGACAGCGTGCTGGAAGCCTAGCGCGAATCAAGGAAAATCGCCGCGCGAGCACTTACCGTTTCAGCAGGTCCACCGGCTGATTTACATCCTCGATGCGGAAGAAGCCTGCCAGTGCCGGATGCCGCTTGGCCACTGCGCGATACATCTCCCACGCCACGCGCCGATAGCTGAAGTGTCCCGCAACTCCGCTGCGCAGCTCGGCGATGTAGAGCGCCTCGGAAAAGTCCATCTTGAACATCGCCCGCACGCGCGTCCCCAGCGGCAGCAGATACGCGGCAGCCTCCGGCCCAGCCGCATCGCGCAGGCTGCGGTAGGCAGCGTGCGCGGCGTCCATTGCAGCGGTATAGGTCTGGTCGAGTCCAGCCTCGGCCAGCGTGGGTTGCCCTGGGCAGACCGGCGTCTCGTAGCCGTGCGCGTCGGTATAGGGCTGGATGAGCTGCACGCAGCGGCGATGGCGGTGCATGTCGCGGAAGCCGCCGATGTCCATCAGAATGTCGAACCGGAAGCTCTGCCCGGCGGAGAATGCCCGCGGCAGCTCGTCGTGCCGTCCGCGATGCTTCACCCCCAGCGCGACAATCTCCGCGATCTTTCTTGAATCCAGCCCACCAACCGTGCGCTGAATCTGCCGCCATGAGTAGTGGCTCTCCGCGTACAGCAGCGAGGTCGCAAGCTCGACCTCCAGCGATCCCGAGTCCTCCACCAGATCGACAACCGGCGCATCCTCGATCGCCTGCCCGGCCATCAGCTCGGCGGCGGCCTGGCGCATCTCCCCGCGCGTGGCGATTGCATACTCATTGGCCGCGGAGTACTTCACCAGTGTGGGCGCGGTCTTCACCGGGCGCAGCAGCACGTCGCAGAGCCTGCTGCCACAGGTTTCGTCGACCGAGCCAACCTCCCCGCACAGAACGCGCGCCTCGTCGTGGGTGACATTCCAGGCGGGTGAAGCAGCGGCATCTTTGAGCCTCTCGCCCAGACTGCGAATCTCGGCGAACTCGCTCGCCAGCAGCCGCGAGATCTGGTTCTCCAGCGTGCGCGCGCTCACAATCTGCCCCAGCGATGTGTTGGTCGCCAGTGGCAGCAGATAGCGCGCCACATCGAAGGCGCGCGCCTTCAGCGTGCGCACATACGCCTCGTCCTTCATCTCCGCGGGCTGCGGGATGGCGCGCTTCAGCGCCTCCAGCATTCCCGCGCCAACGCGGTCATAAGCCGCAAACAGCGCCTCGATCGAGGCCGTGTAGCCAGCCGTCCGCTCGCCCAGTGCAGGCGCAAACCAGCCCGACTTGCGGAAGTTCTGATAGCGCGTGCTGCGCTCCTGCCCGTCCCAGCGCTGCTCGTCCACCAGCGCGACGGCGGCCAGCAGCGACAGTCGCTCGATGGCAAACGGAATGTGCGCCAGGTCGGCGATCGAGCGGTGCCCGTACTGGAAGTAAAACGTGTTCAAAAACTCTTCCGCCCGCTGTGAGCTGATCTCGGAGAGCGACTCCTTCATGCTCAGCGACGAGCGCGAGTACTTCGCCATCGCATACGCCAGCACCTCAGGGTCCGCGCCCTGAATGGCATAAACGTCGGTCTGCTTCGCGTCGGCAGGGATTAAGGCGGTGGGTTCAGCGGATAGCTTCGGGTCGGCGGTGGCTGGCAGTTTATCGGACATCACCCTGCAAGGATATGTCATTCTGCGTACCACGCGCCCCGATCCCTGTGGAGGAATGGCTCGTGGTTCGTATAAGCTTGCATTCAGGCGGAATGGAGACAGATGAGCACACTGGCAGGTCGGGTTGCGTTGGTAACGGGAGCTTCGCAGGGAATCGGGCGCGCGGCTGCGTTGGCGTTGGCAGAGGCGGGCGCGACCGTCGCGCTGTGCGCGCGCAATGAAGCAAAGCTGGCCGAGGTCGCCGCCGAGATTAATGGTGCCGCTGGGCGGGCGGCCGAGGCCGCGGGCGAGATGGACGATGCAGCAGCACTGTGCGGCGGGGCGGCGAGCGCCGGCGTCACGGAGCCGGTTGCCGGGTCGGCGTATGTGTTTGCGCTCGACCTCAGCAACGAAGAGTCCATCCAGGTCTGCGCCAAGGCCGTTATCGCCCAGCTCGGCAAGGTGGATATCCTCGTCAACAACGCCGGCATCACGCGCGACACCCTCACCCTGCGCATGAAGCGCAAGGACTGGGACGACGTACTCGCCACCAACCTCACCGGCTCATTCCTGATGACCCAGGCCGTCATGGGCTCGATGCTGAAGGCGCGCTGGGGACGCATCATCAACATCACCTCGGTTGTCGGCGAGACCGGCCAGGCCGGACAGGCAAACTACGCCGCGTCGAAGGCCGGCCTCATCGGCCTCACCCGGTCGCTGGCGCGCGAGCTGGCCAGCCGCACCATCACCGTGAACGCAATCGCGCCAGGGTACATCGAGACCGCCATGACCGCCGTGCTCACCGACGAACAGCGCACTGCAATGACCTCGCAGATTCCCCTGGGGCGCGCCGGCACGGATCGCGACATCGCCGCCGCCGTCGCCTTTCTCGCCTCCGAGGAGGCTAGCTACATCACCGGCCATACGCTGGACGTAAACGGCGGTATGTATATGGGATAGTTGCAGGTTGTCAGTTGCAGGTTGCGAGTTGTCGGAGGGATCGTCTTTGTTTTCAACTGAGAACATGCAGCCTGCGACTGACTACTTACTCCAATGCTACTAACTGAACCGTTAGTATTTTCTCTGGTTCAAAACCGGCCTGGGGTTCAAGTAGAACTTCAAGGGAGCTGGCCTAACTGGCTCCCGGTGAACCTTAGCGGGTACGCGAATCGCGGCATCGCACAAAATAGCCATTGACCGGATCGTGCTGAGTGTTTACTTTGTGGCTAATGGCAAACATGCAAACACTTCCCACGCCGCTGAACAGTCTTCCTCCCGTGGCCACCATCGCGATGAGCATTGGGGCCACAATCCGCGCCTATCGACTGCAAAAGGGGATGTCGCAGGGAGACATCGAGAAGCGGACCGGGCTGTTGCGCTGCTATCTGTCGCGGGTGGAGAACGGGCATACAGTACCGTCGCTTGAAACACTGCAGAAGATCGCGTACGCGCTGGATCTGCAACTGGCGCAGTTCTTCTCCGATCAGACCGTCAGCCAGGACATGTCTGCGCTGCACCTGGGCGAGGACGAGATCCGCTTCCTCACCCAGATCCAGCGCTATTCGGCGCGGCTCTCGGAGAACGACCGCAAGCTGCTGCTGGCCATGGTGCGCAAGTTCGCCCAGACCACGCTGGTGTGAAGGTTCAAGGTTCGAGGTGGGGTTCAAGGTGCGAGGATAGGACCATCAGGGATGATGGGCTTTTTCGTTGTTCGTTAATGAATTGTGGCGAAGGACGGACCAACCTGCAACTCGCCTCTACGGCGCGAAGCGGGCGACAAAGTAGCCGAAGAGAGCCAGAACGAGGCATGCGACGGCGAAGGTGACCTTCTGGCGGCTGAGGTAGCGTTCGCGGCCGGCGGTCATGCGCGGGATCAGCGGGACGCCCAGCGCCAATCCGCTCAGAAAGCCTCCAATGTGCGCCGAATTGTCGATGCGAATGCCGACATTGACAATGATCGTGCTGATCCCGATGACCAGGTTGATGAGGGCGAACTTGATGACGCTGCTGCGTAGTCTGCGCAGTTCCTCCCAGGGAAACGGCAAGCGGCGGTTGCTGAGCAGCACAATTAGGATTCCGGCGATGCCGAAGACCGCGCCCGAAGCCCCCGCGCCCACCTGTATCAGATAGCCGGGATCGTGTGTTCTCAGCGTGAAGACGACGTTCCAGGCCATGCTCAGCAGGTTTCCCGCAATCCCCGTAATCATGTACACGGCGACCATTCCGTAGGGCCCGATCAGCGGCTCGCCCAGAATGCCCAGGTTCCATAGGCACCACATGTTGCAGGCGATGTGGAGGAGACCGATATGCACGAACGTTGCGGTCAGCAGGCGATACCACTGGCCGTGCAGCACCAGCCAGGTGACGTTTGCGCCGTAGTGCAGCAGGTCGCCCTCGGTGGGGTCTTTCGGGCTTACGCCGTGGAGGCACATCCAAAGGTAGACGGCGATATTAATGGCAAGCAGCAGGTAGGTTCCAGGGGCGGAGCGTGGATCCCAGACGCCGTACTCGCGGCGACGTCGAGCCTGCTCGGGCGAGTACGCCTCGGCGGGGGTGGGCTCCTCGGCCGGTACGGTGGAGTTGGCGGGAGGAACAATCTCGCCTTCGAGATGCGATTGCGTGGAAGACATGGCGCTACTTCTACGCTAACTCATTTCCCAGGTCGGCGTGGAGAGAGACAAGGCAAACCACGGATTTGCGCGGAGCAACACGTATTAAAGACAGAGCGCATGGAAAGATCCATGGATCTGCTGTCTGTTGTTGGTTTAATCCGTGACGTTCCGTGGTCGTCTTTTCTGTCAGCGGGACGGAAGAACTCAGGCGGCATTCTTCATGATGTGTTCGCGGATATGCGGCGGGATGCGCTGGATCGCATCCGCCACCAGCCCGGGAATCGGCGTAGCGATAGCGACCAGCACCCACAGAGTCAGCGAGATGACCAGGCCGGCAATGGCCGTTGCCTCCAACGAGATCGTGATCGGGGTGTGGTACAGGTGGCCGTGCAGGCTGCTGCCCAGGTGCGCAATGGCCTCGATGCGGTGCAGCACAGCCGCGGCCAGCAGAAAGGCCATTATCGACAGCGAGCTGACGGAGATCAGCAGCACATCGATGGTGCGCGCCAGATGTTGGCGGTGGCGGCACTGAGCGCACTCCGTGAGATGTTGATCGTAGTCCGTGCGCATCGCGGGCGACAGGCCGGAGATGTCGTATCGCCAGCCGGCCAGAATGTCCCCGATGACCGGGTCTGTGCAGCGCGGTTCGGTCATGCGGCGCGATCTGGAGCTTCGTGAGGAAAAAGTTACCATAATGGTATAGACACCATTTTACTTGACTTGATAGCGCATAACCGGGAAAAGAACACGCTGAACCGGATTCTGTCACAACTGCACAACAACGCGAAGAGACCTGACAGCCGCTCTTTTTATGCGGTCAAAACATTGAATCAAAGTAAGTTATAGACATATCGGATCGATCGGCGCGGCTTGCTGAGCCAGCAGAACGCGGTTGCCCAGCAGCCTCCCCCGCTCCCGGATCGCCTCTTCGGCAGAGAGCAGGGCAAGCTCGGGAGCGTTGTTGGTCTCCGACAGGTGGCCTAGGACGATGTATGTAGCATTGCCATCGTAGTCGCGGCTGAGGAACTCGGCGGTCGCGTGGTTCGAGAGATGCCCGACGCGAGAGAGCACGCGCTGCTTCACCGCCCACGGGTAGGGGCCGTCCTTCAGCATCTCCAGGTCGTGGTTGGATTCCAGCAGCAGCACGTCGATCCGCTCCAGCGCCCGCTTGACGTTGGGTGGCACATAGCCGAGGTCAGTGGCGATGGCCATCCGGATCGACTCCGAGGATGATTCGAAGACGAAGCCGCATGGATCGGCCGCGTCATGCGGAGTGGTGAAGGGCGTAATCGCGAGATCTCCGATCGTGAAGCTGATCCCCGGCTGGAAGTACTCCACTGCAGGCAGGCTGGCCGGGTCACGCCGGAACGTGGCCTCCGGCGCATCATCTTCTTCAGCCTCGGCCTCCGCGGATGCGGCTGCAATCTGGATCGAGCCATCCTCCACCGCATCTTGCGCGGCGCGCGCCTCCTTCTCCCTCTGCACGTGTTCCAACCACTTGGCGTAGGTCATGGTGGTTCGCGGGGTCATCTGCCGCACCCAGGCGCGGTGCGTCGGCTCGGTGAAGTAGACCGGAATGCGCAACCTGCGCGCCAGCACCGACAGGCCCGCAACATGGTCCGTATGCTCGTGCGTAATCAGGATGGCATCCAGCGCGGAGGCGTCTTCGTCGACCAGCGCCATGCGCTTCAGCAGCTCGCGGCAGCTGAGCCCCGCATCCACCAGCACGCGCGTCCCGCGGCTAGCGATCACCGTCGCGTTGCCCTTCGATCCGGATGCGAGAACCGTCATTCGCATACGTCTCAAGATACGCCGATCCGGTGTGGATTAGCGGGCTCGTGCTGGCGTGGGGCGTGCCATTTCGGATGCAGGCTTCAAGCCAATCAAAACCGCAGGCGCAAGACTGTCAATGCCGTGCGCGCAGGACATAGATGCGATAGCTGGCGGGAGTCTCTTCGCGACTCCACCAGCGCGCAGTGCGGCGTGGGCCGCCACTCGGTCTCGAGCGTGTAGTCGTCGGCCAGAAAGCTCTGGAAGGCGGGCCAGCGGTCGAGCTTGCGATAATCTCCCGGCCCATCCACATACAGCGCGCTCGAGACCACGAGCACCTGTGGCGGAGATGCGTTCATTGCGGAGAAAAATCGCTCCCGCGTCTGCTGTACAAAGGAAACGTCGTCCGCGCCGAAGAGCGGGAAGTCCACCAGCAGTCCGTTTGTCGGGTTCCAGCCTCATGCGATAGAGAACATTGCCGCAACCAGAGATCGAGTCGATGCACTGGATGTGGCCGGAGAGCCTCTCGCCGCCCAGCGCGTCGAGGTTCTGCTGGAGCGAGGTGATGAAGTCCGTCTCCCACCAGCGATAGCGGTGAACCAGCACGGCGGACTGCGGCGCCAGATAGAACCCGCCAATGCAGAGCGCGGCCAGCGCAAGCCAGCGTGAGGCCTTCGTGCGCCTGAGGGCGGAGATCTGTGCCTGCAAAGCGCGGGTAAAGTCCATGGCCATCAGCGGCAGCAGAAATGCCAGCAGCGTGTAGCGGTAGTAAGGAAATCCGCGCGACTGCACCAGGTACGAGACCAGTCCGAAGAGCGCGCCACAGCCCAGCGCAGCGCGTTCCCAGCCCAGCGCCACGCGCTCCCAGTCCAGCTCTGCGCGCTCTCCGTTCATCGACGGACGCGCACGGCCCAGCGCCAGCACCCCCAGCCACAGCAGAACCAGAGGCAGCAGCGGAGAGACACTATGCAGCAGCAGGAAGCCGAGCGGGCGATGTCCCAACCCGGAGTAGTAAAGCACCAGTCCGTGAAGGTTGGCCAAGAAGGCGGCAAGCGCCCGCTCCCGCAGCAGAAAAACCAGCGCGCAGCCCGGCGCGACGAGATAACCCAGAATGGCAGCCGCAGCATATCGCAGCCAATGTCGATTCGGCGATTCGCCCTGCCTTTCGCGCCCGCGCAGCACATGGACTGCCAGCAGAAGTTGCGCCGCGGTCAGCGGCAGAGCGGTGGGCTTGATGGTCAACGCCACGCCGGAGAAGAGTCCGAAGGCCGCCGCCGCCCACTGCCAGTCTCTGCGGATTGCGGCAAAGAGGAAGGCCGTTGCGACGGCGAGGCAGACGGCCATCGTCAGGTCGCGCTGCCCACCCTCGGCCAGGCCGTCGCGCCCGTGGACCAGAATGAAGAGGCACGCGGCAAAGAGGCCGGCGAGCCAGCTATTCTCGGATCCCACCCATGACGATGAGACCGTCATGGATGGGACACCCGCGCGGGTACGACGGGTAATTACAAAAAACGACGCGGCAGCGCCGCCCATCAGCGCGAAGTCGAAGAGCCGCCAGCCGAGGTCGCCGTTGCCGAACAGGTGCATCGCCCCCAGCTCAATCAGGTACGAGCCGGGCATGTTCATGTCGCCGATCTCGCGGTACGGAGCCCAGCCGCGCTCAATCAGCCACCCAATGTAGTGGATCAGCGAGGCATCGCCCACCAGTGGCCAGCGCCAGCTCCACGCAAAGTAGAGCAGCGCGGAGATGCTGAGGCTAACGGCCAGCGCCACGCGAAAGATGCCTGCACTCCCGTTGCGCAATGCTCTCTCCTTTCGTGTACGAGTCTAAAGGATGCAGGTCCGTATCGACGTGGGCCGGAGTTCGCCATTGGAAGACGGCCAGTCTTTCCGAGTGTTCTATGGGCAGGCGACCAACAGGACAGTGATATTGTCCCGGCCACCCTTTGCGTTGGAGGCCTCTACGAGCGCATGGCAGGCGGTATCGAGCGCGGACTGGATAGCTGTGCCGGGTGTGGCGTAGTTCCGGCGGTCGGCGGCTAGCGCTGCCGGCCCAGCGGTACGGGCCAATATCCGTGCGATCTCCTTGTCCTCCAGCTCGCGGGTGAGGCCGTCGGAGGCGAGCAGGTACAGGTCGCCGGGCTGTGTGGCGTGCGAAGCGATCTCCGGCTCCACAGTGGACTGCGACCCGATGGCGCGGGTGATGATGTTGCGCATCGGCGAAGCGGTGGCCTGCACTCGACTCAGCACTCCGGCGCGCACCTGCTCCTCCACCAGCGAATGGTCCTCGGTGAGCTGGTGCAGTTCGCCGGAGCGGAAGAGATAGCAGCGGCTGTCGCCCACATGCGCAATCCATAACCTGGGGCTTGCTGGCACATCTTCTGGCCGCTGCGCCTCATTCTCCCTAAGCAGCGCGACCAGCGTTGTGCCCATGCCGTGCAGGCTGGGCAATTTGCGCGAGTGCCGGTAGACGGCCTGGTTGGCGGCGCGAATGGCCTCAGCGAGCCGTGCGCGTGCTTGTGTTGCGCAGTTGGGCTGCGCGAGGCAGTCCAGAAATGTCTGCGTTGCCAGATGGCTGGCGACCTCACCTCCGGCCGCGCCGCCCATGCCGTCGCAGACCACGAAGACTCCATGCTCAGGCAGTGCGGCGCAGGCGTCCTGGTTGGAGTGGCGCACGCGGCCGCGATCGGAGAGCAGGGCGAACAAGGGGCTCGGCGCAAGGAGTGGGGCGTCCGCCGCCGCCGCTGGGACTTGCGGCTTCGAGCAGTTCAGAGTCGCAGCATCTGCCATTTCGCACCCCGGTTCACCGTAATATGGGCCCGTGAAAACGATACTCCTTGCCGCGCTGGAGTCCAAAGGCCTCGACCCCGGGGTCAGGGCCATTGTTTCAGTTTGCAAAGCGCCGTTCGGGATACTCTGGAGTGGCAAAGAAAGGGAGACGATTTGAACCGCATCGTGCAGGGCGACAATCTGGAGGCGTTGCGAAAGATGGCGACTGGTTCGGTGGCGTTGATCTACATCGATCCGCCGTTCAATACCGGGCAGCGGCAGACGCGCCTGCGCATGAAGACGGTGCGCGACGCGACGGGCGACCGCGTCGGCTTCGGTGGGCACAGGTACCGCACGGAGTTGGTGAAGGATGAGTTCAGCGGCCTCGCCGCCGGAGAGGCCGGTTCTGCAAAGCCCGCGGGCTATGCCGACCAGTTCGACGACTTCCTCGGCTTTCTGCGCCCGCGCCTGCTGGAGGCGCACCGCGTGCTCGCGCCCACCGGCAGCCTCTTCTTCCACATCGACTACCGCGAAGTCCACTACTGCAAGGTCATGCTGGACGAGATATTTGGCCGCGATTGTTTTCAGAACGAGATCGTCTGGGCGTATGACTACGGAGCGCGCGCCACCAAACGCTGGCCAGCCAAGCACGACAACATCCTCTGGTACACGCGCGATCCCAAGCGCTACACCTTCAACCTCGACGCGTGCGACCGCATCCCCTACATGGCTCCGGGGTTGGTGGGCGCCGAGAAGGCCGCGCGCGGCAAGACGCCGACCGACGTCTGGTGGCACACCATCGTTCCCACCAATGGCAAGGAGAAGACTGGTTACGCCACGCAAAAGCCACTGGGAATCCTGGAGCGGATCGTGCGCGTTCACTCCAATCCCGGCGACCTGGTGCTGGACTTCTTCGCCGGCAGCGGCACCACGGGCGAGGCCGCGGCGAAGAACGGCCGCGCCTTCTGCATGGTGGACCAGAGCGCCGAGGCCATCGCGGTGATGGAAAAACGATTGCATTTGAAGGCTGAGAGGATATGATTTCGCAATCGCGTTATATGAGGAGAGAACAGTGGCGAGGGCCCGGTTGTTGCTGGCGGAGATGTGTGTTGGATTGTTTGCGCTGATCGGATTCGGGGCGAGCGGTGTTGTAGCTCACGCGCAAGCTCAGGCTGCAACTGCGGCTCAGACTGCAACTGCGGCTCAAGCTGCGGCTGCTGGAACGAACGCACCCGTGACTTCGGCCGCGCCGGTGCGGAAGTCTTGCTCGGTGAACTCGACCGCGCCCAACCCCGCGGAGACGGCCCTGAACAAAGGGGACTTCGCCCCAGCGGAGGTTCTCTTTCGCGCCTTGCTGGCGAAGAGTGCCAGCAATGAGGCGGCACACGAGGGGTTTGTGCGCGCGCTGATTGCGCAGAACAAGGTAGACGACGCGGCGAAGGACGCGGAGGCGTGGGGGGCGGCTGAGCCGGCGAGTTCGATGGCCTTGACCGCGCTGGGCGATGTGCGTCTGCGCCAGGGCGATCCGCGCGCGGCATTCGTTCAGTTTCAGAAAGCTGCGCAGGCGGACCTGTGCAATGCGCGCGCCTACTACGGAATTGCCGAGATCGATGGGCTCGCAGGAATGCATGCCTCCAGCAAGCGGATGATCGAGCAGGCATACGCGCTGCACCCCACCGACGACGACATCCATACGGCGTGGATGTGGACGCGGCCACGCAAGGAGCGGTTGGCGCTGCGGGCCGAGTATAACGAGCACAGCGATCAGGTGAGCGAGGAAAATCGCGTGAAGATGAAGGCGAGTCTGGCGAAGGAGTCGCTGTACCATGCGTCGGACTGCAGCATGGCGCCGACCTCGCCGCGCGAGGCGAAGGTGCCGATGGAGGCGGTGACGGATGGGCCGACGCGATTCATTGGCTGGGGACTGGATGTTAAGTTCAACGGCAAGTCGCGGCGGCTACAAATCGACACCGGTGCAAGCGGCATCACAATCTCGCGCGCCGCGGCGATGTTTCTCGGCATCCAGCGCGAGGACGCTACGCAGACAGGAGGCGTCGGCGACAAGGGCGTTGTAAAGACCTCAGTGACGCACGTGGCGAGCATCAAGATCGGCGGCATCGAGTTCACCAACTGCCCGGTCGATATTCTGGAGAAGTGGAGCGTGCTGGACTCCGACGGGTTGATCGGTGGCGATGTCTTCGACGCCTCCCTGCTGACGCTCGACTTCCCCAAGCACGAGTTGCGCATCGCACCGCTGCCTCTGCGGCCTGGCGAGACGGAAGCGGATCGAGCGAAGCTCGAAGCGGCGGGGGACGATGCGGTGGTTGAGCCGCACGACCCGTTTATTGCGCCGGGAATGGAGAAGTGGCAGCGCATCTATCGCAGCGGGGACGGCGGCCACTTCCTTCTCATGCCAACGGGAATCGTCGACACGAAGCGGATCAAGGACGTGAGCGCATGGAAGGAGAAGCTCTTCATCCTGGATACGGGAGCTGAGTTGAACCTGATCTCCCCGGCGGCGGCAAGAGAGGTAACGAAGGTGTCGGGCGACAGCAGCATGGAGATCCGCGGCATCCAGGGCGAGGTGAACAAGGTCTACGAGGCTGGGAGATTCACGCTACAGTTTGCTGGCCTGCGGCTGGATTCGCCCAGCATGTCGTCAATCGACACGACTAAGGATTCGCACAATGACGGAGTCGAAGTATCGGGGTTCATCGGCGCGCCGGCACTGACCCAGTTGGTGCTGCACATCGACTATCGCGACAATCTGGTGTGGTGCGAGTACACGCCGAAGAAATAATCCCGGCGCAAGACGCCGAACTCCGAGCAGGCGCAGGCTGCGGGGGCCTGCGGGGTTCCTGTAGGCCGCACGCGTCTATGAAGCCGGAGTCTTTCGCGCAGCAGCAGGAAATTGTTTCTGAGTCGCGGACTTTCCATCCGGCGTGCGTTCGAGCGCCATAATGGCGTTGGCCAGCGCGGTGGAGGCGTTCTGGAAGGGTTCGGCGGCGTTGATCAGGCGTTCGGCCTGTTCGTAGTCCCCAGCGTTGATCAGGTTGGCGATGGAGAGCATCTGTTGATGAAACGCCGCGTGCAGGTCGAGCGCAGTTTGGTACTCCGGCGTGCCGCGCAGGTGCAGCGTGTATTTACTGAGCAGCCATTTTCGGGTGGCGTCCTCCTCGGGATGCTGGATGGAGCGGGTGGCGCGTTCGCTCAGCGGCTCGCGCATTCGAGCGGCCAGCAGCAGGCTGATCTTCCATCGCACATGGCTGGCGATGGCGTCGGGCGCGTTCTCGATCGTCTTTGCGATATATGTCTCGGCGGGCATCTTACGACCTCACATCTGTTATCGGAGGATGAGAGAAAAATGTGAGCCGGAGTGGAATCCTGAATGCTCGCGCGTACCGTGCGACTGGGAATGGATGAGGCACGCGGTCCGTCTGCCAGCGCGGGGGTGCAATGCGGAGCGCGAAGCGGCAGAAAATCCCAAACGAAGATTAAAATTCCCTAATTGGGAAAAGTCGGTTAGTCTTCGGCTACCCGGTTCGGTACGCGCTGCGTGTTCCCGAAATGGCGCACGCTGAGAACCACGGACTGGGTCTCAGAAACAGGTTTGGGTGGGGTTGCGCGGAAACGCCTCTTGCTGTCGTCTTCTTTTCGTCCGGGAATCATTGCCCGGAAATCAGAGCTTAAAAGGGGAATGGGATGAGGTCTGGACGCGGCTGGCTGAGTTGGGTGGGCTGCTGCGTGGGGGGACTGGCCTTCGGGCTGGGTGGGTGCGTGTGGGCGCAGAGTGGAACGGATGGGGCGATCGGCGGGCAGGTGTTGAGTGCTGCGGGCTCGCCGGTGGAGGGGGCGTTGGTGGTAGCGCGCGATCTGGAGACGGGGCTTGCGATACAGGCGCTCTCTGGGTCGAAGGGTGAGTTCCTGGTCGTGCGGCTGCCGGTGGGTGAGTATGAGCTTTCGGTGGAGGAAACCGGGGTAGAGTTGACGCTTCCGGAGCCGGTGGAGGTGGGGCTGGGTGAGGTGACGGAAGTCGTGGCGCGGATGCGGCCGCCTGTCTCTGGACAGCCGAACTCGCCGAGTGGGACCAGTAGCGGCGGAACGGATTTGGTCGAGGCAGATTTAGCCGCCTTGCCCGTGAATGGCGGCCAGTGGCGCTCGCTGGCGCTGACCGTTGCCGGGGCAAATGACGCGGCGGGCGGGGATGAGGACTCCGCTGGCGTTAGCTTTCGCGGGGTCGCGCTAACCCAGAACAGCACACGAACCGATGGCGCGAGCGGCGACCAGAGCTTCAGCGGAGCGGCGGCGGGCGCGGGCGTGGAGGAGGAGGTCGCGACGGGGTCGGACGCGGTCTACGACCGGGCGTCGGGCGTGGGAAGCGGCGCGGGTTCGGTGGCCGACGGCGGCGAGCGCGCGGGTTCGTCGTATGTCTTCTCGCAGGCGGCGGTGCGCGAGTTCCGCGTACTGGGGCAGGGCGATGCAACGGCCTACGGCTCGGCGCTCTATGGACACGGCGTGGGCGGCGTGGTGACGACGGTCTCGCGCTCGGGTGGAACTCGTTTGCATGGGATGGGCTTCTATACGCTACGCAATAGCGCGTGGGCGGCGGCCAATCCGTTCTC
Organism: uncultured Acidobacteriaceae bacterium; assembly: GCA_963828115.1. GTDB lineage: Bacteria > Acidobacteriota > Terriglobia > Terriglobales > Acidobacteriaceae > Edaphobacter. The sequence continues at coordinate 142,554 of CAWHDN010000001.1, forward strand.
CATTGCGTCGGGCTACGCGGACGGCGTGGTGTCCAGCGCGGTGGTAAAGCCGCAGGACCAGCGGCAGCAGTATGGCGGGAGCATTGGCGGGCCGGTTCCAGGCTTTCTCTCCGGCACCAACGATGGCAGTTGGTCGCGCAGGAACGCGGACCAGAGGCAGCGTCTGTTTTATTTTTATGCGTTCGATGCGCAGCATAGAAATTTTCCTGCAATCTCCGCCCCAGGCTACGCAGGGTTCTATTCGTTGACCGCTAACCAGACAGCGTTGCTGGCCAATCGCGGAGTGACGCCAGCAGAGACCAATACGGCCCTGAATTACCTCACTAGCCTGACGGGAACCGTCGCCCGGCATGCGGACCAGACGGTCAACTTCGGGCGCGTGGACTGGCAGCACGGAAGCGGCAGCCGTGTGGTCCTGGAGTACAACCGGGCGCGTTGGAGTTCGCCCGCCGGCGCGCGATCGGAGCCGGTGGTGGACCGCGGCGTGGCCAGCCTGGGATCGAGCTACGGCAAGGTGGACGCAGGCGTGGCGCGCTGGATCCAGTTCATAAACAGCCGCCTGAGCAACGAGCTGCGCGCGCAATACGGGCGTCAGTTGCAGTATGATTCGGCGCAGACGCCGCTCGCGCAGGAGCCGAACATCGGCCCGGGAGGAATGCCGCCGGAGGTCTCCATCGGGCCGCAGGGGCTGGTCTTTGGAACGCCCGCAGCGCTCGGCCAAAAGGCATATCCCGACGAGCGCCGCCTGGAGCTGGCGGACCTCGCGGGCTGGGTGCGCGGACGCCACTTCTTGCAGTTTGGCGGCGACTTCAGCGCGCTCCGCGACTACACCGATTCACTGACCAACGCCGATGGCACCTTCAGCTATGACAGCAGCACGACCACAGCAACAGGCTCGCCGGTAGTATTAGGCGGGCTGGCGAACTGGATTACCGACTACACCTTCAACGTGAACGCGTACCCCAACGGCGGCTGCCCGAACGGTCCGACGCCCCCGTACCCGCAACTGCATTACTTCTGCTTCAGCTCGTACTCGCAGAGCTTCGGCCAGCAGAGTGTGACCTTCCACACCCAGGAGTGGGCGGGATTCCTTCAGGACGACTGGCGCGCAACCCAGCGGCTAACCATCCACTTAGGGCTGCGCTACGAGTACCAGTTCCTGCCGCTTCCGCAGCAGCCGAACGCGGCGCTGGACGAGGTCTTCGGCGCGGTTGGGGCCACCAGCGTCTTCCCCGAGGACCGCAACAACTTCGGTCCGCGGTTGGGCGTTGCGTGGCAACCCTTCGGAGTGGGGCGCGGAGTGCTTCGCATCGGCTATGGCGTCTACTTCGGCAAACTGCCGGGCGCAACAATCCGCGCGGCGCTGCTGGATACTGCGTTGCCCAGCTCGGTGACGCGTGTGAGGATTCTACCCACCACCGAGACGGCCTGTCCCCAGGCCACAACGGTCGGCTTCGGCTACGCGTGCTCGTTCCTCACGCCGCCAGCCGGAGTGGTTGCCGCAACAACTTCGGCGGTCGTCTTCGACCGGAGATTTCGCCTGCCCGAAGTCCAGCAAGGCACGTTTTCCATCGAGCACGGGCTGGGTGCGGGAGTGCTGGCCCGCGTGGGTTATGTCTTGAACCTCGACCGGCAACTGCCCAACTCGGTGGACATCAACATCGCTCCTTCGACCGGCGTCAAGGAGTTCCAGCTTCAGGGCGGGACCGGAGCAATCGGCGTGCGCGACAGCGAGACCTTCGCCGTTCCGGTCTACACCGCGCGCGTCGATCCCAGCTTCGGCCCGGTGACGGACCTTGTCTCCAACGCCAATGCCAGCTACCACGGGATGACCCTGGAGGCGCGGCGCGGAATCGGATCGGGCCGCGACGGCTATAGCGGGGTTGGGCGTGGACTGGACTTCCGCGTGGCCTGGACCTGGTCCAAGGCGATCGACTTTGGCCAGAGCGCGGGAGCTGTGCCGCGCACCAACGGCCAGTTCGACCCGTTCACGGTGCGATACGACAAGGGACTCTCGGCGCTGAACTTTCCCCATCGCGTGGTGGCAACAATCGTCTGGTCGCCCCATTTGAACAACAACGGCGGATCGGGAATCGCCGCGACAGCCGAGCGCGCGGTGTGGAGGCTGACCAATGGCTGGTCGGCGGCGTGGATCTTCTCCGAATCGAGCGGGCGCGGCTATAGCTTCGACATCTACGGCGGAACGCGGCTCGCCGGCGGGCACGAGAGCATCAACGGCTCGGGTGGCTCGGTGGTGCTGCCCACCGTGGGGCGCAACACGCTGCGCCTGCCAGACTCCGCCAACCTCGACATGCGCCTGAGCCGCACCTTCCGCATACGCGAGGGTCTGCGCCTGCGCGCGGCGGCGGAGGCCTTCAACCTGACCAACCGGCTGAACTACTCGGGAATCACGCAGCGTGCGTTCCTGGTGAGCACGCCGGTGCCGCTGAACGGGACGACCGGGCCAGAGGTAACGCCGCTGGTCTTCCAGAATGCGGCAACCGTGGCCACCGAGGGCCTGAACGTGCAGCCCTTCGGCGCGTACACCGCTGCGGGAACCAGCCAGGCCCGCGAGCGCCAGCTCCAACTGGGCCTCCGCCTGGAGTTCTAACGCCTGGGTTGCGCGGCGGCGCGTTGTGAGGGGTTGACGGGACGCACGTAGACGGGAACCTCCAGCGTGCCGACTTTGCTGTTTACGTTATCCAGAATGCCGACGTGGAGCGAGATCTGTCCCAGCGGCAGGTCGAGCTGCTGGACGAATGAGAACGCATGTTTGGCGACGAACTCATCGTACTGCGCCGGGGTGAGGTTCATCGGAACGGTCTGGGTGAGCAGGGCGACGCGCTTGCGGTAGATGTCGTAGGCGACAGCGTCGAACTCGAGCGATCCGTGGAGCATCCCATCGGCGTCTTCGGTGAAGGAGATCTCGCTGGGTGGGAAGCCGTAATGAAGCTCGTAGCGAACGGTCTTGCCGGGCTTCGATTTGGCATCTGGTTGCGCTTGGGGGTTGCTGGACGTCAGGTAGCCGGGCCAGACGCCAACGTCAAAGAGGATCTGCGTGGCGGGAGGCGTGTTGCCCTCCATCGAGGCCTTCATCAGGGCTGGGCCAGGAGCTGGCGCATCCAGCGTCGGTACGCGCTCGGCGTTGTAGCCCTGGCGGTAGACCAGGTGCAGCTTCGGCTGGTCGACGAGCTCGACCTTGATGTGGTGGTAGTGGCCGTCGTCCTTCTGCTTGGGCGGGATGTAGGAGAGGGTGTAGAACTGCGCGCCGTGATTGATGGCCTTGGCAATGAGCGATTTCAGGTCGTTGTTGTTGTAGAAGGCCTCGCCGCCGCTCTGCTCTGCCACCGCCTCAGCCCTCAACTGCGCCATCCCCAGACCGACGACGCCGCGCGGATCCAGCGGAGAGACGGCGATCTGCTCGGCGGTATAGCGCTCATAGACGTCCATGAGTCGATGCACCAGGCTCATGTCTCCATTGCCCCACCCGTAGCCACCGTCACGCATCAGAGGGACAGGAATGCCGGGGACAAGCCAGATTAGGTTCTTCCTGCCCTTGATCCCGGCGACGTATACGGCGATCTGGTTGAACGCGTCGACGGTAGCCCAATTCATTGTGTGGCGATCCACGGGTTGCCCACTCAGAGTCAACGGGACACTGGCTGGGTTGTTATGGACGGCGCGCAGCAGCAAGTCGCGGTCGGAGGTGAATCCCTGTAGCATGTGAGTGCCGCTCTGCGCGAGCAGGAAGATGGCGACCTTGGTGCCCTGCGGCATCGTGGTCAGATACTCGGTCGCGCCCTGTAGCTCGCGAAAGATATTGACAGGATTGCTATGCAATGCATCGATCAGCAGGATGTTGACCGGGCCGCTGAGCGGCGTCGACTGGCTATTGGTATAGACCCCCGGCGGAAGTTTTACCGCAGCAGGTTCCGCGACCGGGATCTCCGTGCCGAACTCCCGGAAGCTGCGAATGGGCTGCGGCTTGCCGTTCTCCTCGATGCTGAAGTCGGACTGTTTGAGGCCATGCACCGGCTTGCCGTTGGCATCGGTGACCTCGACGTCGACGATGACCTCGCGCGATGTGACGTGGAGCGTAGGAACGCTGGTCTGCGATGCGTCCTGCGGCAGATCGACTGATTGTGGTGCAACCAGCGGCGCGGGCTGGTCGTCTGTCTGGGCTGCGGCTGCGACGAAGGCGGGAATGCTGATGGTCAGGCCAAGTGCAATAAGGCTTGCTGGGCGGAGTCGCATCGTTCTCTACTCTCCTGTGTGTTTGTTTCTGCCTCTGCTTCAACACTGAATGTTGTTGCCGATAAGTCGCGCTCCCATCTTAGACCTCAAGTGCTTCATGAAGATGCGATTGGACACCTAAAATAGAGGGATGGCGTTTACCGAGCAGTTCGATGTAGTGGTGGTGGGAGCCGGACACGCGGGGTGCGAGGCGGCCATAGCCTCGGCGCGCATGGGCCTGCGCACCGCCCTCTTCACGCTGAACCTCGACCTGATCGCGCAGATGAGCTGCAACCCCGCCATCGGCGGCATCGCCAAGGGACATCTGGTGCGCGAGGTGGACGCGCTGGGCGGCATCATGGGCGAGGTCGCAGACGCCTGCGGCATTCAGTTCCGCCTGCTCAACACCTCGCGTGGCCCGGCCGTCTGGTCGCCGCGCGCGCAGTGCGACAAGGCTCTCTACCGCGTCAAGATGCGCGAGGTGCTGGAGGGTCAGCCGAATCTCTTCATCAAGCAGGCCGAGGTGGTGGACCTCGAGTTGCAGCAAGTCAGCGAATCAGCGAGTCAGCGAGTGACCGGCGTGCTGCTGCGCGATGGGCGCGTGGTCCACGCCGGAGCCGTGGTCGTCACCACCGGGACCTTTCTCAATGGCATCATCCACTGCGGCGAGCAGCAGTATGCGTCGGGACGCAGCGGCGAACCGGCCAGCGTCATGCTGGGCGAAGCGCTGAAGCGGCTGGGTCTGCGCGAGTGCCGCCTGAAGACGGGAACCCCGCCGCGCCTGGATGGCCGCACCATCGACTGGACGAAGTTCGTCGAGCAGCCGGGGGATGAAGACCCCACCCCATTCAGTTTCAGAGCAGCGAGTCAGCAGGCAGCGGGTGCATGGGTTCCCGCGCTGCCTCAGGTGAGCTGCTATATCGCCACCACCACGCCGGAGACGCTGCGCCTCATCCGCGAGAACGTGCATCGCTCGCCGATGTATACCGGGCAGATCTCCGCCATCGGCCCGCGCTACTGCCCGTCGATTGAGACCAAGATCGTGCGCTTTCCGGAAAAAACGCATCACCAGTTCTTTCTGGAGCCGGAGGGCCTGAACACCCACGAGGTCTACATCAACGGCATGAGCACCAGCCTGCCCATGGAGGTGCAGGCCGCAATGGTACACTCCATCCCCGGCCTCGAAGCCGCCGAGATGCTGCGCCCCGGCTACGCCATCGAGTACGACGCCATCGACCCCACCGAGCTCGACCGCACGCTGGCGGTCAAGAAACACGCCGGCCTCTATCTCGCCGGTCAGATCAACGGGACGAGTGGATATGAGGAGGCAGCCTGCCAGGGACTGATGGCCGGAATCAACGCCGCCCTTGCTGTGCGTGCAGCCTTGAGCGGAGAACCAGCCCTTAGCGGTGAAGAGACGAGCGGCTTCACGCTGGACCGCACCGAGGCATACACCGGCATCCTCATCGACGACCTCATCTCCAAGGGCACCGATGAACCCTACCGCATGTTTACCTCGCGCGCGGAGTTTCGCCTGCACCTGCGCATCGACAACGCCGACCGGCGCCTCACTCCGTATGGCCGCCGCCTTGGCCTCATCGGCGACGCGGCCTGGGCGGCGTACGAGGCCAAGCAGTCGCGCGCCGCGGCCTTCGATCAGCTACTGACGAAGACGCGAGTGGACGTCGATGCGCTGCCATCGGCTCTGCGAGAGTCGCTGCGCGGCGACCTGAGCGACCTCGGCACGCAGACCTACGCGCAGATGCTGAAGCGGCCCGAGGCAACTGTGGAATCGCTCTGGCCGGTGCTCGCAAGCGCAATGAACGGAAAGCCTGAGCTTGCACCCTGGGTTGCGGCACTTCATGCCTCGCCGAAGAATGGAGCTCCGCTCCCCGCATGGGTGCGCAACGAGATGAAGACCGTCGAGACCGAGATCAAATACGCGGGCTATCTCCAGCAGCAGCGCAAGTCGATGGAGCGCCTCAAGCGCGACGAGCAGCGCGTCATTCCCGCGTGGTTCGACTACGCGGCCTGCAGCGGCCTCTCGCGCGAGATGGTGGAAACGCTGGGCCGTGTCCGCCCACGCACCCTCGGCCAGGCCAGCCGCATCCAGGGTGTCACCCCCGCCGCCGTCACCCTGGTCAACTGCTTCCTCGAGATTCAGGCCCGGCGGCGCACGGCGTAGCGCATGCAGCCCGCTAATGATCGCGGATTGTCACAGTTGAACGCGGATGAAACTGCGATGCGTGCTTTTGCTATTCAACGCCCTACGCGGCGCGGTATAGTTTGGCAAATTGAGGTGCCGCGATGCGCAGAATGACGATGGCTCGGATGAAGTTGGTTTGCGGTTTGGTGTTCTCGTTGACATTGGTAGCGGCTGCCGTGGCGCAGCACGCGTCGGTGCCGCTGTGGCCGAACGGCGCTCCCGGCTCCGAGGGCAAGACCGCGCCCGAGGTGGTCACCCAGATCAACGTCGAGGGCGAGCACACCGTCACCAGCATCAACAACCCATCGATTGCTTCCTACCTTGTGCGAGGCTCGAAAGTGCCCGTGGCCGCGGTGATTATCGCGCCCGGCGGCGGGCACTCGCTGCTCTCCATCGACCACGAGGGCTATGACGTGGCCAAGTACCTCAGCGGCCACGGCGTCGCCGCGTTTGTGCTCAAGTACCGCCTGGCCCACGAAAAGGGCTCGACGTACACGGTCGAGGGCGACGCCTTGCCAGACATGCAGCGCGCCATTCGCATGGTCAAGGCGCGCGCCGCCGAGTGGGGAGTCGATCCCGAGCGCGTCGGCGTCATGGGCTTCTCGGCGGGCGGCGAGCTGGCCGTCATGGCCGCCACGCGCTTCGACGCGGGCAATCCCAACGCGCCCGACCCCATCGACCGTCAGAGCGACAAGCCTGCCTTCGAGGCGCTGATGTATCCCGGCGGGCTTTCGCCGGCGGTCATCGCGAAGGTCACAAAGGACACGCCGCCTGCCTTCCTGCTCTGCGGAGCCGACGACCGTGAGAACATCGCGCAACAGTTGCCGGAGCTGTTCATCGCCCTGCGCAAGGCGGGCGTCTCAGCCGAGCTTCACGAGTACGCCGGCGTGGGCCACGGCTTCGGCCTCCGCCTCAGCCAGCACGGCGCAGTCGCCGACTGGCCCCAGGTCTTCGTGCAGTGGCTGGACACAAAGGGCTTCCTGCGCGGCAAGTAGCGCGAGTGACCCACTTTGTCTTAGTTGCCGCTCTTGCTTGCTTCCATGGCCACCTGCGAGCCAAGAAAGTGCAACGCGCATGTCGGCTGATCGCCGGATATGCAAGTTACCTGTGCGCGGCGAAGAAGCTTCTCCGGGCCGGTGTCGGGAAAAGGATTTGCTAAAGCGGACTGAATAGCTTCAGTCAGCGGCTTCTCCAACGCGTGGTCGCCCTTGATAAGGGAGACGGCCGGAGGTTTGTCGCGGGTCAGGAGGATATCGACCAGCGGTTCGGTGTCGGCGAGGTCGAGTTGGAGGGCGAGTGAAGGCAGAGGCGTGGTCACGTCCATGGGGAGAGGGGCATTCGTAGTGATGCCCAACCGATCGAAGCGGGCCTGGATGCTATTCTGAATGGTGGGAGAGAGGTTTCCGTTGAGCGCCATCCGGTAGAAGTTCGTCGCGTCGTTTGGTTTGTGCTGCGCATCAGAGATGATTCCCAAATACACGTTGATATCGACGTTCCTCGGCTTTAGTTCCCAGGCCGCGTGCATGTAGGTCTCAGCTTTTTCCAGCTGACCCTGACGGTAGTAGACCCAGCCGAGGGTCTCCCAATCAGTGCCGAGAATCTGCATCTGGTCAAATGATTTGACCTTATCTTTATCTTTCATGGATACCTGCTTCGAGGCTGCCTCCTCCTGGAGGAGTACGGCTTGCTCGGCGAGTGTCTGCGCATCGGAGAGGTGACTCTTGCTGTTCGCAAGAGCGTAGGCGACGTTGTTTTTCAGCATGGGATCAGGACTGTTGAGCGCGTCTTCGATCTGTTTGGTCCGCTCCTCCGGAGGCTTGGGGGCGGCAGCGCTGACCAACTGGATATACCGTTCCTTGCCCGGGTTCACCATGTCCACAAGCGCCTTGTACTCTCTCCAGTCGCTTACCGGTACCTTCTTCGCCAGCACCACGATCTTCCGGTCCGCGTATACCGTGCCATCTTCCAAGCGGTAGGTCATGTCGTAAGTCGCATAGTCGCATTTCGCGTGCACCGCCGGCGGCAGGACGGCGCTCCATCCCTCCGGCAGCTTCATCGCCGAAGTCGAAGTCTCCGTCAGCGGCAACCCCAACTGAATCGCCCGCACCGGCGGCTCCATCTCCGTCACCTGCGGAAACCTCGCCGGCACCACCTCCGGAATCGTTCTCAGGTGCTCCCAGTCGCCTGCCTTCTCACGCTTGTAGTCGAACGACAACTTGAATGGCTGCGTCATGTCCGTTGGCCGTGTAACCTCCGGGTTGCTCGTCGTCCCCGCAAACCCGATCCCTTTCGCTATCGCTTGCATGATCGCATCGTACTTATCCGGCGGTAGCATCCGGAATGCAGCCCGCACCGCGATCTCGCCATCGCCGCGGAAGGCGATCACGATGTGCGACGTCGACACCCCATCCGCGCCCAGCGATCCTACCGATTCCACTGTCTCCACGTTCGACAACGGTGGGTCCACGGGCGTGTGTGCTATCGTTGCTGGCCCACTCGCCGGAACCACCAGCGCCTGCTTGTCCCGCGTCACCGACACCAGCATAGCCCACGGCGCGACCTCCGCCGTCGTGTCCAGCCACACCGGCTTGCCCGCGATCGTCGCCCGCGTAATCAGGTGGTTGAACGACGCCGGTGACGGCACCGCCTCGTTGAACCGCACCCCGGCGCCAATCAGTACCGCATCCGACTGGATCCCTGCCGCCGCCAGCATCGCTGCCAACAGCGTGTGCTTGTCCTTGCAATCGCCGTACTGGTTCGAAAGTATCTCGGCGGCGGTGTGGGGCTGGTAGCGGCCAATGCCGAAAGCAACGCCGATATAGCGCATGTTGGTCGCCACGTAGTCATACAGTACCCGCGCCTTCTCTTCGTCCGTCGTCTTGCCCTTGGTCAGCTCCGCAACCTTCGCCTTCACTGTGTCGTCAGCAACGATGCGGTCCGCCTCCAGCCCGCGATACCACGCACCCACCTCCTGCCATGACTTAAAAGTTGTCCACGCCACCGTCGGCAGCTTGCCTTGCTCCGCATCCAACTCCTGCTCCGGCGTCCACAACACCTTCTTCTTCGCCGCCAATGCAGCCTCAGCCTCCTTGCCGACGGTCGGCTTCAACTGCGGAGCACTCCATCTATAGATATGTTGCGCGGGCGCGGCACCGTCGTCCGCGGTGCTCGACTCCGCTGGCTTCATCGTGGGGCTCCACACTTGCACGGTCATCCCCGCCGGCAGCCGCAACTCCAGCGTCTGCTCCAGCGTCACCGCCGTTTCGCTAAAACTCTCCTGCCCCCAGAACTCACCCGGCGTCTCCGCTTTGGTCCGCACGATGCGGTACTTCAGCTCGAACCGGTCGCCCACGCGCAGGCTGCGAACCGGAAGTTGTAACTCTTTAAGATCACTGTAAAACGGCGCCGTGCGCGTCACCGCCGCCGGCATGTCCATAGCCTCCGTCGGCGGCGTCTCCACCACAGTTCCATCCGCATGGATCACCCGCGCGTATGCAATCTCCACGTGCTGCGAGTTGCCCGCATACGCGATGTTCAGCACACTGTACCGCTTCACCCCCGTGTCGGACTGTAGCCGCGCCGCCAGCGTCCGCTCCCTCCACCCCGTCCCGTCCGCCGCCACCTCCACCACAGTCTCCGAACGCTCAATCACCAGCGGCTCGTCCGCATACGCCACCGGTCCCACGACTGTTGCCGGATAAGCCTCAGCGACAGAAGCAGTGCTTTGCACCTGCGCCAAAGTTTGGAAGCAGAGGGATGCCGTAACGAGTGCGACGAAAACGCAGAACTTCATGACCGAGGGATGCATGGGTGTACCCGGTATAGCAGAGGCTTTGGTGGGAGTCTAGGATTTTTGGTGGAGGGCATGACCAGGCTCCAGTCTGGTATGAGGGTTCCGCTTGCACAAACTCCGAGGCATCCCGGTTTCCAACAATTTGTGCCGGTTATTCTCAGGCTTCACCCGGAGGATAATTCATCTATGGCTTCCTTGGCGCAATTGAGTCCTACAGACGGTCTCCCCTCATCCGTTCACACCGAGGTCGCGATCCTCGGCGCGATGCTGCTGGACAGCGTCGCCATCAGCGACGCAACCGAGAAGCTGAAGGCCGAGGACTTTTCCCTCGACTCGCACCAGCGCATCTTCCGCGCCATCGTCGATCTGATGGCCAAGGGCCAGGGCATCGATTACCTCACTGTGCAGGAGGAGCTGGCCCGGCGGCGTGAGCTGGACTCCATCGGCGGCCCGGCCTATCTCGCCTTCCTCACCGAGGGCATCCCGCGCAACTTCAACATCGAGAGCTACGTCCAGATCGTCCGCGACAAGAGCCTGCTCCGCCAGTTGATGGGCATCTTCCACGACGGCGGCATCCGCGCCGCGGACCAGAGCGAAGACGCCATCACGGTGCTGGGCGACGTGGAGGCGCAACTGGCCGATGTCGCCGACTCCGCCATCCAGCGCGGCCTTGCAGGTATTGGCGAGATCGTCGCCGGCAGCTTCGTCTCCATCGACAAGCTCTACGAACAGGGCCGCGAGGTCACCGGCCTGGCCACGCGCTACACCGAGTTCGACAAGATGACCAGCGGCCTGCAGGACTCCGAGCTCATCATCATCGCGGCGCGGCCTTCCATGGGCAAAACGGCCTGGGCCATCAACATCGCGCAGAACGCCGCGGTGCAGGACAACAAAGTCGTCGCCGTCTTCTCGCTCGAAATGAGCAAGGAGAGCCTGCTGCGCCGTATGTTGGCCAGCGAGGCCCTGGTCGGATCGCGCAAGCTGCAAACCGGCTCCATGCTGCGCGACGACCGCGGAAAGCTGATGAAGGCGCTGGAGCGGCTGATGGACTCCAAACTCTTCATCGACGACACGCCAGGCATCACCCTGCCGGAGATGAGAGCCAAGGCGCGCCGCCTGAAGCAGCAACAGGGCGGCCTGGACCTGATCGTCATCGACTACCTGCAGTTGATGACCGGAACCAGCGCCTCCGGCAAGCGGGGCTTCGAGAACCGCACCCAGGAGGTCAGCTCCATCTCGCGCGGCCTCAAGGCGCTGGCCAAGGAGATGCGCATCCCCGTGCTCGCCCTCAGCCAGCTCTCACGCGGCAGCGAGCAGCGCGCCGGCGACAAGAAGCCCCTGCTCAGCGATCTGCGCGAGTCGGGCTCCATCGAGCAGGACGCCGACGTGGTCGCCTTCATCCACCGCGAGGAGTACTACGACCGCGACAACGAGGACGTCAAAGGCCAGGCCGAGATCATCGTCGCCAAGCAGCGTAACGGCCCCACCGGTAGCATCAAGCTGGCCTTCCGCGCCGACTACACCCGCTTCGAGAACCTGGCGGAAGTTGAACCGAGTGGCTACTGAGGCTAGCATGGACGCGAGACGGCAGTGACAATTCCGATTTCGATGACAAGCTGGATTGAGATCTCCGAAGAGCGGCTGGCGGCAAACTACCGCGCCATCGCGCAGGCTGCCGGAGCGCAGACCGCGGTGCTGGCGGTGGTTAAGGCGAATGCTTACGGCCACGGGGTTGAGTTCTGCTCCACCGTTCTGGCCCGCGCCGGAGCACCGTGGCTTGGTGTGGCGAGCGCCTCTGAGGGAGCGCGTGCGCGGAGCGCGCTCGGCGAGGCTGGCATCGCGCGCAAGGACCAGCCCGCAATCCTGGTGATGTGCGGCTTTCTCCAGCAGGACGTGGAGGCCATCGCCGAGCACGCGCTGACCCCGGTCGTCTGGACCCCGGAGCAGGTGGGCTGGTTGGAAGGCACTGGTCTCGCCGTCCACGTCGAGGTGGACACCGGAATGGCGCGCCAGGGAGTTCACCCCGGCGACGAACTGGACGATCTGCTCGACGAGCTGACCGCCTCGGGCCTCACGCTCGATGGCATCTTCACCCACTTCTGCGCCGCCGAGGCCGCCCACTCCGTTCTCACCCAAACCCAGCAGCGCCGCTTCGAAGCGGCGATTGCGCAGGTGAGCGCGCAAGGGCTGACGCCCAGGTGGGTCCACGCGGGCAGCAGCTCGTCGGTGGACAATCCCGCGCAGTCTTCGCCTTGGCTGGTCAATCTGGCGAACTCCGTCGACGCCCGTGCAATGGTTCGCTGCGGCATCGCACTCTACGGCTATTGTTCGCCGATTACAGGCGCGGACGCCGCCTCCGTACCCTCGAAGCTGCGCCCCGCGCTTCGTCCCGTCATGACTTGGAAGACGCGCGTCCTCTCTCTGCGCGATCTGGCCGCCGGAGAAACCGTGGGCTACAACGCCACCTTCACCGCGCCAGCCCCCATGCGCCTCGCCATGCTGCCCGTGGGCTATGCCGACGGCCTCCGCCGCCAGCTCTCCGGCTCAGATGCCCGCCCCGGCGGTTGGGTCATCCTGCACAGCCGCGACGGATCAGCCCAGCGCGCTCCAATCGCAGGCCGCGTCACCATGAACCTCACCATGGTCGATGTCACCGCCATCCCCGGCGTCCATATCGGCGACGAGGTCGTCGTTCTCGGCGATGGCATCACCGCCGACGACCACGCCCGCCTCGCCGCAACCATCCCCTACGAGATCCTCTGCGCCGTCCGCGCCGGTTGAGTGTGTGCGATTTGCTTCGACGTGGGGCTGGCCATTAACATCGGGTCTGGAATGAGAGGGGATATTTCATGAGTGAAGGATGTAACGCGGCTCGCCGCACTGAAGACATTGCGCTCGATCTATTGAAGTTTGTGGCCTCGCAGGCCCATGTGGGCACCAAGGCAGCCGGCGGCACAGGCTTCGGCGTCGCCACCTCGTCCAAGCCCGAGGACCAGGTGACCGAGCTGCTCGAACTCTACGCGCGCTGCCGCCAGGTTGTTGAAGCTCCGGTGAAGTAAGTGGCCGCAGCGACTGTATTGCCAACTCGAGATGCCTGTCCCCTGCGCGTTGCCGTGGTGGGCGCGGGAGCGTTCGGGCGCAATCATCTGCGCGTCTACCGCGAACTGGAGCTGGCGGGTGCTCCGGTCAAGCTCGCCGCTATCGTCGATTCCAATGAAGCTGCGCGCTCCGCTGCATCCGCGAAGTTCAGCATCCCCGGATTCGCCTCAATTGACGAGTGTCTGGCGGCTTGCAAGCTGGATGCGGCTTCGCTCTGCGTGCCCACGGTGCATCACGCAGCTTGTGCGCGCACGCTGCTGGCCTCCGGCGTCGATCTTCTGATCGAAAAACCCATCGCCGCCAGCCTCGCCGAGGCCGACGAGATCGTCCGCCTGGCCCGCGACCTGGGCCGCACGGTGCAGGTCGGCCACCTGGAGCGATTCAATCCTGCCGTGCGCGCGGTGCGCCCCCTGCTCAACCACCCCATGTTCTTCGAGGTGCATCGCCTCAGCATCTTCACCCCGCGCTCGCTGGACGTCGACGTGGTGCTGGATGTGATGATCCATGACCTGGACCTGGTGCTGAGCCTTGTCGGCTCACCAGTGCGCGAGCTGCGCGCCGTCGGCCTGCCCGTGCTCTCGCGCAAGGTGGACATCGCCAATGTGCGACTGGAGTTCGAGAATGGCTGCGTGGCCAACCTTACCGCCAGCCGCGTCAGCACGGAGCGCGTCCGCAAGATGCGCTTCTTTCAGCCCCACCAGTACCTCTCGCTGGACTTTGCCCGCCAGGACCTGCTGTTGATCGACGTAACCGCCGCGGCAGGGCTCGATCCGGCGCAACTGGCCGCGCTGGTCAGCGCCGCGGCGGCGGGCGGTCAGGCTGCGCCAGGGATGTCGCTAAGCAAGGTCCCGGTAGAGCCGGGCGAGCCGCTGCGGCTGGAGATTGAGTCGTTTGTGGATTCGGCGCGCAGGCACACGCAGCCCGTGGTGACAGTGGAGGATGGCCGCGCCGCGTTGGCGCTGGCGCTCGATATCAATGCGGCGATTGCGTCCCATGCACGGCGCACGGGTCTTTGATTGTCCCGCTGGTGGGATCGTCCATGTTGGTGAGGTGCGCGGTGTTCTCGGGAATGTCCAGCTTGAACTGGTCTTCCAGCAGCGGTTGGTTGAAAGTGGCCTTGGTGATGGTAATCGTCAGCCCCAGCTCATCCAGCGGCCGCTGGATTTCGATCTTGGTTGGAAAGTTGATCTCGCCGAATTTCTGGTATTTGTCATAGGTGGCCTGTGTTTCCACCTTGCCGTCGGCGTTGTAGATGTCCTGCCGCCAGGGCAGCAGGTTCACCCGGTCGATATGCACGACGCGGAGGGTGTGGGCTACCTGGCCCTGCGGCTGCGAGAGGAACTCGATGTCGTAGTCAGGATCCTCGACGACGCCCTTGCGACTCTTGGGTTGCTGCGGGATCCAGCTGTCCTGCGTCATGGAGACCACCTGATCGGGTTCTAGCCCACGAATCAGCAGGGAATCCAGAATCACACCGGGGCGCAGAGCATACAGGCCCTTCTGCGAACTGTTGGTCACTACGTCCGACCCGGTGATTGCGCAATTCTCTGGCGGGATCAGCATCTTGAACGCCTTGCCGTCGGACACCATGTCCATGGCACGGCTCATAATCACGGGCAGATTCAGGATCAGTCGTATCTGTTCGGGCTTGCCGATGATGATGTAGCCACTGAAGGGGATATTATTGCACTTCACCGTACCCTTTAAACTGCCGCCGGAGCAGGCCACCACCTGGACGATGACAGTCATGCTTTGGATAGCGGCGCTGCGATCGTCTGCCTGCTTCAGCAACTGGTCCAGAGTCGAGTTGTAGACCACATCCGGCAGCCGTGTCTTCAATACGCTGTGCGTGTGAGTAAACAATCCGCTGAGTGACAGGCATCCGGTCAGCGCCGGAGTCATCGCGAGCAGTCCACAGGCCACGGCTTGTTTGATCGTCATTCGCACAAACTTCTAGTATATCTGGCACCGCGTCCCGATGCCGCCAAAATGGCAAAACAGTATGTAATATGAATTAGATACATCCTGGTTAACAGCGGCCTTCGGCCCCCTTTTCTGGCGCGTCCGAACCAGCGGTCAGCGGGTGGTCCGGCGCAGCGTGCGGGAGTACGCCGACCGGTGCGAATCGCGAGGGTGAACGGCCTGGCGCTGGGCGTGAGCATGCACGGGCAGGACGCTGGCGGGCGCGGCCTGGTGCAGCGCGCGGCGGTAGGCTTCCACCTGCTCGGTGTGCTCCTTCAGCGTGGCGGAGAAACGGCTGTGCCCCTCGGCGTCGGCCACAAAATAGAGATAATCGGTGTGCGCCGGGGCCAGCGCAGCCTTCAACGCGGCCACGCCGGGGTTCGCAATCGGCCCCGGTGGCAGCCCGGCGTGGCGATAGGTGTTGTACGGCGATGTGGATTCGAGGTCCGAGGCGTAGATCGCGCCGCGATACCGCCCCTCCAGCAGCGCCGCGTAGATCACACTGGGGTCGGTGGCCAGCGGCATTCCCTGGGCCAGCCGGTTGACGAAGACTCCGGCGACCAGAGGCCGCTCTGAACCCTGGCTGACCTCTTTTTCTACCAGCGAGGCGAGGATGACGATCTGATCGATGCCAGGCGTCACGAGGTTCGTACAACAATGTTGCTCACCTGTGTCGTACTCCGTGAGGCCGAGGTCGACGAGCGAGTGGCGAAAACGCTTGACCATCGCCGCCAGCATCTGCGGCGGAGTGGCGTGGCGGCCGAAGCGGTAGGTGTCGGGAAAGAGGTAGCCCTCCAGCGATGTGGCGTTGGGCGAAAGGTCGGCGATCAGCCCGGTCTGGCTTCGTTCGGCGGCCAGAAACGCCTCGCGCGAACCCAGCCCGGCGGCTTCCACCGCATGCGCGATCTCGAAGATGTTGTAGCCCTCGGGAATTGTCACCGGAATCGTGTATACATCGCCGCGAACCATGCGCGCATACACATCGCTGGCCGTCGCGGGCTGGTTGAAGCGGTACTCCCCGGCGATCAGCTTGCCGCCCTTGACCGCGCGCAGCAGGTCGAAGGCGTAGCGGCTGCGCAACACTCCCGCCTCTTCCAGTTGCGCCGCGATGGCCTTGGTCCCCGTGCCCGGAGCGATGTCAACGTAGGTTGCAGCCTCGTCGGACGTGCCCGCAACCGGGCCGATGGGCGCATAGATCGCCCAAGCCGCAAACGCAGCCACAACCAGCGCGATGAGCAACAGGGTCGTGAGAAACTTCAAGCTGGGCCTTTCCTCCGTGGATTGCGCGGGGCAATCGTTCCCAGGTGGGGCAATCGTTCTGATTGATCCTCCAGATATATTTTACGGTGCCGCGTCCGATGGGCATGGATGACCATCGGGTTCATCAATCCCTTGCTCAATTAACAACAAATTTGTAGTAACATTATTTCGTGGCGACAGACTTCGAGTGGGATCCAGACAAAGCCGACGCAAATCTCGCCAAACATGGTGTCGCATTTGAGGACGCATCTCGGGTCTTCTTCGATCCGCTCATGCTCTTCGAGACGGATCGTATCGACGAAGGAGAGCAGCGCTGGCAGGCCATCGGCCGGATGAACGAATCTCTTCTGCTTGTGGTTGTTCACGTCGTTCGTGAGCGCGATGGCACGGAGTCAATCCGCATCATCTCGGCACGAAAGGCGGAACGGAAGGAAAGGAGACGATATGAAGAGGCCAATGGTTAGATACACAATCGATCTGGACAATCCGCCGCCTCTCACGGCGGAACAGAAGAAAAGGCTGAAGGCCCTCGCGGCCAAGCCGGACAGTGAGATCGACTATAGCGACATTCCACCGCTTACGGAGGAGTTCTGGAAGAACGCGGTTCGAAATCCGTTCTACCGGGCCACCAAGACCTCGACCACCGTACGCATCGACTCCGACGTGCTCCACTGGCTGCGCGCGCAGGGCAAGGGCTATCAATCTCGCATCAATGCCATCCTCCGCCGCGAGATGCTTGCCAGCCACAAACCCGCAGCAGTGAAGTAGCATCCACCGCTCTTCTTCTGCTGCGATATTCTTGATGCCATGAAGCTCCGGCCCTGCATCGCGCTCTTTCTGTCCGTTCTGTTCTGCTTTACGGCTGTCGCGTCCGGGCAGACGAAGCGGTCTCTGGTCGCGTCTGGAAACCCCGACCTGCGCGCCGGCATCCACTCGCTCGATGTGGCCCCGGTCTGGTCCGGGCATCCGGTCGGCTTTGCCCTGCTCACCCATGGTGATCGGCAGTTTGCCGCGTTTTACGATGCCAGCCGCCGCATGACCGTGGCGCAGCGCACTCTGGGAGAGCAGCAGTGGAGCTACACAGTCCTGCCCAGCACCGTCGGCTGGGACAGCCATAACTCCATCGCGATGGCGCTCGACCGCGAAGGCTACCTGCATGTCGCGGGCAATATGCACGCCGTGCCTCTGGTGTACTTCCGCGGCACTCGCCCCTACGACGCGGCCTCGCTCGTGCGTGTCCCGTCCATGACCGGGCAGCATGAGGAGCGCGTCACCTACCCGGTCTTCTCCTACGCACCGGATGGTGCGCTGCTGTTTCAATACCGCAGCGGAAGCAGCGGATCGGGAGACACCTACAGCAACCGCTACGACGAGAGCACCAAAACCTGGCACGCGCTCACCGACCAGCCACTCTTCTTCGGCGGCAAGCGGATGAATGCCTACCCGCTGAACCCGGTAACGGGGCCAGATGGCTGGGTCCACCAGGTCTGGGTCTGGCGCGACACCCCAATGGCCGAGACCAACCACGACCTCAGCTACGCGCGCAGCCGCGACCTCATCCACTGGGAGACCGCGGCCGGCGTTCCCCTCACCCTGCCGCTCACCATCGATACACCCGGCCTCGTTGTGGACCCTTCGCCGCCGCGCGGAGGCCTTCTGAACGGGACCCAGGCCGTCGGCTTCGACACACACGGCAACCTGACGATCTCGTACCTCAAGTACGACGCCGCGGGCAACACGCAACTCTTTTTTGCTCGCTGGCAGGAAGGCCAGTGGAAGAGCCAGCAGGCCAGCAACTGGAGCTACCGATGGGACTTCCACGGCAGCGGCAGCCTGGTCAACGAGATTCACATCGGTCCGCTGCGCGCCGCGGGCGGCAAGCTCACGATCGCGCTCAGCCACAAGGTCTACGGCTCCGGAGTCTGGGAGGTTGACCCGGCAACCATGCGTCTGAAGGGAAAGCTCGCCGCGGACGCGGACGTCGGCAGCGAAGACCTGGCAGCCGTGCCTGAGAGCGGCCTGTTGGATCGCTTTGCTTCAGATTCCGCTCCCACCCGCGCCGACGGCATCACCTATCGCCTCGCATGGAAGACGCTTCCCCAGAACCGCGATCAGCCGCGTCCCGAGGGCGCGCCGCCACCCTCCATGCTCCGCCTCATCGTCTCAAACTAGACCGATTGCCATGCAAACCACTTTGCTGCAAACGCGCCTGAGACACGGGTCGATGGAATCGTCTATCATTTCGGCGCTGTGAAAATGACTGCGAGGAATAACCCTATGAAGAAACTGCTCTGTGCCTGCGCTGCTCTGATAATGGCGTTCACCACTGGTTCCGCATTAGCCGCCACGGATGTTACCGGAACTTGGACCGGAGAGTTCAGTGGCACCAATGGCGGCAATGGCTTCCAGATCTCATTCACATTCAAGCAGGATGGCACAAAGCTCACCGGCACGGTTCAGGGCGCGCAAGGCGATCCAATCGCCATCAGCGAGGGCAAGGTGGATGGCGACAAGATCTCCTTCAAAGTCTCCTTCAATGGCATGACCATCACGCATGAGGGAACCGTTAACGGCGACGAAATCAAGCTGACCTCCAAATCGGATCAGGGTGATTTTCCCGGCGGCGAGATGACGCTCAAGCGATCCAAACCAACGCCACCTCCCGCCAACTAGGCCAGCGCCCAATCCCACCCCAGGCGAGCGAACCGGTCGCCTCGATGCTTTGTGTTCAGTCGTCGCCAGCCAGTATCTCTGCTCAAGACATCTGCTTGCGAATGAGATCTTCCACTCGGCTCCAAACCGTCGGGTCGTTCTCGATCTCGATGTGCGCCTTCATGAACGCCCGCGCGAACCATGGGTAACCATCGCAGGAGACCGGATGGTTCCGGTAACTCATCTCGTAGTTGCCCAGAATCGTCGTCTGCTTCGGATCCATCGCCGCAATCAGGCTGCGGCCATGCAACAGGCCCTCGCTCTCGTAGAAGTTCACCGCTTCGCGCACATTGGGCGGAATGCTGCCATCGTTCTCGTTAAGCTTTTCCACGCTGTCGACCTGGATGGTCAGCAGCACGGGAATCCCAAGCTGGTTCAGACGCCGGGCCAGCGTCACCGTCTCCGAAGCTCCCCAGCTATGGCCGTAGATGACAATCCGAGCGGCTTTTTTCTCGTCTGCGCTTGGCAGCCCCTTGCCTCTCGCGTCCAGAAGCTGAAGTACGGTGCGCAGCGCGTTCTTCCAGTCGCTGTTGGCAAACACCGCGGCATGAAGGCCCAGCGGATAACTCTGCTGTAGCTCTTTGGCCACAAGGGCCTCGCGATGGACCAGATTGTCCGCGCGGACGTTGCCGCCCATGAACCCGATCACGATCAGTTGACCAGGCAACGCGGGCAGCTTCTGCGCCGTGGCAACCCGGCCCACTTCGCCTTCGCCCGGCAACACCATACGGCCCGCGACCGCCAACGCCTCCGGCAGGACCGCGCGTGCCACCGGCGGCGGGACAAGAACCTCTTGCGGCGCGCCAACCGGCTGCGCGACCACCTGGCAACACAGCCCGTACGCCAGAAGCACGGCGGCGCATCTTGTTCGACTGGCGCGCATCTCACAGATCGTTAGCAACGGATTCTCCACGCGGAATCTCAGCATCGCTCGCTGCGATCGGCTCTTCTGCGGGCGCACACGCCTTCGTCGCCTTACGGCAGACGCATGCCACTACTTCAACTCTACGCTCATTGCGCTGGCGGAACTGATCGCCACCGCAGTCCCATGACAAGGAAAAACTCTCTCAGCCACTCGACTGTTGCGCTTCCCCATTCCACCCATTTCAGAGACGCCTTTGGCCGCGAAAACTAGGCCACCATCTTTTCCCGCCGCGGAGACGCCTGGATCGTCCGCACCAGGTCCTCCACCGTCACCAGAGGAGAGTCCAGCAGGCCCGGCAGATAGATCCGCCCTGTCTCCGCCAGCAACGCGCGGATCGTCTCGCTCAGGTCCTCGCCATCGAGGCCGAGATCGCAATCCAGATCGTCAAACGGCTCGATCGGAAAGGCCACCTTCTGGCGTTTCTGCAGGTACCGGTAGGTGGCGCGGGCAAGCTCAGGGTCGAATCCGTACTCGGCTAGATACTCCGCAAACGTCTCCACAGTGCGCCCCGAACGGTGCCGCACCAGCGATGATCGCCGTCTTTGCGCCGATATATAGAGGGCCGTGAAGCCAATCAGTATGCCCAGGCCTATCAATAACAACGGCAAGGCAAGATCGGAAAGCCACTGCTGCTCAGAGAGTAAAGTTGACATCACAGATAACCCCGGGAAAAATCGTTCAGGAATTGCAGCTCCACGCACTCGTGTCAGATGCACGGCAGATGGAGTAGACAGCACGAATGACCTGGGGGAAAATCGTTCAGGAATTGCAACTCCACGCACTCATGACAGATGGTTGCGTTGAAGTCGAAGACACGCCCGAAAGGCACGATCTTCTGTTGCTTAAACTTACTATACTTAGTTCAGCACGATTCACAGGTTTTGCACAGCACCAAACGAAGTCCGGATTGGAATCTTCTTCCCAAAAGGGAACATCCAACCGCTCACGGAGAGTAACCATCGCCTCCCTGCTTCCATCGCCGATCTACCGAAGCGCCTCCGCGGCGCTGCTGGAACCGCCCGGCGCGGCTGCAAACGCAGCCAACGAGACATCCGGCCTGCGCCTGCGCGACTCCTTCGGGCGGGCCATCACCGACCTCCGCATCTCCGTCACAGACCGCTGCAACTACAAGTGCGTCTACTGCCGCGCCGGCAACGAAGCCGCATCCTACACCGAGCTTCCCATCGCCCACTATCTGCGAATGGTGCGCGTCCTGGTCTCGCTCGGCATCGAGAAGGTGCGCCTCACCGGCGGCGAACCCCTGCTGCGCTCCGGCCTGGTAGAGATGGTCGCCGGGCTGGCTCAGATGCGCACCGCCTACGCAGCCGACGGCACGCGCCTCGATGCGCGTGAACCCGGCCAGCCGCTCGACATCGCCCTCACCACCAACGGCCACCTGCTGGAGTCACTCGCCGCGCCGCTTGCCGCCGCCGGGCTCAACCGCGTCACCGTCAGCATGGACGCCGTCGATCCCGAGACCTTCGCGCGCATCACCCGCGTACCTGGCAGCTTCCAGCGCGTTCTGGCCGGTGTCCACGCCGCGCAGGCCGCCGGCCTCGGCCCGGTCAAGATCAACTGCGTCCTGCTGCGCGGATTCAACGACTCCCAGATCGAGCCATTCGCCGAGTTCTCCCGCCGCCAGGCTGTCGTCGTCCGCTTCATCGAGTTCATGCCGCTGGAAGAACCATCCGCCGCCGAAGACGCCCGCACCTGGAGGCCCGAGACCGTGGTCCCAATGGACGAGATCGTCGCCCGCCTCAACGCATGGCGCCCCTCCGGCCTGGTCGAACTGCCGCCGCGCACAGCCAGCGAGACCGCCCGCCGATTCACCTTCGCCGACGGCATCGGCGAGATCGGCATCATCGCTCCCGTCTCCCGCCCCTTCTGCGGCCATTGCAGCCGCCTGCGAATCACCTCCGACGGCGCCCTCCGCACATGCCTCTTCTCGCATTCCGACCACGACCTCTACGGCCAGATGCGGCGCGGTGGAACCGATGAAGAACTTGCTGCGTATATAAGGCGTGTCGTACTGCGGAAGGAGGCTCGACATCACATCGGCGAGCCGGGGTTCGAAAAACCATCGAGAAACATGGTGCATATCGGCGGCTAATCTGCTGCGAAAGGCAGCGTTTTATCTTTGATGTACTGAAAGATTGATGCCCTCTATATTCTGTAGTACTGAGGTCTGGGTTGAGAGAGAAGCGCCAGTTCGAGGTCATCGATAGCCGCCAGTTGGACCATCTCGGCGTCTTTCACGAGGTCGCGCGCGCCCTCACCCAGACCCTCGAACTCGAAGAGATCCTGCTCATTATCATGGATAAAATGGCCCAGTTCTTCGGCCCAGAGCGCTGGTCCATGCTCATGGTCGACGAGGAGGCCCAGCACCTCAGCTACGCCATCGCCGTCGGCGAGGACTCCCATAGCCTTAAGGGACTGCATGTACCCATGGGCGAAGGCGTCGCCGGATGGGTCGCTTCCACTGGCAAACCACTGGTCATCCCGGACGTCTCCCTCGACATCCAGTGGAGCGCCTTCTCGCGCGCCCATCCCGAACTGAATATCCGCTCCATCGCCTGCATCCCCATCCGTTCCGGAGAGAAAACCCTCGGCGTCATCCAGCTCCTCAACACCAAGCTCGACCTGGAGAGCGAGTACTCCATCTCCTTCCTGCGCATTCTCTGCGACTACGCCGCCATCGCCATCCAGAACGCCCGTTCGGTCAAGCTCATCCACGAGCTCACCATCACCGACGACTGTACCGGACTCTTCAACGCACGACACCTCTACGCCCTGCTGGACGAGCAGATCGAGCTCTCCGCTACCAGGCCCGAGACCCGCTTCAGCCTGCTCTTCGTCGACCTCGACCACTTCAAAGAGGTTAACGACACCCACGGCCATCTCATCGGCAGCCGCCTGCTGGCCGAGGTCGGCGGCCTCATGCGCCGCACCCTCGGCCCCGCAAACTCCTGCTTCCGCTACGGCGGTGACGAGTTCGTCGCTCTGCTCCCAGGCCTCGAAAAGCAGTCCGCCATCGATGCCACCGTGAAGCTCTGGGAGCAGCTCCGCAAGGCCCGCTTCCTCACCGGACAGGGCCTCTTCCTCGCCCTCGCCGGCAGCTTCGGCCTGGCCACCTTCCCCGAGGACGGAGCCAGCGTTCCAGCCATCATCCGCGCCGCAGACACCATGATGTACGAGGCCAAAACCACCCGAGACAACATAGCAGTCGCCGGCCTCGGCCTGCTCACCGGGGCCAATCCTGCCATCCCCTCCGGCAAGACATCAACCATGCTCGCGGGAGACCTCGAAGCCCGCAGCAGCTAGCCTGTCATCAACTCACAACCTGTACCAGTAGTGAATCGGTTTGTATTCGTCTTGAAAGGGACGGGATTCAGCCCGTCCATAACGCCCATATCTCTGGGGGACTTTAGTCCCCGAGGGAATGCTCCCTCAACAAACTGAACCACTGACGCAGCAACCAACAACCAGCAACCAACAACTACTCCGCCCCCCGTCGTTCCAGCGTCACCGGCCGCTTCGGCTCCGGCTTGATCGCGTCCCTGTTCTCCGGCGCCACCGGATGCACGCCAAAGTCCCACACTCCCAGGTTGATCTCGTTCTCCGACACCACCTCCATCAGCGCGTACTCGCCGAAGTCCAGAGGCCGCTTCGGCGTCAGCTTCATCCAGTGGCCTCCCGGCAGCACCTCGCTCGCCATCTCGATCACGTCCTCCTGCTGCTTCATCTCGCCGCCCAGCACTCCAATGTTGAAGCTGGCCAGCACCCTCGTGTCCGTGCGCACATCCGCCCGCACCATCACATAGCCGCTGTCTGCGGAGCCACCAGAGCTAGCCCCGCCGCTCGCGTCCGTCTTCCCCCCCGCCCCGTGCGTGTCCACCGTCAGGGGAGTCCCGCCCCGCACCACCCCCGAGTCGTCCCCCAAGCGCACATAGATCGCCGGCGTATCGACATGCAGTTGCACCGCCGCCTCCACCCCCTTCAACTGCTCAATCTGGTGCGACGCCGAGCGCGGGTTGATCGCCAGTTTCATAATGTTGTGCCCTGTCGTCCGGTTCAGTTCGCCCTCCGACTGCACCAGCGGAACCAGCTCCGGCGCGCCGTGAAAATAGTCCAGCGCCAGCACGCTGTCCTGCTCCGGCAGCCGCAGGTCTGGCGCAACCTCCGGCGTCCACGCCGCGCGGTCGGCCTCCTCCTTCAATAATTCCGGATCGATCGTCGGATTCGGCGCGGCATCCACAGCCAATCCCTGTCCCGCATCTACGCTCTCCGCCGCCAGATGCTGCCGCTCCCACTTGTGCGTCGCGTCCCAGTCGATCAGCTCCGTCGGAATCTCCTCCGTCGCATCCCGCTCGGCACTGTAGTAGCGCACGATCTTGCCATTCACCTGGTAGCTCATCACAATCTGATAGCTGCCGTCCTTCAGAATCAGCCGCGTGCGATGCGGCGCAGCGTTCGCTTGAGCAGGTCCTGCCTGCTGCGCGGAGTTGGCCTGCCGTGCATTCGCCTGCCCCGCGCCCGCATCCGCCTGCGCAGACTGCGCAAGCCCCAGCCCAGCCGCTCCCGCAACCACAACCAGCGCACAACTCCAAACCACGAATCGTCTCATCCTTGCCATCCATCCCAACTCATCGCCACCCCATCCCAACTCCAAAGTTTAGACGCATCCACGCAAGTGCTGTAATAGTTTGTCATTCCGCAGGGTAGCGAGGAATCTGCTTCTGTCTTCGCTCTTGCCTTTGTCTGTTTTCGGTCGTCGACAATTACCATAGGGATAGATGTTCCCCGCGCTCTCGCAAAAAACCCGCATCGCCGCCGCCTTCGCCTGCGTGTACTTCTTCTGGGGCTCGACCTACAGTGCCATTCACATCGCCGGCATGCATCTTGCGCCGCCGCTGGTGGGAGCCATCCGCTCATTCTTCTCGTTCGTGCTCATCGGCGTCATCTGCCTGGCGCGCGGCACCAGCCTGCGCGTCCCGCTGCGCACCGCTGGTCAACTCGCCCTGGTCGGCGTTCTCATCATGACCGCCAACAACGTCCTGCTCATCTGGGCAGAGACCAAGGTCTCCTCCGGATACGCCTCGCTGGTGGTCGCCATGATCCCCATCTTCATCGCGCTCTTCGAGACCGTCCTGCCCGACGGCGAGCGGCTCAACCTGCGCGGCTGGCTGGGTACCCTGCTCGGTGCCCTCGGAATGCTGGTTCTGCTCTGGCCCACGCTGCATCGCTCCGCCAACGGTAGCGCAGGCCAGCGCAGCCTCTTCGGTTTTGTCCTTCTGATCGGCGCAGCGCTCTCCTTCGCCATCGGCTCCGTTCTCGCCCGCCGCTTCCGCTTCCGCGTAGACACCTTCGTCGCCACCGCATGGCAGATCGGAGCCGCCGGGGTCGTCAACCTCATCCTCGCCACCGCCGGAGGCTGCTTCCACACCGCCGTCTGGACGCGCAACGGACTCCTCGCCATCGCCTTCCTCGCCGTCTTCGGAACGGTGGTCGGCCTCACCGCCTACACCTACCTGCTGCAGCACGTCGCCGTCACCAAGGTCTCCACCTACGCCTTCGTCAACCCCGTCATCGCCGTCCTCATCGGAGCGGCCCTCTTCCACGAGCGCCTCGCACCCGCCGAGCTCGCCGGCACAGTCCTCATCGTCGCCGCCGTCGCCACCGTCATCCTCTCCCGCACCAAGTCCGCCCCGCCCCCCACCGACCCCATGCTGGAAGTCCCAATCGAGGAATGATCCACCTCTAGCCCTCGAACCTCAGCTTACTTCCGCTTCCACCGCGCCCCGTCCTTCGAGTCCTCGATCGCCACGCCCTTGGCCGCCAGCTCCACGCGAATCGCGTCCGCCCGCGCGAAGTTCCTTGCCCTCTTCGCCTCGCTCCGCTCCTCCACCAGCGCCTCAATCTCCGCGTCGCTCAGCGCCAGCTTCAATACCAGATCCGGCGCGGCATCCTTGATCCGTCCCTCCGCCTCGGCCCACTTCAGCGCCGCCCGTGTCAGCTCCTCGTCCCGGTCCTCCAGCACCGCGAAGACCTCGTCGAACAGCATCAGCACGCGCAACACCTCCGCCGCATTCTCTTCACCCAGTGTCCCCGCGTCCGCCGCCGAGTTCGCCGCCCGCACCATCTCACTGATCGCCGCCGCCGCCTCCGCCGTATTCAGATCGTTGGCCAGCGCGGCTGTAAACTCACTCGCCGCCTTCGCCGTCGCCGCCGTCACTGCCGCGTCCACCACCCCCGCCGCGAACCCGCCGCGCAGCATCCGCCGATGGAAGGTCCGCAGCCGCTCGATCGCATTCGTCGCGCCTGCCAGCCCCTCAAACGTAAAGTTCATCTGGTGCCGGTACGGCACCGACAGCAGCAGATACCGGATCGCCGACGCCTTATGCCCCTTCAACAGCAGATCGCGCAGGGTATAAAAGTTCCCCAGCGACTTCGACATCTTCTTCCCCTCCACCAGCAGGAAGCGCACATGCATCCAGTGCCGCGCGAACGTCCGCCCCGAGGCCGCCTCCGACTGCGCAATCTCGTTCTCATGGTGGGGAAACATCAGGTCTTCGCCGCCCGCGTGCAGGTCGAAGCTCTCGCCCAGTATCGCCGTCGCCATCGCCGAGCACTCGATGTGCCATCCCGGCCGCCCCGCGCCCAGCGCCGTCGCCCAGCTCGGCTCGGGCTGGCCATCGGCCCCGGCGGTCTTCGCCGCCTTCCACAGCGCGAAGTCCCGCGCCGCGTCCTTCTCGTACTCATCCGCGTCCACCCGCGCGCCGTCTTCCATTCCCTCCAGGTCTTTCTTCGACAGCTTCCCATACTCCGCAAACCGCGCGATGCGGAAGTACCAGCTCCCATCCTCCGTCTGGTACGCAATATCCTTCGCCGCCAACTGCTCGATCAGCGTCACCATCTCCGCAATGTGTTCGGTCGCGCGCGGCACATGCTCCGGCCGTTCGATCCCCAGCGCCTCCATGTCCTCGAAGAACGCCCTCTCAAACCGCGCCGTGTACTCGCCAATCGGCATGTCCCGCCGCCAGCGCGTTGCGGATGATCTTGTCGTCCACGTCCGTCACGTTCATCACATGCTCCACGGCCACGCCCTGCTGGCGCAGAAACCGCCGCAGCACGTCCACATGCAGAAACGTCCTGAAGTTGCCAATGTGTCCGTAGTCGTATATCGTCGGCCCGCAGGCATACATCCGCAGCGCCGGAGCGCCCACCGGCTCCAGCCGCTCCACCTTCCCGCTCAATGTGTTGAACAGTTCCAACCCCGCCACTCGCGCTCTCTCGTCCGCCGCATCCGGCGCAGAACAACGCCCTATGCAGTCCGCTCTTTCCTATGTGATTTGCTCCCCTAAGATTCTACAGTCCCGCCTCACCAGCCAACCAACAACCAGCAACCGTCTTCTCACCCCAGCCGCAACTGCGGCGTCGCCACCAACCCCTCCGTGGCAAACTCCCCCGCCACAAAACTTCCCCCAAGCCGCCGCCGCAATCATCGCCGCATTGTCGGTCGACATCGCCATCGTCGGGAACGCCACCGGAAGCCCGCGTTGCGCCGCCTCCTCCGCGAACCGCCGCCTCAGCTCGCTGTTCGCCGACACGCCGCCCGACACCACAATCCCCCGCGCCCCCAGCGCCTCCGCCGCCGCAAACGTCTGCCGCATCAAATTTCCCACCACCGCGTATTGAAAGCTCGCAATCAGGTCCAGCGTCTGCGCGTCGAACACCTCCGGCAACTCGCGCACCGCATCCGCTGGCCTCATCGCCGGATTAGTCTTCAGCGCCCGCCGCCGCGCCTCCACGCCCGCCACCATCCCATGCCCCTGGATATACCGCAGCACCGCCGTCTTGATCCCGCTAAACGAAAAATCAAAGTTCCTGCCTGCCTCAGCCCTCTCTGTGTCCTCTCCGTTTCTCTGTGTTCTCTGTGATTCGCTCTTGTCCCTCCGCTCCTTGATCTGCCCAAACCGAAACTCAACCGCCCGCGGATTCCCGCTCCTCGCCAGCGCGTCCATCCACGGTCCGCCGGGATACCCCAACCCAAGCAGCTTGGCCACCTTGTCGAACGCCTCCCCCGCCGCATCGTCCACCGTCCGCCCCACATTCCTGTACCGCCATGAACCGGGATCACCCACCCTCCGCTCGTCATTCTGAGCTTCGCTCAGAATCTCCGTCGTTCGCCTCACTTCCTCATCGAATTCCGCCAGATAAAGATGCGTGTGCCCCCCACTCACCACCAGCGCCAGCATCGGCATCTCCATCGGGTGCCCCACCCTTCCCGCGCCTTCTGCGGGAAGGGTGGGAGGAACACTGTTCGCCTCCATCAGCACCGCATGAATATGTCCCTCCAAGTGGTTCACCGCAATCAGCGGCTTCCCCACCCCCAGCGCCAGCGCCTTCGCGTAAGTAATCCCCACCAGCAGCGCCCCGGCCAGTCCCGGCCCCTCGGTCACCGCAATCGCATCCAGGTCCGCAAACTCCAGCCCCGCCTCCGCCATCGCCGCCTGCACCACCGGAACAATGTTGCGCAAGTGTTCGCGGCTCGCCAGCTCCGGAACCACCCCCCCGAAGTTCGCGTGCAGCGCAATCTGCGACGCCACCACATTGGCCAGCACCTCGCCGCCCGCGCGCACCACCGCCGCCGCCGTCTCGTCGCACGAGCTCTCAATCCCCAAAATCAGTCCGCCCGGCACGCCCGGCCTTCCCTTCGATCCCATCTATTCATCATAGAGACTACGCAGACCCACCCGCGCACGGATTCCTCGCGCCAGCTTCGTCGAAGCCTCTTCGCCAGCCGAATCGCCTTTTCTCTACGGCGTTGCCGTTCCCGGCCGGCCCGCCCTTCCAGCCGATGACGCTTGCGCATTCTCAGTTATGTGGCGGCTCTCCGGATACGTCTGCGGCCTCAGGTTGACCTCGACCGTGCACTTATCCACCTTGTCCGAACCTGGACGCTGTAGAAGCACCTCCAACTCGCTGCCCGGCTTCACCCAGCGGCCCTGGTAGAAACCCGTAATCTGCGAGTTGGTCAGGAAGCCGTACGAGCAGTTGTAGCTGTACTCCGCGCCCTGCTGCGTCTGCGTCGCCGGATCGGTGAGGTTTGCCGTCCCCGATCCATGGTCCTCGGCATCGTCTTCCGTCCGCTGGCCATCCACCACATGGAAGTGCAACGGATAATCCAGTTGCGTCTCCTCGTAGGCGAAGTCGGGATCCTGCCAGCGTCTCCGCAGGGCCGACGATACCCCATGCGACAGGGCAGCGGTGTTTGCCGGATCGAACGGCCGTTTCTTCAACGCGAGGTGCAGGGTGCAGGTCTGTGCGCGCGGCTGGTCCACTCCCACCTCAGCCATCAAAATCTCAAGGCTGTACTGCGAGTCTGTCCAGCGCGCCTGGTAGGTGTCGCCTTCGCTCTCGTTCGCCACAAACGGCACAACGCACTCGAATCCATAATCGAAGCCCAGCGTGGCGCGGGCGTCCACCAGATTGCCGCTGCCATAGCCATGGTATCGCCCGCCAAAACCGCCAAACCGCGCGGTCAGCAGATGCACGCGCAGCGGAAAGCTCGGGTCCGGGGCCTTGATCGGCACGTCCGGCGGCACCGCGCCGGGTCGCTCCGGCGGCTGTTGCTGGGCGCTTAGAGGCTGGATAGTAGTGCAGAGAACAAGAATAGCGAGCAGGGCCAAGCGTTTCATACCGCAAACCTCGATATTGGAAACTCGGGATTAGCATAATCCATCTGCACGGTTCGCACCATGAAGAATGGTGGACTTTGAGACTAAAGTAGGAAAGGGAGGGCGCAAAATGAGTCCATCGAGTCCGCCGCATCTCGCCGCGCTCGCCATCGCCCACCGCCTGCGCGACGCCGGCCACCAGGCCTTCTTCGCCGGAGGATGCGTGCGCGACCTCCTGCTCGGCCTCGCGCCCCAGGACTACGACGTCGCCACCTCCGCCACGCCCGAGCAGATCGTCGCCCTCTTCCCCAAGACCTTCACCGTCGGCGCTCACTTCGGCGTAGTCCTTGTCTGCCAGCACTTCGACGAGCAAGAGATCGCCACCGAAGTCGCCACCTTCCGCAACGACGGCGCCTACTCCGATGGCCGCCGGCCTGATGCCGTGCGTTACACCACCGATCCCCGCGAAGACGCCCTCCGCCGCGACTTCACCATCAATGGAATGCTCCTCGATCCCCTCGCCTTCGACTCCACCGGCAACCCCGCCCCCGCCACGCTCGACTTCGTTCACGGCCGCGAAGACCTCGCCGCCCGCATTATCCGCGCCATCGGCGATCCCGCCCTGCGCTTCGCCGAGGACAAGCTGCGAATGCTGCGCGCCGTCCGTTTCGCCGCGCGCCTCGACTTCCAGATCGACCCCGCAACCGCCTCCGCCATCCGCCGCCACGCCACCGGGATCGCCCTCGTCAGCGCCGAGCGCATCCGCGACGAACTAACCCGCATCCTCACCGAGGGCGGCGCGCGCCGTGGCTTCGAGCTCCTCTTCGATCTCGGCCTCCTCGCCGAAGTCCTCCCCGAAGCCGTCCGCCTGCGCGGCGTAGCCCAGCCGCCCGAGTTCCACCCCGAGGGCGACGTCTGGACCCACACCATGCTGATGCTGGAAAATCTGCCGCCCAACTGTGCATCGACGCTAGCCTGGGCCGCGCTGCTGCACGACATCGGCAAGCCCGCCACCTACCAGCCGCCAAAACCCGCCGTCCCCGGCAGCAATGAAAAGCCCGGCCGAATCCGCTTCAACGGCCACGTCGAGGCCGGCGTCCGCATAGCCGAGACCATCCTCTCCCGCCTGCGCTTCTCAGGCGACGACACCGCTCAAATCCTCTCCCTCATCGCAAACCACATGCGCTTCGGCGACGCTCTCCAAATGAAGCAATCCACCCTCAAGCGCTTCCTCCGCCTGCCCCGCTTCCACGAGCACCTCGCCCTGCACCGCCTCGACGCCATCTCCGCCCACGGTGATCTCACCTGCTATAACTTCGCCCGCGCCCACTTCGAAGCCGAGCCCACACCCGACCTCCGCCCCGCGCCGCTCCTCACCGGGCGCGACCTCATCGCCGCCGGCTACCGTCCCTCCCCGCAGTTCAAACCCATGCTCGCGCTCGCCGAGGACGCCCAACTCGAAGGCTCCATCACCACCCCCGGGCAGGCCCTCGCCCTCGTCCAGGCAACCTTTCCGCGCCCATCCATCTCACCCAATCCAAACCCGTACAAATAATGGATTTACAGCTACCCCCGCCCGCCACTCACCGCTCGAAGACCACATTATGCCGTCGCAGCCACCAGCACGCCCCGCTGCCGGCCTGGGGAAAGATGGACAGGCTGCAACTCGCATCTGCCGTCCCTCCCCAGTCGTACTCTTCCTTATTGTCCTTCAGCGGCAGTACCACGATGTTGCTCACCACCACCGACCCCATTCCGCCGCCCATCGCCACGCGCAACCGCCACACCGACCAGTCCCCCACATACAGGATAACCAGCGCCACGATCAGCCCTGCCACCGTCCTGCCCAGAATCCGCTTCACGCCCCCTTTAGCTCCCGTTCGGCGCGCAGCCAGTCCTGCCGGTCCTGACCATTATTTGCGCCGCGCTCCTTCCAGTAGCGATAGGCCAGTTTCGCGATCGCTTCGCTGGATGGCGTCTTTGCAGTCACAGCTTTGCCAACAGCCGCCGCCTTCACCACCGTTGTATTGACTGAAGCCGTGCTCGTCCGTAACTTTGCTGGTGCCTTTGCCCTCTTCATTTTCTCTGCCATGCTGGTTCTCCTTCGCGTCGATTCACGCCCAAATGCGTGCCATCTTCTTCAGAATACATGATTCTGTCCATATAAGACGCGGATTCCGTGCAATGGGATACCTCGCCGCGAACTCCGCAGACGGCATCGGCTGCCTGCGCGCCCTCTATCCGAAGGGTTGCGCAGCCCATGGGGCGATTCTGTTCCCTGGAGCACAATCCGTATCGCTAGTCCCGCTCTCAAAGCCGTCATCCCGACAGGAACAGCGGACGGTTTCATCGTCCGTTGCGCAGTGGAGGGCCCCCCGCATTTCGCTTTTGTCTTCTCGCCACCCGGCACATCGATGTCAATTTCGCTCTATGAGGACAGTCTGGAGCTCATGTGTTTGCGAACAAAGATGGCCGTCTCGGGGGTCTTGACCGCGAATTCCACAGGTTCCGGCCCGCGGCTTGTCTCGCCTGCGTCCTTCTCCCGTTTCAGCGCTGGGTGGTTGTCCTGCGGGAAGCCGACGGGCTTCTCATTTTCGTAGCCCGAGAGGCTTTGCAGCAGTTGCGCATTCACCTCGTCCGCTATCACCATCAGGGTCCCGGACAACTGGCCGACCCCGATCAGGTCAAGATTGTTCTGCACCGCATGGAACAGCGCCACCTGTAGCGCCCGCGACTCTTCCACCAGTACCGTTGCACCCAGGCCCTGCCGCCGCCGCCGCACGCCATGCTGCAGCGCCGCCATCGAGAACAGCGTCATCGATCCCAGCCGCTGCGGATAGCGCAGCCGGTACACAATCTCGTCGATCGCATCGGGCAGATAATCGCTCTGCTCTTCCTCCGTCATGGCCGCCGCCGTCAGGCCGCCAGTCTCCTTCATCGCCTGCAGCCACGCCTGGGTCACCGATGCGCTCTCGCGTTCCAGCACGGCCGCCGCCGACTCGATGGTCAGGCTGTGAGGCAACGGATTCTCCTGCGCCAGCCGCTGCCGGATCACCTGCACTAGGGAACCGACCTTCACCGGTTTTGTGATGACGTCGTCCACCTGGCGCAGCATGGAAGCCGCGGCCTTCGTCATGTCGGGGTTGGCGCTCAGTAGCAGGGTTACTACCTTTGGATTGGCGTGACGCATCGCGCCGGCAACGATCAGTCCGTCGCCGTCGCCCGGCATGTGCAGGTCGCTCAGCAGAACGTCGAAGCTCTCGCTTGCAATGTGCCGCAACGCTTCGATAACACTCGACGCGGTCGTGACTCTATACTCTTCCGCCTCGAGGACGGCCCCCAGTCCGGCCAGGACCGTTTCGTCGTCATCTACGAGCAAAAGTTTTGCGGGTGCCAAGGAAAAACCCCTTGTGCTGGTTGCACACAGACCGTAAGCCCCAAATAGCAGGCCGTGAAACAGGGAAAAAATCAATGCATTTAAAACAATTCGTTCTGGCTTACTGAAAGCTGCTTCAATTTTAGAGCGTTTTCAGCAGTAACATCGTCACTAAATGGTAACCATCTGTTGTCTTAATGTTACATCACGATTAATCCCTGGGCAGCATCGCCGCAGTGCGTCGCGCCACCCCGGATCAGCTTGTGCCTGCCTCCACTTCCCGGCCCATGCTAGACTCGAAGTTTTCCGCATTCCGCGCGTTCGGCGCCGTCGCGTCATCCGCCGGCAGTGGATGTTATTGAAAGGGCATTTCATGCATCCGGATCTCGCCAAGCTCGTCGTTCTGCAGACCCACGACATCGAGGCAAAGCGTCTGCGCGACCAGATCGCCGCGCTTCCCCGCCAGCTCGCCACGGTCGAACTCAAGGCCGCCGCCACCCTGGGCCAGCGCGCCCTCGTACTCGACCTCATCGCAAAGGAAGAGGCCCTCCGCCGCCGTCAGGAGTCCGAGATCGCAGACCGGAAACTGAAGCTCGCGCACACCCAGAAGAAGATCGACGCTGCCACCAACACCGTCCAGGTCACCGCGTTGGAGCACGAGACCGCCTTCGCCCGCGCCGAGATCAACCGCCTGGAAGACGCCGAACTGGAGAGCATGGAACGCGGTGAAGCGCTCGATGCCCAGCGCACGCTGGCCGATCAGGCCGTCGATGACGCCGCCGCAACCCTCGAACTGGAGCGCGCCCGCATCCATGAACTCCTCGCCCGAGACCGCGCCGCCCTCGCCGACGTTGACATCCTGCGCGCCGCCCTGCGCTCCCAAATCGCTCAGAGCGACACCGGAGAAGACTCCCTTTCCACCTACGACCGCATCAGCCGCTCCAAGGGCACCGCCGTCGCCCAGGCCCTCAACCAGCAGTGCTCGGCCTGCCGGATGATGCTCCGCCCGCAGCGCTGGAACGACCTGCGCGACAACAGCGCAGACTCCGAGTCCAGCCGGACCCTGATGACCTGCGAGAACTGCGGACACCTCCTCTACTACGACCCCGCCCGCGACTCCCCCCAGCGCCCCACCGTCCCAGTCGAATCCATCGCCGCCCAGATCGTCCGCTCCCTCTAAACTCCGTCATCCCGACCGGAGCGAAGCGCAGTGGAGGGACCCCCGCATTTGTCTTTCAACCTCGAACCTTGAACCTTGGACCTTGAACCAATCGCCGATAATGGAACCATGAACACTGTTCTCAAACGCATTGCCGTCGATATGGACGAAGTCATCGCCGACACCGTCGCCGAGCACCTCATCCGCTACAACCGCGACTACAACGGCAACATCACCAAGGAAGACCTCCACGGCAAGTGGATCTGGGACGTCGTCTCGATCGACCGCCATCCCCGCCTCGAAGAGTATCTCCGCTCGGATGATTTCTTCGATGTCCTCGACGTCATCCCCGACGCGCAGCGCGTCCTCAAAAAACTCCAGCAGCAATTCGAGGTCTTCATCGCCTCCGCCGCCATGGAGGTCCCAACCTCCTTCAACGCCAAGTACCGCTGGCTGGCCCGCCACTTCCCCACCATCCCCGCCACCAACATCGTCTTCTGCGGCGACAAGTCCATCCTCCGCGCCGACTACCTCATCGACGACAATCCCCGCCAGCTCCGCCGCTTCGAGGCTCGCTTTGGGAGCGAGATCAAGAGGCACAAAACAAGTGAGTCCCAGGGAGATGAGTCTGAGGCAGTACGCACCGGAATCCTCTACGACGCCCCACACAACGCCGCCGTCACCGGCTTCCGCCGCGTCCACAACTGGCTCGAAATCGAATCGCTATTTTTGAACCCGCAATAACTTGAATGCGTACTTGAAAGCGTAGGATTGGCACGCTGGAGGAAACCATGCATCATGTTGCAGCAATCTGGGCCGTATCTTCCATGATCGCGGCGTCGGTCTTCTTTGTCTTTCTTGCCATTTGGAGACGCCGGTCCGGACGCTAGTCGGGTGCCGGGTGCCCCATCCATCGAGTCTTTGTCTTATGCGATGGGTGGGGGTTCTTGACTTTCCGGAGGGAGCAGGGGCCGGGTGCCCCATCCATCGCGTCTCTGCCTCATGCGATGGGTGGGGTTCTTGACTTTCCGGAGGGAGCAGGGGCCGGGTGCCCCATCCATCGCGTCTCTGCCTCATGCGATGGGTGGGGTTCTTGTCTTTCCGGAGGGAGCAGGGGCCGGGTGCCCCATCCATCGCGTCTCTGCCTCATGCGATGGGTGGGGTTCTTGTCTTTCCGGAGGGAGCAGGGGCCGGGTGCCCCATCCATCGCGTCTCTGTCTCATGCGATGGGTGGGGTTCTTGTCTTTCCGGAGGGAGCAGGGGCCTTCAGGCCCCTGAATGATGGCCCGTGAAAGGAAGGGCTTCAGCCCCGGGCCCCGCTCGCGCGATACACTCGAAGCGTGACTCGAACCATCGCATCCAGCCACAGGAGAGCGCAGACGAGCGTGAAGATCGATCCGCCAGTCCTCGCCGCATGACCCTCCCGCGCATCCACATCGGGCGGCCGCAACGTCTTGCCGCGTTTCTCCTTCTGGCCTTCCTGGCCCAGTGCCTCTGGGTCGTCGGCCACCAGCAGCTCTCCACCGCCGACTATCGCTTCGCCCGCTGCGGCCGCGAGATGTGGGAGCGCCCATCCCCCCTCGAGGGATACTTCACCACCTGTGGCAACCTCAACGGAGACGGCACCTTCGCCTATCGCGCCGCCGGCCTTCCCCTCACCCTGCAGCGCCTCACCCTGCTCGCCGCGGACCATCTCCGCGCCCCCGCCGACCGCCTCTACCCCGGCGATTCGCTCAACGGCTCCACATGGGAGTCGCGCCACCAGCTCGCGTTCGTCCTCTATCTCATCCATCTGCCGTTTGTCTTCTTCGCCCTCTGGATGGGCGGCGGCCTGTGGTGGGTCTCGCGTCGTCTCTTCGGCAACGAGGGCGGATTCTTCGCGCTCGGCCTCTACTGCTTCTGCCCCGCGGTCGTCCGCATGGCGGTCGCGCCGAACAACGATCTCCTCGCCATGTGGGGACTCTACGGCCTCATCTACACCGCCATCGGAGTCGCCCACGCCATGCAGGGGCCGCGCCGCCGGTGGCGTCCGCGCATCGTGCTGCTCACCATCGCAATCGGCTTCACCGCAGCCGCGCATCTGCTTGCCGCCATCATTGGCTTCCTCGCCGCGCTGCTCTTCATGCTCTACCTCGCCGAGCGCCATCGAAGCTACGTCTTTCAGATTCTCCTCATCGCCGCCATCGGCGCGTTGGCAATCGTCTTCGCGTTCTACGGATTCCGCCCATCCGCCTTCAGTTACGTCTTCACCGGCGGCGCGGCCCGCTTCTGGTTCTCGCTGGCGGGAGTTCGCAGTTTTGTTGTGGCCCGCGGTTTCGCCGGCAGCATGGCGAACTTCCCCATCCTGATCGCCTTCGCCGTCTCTGCGCTGCTCTACTGCTGTGTGCGCCGCAGCCGATACTTCGGCAACACCACGCCGCTTCTGGTTCTGCTCGCGCTCGCGCCGCTCGTCACCACCCAGACCGTCAGCGCCCCGTTGCTGTGGGCGCTGCCGTTTTTCTTCACCTTCATCGGCGGGGTCTTCGCCGACGCGCTTGAAACCCGCTATCGCAAGCTCTTCCTCGTGCTCACCGGAGCAGTCCTCGCCGCGCAGGCGATGGCCTGCCTCGCCGCCCTACCGCTCATCGCCCGCTAGCTCTATTGCTATAGAGTGACAAGAATTGTCATTCTGACCCTGAGCTTGCCGAAGGGGAAGAATCCCCGCATTTTGCTCGCAGAGCGACACTCTACACCATTGGGGAAAATGATCTAGCCGCTGAAGTCTGGCCTTACTTTGCCGGCGCAGTCACGGCCTTCTTCGCTGGCGGTGTTGCAGCCTTCTTCGCCGGAGCCTCTGCCCCAACCTTCGCCTTCAGCTCGTCGATCGTCTGGTACAGCAGCGAGATGTCCGTCACATGCACCCATTCCTTCTGCGTGCATACGATGATCGACGGAGTGTACTGCACGCCCAGCTTGTCGCCCAGCGTCCTGTCCGCCTCCACTTCTTTCTTGAACTGGCCCGTCGGGTCGGGCACGAACGGCAGTTGCAGACCGTGCGACTGAAAGAACTTCCGCGTGAAGTTCAGCATGTCGTCCTTGCTCGCAATTCCGGTCTGCGCCGCGAACACTGCTCCGCGATACTCGTCCCCGGTCTTCGGCGACACCTTGTCCTGCAGGTACCGCGCCCACACCGCCGCGTCGAAGCTCCACACGTGCATCTGCAACGGGAAGTCCCGGCGCACAATCGGAATATTGTAATGCGCCGCTGCGGCGTGGACGATGGGGTAGACGTGCGCGCACATCGGGCACTCCAGGTCCTCGAACTCGACGATGGCGAGCTTTGCGCCAGCCGGAGGCTTCAGCATCGACGTGTCTTTGAACGTCTCGCCCTCATTGGGCTTCGGCACGGACCGCTGCGCCATCAGTGACGCAGTTGCTAAGGGCAGAGTCATCGCAATCGCAAGGGCGACAACCAATGGGCGCAGGTGTTTCCTATCGGTCATGTGCAAAAATCCTCACCTTCAATCCTATCGCAATCCCGCGCCGCGCATCCCGCACTCCCCGCCCCGCCCTCCTCGCAAGCTCGTACAATTATTTAGACGCAGCATCTCGCGGAATCCCCGCGGCACGGAGACTTGCAATGAGCATCGCAGAGAAACTCGGCACCGACATCATCACCGCCATGAAGGCACACGAAGAGCATCGCCTCACCACCCTGCGCATGGTCAAGTCCGCCCTGCGCTCCAAGGAGATCGACAAGCGCCAGCCGCTCACCGACGCCGACGAGACCCAGATCCTCAACACGCTCATCAAGCAGCGCCACGACTCGGTCGAGAGCTTCACCAAGGGCAACCGTCCCGAACTCGCCGCAAAGGAGCAGGCCGAGATCGTCATGATCGAGGCCTACATGCCGCAGGCCGCCACCGAGGACCAGCTCCGCGCCATCGTCCAGGCAGCCATTGCCCAGCTCGCCTCGTCCACCGGCCAAAAACCCACTCCGCGCGAGATGGGAGCCGTCATGAAGCTCGCCCAGCAGCAAATCCTCGCCACCGGCCTGCGCGCCGACGGCCGGCTCCTCTCCGAACTCGTCAAGGCCGAGCTGGCAAAGTAGAAACAGAGATTGCCAACCAAGCCGTCCTCTTGTAGTTGTCTCGCAGCTTCGCGGCTCAATTACAATAGACCCATGATCCTCAAGACGCGTCTCTTCACCCCCGGCCCAACTCCTCTGCTTCCTGCCGCGCAGTTCGCCATGGCCGCGGCCGACATTCACCACCGCACCCCAGAGTTCCGCGCCATCTTCTCCCGCGTCCTCGCGCAGCTCAAGGACTTCGTCGGCACCACAAACGACGTCATCGTCCTCTCCAGCTCTGGAACCGGCGCAATGGAGGCCTCCGTCTCCAACCTCACCTCGCCCGGCGACCGCGTCCTCGTCCTCAGCGCCGGCAAGTTCGGCGAGCGATGGGCCGGTCTCGCAAAGGCCTTTGGCTGCCAGGTCGATCTCGTCACCGCGCCCTATGGCGATACCTTCTCGATAGACGCCGTCAAGGCCGCATTGAAGCTTGAAACCCGCGTCGTCTTCATGCAGGCCACCGAGACCTCCACCGGCGCGCGCCACTGCCTCGGAAGAGTCGCCCGCCTGCTCCGCGAGGCCAACTCCGAAGCCCTCCTCGTCGTCGACGCCATCACCGGCCTCGGCACCACTCACATCGACATGGACAAGCTCGGCATCGACGTCCTCATAGGCGGCTCGCAGAAGGCCGTTATGATCCCTCCCGGCCTCAGCTTATCTCGCCATCAGCCAGCGCGCATGGGACCGCATGGAGTCCAGCTACAATCCGCGCTACTACTTCGACCTGCGCAAGGAGCGCAAGAACTCCAAGAATGGCGAGAGCGCCTACACCCCCTCGGTCGCGTTGATCGCCGCCCTCGGCGCGGCGTTGGACTACATCGCCCATCAGGCCGCCACGCCGGAGAACCCCGCCGGAGACCTCGTCGCCGGGCGCAGGAAGCTCATAGAGAACGCCGAAACCATCGCCGCTATGACCCGCGCCGCCGTCGCAGCCCTCGGCATGAAGCTCTTCTCGCCCACCTGCCCCGCCGCCGCGGCCACCGCCGTCATCGCGCCCGATGGCGTAGACTCCAGCGTCGTCGTCAAGGAGCTCAAGTCCCGCTTCGGTGCCATCATCGCCAACGGCCAGGGAGAGATGAAGGGCAAGATCTTCCGCATCGCCCACCTCGGCTTCTTCGACTACCTCGACACCATCGCCCTCATCGGCGCACTCGAGCAGGTCATCGCAAAGAGCTTCCCATCGCCCGCCTTCGCCTTCGGCAACGGCCTCATCGCCGCTCAGAAGGTCTACGCCGAGCGATCCCCCACCGCCGCCGCCGACGCCTGCTGCTGCGCCCACAAACAGGCAAAGTAACACTACATTCTCCGAGTGTGGGTGCCCCAGGTGCCGGGTGCCCCATCTTCTCAGCGGGTGCCCCAGGTGCCTCGCACTTGGGCACCTGGGAGTGCCGGGTGCCCCATCCATCGCAGCTTCACCGCGATGGGTGGGATGTGTACCCACAAAGTCGTCATCCCGGCGCAGCCTCCACGAGTCGTCATTCTGGCGCAGCCCCCTTTTGCTTGTCATTCTGAGCGCAGCGAAGAATCCCCGCATTGGCCCTTGCCGTTGCCTGTTCTCCGCCGTTGCCTGTTCTTCGTTGTTGTTTGTTCTTGCCGTCATCCTGAGCGCGTCTTTCGAGCGCGAAGGACCCCGATACCGCTCGCACTCCCTCAACCCTCCGCCCCTTTCTCCCACAAAAGCTCCG
Source organism: uncultured Acidobacteriaceae bacterium (assembly GCA_963828115.1). Classification (GTDB taxonomy): domain Bacteria; phylum Acidobacteriota; class Terriglobia; order Terriglobales; family Acidobacteriaceae; genus Edaphobacter. The sequence continues at coordinate 182,749 of CAWHDN010000001.1, forward strand.
CCTTTGCCTTTGCCGGAGCGAGCAGGGGCTTTACAGACTGCTGAAAACTCCCGTTTTTGCCTTCCGGATGGAGCAGGGGGATTCATCCCCCTGAATAAGACCAATCAAATCAATGGGCTTTAGCCCCGGACTTTTTTTTCGCTCCATGACCCTCAAAATCCCCAGCAAATCCGCGTGTCAAGCCCCTCGATTCCAAAAAATCCCAATAACTCCCACTCCATCAATCACATCCCTCCGAAAAATACTTGGCATAGTAGTTATGCTCCGCTTGGTAGAATAGAAGTAGAGATAAAAAGAAGGCCGCAAGCCGTCCACCACACGGACGCTGCTTGTGGCCCTTCGCATTTAATCACCGGATCGAGGAACCAATGGACTCACACGCTGATAAGTACCCCATCTGCCGTCACATCAAGACCAACGGCCACCGCTGCCAGTCGCCCGCCGTCACCGGCTCCGGCCTCTGTTACTTCCACCGGACCATCCGCCGCACTCACGATGCCGCCTGCACATCCAAAATCGGTCCCTTGCGCCCAGAGACCGTGCAATATCTCCTGGAAAACGGCCAGAGGCCTGCCCAGTTCGCCGCTTCCCCTGCCTGCAACTTCCCGCCGCTCGAAGACCCCGAGGCGATCCAGCTCTCGATCTCCCTGCTCTTTGCCGCCATCGCCGCCGGCCAGGTCGAGCCCGGCCTCGCTCGCACTCTCCTCTACGCACTCCAGGTCGCCAGTTGGAACGTCCGCGCCCTCGCACCCGCCCAGGCAACCGGAGAAGACTTCTCCACCCTCGCCCGCCGCGTCGTCCGCACCCGCGATGGACACTCCCTCGCCGCGCGTGGCGAAGGCAACGGCGTCCCCGCCCAGGCCAGAAGTCCCAAATCCCTCCTGCAAAGAATGTTCGAGGAGTTCGGCCCTCCCACACCCATCCCGCCGGCCCCGGTAACCCCAACCGAATGAAAGTTTTAGCCGCAAGTCATTCATTATGACAATTTTGGCTGGAGGGTCCCGCAAAAACTGGTTTTTCATCTGTAACCACAATGTTTTGACGGTTCTAGCAGTAAGCCATTCGTTATGACTGTTTTAGCAACACGCTTCCATCGCTATTGCATGAATCCAATCTACTTATCCCCAAAATACCCCCGGGGGGGGGAGGGGGGGAGGGGGGACGAACAAATAACGTACAAATGACGAACAAACGACAAGCAACTCTTACGCGTTCCCCCAATAGTTCGTCCTCGTCTCATCGCACATCTGCGTCAGCCGGTTACACTGGAAGCACCATGAAGATCGTTCTTGCAGAAAAAGTCTCGCCCGCAACCCTCGCCGTCCTCCAGGAAGAGCCCGGCTGGAACGTCGTCACCGCCGATGCGATCGCCAAGCTCGGTCCCGGCGGACTTGAATCCGAACTCGCAGACGCAGACGCGCTGGTCGTTCGCTCCGCCGTGCAGGTCGACGCCAAGCTGCTTCAGTCCGCGCCCAAACTGCGCGCCATCGGCCGCGCCGGCGTGGGCGTCGACAACATCGACATCGACGCCGCCACCCACTCCGGCATCGTCGTCATGAACACCCCCGGCGCCAACGCCGTCGCCGTCGCCGAGCTTGCCATTGGCCTGATGATCTCCATGGCGCGCAGCATCCCCCGCGCCAACTCCACCATGCACGCCGCCAAGTGGGAAAAAAAATCCCTGCAAGGCTCAGAGCTGCGAGGCAAGACCCTCGGCATCATTGGCCTCGGCCGCATCGGCCTCGAGGTCGCCCGACGCGCACGCAGCTTCGGCATGGAGCTGATCGGCTACGACCCCTTCATCGCGCCCGTCATCGCACGCGAGAACCAGGTCACGCTGCTACCGCTGGACGAGTTGTTCAAGCAGTCCGACTACCTTACCCTGCACGTCGGCCTCACCACCCAGACCGAGGGCATGATCAACGCCACATCGATCAAGCTCATGAAGCCCGGCGTTCGCATCGTCAACTGCGCGCGCGGAGAGCTCATCGTAGACGAGGCGCTCGCCGAGGCCATCCGCTCCGGCCACGTAGCCGGTGCGGCACTCGACGTCTTCCGCAAGGAGCCGCTCAAGGATTCAGCCTACTTCGGACTCGACAACGTCCTCCTCTCGCCCCACGTCGCCGGCTCCACCGACGAGGCGCAGGAGGCCATCGGCATCCAGCTCGCCAAGCAGGTGCGAGACTACCTCAAGCTCGGCGTCGTGCAGTGCGCCGTCAACCTGCCCTCCCTCTCCCACGAGGAGTACGTCGAGATCGCGCCTTACATCGACATGGCCGAGCGCCTCGGCCTCTTCCTCTCCCACGCCACGCCGGGAAACCTGGAAAGTATCCAGATCACCTATGCCGGGCGCCTCGCGCAGGGTAAAACCGACCTCATTCGCAACGCCGCCCTCTGCGGCATCCTCGCCAACACCGAGGACGACTCCGAGCAGGGGACCAGCGCCAACCGCATCAACGCCGCGGCCCTCGCCGAGGAGCGCGGAATCCGCATCCAAGAGGAGAAGAAGGAGGTCACCAGCGGCGGCTCGGGAAGCACACTGAAGCTGGTGCTGCACTCCTCCGACGGCAATGCCAGCGCATCCGCAACCGTGCTGCACGGAAACTCGCCGCGCCTGCTCACCTACGATGGCATCGACGTCGAGGCGGCACTGCACGGAACACTGCTGGTCTGCCGAAACCACGACGTTCCAGGAGTCATCGGACGAATTGGGACCATCCTGGGTGAGCACTCGCTGAACATCGCGAACTTCGCCCTTGGCCGCTCCGTCCGCTCGCAGCGCATCCCACAGGGGCAGGCGTTGGCTTTGGTCCAGATCGATGTCAAGAGCCCAGGCGACGCCAACGCAGCTATCGAAGCGCTGCGCAAGGTAGAGGCCATCGTCAGCGTGCGCCTTGTAGATCTGGGAAAGTTGTGATCCGTTTCGCACAGGTAACACTACCTGTTACATATGTCTTGCGAAGCATACCAAAAGAAACGATAAATGTTACATGTTCTCCTAATATGTAATATTTATCGTTCCAATAGCAGAAGCATAGGAAATACTGTGAATGCAATGCAAGGAAATTGAGAATGCCGCTCTACGAGTACAAATGCAAACAGTGTAAAAAGCACACGGAACATATCCAGAAGTTCTCCGACCCGGAGATCACGAAGTGTCCGCTCTGTGGAGGATCGCTGGAGCGCGTCATCTCCGCCGCGGCCATCTCCTTCAAAGGCGGCGGCTGGTTCAAGGACGGTTACAGTCACGCCAGGCCAAAGTCCTCTCGCAATGATGCAACTGCGTCCTCCAGCTCCAGCAGCAATGCATCGTCCAATTCAAGCAGTGCCGCTACGCCAGCAGCCAGCAGCCCCGCGGCAACGCCCACCAGCACAGCTTCCGCCTCCAAATGACAGTGCTTCTTCCCGCAAAACAATGGAATGCAGCGGCGCTAGGAAGCACCGCCGAAGCCATCCAGCTTACGCGTCACCAACTCGTTGAGAAGCACGGGATTTGCCTGTCCCTTCGACAGCCGCATCACATTGCCGACAAAGAACGCAGCCACCGTCTTCTTGCCGCCGCGATACTGCGCGACCTGCTTCGGGCTCGCCGCAATCACCTCGTCGATCATCGCCTCAATCGCGCCCGCGTCCGAGATCTGCTTCGGCTTGTCACGTTCGTAGACCTCGGCAAAGTCCTTGCCCTCGGTGAAGCATGTATCCAGCAACTGCTTCAGCATCTTACTCGAGAGTTCGCCCGACTCGGCGAGATCTGCTGCCTGCACAATGCCCTTGAGCGTCACCGGAGATTGCTCCAACTCCAAGCCTGCGGCCTTCAATCGCCCCGTCAGCTCGCTGGTAATCAGCGACACGACGCGTTTGGGGCTCTTCGCTGCCTTTGCCGCCTCCTCGAAGCTGTCTGCAAACGCGCGCGTCGCCGTCAGCGTCATCGCGTCCTGATGCGTAATCTCATACTCCGCAATCATCCGTGCGCGCCGCGCCTCGGGCAGTTCCGGCAGCGCGGTCAGAATCTGCTTCTGCCACGCTTCGCCCACGACCAGCGGCGGTAGGTCCGGCTCGGGAAAGTAGCGATAATCGTGTGCCTGCTCTTTTGAGCGCATCGAGTAGGTCCGTCCCTCGGCGTTGTTCCACAGCCGCGACTCCTGCACCACGCGCCCGCCGCCTTCCAGCACCTCGATTTGCCGCTCAATCTCGTACTCTAGTGCCGCGCGGATGTAGCGAAAGCTGTTGACGTTCTTGACCTCGGCCTTCGTCCCAAACTTCTCCGCGCCCTTCAACATCACGCTGACATTGGCGTCGCAGCGCAGGCTTCCCTCTTCCATATTGCAGTCGCTCACGCCGCAGTAGAGCAGAATCTCCTTCAGCCGCGTAAGGTACTCGAAGGCCTCGTCGGGCGTGCGCAGATCGGGCTCGCTCACGATCTCCGCCAGTGGCGTTCCGCAGCGGTTCAGGTCGATGTAAGTTCGCGAGACCGAGTCCGCGAATCCGTCATGAACGCTCTTGCCCGCGTCCTCCTCCAGGTGCAGCCGCGTAATCCCGATGCGCTTGGTGATCGCCGCGCCCGTCGTATCGAAGGCCGGCACGTCGATCCATCCGTTCTCCGCGATGGGCCGGTCGAACTGCGAGATCTGATAGCCCTTTGGCGAGTCGGGATAAAAATAGTTCTTGCGCGAAAAGATGCTCGTCTCGCGAATCTCGCAGTGGATCGCCTTCGATGCCAGAACGGCCAGTTCCACCGCGCGATGATTCAGCACAGGCAGCGCGCCAGGCAGGCCGAGACAGGTCGGGCAGACGTGCGTGTTCGGCTCGCCGCCGTAGCGGTTGACGCAGCCGCAGAAGGCCTTCGACTCGGTCAAAAGCTGGACGTGGACCTCCAGCCCGATGACAGGCTGGTACTTGGCAAGAACCTCAGGTGAAAGTGCAGTCGTCGTGGACATACTAATTTCGATTCTAGCAACAAGACTCATTGTCACGTCCTCTGACTTTGCGCATCTCGCCTCCGTGCGCGATCATCCTGCCACTGCGACTCCTATCCAGCAGGTAGACTTAACCTAGCAATGATTCTGCCCTTCGTCCGCGAACTGTTTGTGGACCTTGAGAACTCCGTATCCTTCGACCGTGTCCGCCGCCACTTGAGCGTCGGCAGCAGGCGAAGACGCGTCTCCGGCCTGACGTTCACGGCCCGCGCGCTGTACATGCCGCTCTTTGCGCGCGCGGCGGATGCGCCTTCGCTGATTCTGGTTGCCGACAACAAGGCCGCCGAGGCACTGCACGCCGCGATCCTCGCCACTTGCGAGTTGACCGGCGCGCTCGCCGCAGACTCCGTCCTTCGCCTGCCCGCGCACGATGTGCTGCCGTTTGAAAATCTCTCGCCACACGCTGAGATTCAGGAGGCGCGCGCTGCCACGCTCTGGAAGATTGCCACCGGGACTGCGCGCCTCGTCATTGCGCCCATCGAAGCCGCCTGCATGAGGCTCTTCCCGCGCGACCACTACGCTGCCCTTGCACTGCGCCTGAAGTGTGGCGAGGAGTATCTGCCAGAGATGCTCATCGAGCACCTGCTCTCGGTCGGCTACACCCGCGTCGATGTCGTCGAGATGCCCGGCCAGGTCACGCTGCGCGGCGGAATCCTCGACGTCTACTCGCCGGAGATGGACCGCCCCGTGCGCATCGAGTTCTTCGGCGACGAGATCGAATCCATTCGCCGCTTCGATCCCGACACGCAGCGTTCCGCCTCCACGCTCGACGAAGCGCTGCTGCTGCCGCTCACCGAGACGCCGGTCACGGATAAGATTCTCACCGCCATCAACGCGCGCCTCACGCGCAGCAGCACGGCAGACGGCGCGGCACTCGAGGGCGGCGAAGAGGCTGTCGAACTGCAAACTCACCTCTCGCCGAGTATCAGTGACGCTACCATCTTCCCCGGCTGGGAGTTCTTCGCGCCCGTTGCGCCAGCCGCTGCGCAGGCCAACCTTACTCTGCTCGATCTGCTCGGTCCCGCCACTCGTGTTTTTCTTGAAGAGCCCGCGATGGTGAAGAACCAGGGCGAGCGCTGGTGGAATAAAGTTGAGCAGCGCCACGAGCGCTCCGGCATTGGCTCACTCGTCCGGCCCGAAGACATCTATATCTCGCCGTGGGAGTTCGACGACCGCCTGCGCATGTTCTCCGGCTGCGAACTCGACCAACTCGGCGCGGTTGATGTTCTCGATGCAGACCACAGCGAACTCTCCGAGGTCGACTTCAGCACGCGCCCCACGCAGCGATTTCACGGCAACATCCACGCGCTCGTAGAGGAGATTCAAGCCCTCGTTCAGCAGGACGCACGCGTACTGATCGCCGTGCCGAATCAGGGCGAAGTGGAACGCCTCGCTGGCCTGTTGCAGGAGTATCAAGTCCCGTATCGTCTCGGCTCGCGTTCGCAGGCTCCTAGCAGTACCACCGTCTACAGCGAGTCGAGCTACCTTGCGGGCGACCAGAGTACGCCGGTGATTGTGAAGACGGCGATTTCAAACGGCGTGCAGGTTCTCGACCTGCGCGACGCCGATGGCCGCGCTACGGCTCGCCAGATCGTTCTATACGGGGCGAACGATCTGGTAGACGATGCCGATGTTACGGCGCGCCCGGTCACGCGCTCGAAGTCGAAGACCTCTGCGTTTGTCTCGGATTTTCGCGACCTGGCGGTCGGCGACTACGTCGTCCATGTCGAACATGGCATCGCCAAATACTGCGGTTTGCGCGTCATCGAGGAGTCAGACCAGCCGCCGCTTGAACTCATGATCCTCGAGTTCGCCGATGAGGCCAAGCTCTACGTCCCTCTCACGCGCCTCGACCTCATCCAGAAATATCGCAGCAGCGAGACCGGCCCGCCGCCCGAACTCAACAAGCTCGGAACGCAGTCCTGGCACAAGACCAAGGCACGCGTCAAGAAAGCGATGGCCGACATGAGCGCCGAGCTGATTAAGCTCTACGCGCAACGCAAGGCCGCCGTCGGCACCGCGTTTTCGCCCGACAGCAACATGCAACGCGAGTTCGACGACGCCTTCGACTTCAACGAGACCGAAGACCAGATCACCGCCATCGCCGACATCAAGCACGACATGGAGTCCACGCAGCCCATGGACCGCCTGCTCTGCGGCGATGTCGGTTACGGCAAGACCGAGGTCGCCATGCGCGCCGCCTTCAAGGCCGTGCAGGACGGCAAGCAGATCGCCGTACTCACGCCCACTACGGTCCTCGCCTTCCAGCACTTCGAGAGCTTCAAGCGCCGCTTCGCAAACTTCCCCGTCATCGTCGAGATGCTCTCGCGCTTCCGCACCGCGAAGGAGAGAACCGCGATCCTGGAGAAGACCGCCGCCGGAAAGATCGACATCCTCATCGGCACCCATGCCGTGCTGGCGAAAAATCTCAAGTTCCAGGACCTCGGCCTGCTCATCGTCGACGAGGAGCAGCGCTTCGGCGTCCGCCATAAGGAGCGCCTCAAACAGTTGCGCGCACAAATCGACGTGCTTGCGATGTCGGCCACGCCCATCCCACGCACGCTGCACATGTCGCTGGTCGGCCTGCGCGACATGTCGATCATCGAGACGCCACCGAAGGACCGCATGGCCATCCAGACCATCGTCGCCAAGTTCGACGAGAAGCTGGTGCGCACCGCCATAGAGATGGAGATGGAGCGCGGCGGCCAGACCTTCTTCGTCCACAACCGCGTGGAGACGATCTACGAAATCGCTGCAAAGATCCGCGAGTTGGTGCCCTCAGCGCGCATCGCCATCGGCCACGGCCAGCTCCCCGAGGCCGAGCTGGAGCGCGTCATGCTCGCCTTCATGAACCACGAGTACGATGTTCTGGTCGCGACCTCCATCATCGAGAATGGCCTTGACATCCCGCTCGCCAACACCATCCTCATCAACCGCGCCGACCGCCACGGACTGGCGGAGCTGTACCAACTCCGCGGCCGCGTAGGCCGCAGCAGCCGCCGCGCCTACGCGTATCTCCTCATCCCGCCAGATACGGAACTTACCGAGATAGCGCGCCGTCGCCTCGCCGCGCTCAAGGAGTTCTCCGATCTCGGCGCTGGTTTCAAGATCGCCGCACTTGACCTGGAACTACGCGGTGCTGGCAATATGCTCGGCGGAGAACAGTCCGGACACATCGAGGCCATAGGATTCGAGCTCTATTCCACAATGCTCGAAGAGGCTGTGCGCAAGATCAAGGGCGAAGAGGAGAAACCAGCCCATGCTGGGACCTCCCTCAACCTCGGCATTTCGGTGCGTATCGACTCCAGCTACATTCCGGAGGAGAACCAACGCCTGCGCATGTACAAGCGCATCGCCGGAGCCGAAGACCAGGCAACGCTCGCCGATGTCCGCGCCGAGCTCGAAGACCGCTACGGCGATCCGCCCGAGTCGGTACTCAACCTGCTCGCCGCCGGAGAACTTCGCCTGCTCTGCGAGCGTCTTGGCATCGCGCAGCTCGACCGCAAGCGCACTCAGATCGACCTTCCCAGCTCAGCGCCAAAACCCGCGCCGCAACCGTCAACCTCGCGTCGCGCGCAGCCACAAAGACCGGTTGCGAAGGTCTTCGTCGAGATGCTGCACATCCGCTTCGCTGCTGCCGCTGCTGATACTTCGCAACAGGACAGCTCTTCGCTGGGCGCACTGCAACGGTTGATCCCGCGGCGATGATGAAACTGGTGAGCCGCAACGCCAAGCGCGGCGCACAGTTCACGGCGCAAGGCGTTCTTCGCTGGCCGCTGACTTCGGCGAAGGCGGAAGACGTGATCGCAGAGACGCGAACTTTGCTGGAAGCGCTCAGCCCGCAATAATCTCGTTCGTTTGTCATTCCGCAGCACCTTTTTTGTCATTCCGCAGCGCAGCGGAGGAATCTGCTTTTCATCGCTTGCCGCTGAAGCTGTGAATCAGGCGGCGATCGCGTTTTGTGGGCCGGCCGGATGGCGGCGCACTGGCGATCGGAGCGAGAAGGCGACGTTCTTCGCAGGCTTTTCGGCGAAGTTCGACGCTTTCTGGCGTCTCGCGGTAGAGGGCTTGCGCGATTGCGGCTGAACCTCGCTGATGGCTGAGCGCGAGAACCTCGATCTCGAACTCGGCGGCTTCGTTTTTGATCCGCAGCGTGTCACCGGCGCGCACCTCGCGGGCTGGCTTGGCGCGCAGGCCGTTGGACTCAATGCGACCCATCTCGCAGGCCTTCGAGGCTAACTCGCGCGTCTTGAAGAAGCGCGACGCCCAAAGCCACTTGTCGATCCGCGTTCCGTCCATGTGGCTATTGTACTTTCCAAGGCTACCCCCTCTCCCCCCCGCAGGGGGTATTTTGGACGGAACCTGTTTGGAATGTTGCGATTAGCGGTGGCATGTGCCGCCAAAATCGTCATTCCAAACAGTTTACAGCTAAAATCTTCCAGAATAATGGGTTACGGGCGACACCGGATCGCGGTGATGGTTGCGACGGCGTGACTCGTTCCCTCCCGATCCACTACTTCTATTCTAGCAGTTTGTGGTAGCGAGTTTTCCGATTTATGTCTTTTAGATAGAGTTGTTTGAACGATTTTACTTGACACGATTGCAGCGGCAAGGGCGAGAAGAAGAAGGCGGACAGCAACATGGTTGTGTTGTAATGTGGTCGCGACCGGGCCGGACATCTCTCTGCGCCCAAAGGGACCGCAGATTGGGGCAAAGGAATGAACAGGAAAGGCAATTTGGCACCACTCGGAGGCTTATTGAGCGCAAAGCAAACGTTGCTGGGCGCACTGGTGTTATCGATTGCAACGCTGGGCTGGAGCAGGATGGCGCAGGCACCCGCCACGCCGCAGCCACCGGCCAAGCCGGGATTGACGGTGACGACGACGGCGTTTGAAGACGGCGGCATCATTCCCATCAAGTACTCCTATTACGCCACTCCCGCAGCGGCCGTCTCGCCGGCGTTGCAGTGGACGCATGTGCCGGATGGGACAGTGAGCTTCGCGCTGGTGCTGCACGACCCGGACACATCGCTGGCGAAGACGACGGACGAGGTGCTGCATTGGCTGATCTTCAACATTCCGGGGACGGCGACCGGTCTGCCGGAGGGCGTGCCGAATGTGGCGCAGTTGCCGGATGGGTCGATCCAGGGGCTGAACCGTGGAAAGAAGCCGGGGTACATGGGGATGGGGATGGGCTCCGCCGGGCCATATCACCACTACACCTGGGAGTTGTTTGCGCTGGACACCAGGCTCACATTGGGGCCAGATGCGACGCGGGCCGACGTGATGGCGGCGATGAATGGTCACATTCTGGATAAGGGTGTGCTGGTGGGGCGGTTCCATCGCCCGTAGAGCAGTGGAAAGTGACTGCGTGTGCGCGAACCCCCACTCATGCGATAAGACCGCATGAATGGGGCACCCGGTTCTGTCTCACGGCCGGATTCCAGCTTTGCCCCGGTCTGTGACGATGCGCACATACCACCCGTTACCGCCGAGCGGTATAATCCGGCAACCAGGGCCTGCGCGTGAGTCAGGGCCGAAAAAGGAGATCCCAGATGAAACACGGATACGATTACGACTACGACTACAATTCACCCTCCGATCCCGATTCAACCTCAAGAAGAGATTTCCTTAAGACCTCATTGCTGAGCGGTGCCGCGGCGCTGACTGCGTTGAAGGTTCCCCTGGCCCATGCCCAGGCCGCGCCCGCAGTCCAGCCGCCATTCAGCCCCATCGACCCTGCCAACTCGCCGATGGGGACGGCCTTCGGTGTGAAGCCGGGCCGCGTCTCCTGGGCCTTCGATCCCAAGGCCACAAGCTGGGACGGCGTGACCAACGCGCCGGGCTGGTGGGACGACAGCAACACCCATCCCGAGCCGGTGGCGGCGATGCTCTCGGGGACGATCCGCTCGGTGGGCGATGCCACGACCGACAAAGAGCCTGGAACAAGATCTTCATCGACTTCAACAAGCGCCATGGCAAGGGCGCGGTGGGCTACAAGAAGGGCGAGAAGATCGCCATCAAGATGAACCTGAACCAGATGCACAACCACGGAACGGGCACCAACGATTCCTACATTGCGCCGCAGCTCTCGCAGGCGCTGCTGCGCCAGCTTGTGCAGCAGGCGGGCGTTGCGCCGGCCGACATCTACCATCTTCGACGCCATCCGCAACGTGCCGTCGACGATCTTCGACCGGGGCAGCAAGGAGTTTCCCGGCGTCCACTTTGTGGACTCGACCGACACCGATGGCCGCGAGAAAGCCGTGGTCGATAAGACCAAGCCGATGGTCTTTGCGCAGGGCGGGTTGACGTTCTATCTGCCGAGCGTGGTGACGCAGGCCGAGTACATGATCAACGTGGCCGGGCTGAAAGGCCACACCATGGCGGGCATGACGGTGGCCGCCAAGAACCACCAGGGAACGATCCTGAAGGCGGACGGTTCAGCCGGAGCGCGCGACGTGCATGCCTCGATTGCCGTCAGGGGCGGCGGACGTGGTCCGGCCCCACAGGCGATGGGCGCGTACAACGGCCTGGTGGACATGAACGGACACCCGGAGATCGGCGGCAAGACCGTGCTGTACATCATCGACGGGCTGTACGCGACGCAGCACAACGAGTTCCGCCTGACCCCGGTCTGCAAGTGGTCGAGCGCGCCCTTCAACGGGAACTGGACATCGAGCCTGTTTGCCTCGCAGGACGGCGTGGCCATCGACTCGGTTGCGCTGGACTTCCTGAGCAACGAGCCGTCGCTGAAGACCATCGTCACCGGCGCGGTGGACAACTACCTGCACGAGATGGCGCTGGCCAACCAGCCGCCCTCCAAGACCGTCTACGATCCGGCGAAGACCGGAAAAGCGCTGGCCAGCATGGGCGTCCACGAGCACTGGAACAACGCCGCGGAGAAGAAGTACAGCCGCAACCTGGGCAAAGGCGCCGGGATCGAACTGGTCAGCGTGAAGCTGGCGTAGGGGACGATTTGAATCTAGCGGTTTGTGAAGTGGTGAAGGGCACGCGGCAACGCGTGCCCTTCCGTTCGTGGACTGACGGGCAGATTGGGGTGAGTTGGAGGAGAGCGGTTCGCGCGGGGCGCGAATGCCCACTCATCGCATGAGACAAAGGCGCGATGAATGGGGCACCTGGCTAAGAATTCATCCAGTCAATAAACTCGTTCCAATATGCTTTTTTCCCGTTCTTACGACCGGTCTTCCCTGGGCACCATATCAACTGCGTTTTAGTGACAACCAAATCGCCGAGGTGGGTCGTGTTGTCTGTGGCATAAACTGCCAGTTCAATGCCCTTGTTTTTTAGAACCATATCAACATCAAAACTTTTGACTCCTACGTTCACTGGTGTCTCCTTTCGGCTGTCCATCCAGCCTTTGTCAGCTATATTATAACCAAATTAGTTTGTTACTCACCCGCATTCGCAGGAAGAACATTGAGCAGCTTAAGCGCCCGATAGGATTTGGCCGTCCGGAGCAGGAGTTAGTTTAGCTCCCCTTTGGCTTGGCTGATGAGGCTGGTGCCGCGGCTTTCTTAGCGGCATCCTTTGCCGCCTTGATTTCATGACCGATGCAAGCTGTACCTGCCGGTTATACCGGGCAACATACCAATCGTCGATAAGTAGCTCAATTAGCTTTATAGCTCTTGCGCCTCTCCTTCGTCTACATTCAACGATCAGGTTGATGTTTTTCGATGTGAGCACCGATGTTTCCGATGGATCGGACAGCGTCAATTGCTCCCATGTGAGTGGGTCAACCTGAGCCTTAATTGTGTTGATCTCATCGACCAACCGGTCTTTACTGACTTTGTGAAAATCGCGGATCATGCCTTGCAGGCAACGGCGCGCAAGCGTAGCGGAAGCTTTTGGACTTTTCTCTACAATCGAGCAAGCTTCCCTATAGTCGCTAACTATTGGCTGAGGAATATACGCCGGTAGAACCTTCGCGGAAGACTCTGGAATGAGGCGCCAAAAATTTAGTTGCTTTTTGTCAGCCCATGGCCCATTTGTATACTGCCTCTCAAGTGACCATTGATTGAATATGACAGTCAGCTTCCTACAATCAGGACTTGGGCAGCCTATCACAAGAAGTCTTAAACCGTTGTGGCCCGGATGGGTTCTCTAGGAGTACGTCAAGAATAATTGACTCGACGTCATTATCGGTGATAGTAGTCGGTCGTGTGCAATGTGGACACGTCCAAAGCGAACCTGACATTGAGATTCCTTTGCATCCTGAATTACATACACTCTACGCCCTGTTAATGCATTCCTACTACGGGTAGATGCGGTTGAGGGTGCGGGGGAAGGGGATGGTTTCGCGGACGTGGTCGAGGCCGCAGATCCAGGCGACGGCGCGCTCGATGCCCATGCCGAAGCCGGAGTGGGGTACGGAGCCGTAGCGGCGGAGGTCGAGATACCACTCGAAGGCGGCCAGGGGCAGGTTGTGTTCGAGGATGCGGGCGCGGAGGAGGTCGTAGCTGTCGACGCGCTGGGAGCCGCCGATGATTTCGCCGTAGCCCTCGGGCGCGAGGACGTCGACGCAGAGGGCCTTGGTGGGGTCCGGCGGGTCGGGCTGCATGTAGAAGGCCTTGGAGGCCGCGGGGTAGCGGTGGACCATGACGGGCTTATCGAATTGGGAGCTGATGTAGGTCTCGTCGGGCGAGCCGAGGTCGTCGCCGTAGATGTGCGGGGCTTCGAGGTGGCCGGCTTTGAAGGCGGCTTCGAGCATGGCGTGGGCTTCGTCGTAGCTTAAGCGCGGAAAGCGGGGGGTGTTGGCAGTCGGAGAAGCAGATCCCTCCGCTTCGCTGCGAGATGACAACAAAGAGGTGCTGCGGGATGACAACAAGGAAGAATCGGCGGTGCCCTCGCCGGGGGCGATGACAGCTTCGAGCTTGGCGATGTCGCGGCCGATAACCTTGAGGTCGGCGCGGTGCAGTTGGCGAGGACGCGCGCGACGATGTGGGTGAGGAAGGCTTCGGCGAGCTGCATGTCGCCTTCGAGGTCCATGAAGGCGACCTCAGGCTCGATCATCCAGAACTCGGTGAGGTGGCGGCGCGTCTTGGATTTTTCGGCGCGGAAGGTGGGGCCGAAGCTGTAGACCTTGCCGAGGGCGAGCGCGGTGGCCTCGATGTAGAGCTGGCCGGACTGGGTGAGGAATGCGGGGTCGCCGAAGTAGTCCAGCTCGAAGAGTGTGCTGGTGCCTTCGCAGGCGGCGGGCGTGAGGATTGGCGGGTCGGTGCGGACGAAGCCGTTGGTGTCGAAATATTCCTGCGCGGCGCGCATGATGGTGGCGCGGATGCGCAGGATGGCGGACTGGCGCGGCGTGCGCATCCAGAGGTGGCGATGCTCCATGAGGAAGTCGGTGCCGTGCTCCTTGTGCGAGATGGGGAAGGGCGCGTCGGTGGGAACGAGGTGGACGATCTCGAGGTTGGCGACATCGAGCTCGAAGCCGGAGGGGGCGCGCGAGTCGGCGCGGACGCTGCCGGTGACGATGACGGAGGACTCCTGGGTGAGGGACTTGACGCGGTCGAAGACCTCTTCGGAGACGGCGGCCTTGGGGACGATGCCCTGGATGGTCCCCGTGCCGTCGCGGAAGATGGGGAAGAGCAGCTTGCCGCTCTGGCGCATGTTGTAGAGCCATCCGCGGAGGGTGACGGTGTCGCCAACGTGCGCGGCGAGGGAGGAGATGGTGGCTACGGGAGGATTTGTAACTGATTTTGTTTCTAATTCACTCATAAGGCGCTCATTAAGATCATTTTCTGTTACATACTCTGCGAAGTGTGTGTGGATTGCGGGTTTGCGAGCGCGCGGAAGGCTGCTTCGGCCTTGCGCGTGACGGATTCGGCGGGCTCGTCGCGGTCGGTGGCGATCTCAAGGATGCCGGGCGTGGCGGCGGGGAGCGTGGCGAGCGCGGAGGAGACGGCGGGCCAGTCGATGCTGCCAAGGCCGGGCCAGAGGTGCTCGTCCTTGTTGTCTACATTGTTGCTGAGGGCTCCGACGTGCGCGAAGGCGCCGTGGTTGTCGTGCAGATGCACCTGGGTGATGCGCGAGCCGAGGAGTTCGACGGCAGCAGCCACGCCGGAGTCTTGCGGCGCGCCCTCGGCGGGCATGGCGAGATGCAGATGGCCGATGTCGAGGCAGACGCCGACCGAGTCGAAGTGGCCGGTCTTGAGGATGGCGAGCAGATGCTCCGGGGTGGCGACCTCGTTCTGCAAATTTTGCAGCAGCAGACGGACGCCGAGCGGCGCGGCGAAGGCCTTGAGGTGCTCGATGGCAGTGAGCGAGCGCTCGAGGGCGTGCTCGTCCCAGGCGGCGTCCTTGAGGCCGAGGTGGAGGACGATGGCGGCGAAGGGGACCTGCTCGGCGGACTCGATGGCGCGCTTGACCTCGTCCATGGCGGCGATGCGGCGGGACTTCTCGGCGGCGATCAGGTCGAGATTGGGCGCGACGTGGCGCGACCACTGGGCCGCGTCCGCGCTGCTGAAGTCGCGCCCACCCTCGGAGATATAGATGGGCTGATGCAGCACGGCGCGCACATCGTTGGAGCGGAACCAGGCGGCAAGCTCGCGCACGGCGGGCGCATCGGTGTAGTCGAAGTGGTGGCGCGCGGCGAAGACCTCGATTGTCTGCGCGCCGGCGGCGGCGAGGGCGTCCAGCAGGCCGGGATGCAGGCGGTGCTGGAAGAAGACGTGAGTGGAGATTCCGGGTTGCATTGCTGTTAAAGGTACAGCAGCGGCGCGTAGACCGTGAATCCGCGCGGATTAATATCCCGCGGCCTTGCCGAAGTGGTGGCGCTGATCGTCGCCGCCCATCAGCGTGCCGGAGTTGGGATCGAGGTAGATCATCTCACTATCGCCCCAGACGCCGGGGTTCTTCTCGTCTGCCTGGTTGATGCGGCTGACCGCGTAGCCGGTGGCTTTGAGCGCGTCGAGGGTGGGCAGCGGGAATGCTTTTTCGACCTGGAGAACGTCGGGAAGATATTGATGGTGGAAGCGTGGGGCGTCGGCGGCCTGCTGGACGTTGAGGCCGTTGTCGAGGATGGAGACGATGTCGTTGGCGACGGTGGTGATGATGGTCGATCCGCCGGGCGAACCGAGGACGAGCAGCGGTTTGCCGTCCTTGAGCACGATGGTGGGCGTCATGTTGGAGAGTGGGCGCTTGCCGGGGGCGATGGCATTGGCCGGGCCCTGGATGAGGCCGTACATGTTGGGCTCGCCGGGTGCGGAGGTGAAGTCGTCCATCTCGTTGTTGAGCAGGAAGCCGAGGGGGCCAGCGGTGACGCCGGAGCCGAAGAGGCCGTTAAGGGTATAGGTGCTGGAGACGGCGTTGTCCTCGGCATCGACGACGGAGAAGTGCGTGGTCTCGGTGGATTCGTGCGCCGTGGTGCGCGGCGAAGCAGGCGGCGGAGGCAGGAAACCGGCGGGGCGAGTAAGTGTCGCGGAGGGCGATGGCGTGATGGGGAGGATGGTCTTGCGCCAGGCGGCGGCGTAGGCGGGTGAGATCAACTGCTGCACGGGCATGGTGACAAAGTCGGGATCGCCGAGGTAGTCGGCGCGGTCCTTGTAGGCGCGACGGAAGGCCTCGGTGATGAGGTGAACCTGCTGCGGCGAGCGGTCGCCCATCCTGGCGAGGTCGTAGCCGGAGAGGATGTTGAGAATTTCGAGGAGCACGATGCCGCCGGCCGACGGAGGCGGCGCGGTGACGATCTGGCAGCCGCGATAGCTTCCTGTGAGCGGCGCGCGGTCCTTGACCTGATAGGCCGCGAGGTCGGCGGTGGTGATGAGGCCGCCGCCCTTCTGGATGGAGGCGGCAAGTTCGGCGGCCATGGGACCTTTGTAGAAGCTCGCAGGATCGGCGGCGATGCGCTGGAGGGTGCGGGCGAGCTCAGGCTGAGTGAAGCGGTCACCGGGCTTGAGGAAATTGCCGTCGCGCTGGAAGATGCGGCGCGAATCGGGAAACATAGCGAGGTTCTTTGCGGCGGCAAGGTTGCGCGCTTCTTCCTCCGACAAAATGTAGCCCTGGCTGGCGAGGCGGATCGCCGGGGCCATCACCCGCGCCAGCGTGAGCCTGCCATAGGTCTTCTCCGCATAGATAAGCCCCGCGACCGTGCCGGGAACGCCAATGGCCTTGTAGCCGGTAATGGAAAGGCCAGCGACGACGTTGCCCTGCGCGTCGAGATACATTCCGGCGCTGGAGGCGGCAGGGGCGCGCTCGCGGTAGTCGAGGAAGTGGGCCTCGCCCGTCTTCATGCGGACGAGCATGAAGCCGCCACCGCCGAGGTTTCCGGCCTGCGGGAAGACGACGGCCAGCGCGAATCCTACGGCCACCGCCGCGTCCACCGCATTGCCGCCGGATTTGAGGACTTCGACGCCGGCGTCGGAGGCGTCGTGGTGGATGCTGACCACCATGGCGTGCTGGGCCAGCGCAGGCGGCGGGCTGACGAGGGCGTAGGGGTTGGGTGGGGCTGCCGTCTGCGCCGAGATAGATAAGCCCGAGAACGCCAGTGCGACGCAACATGCGGAGATGCGGAGACCAGGACGCATTGAGGCAACTCCAGAGAACGCGATGGAACACTGCTGACAGGATAGCTTGATCGCCATTTACTGAGGGAGCAAGCTAAATGGACCGCTGACCGGGTTGCCTCTATATGGATAGTCTTAGAATGATTTGATGGCTACGCGTGTATGTTCGTATTCGAAGATCAACCTGGGATTGGCGATTGGGCCGGTGCGGCCAGATGGCTTTCATGAGCTGGCGACTCTCTATCAGACGCTGGCGCTGCACGATCTGGTGACGGTCGAGGCTAAACCAAGCACTGGCGAGTCCAGAATCACGCTGACCACGAACCACCCGCAGGTGCCGACCGACGCGCGCAATACGGCGTGGAAGATGGTGGAGCTGGCGCTGAAGCGGGCGAATGTTGCGGCCGAGGTTACGATCCACATCGAGAAGAACCTTCCGGTGCAGGGCGGGCTGGGCGCGGGTTCGGCGAATGCGGCGGCGGCGCTGAACGGCCTGGAGCATGAGCTGAGGCTTTCGCTATCCGGGACAGACCGGATGGAGCTGGCCGCGGAGGTTGGCTCGGATGTGCCGCTGTTCCTGCTGGGCGGCGCGGTGATGGGAACGGGGCGCGGCGAGTGCGTCGAGGCGATGCCGGACCTGCCGGCGACCTGGTGCGTCATCGCTGTGCCGGAGGTGGGAGTCTCGACGCCTCAGGCATTTCGCGACTGGGACGAGAGGCAAACAAGGGGGATAGCGATTGACGAGAGCGCTACGTTGACTTCCCCTGCGCAACCCGATAGGCTAGAGGAGTTGAGTCACGTTTACGCAACTGTTCTTCGGGATTGCCCTTCGGATTTTGGGTTTATTCCTGAGCCAGAGCAAACGCCTGACACATCCGGTATCGTTCATGGCCGAAGCCTTGAGACACAACAAGGTGGTTTGGAGGAGGAATCTTCCGAACACGGCAGCACATGGAACGGTCTGGCCGAGAACACCCTTCTCGCGCTTGTCCGCACCGGGATCGAAAACGACTTTGAATCGGTCGTCTTTCCTCAGTATCCCCTCCTGCGTGAAATCAAGCGTTTATTGATGGGAACTCCGGCTGGCGTGTCTTCGGGCACACCGGGCGATTCGAGCGGTACTGCGTTTTACGCGGGCCTCTCGGGTTCAGGCTCCGCTCTGTTTGGACTTTACCGGTCCGAGGCAGACGCAAGGGCGGCTCAACAACGCGTTCAGGCTACCGGCTGCAAGGCGCTCCTAACGGAGACCTTGCCCCGACAAGAGTACTGGCGCAGAATGTTCGCAGAGTGATGATTGCCGGCAGGGAACACCGGCAACCGTACTGGGCGATCGACTAATGGTAGGTCAAGTGCCTTTGACGCACTCAGTCCAGGTTCGAATCCTGGTCGCCCAGCCAAACCAGCCGACGCACAGAACGAGGAGAGCGAACAAATGGTCCGCGCGGGTCAACAGCAAGCGCGGACGATCGGCTGACTTCGGTCAGACGAGCAACTTAGGGTTCTTTGGCGGCAGCAATGTGCCGCGGAAGTTGGACGGTTTTTGAGGTTTGCAGAGCGTACCGAACTGGGTGCGAATGTAGAGGTTCAGAAGCAGAAGTTTGAAGGGCCGAGTCTGATATTTCGCAGGGCGAAGTAGCGACGCAGAAAAAATGGCGCCGTAAGACGTAAAGCAGCAGGAGCTACCAAGGTCAACCAGCCTGGAGGGTTTCGACGTGAACAACCAATACACGACTGCGGTTCTTTCCCCTATTTCAGGGCAGGCTGAGGAGACAACAACAACCTCCCAGCCTGCACCAAAGCCATCCCCGGAACTATCAAAACCGGATGGGTCGAAGATGGAAGCTCAAAAGTCCGATGCGGCAAAGGCCGCTGCAGATGGAGCAAAGACAGCTACGGAGCGGAAGCGCTCTCCCCGGCTGAATGAAGACAAGCGCTTCAAGATTTTCTGCGGATCGGCCAATCGCCCTCTGAGCGAGGAGATCTGCAAGTTTGTCGGCGTACCGCTTGGCGAGTCCAAGTTGCAGCGCTTCGCCGACGGCGAGGTTTACTTTCAGTTGCTGGAGAATGTTCGCGGCGTGGATGTGTTTCTGGTTCAGCCCACATGCAACCCCGTGGATGAGCACCTGGTGGAACTGCTGATCATGATGGACGCGCTGAAGCGCGCCTCTGCCGGCAGGATTACGGTTGTGATGCCGTACTACGGCTACGCAAGGCAGGACCGCAAGGACCGGCCGAGGGTAGCGATTACGGCCAAGCTGGTGGCGGACCTGCTGAGCACGGCCGGCGCAAACCGCGCCCTGCTGGTCGATCTGCACGCGGCGCAGATTCAGGGCTTCTTCAATATCCCGGTGGACCACCTCTTCGCCAGCCCGGTGCTGGTGAGCTACTTCCGGGAGCTTGGGCTGCCCAATTTGACGGTGATATCGCCGGACGCGGGAGGCGTGGAGCGTGCGCGCTTCTTCGCCAAGAAGCTGGAGGTTCCGTTGGCCATCGTCGATAAGCGGCGGACCGACATGAATGTGACCGAAGTGATGCATGTGATCGGCGATGTACGCGACCGCACTTGCCTCATCCTCGACGACATCATCGACACCGCCGGAACGCTGGTGGGAACGGTGGATGTGCTGCTGGCCCAGGGCGCGAAGAAGGTTTATGCGTGCGCTTCGCATCCGGTGCTTTCGGGCCCGGCGGTGGAACGCATTGCAAATTCACGGCTGGAGCAGCTGGTCGTGACCAATACCATTCCGCTGCGCGAAGACGCGCTGCGGGTGCCGAAGATCAAGGTGCTATCGATCGCCGGGCTGCTTGGCCGCGCCATCGAGAGCATCCACATGGAGACCAGCGTCAGTACGCTGTTCAATTAAGGCGGTTGTTAGTTGCTGGTTGTTAGTTGTTGGTTGAAAGACGAAAGTGCAGTTTAGATTTAGCGGCAAAGCCGCAAAGGGAGCGTAGTAAGACGGGGTTTGAGGCTGTTGCTGTCAACTAACAACCAGCAACCAGCAACTAACAACCTTCTTCTCTCCGTGCCCGAAAGGAAAAGATCATGGCAGCAACCACTATTTCAGCCGTCGTCGCCACGCCCCGCGAGGGCAAGTTCAACAAGAACGCAGCCCGCCGCGTGCGCGTCGAAGGCAAGATTCCCGCCGTTGTCTACGGGGCCGGGCAGGCTGCCGTCGCAGTCACTGTGGACCCGCGCATCATCATCAAGATTCTGCACTCCGACACCGGCCACAACACCATCTTCGACCTGGACGTAACCGGGGCCCCCGTGGCCAAGGCGATGATCGTTGACTGGCAGAATGAGCCGATCAAGGGCGCGCTGCTGCACATCGACCTCAAGCGCATCGCGATGGACAAGGCAATACGCGTCTCGGTGCCCGTTCAGTTGATCGGAGTGCCGGTCGGCGTCAAGACCCAGGGAGGCATTCTGGAGCATGTGCTGCGCGAGGTTGAGATCGAGTGCCTCCCCGCAGACATCCCAAGCCATCTGGACGCCGATGTCTCCGGGCTAGAGATCAACCAGGCCGTCCACATCTCCGATCTGCCGCACTCGGGCTCGATCAAGTTCCTCGACGACGAGGGCTTGACCGTTGCGCACGTCTCCCTGGTCAAGGAAGAGGTGGTTGCGGTGGAAGAGGTGGTCGCCGAGCCGACCGAACCGGAGGTTGTCAAGAAGGGCAAGGGCGAGACGGAAGCCGCGCCGGATGCCAAGGCGGACGTCAAGGCCGAAGCCAAGCCAGATGCCAAGTCGGACGCCAAGAAGAAGTAGGAATAGACAGTTGGTCGTGGTTAGTTGGTAGTGGTTTGTTGAAGGCAGAGGAACGCACGGCGTGAAACTGATTATTGGTCTCGGCAACCCCGGTATCGAGTATCAGTTCACGCCGCACAATGCCGGCTTTCTCGCTCTGGACCGCATCGCCGAATACTGCGGTGTGCCCCTCGCGAATCGCCGGAGCAGGGCGCTTACGGCAAAGGCTCGGTTTGCAGGGCAAGAGGTCCTGCTGGCCAAGCCGGAGACGTTCATGAACCTGAGCGGGCTCTCGGTGGCCGCCCTGGTTCAGGAGTTGGAAATCACGGTTCCGTCGCAAGATGTGATTGTGATCTATGACGAGCTGGACCTTCCGCTGGGCACGCTTCGCATTCGCGAGCGCGGCTCGGAGAACGGGCACAACGGAGCGATCTCGGTCTCCGGCGCGCTTGGCACGCAGGAGTGGTTGCGGATTCGGATTGGGGTGGGGAAACCTCCCCTGGCGGATGGCACGGAGGTGAAGGCAGGCGGCACGGAGTACCTGCTCTCGCCAATGCGCAAGGCAGAGCTTGCCGTGTTGGATGAAGTACTCGACCGCGTCAGAAGCGCAGTCGAGGCGATCCTCACCCAAGGGGTAAGCGCCGCGATGAATGAGTTCAACCGCCCACCGGGCGGGGAGTAGCCGGAAGGGCACGGTTTCAGCCGTGGCAAAAGAAACTGAGGAAGAAGGAACGGCTTTACAGGCTTACGGTAGTCAAACATTCCAGACCGGGTTGGCAGAGCACAAGCCCGCACGGTGCGAAGCAGAACTTCGCAGAAAGAAGTAACCGAATGAACCGCACCTACGAAATCATGTTTATCGTTCGTCCCGACGTTGAGGAAGCCGACATCGATAAACTCATCGACAGCTTCAAGAAGAACGTCGCCAGCGGAGGCGGAGAGATCCTATCCAAGCCTGATGAGGAGAAGATGGGCCGCCGCCGGCTTGCCTACACGGTCCGCAAGTTCAACGATGGATTCTATGTTCTTTTGAAGATTGCCGCTCCCGGCAGCCTGATCGGCGAGCTCGAACGCCGCCTGCGCGTCTCCGAGCCGGTGATCAAGTTCATCACGGTACGCATGGACGAGGAAGAGAAGCGTCTGGCGAAGGTGAAGGCCCTGCGCGATTCTAAGGTGAAGCGCAGCGCACAGCCCATCGCACCTCCGCCCGCGCCGGTTGCCGTCGCAGCAGCCGCAGAGCCCGAGGCAGTCGCAGTCGTTGCAGAGCCGGAAGCGCCTGTGGCAACAGACGTAGAGCCCGCCGCCGCAACGGTCTAATATCTGCGCTGCGGCATCTGCCGTCGCGTGCCGCACGACTCAACCGCCGCACCTGCTTCCACACCCGTCCTGCCCCGCGGGTATTCACAGACTCCATGGCGAGCCTGGATCTGGCCGGCACAACTCGAAAGAGATGAGAGGAATCACGAAATGGCTGACGAAACAAGCGTTCCAAGCACACCTCAATCCGCACCGGAAGCAAGACCCTACACGCCGCGTCCCGCATACGCCGGTCCTGGCGGCCCACGCCCACCACGTCCCGCAGGCGGTCCCGGAGGCCCAGGCGGTCCCGGCGGCGGCCCAGGCGGACGCAAATTCTTCCGTCGCAAGAAGGTTTGCAAGTTCTGCACCGAGAAGATCGACGCCATCAGCTACCGCGATGTGCGCCTGTTGCAGGGCTTCGTCGCCGAGCGCGGCAAGATCGTTCCGCGCCGCCTGACCGGCGTCTGCACCCGCCATCAGCGTCGCGTCTCGCTCGCCATCAAGCAGTCGCGCAACATCGCCCTGCTCGCCTTCGCCGCGCGCTTCTAACCTACGCGCCGCCGGTAATGCCGGACGGCGACAGAAAACTCGGAGAAATGCCATGGAAGTCATTCTCAAGGAAGACGTCAACAAGCTCGGCCACCGCGGCGATGTCGTCAAGATCGCCGACGGATACGGCCGCAACTATCTCCTCCCCGGCAAGCTCGCCATCGAGGCGACGGCCAACAACAAGGCTGTCATCGAGCAGATGAAGGGTTCCTCCATCCGCAAGCTGGCCAAGGAAAAGGTCATCGCAGAAGATCTCGCCAAGCAGCTCGAAGCCGTCGAACTGGTCTTCGAGCGCAAGGTGGGCGAGAATGATCACCTCTTCGGCTCGGTCACCTCCGGCGACATCGCGCACCAGCTCGAGGAGAAGGGCTACTCCATCGACCGGCGCAAGATATCGCTGGAAGAGCCGCTGAAGTCGCTGGGCGAGTTCCACGTCCCCATCAAGCTGCACCGCGAGGTCACCAGCCACATCAAGGTCACCATCAAGGGCGAAGAACTGCCGGATGAGACGGTCGCTCCCGCTGCCACCGCTGCTTAGAGAAACACCACAGGCTTAACGCCGAGATCACCACCGACGGGCACCGATCTACTTGCGTGTAGGTCGGTGCCTGTTTTTGCTTTTACCCGAAGCGTCCAAGAGCCCACGAAGTGGCGAAGTGGTCATTCGTACTTCAGGGTCTCGACCGGGTCGAGCCGGGCGGCGCGGTTGGCCGGAACGGTGCCGAAGATCACGCCAACGATCACGGAAGTGGCCAGCGCGATCGGTGCTGCCAGCCATCCCACGGGGATTTTGTACGGCGTCAGCAGGCCCAGCAAGATCGGGATACCGAGGCCAACGAGGGTGCCGAGAACACCGCCGGCGAGCGACAGGAAGACCGCCTCGGTAAGGAATTGCAGGCGGATCTCGCGGCGGGTCGCGCCCAGCGCCTTGCGGATGCCGATCTCCCGGATGCGCGCCTGCACGTTGGCCAACATGCTGTTCATGATGCCCACGCCGCTGACAATCAGAGTGATCGATGCAGCAAGCGACAGGACCCAGGTCAGGATGTTGGCGACTTTCGCCATATCGTTCAGGACGTCGGTCAGAGTCAGGGCCTGATAGATGCTGTTTGGCCGATGGCGGCGCTTGATCAGGTCGGTGATCTCTATCGCTCCGGGCTTGACCATCGCGGGGTCGGCCATCTTGAAGAAGATCTCTTTCAGATTGTCGGTGCCGGTGAAGTAGCGCGCAACCTCGTAGGGGATGAGGATGGTATGGTCGTTGATCTCGGAGGTGCCGTAGGTGTCGATGCTCTCCTTGAAGACGCCGATGATGGTGAGCGGAATGCCGCGTATCGAGATGTTCTTGTCGACCGCGGCCTGCTCGCTTCCGAAGAGCTTAATTGCAAATGGTTTGTTGAGCACAGCAACCTTGGCATGCGAGCCGGCGTCCTGATCGTCGAAGAACCGCCCGGAGAGAACGACCAGTCCGCGCACCTCCTTATACTGCGGCGAGACGCCCAGCAGCATGGCGTCCTCGGTAACGCCTCCGCCAATGCTGATGCGGTCGTGGTCCTCCAGCATGGGCGAGTAGGCGACGATGCCAGGCACAGTGTCGTGGACTGCCTCCATGTCTTCGCGAGTCATGAAGTCCGGTGTGGTGGTGTTGTCGGGGCCGATGATGCTGCCGCCGCTGTACTGCATCTCGATCTTGTTTGGCCCCAGGCTGGAGATTGTGTCGAGCGCGTATTGCTTGCCCGTCATCCCCACCGTCACCACCAGGATGATGGACGCCGAGCCGATGACCATGCCCAGCATGGTCAGCATGAATCGGGCCTTGCTGGCGCGGAAGCTGTCCACGGCCAGCGAGACAACCTCGCTATACAGCATGGTGCTGCGCGCGCTGGCCAGCGTGCTGTCAAATGAACTCGCTTCAAGCTCCGGCTTGGGTACGATTGTGGCTGCCATGGTTCATCCATCGATCCGGGCGCGCCGGAATCTGCTGCTCTGCAAGGCTGATAGACGGCGAAAGTCCGTCCCGGGATTCGTGCCCGATCCAGCCATTAGACACTCTTCAGTATCGCAGGGGTGCGGCGATTCCTGCTAACCCTGATTATCCCCTTGCGATGAGAGAAATGCGCGCCGGAACCCGCAGATTGACCCCTCGATCTTCTCCAGCGGAATCGTCAGCGAGAGGCGAATGTAACCGGAACGGCCAAAGCCCGTGCCTGGGACGGCGAGCACGCCTTGTTCCGCAAGCAGTTTAGTGAAGGCAATGTCATCGGGGATGGGCGTTTTGAGGAAGACGTAGAACGCGCCTTCGGGCCGCATCACCTCGTATCCGATCTCCTCCAGCGCATCGCAGAGAGCGTTCCGTCTGTGCTCGTAAGGCGCCGGGTTGATCGTCTGGTCCATCGACTCCAGCATCACCCTCTGCCAGAGCGCTGGCGCGTTGACAAACCCCAGAGTGCGATTGCTGAAGGCGCAGGCGCGGCGCAGCTCCACTCTATCCTCCAACCGCGGCGAGAGCGCTAGGTAGCCGATGCGTTCGCCCGCCAGTCCCAGCGACTTCGACCATGAGTTGCAGATCGCCGTATTGGCGATGTTCGACGCAACCTCCGGCTGCCGACCTCCGTCGTAGACGAAAGACTTGTACGGCTCGTCGCTGATGACGGTGATGGGCTGGCCGGCGCGCTTCAGCATCTCGTCCAGATCGCGCAGCACGCCCTCCGGGTAGACGCGGCCGGTGGGGTTGTTGGGCGTGTTGAGAAGAATAGCGCGTGTTCGCGGAGTGATCGCCGCACGGACGCGCTCCACCTCGGGCAGAAACGCAGCGTCGGTCTCCACCGGAACCATGCGCCCGCCGTGGTTGGCGATATAAAACTGGTACTCGGCAAAGTAGGGCACCAGGACGAGCACCTCATCGCCGGGGTCGAGGATCGACTTCAGGATCACGTTGCACGCGCCTGCGGAGCCGACCGTCATAAAGACGTCCTCGGCCGTAAAGTCCAGGCCGGTCTCTCGCTGCAGCTTGGCGGCTACGGCCTCGCGAACCTCGGAGTAGCCGGGGTTCGGCATGTAGCCGTGCGAGCCGGGACGGTTGCCGGCCACAACCCGCCGCAGCGATTCCAGCACCGCGGGCGGAGGTTCGAGATCGGGATTGCCCAGCGAAAAATCGAAGACCGCGTCGGCCCCGCGCTCGCGCTTCAGCCGGATCCCCTCCTCGAACATGCGCCGAATCCAGGAGGCATTCTCGAGTTGTCGTGCGATGGTCTTTGCAACGGGCATAATCGTGGGCCTGCTATTCCTTCAGTGGACTGTTGTTCCATCGTAAGACTGCTGGTTCTTCAAGGCCTGCTATTTCTTCAGGAGTTCTTCGCTGGCCAGCAGGTTGATGCCCGCCGCCTGCAAGCGCGCAATCGCCGCGTCCGTATCGGCGAAGCGAAAGATCAGGATTGCCTCATCTCCACGGACATCGGAGAAGGCATACATATACTCGATATTGATTCCACTCCCGTCCAGCGCCTCCAGGACGTCAGCCAGCCCTCCCGGACGGTCGGTCACAAAGATGGCCAGAACGTCCGTCACCTTCACCACGAATCCATGGGATTCCAGAGTTCGTGCTGCCTTCTCCCAGTCCGAGACAATCATGCGCAGAATGCCGTAGTGCTCGGTGTCTGCCAGATACAGGGCGCGGATATCGACGCCCTCCTGCGCCAGCAGGCGCGTAGGAGCGACGATGTGTCCCGGCTTGTTTTCGACGAACAGCGAGATCTGATGGATCTTCATGATGCCCTCCTGTCGATAACGCGTTTTGCCTTTCCCTGGCTTCGCTCGATGGTATACGCCTCCACCAGCGAGACCCGGACCCGGATTCCAAGCACATGATCGAGCGCTCCCTGAAGTCTGTCGTGCAGCCCCTGCAGCGATCCGATCTTGTCGGTGAACATCTGCGGCGTCACCTCGACCTGCACCTCCATCTGGTCCAGTCCCTGCTCGCGGGTGAGCACGATCTGGTAGTGCGGCAGGGTTCCCTCGACCTCGAGCAGCGCGGTCTCCACCTGTGACGGAAATACATTGACGCCGCGAATGATCAGCATATCGTCGCTGCGCCGCCCGATGCGGCCAATCCTCCGCAGCGTGCGCCCGCACTCGCACCTGCCCGGCAGGATGCTGGTGATGTCGCGCGTGCGATAGCGGACCATGGGCATCGCCTGCTTGCTCAGGGTGGTCAGCACCAGCTCTCCCTCGCTGCCGTCCGCGAGCGGCTCGCCTGTCTCGGGATCGACAATCTCCGGGTAGAAGTGGTCCTCGAAGATGTGCAACCCCTGATGGCGGCGGCATTCGCAGCCCACGCCCGGCCCAATGATCTCCGAGAGCCCGTAGATGTCGAACGCCTCGATCCGGCTCATCGTTTCAATGTGCCTGCGCATGGGTTCGGTCCACGGCTCTGCGCCGAAGATCCCTGCCCGGATCGGCAGATCTTTCATCTCCACGCCGAGTCCGGCGGCGCGGTCGATCAGATGCAGAAAATAGGTGGGAGTGCAGCAGATCGCAGTCACGCCAAAGTCCTTCATCAGCATGATCTGCCGGTCGGCGTTGCCAGTGGATGCTGGGACGACCGTCGCCCCCAGCCCTTCGGCACCGTAGTGCGCGCCCAGGCCCCCGGTGAAAAGTCCGTACCCATAGGCAACCTGGATAATGTCTCCGCGATGCAGTCCGCATCCAGCCAGGCCGCGGACCATCACCGAGGTCCACACATCCACATCTTCCTTTGTGTACGCCACCACGATGGGCTTTCCCGTGGTTCCGCTGGAGACGTGAAGACGGACGACGTCCTTCATGGGGCTGGCAAAAAGTCCGAACGGATAGGTATCCCGCAGATCGCTCTTCTGCGTGAACGGCAGCTTACCGATGTCTTCGAGTGAGCGGATCGCCTGCGGCGCGAGGCCGCGCTCGTCCATGCGCGAGCGGAAGAGCTCGACCTGCTGCCACGCTCGCGTAACCACGGCCTGCAAGCGCTTCAACTGTAGCTCGCGCAACTGCGCAACTGGGGTGAAATCCGGCACGCTGGCGGGATGACAGTCGGCAATGCTCGATTCCAGAAGTGAATTCATCCCTCCCGCTCAACTCCCTGCCCACTGGCCTGCCCGATGGAGAATGCCCGCAGATTCACCTCCAGCAGCTTCTCCGGCAGGTTGCGCCCGATCGCGGCGTGCCATGCCTCGACGGGAAACGGCAAGTGACGGCTCAACATTCCCAGCAGCGCCACATTGATGCTTTTTTTGTTGGGCAGAGTGGATTCGTCGATCATGGACGCCTCAATCAGGACACCGCCCTGGCCCATCATCCACACGTTCACCGGGACCTGGTCCGGCGCGATGACAACCAGGTAATCCGCCTCGCCCTCCGGAACCATCGGGCTGAAGACGTGCCCGCCAAACCGCACGTCGCTGGAGACCGATCCGCCGCGCTGGCTCATCCCATGCAACTCGCTCTTCTTCACGTCCAGGCCGGCGCTGAACGCAACGTCGGCCAGAATGTCGGAGGCCTTGATCACGCCCTGTCCGCCGAGCCCCGCAATCACTACATTCGTTGGCTTGCCGTTCGTTACGTTAGTCGGTTGGCTGCTCATTGCACCTCTCGTACTCGCGGATCCCGCGGTTTGCCAGCAGGCAGTTGTGGCGGGAGATCACCACGGAGAGTTCCGGACGGGCCAGGCAGTCCTGAATCGTCTGCTGAAACCTCTCCGGCTCCGCTGTGGGATCGATCACATACACATTGCGTATGCCCAGCGTGCGCGCCAGTTCCTCGAAGACCACCTTGCC
Organism: uncultured Acidobacteriaceae bacterium; assembly: GCA_963828115.1. Taxonomy (GTDB): domain Bacteria; phylum Acidobacteriota; class Terriglobia; order Terriglobales; family Acidobacteriaceae; genus Edaphobacter. The sequence goes on from CAWHDN010000001.1 coordinate 211,648, forward strand.
CGTCTTCGTGTGGGCCAGCGTGCGCCCTGTCCCTGGGTGCTCCTGCAGGCCCGTCATGGCCGTAGTTCCGTTGTCCAGAATCACCACCACATGACCGCTCTCCGGCGGGTTGTAGATCATCTCGACCAGACCCGTAATTCCACTGTGCACAAAGGTACTGTCGCCGATGATGCTCACCACTCGCTTCGCCGCCTCGGGCGGCAGCGAATGGCGCAGCCCAAGCCCAATGCCGATGGACGCGCCCATGCACACCATCGAGTCCATGGCCTCGAAGGGTGGCAGGGCCCCCAGCGAGTAGCATCCGATGTCGCCGGAGACGATGCAGTCCAGGTTCTTCAGCGCCGTGTAGACGTTGCGGTGCGGACAGCCGGGGCAGAAGGCCGGCATCTTGCCGGCGACGCGCTTCGGCTCCGGCGAAGCATCCTTGTCCAGAATGCGCTTCACGCGGGCGCTCGTCAGTTCACCGAAGCGGTAGATCTCCGGCGCGCCTTCTACCGTGATGCACGCGGCGCGCGCTCCCTCCACCAGATACGGATCGCCCTCTTCGATGACGATGCAGCGATCGACGCTCGCGGCAAACGCGCGCATTCGCTCCGCGGGCAACGGGTAAGTCATTCCAATCTTCAGTACGCTGGCCTCGGGCGCAACCTCGCGCACATGAAGGAATGCCACGCCAGATGTGATGATTCCCAGCTTGGTCGAGCCAGTGATGAGCTGGTTTGGCCCTGCTTCGTCGTTCCACGCGGCCATCTCCGCCAGCTTTTTGCGCAGCCGCGGATGCGCCGGGCGGGCGTAGGCCGGAATCATCACGCGGGAGGGAAGGTCGTGCTCGAAATGCGCCGCCCTCGGCGGGGGAATCGCAACCGTGCCACGCCGCACAATGCTCTTTGCATGACAGACGCGCGTGGTCAACCGCAACAGGACGGGAGCCTGCCAACGCTCGGAGATCTCGATGGCATGCACCGTGAACTCGTACGCCTCCTGAGAGTCCGAGGGCTCCAGCATGGGCACGCCCGCAGCCAGGGCATAGCGCCGGTTGTCCTGCTCGTTCTGGCTGGAGGCCATCCCTGGATCGTCGGCCGAAACCACCACCAGCGCCCCGTCCAGCCGCGTGAACGCCGCCGTGAACAGGGGGTCCGCGGCCACATTCAGCCCGACGTGCTTCATGGTCACAATGGCGCGAGCGCCGGCAAATGCGACGCCGATCGCAACCTCCATCGCAACCTTTTCGTTGGGCGACCACTGCGCCCGTCCGCCCAGAGCTTCAAATGTTTCCAGAATCTCCGTCGAGGGAGTGCCGGGGTATCCTGTGCCAAGCCGCACACCACAGTCATAGGCGGCCATGGCAACCGCCTCGTCACCGCTCAGCAGTGACAACGCATTCTGTTGCCGAAGAGAGTTCAAGCTGGGGCCTTGTGAAGTTCAAGTATCGAGTCGAATCAAGTGTACACGACCGCGAAATTCCTCCGCCACGACCCACAATAACCGTGGCGGACGCATCGGGCTGAGGGGTAGCTGGCGCGGATCAAAACGCGTTGATTATGGCGTTTGTAGAGTGCTTCGGGACAGGAGAATATCGTATGCCGGAGAAGAAGGAAGGTCCGGGACCGCCTGCGCATAGACAAAATCCGAGGCGCACGGAAATCTCCTTGGCGTCGGTCTTCCCACCCTTCCCGGCTTTAGACTTGTGACGCAAGCAGAAAAGGAGAACTGCACCCATGAGTCGCGAACTGACACGTAGAGTTTTTCTGGGCGATGCAGCCCTGGTTGGAGTTGCATCCGCAATCGGGATTGAAAATGCTCTGGCCAGCCAGACAACTCCGGCAGCCACTCCGCCCCGCGAGCGCCGATTGAGCTTCGACGATGGGTGGAGCTTTGCCAAGGGGGACATCGCCGACGCGCAGGCCCCGCAGTTCACCGGCGGAAGCTGGGCTCCGGTGACTCTGCCGCACGACTGGAGCATCAGCGGGCCCTTCAGCGAAGCGGAGCCGTGCGGAGGCTCGGGAGCCTACCTGCCGACCGGCATCGGCTGGTATCGCAAGTCCTTCCAGCTTCCGCGAGGCGATGCAGGACGCCGCATCCTGCTTCAGTTCGACGGCGTATACCAATGCAGTGATGTCTGGATCAACGGCCAGCACCTGGGCACGCGGCCCTACGGCTTCATCCCGTTCGTGTATGATCTCAGCCCACATCTCCACTTTGGCAGCGAGCCGAACCTCGTCGCCGTTCGCGTGGACAACTCGCATCAGCCGAATCTGCGTTGGTACTCGGGCTCCGGCATCAATCGCCACACATGGCTCATCAGCACAGGTCAGATCTACATCGAGCAGTGGGGCACCGGCGTCACCACTCCGCAGATCACTGCACAGATTGCCACGGTCGAGATCTCCACGCGCGTGCGCAATTCGCTGACGCGGCCCGCATCCTGCAAGCTGAACTCCGCAGTCCTCGACCAGAGCGGCATTGCTGTGCAGTCTATGGAAACCGAGGCGGAGATTCCCGCCGGTTCTAACCATCTATTCGTCCAGCGCATCTCCGTGCCCCAGCCCAAACTTTGGTCGCACACTACACCGACGCTCTACTCCGTTCGCCAGACACTGCGCCACGACAATGCAGATGCTGACGCCACCAGCACTCCGTTTGGCATCCGCTCCATCGAGTTTGATGCGGACAAGGGGTTTCTGCTGAATGGCGAACGCGTCAAGCTGAATGGAGCCTGCCTGCACGACGATGGAGGGTCGGTGGGGACCGCGGTCCCGCAGCGCATCTGGGAGCGGCGTCTCACTCTACTCAAGGAGATGGGCTGCAATGCCATCCGCGCCAGCCACAACCCGCACACCAACGAGTTCTTCGACCTCTGCGACCGCATGGGTTTCCTGGTGATGGCCGAGGCCTTCGACGAATGGCGCGAGTCAAAACAGCCCGCCTACGGCTACCACCGCTACTTCGACGAGTGGGCTGCCCGCGACCTGACCGACATGATTGCCCACGACCGCAACCATCCCTCCATCGTCATCTGGAGTGCCGGCAACGAGGTCCCCGATCAGGACGTGCCACGCGGCGTCGAGACGTTGCGCGGGTTGATGAAGATCCTGCACGACAACGATCCGACGCGGTTGGTCACCGTGGCCTGCGACCAGATTGTCGCGGAGCCCAACGGCGCTCTGCCCGAATTTCTCGCCGAGCTCGACGTAGTGGGATACAACTACGTCGGCCGCTGGCGCGACCGGCGCGAGAAGTTCTACAGCATCGATCGCCACGACTTCCCGCAGCGCCGTTTCATCGGCACCGAGAACGGTGCAATGCCTAGCTTCATTCCCGGCAGTAGCGCCACTCCCAGTGCGTTTCGTCCCGCGTCCAACCAACGCATCGAGGTCGAGCAGCTACAGCGCTTCACACAGGTCTACGACTATGTCAGCGGCGACTTTATGTGGACGGGCATCGACTACCTCGGCGAGGCGCGCTGGCCGTCCAAGTCGTCGCGCTCTGGCGTCATCGATACCTGCGGATTTGCCAAGGACGGCTACTACTTCTACAAGAGCATCTGGACCAAGAGCCCCGTGCTGCACCTCTCTCCGCATTGGAACTGGGCGGGAAGCGAGGGCGAGATCATTCCCGTGATCTGCTTCACAAACTGCGACACGGTCGAACTCTTCCTGAACGGCAAGAGCCTCGGCGTCGAGGGCTACATGTTCCCGGAGATGGGCATGGAGGGGAAGTACTCCAACTTCCCCGCGCGAACAAGAGTCATGCAGACCACCGGCGACCTTCATCTCACTTGGTACGTCCCCTACCAACCCGGCACATTGCGCGCAGTCGGCACAAAGGACGGCCAGGTCATTATGACCGTGGAGCAAAGCACAACCGGCGCGCCGTCTCCCTTCGCCTTACGGCAGACCGGGTGCGCATCGACACCCGATGGGACGATCTCTCCCACGTCACGGTCGAGATCGTCGACAGCCAGGGCCGCGTCGTCCCGACTGCCGACAACGAAATCGTCTTCTCACTCACCGGCCCCGGTCGAATCCTCGGCCTGGACAACGGCCAGGCAGACAGCCATGAGAACTATCAGAGCGACCGGCGCAAGGCCTTCGCGGGCCGCGCGCTGGCTCTGGTTCAGTCCAACGAACAGCCGGGCATTATTCAACTCAGTGCTGCATCGCAAGGTCTGACTAGCTCGACAGTCACTATTGCAGCGCTCTTAATGTCGGGACTACCGATCTAAGGAGTAGCCTGCTTCAACATCTGGATCGCGTCCCGGTAATGCAGGCCGACCGGGACCTGTGCGAACCCGCTCGCCTCCTCGTTGATCTGAAAGCTCAACGGCTTCACCATCAGCGCCTTGCCGGTCACGTGCAGCGTCAGGCGTGTGAGTTCCCAATCGTGTCCGCCAACATCGGTCTGTTCCAGAAGTACGGTTCCGCCCTTGTTCAGCTTGCCGAGTATTCCGAATCCGAAGTCAACCTCCGCGATGAAGTGGCCCTCCAGCCGGGTCAGCCGCTCCTGTTTTGTATCGATCCACACCTCACCCGCGACGCCGCGCAACAGGTCCGCCTCCATGTTGGGCGGAGTGAAGCGCGGACTGGGAGTGAAGCTCATCCGATAGCACTGGCCCGCGGCGCAGGGAGCCATCCCTTCAAGCCGGTATAGGAACGCGTCCGGCAGCAGTGCCAGCAGGCGGTCGACGCGCTCTGCGTCCTTCTGCTCGCTCTTGTGGCGATGCTCCTGCAGTTCGGGGTGATTGGCCAGCGTGTCCAGGCGGTCCAGCTCGGCGCGGTCGGCCTCGACGCTGAGCGGCTTGCCATCGATGGCGACCAGACGCGCAACGCCGCCGTCCACGGTCTCGATGATCTCCTTGGTTGTGTCGTGGCGCTCGTCGGTCCGGTGAATGAGATAGCGGGCCGGCCGATGACTCTTGCCGGCGTCGAGCCGGTGTTGCACGGCGCGGCGCACCAGGGCCGTGGCGTCGACCGGCTCGGGCGGCAAGCTCTGAGCAGACAACATCGGTGCGGACGCAATGGCGAGCGATAAAAAGAGAAGAGTGCCGAGGCCCATCCTGCATGGGCGCGACGGGAGAGTTGCATGGAGTGTGGACCTCTTCGATTGCATCGTGGACGGGAGAAAAGCCATTTCATACAGAATACCGAACTCAGTGCAGTCGCAAGCGCATTGGCACGCGAGGACGCAACGGTGTGCTTCGGATTGCGGCGCGGACATAAAGCAGCGGTGAGTCTTGTGGGAAGCTGCTATCGTTTAATCAGCAGCGAATGTTTCGGCAACAGAGCTCGTTGAAGCTGTCGTTTGCTCGTCCGGGCCACCGAGCTGTTTGGTGCAAGTCCCGCGTGGTCGATGCTGACCGTGCTGCCGGCCAAAGGAGTTTTGATGTGGATTGTCCGTCTCGCACTTAGGAGACCATACACATTCGTCGTGCTGTCGCTGCTGCTCTTCCTCCTCGGCCCGGTGGTGATCGAGCGGACGCCGGTCGATATATTTCCGAATATTGATATTCCGGTTGTCACGGTGGTCTGGTCGTATGCCGGCCTCTCGCCTCAGCAACTGAGCGACCGGATTACGGTGCAGTACGAGCGCAGCCTGACCACGACGGTCAATGACATCGAGCACACCGAGTCGCAGACGCTGAACGGCATCTCCGTCATCAAGGTCTACTTCCGCCCCACGGTCAACATCTCGCAGGCCGTGGCGCAGGTCACGGCAATCTCGCAGACGGCGCTGCGGTCATATCCCGCAGGCACGACGCCTCCGCTCATCATTCAATACAGCGCATCCAGCGTGCCGGTGCTGCAACTCGGGCTCTCTGGCAATGGCTTGACCGAGCAGCAGTTGAACGACTTTGGGTCGAACTTCATTCGCACGCAGTTGGCCACGGTCGAGGGCGTTTCAATCCCAAACCCCTACGGCGGCAAGCTGCGACAGGTGCAGGTGGATATCGACACCCAGAAGCTGCAGGAGCACGGCATCTCCGCGGCCGACGTGGTGAACGCCATAGGGTCGCAAAACATCATCCTGCCCGCCGGCGAAGTGAAAATGGGCCACGTCGATTATCAGATCGAGACCAACAGCGCGCCGGACTCGATTGCGGCATTGAACGACCTGCCGATCAAGACCGTGAACGGCGCCACCATCTACGTTCACGACATTGGCAATGTGCGCGACGGTTTTCCACCGCAGACCAACATCGTGCGCGTCGACGGGCAGCGTGCCTCGCTGATAACCATCCAGAAGACAGGCAACGCTTCCACCCTGGACATCATCTCCAATGTGCGCGCGCGGCTGCCGCAGATTGCAGCGCAACTGCCGCTGTCGCTGAAGATTCGCCCGATCTCCGACCAGTCGATCTTCGTCAAATCGGCGATCAGCGGGGTGGTGCGCGAGGCGATCATCGCCGGCTGCCTGACCGCGGCCATGATCCTGATCTTTCTCGGAAGCTGGCGTTCGACGCTCATCATCGCGGTGTCGATTCCGTTGTCCATCATCTGCTCGCTGCTGGCGCTCGCGGCGCTGGGCGAGACGATCAACATCATGACCCTGGGAGGCCTGGCACTGGCCGTCGGCATCCTGGTGGACGATGCCACGGTGACGATTGAAAACATTAATCGTTTCCTGGAACTGGGCGAGCCGGTCGAGCCGGCGATCCTGGACGGCGCCGCGCAGATTGCCGTGCCGGCCTTCGTCTCCACCCTCGCCATCTGCATCGTCTTTGTGCCGATGTTCTTCCTCGGCGGAGTTGCCCGCTATCTCTTCGTTCCATTGGCCGAGGCGGTCGTCTTCGCCATGCTTGCGTCGTACTTCCTCTCGCGAACCGTCGTGCCGACCATGGCAAAGTATCTGCTGAAGGGCCACGAGCACGACCGCGTCGAGCAGGCGCTCGCCAGCCGCAATCCCTTCGTGCGCTTCCAGATCGCCTTCGAGCACTCCTTCGAGAACCTGCGCGACTGGTACCACGGAGTCCTGCGGCTCTGCCTGGAAAATCGGGCTGCGTTTCTGCTCTCGATTGTCGCGTTCTGGGTTGTGTCGATTGCGCTGCTCTACCCGTGGCTCGGGCAGGACTTCTTCCCTTCGGTGGATGGCGGCCAGTTCAAGCTTCATGTGCGCGCGCAAACCGGAACCCGCATTGAAGATACGGCGCGTCTGTGCGACCAGATCGAGGACGTGATCCGCAAGGAAATCCCCCCAGCCGAGCTGGGAACCGTCATCGACAATATTGGCGTCCCGTACTCGGGCTTGAATCTCTCCTATTCGAACTCGGCCCCGGTGGGCACCGGAGACGCCGACATCCTGGTCTCGCTGGCTGACAAGCATCGGCCCACCGCGGAGTACACGCGCGCTCTGCGCGACAAGCTGACCGTGCAGTTTCCCGGCACCGAGTTCTACTACCTGCCAACCGACATGGTGAGCCAGATTCTGAACTTCGGCCTGCCCGCGCAGATCGATGTGCAGTTGGCCGGCCTGAAGGTGGACGAGAACCGCGCGCTGGCCGAGCAATTGATGCAGCAGATCGGCCGCGTCCCAGGCACCACCGATCTCCGCATCCAGCAGCCCTTCAACCAGCCAAAGTGGACAGTCAATGTTGACCGTACGCGCGCCCAGGAGGTCGGCTATAGCCAGCGGGATGTGGCGCAGGACCTGCTGACCAGCCTGAGCGGCAGCTTCCAAACCTCCCCGACCTTCTATCTCAACCCGCAGAACCATGTCAGCTACAACATCGCCGTGCAGACCCCGCAGTACGAGGTGAAGGACCTGCAGGAGCTGCAAAACTTCCCCATCGCCACCATCGGGTCTGCCCAGCAGCCGCAGATCCTGGGCAACCTCGCGTCGCTGGTGCGTGGCGCCGAGCCGGGGACGCTGAGCCACTACGACGCGCAGCCCATCATCGACATCTACGGCTCGGTCGAGGGTACCGATCTGGCCAGCGTGGCAGGCAGGATCCAGAAGATCCTGAACGACAGCAAAGCAAAACTTCCGCGCGGGACAGAGATCAATCTGCGCGGCCAGATTGAAACCATGCAAAGCTCCTTTCAGGGACTGGCGTTCGGACTGCTGTTCTCCATCGTGCTGGTCTACGCGCTCATCGTCGTGAACTTCCAGAGCTGGCTCGATCCGTTCATCATCATCGCCGCGCTACCCGGGGCATTGGCGGGAATTGTGTGGATGCTCTTCGTGACCGGGACCCACATCAGCGTCCCCGCGCTCACTGGCTCCATCATGTGCATGGGCGTGGCCACGGCGAACTCGATCCTTGTGGTCAGCTTCGCCAAGGAGCAGATGGAGCATGGCATGGGCGCGGCGGAAGCGGCGCTCACTGCGGGCTTCACGCGCTTCCGGCCCGTCATCATGACGGCTCTGGCAATGATCATCGGCATGGTGCCGATGGCGCTGGGCCTGGGCGATGGCGGCGAACAGAATGCGCCGCTGGGCCGCGCCGTCATCGGGGGTCTGCTGCTGGCCACCTTTGGCACGTTGACCTTCGTCCCGGTCTTTTTCTCCTTGATGCACCGCAACGACCCGCCTGTCGCCGAGACCAGGGCTATGGACACGAATGAGGCCCAGGCATGAACCACCGCAAGCGGAAGAGACCAACCGAATCAGCGCCAATGGAGCGCACGGAGACACAGCTATGAAGGACCCGGAGTCGAAGGTGTCACAAACAAGTCATGATGAAACCGCACCGACCGGGGTCTCGCGCAGCTCGCTGGTGACGCTGGTCGTCGTTCTCCTCGTCGTTGCCGTCGCCGCAGCCATCTTCGGCATCGTGCGCCGCGTCCATGCCAATACAGAACTGGTGAAGACCACCGATGCCAATGCAGCTCCGCCGGTCTCGCTGGAGCAGCCGGTCTTCGAGAAAGATGCGCGGGAGATCGTGCTTCCGGGCAACATTCAGGCCTTCACGCTGGCCCCGATCTATGCGCGCACCACGGGCTACGTCAAGAGCTGGTCGCACGACATCGGCTCGCATGTGCGCAAGGGAGATCTGCTCGCCGTCATTGAGACGCCGGAGTTGGACCAGCAGCTTGACCAGGCGAAGGCCGACCTGGCAACCGCCGTGAGCAACGCTGCATTGGCTAAACTAACAGCCGACCGTTATCGCGGCCTGATCGCGCAGAACGCCGTCTCGCAGCAGGACACCGACAACGCCGTCGCGCTGCTTGAGGCGCGAAACACCGAGGTGAACTCCGCGCAGGCCAACGTGCATCGCCTCGAAGAGCTGCAATCCTTCGAGCGCATCGTGGCGCCATTCGACGGCGTCATCACCGCGCGCAATCTCGACATCGGCCAGTTGGTCACGCCCGCCGGAAGCACGACGACGCCGGGCTCGGGCACCGTCTCCGGCAGCAAGGAGATATTCGACCTCTCGGCCATCGGTACGCTGCGCGTCTTCATCAACGTTCCGCAGATCTACGCGCCCGACGCGAAGAATGGAGTCACGGCCACGCTGACACTGCCCCAGTATCCCGGACGCATCTTCCGCGGCAGAGCTGGTGCGATCATCCAGCGCGGTGGACCCGGCGACGCGAACGCTGCTGGCCGAAGTGGACGTGGACAACCGCTCCGGCGAGCTGTTGCCGGGCAGCTACGCCGAAGTGCATCTGAACGTCTCGACCAATGTCCCCGCGCTCATCGTCCCAGTCAGCGCGCTGATTCTTGAGCCGGACGGACTGCACGTCGCCACCGTCGACGCGACCAACCACGCTCACATCGTGCGCGTCACCGAGGGACGCGACTCCGGTTCGACCATGGAGATTCTCGGCGGCCTCGCGCCCGGCCAATCCATCATCGCCAACCCGCCCGACTCGCTCACCGATGGCGAGCTGGTGCGCGTGGTGACGCCAAATGCGGAGACCAAACCATGATGGCCTACCGCCATCCCGCAACCATTGCGCTGCTGGCCCCGCTCACGCTCGCCGGATGCGCGCTTTTACTCACCGGATGCAAGACCGTCGGGCCAAACTACAAGGCCCCGCCCGTCCCCGCGCCGCCGTCCTTCTCGGACAAGGCCACAACGGCGATTGGGCCGCAGCCAAGCCCGCCGACGCAGCCGACCGTGGCGCGTGGTGGGCCATCTATCAAGACCCCGACCTGAACACTCTGGAGCAGCACTGCGCCAGTGCGAACCAGAGCATCGCGGCCGCGCTGCATGCTTACGAACAGGCCCACGATCTGGTGCGCGAGACCCACGCCTCGCTCTATCCCACGGTCTCCATCGGCGGTTCGGCCTCGCGCAACCGTCTCTCGGCGAATAGCTCCAGGGCTGGGCCCGACCGCCTCGCACGACTACTGGGAGTTTCCTGATCCCTCTGAACATCTCGTGGGAGCCGGACCTCTGGGGAGCCGTTCGCCGCCAGATCGAGTCCGCCTCGGCCAGCGCGCAGGCCTCCTCCGCCGACCTCGCCAACACGCGGCTCAGCCTGCAAGGTCTGCTCGCCGTCACCTACTTCCAACTGCGCGGCCTCGATCTTCAGGCGCAATTGCTGCGCTCCACCATCGACGCATACACGCAGGCGTTGCAGCTTACGCAGGTTCGCCTCAAGGGCGGTCTCAGTACAGAGAGCGATGTCGCCGAGGCACAGGCGCAACTCGAAGAGGCGCGCGCCCAGCTCATCGACCTCGGCGTCCAGCGCGCGCAGTATGAGCACGCCATCGCCGTGCTGATCGGAGAGCCTGCAACCGCGTTCCGCATTCCCGAGCGAACCTCTCGCCGGCGATCCGCCCGCAATCCCCACCGGCGTTCCCTCCGAGCTGCTACAGCGCCGTCCCGACATCGCCGCCGCCGAGCGTCGCGTCGCCGCCGCCAACGCACTCATCGGCGTCGCCAAGGCCGCCTACTACCCCAACATCACGCTGGGCGCGGAGGGCGGCATGGAGAGCGATCTGGTCAGCCGCATCTTCAGCTCCGGCAGCGCGCAGTGGAACGCCGGCCCATCGGCGAGCGAGCTTCTCTACGACGCGGGCCGCCGCCGCGCGCAGGTGGACTACGCCATCGCCCAGCGCGAGCAGGCCACCGCGCTCTATCGGGAACAGGTATTGTCTGCCTTCCGCGATGTGGAGGACCAGCTCTCCGCGCTGCGCGTGCTGGAGCAGGAGGCCAGCCGCCCAGCAGCGCGCGGTCGATGCCGCCCGCCGCAGCACCGAGCTCTCCACGCTGCGCTATAAACAGCGGCCTCGCCACCTACCTCGAAGTCCTCACCAACCAGACCATTCAGTTGAACGACGAACGCGCCGCCGCCGCCCTGGTCGCCCGCCGCATCGTCGCCAGCGCCCAGCTCCAGCTAGCCCTCGGCGGCACCTGGTCCACCACCCAACTCCCCAGCAACTAGCGCTGCCTCTCCCGATGAACCGCAGCGGGTGCGGCGTGGAGTGAATCGCTCTGGCCAACTTACAGATGATGCGCATAAGCTGGGAGCGCACAGGCGATACAAAGTTAGAACAGGCAGCAACGGCAAAGACCAATACTGAGATTCTGGCTTCGCCAGAATGACGGCCCGTGGTTGTTTTGCCGAATGACGAGCAAGAACAGGAGAACGCATGGCAATTCGTTTGCATTTCTGGGGTGCGGACCAAACCGTCACCGGGTCGTCGCACCACATCGAATGCGCGGGGCAGAACGTGTTGCTGGACTGCGGCCTCTACCAGGGCCGCCGCCAGCAGGCAGCCGACATCAACTCGCATCTTGCCTTCACGCCGCAGCAGCTTGCCGCGGGCGGGCTGAACGCGGTTGTGCTCTCCCACGCGCACATCGACCACAGCGGCGACCTGCCTCTGCTGGCGAAGCAGGGCTATCGCGGGCCCATCTACACCACGCCCGCGACGCTCGACCTCTGCACGCCCATGCTGAAGGACAGCGCGCACATCCAGGAAAGCGACGCCGAGTTCCTCACCAAGATCAGTGGCCGTCGCACCTCCATCGGCCTGCCTCCCGGCCCCGCGCCGGTCCCGCCGCTCTACACCCAGGACGACGCCGCGCAGGTGGAGCAGCAGTTCCTGCCCGTCAAGCTGCATGAGCCGCAACTGCTCGCCGGATCGACCAAGGACGCGGGCTTCACCATGACGCTGGTCGAACGCGGGCCACATGCTCGGCTCGGCCTGCGTGCTGCTCGACGCGGTGGAGAAGGGCCAGAAGACGCGCCTGCTCTTTTCCGGCGATGTTGGCCGCAAGAACCTGCCCATCACCCGCGATCCCGATCCCGCGCCCGCCGCCGACTACCTCATCATGGAGAGCACCTATGGCGATCGCCTGCACGCACCCGTAGGCGACATAAAGCAGAAGCTCGCCGGCATCGTGAAGCGCGTCACCGCGCGCGGCGGACACATCATCGTTCCCGCCTTCGCCGTCGAGCGCACGCAGCAGCTCGTGATGCTTCTCCACGAACTCATCGACGCCAAACAGATTCCCGAGCTGCCCATCTTTGTCGACAGTCCGCTGGCGGTCGCCGTCACCGGCGTCTTCGAGAAGCACACCGAGGAGTGGGACGAGGAACCCGCCGCCTTCACCGCCAAGGGCGAGGACCCCTTCGGCTGGAAGCGCCTGCGCTACACCCAGACGGTGCAGGAGAGCAAGGCGCTCAACGATCTGCGCGTGCCCTATCTAGTGATGTCGGCCTCGGGAATGTGCGAGGCCGGGCGCATCCTGCACCACCTGAAGAACGGCATCGAGGACCCGCGCAACTTCATCCTCATCACCGGCTATCAGGCGGAGAACACGCTTGGCCGCAAGCTGCTGGACAAGCTGCCGGAGGTCAACATCTTTGGTGAGCCGATGCGCGTGCGCGCCGAGGTCGACTCCATCGACTCGCTCAGCGGCCACGCCGACCAGAACGAGCTGCTGGACTGGATGGCCCCCGCCGCGCCCAGTCTGAAGAAGGTCTTTCTCGTCCACGGCGAGCCAGCGGCGCAGCAGGCGCTCAAGGCCAAGATCGAAGCCCGCTACAAGCTGGAGGTCCTCTGTCCCAAACGCGGCGACCGGTTCGAGGTGAGCTAAAGCGTTTCACCGCGCACGCTCTACGCACGATCATGTTCCGTGAAACCGCACCAGCATGGCGCGGGCAAACGCCTGATGGTTAGACATTTACCCGCGCCATTCTTATAATCTCAGTTAGAGTGATGAGCGATCCCAATCAGAACCGTTGCGAACGTCTTCGCGGGCCAGTTTCGGTCATGCTTGATGGGATGCAGGTCGCAAGGCGTCGCCACGACCGCATCGCAGCATCTCCCCGCGCTTTTTTCTGTTGACCCCACCTCGTACTGCCACCGCATTGGGCGCTGCTTCATCCGCGGCAGTGCGCACCCAGCAGCGCAACACCGGCGTCGCGCCGGGTTATGAGTCAAAGGGGACACAATGAACATTGCAAAAAAAATCACGGATCTGATCGGCAACACACCTCTAGTTCAACTGAACCGGGTCACCGAGGGAGCCCCCGCCACCGTAGTCGTCAAGCTGGAGAGCCGCAATCCGGCCAGCAGCGTGAAGGACCGCATCGGCCTCGCCATGATCGAGGCCGCCGAGCGCGATGGCAAGATCAAGCCCGGCAAAACCGTCCTGATCGAGCCCACCAGCGGCAACACCGGCATCGGCCTGGCGTTTGTGGCTGCGGTCAAGGGATACAGCATCATCCTGACCATGCCGGAAACGATGAGCGTGGAGCGCCGTATTCTGCTGCTTGCCTACGGCGCGAAGATTGTTCTGACGCCGGGTCCCAACGGAATGAAGGGTGCCATCGCCAAGGCCGAGGAGCTGCAGCGCGAGACGCCCAACAGCTTCATCCTGCAGCAGTTCAACAACCCCGCAAACCCGAAGATCCACTTTGAGACCACCGGCCCGGAGATATGGAACGACACCGATGGCAACGCGGACATTCTCGTCTCCGGCGTCGGTACCGGCGGCACGCTGACCGGGGTGAGCGAGTACATCAAGGCGAAGAAGCCGGGCTTTTGGACCGTGGCCGTCGAGCCCGCGGACAGCCACGTTCTCTCCGGCGGCGCTCCCGGCCCGCACAAGATTCAGGGCATCGGCGCGGGCTTTGTGCCCACCGTGCTGAAGACGGAGCTGATCGACGAGGTTATCCAGGTGACCAACGACGATGCCTTCGCCATGGCGCGCCGCCTGCCCCGCGAGGAGGGCCTGCTGGTGGGTATCTCCTCCGGTGCGGCGGTCCATGCGGCGGTCCAGCTTGCGCGCGAGCCAAAGAACGCCGGCAAATTGATCGTCGTCATCCTTCCCGACTTCGGAGAGCGCTATCTCTCCACGGGTCTCTTCGATGAGCTGCGGCAGCAGGCGCTCGGCACGCCGACCTCACCCATCGTGCCATGAACCTGATCGCCTCCATCCGCGAAGACATCCGCTGCGTATTCGAGCGCGACCCGGCAGCCACGTCGCGGGCGATGGTGCTGTGCTGCTATCCCGGCCTGCACGCGGTCTGGGCGCACCACATTCATCATTGGCTCTGGCGGAAGAATCTTCGGCTGCCGGCGCGCTTCCTCTCCCAGGTCACCCGCTTCTGGACCGGCGTGGAGATTCATCCCGGAGCGCGCATCGGCCGCCGCGTCTTCATCGACCACGGAATGGGCGTCGTCATCGGCGAGACTGCGGTCGTCGGCAACGATGTCACTCTCTACCAGGGCGTAACTCTGGGCGGCACCGGAAAAGGCGTCGGCAAGCGGCACCCCACGCTGCTCAATGGCGTCTTTGTCGGCAACAACGCCAACATCCTGGGCAATATCACCATCGGCGAAAACTCCCGCGTCGGCGCAGGCTCGGTCGTAGTGCGAGACGTGCCTCCGGACTCCACCGTGGTCGGGGTTCCCGCGCACATCGTCTATCAGAACGGCAAGCGGGTGCTCATCACCGATCCGCACGACGTCAACGACCCGCTCTCCGATGTCATCATCGCGCTGGCCGACGAGGTCAAACGTCTCACCACCCGCGTGGAGCGGCTGGACGGCGAGCTACAGACGGTGCGCCAGGAGCCGGTCAACACGCTCACCGTCGAGGAAGAAGAACGCGCGCAGTACCGCAGCGAGCAGTCTTCCCGCTCCGACCACGTCAGCATGGGCGAGGGCATCTGACCGGCCTCGCTCGTTTACGCAAGCCGGATTGGGCCGTTTGCCGAGCGGGACGCTCCGTTTGGCCGGGTGTTGCTGCAATCGGTTATATTTGTTGGGACATCGTTTCCGCTCGTTGCAGCGTCTTAACTCGATTGTCTTCAAAGAACCATAAGGCTACAGGAGAGCCTGCCATGACCCCGCAATTTACCCACGCATTGCCGATCCACGCCAAGTCCCGTTCCCTGGGAACCGCCGCCTGCCTGTTGGCCGCGACGGCCAGCGCCCTGTTGCTCTTCTTCGCCGTCGCTCCGCCCGCCGCCGCGCAGACCGCCACGTTGGTCGTGGTGCGGGCCATGCCCGTCAAGGCCAAAAAGTCGGAACTCTTCCCTCCCCAGGCGCCACTCACCAAGTCCGATATCGGCGAAGTCAAGGTTGGCGGAAAGATTGTCCCAGTCACTGACTTTGTGCCTGTGCTGCATGATCCCCACTCGCCCGTGGTGCAATTGATGGTATTGCTGGACTCCGAGCAGATGCTCGGCTCCAATGGCCAGTTTGGAGATCTCAAGAAGTTCTTCATCGAGATGCCGTCCAACGTCGAGATCGGCGTGGGCTGGCTGCTGCTAGGGCGTACGGTCGTGGTTCAGCCGTTCACCACGGACCGCGATCTCGCCAGCAAGGCGCTCGTCGCAAAGACCAGGGAAGAAGCGTCGAACCCGAAGAACGATAATGGAAATCCCTTTCAGTGCCTCAGAGACCTGGCCGGCAAATGGCCCAATCCCGATCCGGCCAAGCTGCGCGCCGTGCTGATGTTCACCGATGGCATCACTCGCAGCAACGGCCAGGCGGGGAGTGGCGATCAGATGAATCCCGATGTCTCAGGGGCCTCGCAGCTCTTGCAGCGCCAGGGAATCATCCCGTATCCCTTTTACTGGATGGATCCCATCGTCCCGGGCGAGGGCCGCAGCGAGGGCGGTACGCTCGAGGGACAGACAAACTTCTCCGACCTGGCCTCGGAGACCGGCGGCGCAGCCCTGTATGATGGCATGTTCGCTCCGGGATCGCTCTCTCCTCTGCTCAACAGACTTTACAAGACACTGGAGAGCGAAGCGGTCCTCACCGTCAGTGCGCCAGGCAAGCCGGGCAGCTTCACGCGGATCGATATCAAGACCAACAACCGCGACGACATAAAAATATTTGCCCCGGATAGCATCACCGTCGGAAATGTGCTGAAGAAATAACCCGGCGCGGCCGGTCGCAACTCCAAACCGCACCGCGAACAACTCTGAGGGCGTCTCTGCATTCCAGAGAGACGCCCTCAACCGTCTCCACGGCTCGAGTCCGGCTGCCGCCACCCAGCGTGCAGACTACTCGTCCAGCGCCGTGCGATACTTACACCTGACATGTACAAACGCATCCTTCTCAAACTCTCTGGAGAAGCCCTCGCCGCCGGCGCCGGCTTCGGCATCGACGCTGTCTTCATTCACAAAGTTGCCGCCGAGATCGCCTCTGTCCACGCCCTCGGATGCGAGATCGGTATCGTCGTCGGCGGAGGCAACTTCTTCCGCGGCGTCGCCCAACAGGCCATCGACATGGACCGCGTCGCTGCAGACCACATGGGAATGCTCTCCACCGTCATCAACGCCATCGCGCTGCAGGACGCCGTCGAGAAGCTCGGCCTGGTATGCCGCGTCATGTCGGCCATTGAAATCCGCCAGGTCGCAGAGCCATACATCCGCCGCCGAGCCATGCGCCACCTGGAAAAGGGCCGCATCCTCATCTTCGCCGCCGGTACCGGTAATCCCTTCTTCTCCACCGACACCGCGGCCAGCCTGCGAGCCATGGAGATCAAGGCCGACATCCTGCTCAAGGCCACCTCGGTCGACGGCATCTATACCGCCGACCCCAAGACCCACCCCGACGCCACCAAGTTCCCCCAGATCTCCTACGCCGACATCCTCCGCCTCAACCTCAAGGTGATGGACACCGCCGCCGTCTCCCTCTGCCGCGACAACAACATGCCCATGATGGTCTTCAGCATGAAGGAACCGGGCAACATCGTCCGCGTCATTCAGGGCGAACCCCTCGGCTCCCTCGTCACTCCATAGCAGCCGCAGTAGCCGCATCTTTCCCCTGTCAACTTCCAGATAAACTGGAATCCAGTGAAACCCACTCTGCAACCGCCCGGCGCACCATCTCCTGTCCTCGCGCAATCGAGTCCCGCGCGCAGGCCAATGCTGCCTGCGCTCAACGGTCTCCGCGCACTGCTTGCGCTCGGCATCATGTTCTTCCACTTCACCCCGCCGCACATGCAGCTCGTCGCGCCGGTGATCGATACCGCCTACGCCTTGGTTGCCGTTTTCTTTCTTCTCTCCGGCTACGTCCTCGCGTACAACTACGTCGACCGCCCGGCGCCGCTGGTCAAGCGAGAGTTCTGGCGCGCCCGCTTCGCCCGCCTCTACCCTGTCTACCTGCTCTCGCTGGCCATCTCTCTCCCAATGCTCCAGGCCGAGTGGCACGCGCACTCTCATTCCGACTTCTTCGCCGGCCTCGTCCTCACTCCGCTGCTGCTCCAGGGTTGGTTTCCCACGCTGGCCACATTCTGGAACACCGTCGCCTGGACGCTCTCGGTCGAAGTCCTCCTCTATGCAGCCTTCCCCTGGCTCATCCGTCTTCCGTGGCCAAAATCTCCCGCACGTCTGATCGCGCTGCTCGTCGCCATCTGGGCCATCGGACTCGTCCCCCACTCGCTCTACATCCTGCTCAATCCGGATCACCTCTCTGCGCCTGCCAACCGTTACACCTACGGCTACTGGCTGCGTGCGCTCAAGTTCTCCACCATCGTCTACGCTGCCACATTCCTCACCGGAATCGGTCTGGGCAAGCTCCAGACAATCCTCGTGCTGCCACCTCGCCAGCGCACTCTCGTCGCCGTTGCCGGCCTCCTTGCCCTCGCCGCGTTCTATTCCCAGGCCACTCCCTTCGCGCCCTATGTCCTGGTGCATGGCGGTCTAATGACGCCGCTCTTTGCCGCGCTCATCCTTGGCCTCAGCGGTCCGAACGCTATCGCCTCTCTCTTCTCCTGGCGGCCGCTGATGCTGCTCGGCGAGGCAAGCTACTGCCTCTTTCTGCTGCACTTCAACTTCATCAACATGGTCCGCCACTCCCATGGCACCGATCGCCTGCATCTCGCCGAGTTCGATCCCTGGATCACCTACGCCGCCACCATCCTGCTCGCATTCGCCGCGTACTATCTGGTGGAAGTGCCCGCCCGCAAGGCCATCCTGCGCCGCCGCGCATCCTCCGCCAACTGATCCCCTCAACCCAGAAAAGCCCCCATCGCGGGGGCTTTTCGTTCTTGCGGAATCTGGCCGGATGCAGCCTCTATGGAATGATGGTCTGCGTGGCATGCGGCCCATTCGGCACGATTGCCAGGCACGTCGGCGCTGCGGAGCCGTTGAACGGAGAGTTCTGCACTCCTTGCAGCCCGCCCGTGTTCGGAAACACCCGCTCGCCGGTCACCGTATTGTCCAGGCTGTTCGAGGTATACAGGAAGTCGCCCAGCGCGGGATCGACAGCCACGCAGGTCGGGCCCGTCCCGGTACCGGTCGCAAATGCTCCAACCGCGCCAGAAGGTGTACCCGTCGCCCCATCGATCATGTAGCCCTGCACCGTGCTGCCGTTGTAGTTCACCACATAGATCAGCTTGCCGGTTGGGTCGATGGTCAGGTCGGCCGGGAAAAGTCCAGTTGCAAACGGCCCATTCACCATCGGCAGCAGCCCGCCCGCGGGCAGCACCGTATACCCGATCAACTGGTTCGCCGCCTGGTCGGTCACATAGACAAACCGCGAGGTCGGCTCCTCGGCGATTGCGCTGGGCACCACCCCTGCAGCAAATCCAGTCACCACCGAATTGCCCGCGGTACCGGCAATCGTGGTCCCTGACACCGGCGTCAGCGCCCCGGTCGTCGTATTCTGCGAGAAGCCAAGAATCAACCCGGTCGTCGAAGTCTGCTGTCCCACCACATACACAAAGTGGTTGAAGTAGCTCACCGTGATCCCCACTGGCTTGATGCCAACCGGCTGCGGCGTCAATGGCGTGCCCAGCGAGTTGTCCGCGTTCACCGGGAAGATCGATACCACCCCCGTCCCCGTTGTAGCTCCTGCCGCATAGCTGTTCGTCACATACAGGAACGCTCCCTGCGGGTCGATCGCCACCGCCGTCGGATGCGCGCCGCCGGCCGGATAGACGTGCTGCGAGGCCAGCGTCCCATCCCCTTGCACCGCGAACTCCTGCACCGTCGAATCGCCCTGATTGATCACATAGACGAACTGGCCGTTGGGCGCGGCCACCAATGTCACCGGGTTGTTGCCCGCGGCAACCGGCGTGCCGATCTGGCTCAACGAGCCCGAGTCGAAGTCGATCGAGTATTGATCGATCACGCCAGGATTGCTCTTGTTCGTCGTCATATAGACGTACCCGACCGTGTAGTCGAGGCTGCACGACGCGAGCCCCAACACCATCGCCACAGACACCACCGAAATCTTCGCCGTACGTCCGATCCTATGCAAATTCATCTGCGTCCTTCATCCCGGCGCCTGCGCCGCCTGCTGAAAATCCTGTCCTGCCCGGTCCTTCTCCGTCCGCATTCCAAATCCTGCCCCGCGCTCCTAGTAGTTCCTCAGCGGAAACGCCGGCACCGTGACCGCGCAGGTGGGCAGAGCGCTGCCCCCGAACGGCGTTCCCAGGATCTGGTCCAGACTTCCGTCCTGCGGATTCAGTTGCTCGCCCGTGATGTTGCTGCTCAGCGCATTCGACGTGTACAGATAAATCGCGTGGCTTGGATTGGCGTTGCTGGGTGCCCCGCTGATGGTCACGCAGGTCGGTCCCGTCCCGGCCTGCACGCTCGCCGCCACGCTCGACCGCACTGGCTGTCCGCTTGCTCCCAGCGTGTATCCGTCGATCGTGTTCGCGGTGTAGGCCACCACATAAAGATACTTGCCGCTCAGGTCGAACGCCATGCCCATCGGCCCCGCGTCGGCCTGCGCCGCGCCGCCCGCGATCGGCGTGGGAATGCCATTCGCACCCACAGAGTAAGATGCCACCTGGTTCAGCGTCTGATCCGTGACATACAGGTGCGTCCCCGTTGAGTCCAGCAGGATTCCACTTGGCGCTGGCCCCGATGCATAGCCAGTTGACGCCACGTTGCCCGCGTTGATCGTGACCCCGGCCAGAGGGGTAACCGGGCCGGAGACCGTGGTAACTGTACTGCTGGTACTTGAGATAAAGGAGTAAGCAAGCAGGTTAGTTGACGTAGCAGAGTCCTGCTCGATTACGTACAAGAAGTGCTGCTGGCATCCGATGATGCAAGGAGTGCCCGTCCCGGTAATATTCTGTACGCTCGCTGCAATCCCCACTGGGTTCCGCCCCGCGTTCACCGTGAACGGCGTACCCAGTGTGTTGTCCGAGTTGATGGGGAAGATGCTGATCCCGCCCGGCCCGGGATTCGCCGGCGTATACGAGATCGGCGTGTTCTGATAGGTGAAGGTCACATACAGAAACTTGCCAGATGCATCGATGGCCGCCGCCGTGGGCAGGCTTCCAGAGATGTTGTACGTGTTCTGCGGATACAGCTTCCCGTCCGTCCCGATGGCGAACTCCACCACATCGGAGTCGAAGTTGTTCACCGTATAAAGAAACAGGTCGTTGGGCGCCACCACCAGCCCCACCGTATCGCGTCCCCCGGTGTCAATCGGCGAGTCCGCCAGCGGCAGCAGCGATCCAGACTGGTAGTCGATCTGGTAGCCGTTGATCAGCCCGTGCGGCAGCGCCTTCGACGTCGTCATATACAGGTACGACACGGTGTAGTCATTGCTGCACGCCGTGACGCAGAGCGCCATCGCCAGGGACAACATCGAAGCCGTTACCGCACGGCCCATCGGTTTCAACCTCATGCGATTCCTAGCTCCGGGGCAGATCGTCTCCGCCCCCATCCCGTTCGGAAGAGGCCAACCTCGCCTTCCTCCCGCCCGTCTGCTGCCTCATGTTTCGGTTGCGCGCGCCAGCACAACCCGTGCCGCCTGCTGAACCCGTGAAGCAGGCTGAATCTATGGCGCAGGGCTAATCGACGTTCCCGCTTACGGCAAGACATGTCGCCTGTGCCGCAAAGGCAGAGAAGGACGATCCGCGCGTCAGGTCGGAGAGCTGCCCCGTGTTCTGGTTGATGTATCTGCCGGTCACGGTCCCATCGCCGCTGTTCGACGTATACACATACTGGCTCGATGGATCTTCCACCATGCATACCGGCCCATTGCCCACTGGATATGGGTTGTTGGCGTCCGAGATCGGCTGCAGTTGGCCCGTCGCCTCGATCACATACGCCGAGATCGTGCTGTTGGCGTTGTTCGAGTTGGTGCTGTGCTGGTTCAGCACATACAGGAACTTGCCCTTGGTGTCGGTCATGCTGTACACCGGGTTGGAGGTCGTCGGCAGGTTCGCCACCGCGCCGTCGGCCTGCACACTCAGCGAGCAGCTCGCCCCCGGCGTATAGGGAATAATCGATCCTCCGGTGGACAACTTCGATCCAGCATCCGTCACGTAGATGCTGTTCCCGTAAACATTCAGCGAGGTCGCATTGACCGTGCCCAGAGGAATCGTCGAGTTGATCTCGATCGTCAGTTGGCCGCCACCCCCCAGCCCATACGGATAGACCGTCTGGTCGCCCGAATCCAGCGTGTACAAACACGAGCCGCTCACACGGAATGTCGTGGGCGCCTTGCCAACCTCAAAGTAATTCAACTGCTGCCCCGCGGCATTCTTGATCAACTGGTTCGGTATCAGTTGCAGCCGTCCCGTGCCGGGGTCGATGCCGAAGACCGTAACGTCTCCGTTGCCCGTCGTCGCATAGTCCGGGGACTGCGAGTCCAGTACGTATAGATAGCTCCCCGTCCCGTCCGTCGAAGCCCACACCGGCGACTTGCCCGCCGTAGTGTACGTGTTCTGGAAGGTCAGCACCCCGTCCTCGCCCACAGCGAAGACCGCGACATTGCCGTCGCCGTTACTGACTCCGCTGGTATTGTAGGTGCCCTTGTTCACCACAAAGACGTAGTTCCCCCCAATACGCACCGCGATCGCCACAGGGTTCACGCCCCCCGATGGGTACGGTGAGTTCACCATCGCGGTCAGGTTCCCCGTATAGTCGTCGATCTTGAAGCCGGCAATCTGGTTGTATTGCGTGCCCAGAACCCACATAAACCCGACCGTGTAGCCGCCGCACGCCGACATGCCCAGCACTACCGCCATGGATACTACCAGGGCCCGTGTAATCCGGCCAATCCTGCTCAACGTCATGCGCTTCCTTAATCCTCGCCGGCGGCCTCACTGCGACACGCCATCTGCTGCGAGCAACTCTCTGGGGATACAAAAATTCCTACTGCTTATTGTAGAAGCTGCGGCGACTTTGCGCCACTTCCCCCGGCAAACAGTTCCCCACTGCCAGTTGTCCGTGCTCCGTTGTCCGTTCTTCGTGCAGAGACTTTGCGGCCTGCTGCACTGTCGCATCCCCGGCAACAGTCAACGCTCATCCGCCCCTAAAAGATCCTCACGCGGATCGTCAACTTCTTCGGGTCCTGACGGATGGTCGTCACCAGCGATGTGCTCTCGGTCATCAGTTTGTTGAAGTTGGTATACGCCGCGTCGTCGGTCGCCAGCTTGCCCAGCGTCCCCTTGCCGGAGTTGATCGCCGTCACCAGGTCATCCGTCTGCGTGATCGCATCGTTCAGCTTCTTGGCAAACGTCGGGTCTTTCAGCAGCATCCCCGCGCTTCCCTTGCCCCCCTGCAAGTCGGCCAGGATCGAGTTCAGGTTCTTCAGTGTCTCGTTGGCGTTGTTGTACATCGTATCGTCCGTCAGCATCTTCCCCGCCGAGCCCTTCCCGCTCTGCAGGTTCTTGGTAATATCGTCCACCCGGCCGATCGCGTCGTTCAGCCGGTTGTACATCGCAGCATCGTCGTTGAAGAACTTGCCCACCGTGTTGTCGTTGCTGTTCATCTTCACCGTGATCTGATGGACATCGTCCGCGGCTGCAACGAACTTGTTATACAGCTCCGGGTTCGTCAGCAACTGGCCAAACGATCCCTTCCCAGATTGCATGTTGTCCACCACAGTGTTCAACTTCTCCAGAATCACGTTCAGGTTATCGAAGGTTCCCTGGCTCTCCTTCACCACGTCCTGCAGGCTTGGCGTCTCCAGCGTCTTCAGCTCGTCGCCATCGCGCAACTCCGGCCCGGTTGCGGTCTGGCTGTTGATGTTCACCACTGTGTCGCCCAGCACCCCCACCGTCGTCAGCGCCGCCATCGAGTCGCTGTGCAGGCTGCTCTGGTACTTGCTGTCCAGCTTCATCACCACCTGCACCGGTGTCAGCTTGCGCTCCGTCGTCGTCACCACGGTGATCGTCTTCACCGTCCCGATCGTCACCCCTTCCAGGTTCACCGCCGCGCCAGCCTTCAGCCCCGCCGAGTTCTCAAAGTACGTCGTCACCGTCAGCTTGCGCGAAAAGAACCCCAGCCCCGAAGCGCTCGTCATCAGGAACAGCAGAGTCGTCAGGATCACCACCGACACCAGCACAATCACCCCGATCTTCAACTGAGACCATCGGACCTCCTGCTGGCTGGGCATAAGCCTCCTCAATCCTCTCCGCTATCCGCGCGCATACATCCCGCTTCAACCAGCGGTACAACTTGATCTGAGGTTACCACCCCCCGCCCACGCTACACTAGAGCCGAAACACTCAGAGGCGATATGGTCATCGGAGTAGGCACGGACCTGATCGAGATTGCACGCATCAGTCAGAGCATCGACCGCTTCGGCATGCGCTTCCTCCAGCGCGTCTTCACCCCGCTGGAGATCGCATACTGCCAGCGCAAAAAAAACGCCGCCGAGAGCTTCGCCGCCCGATTCGCCGCCAAGGAGGCCGGCGCCAAGGCCCTGGGCACCGGTATCAGCCGAGGCGTCAGTTGGCTCGAGTTGCAGGTCGAGCGTGAGCCCAGCGGCAAGCCCTCCCTCGCGCTCTCCGGACGCGCAGCCCTGCGTGCCCGCCAGCTTGGCGTCGCAACAGTCTCCCTCAGCCTCACCCACAGCCGTGACATCGCCCTCGCTGTCGTCGTCATGGAAGACTAGGTTCGAGTTTCAAGGTTCAGGGTTCAAGGTTCGAGGACCCTGGCTTTTCCCTGGAACCTGGGCACTGGAACCCGGTACCTGCTTCCCCTGGTCACGTGACCCCCGTACCCCCACCACCTATCACGCTCCGATGCAATGTCTCCGATGAACACTCTAGCGGCAACTACCTCCAAGTCGCGGCGGAACATCGATATCATGCAATCGCTCGACATCCAGGGCTTTACCTACGAAGAGCGCCACGGCCTGCTCCCCGAGCTTACGACGGCCTTCAGCAACTGTGGCGGCTGGCTCCTCGAGCGCAAGACCCTCTCCCCCACCAATATGGAGTTCCGCGTCGAGATCCAGTTGCTCGCGGTCCTCGACCTCTACGCCGCCATCATCGCCACCGGAGTCGAGCTCACACGCGCCGGTCACGAAGCCCTCACCGAGCTCTGCACCCGCCGCCAGCATCTCCGCCTCGCCGCCGAACTCGGCCAGATCGTCGCCATCCGCCTCGAGATCAGCTTCCTCGACGACATCACCATCCACTCCCTCCTCGCCTCCGGCTCCGGCCTCGCCTGATGGGCGCATCCCCCGCGCCTCGAACCTCGTACCTCCTCACAGTTGACCGCACAGCCGTGAAGACAGAGAATCGAACCTGACAGCCGCTCCGTTCCATACCGCTCCGGGCCTGCTCTCCAGTTTCCTTCTTCGAGGTCTTCCATGCTCGCCTATTTCGTCCTTCTGCTTGCCGTGCTCAGCCGCATCCTTCCCCACGCCTTCCACGCCGTCAGTTGGAACTTCACCGCTCTCGGCGGAGGCCTGCTCTTCTTCGGCTCCCGCATGGGCAGCTCGAAGCGCGCCGCATGGATGCTCCCCTCCGCCCTCGCCGTCCTCATGGCAACCGACTACTACCTCACCGTCTTCGCCTACGGCTATCCCTTCCAGGTGCGCACCTACCTCGTCACCTGGATCTGGTACGCCGCCGTCTGCCTGCTCGGCATGGGCATCCTGCAGAAGCCCACCCTGCTGCGTGTCGCCGCCGGTGTGCTCGCCACATCTACTTCCTTCTTCCTCATCAGCAACTTCATGGTCTGGACCGCTGGCTCCATGAGCATGTACCCCCACTCGCTCGCCGGACTCGGTGCCTGCTACGTCGCCGGCATTCCCTTCTACCGCAACGATCTGGTCTCCACCGCGCTCACCGCTGGCGCGCTCTTCGGCCTCCCCGTACTCGCTGCCAGCATCATTGACTCGCTCCGCGCCGCCCGCCACACCAACCCGCCCCTGGCGTAATCGCTTTCGCTATACCCACCTCTCAACACCGTCATCCCTCTGCCGTCATTCTGGCGCAGCCAGAATCTCCGTATTGGTTCTTGCCTTTGTTCTCCGCCGTTGCCTGTTCTCCGCCGTTGTTTGTTCTTGCCAGGTGCCCCATCCATCGCGCCTTTGTCTCATGCGATGGGTGGGATGTAAGCCGCCAACCCGCCGCCCTTGCCTGTTCTTCCGGAGGGAGCAGGGGGATTCATCCCCCTGAATAAGGCCAATTGAATCAAGGGGCTTTAGCCCAGGGCCGGGTGCCCCATCCATCGCGCCTTTGTCTCATGCGATGGGTGGGATGTAAGCCGCCAACCCGCCGCCCTTGCCTGTTCTTCCGGAGGGAGCAGGGGGATTCATCCCCCTGAATAAGGCCAATTGAATCAAGGGGCTTTAGCCCAGGGCCAGGTGCCCCATCCATCGCGCCTTTGTCTCATGCGATGGGTGGGATGTAAGCCGCCAACCCGCCGCCCTTGCCTGTTCTTCCGGAGGGAGCAGGGGGATTCATCCCCCTGAATAAGGCCAATTGAATCAAGGGGCTTTAGCCCAGGGCCTTTTGCCGGAAGCGGCAATCAAGCCTTTTTCGCAGCCTGTTGCCGTATGCCGAATCGCCACTGCCAGCCGTTACCACCAACCGGAAGGGCACACGTTTACGTGTGCCGTATTGCGCGCCACTTTTACTTCTTCGCGTCCTCGATCGCACCAGCGATCGAGGACGCGAAAATAATCTCCTCAAAAACCCCAACAAATCAGCGTGTCAAGCCCCTCGACACCGAAATATCCCAGTAACTCCGCCTCCATCAACCACTTCACTCCGAAAAATAGTTGGCATACTAGTTATGCTCCGCTTGCTACAATTAAATATATGGATCAAATTAATCGAACCCCGCGAGCCCGCGCTCTCCGCTCCCTCAATGCTCCGCAAACGATTCATAATAGATGTTTTAGCTGTAAAGCATTTGCAATGACTACTTTGGCGACAGTGACTTCCAGCAGACGATTGATACAAAACAAGTTCCTCGCAAGATACCCCCGGGGAGGGGGGAGGGGGGAGGGGGGGCAGGGGGGGACGAACAAACAACAAACAAATGGCGAACAATTCGTTCGATTGCCCAGTTGCCGTTCCCTGTTCTTCGCCAATCGCTTCGTCAAACAGTAGACTAGTCAGCATTCAAGCTAAATATTCGAGGATTCCCTAATGAAAGTTCTGGTTATCGGCGGAGGCGGACGTGAGCACGCCATCGTCTGGGCGTTGGCCAAATCCGCACGCGTCTCCGAGATCGTCTGCGCCCCAGGCAATGCAGGCATCGCGCAGGTTCGCCTCCAGAATGGCTCGAAGGCTGTGCGCTCGGTCCCGGTCAACACTGCGGACCTCGCCGCCATGCTCCGCGTAGTCGAAGCCGAGAGCCCAGCCCTCACCGTAGTCGGCCCCGAACTCCCGCTCTCCCTCGGCCTTGTCGATGAGCTGCAACGCCTCGGCCTGCGCGTCTTCGGCCCCACCCAGGCCGCCACCCGCCTGGAGTCCAGCAAGTCCTTCGCCAAGGACTTCATGCAGCGCCACAAGATTCCCACCGCCGCCTACGCCGTCTGCCGCTCGCTCGAAGACCTCCGTCGCGAACTCCCGCGCTTCAGTGCATCGGTCGTCGTCAAGGCTGACGGACTCGCCGCTGGCAAGGGCGTAGTCCTCTGCAACTCCCACGCCGAGGCCGAAAAATCCGCCGCAGAGATATTTTCCGGCGAGCTGCTCGGCACAGCCGAAAAGGAGCTTGTCCTCGAAGAGTTCCTCGACGGCGAGGAACTCTCCTTCTTCGCCCTCTGCGACGGCAAGCACGCGGTCGCACTGGCCGCCGCGCAGGACCACAAGCGCATCGGCGAAGGAGACACCGGCCCCAACACAGGCGGCATGGGCGCTTACACCGCGGATGGCCTGATGAGCGCCGACCTCGAGCAGTGGCTACTCAAGAACGTAGCCCAGCGCGTCGTAGACGAGATGGCACGCGAAGGCACGCCCTTCCATGGCATCCTCTTCTGCGGCATGATGATGACGCCACAGTCCAACGGCTCGACCAAGCCCATGGTCCTCGAGTTCAACACCCGCTTCGGCGACCCCGAGACGGAGGCGATTCTGGTGCGGCTGGAAAGTGACATCCTCGACCTCTTCGACGCCGCCATCGACGGCACCGCCGACCGCCTCACCATCCAGATGCATCCCGGCGCCAGCGTCTGCGTCATCGCCGCCAGCGGAGGCTATCCCGGCAAGGTCGTCAATGGCCAACCCATCTCCGGCCTCGACTCCGTACGCAACCCCGACACCGTAGTCTTCCACGCCGGAACCGCCGCCAAAGACGGTGCCGTCGTCACCGCCGGTGGCCGGGTCCTCGCCGTCACCGCCGTCTCCGGCGGGCCGTCGTCCGCCTCCACCACGCCGCTCGAATCCGCCCTCGCCAAGGCCTACGCCGCCCTCGAAAAAATCTCCTTCAACAATATGCAGTTCCGCCGCGACATCGCCTGGCGAGCCCTCCGCAAAGGCCTGTGAGTCAATCGGCTCCTACGCCCCGCGTGCATCCACGCGCACTCTGTAGCATCAGATATTCAGGGTGAAACACAATGGTAACCATACGACCGGCCGCTGAGCGCGGCCATGCCAACCACGGTTGGCTTGACTCAAACTTCAGTTTTTCGTTTGACCAGTACTACGATCCAGCGCACATGGGCTTCCGAGCACTGCGCGTCATTAACGAGGACAGCGTCGCGCCCGCAACGGGCTTTGGCAAGCATCCGCACCGCGACATGGAGATCCTCACCTATGTTCTGGAAGGCGCGGTCAAGCACGAGGACAGCACCGGCGCAAGCGAAACCCTGGTTCCCGGAGAGTTGCAGCACATGTCAGCCGGAACCGGCGTGCGCCACAGCGAGATGAATCCCTCCGACAGCGAAACGTTGCATCTGCTCCAGATATGGCTCCTTCCGAACCAACTCGGCATCCCGCCGAAGTACGAGCAGAAGCGTTTCTCCGTGCAGGACGAGCCGAACCAGCTGCATTTGCTCGCCTCAACTGACGCGCGCGATGGCTCCTTCAAGATTTTTTCCGATGCGGAACTCCTCGCCGCAAAGCTCGACCCCGGCGGCTCCGTCAGCCACACCTTCAAGCTCGGCAATGGCTGGCTGCAAGTCGCGCGCGGCGCAGTCTCCGTCGCCGGAACAATGCTGCAAGCAGGCGACGGCCTCGAGATCGAAGCCGAATCCTCCATCACCATCGCCAGCGAATCCGGCGCAGAGTTCCTGTTGTTCGATCTTGCGTAAGTCGGCGCTCGAGCTTTAGTCGATCACCCTGCGAAGAAATCCCCGAATCCCGAACCAGGTCAGCACCGCGAACGAGCACAGTAGCATCGCCAGAATGAGCCACGGATTCATGTGGTGCAGCCCCGGCGTAAGCGCCGCGCGTAGCCCCTCGCTCATGTACACAATCGGGTTGATCAGTACGCCATATTGCAACCACGGGATCGCCTTCAGCGCGGCCCACGGATAGTACACGCAACCCAGAAACGTAATCGGCATCACCACCACGCCGAAGATCAGCCCGATCTGCTGCGGCCGTACGCTGGTGCCAATCACCAGGCCAAGCGCTCCCGCGGTAAGGCTGGCCAGCGAGAGCACGGCGATCAGAAACGCCCAACTGTTGACGTGCGCATACACCGGCGTCGCTGGCATGTAGTACGCCAGAGGAAAGACCACCGCAGCCGCAATCATGCTCTGCACCGCGGAGAAGACGATCTTCTCGATGGCCACAGCTGCCACCGGCAACGGACACATCACCCTGTCGTCGATCTCGCGCGTAATGCCAAACTCCTGCGCCAGCGGTAGCGCCACCGCCGCAATCCCCGAGAACATGATGGCCACCGCCATCAATCCAGGCAGCAGCACCGTCGAGAAATTGGCCCCTGCGGCTCCAGCCATCGAGGCCGTGGGGTTCATCGTCGAGCCTCCGCTCATGTGAGGCATGATGTAGGTGAAGACGAAGAGAAACAGCAGAGGATTCATGATCACACGCACAAGGAACGGCACCATCTCGCGCCGCAGCACATGCAGGTCGCGCAGAAACAGCCCAGCAAAGGCGCGCGCGTACAGCACACTCATGGACGCAGCGGGCCGAGGCACCGGCTCCGGCTGACAGGTTGCATCGGTTTCAGATTGCAGTAGCGCCATGAGTCTCTACTCCCGCAGTTCTATTCGCGAAGGTCGCGCCCTGTGAGCCGGATGAAGACCGTCTCCAGGCTGGTCTCTGTAATGGTCAGGTCGCGCAGACCGTATGGATTACTGGCCCGAACAATATCAGGCAACAGGCCATCGGCGTTGTCGGCGAAGATGAGGATTCCGCTGGACGTAGTCTCCACGCCACGCACTCCGGCCATCTGCTTTAACTGCTCGCCCAGCACTGCTGCGCCCGCGGTTTCGCTCAGCTCAAGCGCATAGACCTTCTGCGCGCCCACCGATCCCTTCAGTGCGGCGGGCGTGTCCTCCACCAGAATCTTTCCGTGGTCTATAATCGCCACGCGGTCGCACAGTTCGTCGGCCTCCTCCATATAGTGCGTCGTCAGCACCACGGTGATCCCCTCCTCACGCAGCCTCCGAACAGCATCCCACATCGCAATCCGGCTCTGCGGATCGAGTCCCGCGCTGGGCTCATCGAGGAAAAGTACCTTGGGACGATGCGCAATCGCACGTGCAATCTGCACCCGCTGCGCCAGCCCGCCGGAAAGCTGCGAAGGATAAGCCTCTGCCCGCTCGGTGAGCAGAAACTGATCGAGCAGTTGGTGCGTCCGCCGCTTCGCCTCGGCGTGCGAGAACCCGAAGTAGAGACAGTGAAAGTGGATGTTCTCGTAGATGGTGCAGGAACGGTCGAGCGTGTTGAACTGGGGTACGATTCCCATCGACCGCCGCGCCACCGCCGGCGATCGCACCACATCCGCGCCCGCAATCAGCACCCGCCCTGCAGTCGGCAGAACGCGCGTAGTGCAAATGCCGATGGTCGTCGTCTTGCCCGCTCCGTTGGGGCCAAGCAGACCGAACATCTCGCCTGCGCGCACACCCAGCTCGATGCCATCCACGGCTACGACGCGCTGTTTGCCTTCATAGACCTTGCGAAGGCCCTCTATCTGAACAATGACTGACAAACTTTCCCCCACTCGATTTCATCAATCTCGCGTGATCTGATTATAGGCATCCGCGCATCAGATCCACCATGCACAGGCGCCACGCGGACCGCTCCCACGTAGGCCGTTGACCCCCGAAATCTGATGCAATCCAACAGGTCGGCGTAAAATTAACCTATGTCTCAAGGATTAGCAACACAATCTGTTGAAAAGCGTTCACTGCAGGCCACCCCATCCAGGCAAGACAAAGCAATCGCCCACGCTCGCGAGGCCGAACGCACGCGGAAACGGCAGGCTCTCATTCTTCAGCGCAACCGCATCCTCTCCGAGCACGCCGCCAGCCCGATTCGGCGCAGTGCACTTGCCAACGCGCTCGCCGACATCGAGGAGAAGTTGTCTGAGCTTGGCTGGACGGTCCACATGTAGCGGTGGCCGGTTGAATCGGTAGAGTGACGATCTCGTCGTTGTGGCTGCACAGAATGCCATCAGGACAAGAACGCCGTGGTTTGTCCAACTCCTCCGTATTTCTCTTACCCAACCGAGCGCTCTAATTGTGAAGTTTCAATAGGTTGTCCATTCGATCCAGATCGGAGAAGCTGATTGTAGCGAACAACAGCACACTTCGGAGGATCGAATGGACTATCACAAGAATGCCAGACTTACGGTGTCTCTGCGCGAAGAGTTGGCCAAAAGAGTGATTGTGCAGGGGGTCACGTTGAAGCTGGCCGCGGCTAGCTTCAACGTGACCGCGAAGACCGCAGGCAAGTGGGTGGGGCGCTATCGCGAGCACGGATCGGGGGGCTTGCCAGACCGCAGCTCGCGCCCACGCAGTTCTCCACGGCAAACACCTTCCCCTTTATTGGAAATGGTTTTGTCTCTTCGCCGGCTGCGCTACAACGGCTGGCGCATCGCACGCGCCCTGGGCCTGAGCCGGGCCACGGTCAGCCGAATCCTGCGCAGAAACGGCATGAATCGCCTGCGCTCGCTGGACCCGCCGCCGCCGGTGGTGCGCTACGAACACGCTCATCCCGGCGACCTCATCCACTTCGATATCAAGCGCCTGGCGCGGTTCGACAAACCGGGGCACCGCATCACCGGAGTCCTGGGCAAGGAATCGCGCGGCATCGGCTACGAGTACCTGCACATCGCTATCGACGATCACTCGCGTATCGCATATGCTGCCATCCTGCCCGACCAGACACACCGCTCGGCCATCCACTTCTTCCTCATGGCGCGGGCCTACTACGCGCGATTCGGCTTCTCCATCCGCCGCGTGCTCACCGACAACGGCTCCTGCTATCGACACGGGATCTTCCGCATGACCCTGCGCCAGCAGAACATCAAACACCGCTTCACAAGACCCTATACCCCGCGCACCAACGGAAAAGCAGAACGCTTCATCAAGACCACGCTCGGAGAATGGGCCTACGCACGCTCCTACCAGAACTCAGCAGAACGAGAACAGAACCTCGACCCTTGGCTGCATGACTACAACTTCCACCGCCCACATGCTAGCCTAAACCTCAATGCCCCAGCTTCCCGTTCTGGCTTGAACAGGAACAACCTATTGAGCCTCCACAGCTAATCGTGTCGATGGAAGACCGTAGAATTCGCCTGGTCGATCGTGGTCAGCACAATGCTGTGAACATTCACATGCGCCGGTCGCGTCGCAGCCCACACAATCGCGTCCGCAATATCCTCCGGCTCCAGCGGCGTGATCTTCTCGTAAACTTTCGCCGCGCGCTCCTCGTCCCCGCGAAACCGTACCCGGCTGAACTCCGTCTCCACCATCCCGGGATCGACCGAGGTGACCCGTACCGCAGTGCCCATCAGATCGATCTTCAGACCCTCGCTGATGGACTTCTCCGCTGCCTTGGTCGCGCAATAGACCGCTCCATTCGCGTACGTAAGGTGCCCAGCGGTCGAGCCCAGGTTGATGACGTGCCCTGCGTTCCGCGTCACCATTCCAGGAACCACCGCGCGAGTGACTGTAAGTAACCCCTTCACGTTGGTGTCGATCATCTCGTCCCAGTTCTCCGGGTCGTCCTCGTACAACTTGGCCAACCCGCGGCTGAGCCCCGCATTGTTGACCAGAACGTCGATAGCCTTCCACTCCTCCGGCAGTCCCGCGATAGCCGCCGATACCGCCTCGCGCTCCCGCACATCCAGACGGAGGAGCGATACGGCCGCAGCGCCAGCCTCCATCAGCGGCGCTTCCAGCTCCTGAAGCAGTTCCAGGCGCCGCGCACACAGCAGAAGCCGCGCTCCCTCGCCCGCAAACGCAAACGCCGTGGCCCGGCCAATGCCCGAACTGGCCCCGGTAATCAGAACAACTTTGCCCTTGAGAGACATCATCCTTCTTTTATAAACCCACGCGCCGCCCACATAAAGCAAGAGGGCCGCGTGTAGCGGCCCCCTCGATACAAACAACGAATTGTTTATGCTTTTTACTGCACGACCATTACTGCACCAGCGTCGACACCGTCTGCGTAACTCCGATCGCATCGCCCGACACCACCAGATTCACGCGACGATTCTGTGCGCGTCCACTGACAGAGCCGTTATCGGCCACAGGATCGTTCTTTCCAAATCCCGTCGAGCTGATGCTCCCCTGCGACTCGCCCTGCGACACCAGGAAGTCCTTCACAGCCAAAGCGCGATTCTCAGAGAGCTTCTGGTTCATATCGTCCGAGCCGGTCGAGTCGGTATAGCCCTCCACCTGCACCTTCAAGCCAGGATAAGCCTCCAGAATCCCGGCAACCTTCGCCAGACTCACCTGTGTCGTCTGCTTCAGCGTGTACTTGCCGGTGTCGAAGAGCACATCCGACATATTTACGATCAACCCACGAGCCGACTCGCTGGTTGCCAGCACCGAGTTCAACTGCGCGCGCAGCTTCTCGCGAATCGCATTCGCGTTCTCTGCGCTCTTGCCAGCCTCTGCCGCCTTGGCCTGTGCCGCGGCGGTCTCCGCCTCAGCCTGTGCGCGGGCCGCATCGGCCTGCGCCTTGGCTATCTGCGCCTGCTCTGCATCGTGCTTCGCCTGCTGTGCCACCACTTGCGACTGGGCAGCATTGGCCTGGGCCTGGGCCGCCTGCTGTTGCGACAACGCCGCATCGGCCTGCGCCTGCTCCTTCGCCGCTACCTGAGCCTGCGCCCGATCCGCCGCCTGCTTGCGCAATGAAGTGATCCGCGCATCCTCAGCGCGCTCCACGGCCTCGCGAGCTTCGGTGATCTCCATCTTCCGGTCACCATGCTTGCTGCCGTCCAGCGCGCCCGCATTCTGCTCGTCGAGCACGGCCTGCGCCATGATCTTGGGTGCATACGTATCTGCTCCCGCATCCTGCGCAATCCGAACCGCATTGTCCGCCTCATACAACTCCAGCGGCGAGCGTTCATTGCGTGTGATCGGGTTTGCAACCGTGCGCGAACCCGCTGTCTCCGCGTACATGCCGCGCGGCAACAGGCTATAGTTCGCCTCTACCTTCTCCATCACGCCGTTCGTCTTGTCGGGTCGAATCTCGTTCTGTAGCACCACCACGTCGCTTGGCTCTGTCACCGAGAAGTAAGGCTCAGCGGTAATAATCAAGCCAAACGATTGCAGCGCGGTCGTCACCTTCAGGTTGTTCTTCGTCCCCGCGGGCAACACCTCGCCCAGGTTCTGAGCCCGCCCGTCCGGCGAGATCGCCCACAACACATAGGTCAGATACTCCTTGCCAAATCCATTCGCCGGAGTCAGACCGTCAAAGTGCGCGTCGATCGTAATCTTCCCGCGTTCGCTCGTCACCTTCGCCTCGCCCCGCGCTCCGCGCAAAAGCGCTGTGCCCTCGAACCCGATGTGCGTCGAATCGCTGCGATTCAGGTAGTTCACGCAGTCAAGATTCCGCTCCACCACCTTCACCCGGTAGATATAGATCCCGTTCTGTTCTGTAATCGGGTTTGCAACCTCTACAGTTACAGCCGCCGGCTGCGAGGTCGGATTCGGCTCCTGCGCCTTTGCTGTTGTCGGAGCTATACTCGCAAGAACTCCAAATGCCCCGGTAATAGCCATCGCTGGCAATGTGCGAGTCCATAAACTGCGAAATGTGTTGCTGATGTTTTGCACGCGTGTCTGCGCAAGCGCCATAGCAGGCGCTGAATAGTTTGTACGGTACATAATATTGATCTCCTGGCGAGCCAATCGCCGCTTCCGAATTGGGACCTTTCGCACTGTGCTGGTGCAAAAAGCGCTTCCAAAGCCCGGATATGGGCCTGTTCTTGGGATGCTGGATCGACAACAAAGGGTATCCGCGGAAAAAACGAAAACGCAGCCTACCCACCAATTGAGCACCGGAATAGAGCCGAAGGCGCGCCCTGTTCCAGCCTGGGGGGTAGCCCCAGGACGAGGTTTACGCGCCGTGCAGCGGTGTCGCCGAGTGACGCTGCACAAAATGATACGGAGGCCACGGCCCAGACAACTGCATCCGGCACTCCTTCATCTCCAACGTCGCCGACGAGTACTTGTTCTGATAGCGCTCCACCGTCTTGTTGTCGATCAGGTGGGCGATATCCAGCAACATCTTGCCAGACTCCGTACGCTTGCAGGTGATCTCCTCGGCAATTGGCAGGAACATGCGATGCATTTGCACCGACAGCGCCCTGGCCCGCGACTGACGGTCCCGCTGCCGCGCCGCGCTCTCGCGCAGACTGGTCAGGTATTGCTGTCCCACCGTCATATCGCGTGCAGCGATGCCGGGGCAGGTATCGTCCATCAGAACCTTCAGGTGCATCTCAGCCTTGCCGCGCAGCCGCTCCACATTCGCCGTGAAGTGCCGTTGGTTCGAGCGAACCGACCGGCGCAGCGCGTCATCGTCGGGAAAGGTGGTGCCAAAGCGAAAGGGAAGCACCGTGGAAAGCTTGAAGCAGTCCGCAATCACGCGGGCGTGATCCTTGGCTGCGTTCTGGTCCATCCGGGCAGCGTCTTCCACCGTGTGTTCCGAGACGATCACCGCCAGATCGCTTGCCGGAAACAGAAAGGTCTGGTTCCCAAAGAGGCCGGTGACTCCAACCAGTGGCATTGGGCGGCGATGTCGACAAAGTTCAGGAAATGCGTTTCGTTCTGCAATGCAGTAGGCGTACCAAGTCATTGTTTCGTCACTCCAAAGCACGGGAATTCAAATCCCTCATCTGTGGATAAGGGTGATTTGAACCCAAACTTGCCTCTCCTGGATTTCCCCGGTGATTCGGGCTATATCCGGCTACAACCTAGCTCTGAGTCCTTGCGGTGCGTGTTTGTGCGTTCATTGCGGGATCGAATCGGATACTAAGCTCATCGCGTGACGATTGGCAAGACCAAATTTTGAGAAATATGTACGCTGGGTTGGCGAAAATAACCTGCCTTCATAAACATGAGTTGGCAAACTCAAGCGACGCAAGAAAGGCCCCCGGACAATCAACCCCTATCTCGCAACAGGTGAATTGAAAGCAAGACAACGCATCTCCTCGGTCTTGCATGGCTTTTATCCGATTGCTCTGTGGTTAGCATTCCCTGCACCACCAAGCCTCTCCACCAGTGCTACCCTTGACTTATCCCCATGAGTCACGAAAACACGCCAAAATCGCCTGCCCAATCGCTGCCGGAATCGCTGAATATACCGCTCGCCCAATCGACCGGCCAATCGTCCGCAGAAGCTTCTGCCAGCAGCCTTCCCAAAGCCTACGACCCCTCCATCATCGAGCGCCGCTGGGCCGAGTACTGGGTCAGCGAGAAGCTCTTTGAAGTCCCAAGCCCTGCGGGCACCACCGCAGGCAGCCCCACAGAGAACTTCACCCTCCTCCTGCCGCCGCCCAACGTCACCGGACGCCTGCACATGGGCCACATGCTCAACCAGACGGAGATGGACATCCTTACCCGCTGGCACCGCATGAGCGGCCAGACCTCGCTGTGGGTTCCCGGCACCGACCACGCCGGCATCGCCACGCAGATGATGGTGGAACGCCAACTCGCCAGCGAAGGCACCAGCCGCAAGGCTCTGGGCCGCGAGGCCTTCACCGAACGCGTCTGGGAGTGGAAGCGCCAATACGGCTCTGCCATCACCGACCAGATGCGCCGCCTCGGAGCCTCGGTCGATTGGTCGCGCGAGTACTTCACCATGGACGACCACCTCAACGTCGCGGTGAAGGAAGCCTTCGTCCGCCTGTATGAGCAGGGTCTGATCTATCGCGGCAGCTATATCGTCAACTGGGATCCCATCCAGCAGACCGCCGTCTCCGACCTCGAAGTTGTACACGAAGACCGCCTCGGCAAGCTCTACCACATCCGCTATCCCTTCGCCGATGGCACTGGCTCCATCGTCGTCGCCACCACGCGCCCCGAGACCATGCTGGGCGATACAGCCGTCGCGGTGAACCCCACCGACCCGCGCTACACCGCCGTCATCGGCAAAGTCATATCGCTTCCACTGAGCGGCGTCAACGGTGCGCCCAACCGGGCCATCCCCATCCTCGCCGACGACTGGGCACAGCCCGAGTTCGGCACCGGCGCCGTCAAGGTCACGCCCGCGCACGACCCCAACGACTTCGCCATCGGCCAGCGCCACAAGCTTGCGTCGATCACCATCCTCGACATCGAGGCGCACATCGACCTGCCCGGCTCGCCCTACCACGGGATGGATCGCTTTGTAGCGCGCGAAAAGATCGTCGCCGACCTCGAAGCCGTCGGTCTGCTCGTCGCTATTAAGGATCACAACCTCGCCATCGCGCTCTCGCAACGCTCCGGTGCCGTCATTGAGCCGCGCCTCTCACTGCAGTGGTTCCTCGCCGTCAACAAAGCACCGGAGGGAGCAGGGGGCTTCAGCCCCCTGAATACGCCCGCACAAGAGGGGGGCTTTAGCCCCGGTGGAGTTGCACGAGACTCGATCGCCGCCAAAGCCATCGCCGCCGTCCGCGACGGCCACATCCGCTTCACTCCGGAGATGTACTCCAAGACCTACTTCGAGTGGATGAACAACATCCACGACTGGTGCATCTCGCGCCAGCTCTGGTGGGGCCATCGCATCCCCGCATGGCACTGCGCCGACTGCCGCGCCATCACCGTCGCCCGCGAGACGCCCACCGCCTGCGCCACCTGCGGCTCCGCGCAGATCACGCAGGAGACCGACGTCCTCGACACCTGGTTCTCCTCCGGCCTCCTCCCGTTCACCGTCTTCGGCTGGCCCGGCGATGCAGAGAAGGATTGTCATTCTGAGCGCAGCGAAGAATCCCCGCATTTGTCTTCCACCTCGAACCTCGAACCTCGAACCTCGAACCTGACCCCTGACCTCGCCGCCTTCTACCCCACCACGCTGCTGGTCACCGGCTTCGACATTCTCTTCTTCTGGGTCGCGCGCATGATTATGCTCGGCACCCACTTCATGCTCGACGTTCCGATGCCCGATGGCAGCCCGCGTGAGCTCGCCGAAGCCGTTCCCTTCAAAGAGGTCTACATCCACGCGCTCGTCCGCGACGCCGACCGCCAGAAGATGTCCAAGACCAAGGGCAACGTCCTCGACCCCATCGAGATCATCGAGCGCTTCGGCACCGATGCCGTCCGCTTCACCCTTGCCAGCATGGCCTCGCCCGGCACCGACATCGCATTCAGCGAGGCCCGCACCGAGGGCAACCGCGCCTTCGCCAACAAAATCTGGAACGCCGCCCGCTTCCTCTTCATGAACCTCGACCGCGCCCGCGAGGCTGGCATCGAAGTCACCCTCCCCACCCATGAGGCCGTCATCCCGACCGGAGCAACGGATGGTTTCATCGTCCGTTGCGCAGTGGAGGGACCCCCGCATTTTGCTGACGCCACTGCACCGCTAGAGTCTCGCTGGATTCTCTCCCGCCTCAGCGCGGTCTCCGCAGAGGTTCATCGCGCACTCGCAGACTATCGCTTCGACGAGGCCGCCAGCGCGATCTACCAATTCTTCTGGGGTGAGTTCTGCGATTGGTACCTCGAACTCGTCAAACTTCGCCTCAACTTCGATGAACCCGACGAGAAGGCCGCAACCTCAGCAGCCCTCACCACATTCGTCCACGTCTTCGAGTCGGCTCTGCGCCTTCTCTCGCCCTTCATGCCCTTCCTCACCGAAGAGATTTGGCACGCGCTCTACGCCGGTCAGCCCCCCGCCAAATCCATCGCCCTCACCCACTACCCGCAAGCCTCCGACTACCCAGCCGATTCCGCGTCGGTCAGTGCCATGCAGACGATTCAAGAGATCATCACCACCGTCCGCGCGCTGCGCAAGGAACTCAGCGTCCCCGAAAAAGAAGCTGCCCCCATTCACCTGCACGCAACGCCTGAAATCGTTGCGCTCGCGCAATCCAACACCGACATGCTCGCCAAGCTCTGCCGCGTCAGCTCCGTCGACTCCGCCGCCGAAGCCCTCACCGGCTCGAACGCCCGTAGCACGTCGAGCTTCGACGTAGTTGTCCTCTACGAGCGCCAGATCGACGTCCCAGCCGAGCGCGAGCGCCTCACCAAAGACCTCGCCAAATATGAAAAAGGCCTGGCCGCCGCCGAACGCCAGCTTGGCAACGAGTCCTTCATGGCCAAAGCCCCCGCCCACATCGTCGAAGGCCTGCGCAAGCAAGCCGCCGAGACCCGTACCCTCCACGACAAGACCAAAGCCGCCCTTGAAGCCCTGCCTGCACAGTAAAATGGCGATGATCGCCGCCCATAGTCTCGAACCTTGAACCTCGAACCTTGAACCTCGAACCTCCGAGTAGAATCGAAGCCATCATGGACTGGAAATCACGCCGCATCACCGCGATTCTCGAAGCCGCCCTCATCGAGGACAAGGCCGCCAACGATATCACCACGGACCTCACCATAGATCCCGGCCTGCGCGCCACCGCCACCATCATCGCCAAGCAGAGCTGCGTGGTCGCCGGCATCGGCTGCATCTCCGCCTTCCTCAGCCTCTACGGCAAGCTCTCCGATAAACCCGCCGGCCGCTTCGAGGTTGTCTCGCACCCGGAGATCTTCGACGGCGTCCGCGTCAAAAAGGGCCAGGCCATCGCCGTCATCCGCGCCAACGCCGCCAGCATCCTCTCCACTGAGCGCGTCATCCTCAACCTCATGCAGCGCATGAGCGGCATCAGTACGCTCACCAATGAGTACGTCGCCGCGGTGGCCGCGGCGAAGTCCAAGACAAAAATACTCGACACGCGCAAGACTATCCCCGGCCTGCGAGCGCTCGACAAGTACGCCGTCAGTTGCGGCGGTGGCATCAACCACCGCCTCGACCTACAGGATGGAATCCTCATCAAGAACAACCACATCTCGCTCGGCGGCGGGCTTCCCGCAGTGCTCGCGCGCGCTCTCGCCGGGCGCAAGCCCGGCCAGATCGTTCAGGTCGAAGTCCGCACGCCAGACGAACTGGATCAGGCCATCGCCGGCGGAGCAGAGTCCATCCTGCTCGACAACATGACCCCAAAAGGGGTGAAGAAGGCCGTGAAGCTGGTGCGCAAAGCGTTGCCTAAGACCACTATCGAGGCCTCCGGCAGCGTGACCCTCAAGACCGTCCGCAACTACGCCAAAACCGGAGTCGACTTCATCTCCGTCGGCGCGCTCACCCACTCCGCCACCGCCGTAGACCTCAGCATGAAGATCACCGCCGACCTCCTCTGATGCCTGCAACCGACACCTTCGACCTCCGTGCAGTGGAGCAGGCCATCGCCAACACTGAATTTGCTGGCCACCTGACGCATCTCGCCTCCGTCACATCCACCAACGACCTCGCGCTCGATGCAACGAAGTCCGGCGCGCGTCACGGCGTCTGGATCGCCGACCAGCAGACCGCGGGCCGTGGCCGCGGCTCTCACATCTGGCACTCCCCCGATGGCGACGGCCTCTATATGACCGCGCTCGTCGCCCCGCCTATCTCCATGCAGAGAGCCCTCGGCCTCTCGTTCACCACCGCCATTGCGGCACAATCGGCCATCGCCTCGGTCGCCGGCTTTCGCGTGCGTGACCAGATCGACATCCGCTGGCCCAACGATCTCCTCCTCAACGGCAAAAAGTGCGGAGGCATCCTCATCGACACAGCCTCGAACCCCGCCACACCCACGCTACCCGCGATGCTTCGCTATGCTGTCCTGGGCATCGGCATCAACGTCAATCACACAATATTTCCGCCTGAACTCGATGCCATCGCGACCTCGCTGCGCCGCGAACTGCCCGACCCACTTGCACTCCGCCAAGTGTCTTTCACGCGAAGCGTCGAGAACAGCACGAAGTGCCTCCGTCGCGAACCGCTAGCCGCCGCCATTCTCCTCGCCCTCGACGCCGAACTCCGCCGCCTCACCTCGCACCTCGTACCTCGGACCTCGGACCCCACTCAGTACAGCTCCTGGATCTCCGGCAAGCGCGTCCGAGTCGAAATTCGCGACAACGACCCCAGCGGATATACTGGCATTACCGCTGGCTTTAATCCCAGCGGCTTTCTCCTTGTCCATGGAGACGACGGCCAGCTCCACACCGTCCTCTCCGGGGGCCTCCGAGAACCATGACGTTGTTTGTCATTCCGTAGCATAGCGAAAGAACCTGCTTCTCCTCGAACCTCGAACCTCGAACCTCGAAAAACATGCTCCTAGCCATCGATGTAGGCAACACCAATACGGTCCTCGGTCTCTATAGCCTGGCCACGCCGCAGGCCCCCGCCACTCTGCTTGCGGACTGGCGCATCACCACCCACCGCAACCCCACCATCGACGAGCTTGGCATTCTCTTCCGCGACCTCTTCGCCCTGCGCTCAATGGACATCGCGCAGATCACCGGCATCATCATCTCTTCGGTCGTTCCCCCGCTCGACTCCACCATGCGCCGCGCCGCCGAACTCTATTGCGGCGTCAAGCCGATCTTCGTCGAACCAGGCATCCACACCGGCCTGCCCATACGCACAGACAATCCCTGCCGAGGTCGGCGCCGACCGCATCGTCAACTGCGTCGCCGCATACGAGTTCTTCAAAGATCCCGCAAACTTCAAAGACCCGCTCCCAGCCAAAGACTCTCCTCATCCGCCCGTCATCGTCGTGGACTTCGGCACCGCCACCACCTTCGATGCCATCTCCGCCAAGGGAGAGTTCCTCGGCGGAGCCATCGCCCCCGGCCTCGGCATCTCCGCCGACGCGCTCTTCACCCGCGCCGCCCGCCTGCCCCGCATTGACATCCGCAGGCCCGCCAAGGTCATCGGCACCGGCACCGTCGACAACCTCCAGATTGGCCTCTACTACGGCTACATCGGCCTGGTCGATGGTATCCTCGAACGCATGATCGCCGAGCTTGGCCCAGACACCCGCACCATCGCAACTGGTGGCCTCGCACGCCTCATCGCCTCCGGCTCCAAGTTCATCCGCCAAGTCGACGAACGCCTCACCCTCACCGGCCTCCGCATCATCTACGAGCGCAATCAGGATCACCACGACCGCACCCGTTCCCCAAAGCCACATCGAGACTGACTTCGCCGCAGCGAGGTGTGGCTTATGAACTACTTCAACTACTTCACCGATATCGAGACCCGCTTCCAGCAACGGCGAGGTTCTCTCCTTATGCTCTCCACACTCGATTGGGCGCTCATCGAGACATGGCGCGAGGCTGGAATCCCCCTCGAAGCCGTTCTGCGCGGCATCGA
Source organism: uncultured Acidobacteriaceae bacterium (assembly GCA_963828115.1). Lineage (GTDB taxonomy): Bacteria > Acidobacteriota > Terriglobia > Terriglobales > Acidobacteriaceae > Edaphobacter. Next base: position 253,970 of record CAWHDN010000001.1, read on the forward strand.
CGCGGCCTTCGACAAGCACGCCGCGCAAGCTCTCCGCAGCACCCGTCGTCAGCGCAAGATTAACGGCCTAGCCTGGTGCGCACAGGCCGTCCTCGAAGCCGTCGAGCAGTCCAAAGAGGCCGCCATCGGCACCGCGCAGCCCTCCGCAACCGAACCCCGCGAATCCGGCTTTGAAGCCGCCCGCATCGCCCACTACCTCGAACGCAACGCCGCGCTCCTCACCGCAGCCGCACCCAATCTCCCCTCACCCGCCAACACTACAGCGTCGGAGGCCGCTTCTCGCCAGCGCGAGCTGGCGGTTTCGCTGGACGCGCAGTCACTTGAAGTTCTCGACCGCACCCTCTCCGTGCTCGAAGAGAAGCTCTTCGCCGCGCTGCTCACCGCCGCGCCGGAGGCCCAGCTCGTCGCCCTGCGCGAACAGGCCGCCCGCGAGCTGGCCCCCTACCGAGGCAAGATGCAGGCCGTTCAGATCAAGCAGGTGCAGCAGCAATTCCTGCAGAAGCGTCTGCTCGAAGCCCACTCGCTGCCCCGTCTCAGCCTCTTCTACATGCCCCACGAAGACCAGGCCTGATCGATGCCGCCATCACTCGATCCCGCAGCTATCCAGCCTCAGGACCGCGCTACTCCCCCCTGCCCGCACTTCGGCTCCTGCGGCGGATGTCAGCTCCAGCTCCTCACCTACGCAGCGCAGCTCCGCGACAAAGCCTCTCAGCTCCGAACGCGCCTCGAAGCCACTGGCCTCGCGCTGCCCATGCTTCAGCTCCACCCCTCCCCGCCGCTCGCCTACCGCAACCGCATCCGCCTCACCCTCGCCGAAATCGACGGCCAGCTCCGCGCCGGCTACCTCAACTCATCCAACCAACAACCTGCAACTAACAACCTGCACCCCGCCTTCCTCCCCATCACCGAGTGCCCCATCGCTGCCCCCATTCTCTGGCGAGCCACCGAAGCCCTCCTCGCGCAGCTCAATCAATCCGCCAGCCTCTGGCTGCGCAATCCCAACCAAACCCCAGACCAGCTCGAACTCTTCACCACCGCCGACGAGTCCCGCCTCCAGCTCATCCTCTACCTGCGCACCGCCGCGAAGTCACTGCCAAGAAAACTCACCGCCGACTTCACCACTCTCTGCGAATCCCTCCACGTCCGCATCCCAGAACTCACCGGCGCAGGAATCGCGCTTCTCCCCATGCTCTCCCGCCAGCGCAGCCGCCGCAACGAGCAGCCCCGGCCCGGCCCGACCTGGGGCAGCCCCGGCCTTAACTACTCCATCAGTGCAAAGAATCAGATTGTCATTCTGAGCGGAGCGAAGAATCCCCGTATTTCGCCGTCGCCTTTGTCTGTTCTCGAACCTCGAACCTCGAACCTCGAACCAGCCACCTACTGGGTTCCACGCACCGCCTTCTTTCAAGCCAACCGCTTCCTCCTCCCTGAACTCCTCGCGCTCGTCACCAACAATCGCAGCGGCCAATCAGCCTTCGATCTCTACGCCGGAGTCGGCCTCTTCTCCCGTGCCCTTGCCGCCCGATTCACCCAGGTCACCGCCGTAGAGATCGCCGAACCCGCCGCCGCCGCGCTCGCCGCCGCCAAGATCCCCAACCTCCACGCAGTCAAAGCCACTACGCTCGACTTCCTCCGCGTCGCCGTCCTCCAGCGCGACCGCCCCGATCTCATCGTCCTCGACCCGCCCCGCACCGGAGCAGGCCCCGAGGTCTGTTCCCTTCTCGCCCGCATTGCCGCGCCCACTCTGGTCTACGTCTCCTGCTCGCCGGAAACCCTCCCCTCGGATCTTCAGACCCTCACCACCCTCGCCGGACCGTCCGGCTACACCCTGGCCGAACTCCACCTCTTCGACCTCTTCCCCCAGACCACCCACATCGAAACCGTCGCCGTCCTCACCCGCTGAGTGTTTTTTCAGAGCGATCCCCTCCGCAACTGTGATTCAATCGTGAGGAAAGACAGGTGGCCTGTTGCGGCAATCCTCTGGCGTTCCCAGACCTGGTTCCAGACCCGAAACGCGGGACGAGCGCGAGCGTCGCTTCTGGCCCCGCTTCCCGCGCGTCGAGACCCCTCAGCCTCCGCCGCGCCCCGCTGCTCGCCGCCGCGCTCTGCTTCGCCCTCGGCGAGTCCCTCACCAAACTCCCGCCTCCAGCCTCGCGCCCCACCATCCTCCTCCTCTTCGCCGTCCTCGCCTTCACAGCGCTCACCCTCCTCGCTCTGCGCCGAAGCCTCCGCCTCGCCATCCTCCCCGTAGCTGCCTTCTGGATCGCCGCCGGCCTATGGTCCGCGCAACTCCAGCCCACGCCCTCGCCGCAGACCGCCCTGCTCACCTACGCCGACGGTCTCAGCCGCACCGTCCAGGGCCGCATCGTCCGCATCCGAACCCTCCCCGCCCGCACCAACAACGCCGAAAACCCCGACAGCACCGATATCGATCGATCCAGACCAGTGGGACGAGACCGCCAGCGCAGGCGAGAACGCCACGCCCACCACCTCCCTCGACCTTTCGCTTACCGCCATCGAAGAAGTCACGCCGGACACCTCCCGCATGGTTCCCATCGCCGGAGGCATCCGCGCCACGCTCCTCGCCGACGGCCCTCCAACCGCAACCCCAGCCCCAGCTCCACTGCGGCGACCTCGTCGAAGCCACCATTCGCCTGCGCGCGCCCGAGCGCTACCGCGATCCCGGCGCATGGCAGTTCGCAGACTATCTCCTCGACCAGGGAATCGCCGCCACCGCCAGCCTTCCCTCGGCAAAGCTCTATCCCCTGGCAAATCTCCTGCCCGGTGCCGCGTCCGCATCCCTGCACCCGCTCGCAGACAATCTCTCTGTGGGCCGCACCTCCGCAATCCTGCAGTGCCGCATCTTCGCCGCGCAGAGCTGGGCCGCCACGCGCCTCTTCGCCTACACCCGCTCCACCGCAAACCGCCGCCTTCCGCCGCGCCTCCGCCTCACTGCCAACGATGCCGGAATGCTCAACGCAATGCTCTTCGGAGACCGCTCCAGCCTCACCCAGCAACTGCGCGTAGGCTTCCAGCGCACCGGCTCCTTCCACCTCTTCGTCGTCTCCGGAATGCACGTCGCTCTGCTCGCGGGCCTCGTCTTCTGGATCGCCCGCCGCCTCCGCCTGCGTAACTGGCTCGCAACCCTCCTCACCCTCGCCCTCACCTACGCATACGCGCTGCTTACCGGCTTCGGAGTCCCCGTGCAGCGCGCCCTCCTGATGACCGCCGTCTTCCTCCTCGCCCGCCTGCTCTCCCGCCAGCGCAACCCGCTCAACGCCCTCGGCGCAGCCGCCCTCGCTGTCCTCATCTGGTCGCCGCGCGCACTCTTCGAGGCCAGCTTCCAGATGACCTTTCTCGCCATCGTCGCCATCGCCGGAATCGCCATGCCGCTGGGCGAGCGCAGTTTCCTCCCCTACGCCCGCACCGCCCGCAACCTCCACTACCTCTGGCTCGACGCTGCGATTCCGCCGCGCTTCGCGCAATTGCGAGTCACGCTCCGCATGTGGGGCGAACCACTCGCAGGCATCTTCGGCAAGTGGGCCTATCTACTCCCTGCAAGAGTCGTCATCGCAGTTCTCTGGGTCGCTCAACTTGCTCTGATCGGTCTCATCGCCGAAGCCGTCATGGTGCTTCCCATGGCCCTCTACTTCCATCGCGCCACCGTCTTCGCGATCCCCGCGAACATGTTTAGCATTCCCCTTGTCGCTGTGCTCGCCCCGCTCGGACTCGTCACCTTCCTCGCGTCGCTCATCAGTCCGTGGCTCGCCGCTCTCCCCGGCTCCGCGCTGGCGCTTCTGCTGCACGGAGTCACCGGCGCAATCAGCCGCATCAGCCACGCGCCGGCCGCAGACCTGCGCGTCCCCGGCCCCACACTCACACACGCTCTCGCCGCCGTCGCCTGCTTCGCCTTCTGCTGCTGGGCCGTCCGCCGTTCGCGCGCGACCGCATGGACAGCCGTCGCCGTTCTCGCTCTTTCCGCCGTCATCGTCCTCTGGCCAACTCCGCCAGCCACCCATCCCAACCAGCTCGAAGTCACCGCCATCGACGTAGGCCAGGGCGATTCGCTCCTCGTCGTCGGCCCCACTGGCCAAGCCATGCTCATCGACGCGGGAGGCCCCACCGGAGCCGCCGCCAACGCCGAGAACGCCAAAGGTCTTGGCTCTGAAGATGCCGCATTCGACATCGGAGAAGAGATCGTCTCCGCCTACCTCTGGTCGCGCCACCTCCGCCGCCTCGACGTCGTAGCCCTCACCCACGCCCACTCCGACCACATGGGAGGAATGCCTGCCATCCTGCGCAACTTCCGTCCCCGCGAGCTCTGGGTCGCCGTCGATCCCAACTCCGCACCCTACCGCGCCTTGCTTGCGGAGGCCGTTGCACTTGGAATACCAGTCCGCCATCTCCGCGCCGGCGATGCGCTCGCCTTCGACAGCGTCGCCATCCACGTCCTCGCCCCCACCCCCGCCTACACCAACCCCGGCCCGCCCATCAATAACGACTCGCTCGTCCTGCGCCTAACCTTTGGCCGCGCCTCCGCACTACTCGAAGGCGACGCCGAAGCTCCCAGCGAACATCAGATGGTCGCCGCATCCCTCATCAACCCAACCGCCCAACTCGGTCCCGACACGCTGCTCAAGGTCGGTCACCACGGCAGCCGCACCTCCACCACCCCTGAGTTCCTCGCCCTCGTCGCCCCGCAGGACGCCGTCATCTCCGTCGGCCTGCACAACACCTTCGGCCATCCCCGCCCGGAGGTCATCCAGCGCCTCCACGACGCCCACGCCCGCGTCTTCCGCACCGACCAGTTCGGCCTCACTACCTTCCTCCTCTCCCGCGACGGCCAAATCTCCGCCCTCCCCGCCGCTGAAGTCACCCGTTGACTTATGCGATAGGATTCTGGACTAGTATGGGAATGTTCAAAACCAAGGAGGTGTCGAATCATGGATATGAACGGAATCCTCATAGCCGGGTGCCCCAGGTGCCTCGCATTTGGGCACCTGGGAGAGCAGACTTCGGGGACTGTCCCACTCACCGTTTTCTTCGATCTCTCGCATACCCCCATTCATCGCGCTGTTGTTTCATGCGATGAGTGGGTCAATCTCCAACTCCTCCCTCTCCCAAAGATTTTTTCCCCGAATTTCCCCGTAAAATCGCATGTCAAGCCCCTCGACGCCAAAAAATCCCCCTAACTCCCACCCTATCAACCACTTCCCTCCGAAAAATAGTTGGCATAGTAGTTATGCTCCGCTTGATACACTTAACATATGGATCAAATCCATCGAGGGGCAGCTTCGACCGCGCGGAAATAAACTCCCGCCGCCCGCTCGCACCGTTCTTTCTCAACCGAATAAGCCGCCGTTGAAGTCGTCATTCTGGCGAAGCCAGAATCTCCGTATTTGCCTTTATTGCGCCGCTGCACTTCAGTGGAATCGAATAAGCAACACAGAATCAGTATTTTACCAGTAACTCCCATGCGGTGAATCATTTGCCGGAGCCACTCGCGCCAGAGCCTCTTTTTCGCCCATAACCCTTCGGTCCTGAATATTTTATCCGCAACCCTCCGCGAATGAATATTTTAGCCAACCGCGCACCGCTCAACCAATTGATTCCAAACCGCTTGCTCCTAAATCGTTTATTATGGTTATTTTCCCTCTGGCCGCTACATAACAATCCACTTAGCACCAATCCCTCGCCAAGGGGGGATGGCAGGGGGAGGGGAGAATAAAAAGCGATCAAACGCCGAACAAATGACGAGGGGGGGCACCCCGCAATCGCAGCGCATTTAGACTGCCAAAATGCAATCTGCGGTCGATCCAGTCTCCGTTGGTGTACGTTAGCCACAGAGCCTTATGCCCATCCCACTCACCTCCCGCGAACGCATCGCCATCGGCCAGGCCCAGCGCAAACACATGCGCCGCGCCGATCACGCAGGCTGGCAGCCCAAGCTCCGCCGCGCCGATCCGCTCCATCTTCTCGCCGAATCCATGCGCGGACGAGTCCCCGCGCTCGTCCCCATCAAATACGACCGCATGGCCGCCTCACCCTTCGGATTCTTTCGCGGAGCGGTGCCCATCATGGCCTGCGATCTCTCCCTCGGCCCCAACACCGGCATCCACACCCAGCTCTGCGGCGACGCCCACGTCCGCAACCTCGGTGCCTTCGCCGCGCCCGATGGCCGCCTCGTCTTCGACATCAACGACTTCGACGAGACCATCCGCGGCCCATTCGAGTGGGACGTCAAGCGCCTCGCCACCAGTCTCCTGCTTGCCGGGCGCGAGGCGGGCGCGAAGCCGGGCCTCTGCCGAGACGCCACGCGCGTCTTCCTCAAGAGCTATCGCACCGCCATACATACCTTCGCGCAGATGCCCGTACTGGAGCTTGCGCACTACCAGGTCCATCGTCTGCACACGGTCGAACCTATCTCCGACATACTGAGCCTCGCCGAGCGCGCCACCCCGCTGCACAATTTGGAGGCGCTGACCGTTCCGAGCAAGCAATGAAAACTGCGCCGCCCAAATCGCATCTTTAAGACCATCGACCCAATCCTCACCCGCGTCCACGGCAATCTTGCCCGCGCGGTCCTCGACTCGCTCACCCCCTACGCCGAAACCCTCCAGCCCGAGCGCCGCCACTTCCTCGCCCAGTACACACCGCTCGACGTCGCCTTCAAGATCGTCGGCACCGGCTCGGTCGGCCTGCGCGACTACTGCATCTACATGCAGGGCAACGGCGCCAAGGACCCGCTCTTTCTGCAGATCAAGGAAGAGCCGCTCTCGGCCTACGCCCCATATCTGGGCGATGTGCCCGCCGAGTCGCATCAGGGCCGCCGAGTCGTCGAGGGCCAGCGCGCCATGCAGTTCCAGTCCGACCCTTTCCTCGGCTACACCACCATCGAGGGCCGAGACTTCCTCGTCCGCCAGCTCAACGACCACAAGGCAGCCGTAGAGATGGGCGAGCTGAAGTCCGCCAGTCTGCTCGAGTACGCTTCCGTCTGCGGAGAGACGCTCGCCCGCGGCCACGCCCGCTCCGCCGACCCCGGCATGATCGCCGGATACATCGGCACCTCCGCCCGCTTCGACTCCGCCATCGCCCGCTTCGCCGCCGCCTACGCCACCCAGTCCGAGCGCGATTGGCAGACCCTGCTCCACTCCCGACGCCCCGCCAAGTCGCACAAGCCCATCGCCAGGAAGTCGTCTGTCAGCACTACTCCCAAGTCTCAGCGCTCCCGCAAACCCAAGCCATAGAAGCCAAAAAGAGCTGCCCCGCAGGGCAGCTCTTTTTGTGCAATCTCGTTACTCCACGGCGAGGCAAATCTCCGCGCCGTGTCTGGAGGGCTAGAACAGGATCTTCGCGGTCAGTTGTGCATCACGCGAGTTATTCGCCTGAGTGCTCACCTGTCCGAAGGTCGCGCTCCCGAACGTAGTCCCAATCCCGCCGAACTGCGTGTGGTTGGTCAGGTTGTAGAAGTCGCCCTCTAACATCAGCTTTACGCCCTCATAACGCAGTCCAAACGTTCGCCGCAGACTGATGTCTATGTCGTAATTTCCCGGTCCGTACAGGCCATCTGGAGATGTGCGCGCCAGGTTGCCGAACAGAGGGGCCGCCGCCGTCGTAGGTACATGCTCGAACGCCGCGCTGTTGATGTACGACATCGTGCTCGCACTGTTCGAGAAGCCAGGCCCGGCCACCACTCCATGTCCCCAGTCGTGGATCTTCGGTGAGGCCCCCGCTGTCCATGCCGGGTTGTAGCTCGGCATACACGTTCCAGACGCCGGATTGGTCGCCGTGCAGGTTGAAGATGACGACTCCGTAATCGTCAACGGAGAGCCCGAATACATCTGAATAATCGACGACATCGAGAAGTTGCTCAGCAACGCCCGTGTCACGAAGTTCTGGCCGCCCAGTACACCCTTGCCAAACGGTAGATCGTAGACGCCCGTGATCACAACATGCTGCGGCTGGCTTGAGGTAGATGCAGTTCGTTCGATCCGGTCCGCCGCCCACGAGTTGCCGCCCGTCTGGATGAACTGCGCCGGGATCGCATACCCCGAGCGGAACGTCCCGCCATCGTCAATCGCCTTAGACCATGTGTAGTTCACCATGAAGATCAGCCCATGCGAGAGCCGCTTCTGCACGGTCGTCTGCAAGCCGTGATACACCGAGTTCGCCATGTCCCCATACGCATCCGAGAGGCTGTACTGCGGAAACGGCTTCAGAGCCGTTGCCACCGTCTGCGTTGGATCAAACGTCACGGAGTTGTAGTTTGGCGCTGCGATGCCAGCAGCCGCAACCGCCGCTGCCACATTGGCCGGAGTGGCCTTCGCGCTTAGGGTTGCGCCGGCAGTCAGAAACGCCGGGTTCAATTGATCGATCCACTGACCTCTGGCATTGCCGCCATCCGTGATCTCGAAGTGTCCCTCCGATCCCACATAGCTCACCGTCAACGTAATGGTATCGGTCAGACTGCGCTGGAAGCCAAAGCTCCAGTTGATGTACTGCGGAGCACGGCCGCCCAGATAAGGATCGCCGTAAGACGCAGTCTGCGGAGTGGAGCCGCCGATGTAATAGCCGGTCCCGATCGTCGGGCTGAAGTTCGGCAGCGTAGGCGGCGGTACCAAGCCCTGGAATCCAGCCTTCAGGAACTGGTTGGTGAAGGTCGCCCCAGCCGTGTTCGCCAGTGTATTGGTGAAGGTCGGCTTCGGTGCCGTCGAAAAGCCCAGCGTTCCTGTGCCGTTCCTCGAGATCGCCGACCCGCCCACGCCGTTGCCGTGCGTGTACATCACGCCCCAGCTTCCGCGCCATACCGTCTTGGAATCGCTCTGGAACGCAAATCCAAGACGCGGCCCCCAGTTCTTGTCGTAGCTGTTCACGATGGTGTGGCAGTTGCATCCGGCCGTTCCCGCCGCGCTCCCCGCGAACTCAACCGTCCCCAATGTTCCTGTAACCGAATTCGCTCCTGCTGGATTGAAGAAGGACAGCCGGTCTTGCACCTCTTGATAGGGTGGGTAGTAATCCCAGCGCAGCCCAAGATTCAAGGTCAACCGCGAGTTCACCTTCCAGTCATCCTGCACATACGGCGAGACCGGGTGGAACCGCGCTCCAGTCTCCGGCGCCGCAAGGCTGTCGGTCAGCGACTGGCTGTCCGCCGCGCCCGCCAGAAAACTCGCATACGAGAAGCCCGTCGTCGAGTCCAGCGTCGTTCCGCTCTTGAAGTTCTCCGTCTCGGTGTTGGCATTCGCAATCGTCAGCGGGCTCGTCCCGCCCGTGTTGATGAGGTACTGGTACTCCAGCCACGAATACATCGCTCCAACCGTTATGGCATGCTTGCCCAGCGTCCACTGTAGGTTGTCGGTCATCACATACGCATTCGAAAGCGCCACATTTGCCGTATTCCCCGCCCATCCGGTCGGTGCGTTCGTGCCGGTGAACGTCGTGAACGGGAATGCATTCTGGGCTTGCCCCACAGGCAGTCCCGTAATCCCCAGCGCCGTCGCTGCGAATGCCCCCCCGCTGTTCGGGTTGAACGTAGGCCCGTTGTATCTTCCGAACCCGTAGTTGAACTGGTTCACTATCTTCGGAGAGATGACATACGTCTCCTGTAGCGTCCACACTGTTGTCTTCGGCGCATACACCTGCCCATAGTTGTATGGTGCAAGCGGCGTCACGTTCCTGCCCGCTGTCGTCTGCGATGCCGGCCCGGCGCTGGCCTGTCGGCCCTTTCCAAAGGTCAGCGACAAGGTGTTCTTTGAGTTGATGATCCAGTCCAGCTTGTTGGTGGTCATCCAGTTGTATAGGCCATATTTATACCCACCGACAAAGTTGTTCCCGATCACCGTCGGCAGCGTGTAGTCCTTAATCAGGAAGCTCTGCATGGCAAGCGCAATGGGGTCCTGCAAACCCACCGGAATCACATCCTTTGTTCCCAGCGGAATACCGACGTTCGTTGCATCGCTGGCATACTCCGTGCGTGTGCAGGTTGTCCCCGCGACATTGCACGTCGTCGATCGTGGATCGTAGATATGGACTCCCTGGTCGCGGAAGTCGCCTGTCACCTCAGCCGCGGTCGGCAGCGACTGCAACGCGGCCGATGGCCCGTGCGAAAACTTGTACTCGTTGTAGTTCAAGAACAGGAATAGCTTGTCCTTCACGATCGGGCCGCTCAACGTAGCGCCGAACTCATTCATATGTTCAGTCGGCTTCTGCGCAGGTGCCACAATGCCAGTGATCGGATTCTTCACCGTAAGCGACGGTGCGAAGAACCCCCATGTGTCCAAAGCCGTATTGCGGAAGAAGTCGTATGCAGACCCATGAAACTTATTCCCGCCCGCCTTCACAGAGTAGTTCTGCACCCCCTGGCCCTCATACATCGCCGAGTAGCCGGAAGTCTGCACCTGGAACTGATCGACCGCATCCACCGAGATCGCCGACCATACGTACCGCGTGTCGCCTTCGCCCGCCACCGACGTAAACGGAAGTCCGTTTACATAGACTGCCGACGCCGCGCCCCTGCTGCCCGAGCCGTTCACCACGCCCGTGTTGGTCGTCGCATTGCCGTTCGTCTCATTGCCCTGCACACCAGGCATCAACACGGCGAAGTCCGTGGCGCGGCGCTGGTCGGGACTGCCAGCGGAACCCATTTGAATTGGCAGCGCGGAGTACATATCCTGTTCCATCGTCGCGCCAAGCACCGCATTGCCCGTCTCCAACGCCGGTGGCGCGGTACTGACTGTCACCGTCTCAGCCGACGAACCAACCGTCAGAACCGGGTTATAGTCCACGATCTCCAGAGCATTCACATGCACATCCGCCTGCGTCTGCTTCTCAAAACCGGCCGCCGTCACCGTCACCACATACACTCCGGCATCCAGCGGAGAAATGTCATAGATCCCCGATGAGTTTGTCGGCCGCGCCGTGCTCACACCAGTCGACACCTCTGTCGCCGTCACCGTCGCGCCCGCCACCACGGCGCCCGTCGGATCCTTCACCGTACCCGTGACCTCGCCTTTGCCGGCCAACTGCGCCCGCGCCACACCGCCAGCCAGTCCGGCCAGGACCAGCAGGATTGCGAGGAAGTTGCTAAAAAACTTAACGGAAGACGTTCTCGGTAGCTGCTTGGTAGTTGTTCTGGACATTGGTATGCGCCTCATGGAATCGAACTGAATTCGTATTGCAAACACATGTTGTAGGGCCGGCCGGAAAGGCCAAACCCAAAAATATAAATCACGCTTATTGTGCAACGGAGTTTCCTCTTGAACCACTACCATTGTCAAGCAATTAAGGATGACATGTGTCCCACGCATTACCCTTTGTGAGTCGATGGAGAACACGATTTCCCCGGCTAGCTACTGACTCCCGTGCGCGTCCAGCCACTGCCGCAGTTCCGGCTCCTGCGCCGCCCGCAGAGCGACGCAGTCATTGATGCTGTCGACCGACTTCGCCAGTGTCCGTTCCGCGGACGCCACCGGATGCGCCGCAAAGAAGCTCACCACCTCATCCCGCCTCTCCACCGTGCAGAACGCGCCCGCCGCCACCACAATCCGCGCACCCGAGTTCTCCGTCGCCTTCCGTTCAATCTCCGCCCAGTGCTGCTCGACGAACGCCCATGCCTGGTCCTGCGTCTCGCGCTGCGACAGTAGCCGCGCAATCAGCGTCCCTCTGTCCTGGCTGCGCACTGCATCCGACACTGCGTACTCCAGCGTCCGCGCCACCAACTCCGGAGCCTGAAACCGGGTCAGCGTGTGCAGCGCGTCCTCCTTCAAATCGGGGTCGGTCGCCGTCTGCGTCACGCGCAGCATCTTCTCGTACATCGCCGCATCGCCCTTCGCTGCAACCAGCGCGACCGCCGCATCTACAACCGCGGCATCCGCAGGCTTCTGTCCGGCTAGCAGCGCGTTCGTCACGCTCACCGCCTCCGCCAGCACCATTGGATCGTCCGCCCGCCCCAGAGCCTCAAACAGCGTCTCGCGCAGGTCCGCGTGCTCGTCCGATTCATGCCTTCCGCCCTTGCCCAACCCCGCATACACTCCGCCGAACTCTCGCCGAACCACCCCGTCCAGCCGTTTGCGGTCCTTGTCCGTCGCAATCTGAGTCCCAATCGCGCCAATCTTTCCCAACGCGCTCTCCAGAACCGTCGCGCTTGGGTCCGCCTTCACCCCCAGCGCCAGATCCAGAAACTCGCCCACCGACCCCTCGCCCGCCTGCATCAGAGCCCACCGGTCGCCCAGCAGTCCAATCCGCTCCTCCACCGTCAGCCTCGTCTCCGCATTCGCAACGATAGCTTTAAGTTGTCCCACCGAATAATCCGTCCGGTAGTATCCCTTGTCCCCCGCATTCGCATAGAAGAACGCCGCGCCTGTTGTCCCCGTCAACATCGTCTCTCCCGGCCCAAGCAGCTTGCACCCTCCACCTTTCAGGCAGATCGGAATCGTCCAGGCCGCATTCCCCACAGGCATCGTGGTTGGAGCAGCTAGAAAAAATCTCCCCTGCCTCACCGGGATCGCCTCTCCCACGCCGCTCCCAAACCGCACCAGCGGAACTCCCGGCTGCGCCACAAAGCTCCGCATCACCTGGTCCACCGGCAGCCCGCTCACCCGCGCCTGCGTGTTCCAGAAGTCCTCCGCCGTCGCATTGCCATATGAATGTTCCGTCAGGTACTCATGCACCCCGCGACGAAAGACCTCGTCTCCGACCCAGTTCTCCACCATCCCGATCACCGCGCCCGCTTTGCCGTACGCAATCTCGTCAAAGCTCTCGTTGATCTCGTCCGGCGTCTCCGCCCGCGCCCGGATCGCACGTGTCGTCCGCCCCGCGTCCTCGTCCATCGTGCTGTCCATCTCCACCGCCGCGTCCTGCTCGTACTTCCACTTCGGATGGGCCTTCGCCGCCTCCTTCGTCTCCATCCACGTCGCGAATCCCTCGTTCAGCCACAGATTGTCCCACCACGCCATCGTCACCAGGTCACCAAACCACTGGTGCGCCATCTCGTGCGCCACGGTCTCCGCAACCTCCTTCTTGGCTGCCAGCGCGCCGTCCTTCTTATCCACCAGCAGGTCCGTCTCGCGGAATGTAATGCACCCGAAGTTCTCCATCGCTCCTGCCTCAAAATCGGGAACCGCCACCAGGTCCAGCTTCGCCATCGGGTATTTAATTCCGAAGTACCGGTCGTAATCGCGCAGCGTCTGCTTCGCCGCGTCCAGCGCAAACCGTGTCAGCTTCACCTTGTCCGGTGTCGCGCAGGCCCGGATCGCCACCCCATCCGCCTTCCCCTCGCTGCACTTGAAGTCCCCCACCAGCCAAGCCACTAAATATGTCGACATTCGCGGCGTCGTCGTAAACACCACCGTATGTTTTCCCGCCGCAGGCCCCGCCGTGTCCGAAACCATCTGCGTGTTCGAGATCGCCGTGTCGCCCGCATCCATCACCAGCGTCACATCAAATGTCGCCTTCAACGCCGGCTCGTCGAAGCTGGGAAACGCCCGCCGCGCGTCGGTCGCCTCGAACTGCGTCACCCCATACCGCCGCGCCTTCGTCTTCGACAGATAGAACCCGCGCAGCTTGTCGTTCAGAATCCCCTTGTACTCAATCTTCAGAGTCACCCGCCCCGCCGGCAGCGCCTGCGCAAAGGTATACGTCGCCTGCTCCTTCGCCGCATCCAGCGTCACCACCGCGTCCAACCCGCCAACACCGCTGTCATCCCCAACACCGCCGTCATTCCGAGCGAGCGCAGCGAGTCGAGGGACCCCCGCATTTGTACTTTTCCCCACCGGCTCCACCACCGCCTGCACCGACACAAACTCAATCTCTGCCGCATTCAGCGTAATCGCGTTGGTCGGCGCATCCAGCACCACATCGATCGTCTCGCTCCCCACAAACGTCGCCGCCTTCAGGTCCGGCGCAATCACCAGCGAATAGTGCTCCGGCCGAACCCCACCCGGCAGCCGCTGCGCCTCAACTCGTCCCGCCGCAACTACACCTAACCCCACCACCAGGCCCGCAACCGCCAACCCGCGCCAAATTCTCATCTCGCCCCAATCCCCCAATCAACTCCCACCAGACTAAATCCCTCGCGCAAACAAAAGAGCAGCGTGGCTGATGAACAAGCCGAACTGCGACGCAATCTGTATCCACCTGAACTGCTCGGCGTGCGTTCTTCAGCACACAGTGCTGGAGCGCTCAGTCTGTTGGTCGAGAACGTCTGAAATTGAGAGCTATTGTTGCGGAACGACAATTGCTCCCTCGGCCCTCGCCACGCTGGCGGTGCCTATCAAATAGAGAACCAGCCAGAGCAGGTTGGCTGTTACCATCCATGCCTGGGAGCCGATTCCAACCACATTGGAGATAAAGTACTGCACCACAAGATAAAGGCCCGATGCGACCAGCCAGTCAGTGCGCGTTCGGGAGATGGCAACGGCAAGGGCGATGAAGGCCGGCAGCGCCAGAATGTAGTCATCGGCCCAGGCATACGGGGCCGTGCCCAGGGAAACCAGCAGAAGCAGCGGGAGATGCTCTTCCCACGTCCATCGGAGACGGTTCCTGATCCAGTAGCGCGCGAACCATGCGGTCCCGATCGCCGTGGGTAGAAACTGAAGCCATCTGTGTTGCATCCCAAAAATGGAACGCAGCACCCCGCCCACGCCACAGGGAAAATCCATGGCGGCGCTGACTGTTCCATGAAAACAATTCAGAACATTATGGTTGAAGGCGATGGCGGCCAACGTAGAACAGGCATAGAAGAAGATGGCGCTGAGGGCAAGCGGCCATCTCTTGTTCTGGATGGTCCAAAGAAGAAGCGCAAGCAGTACCAGATAGAGCAGATGAGGCTTCAGGCCGACCGCGAGCAGGCAGGCTCCGGCAAGCAAGTACCTCTGGCGGCGCAACAGGAAAAGAAATACCGTCAGCCCGGCCAGAATCAGCGGTGTGATCTGGCCCATATGCTCCGCCGCACCGAGAGGCAGAAACGTGGCAAAGAGAATTAGAGCAATCCACTGCTTGCTCCTCTCGCCGCCAAAGTATCGCCATAAGGCGATTGCGGAGACCACTTCCAGTATCAGAGAGACTGCCAGCCACACAAAATGCGCCGTCCAGAATGGCAGCATGCCAAGCGGGACAACAAAGGGCAGTGCCCAGGGCGGGTACAGCAAGGTCATCGGTTGCATATAGGACCAACCGATGGAGCGCTCCAGCGCATAGATCGCAGTTGCCGAATAAGGATTGGCACCGGAAAGAAACAGGTGGCCGGCGGACCAATAGATCATAAAGTCGTACACCGGCAGCGGAGTGAAGAGCAGCTTTACTCGCAGACGAAGCAAGTCCATGCAGATCAGGATCGCAGGCAGCAGCCGCCACCAACCCATTGCAACCGGCTGCGGCGCGGCAGCCGGTGCGGTAGTCGTAGATTCGTCTTGCGGCTGGGCCACCTCAACTTGCAGGCTGCTCATCGGGCTTTCCCTCGGATGCGCGGTCAGTGGCCGCAAACTATTTTGGCAATCATATGCTCACGCCATCTGCTGATAAATGCCGCTTCTGGGGTATCCCGCGGCACATAAGAAGGGCCGGACCCCCATTCATCGCGATCTCATCGCGATGGGTGGGGGCTTCGCATTGAATCAACTGACGCCCTTGAGACGTATTGGTTCAATCGGTGGAGATCGGTGATAATCCTCTCGCTCAGCCGTCCACCGACGCCGCCCGCTCCGAGTGCCCCGTGATCTCCGCCGCGCGCGCCTCCCCGTACGCCGCCGCGCCCAGCAGCGCACAGCTCTCGTCCAGTATCACGCGCACCGGAATCGACTCCAGCAGCGGCGACATCCGCCCCTTGTCCAGAAACGCCTGCATGAATCCGCCGCTCGCCAGTGTCTTCAGCGTCTTCGGCGCAATCCCGCCGCCCAGATACATCCCGCCCGTCGCCAGCACCTTCAACGCGATGTTGCCAGCCTCCGCGCCGTACGCCGCCGCAAACGTCTGCATCGTCTCGCGGCACAGCTCGCTCGACCCATCTTCAGCGCATCGGCCAATCACCGCGTTCGGGTCTTCCACGGCCATCCGCTCGCGCAACCACGCCGGCTCCTCGATCTTCTCCACGTCGCGCAGAAACCCATAGATGTTCTGTATCCCGAACCCGGAGACAACGCGCTCCCAGCTCACCCGCCCGCCCAATTTGCGCCGCAAGTACTCCAGCAGCGCGATCTCGCGCTCCGTCCGCGCCGCAAAGTCGCAGTGCCCGCCCTCCGACGCAATCGGCCGGTGCCTCTCGCCGTCCCAGATCAGCAGCGCCTCGCCCAGCCCCGTCCCCGCCGCAATCAGCCCCCTATTGCCCACCGCTGACGAATCGCCCGCATGCAGCGTCTCCACGCTCTCCGCCGCAAGCTCGGGAATCCCGTACCCGTTCGCTTCCAAATCGTTAATCAGAAAGACGCGCTCGATCCCCAGCAATCGCGCCAACTCACGCGTATCCAGCGTCCACGCGAGGTTGGTCAGCTTCAGCCGACCATCGCGCACCGGCCCCGGGCAGCCAAAGCAAGCCGCAACGATCTCTTCCCTACTGCCTCCGGCGAGAAACGTCTTCACCGCCGCGTCCAGCGAGGCAAACTCATGCGCCGGAAACCTCCGCTCGCGAACCACCTTCAGCCGCCCGCCATCAAAGCTGTAAAGCGCAAGATGAACCTTCGTCCCACCCACATCGCCCGCAAGAATCATCTATATCTCCAGAGTCGCAACATATAACGACCCACTCCCGGCAGCTTCCGAACCCGCAGCTCTCGGCAGTTTCTCCGCCGCCGCCGCATCCAGCAACAGCGTCAGTCTACCGCTCGCCGGGCGAATCAACTGCGCCGGTTTCGCCTCCGGATCGTACGCCCCGCGGAACACATCCCGCACCACCTGCGCCTTCGCCGCGCCCTCGATCAGGAACGCAACCTCGCGCCCCTGCTGGATCACAGGCCACGTCAGCGTCACCCGCCAAGTCTCCTTCTGCGGCACATGGTTCGCCACCGCAATCCGTACCATCTCAAACAACGCCGCCGTATGCGAAAACAGCGACGCCGTATGCCCGTCCTCGCCCAACCCCAGCAGCACCAGGTCGAACGCTGGAATCTGTGCGCCCTCCAACCGGAACGCCGCGCGGATCGCCGCCTCATACCGCGCCGCCGCAACCTCGGGATCGAGTTCGCCCTCCATCCGATGAATCTGCGCCGCCGCCACGGGCACATGCTCCAGCAGTGCCTCCTCCGTCATGCGATAGTTTGACTCCGTGTCCGTCGGCGGCACGCACCGCTCATCCACCCAGAAGATCTGTAGCCGATCCCACGGCACCTGCGCAAAGTACGGCGCGCTCCGGTCCGCCAGCAGCGCAAACATCCCCTTCGGCGTTGTGCCGCCGGAGAGCGCAACCCGCGCCACTCCCCGCGCCTTTGCCGCCGCCGATACCACCGACGCAAAGAACTCCGCCGCGGACGCCGCCAAATCTTCTGTCGTAGGGGAAACCCAATAGGATACTGAAACAGGTCGTGGCACTCTCGCGCTCCTCGTCTTCAACCAACAAGCAGCAACTCGCAACGTATCGCTATGGACGGTATTCGCTCACGCCGTTCTCCCCCGCCACCAGCGCCAGCGTCGCCATGCCCAGAAACAACCCATGCTCCACCACTCCAACAATCGCGCGAATCGCCGCCGCAGTCTTCCGCGGATCATCGATCCGCCCGCACGCGCAGTCCAGAATGTAGTTCCCTTCGTCGGTGATGTATGGCCCGGCCCCGCTCTTCGCCTGCCGCAGCTTCGGGTTCAACCCCAGCGCCGCCAGTCTCGGCTGCACCAGCGGCAGCGCCATCTTGACCACCTCCACCGGCAGAGGGAACTTGCCCAGCACCTCCACCATCTTGGTCGAATCGGCCACCACGATAAAGCTCTTGGCCGCGCTGGCCACAATCTTCTCCCGCAACAGCGCGCCGCCTCCGCCCTTGATCAACCCGAATCCCAACCCAGGAACTCGCGCAATCTCGTCCGCCCCATCGATGTATACATCCAGCTCAGGCAGCTCCGTCAGCGTCGCCACCCTCATCCCCAGTGACTCCGCCAACTCGTGGCTCGCGTCCGACGAAGCAACGCAGCGAATCTTCAGTCCACGCGCCGCCAACTCGCGAATGAACAGTGTCGCGGTCGTCCCCGTGCCCAGCCCGACCACCATCCCGTCCTTCACAAACTCAGTGGCCCGCTTCGCCACCAGCCGCTTCGCCTCATCCTGCGTCATCGTCGTACCTCAACCAATAATTCGCGTCGTCATTCAACAATTCACGTCGTCATTCTGGCGCAGCCAGAATCTCCGTATTTGTCTTGTCCGCGAAACTTGCCTGTAGCACATGTCGTCGCGCCGCCCTACTCCGAATCCTCAAGCTCCCAATCGCTCTCGGGAGCCACGCTGTCCTCGTACGTCGCCTGCCGCGAAGAATCGAACGGCGTCCGCTCGCCGAGCTTCGCCTCCTCCGACCTCTCGCGCAGAATCTCGCGCTCTGATTCGACCATCGTGTTATCCGTGATAATCCGTGTCAATCCGTGGTTGCTCTTGTCTTTTTCTCTCGCAGCCAATTATTTCTTCACCAGCTTCTTGGCGTGCTCCACAACATTGGCCACGCTGATCCCCAGCTTCTCCATCGCAATCGGCCCCGGAGCCGACGCGCCAAACCGGTCAATCCCGATCACCGCGCCGTTGTGTCCCACGTACTTCCACCAGCCCATCGTCGCGCCCGCCTCCAG
This sequence comes from uncultured Acidobacteriaceae bacterium, assembly GCA_963828115.1. Classification (GTDB taxonomy): domain Bacteria; phylum Acidobacteriota; class Terriglobia; order Terriglobales; family Acidobacteriaceae; genus Edaphobacter. Next base: position 272,720 of record CAWHDN010000001.1, read on the forward strand.
CGACACCTTCGGCACGCCCTCGGGCAGCAGCTCAGCCTTGTACGCCGCCGTCTGCTCGTCGTAGATCCGGAAGCTCGGCATCGACACCACCTTCGCCGCAATTCCCGCCGCCTTCAGCTCCGTAGCCGCCGTCAGGCAGGTCGTCACCTCGGAGCCCGCAGCCAGCAGAATCACATCCGGCTTCGTCACCTCCGGCGTCCTCGAATACGCGCCCTTGGGCACACCCGCAAACGCCAGCGCAGCATCCAGCACTGGCAGGTCCTGCCGGCTCAGAGCCATGAAGCATGGCCCTTTGCGTTCCAGCGCCAGCCGCCAACACGCCGCCGTCTCGTTGGCGTCCGCCGGACGAAAGTCCGTAAGCACCGGCATCGCGCGCATGCTCATTAGTTGCTCAATCGGCTGGTGTGTCGGCCCGTCCTCGCCCAGTCCAACCGAGTCGTGCGTGAACACATACAGCGCATGGACGCCCATCAGCGAGCCCAGCCGGATCGCCGGCCGTGCGTAGTCCGAGAAGACGTAGAACGTCGACCCAAACGGAATCAGCCCGCCGTGCGCTGCGATTCCGTTCAACATCGCCATCATGCCGAACTCGCGCACGCCAAAGTAGATGTTCCGTCCCGCCGCATCCACATGGAAGCTGGGAGAGCCATTGAAGTTCGTCTTGGTCGAAGCCGAAATGTCTGCCGCCCCGCCAAACAGCTCCGGCACCGCCTTCGCGATTGCGTTGATCACCACATTTCCAGCGATGCGCGTCGCAACCTTCTTGGCGTCCGGCCCCGACGGGAAGCTCGGAATCGACTTCTCCCAGCCCTCGGCCAGCCTGCCCGCAACCACGCGCTCGAACTCCGCCGCCGGCTCCGGATACGCCTTCTTGTACTCGGCAAAGCTCGCGTCCCACTCCGCGTGCAGCTTCTTGCCCTTCGGCTTGATCGTGAGCCAGTTCGCCCGCGCCTCTTCCGGCACATAAAAATTCTTGTCCTCGGGCCAGCCCAGGTTCTTTTTGGTCTCCCGCGCCGCCTCCGTTCCCAACGCCTCGCCGTGGGCCTTGTTTGTCCCTGCCTTCGGGCTTCCGTATCCAATCACCGTCCGCACCCGGATCAGCGTCGGCCGTGTCGTATCCGCCTTCGCCGCCTTGATCGCGTCCTCGATCGCCACCAGGTCGTTGCCATCGGCCACGCTCAACACCTGCCAGTTGTACGCCTCGAAGCGCTTCGTCACGTCCTCCGTGTAGCTCAGCGAAGTCGGCCCATCCAGCGAGATCAGGTTGTCGTCATACAGCACAATCAGCTTGCCCAGTCCCAGCGTCCCAGCCAGCGACGCCGTCTCATGCGATACGCCCTCCATCAGGTCGCCATCGCCGCACAGCACGAAGGTGTGGTGATCGATCACGGCGTGGCCGTCGCGGTTGTACACCGCCGCCAGATGCCTCTCCGCTGCGGCCATTCCCACCGCCATGCCGAATCCCTGTCCCAGCGGCCCGGTCGTCACCTCCACGCCCGGCGTCTCGCCGTGCTCCGGATGCCCCGGTGTCTTCGATCCCCACTGCCGGAACTGCTCCAACTGCGCCAACGGCAGATCGTATCCCGAAAGATGCAGCGACCCATACAGCAGCATCGACGCGTGCCCATTCGACAGCACAAAGCGGTCGCGGTCGATCCACTTCGGCGCCGCCGGATCGTGCTTCATCAGCTTGTGATACAGCAGATACGCAATCGGTGCGCAGCCCAGCGGCGCTCCCGGATGTCCGCACTTCGCCTTTTCGATTCCGTCCACAGCCAGAAAACGCAATGTGTTGATGGAAAGCTGGTCCAGTTCATTCTGCCGATCGCTCATTCTTGTCCCTTGTCCCTTGTCTTGATCTCTTGACGCGCCTCCTTATAGTGTACAAGCCAACCCCCATCCCGGTCGCGCATCGGCCAGAATCCAAAACTCCCCCGCACCGTCGCACGCTCCCTTGCATCCAATACCGTGAATAGCAGTTCCACCATTCGCACCAGTTCATACAGGAGAAACCACCGTGGCCTACGAACTTGCACCCTTGCCTTACGCCTACAACGCCCTCGAGCCCCACATCGACGAAGCCACCATGAAGCTGCACCACGACAAGCATCACCAGACCTACGTCACCAACCTCAACGCCGCCATCGACAAGCATCCCGAGCTGGCCGCCAAATCCCCCGAAGACCTCATCCGCCACCTCTCCGCCATCCCCGAAGACATCCGCAAGATCGTCCAGAACTCCGGCGGCGGACACGTCAACCACACCATCTTCTGGCAGCTCATGAAGCCCGCCGGCGGAGGCGACCCCTCCGGCCCCATCGCCGCCCAGATCAAGGCCGACTTCGGCGACTTCGAATCCTTCAAAAAGCTCTTCAACGAGACCACCGTCAAGCAGTTCGGCTCCGGCTGGGGTTGGCTCATCTTCCAGGCCGGAAAGCTCAAGATCGTCACCACCGCCAACCAGGACACGCCGCTCTCCGAGGGCCTCTTCCCCATCCTCGGCAACGACGTCTGGGAGCACGCCTACTACCTCAAGTACCAGAACCGCCGCGCCGACTACCTCGCCGCCTGGTGGAACGTCGTCAACTGGGACGAGATCAACAAACGCTTCGCCACCGCCCAGGGCAAATAGCCCAGCACCATAACGCCGTCATTCTGGCGCAGCCCAGCAGTTCGTCATTCTGGCGCAGCTCCCAAAAGTCGTCATTCTGGCGCAGCTCCCAAAAGTCGTCATTCTGGCGCAGCCAGAATCTCCGTATTTGTTCTTTTGTTTGTCATTCCGCAGCGCAGCGGAGGAATCTGCTTTTTGCCGGGTGCCCCATCTTCGCGACAGCTTCATCGTCGCTAAGGTGGGGCTTCGCGTCTGCCTGAACCGTCTTTGTCGTCCAACCAACAACTCACCGTCATCCCGACCGAAGCCGCTCACTGTCTCACCGTGAGCGGCGTAGTGGAGGGACCCCCGCATTTGTTGTTTGCCCAACCATCCACCACAGCGCCACCACAGCGCTCCCTAACGTCGCGCCATCAGCCCCGACCCCTTCGCCACCGTCAGCGGAATCTCCACCGTCCCCACTCTGTTCGACACCCCATCCAGCACCCCCACCCGCAACGTTAACGCGCCGGCCGGCAGATCAATCTGCTGGATGAACTGGAATGGCGTCTTCACAAACTGCGCGTACTTTTCCTCCGTCATCGGAATCTGCTCGTTTTGGCTCAACATCGTTAGTTGCCTGCCTTCCGCGTCAAACGCCATCACCTCGAACTCCACCCATCCCTTCTGCGTCCCGTTCGGCCCATCCGAAAACGTGATCTCACTCCCCGGCACCGTGTACAGAAACCCGTACCGGGTCAGCGCCGCCTTTTTGAACTTCCCATCCAGTATCCCCATCACCGCAGGGTCTGTCGGCTTCTGCGGCTCCGTGCTGGGCTGCACCCGCACATCGAACAGAATCTGGGTCGAAGGCGGCAGCCCCCGCTCCATCGACGCCTGCATCAGCTTCGCACCCGATGCCGCGGCGTTCTGCGCCGGTGCATCTGCGTTGAATCCCTTCCTGTACGCCAGCTTCAGATCTGCCCGATCCACTTTCACGTCGATTGCGTGCAATTGGCTGTCGTACGCTAACGGTGGAGGCACGTAAGTTAACGTGAAGTAGTTGCTGCCGTTCTCCACTGCCTTCGCCATCATCGACTCGAAGTCATTGGAGTTGTATATCGCCTTCCCGCCGGTCGCCTCGGCGATCATCTCCATCCCGCGTTGCTTGCAGGGTATGTAATTGGATTTCGGCACCGGTATCTCCAATCCGGCCGCGTCCACCGAGTACACCGCGAACTGCTCCTCTGTCAGTGGCCGGAAAAAATCGCGCACCTGCTGGTCGGTGATACCTGGCGTGCAAGCGTTGATCGGAAACTGGCTGGCGAACCACAGCAGGTTCTTTCTGCCCTTGATCCCAGCCGCGTGCGCCGCGATCATCCTCATCGCTTCGTGAGGATCGATACTGGCTCGATTCCTGAACCACTCCACGTCCAGCGCCTCCACGCTCGCGGCCGCAACAGCGCCATCGGTCGTAAAATCCTGTAGCAGGCGAAATCCCTTATTGTGCGACACCGCATACACAGCCACCTGCGTTCCCTGCGGCATCTCCCGCAGATACTTCGCCACCTTTTTCTTCCCAATCGCCATCGTGTCCGGAGGTGTCGCGAAGTCGTCCAGCAGGATCACATTCACCGGCCCGCTCGCGGGCGTTTCCTGCACGTTGCTGTAGACGTTCGCCGGTAGCCTGGGCCGCACCGGCGTGGGCGCCTGCAACCCCGCGCCGTACTCATTGAAACTTCGGATCGTCTGCGGCGTGCCGTCCTGCTCCACGGTGAACTCCGCCTTCATCAGCCCATGCACAGGGTTGCCTTTGGCGTCGCTCACCGTCACATCTACCACCTTCTCCCGAGAGGTCACCTGTAGCGTCGCAGTACTCGGCAAATTCGCCTGTCCCGCCGCGATGGCCGTATGGTCCGCCGCCTCCACCCGCCCAACCCCCAGCCGCGCCAACCCAGCAGCCACGCATACCCCAACCAGAATCGTTCTGCCCACTCGCACCATTTAGACCTCCGCGCACCATGCCCCGGCCTGTATCGCGACGCACGCCTCAGAGAGGCGGACAATTCATTGGATGGCGCTCTATCTGACTTATCGACAAAATTTCTCAAATACCCCAGCAAATCCCCTTGTCAAGCCCCTCGACGCCCCAAAATCCCCCTAAACCACACCAACCAAACCACATAATTCATTTAAAAAGTTGGCATAGTAGTTATGCCCCGCTTGATACAATTAATATATGGATCAAATCCATCGAGGGGCAGCTTTGACCGTGCGGAAATAAACTCCCGCCGCCCACTTGAACCGTTCTTTCTCAACCGAATAAGCCGCACCGTATCAATGCTTTACCCGCAACTCCACACGGGCCGTCATTCTGGCGCAGCCACCGCAAGATGTCATTCTGAGCGCAGCCGCCACTGAAGTCGTCTTTCTGGCGCAGCCCCATGTGTTGTCATTCTGAGCGCAGCGAAGAATCCCCGCATTGGCCTTTGTTTGTTTTTGTTCGTCATTCTGAGCGAAGCTCAGAATCTCTGTCGTTGCCTTTGTAGCTCCGCTATACCTTCAGGAAATCACCCCTAACCCTTATGTCCTGAATCTTTTAGCCGCAACATCAACGCAATCAATATTTTGGCCAGCCACATCCAGCGTAACCGAATGATTCCAAACAGCTTGCCCCCAAGATGTTCATTATGAGTATTATCCCTCTGGCCACCACATAACAAACCACTTACGCACCAATCCGCCTCCAAGGGGGATGGCAGGGGGAGGGGGTGAACAAACAGCGATTAAATGGCAAATGTTTCACGTAATTGCCCTGTCGGTCAGGCTGGCGACTCAGAAGCGCCCGTAGCGCTTTTCAACGTATTCGGCCAGAATCACCTGGAACTCCTCGACGATCTGATCGCCCTTCAGCGTGGTGAAGAGTTTGCCGTCGACGTAGACCGGGGCCTTTGGCTCCTCGAACGTTCCCGGCAGCGAGATCCCAATGTTGGCGTGCTTCGATTCGCCCGGCCCATTGACGATGCAGCCCATCACGGCCAGTTTCAGCTCCTCGACGCCCGCGTACCGCTTCTTCCACTCCGGCATCTGCTCCACCAGGTAGCCTTGAATCCGCTCCGCCAGCTCCTGGAAGTAGGTCGAGGTGGTTCGTCCGCAACCGGGACAGCTCGTCACCTGTGGCATGAAGCTGCGAATGCCGAGTGACTGCAAGATCTGCTGCGCGCACCGCACCTCTTCCGAGCGGTCGCCGCCCGGAGTCGGAGTCAGCGAGACGCGAATCGTGTCTCCGATGCCAGCCAGAAGCAGCGGAGCAAGCCCGGCGGTCGAGGCAACGATGCCCTTCATGCCCATGCCCGCCTCGGTCAGCCCGAGATGCAGCGCGTAGTCGCAGCGCGAAGCAAGTTCGCTGTAAACATCGATCAGATCGCGAACGCCCGAAACCTTCGCACTTAAAATAATCTGATCGCGACGCAGCCCATATCGCTCCGCCGCCGCCGCGTTGTCCAGCGCGGAGACCACCATCGCCTCCATCATCACGTCGCGCGCGGCCAGCGGCTTGGCGCTCTTCGAGTTTTCGTCCATCATTCGGGTCAGCAGCGCCTGGTCCAGCGAGCCCCAATTCACCCCGATCCGCACCGGCTTCTGGTGTTCCACCGCCACCTCGACCATCGTCCGGAAGTTGTCGTCGTCCTTGCGCCCGATCGAGCAGTTCCCCGGATTGATCCGGTACTTCGCCAGTGCCTGCGCCGTCGCGGGATACTTCTTCAGCAACTGATGCCCGTTGTAGTGGAAGTCGCCAATGATCGGCGTCTCCCAGCCCTTGGCGCGTATCCCATCGACGATATACGGCACCGCCTTCGCCGCTGCATCGTTGTTCACCGTCACCCGCACCAGCTCGGAGCCGGCCCGCGCCAGCGCCGCAATCTGCTGCACGGTCGACTCCACGTCCGCTGTGTCCGTGTTGGTCATCGACTGCACCGCCACCGGCGCATCCGAACCCACCACGACTGAGCCAATCTTTACCGAAACCGTTCGCCGACGCTCGATCTGAGGCATAAGTTCTCCGAGTCCAGTTTACCAGTTACACTAGCATCAAGGCCCGGTAGCTCAGTTGCATAGAGCAGCGCACTCCTAACGCGAAGGTCGGCAGTTGGACTCTGCCCCGGGCCACCATATAATCAGTAACTTGAAGAACAATCAACTCATCTACAAACATGTGGGTCACATTTGGGTCACATCGGAACCATAAGAATAGGGGCCAGCCTTTGCAGGCTGCCCCCCCAAGTGAGTACCTTTCTACTAGGCTGCTTTGGATACTGCCGCTGCCGGTGTCGACACCTCCGGCGTCATTGGATCCATCCGGTCGGCCCTGGCGAACCGGATCAACTCGTCGTGGGCAACGAGTATCCTGCCACCGATCTTGCGCGTCTTGAGGCCGCCGACGGCGATAAGGTAATCCACCGCGCGAATAGAAAGGATTAATTGATAGGCGACCTCCTTCCTGGCGTAAAGAAGGCGCGGCGGCGCTGCTAGGGCCGGGGAACTGCTGGCTAAATGGGATTCAAAGGAACGGCAGTTCTTCATCCGGGGGTCTTTCCATGGTGTGTCTCTCCAATGCAAGTAGCGTCTCATGGCAACCCAACTGTGCCATAGGGTTCGTTGGTACATCATCCTCTTGGGTGTTACCGAAGTTCGGAAGCTTGGTTGCCCTCCCAACGGTATGGACAAGGGCAAGCCCGATGTTCGGTTGGGCCCTGACCATCTTCCGGGTGGTGAATCTCGCCCCAAGCGTGTCGGCCTGGTGCTGCTTAGGCTGGGTGGATCAAGTAAACGGTTCGATCAATAACAGCTCGATTCCGTCGCGTACCAAAGCCAACGGCCCGTCACCGTCCCAGCTGGAGGTTTGGAGTCTCAGGGTAGGGGGCGCGGCTCAAAGGCCTTACGGGCATTCTGTGAATCACTTGCCTAAGGGTCTCGAACGCGTCAAGGTGGTCTTCGACTTCTTCCGGGGAAGCCCAGGCATAGCCTTGGCAATCCCGGCGAGAAATCTCGCTTCAGCTACCAGGCGAACTGAGTCCCATCCATTTCGTGTAACAAGGTAGAGCAGGGAGGGAGCTCCTTCTTTGACTTTCCCCGCAGATGCCCGTTTTGACAAGAGAGCCCGATCCTTGGCAGAACGTGTGAGGAGCGAAGCAATGGCGGTCACTTTAGCCCCATGGTGGGTCGCTAAGTCGGCCAATCTCAACAGCGCGTCGAGATCGGTCGGCGGCGGGCATCATGCATCATGGCATCGAGTCCAGGCCGGCGGGCCTTCGCTCCGCTGATCCGGTCCTCGTACTCTTCCACTATCTCGTAGCCCCGCTGGGTGCCGTTTCCGCTAATTAGCTGCCCTTGTTCGTCACTGTGCTAGTGATCGTCCCGGTGTTACTGAACCAACGGCTGTCAATTCGGAGTAGGTTTTTCGATGTGGTCGACGACGATGGTTTCCACGCTACCCGTCGATGGCTGGAGTTTCAATCCAATCTCTCCCAACGCTGTGAAGATGGAGGTTGCGTCGTTTTCGGGCGAGTTACTGGCCGCCGCGCTTGCCGAATAGATCGACCAGTCGAGCGTGAAATTGTATGTGCTGGTCAATCCTGTCTTGTCCAGCACCGGACGCCCGACCTGAGCTGCCGGCATCGACAGAAGGTCGGCAAGGGATTTCATCGAATAAGCCTGCATGAGGGTCGTGTCCTTCAACCAGTGGAGGGTGGATAGCGGCTTACCATCGTCCCCTTTGCCAAGCTGCGGCGGCGCTGGATCGGTCGCTGCGTCCTTCATCTTGATGCCGCCTTTGGCGACGACCATCTCGTAGACGGGAATCTGCCTGGTCCCATGGTGGAGCGTGAGAGAAAATCGCTCTGCCAGCAGAGACTGTAGCATCGCCTCGCGCCAATGTTCCTGCTCGTCGTTGCTTAGCTTCTGGAAGGTGGAGATATCCGTCGCGCTCATCTTGGCTACGATGTCGTACTTCTGGTTCACCGCCCAATCGGGAAGCCCGGTGACCTGCCCGTCGAACCGGAGGCTCTTATAGCCATAGGCGTAGCAAAGCAACTCCGGCAACGACTGCCACGCAAACTCCATGCTGTCAGGGTGGTACTGCATGCCCACCCAGCCGTGGGTAGGACGCCCATCTGCTGGAATGGGCTTGATCGTTGCCACGTCGAACGCAGGCGCAGGGGAAGGGGTTGGGTTTGTTGCAGGGGCAGGTACGGCGGTGAACGCGGGGTTGCTCTGATTGGCTTGCGCCGATGCAGGCGCGCTCATTGGTACCGTCCCGATCGACAGACACAGAGCTGCCAAAGAAAAGCGCCAAAACATTTTGCTGAATATACACACCATATTGTTTTCCATCCCTTCAGAACGCAGATCATTTTTGTGAACGCGACAACTCTAAAATTCGATTAGCTCAAGGTCTTCAATGAACCATTCCACCGGAGTGATCTATATTCGACGCAGGATCTTCAGGTGGAAAGTAGAAATTGGATATCGTCAGGTTGACCTGCGATCGTCCTGTGTACTTGTACTGAGTAAACGTGATCGGCGCGCCTGTACACAGGTGATCCATCCAGAACTTACGGTCTTGATACGCCCAGTCATAAGTGACTTCTGCGAACTGGATGGGCACAATGCCAAACTCTGCCGGTTCCCGGTCGAGCTGCCCTGGCCACTGTATGCCATGGTTCAACAGAAGCTCGTCCTCTGCCACAGCACAAGGCGTAGTCGACCAACTCGCACTGACATCCGTGAGCTGTGGCTCTCTCAACGCACTCCTGCATTGCAGCGTTCCGTAGCCTGCTGTCTCCACCTCGCAGAGTCCGAAGCCGGGAACCGCAACGTCGTGCGTTGGCAGAGTAGCGTGGACCGAATTTGTCGCCTGCAACTGAGTCAGCGCCAGCATGATACGCACCGTCAGCGGGCCAGTTTTGATCCGCTCGTAGAGCGCGTATGGAATTTCGAAGAATACCTGGGGCACGTCGTAGTCGTCGCGCACTCTTCTGCCGGGTAAATCGTACTTCTGTAGTGTAGGAATGCTCCCCTCCGTACTCCAACGGAAGCCATCGGCAGCCTCAAGAGTCACTATCGAATGATCGACGATGAGCGCTGTTCCCTCTGCAATCTCCGACACATGCAATGGAATTCTGGCCCCAGCAATTAGGGCCCCGGAATTATTCTTTCCTCTGAACACAATGATCTGATGCTTTTCATCCACGCCATATGCAAGCCGGATCGGTGCGGCATCAGTCGACAGCTTCGGATAATCGTGATCGATCAAAGCCTGACCGCTGAGCGCGTAGTGGGCCTTCACCATGCCACCGATGGCGACTGCAATCGGCAGCGCAAGCAGAATCGCTCGGCACAGCCAGGTCTTCCGTCGTGCATATTGCAAGAGAACGACCGCGCCAGAGACAGTCGCAAACAACAGAGCAAAGAGAAGCTGTTTGTGATGTCCAATGGAGGTCAGCGAATGTGCAGGAGCAGCGAGGTTATCCATTGCAAGGAGTAACAGCCTGTTCCAGATGTTGTTATAGCCGTTGCTATAACCCTGCACGGTTATGGCAACCAGCGCAGCCACGCCCATCAGAACAGCACCGAGCAAAGCGAACGCCATACGGAAGAAGTTCTCCGTAACGGTCGCAATCGCAACCAGCGGCAGAACCAGTAATCCTGTGATGAGCAGAAGATTGAAGAGCAGCCCAGGAATCGTAGAGGCCGAATTCAGACCAGCCATGTAAAGCAGCAGCCATTGCGCAACTATCAGCGGCAGATAAAGAAAGACCGCAATAAATATCAACTTTGCAGCCAGCAGACTCTTCCACTCATAAGGCCGTGTCAGCCAGAACTGACTAACGCCCACCAGGCTCTCCGCATGAACGATGCGCGCGATGAGCATCACCCAACTGACAACAACCAGTCCCGCCAACATAGTACCGAGTACCGCAGCATTCATACTGGGAGTACCCAGTGCGTCCCTACCGGGCAGCGCGAGCCAGCGCAGTGGATAGATGCAGACCAGTGCAGCGGTGATGGCCAGTGAGAGAACAATCTCTGGCCAGCAGTGCCGCGTGTCCTTGCGGAAGATGTGGACGATCTGGTTCATGCCCTGCCTCCCTGCGTGCTCACCGCTGCAACTCCCGATTCGAACTGTGCCCTGCTGGCGCGGTGCGTGCGCGCGTTGGCAAGAAAGATCGACCGCAGCGGCATTGGTGCAAATGCGACCTCCCTCGCCGTGGGAAATAATGCCTCGATCTCGGCCCGCGTTTCTTCCTCTGTCGCGAACTGAGAGTGGATAAATCGCACCAGCGACCCCGCCCGCTCGAACTCCATCCACACCGGCGGCAGCTTTGGCGGGGGCGTACTCGCTGGATCAACTGCAAACTCGACCTTGCGAAAGCGATTGCTCAGCGTCGTCATCTCTTCGCTGAACAGCAGTCTGCCTTGTTCCAGATAGCCCACATGGCTGGCGAAGCTCTCGATCTCCGCCAGGTCGTGCGACGAGAGAAACAGCGTCGTCTCGCCGATGCGCTCCAGCAGTCCCTGGATCAGCTCGTCGCGCACCAGCGGGTCGAGTCCCGTGAACGGCTCGTCGAGAACCAGCAGCGCGGGCCTGTAGCTGAGCGCGCCGATGAACGCTGCCTTCATCTTCATGCCGCGCGAGAGATGCTTCAGCTTGCCCTTCATCGGCAGCGCAAAGTCGCGCAATAGCTGCGCCTCCAGCTCGCGGTCCCACGCCGGATAGAACGGTCGCAGGTAATCCAGCAGCGCCTCCACCGTCATCCACTCTGGCAGCTCCTGGCTCTCCGCGACGTAGCCGATGCGGTTCAACGCTGCTCCGCGAATCTGGCTGGAGGGCAGGCCGAGAAGTTGCGCCGACCCCGAGGTCGCAGGCTGAAGATTCATGATCAGTTGGATCAATGTCGTCTTCCCGGCCCCATTGGGGCCGACCAAGGCGTATACCGAACCCGGCTCTACGGAAAGCGTCACGGCGTCGAGAGCGGTCTGCGAGCCGTACATGCGGGTTAGAGCGTGAGTGGCAATGGATGGAGTGATCATCGGCGGGTCTGACCTCTACGACTAGGAGTGAGGAGTTCGTACTGCTTTGCGATTGAGCGGACGAGCTCTTCTTGCTCGACACCGAGTCTGCAGGCTTCTACCACTAGCTCTTCGATCTGACGTCCAAGCAGCTTGGTCCGCTCCCTGGGACTTGAGTCAGGCGGCGTCACAACAACCGTGCCGATGCCGGGATGCATCGCCAGCAAACCTGCGTCGATGAGCTCAGTGACAGCCCTATGGGCGGTGTTGGGGTTGATCCGTAGTTCTTTCGACAGGGTGCGGACCGAGGGAAAGGCCTCGCCCGGGCGCATAAGCCCCGAGATGATTGCCCGCTTGGCCGCGTAGACAATCTGATCGGAGATCGGGATACCGGGCTGCAGCGTGATTGGGAATGGTGTCACTAGTGTATTAGTACAACCGATACACTTATCATGCAAGTTAATTCGCTTTGGGGCTAAACACCCTCTACGCCATACGCACCGCCGTGCCCATCATGGCCTTCTGGTCCATCGTTGCACTCAGCTCCATCGTCTCGGCCCCGATTGACCGTCGCTGCTCCTGGATCTCCCGCCATCATTGGACGGTCGGGCCCGCACCACCTGGCAGGCACCCGGACCTGGATCACGCTGTGGGCCATGCTCATCAGCACCACTACAGCCCTGGGTCTCCACGTCCTCTCGCCCGCCGAACTGCGGACACCCCTCGTCACCGCAGGACAAGTGCTGGTCGCCATCGGCATCTCGCTGCTGCTCACCGACCTCTGCCTGTACCCCATCCACGCCATTCCCTTCACCCATCTGAACACCAGCTCCATTACGGATTTTCCGCTTATGGTGGTGCGCTACTTTGTCCTCTTCCCCTTCTTCGTCTTCATCGTTGTCCACCAGGAGAGATGGATTGAAGCCAGTCTTGTCCACTTGCTCGTGACAGCAGCCATTATCACCATCGCGCATCTGTTCTTCCTGAAGGCGCACCATCGCGCGCTACGGCAAAGCACGCTCCAAACTCCGCCGGAAGAGAGCGATGAGATCCTCCAGCGCCTTGGCCTTTGCGACCACTGAAGCCCGGGGTTGGGGCCGCAAGACATCCTGGCCGCCGAGTCTTTTGAAAAGCTCCGCATATTTTTCTTTCTGTTCACCTGGGCGCGTGTTTCAGTGGTGGTGACATGATGCGGGATGCCCGCCGCGGTTAATTCGACGTTGTGCTGGTCTGGGCTTCGTACCGGATCGCCAGCCCTCATCTTTCCCTGCAACAGGCACCTTGCGCAGATCAAGCTGAAAAGCCTAGGCTTTCTCTGCAAACTCTGAACGCAAAACGCGGAAATTTGATATGGGACAAATCGATCGACGCAAGATGCTGAAGCTCGGCTCCGCCGCGTCAGTGGGAGCGTTTGCTGCCGCAACCCCCGTGGCTGCAATGGCTGCCGCAACCCCGGTCGCACACAGTTTCGTTCCACAGTGGGAGGTCTTCGAACTCACGCTTCCCGGTCCATCTTCGGGCAATCCATTCATCGACGTCCAACTCACGGTCTCGCTCTCGCTGGGCAGTCGCAACGTGCCGGTGGAAGGATTCTACGATGGCAACGGCAACTACAAAGTCCGCTTTATGCCTGACATGCTGGGCGAGTGGAGCTATATCACAAGCAGCAACGCGCCGGAACTCTCCGGCAAGACCGGCAGGTTCACCTGCATCGCAGCGCTTACTGGCGCGCACGGGCCTGTTCGCGTTCGCAACACACACCACTTTGCGTATGCGGACGGGACGCCTTTCTTTCCGTTCGGCACCACCTGCTATGCGTGGATACACCAGTCTGAAGAGCTGCAGCAGCAGACGCTCGAGTCGTTACGCAATGCGCCCTTCAACAAGATCCGCATGTGCGTCTTCCCCAAGAGCTATCAATACAACCACAACGAGCCGCCGCTCTATCCCTTCGAGCGCGATGCGACCGGTAAGAGCGACTTCACGCGTCTGAACCCGGCTTACTTTGCGCACGTCGAGCAGCGCATCGCCGATCTGCGCGCGATGAATATCGAAGCCGATCTGATCGTCTTCCATCCCTACGACCACTGGGGTTACGCCACCATGCCGCCGGAGGCAGACGATCGCTACCTGCGCTATCTGATCGCGCGCATCTCCGCATACCGAAACATCTGGTGGTCGATGGCCAATGAGTGGGACCTGATGCGGGCGAAGTCCGCGCAGGATTTCGACCGCTTCTTCCTCATCGTCGAGCAGCACGATCCCGCTGGCCATCTGCGCTCCGTACACTACTCGCACACTATGTATGACTACTCGCGCCCCTGGGTGACACACGCCAGCCTGCAGACCGGGGCCTTTGACTCCACCGCTGGCTGGCTGACCGCTTGGGGCAAGCCCATCTGCTTCGACGAGGTGCAGTACGAGGGCAACCTCAACAGCCGCTGGGGAAACCTCTCCGGCCAGGAGATGATGCGCCGCTTCTGGCTCGGCGTGATCGCCGGCTGCTACGTCACGCATGGCGAGACCTGGCTCGATCCCGATAAGTCCTTCGACGAAAGCGCATCGCCCACCCTCTGGTGGTCGCACGGCGGCAAGCTGCATGGAATCAGTCCGGCTCGCATTGCCTTCCTGCGCAAACTGGTAGAGGAGACCGCAACGGCCGTTGGCAAAGACGCCAAGCGCGTCGGCCTCGAAGCGCAGACCCCGGCGGCTTACTACCTCAACGCCTCATCGTCCGATGCAGCCGGCCACACCACGCAGGAGATCCTCTACTTTATGGACTACCATCAGCCCATCTACTACGATTTTCCCCTGCCCGACGGTACCTTCACCGCCGAACTCATCGATCCGTGGGAGATGACCACCGCATTGCTCTCTGGGACCTTCACTGGCAGGAGCCGGATAAAGCTCGCCGGCCGTCCCTACCAGGCGCTCCGCTTCCGCAGGGTTTAAGACATGACGAACGACATGATACGTTCACGCCGCAATGTAATCTCAGCGCTCGCCGCAGCGGGTGCCTCCTCGGTGCTTCCCTCTGGCGCGTATGCGCGGACTCCCGATCCTCCCGTTTCGCCGCCTCCCCTCACTGCACCCGCCCGCAAGATGGCGCAGGATCGCCTGCTCGCCTACTTCGCCGGCACGGCGCCGCAGCTTCTGAGGCCTGCCGAGGGTATCCTCACTCATCCCAGCGTGGCGCCCAGCCTTCCCGGCAAGACCTACTCCACCAGCCTGTGGGACTGGGACACCTACTGGACCACGCGCGGCCTCTTCGCCTACGCAAAGATCGTGGCGGATCGCTCGTTGCATCGACAGATATGCGATGCCGCCGTCGGCAGTCTGATGAACTTCCTCGACCACCAGTCCGATGAAGGCCGTATCCCCATCATGATCGACGTCCACCGCGCCGATCTCTTCGGATCGCTCGAAAAGGCCAGCCCAAACTTCCGCAACCAGGCAAAACCCGTCTTCGGCCAGCTCGCACTCCTCACCGCGGACGAACTCGGCTCCGTCGACTGGCTCTCCCCGATCTTCGGTAAGCTCCTCCGCTTTTACGAATCATGGGGCACCAATAATCAATCCGCTGCGGGGTTGCTCGTCTGGGGAGATGATGTCGCCATCGGCAACGACAACGACCCCACTACCTTCGGACGGCCCTTCTTCTCCTCCGCGAACCTCCTGCTCAATTGCCTCTTCTATCAGGACCTGAAGGCAGCCGCCGAACTGGCCACGCGCCTCAACCGCACAGACGACAGTCGCCGCCTCGCCGCCCAGGCCGGACGGCTCAGCGAACAGATTCTCCAGCTCTGCTGGGATCCGCGCGACCGATTCTTCTATACCGTCGATGTGCAGTGCGTCGATCGCCGCGCCGAGTTGATCCCCAGCGTCAAGCCCGGAATGGCGATGTCCTGGCAGTCTCTCCCTCTGCGTATTCAGACCTTCACCGGGTTCTTGCCGCTCTGGTGCGGCGCGGCAACCCAGCAGCAAGCCCAGGAGCTTGTCCGCGCCAACTATCTCGCCGACGACCGGTTTCGCGCCGCCTGGGGCGTGCGTTCGCTCTCATCGAAGGAGACAATGTACTCGCTCGACTTCAGCTCCAATCCAAGCAACTGGCTTGGCCCTGTCTGGATCATCGTCAACTACTTCGCCTGGAAGGCCCTGGGGAACTATGGCTTCCACGCCGAACAGAACGAGCTGCGCGACAAAACCCTTCGCCTGCTCTCCAACGACCTCGCCGCCAACAGCTCGCTCAACGAGTACTATCACCCCGATTCAGGCATTTCCTTAAGCCACCGAGGCTTCATGGATTGGAATCTGCTGGTGCTGGAGATGATCTAGCCTCTGAGAACCTGTCTAACTACTGCATTTCGCACCGCAGATTAACGAGTTGTCATTCTGAGCGCAGCGAAGGAACTCCGTATTTCGTCGTTGCCTGTTTCGTCACTGAGGTCAGGCCTCATGGTTTTTAGACAGCCTCTGAGGCATGTGTCGGCTCATTGGCGTACCAGGCTCAAGCCGGACAGCAGGCAATACCGCGTTCTTCTCCAGGTCTCTGGCCGCGGAATGCAGTGTCTTTTGTAGCCGAGCGCTGATTTCGTGACGACTATGGTTTGCTCACAGCGATTCTGGCAACCAGTTCCGTACCCGACGGGATCTCGACATTGTTGCCTTTTCGGAAGAGCCCGACGGGGTCGGCAGGGATGGGAAAGGTGCATGGCCCGAAGATTGGCTCGCCTTTGTCGCTGCCTTTCTGAACGGTTGTAGATTGCAGGAGTGCCTCTCCGCCGTCGGCTCGGGGCACGCTCTTGAGTGTCAACACAAGCTGGCCTTCGCGATGGTTTCGGCCACGCCGCTTGACGGTTGTTACGCTAGCGCTGGCGTGAGATCCTGCGGGAATAATTACCTTGCCGTCGACCTGCACCGGATCGACAACCTGAAGCAACACGGGTTGGCCAAGTTTGGCGTTCGCGGAACTCACGGTTTCGATCAGGCGTAACTTCACTTGAGGGGCGGATGAGGAGATGGATTGTTGGGCCTGTGCGGTTCCGATTAGAGCGATGGCTATCAGGAAGATCAATCGTCGCATGATTGCGAAATGGTAGCACCGGTGCATGAGCTTGGAAAGGAAAAGGCCGCCATTGCTGGCGGCCTTTGCATGCTGTTGTCGTTTAAGGTTTTGCGCGAAGCGCGTCTGCTCCATGCAATGGCTATTTCGAGACGGTCTCTTCGACCTGCACGGGCGCGGCGGGCTTGATCTCGTTGAGGGAGATGAAGCCGGGCTGCTCCTGTTCGCCCAGGATCTCCTTGCGGTAGAGCTTGGCCATGCGCGCGTTCTCGGCGTCGAGCTTCATCTTGGCGTCGCGTGCGCGAATCTTCTCCTCGCGCGCGTTGCGGGCGATGCCGTTCTTGTCGAAGGTATCGTTGGCCGCCGCGTTCACATCCGCCTCATTCAGCGTCAGTTCGTACTTGTCCTGATGGTCGAGGCCGACCTTCTTGCCGCCGGCGAAGATCTCATGCCGCCCATGCTCCTCGTACCACTTGGTCAGCGTCGAGGTCATGTGCATCTTCTCGATGATGTTGCGCCAGCCGACGCCGGTGTTGTAGGCGCAGAAGCTGATCTCGCCCTCCTGCGTGGCGTACGGGATAATGCACTGCTCGGTGCGGCGGAAGTCGTAGTTGAAGAGGTCCTGGAACCACATGCCCGCGATGAAGAGGAAGTTCCAGCGGTCGGCGCGGCGCAGCTTGACGTCTTCCAGCGTGCGGTCGGCGGTGACCTTGCCGTAGTTGCGTCCGCTGGCGCCGAAGCTCTTGTCGAACTTGGCAAGCAGGTCCTTGATCTTGAAGTGCGTCGGCGCGTTCTGGGGCGTGTAGTTGCGCAACAGTGCCAGCGCGGCGCCCAGCATGGTGAGAAACTTGCCGCGGCCTGAGTCGTTGACGCGGGCGATGTCCTTGGCGAGCTGCTCGGCCTGGATGAATGCCGTGACGGGCGCGGCTTCCTTGGTCTCCTTGTCGACCATGATGGCCATGGAGATGCCGCAGTTCGGATGGCATCCGCAGGTGAGCTGGCCCCACTCGCGGTCCGGTCCGTGGACCAGGTCGGCCCAGTCGGAGAAGGTCGACATGAACGAGATGGGGAACCAGTCGCGCGTGGGTTCGCCCAGGCCGGTCTGGTTCTTGACGTCGTGCGCCATGTGCGAGAGCGTGTAGCGCTGCGCGATGCGGCGCTCGTCGCTGATGGCCTCGTCGCGGCCGGTGAAGCTGACCGGCTGGAAGCTGAGGAAGTGGATGATCTTCGGGTTGTCCAGAGCGAACTGAATGATGCGGCCTACCTGCTCGTTGTTGATGCCGTTGACGATGGTGGTGACCGGGACGATGTCCACGCCCGCCTCGTGCAGGTTGTGGATCGCCTGCAGCTTCACGTCGAACGCGTTGCCCACCTTGCGGTGCGAGTTGGCCGCGTTGCCGATGCCGTCGAATTGGAGATAAACGTAGCGCAGGCCCGCTTCATACGCGGCCTTGCAGAACTCCTTCGACTTGGCGAACTCGATGCCGTTGCTGGCCGCCTGCACGCTGGTGTAGCCCACCTTGCGCGAGTAGGCAATGGCGTCCAGGAAGTACGGGCTAAGCGTTGGCTCGCCGCCGGAGAACTGCACGCTCATCTGCCGCTTGGGCTTGATGGTAACGGCGTTGTCCAGCATGGTGGTGATGTCGTCCCACGCCAGTTCATGCACAAAGCCAACCTGGTTGGCGTCCATGAAGCAGGGGTCGCACATCATGTTGCAGCGGTTGGTCAGGTCGATGGTGAGCACCGCACCGCGACCGTGGGTGACGGTGGATGTGCCGTGGTTGTGCAGCTTCTCGTCGTTGTGCGCGCGGATGTCGCGGCCTGGGAATGTCTCTTCCAGATGGCGCATGAAGGCCGGGTCGATCGACATGACGTCCTCGAAGTGGCCGTGGATGGGGCAGTCCTTGACCATCAGGATCTTGCCATCACGCTCGATGATCTGCGCCTTCAGCTCGCCGACCTTCTCGTTGAGCAGAATCTCATGCGGCAGCTTGCCGTCGACGATCTGCTGGCGAATCTCCGGCAGACACTTCGGACAAAGGGAGTCGGTGGTGCGCGGCCAGCCCAAGGGCGGCTTCTCCTTCTCGTAGCTCTTCTGCAGGGGCTTGTCGCTCCACTTGGGCGTGAAGGCGGGCGTGTCGCCGACCAGCGCGTTGAGCCTGCTGTAGACGAACCATCCGCCCTTGGCGGCCTGTACGATCGCTCGTTCCATCAACTTTGCGGGCTTCTTTGCGGGCGTTGCCATATTGATCTCTCTCCTGAAGAAAATTGGTCGGACGGGGCCGGGGCTCTCTCATCCTGGGCTTGAAGGAACGCTTCTGTTGCTCGATAAAACAAATCCTTGGAACTATCCATCGAACCCGTGCTGGAACGCGATCCAGTGTTCAAACGGAATGAGTGCCTCGAAGGCACATTGCCATTGTTAAAACAAGACGCATTCCGTCCTTAAGACTACGCAGCAGGGCGCAACATTAGAAGGATCGAATAGCGAACGGCAAGATCCTGCATTGAATGGGGATAGTATGCGGCGAATGGATCGCCCGCGGACCGGCATTTTGCGCTCTGGCAGGGGACGCCGTGATGCCGTCGTGCCTGCACGTCAGAGATAGAGGTCAAAGGTCAAAGAATGATTCGCATCCTCAGACCCAGCAGAGCCGTCGTGTAGGCCCGATTCGAGTAGGTGGGATGGATCGAGAGTTCGAAGTCCGGGCCGAGGTCCACACTCTTCGTCAGGCGCAGGCGGTAGAAGCCCTCGATGAGGGTCTCGTGATGGCGGGCCGTGGTATTCGGCTCTGAATGGACCAGCGCGAGGCCGAACATGTCTCCGCGTCGTCCGAACGGCGTCATCTGAGCCAGACCCATCTCTTCGACCTGTCGGATCGAACTTCCGCCGTGGGTTGCGAATCCCAGCCTGCCGAAGGTTGTCCAGCCTCTACCATGCTCGTGCTCGAAGCCGATGCCGCCGCCCGCTCCGCTGCCCAGCGAACGCGTGTCGTCGCGCCAGAAGTTGATGCGGTAGTCACGGAACGGCTTGCCCGGCTCGCCGGAGAACCAGCCCGCCTCGACCGACTGCATGTACTTGCGATCAACCATCGTCTTCAGATTTCCCTGCGGCGTTCCCTCGGTGTCGACCGTGAGCGCGTGGACGTAGAGGCGCGGCGTCGCCTGCAACTCGACCGCAGCGCCGCCCGCGTAGGCGCCGTCCGAGGCGAAGGAGGCATTGCCGTCGCTGGCTCCGTTGAGGAACTGCGTGCGCTCATCGTCGTTGAACATGCTAAGGCTGATGAACTCGTTGGGATGAATTTTCCCGATGTAGAACGAGAGCCTCTTGTGCGCCAGGTCCTGCCGCCAGTAGAGGAGGTTCAGCGTGATCGGCTGCTCCGCTCCGCCTCCCTGCAGGCAGTTGAGGGTCAGCCCCGAGCCGAGACTGTTGCTTAGATTGAACTGCTGACTGATGCCGATGTTGGTCTGCGAGCGGACGACCATACTGATCGACCCAGCCGTGCCTTCATGGTCGTAGACCTTCCACGCGGTCGTCAGATCGGCGCGCCCGTCGGTCTCGTCATGGCGCACACTGGCGGGCGTCTCGGTCGCGTACTGGCTGACAAAGGTGTAGGTTGCGCCGAACTTCAGCCGCGCGGTCTGGCTCATCCAGTCGGTTGCGCGATGGATCGGCTCAATAACCGGAGCGAAGAAGTCGTGCGTGAAGACAGGGTCTGCTGGAATCTTCGATACGGCGACTGAGTCCCAGTCAATCTCTTGCCGCAGATCGTCCGGCTCCTGCGCCAGGCGCGTGTAATGCTGTGCAGGGACCGTGGATGTCCTGGTTTGTCCCACTGCATCGCTTTGAGGGACTGGGCCAGAACGATTGACTCCGCTCTGGCCTGCAACCGACAAACTCATTGCAACAAAGAACAACAGGGCCCAGGTTTTCACAGTGCTTCTATCTCCGAACTCCCAAAGGGGCAGTCCTCTGCAATGCCGCGCGCAAGCTGCTTGTCCCTACGCAGAATGCATTCTGTTAGACCAGCACGGGCGTGCCATGAACCTTGTACAAACTGTGCCGGGTTCCGGCGATGATCTCTTTCGCCTTATCCACCTCGTCGGCGGTGCCATGAACGATCAGCAGAAACTTGTCGGACTTCAACGCAACTTCGTATTCGAGGACGCTGTCTTTGGGAATTCCAATGCTGACCAGGCCCGCTCCTACAGCGCTCACGCCGCCAACCACCACCGCGCCCTCAAGCCCTGCCACGATCCATCCGACCAACGGTCCAGCCACAAGCAGAGGGCCGATACCGGGGATTGCGAAGAGCGCTGAACCGAAGAGCAGTCCCCAGAATCCGCCCCAGAACGCGCCGATCTTGCCCCAGTACTTCATCCGGTCGCCGGCATTGTAGTAGCCGACCACATGCTCATCGGCATGAGTGTCCTTGGCTGCGATCGAGAGGCTCTTCATATCGACGCCAGCCTCCTGAAGCTCCTTTACGGCTTCCTCTGCCTGCACGTGGGTCTCGTAGATCGCGACGACGGAATTCAGTGGTGCCATTATATTTCTCCCTTGTATCTTCGATTTAGGCGCATGGAGCGATTGCTTCCGCTCCGGCCGACGGACGGAAAACTCATCGCAGGATGGAGCAACCGCGGCCAGTTTTTTACCGCTGTATCTCTCCGAAGCTGCAATGGGGCACTGCTGCGCAAGATCGCAATCATGCTGGCGGCGAAGTGGTCCGCCCGCATCGTTGCATAGACAATCCGATTCCATTGCAACCGGATTGGATGCCTGGTTATGCCCTGCTGTTTAGTTCCGGCCTCACGAACCAACTGCATCGACACGCGGAGTTCATGGGCCCCGCCTTGTTGGCGGGTCTCACACCCGGCCAAATGGGCCCGCGCACATTTATCAGAACGGTTCTAATCGCATGCGCGGCGGATCTTCCAGAGGAGCTGGCGGAAGATGCCCATCCAGATGGAGGCGTCGCTGGCGTCGGCGGTCATGCGGCGGAGCAGGCGACGGAGCTGCGCGGGCTCGCAGTTGGCGGGGTGGCGGCGCAGGTAGCCCGACTTTTCCAGGGTCTCGGCGAGCAGGATGGTCAGGCGTTCCAGGTCGGCTGCGGTGGTTGGCGATTCGGCTGCGGACGAGTTGGCGGGATCGCTCGCCAGACTCTGCGGCTGCGGCTCATCGCGCACTAATTCATAGAGGCAGACAGCGACCGCCTGGCCGAGGTTCATCGAGGCGTGGCGGGGGGATTCGTACGACTGCATGGGGATGGTGAGCAGCCAGTTGCAATGGCTCATCTCTTCGTTGCTGAGGCCGGTCTTCTCGGAGCCGAAGAGCAGCGCCACGCGTCCATCCCCGGCCTCTCGGCGAAGCTCCGCGAGCATACGGGGCGCGGCTTCGGGCAGCGGAAGCAGGAGATGTTGCAGGTCGCGCTCGCCGACGGCGGTGGTCCCGACGACGAGGGTGCAGTCGGCGATGGCCTCGGCGAGAGTGGCGCAGGCGACCGCGCTGGCGAGAACATCGTTGGCATCGACTGCGGAGCGGGCGCTCTCGAAGGGTACGGGGTAGTCGTTGACCACGCGCAGATGGCGCAGGCCGAAGTCGTGCATGGCGCGCGCGGCTGCGCCGATGTTGTTGGGGTTGCGCGCGCGAACCAGGACGATGTGGATGCGGTCAAGCTCTTCAGGGATCAGCATCGAGTTCTATTGTAAGGGCTGCCGCAACCCTGGCGGCCGAGTGCGCCCCATCGGCCTCGCTTCATCTACACTCTTAGATTGCGGCGCTTATGGCGGATGACTTCGCACAACTCGTGAAGCAGCAGGCGGACATCGTGCGCATCATCGGCGAGTACCTGAAGCTGCGCAAGACCGGCGCGCAGAACTACACCGGGCTGTGCCCGTTCCACAAGGAGAAGACGGGGTCGTTCAGCGTGAACGCGACGCATGGCTACTACTACTGCTTCGGCTGCCACGAGAAGGGCGATGTCTTCAACTTCGTGATGAAGATGGAGGGCCTCAGCTTTCCCGAGGCGGTGCGCGCGGTGGCTACGAAGGCCGGCGTGGCGCTGTCCAAGCGCGAGTTCAGCTCGCCGGAGGAGGCGCGCCAGTACGGGGAGCAGGCGGGGCTGCGGCGGCAACTGATCGACCTGCACGAGGCGGCGACGCAGTACTTCGAGGCGCAGTTGAAGGCCCCCGAGGCGGCGCGGGCGAGGGAGTATCTGACCGGGCGCGGCATCTCGGCGGAGACGATCAAGACCTTCCGCATCGGCTTCGCGCCGGACGACTACAACCACATGAGAGACGCGCTGAGGCCGCACTTCGCCGAGGAGGCAATGCGCGCCAGCGGGCTCTTCTCCTCCAAAGACAAAAGCGACGACGGACTGCCAACCGGCGAACTTTATGCGCGTTTTCGCAAGCGGATTACGTTTCCCATTGCCAACGAGGCGGGCAAGGTGATCGCGTTTACCGCGCGCGCGCTCGATCCCGACGACAAGAACGCGAAGTATCTCAATTCGCCGGAGACCGTGCTCTATACCAAGGGCAATGTGCTGTTCAACCTGGACAAGGCGAAATCCGAGATGCGCAAGAGCGATTTCGCCGTGCTGGTCGAGGGCCAGATGGACTGCATCTCTGTGTATATGGCCGGGATTCGCAATGTGCTGGCGATCTCCGGCACGGCGTTCACGGAGGCGCAGGTGCGGCTGCTGGGACGGTTCACCAAGCGCGTCATCGTCAACTTCGATCCAGACACGGCGGGCGCGACGGCGGCGGAAAAATCCATCGCGTTGCTGACCGAGGAGGACTTCGACGTGAAGCTGGTGACGCTGGAGGGCGGACTCGATCCCGACCGCTATGTGCGCGAGAAGGGGATTCAGGCATACGGGGCGGCGCTGCGCGCGGCCAAGCGCCACTCCGACTACCTGATCGAGCGTGCGCGCCAACTCTTTCCCGGCCACACCGCGGAGGCCAAGGTGAGCGCGATGAACTTTCTGCTGCCGCACATTCGCCGCATGGTCCACCCCATCCGCCGCAACCAGTTCGCGGAGGACGCGGCGAACAAGCTGGGCATCGACTCGGCGTTGATGCGGCAGGAGCTAAAGCAGGCCGCCGCGCATCGCCTGGCCAGCGTTCCCGCGCAGCGAACGGAGCCGATGACGGAGACGGAGCGAATCCTGCTGCGCGCGCTGGTGCTGCCGGAGAGCAATCCGGCACGGGAGCTTGCGGCGCGGAGGCTGGGCGAGAATAGGGAGTGGATAGCCGACCTCGCCACCACCGACCTGCTTTATGTGCTGGCCAACGCGCCCGTTCCGTCGAACCCGCTGGACGCCGCCGCCACAGAAGAGGCCCGCGCACAGTTGGCCGAGGCCCTGGAATTTACACCAGCGAAGAAAGGGCCTGAACTCACCGCGCAAGTGGAAGACGCGTTGTACGAGCTTGAAGTCCGTTACACACAACGACGCTTGAGCGAGCTCAGACGTCTCATCGACGAGGCCTACCGCCGCGGCGACAATGAGATGCACTTACGGCTACACGCCGAGCAGAATCGGCTTATGAAGAAGCTTCACGAACAGTAAGTAGACCGGCGCGGGGACCAGAAGATGCTGACGCAACTGATTGCCGAAAAGCTGGGCCGCAAGCTGCGCGACCGCTGAGCGGTCCATCCACGGCGGAATAATCAGCCAGACTATCTCACTCCATCAAACGTAGAATTTGAGGGGCCTTTGACTCCCACTCTCGATCGAAGTGGGTATCGAGAGATCCACTGCGCGCCAGAACCAGTAGGTCATCGAGCGCATCGCCCAGTTCGATTTTCACGAAGGTCTTTTTGAAATACTTAAGATCGGCTAGGCGCGGATAGTTTCCGGTTCCAACAATACTCCCGAAATCTATATATAAATGTTGCGAATAAAACGGAGTTGTGTATACGTTGATGTTACGGCCTGCGGTATATCCATTTACAAAAATATCAACGCCGGCAGAGCGGATCTTTTCAATAAAGTACTCCCGGCCAAGCAGATGGATAACCGAGAGAAAAAAAGCAGCATTTATCTGAGACCTGTCGTATAGCTCGGCTAGAAACAATCCATCGTTGCGCAGATATCTTCTGTATTTTTCCAGCGACGGATTTGGGTCGTTACAGTAGAACTCATAATTAGCGAACAGACTGAAATCAATTGAGTGCCTTTCGCAGAACATCTCCATCAGCAGCGGGCTGGTACCGAGCGATCCACAGAAAACAACCTGTTTTTTCCCAAGAAGCAGCTTGATACCCTGAAAAATCCTTCCCTCACTCTGAAAAATGTTCTTCAAGGGCATCAATACGGTCTTTATTCTCGCGCCTAGCAGTATCGCCGCGGTCCTTAAAATCAAAGCGAAACGGATATCCGCTGAAACTCAGCTCGCCTTTCCGGTAAAGGCTTTGGAACTTGTAGTTCACTTGAGACATTCGCGAAATATCCCCAACAACAAGTACTGTCAAATCAGCATCGCGTCCAAGCAAAGGCTTGCGTTTTCAATTAATCCTCCACCCTTAACCCATCCCATAAGATATAAACAAATTTAATGTTATGCAGGCCTGGGCCAGCGTCGCCTGGGGGGAGCAGGGATATGTCGTCGAAGAAAACTGCGCGATCAAAACCGTCATCCAGAAGGGGAACGATGGATGGATTCGCTTTGATTCCAAGGTAGGCCCACCAATACTTCGATGAGCCGAGATACATACTTATCTTCGCTGGCGACGGCCGGTTCTGTAATCTGCCCATCTATCCTCTTCTCCGAGGCGTCTAAATCCTTTGGCCCGACTCAACGGTCATGTCTGGTCAGCATGTAGATGTTATTTTACGGCATAGGGTATACTTCATCGCACCGCGCAAGATCTAGTTTTTCTTTTTCTGGAGGCTACAACCGGTCTCATTAATGCCTTCGGGCTCATTTGGCCGATGTGGGCCACGCCAACAAGGCGGGCCCATGAACTCCGCGAGTCGATGCAGATGGCTTTTGTGACCGGTTCGAGACGCACGCAAGCATTTCAACCTCACAGATCGGGAGCGCAGCTTGGATGGACGTATAAAACGACGACTTGCCCTCGGCTTCGCCTCCAACTGGGTTAGCAAGCTGGCCAGCACCATCACCCAGCTCGTTCAGGTTCCTCTCTTCTTTCACTTCTGGGCGGCCAGCGTCTATGGCAACTGGCTGATCGTCAGCGCGATCCCCACCTATCTCACGTTTTCCAGCATCGGCTTCGGCAACGTGGCCTCCAACGAGATGACGATGCTGAACTCGGCTGGCGACCGCGAGGGAGCACTGGGCGTCTTTCAAAGCTGCTGGTGGCTCATCTCGATTATCTGTGCGGCGGTCGGTATGCTTCTGGTGCTCGTGCTCTACCTGGTGCCCGCAGCGAGTCTGCTGAACATCCACGCCATCAGCGAGTCCGACACCAAGTGGATCATCGTTTACCTCGGTCTCTCTGTTCTGCTCGGCCAACTCGAGCAACTGATGAGCGCAGCCTACACCTGCGTGGCGCGCTACGCTTTCGGTTCGTTTCTCAAGAGCGTTATTTCACTCGCAGCCTTCTGTGCGAGCATGGTGCCAATCGTTCTCGGCTATGGCCCGCGCACCATGGCACTGGTCTACGCTATCGCCAGTGCACTCGGTACGCTCACGCTTGTCCTCTTCGTGCGCAAGGACATTCCATGGATCGAGTTCGGATGGAAGCACGCCCGCTTCTCCGAGATACGCCGCCTCGCCTCGCCTGCGTTCGCCTTTATGGGATTTCCCATCGGCATCGCCCTCAACCTGCAGGGAACCCTGATCGCCGTCGGTTATGCGCTGGGACCGGTCGACGTGGCCATCTTCGCCAGTGCGCGCACCGTCTCGCGGGTGGCGCTACAGATGGTGCAGATGGTGAACGCCACCTTCTGGCCCGAGCTGTCGCTGGCCTACGGCGCAAAGGATGTAGCTCTCACCCGCACACTGCACCGCCGCGCCTGTCAACTGGCCCTGGTTATTGCGGTGTTCGTGGTTGCCGGCATGATGACGGTAGGGCCGTACTTCCTTCACCACTGGACCGGAGGGCATGTGCCGCCAAGCCGTCCTCTGCTGGCGATCCTCCTCCTGGTGGTGGTTCTCTACTCTCTCTGGTCCACCAGTTCCACGCTTGCCGCAGCCACCAATCAGCACCAACGCCTCGCCGCATGGTATATCGTGGCCACCGGAGTCACCGTACTCTTCACCTACCTGTTGGCCGTCCGGTACGGGTTGTACGGAGCCGCGGCGTCGCTGATAATCTCCGAAGTCATCATGAACCTCTATGTTCTGCCTGCCTCCCTGCGCATCGCGCATGACACGTTTCCAGAGTTCATGGCCAGCATGGTGCATTACCCTCCATCTCTCAGGCCCGGCGTGCTGTTGGCTCGGTTGCGGCGGGGGAAGGCATGAGCCGAAGCGGAGATGGCTGCCTGGTTCACCAGCCACGAGGTTCCGCTGTGAGTCGTTTTCGCGCCAGATTCATCAAAAGTTGTGGTATTCTAGTATCAACTGGGGTCGTGCGCCTTAGAACGCCCTGATCTGCCCCTTGGCGATCGGGCTTGCCACCGCGGTCAATACCGCAACAACCCCCGGTTAACCCCGAAACAACCAAGGGAATGGTCTGCCTGAACCCCAGACGGCCCCACAAAATTTTCTCCCCAGGAGTGCGCACCGCCGTGGCTGAAGAAAACGACAAGATTGACAAGTTTGAAGATGATCTAGCAAAACTCATCGACACCGGAAAAGAGAAGGGCTACTTGACCTTTGGTGAGGTCAACGACCTGCTGCCCAGCGACATCACCTCGCCCGACGAGCTGGACGACCTGATGACCACCATCAACACCCAGGGCATCGACGTGCTCGCGGGCGACAATCGCATGAGCGCGGACCGAGACAAGTACGAGCCCGAGGCGGGCGAAGAGTCCGATGACGTGGAACTCGACCTGTCGCCGGGAACGCTGGAGAAGACCAACGACCCGGTGCGCATGTACCTGCGAGAGATGGGCACCGTCCCGCTACTGACGCGAGAGGGCGAGGTCGAAATTGCGAAGAGGATTGAACGCGGACAGAACCGCGTCATGAAGGCCATCTCGCGCTCGCCCATCGTGATTCACGAGATCGTCGGCCTCGGCGAGGACCTGCGCCGCGGCGTGCGAAACATCAAGGAAGTGGTCACCTTCGACGAAGAGGAACTGACGGAAGAGATACTGCAGGCGCGGGTGAAGGCGACCGTCAGCCGCATCGACGTCATCGTCAAGCACCAGAAGAAGGCGCAGGCGCTCTCCGAGAAGGCCTCCGCGCACACCGGCAAGGAGACCCGCGCCAAGGTCCGCGAGATGCGCAAGACGCGCTGGCTGCTGGGCCGCGAGCAGGTCTACATCAACCGCATCATCCGCGAGTTCAAGTACACCAACTCCGAGAAGAAGCGGCTGCTGGACAAGGTCAACAAGACGGTGGATGCCATGCGCACGCTGGAGCGGCAGATCAAGTCGCTGGAAGCCAAGCATGAGGCATCGCGCTCCGAAGAGCTGCGCAAGGAGTACCGCCGCCAGCAGAAGAACTGCCGCACCGATCTCGAGCGCATCGAGGCCGACGCCGGCACACCCATCGCAGACCTCAAGCGCACACAGCGCGAGATGATCCAGGGAGACATGGACGCCGAGCGCGCCAAGCGCGAGCTGATCGAGGCCAACCTTCGCCTCGTCGTCTCCATCGCCAAGAAGTACACCAACCGCGGCCTGCAGTTCCTCGACCTGATTCAGGAGGGCAATATCGGCCTGATGAAGGCGGTCGACAAGTTCGAGTACCGCCGCGGATACAAGTTCTCCACCTACGCGACGTGGTGGATCCGCCAGGCCATTACGCGCGCCATCGCCGATCAGGCCCGCACCATCCGGATTCCGGTGCACATGATCGAGACCATCAACAAGCTGATCCGCACCTCGCGGCAACTGGTGCAGGAGCTCGGTCGCGAGGCGTCGTCGGAGGAGATCGCCAAGCGCATGGACATTCCGGTGGCCAAGGTGCGCAAGGTGCTGAAGATCGCGCAGGAGCCCATCTCGCTGGAGACGCCCATCGGCGAAGAGGAGGACTCGCACCTTGGGGACTTCATCGAAGACCGCATGGCGGTCTGGCCCGCCGACGCGGTGATCGCGGTGAACCTGAAGGAGTACACAGTCCCAAGTGCTTCGGACTTTGACGCCGCGCGAAGAGCGTGTCATCAAGATGCGTTTCGGGCTCGAAGACGGCTCGGAGCACACGCTGGAGGAGGTTGGCCAGTCCTTCCAGGTGACGCGCGAGCGCATCCGCCAGATCGAAGCCAAGGCGCTGCGCAAGCTGCGCCACCCCAGCCGTTCGCGCAAGCTCAAAGCCTTCGTCGACGGCGTCAAAGACGCCTAGACCTCACCCGCATCCTGCAATCAATAGAGGGCCGCGAGCGATCGCGGCCCTCTTCGTGTTCCCATGTCCCGGGTTAGAACGAGATCATGACTGCAATTCCGATGCCGGGGTAATTGCTGTCATATAAGTAGTACCCGTCGCCGCCCCAATCGAGATACACGTTGTCTGTCTCGTACCAGAGCGGAGGCCACATCTCCGGCCAGGGGTCCATGAACGTAACCCAATAGCCGTCGTACTGGAAGCGCGGATAGCCGCCGACATAGAGCAGCGGAAGGCCGCCGATGCGGAAGAAGTGACCACCCCCAAAGTAGAGCCTGAAGCGAGCATCCGGGATCCGGTAACCGTTGTAGCCGCCGCGTTGCTGCCAGGTTTGGTGTTCGGTCTTCCACGAACCCGCGCGCGACTGCAGAAATCCGGTGCGAGCCTGCCCCTGATGCTGTGGCACGCCGCTGGGATGGACGCCGCCGTTTGTGGGTTCGGCGGCCTTGACGCCACCGTGATAGACGCCGCCGAAGGTTTGTTGCGGACGTTGCGCAGTTTGCGCAGGTTTGGCCGCCGTCTGCGGATGCTGTGTTGCCTGTGGCTGCGGCTTTGCCTGTGGTTGTGCCGGTTGCACGCGCTGTGGCTGCGCCTGTTGTGGTGCGGGCCTGCTCTGCTGCCGTTGATCTCCCTGTTGGGCATAGCCAGGTGCAACGGCCCCTAGGAGGAAAAACATTGTGCCTACGCTGATGATTGATTTGATCGACATACGATCCTCTCTTGCTTTCTAAAGCTGGTCCCCAATTGGGTTGACCAATCCAGCACAGAGTGCAATCATAATCTTTCCTGGGCCTCCCCGTACGGGTTCGGATATCAGAGGGAAGCCCGGCGATCCGCGGGGAGACATACTTCCACTGCTTCTGCCAAGTCGCAAATGCTGTATCCACCCAAGCTGAAGCCGCAAGCTGAAAGTACCTTCGTCGACGGCGTAAAGGACGCCTGATGCGGTTTGTATTTTAGAAGAGAACGGGCGGCCAGTCGAATCACCCTGGCCACCCGATCTATTTCACAGCGAGAAGACGCCCCGCCGCGAATGGCCTACTCCCGCTGCATCACGGCCAGCTCGTTTCCCGAAGGGTCGGTGAAGTGGAAGCGGCGGCCGCCGGGGAAGGAGAAGATGGGCAGAGTGATGCGGCCGCCCGCAGCTACGATTCTCTTCTCCATCGCTTCCAGGTCGCCGGTGTCGATGACGGCCAGCGGGAATTTGCTGCGGCCTTCGGCAGGGCTTGCGCCGTTCAGCCCTCCGTCCAGGCCTGAGTTGGAGAAGGCGGCGTAGTCCGGGCCGAAGTCCTGGAAACTCCACTCGAAGAGGGAGTGGTAGAACTGCTTGCAAGCCGCTACGTCGTTGGAGGGCAGTTCAAAATAAACGATCGGTGATTTTGGCATGGGAACTCCTTGCGATCCTGGTCGCTTGAACCCCCATCCGCGCCGCCGCGCCTGGTTTGCGGAGCAGGTAGAGACCGGACAATCCGGCCTCGCGAGGTACAAGAAAAAAGTACCACAATCACTCTGCGCTTCATATGAAGTCAATTAGTGAACTGCTCTGCTGTAATCTATGCAACGGAGGGAGTCTGAAGGTGAACCCAGGCGATCCGCAGGAAGATCATCTCGAAGATTCTGCCATCTCCACCCTGCTGCGCCGGTTCTTTCCGTGCTACTGCGCGCTGGCGGCTTTGGTCACATTTGGCTACGCAATCTACGACGGCTATCAGATCGACGGCGACGCGGTCGCCTACATGGACCTGGGCGACCTGCTGCGCGCGCACCACTGGGCGGGAATCGTCAATGGCTACTGGCACCCCATGTATCCGGCGTTCCTTGCGCTGGGGCACACGCTCTCGCGGGCAACTCCAGCAACCGAGCTGCGCGCCTGCTACTTCGTCAACTTCGGGATTTTTTTGCTGGGGATGGCCGCCGTCGTCTGCTTCACCGACTCCATCGCGCGGCTGCGAGAAGCAGCGAATCGGCAAGTCGGCGAGTCAGCGGGTCAGCGGGTCGGCTATCTGCTGGACCGCACCATGCTGCGCTACCTCGGACTTACGCTGCTTGTCATCGCCAGCCAGCGCGAGCTTTCGCTGGGCAAGATCCGCCCCGACGCGCTGCTGCAGGCGTTCCTGTTGTTTGCAATCGCCGCGCTTCTGGCGCATCTCGCCACCAACCGCCTGCGCTACGCCGCGCTGATGGGCGTGGCGCTGGGATGCGCCTATCTCACCAAGTCGTTCGCGTTTGTCTTCGCGTTTCTCTGCATCGTTTCGCTTGTTGTCTTCCGCTGGATCTGGCTGAAGCACAGGCCTGCGCGAATCCTGTCTGCCGCGCTGGTCGCACTGCTCTGCTTTGCGGTTGTCGCGGGGCCTTACGTTGCCGCGCTCTCCCATCAGAGGCACCGCTTCGACTTCGGCGACTCCGGCGCGCTCAACTACGCGTGGTACGTCGGCGGAACGGAGAAGATGCACCTGCAGCCCTACCAGACCGCGCAGTTCGGCTCATCGGAGGTCCACCTGAAGCACCCCGAGAAGGAGCTGCTGCATACGCCGCTCATCCTCAGCTACGCCGAGATGCCCTACGGCACCTACCCGGACTGGTTCGATGCCACCTACTGGAACGAGCAGATCAAGCCTCACTTCAGCCTGCGCCAGGACCTTCCTCGCGCCGCGCGCAACTCGGTCCTCGTCGTCCGCTACCTCTTCAATCATCCCGAGGCGTTGCTGCTGCTGGCGCTGCTGCTCCTGCTGGGGGCGCGCCCCGTGTTGCGCTGGAAGCCCGGCAGGCCCGCCACAAACGCCTTCTGGCTGCCGCCACTGCTGCTGGGCGTCGCCATCTGGGGCATCTACGCCATCGTCAATACGGAAGAGCGCTACGTCACGGTCGCCTACCTCAGCATTCTTTTGCCGCTGTTTGCAGCGTTGTGCCTGCCGCAGCCGCGCAGCGAGGCGGAGTCGCAACCGGCACAGTGTGCGGCGGCACGCCTTCGCTTCACCGCCTCGGCCCTGGTGCTTCTGCTTGCGCTGCTGGCCGCCGGCGAGAGCCTGCGCATCGTCTTTGAAGACCGGCGACAGATTGTCATGAGGGGATATCCCGGCGGCTGGTATTCGCCCACCATGATTCATATTGCCGACGGCCTCGAATCCCTCGGCGTGCATCCCGGCGACTCCGTTGCGTGCGTCGGTTCCGTTGCCTGCCTCAACGACCCGTACTGGGCAAGGCTGGCCGGTGTGCGCATCCTTACCGAGATCTACGATCCCGAAACGCCTGTCCCGCAATTCCTCGCCTCCCTGCCCAACCGCGAGCAGGCCATCGACGTTGTCCGCGCCCAGGGCGTCAAAGTTCTGGTCGCCGATTTCGGCAACTTCCGTGTCAGTGACTCCGACCCCGCCTTCCGCAACTGGCAACAGCTCGGCGGAACCACCTTCTATGCGCTTCCGCTCAACTAACAACTAACAACCAGCAACTGCCTTTGTTACCATTCTCCCCATGACCGATCTCGACCTCACGATCCTTATGCCGTGTTTGAATGAGGCCGAGACGCTGGCCTTCTGCGTGCGTCAGGCGGCGGCGGCGATTGCAGCCAGCGGCATCAGTGGCGAGGTTGTGGTGGCCGACAATGGGTCCACCGATGGCTCACAGGTGATCGCCCGCGCCGAGGGAGCGCGCGTCGTCGATGTCGCCACCCGAGGCTATGGGGCGGCGCTGATCGCAGGCATCGAAGCCGCGCGCGGTAAGTACGTGATGATGGCGGACGCAGACGCCAGCTACCACTTTGAGCATCTGCCACGCTTCCTTCCCAAGCTCGACGAGGGCTTCGACCTGGTGATGGGCAACCGCTTCGCCGGCTCCATTGAGCGCGGAGCCATGCCGCCGCTGCACAAATACATTGGCAACCCCATCCTCTCCACCATCGGGCGCGTCTTCTTCTCCATCCCGGTACGCGACTTCCACTGCGGCCTGCGCGCCTTCCGCCGCGACTCGATTCTCGCGCTGAATCTGCGCACCACGGGAATGGAGTTCGCATCCGAGATGGTGGTCAAGAGTTCGCTGGCCGGGCTGCGCATGACCGAGGTGCCCACAACCCTCTCGCCCGACGGCCGCTCGCGCCCGCCACATCTTCGCTCCTGGCGAGACGGCTGGCGACACCTGCGCTTCCTGTTGCTCTACAGCCCGCGATGGCTCTTCTTCTACCCTGGGCTGGCCGCGCTGGTGGTGGGACTTGTCCTCTCCGTAGCGCTGCTGCCCGGGCCGCTGGTGATTGGCGCGTACAGCTTCGACGTCGACACGCTGACCTATGCGCTTGGCCTGGTGCTGATCGGGGCGCACATCACGGTCTTCGCCGTCTCGGCCAAGGTCTTCGGGACGCAGGAGGGATTTCTTCCCGTGAATCCGCGGTTCGAGCGGCTCTTCAAGTTCATCAAGCTGGAGACGGGTCTGCTCTTCGGCTGCCTGCTGCTTCTGATTGGCGCGGGAATGCTGGGCTACGCGGTCTTTCTGTGGCACGCAACAGGCTTCGGACACCTCTCGCCCACGCGCATGCTGCGGGTGACACTGCCCTCCGCCACGCTGCTCATGCTGGGCGTAGAAGCCATCTTCGCCAGCTTCTTCCTCTCGCTGCTCGGCCTCAACCGCCGCTGACACGAGCTATTTTGCCTTGTGCACTGTTTTCGTGTACACTAAAACAGTGAAAAATATTACTCTCAGCGCCGAAGAATCGCTCATCGTGCAGGCACGAAAGGCCGCCGCCGATCAAAACACCACGCTGAACGCCGCGTTCCGCGAGTGGCTTCTGCAGTACTCCGGTCGCCAGCGCTGGCTACAGGAGTTCGATGCCCTTATGGAGCGCACAAAATATTTCAAGGTTGACCGAAAGTACACGCGAGACGAGTTGAATGAGCGGTAAGACCTTTCTCGATACCAACATCTTCCTATACTCATATGACACCACCGACCTCCGTAAGCATAGCATCGCTAACGATCTCATCCGGTCTGTGGCTGTCAGCGGTGAAGGAACGATCAGCTACCAGGTGATTCAAGAGTTCTTCAACGTCGCCCTGCGTAAGTCCCCCATCAAACTAAGCTCACAAGACGCACAGCAATACCTCACCACAACATTCCGTCCTCTGTTGGTTGTTCCATCGTCGTATTCCCTTGTCTCCGATGCGATCAGCATCCACCGGCGGTACCGGCTGAGCTGGTACGACAGCCTCATTGTCGCGGCGGCGCAACAGGCAGGTTGCAAGTTGCTCTACTCGGAAGACCTGCAGCATGGCCAGCAGTTTGGCACCGTAACCATCCACAACCCATTTCTATAGTGGCGCGGTCAGCCGGCGCGGCGGTCTTCGAGGAGGTCGTCGAGCATCTCGCTGAGGCTGTCGGCGCGCGAGCGCATGGAGTCCTCGGCGCTGTCCACGCTGCCGGCCAGCGAGTCGTAGCGCGAGCGCAGGGCGAGCAGTTCGTCGGCGATGTTCAGCGCCGCCAGCACCGCGACGCGCAGTGAATCAGCCGTGCCGCCGTGGGCCGCGACCGCGCGCATCTTGGCGTTCACCAGAGCGGCAAGCTGCTGGATGTACTCGCCATCGGAGCCGCGCAGGTTGTAGATCTGGTCGTAGATCTCGACGCTGACCGACTCGGGCGTGGCGGCGGCGTTGGAACCGCCAGAGGCCGGACCCGCCGTAGGTTGGCCGCCCAGCCCAGTTTCATCCTGCTTTCCGTTCCACTCCGTCACTCGCGTCTCCTCTCCCAATGTTGCACTGCTGAACTGGCGAAGCCTACAGCTTTCCAGCGGACCAACCTACAGCAACTCGTCCATCTGGTGCAGCATCCGCTCAACCCGCTGGCGAACCGCGTCGCGCTCCTGGTTCAGCGCGGCGATCTGGCTCTCGGCGGCCTCTTTCTCGCGCTGTGCAGCCTCCGCCTGGCTCTGCGCGGCTTCCATCTCGCTCTGCGCGGCCTGAACCTGGCTCTGAACCGTCGTCCGCCTGGCTCTCGGCCTTTGCAATCTGGCTCTGCGCTGCCTCCGCCTGCGCGGCAAGCTGTTGCCGTAGCGACGCAACTTCGCCTTCGGCCACGGCGCGCGCCTCGCGCTCGCGTTTTACGATCTCCACAGCCCGCAGCACCTTCTGCTCGAGCGCCTGAAACTCATCCACACTCACACCTGTACTCATACCCGAAGTATAAAGCGGATTGAGTGTTGTTGCGGCCTCGCTGCGACTGTGCAAAACGGGTCTCTTTTGAACTCCGCCGGTCTCTCAGCCTCGCGGCTCTTCGCGCTCTTGTTCCGCTGCTATCGCCTTCCGCTTCGCCTTGCGATACACATTGGCAACCGCCAGCGTCCAGAACGGCACCAGATCGACGCCCGGCACCAGCTTGGCCAGCACCGATGGCAGAAACTCCCAGTGCCAGCCCAGCAGCCACATCATCAGCCCTGCGACTCCGCAATCCAGCACGTCGTCCGCCGGCGACTCCGCGCCCTCCACAAAAAATGGAAACACGATCAGTTGCAGCGCGTCCGCAAGCATCGCCACCATCAACGCGACGCGAAAGCGCGGGCCCGGCAGGAGTTTGATGGAGTCGTTGGTCCCGCCAGCCTGCTGTTTCTCGTCCATGTCGATTCGCCTATTCTAGCCTCACTTTCGCCCCCGATTCGCAATCCCGGCCCATCTATCCGACAATGGAGAGTGGCCATGCTCTCCCAAATCATCGACACTCAACAAGACGCGAAGCCCGCTGCCCAGTCCGGCGAGAGCGCCCCGCCGCGCGGCGTCCTTATCGCCAGCGACTCCATCGTCATCCGCGGCGCGCGCACCCACAACCTCAAGTCCATCGACGTCGACATCCCGCACAATGCCCTCACCGTCGTCACCGGCGTCAGCGGCTCCGGCAAGTCCTCGCTCGCCTTCGACACCATCTACGCCGAGGGCCAGCGCCGCTACGTCGAAAGCCTCTCCGCCTACGCCCGCCAGTTCCTCGAACGCATCGAGAAGCCCGACGTCGACTTCATGGACGGTCTCGCCCCCGCCATCGCCATCAAGCAGAAAAACTCCACCCGCAACCCGCGCTCCACCGTCGCCACCGCCACCGAGATCTACGACTACCTCCGCCTCCTCTACGCCCGCTGCGGCACCGTCACATGCCTGCACTGCGGCGGCATCGTCCGCCACGACACGGTAGACGAGATCGTCGCCGCCCTCCTTGCTCTCCCCGCTTCCACCCGCGCCTACGCCCTCTTTCCCATCACTCGCGCCGAAATTCAGCTCGAGCCCCTCCAACCCTCCGCCGTCGAACCCGCTCCCGAACCGCCTAAACCCGTAAAGAAATCCACCACCAAAAAATCCGCGAAGAATGCACCCGTAGATGTCACCTTCAACCTCACCGACGCCCTCAAAGACCGCCTCGCCGAACTCCGCCGCCGCGGCTACAACCGCCTCTATCAACAAATAGGAGATCAGCCCGGCAAAATCGTCGAGTTCTCCACCCCCGAATCCCTCCTCTCGCTCGACTTCGACCAACCCATCTTCGTCCTCATCGACCGCCTCGCCATCTCCCCCGACATCCGCTCCCGCATCGTAGACGCCATCGAGACCGGCTACCGCGAGTCCGGAGAAGTCCAGTTCCACACCCTCCCCCGCGAAGAAAATGAAGCGCCCACGCATCTCAGATATAGTGCAGCCTTCGAGTGCTCCACCTGCCATCGCGCCTACCGCGAGCCGGAGCCGCGTCTCTTCTCCTTCAACAATCCCTACGGCGCCTGCCCGCGCTGCCAGGGCTTCGGCAACACCATCGACTTCGACCCCAACCTCATCCTTCCCGACCGCTGCCGAACCCTCGCCCAGGGAGCCATCGCCCCCTGGACCACCCCCAAGTACCGCCCCTTCCACGGCGAGATGATTCGCTTCGCCAAGTCAGCCGCCATCCCCACCGACGTCCCCTGGTACGACCTCGACCCGCCGCAGCAGGACCTCCTCTGGAATGGCCCCGGCAGCGGCCAGTCCCGTACCCCGGCATCCGCGGCTTCTTCGCCGCCCTCGAGCGCAAAAAATATAAGCTCCACGTCCGTGTCTTCCTCTCGAAATATCGCGGCTACGCCCTCTGCCCCGACTGCAACGGCCAGCGCCTCCGCGCCGAGGCCCGCGCCGTCCTCATCGACAACAAAAATATCTGCGAAGTCTCCGCCCTCACCATCACCGCCGCCGAGGCCTTCTTCGACAACCTCGAACTCACCCCCGCGCAGACCGAGATCGCCGGCAAGATCCTCGAAGAGGTCCGCCAGCGCATCCACTTCCTCATCGAGGTAGGCCTCGACTACCTCACCCTCGACCGCCTCTCCTCCACGCTCTCCGGCGGCGAATCGCAGCGCATCCAGCTCGCCACATCGCTCGGCTCCCGCCTCGTCGGCGCACTTTATGTATTGGATGAGCCCTCCATCGGCCTGCATCCCCGCGACACTGCCAAGCTCATCCGCATCCTCCACGCCCTGCGCGATCTCGGCAACACCATCCTCGTCGTCGAGCACGACCCCAGCGTCATCCGCTCCGCCGACCATCTCCTCGATCTCGGTCCCGGCGCGGGCGAGCTTGGCGGCCACGTCCTCGCCGCCGGCACGGTCGCCGAAGTCACCGCCAACCCCAACTCCATCACCGGAAAATATCTCTCCGGTCGCCTCACCATCCCCATCCCGCGCCATCGCCGCGAGCCCGGCCGCGAACTCCTCCAACTCACCGGCGTCCGCCTGCATAACCTGCGCGGCATCGATGTAGAAATCCCCCTCAACCTCCTCTGCTGCGTCACCGGCGTCAGCGGCAGCGGCAAATCCACACTCATACACCAGGTCCTCTATCGTGCGCTCATGCAGTCGCTCCACCGCGAGCCCGGCTCCTCCGCGCCCGAGCAAACCAACCTCTTCCGCTCGCTCGCAGGCTCCCAGTACCTCAACGACGTCGTCCTCGTCGATCAGTCCCCCATCGGCCGCACGCCTCGCTCTAATCCTGTGACCTACATCAAGGCCTTCGACGACATCCGCGCCCTCTTCGCCGCCCAGCCCGACGCCAAGCGCCACGGCTTCGGCCCCGGGGCCTTCTCCTTCAACGTCCCCGGCGGCCGCTGCGACACCTGCGAGGGCGACGGCACCGTCACCGTCGAGATGCAGTTTCTCGCCGACATCGAGCTCCCCTGCGAGGACTGTAACGGCACGCGTTACAAATCCTCAATTTTGGAAATTAAATATAAAAATAAAAATATTCACGACGTACTAAACATGACCGTCAAGCAGGCGCTCTCCTACTTCGCGGGGCACCCGCGCATTGTAGATAAGCTCGCCGTGCTCGACGAAGTAGGCCTGGGCTATGTCCGTCTCGGCCAGTCCGCCACCACGCTCTCCGGCGGCGAGGCCCAGCGCGTCAAGCTCGCCTCGCCACCTCGCCACAGCCCGCTCCATCGCCAACCGCACCGGCAGCAGCTCCCCGACTTCTTCAACCAGATCCGACGCACCCACCGCCTCTCAAATCGCCGCCCGCTCCCGTTCGCCGCACCCTCTACATCCTCGACGAGCCCACCACCGGCCTCCACTTCGACGACGTGCAAAAACTCCTCGCCGCCTTCCGCAAGCTCATCGAAGGCGGCGGGTCGCTGCTCGTCATCGAGCACAACCTCGACATCATCAAGTCCGCCGACTGGGTCATCGACCTCGGCCCCGAGGGCGGCGACGCCGGCGGCCAGGTCGTCGCCACCGGCACCCCTGAGCAGATCGCCGCCCACCCCGCCTCCCACACCGGCGCCCACCTCCGCCCCGTCCTCGGCCTCACCCCCGCGAGCATAAAGTGATACTGCGTCGTCATTCTGAGCCGCAGGCTCAGAATCTCCGTATTTGTTTTTGCCTGTCATTCTGAGCGAAGCGAGGAATCCCCGTATTTTGTCCTTAACGCCGGTAACAAGAGCCTGACTACTCCGTCATCCGCTTGACAATCTCCTTGAATAAACCCGGCTGCATATTCCCTGGAGTGATACAGGTGTTCTGGTGACTATTCAAGAACGGAACGCACTCGAATCGCTTATCGACTGCCACCCAGTAGTCTTTGGATCGCATTCCAAGAAGGATCACAGCAGGGTCTCCAAGAAAAGAGACCGCTAACTGGAAGCTGTACGTTTGCGAGGGGCATAGTGGTGTTCTTGCCCTCTCGAACTTCTCCGCCGAATAGAACCACCTCTCTGACGGGTAAGGAAACCACTCAATCACGAACAGCTTCTTCGCAAAAGGTGCGTCGCCTAAGCCAGTCGCTTCCTGAAGCCGATGCGTATGCTTCCGCCACCACTTGGCTACCCCGGTCTGCTCAAACTCAGCACTCTTCCCGAATGCTGGATTGAATGCGTAAAACGGATACTCGCCATAGTTCTGGTGGAGGTTATCCAATATCGCGTCCCTAATTTCACGCCGCGCGTGATCAGTCTCGACGCTGGCGTCGTGCCCGGGATTGAGGCTCAACAATACGAGTTTGGCTGAGTTAGGATTACCGATAAATGGCTCCGGGAGCGAGTTGGTCTGGATTCTGTATTTGGGATGTGCATCTGAGTTATGGCGTCGAACAAACTCTTCATCAGACGCGAGTACGTAGCGCGGCCCAAGCTGCGCCAGTCCCAGCCACGGACTCCCAGGCAGCCTCACTTCACCAGCACTGGCTGCGTCCACGCTCCGTCCCCGGCCGAGTCCCAAACCGCGAAGCGGACCCACTTCTTCCCCGTCGCGTCGAACGGTATCCGGAAGCTCTTCGTCCCGAACGCCGTCGTATCCGTCAGCGGAATGATCTTCCTATCCACCTTCGCCCCATCGCTCCACACCAGCTCCGCGAAATCCAGCGGGAAGGTGTACTCGATCGTCGCCGTGTAGACACTCTTCGCGCCCGACCCCTCGATCCCCCAGTTATGGAACAGGATCTCGCCCGTCGTCCCGAAGAAGTTGCCGTCGTGGATGCCCTCCACAATCGGCGACCAGCTCTCGTTGAACAGCGGCACCTTATCCAGCTTCAGGTAATTCACCGCAAACGACGAGTACGTATCGTCGCCCGGTGCCTTCATGTAGGTATCGCCCTCGGCCAGCATGAACTTCGGCTTCGGGAGCCCAGTTGCTCATATCGTCGTTCACGCCGAAGCAGCGCACCTCGCACAGCCGCGGCTGGCTCAGGTCCACCGGCAGCGACTCCCACGATCCGCCGATAAACCGGTCGCTCTGGAAGTAGTCCTTGTCCTTGTACATGTCGGGATACATCGCCGAGCTCTTGGTCCGCGGATGCGCCACCCACAGAATGCTCTTCGTCTCGTTGATGAACCGCAGCACGTCGTCCGTCGAGCCCAGGTGGTACACCGTGCCATAGCCCGCAATGTTCTCCTCGAACGGCTGGCCGTTGGTCCGCGGTCCGGAGTGCGTGAAGTAGATCGGCTTCGGACTCATATAGTACGTATGTCCGCCGATGTACGCGTTCGCCTCTTCCTCCGGCATCACCAGAAAGTTCCTGTCGCTCAGCTTCGCCGAGGCCTCGAAGTATGCCTTCTGCTCCGGCAATCTCTTCGGCCCCGGGTCAGTTCCGTCCGAGTCGTCGTGGAAGTCGCCCAGGTACACAATGTTGATCCCCAGCCCGCGGAACACCGGCACCCACGTCGGGCTCAGGTCCGACGTTCCCCGGTCGCGCACCATCTCGTTCAGCTCCAGATGGAAGTGTCCCGTCACCGTCTTGAATCCCGCCACCGGCTTGTACACATCGTCGTGCGTATACGCCATCACGGCCTGCTGCGTGGCGTGGCTTCCCGTCGCGCTCAGGTAGTAGTACACCGCCATCCGCTGCATGGTTCCCGGCGGCGCGTTATACAGCGCGCAGTTCTCCGCCTGCGAGTGTGCCGTCGACGCGCGCCGCGTCCACACCTCCGGCGCAATGCCCCACGGATCGTAGCCCTCGCATCGTTCCGGCTGCATCACGCCCAGCGAAAAGCTGCTGTCGTTGTCCTTGCGCGTGTAAACGTAGCCTCCGTTCACCTCGTTCTCGCGCGCAAAGAAGAACTTGTGCGGCGGCGGAAACACAGCCAGCGATCCCGCGCCCGCCTGCATGATCTCCAGCCGGTTGCGCGCGCGGATGTTCACCGGCTGCTGGTTCACCGCGCCGCCAAAACTCTGCTCCTGCCACATCTGCGACGTGTCGCGCCACACCACCTTGTTGTCTTTGGCAATCGCAAAGCCCTTCAGTCCCGCCTTGTAGATGAACGCCACGTCCTTTGCTTCAGTGCTGGCCATCGCCTCCTGCCGCAGCAGGTTCGATCCCTTATACACGGTGAACTGCAAGTCGCCGCTGAAGGTCCCCAGCGTCAGCCCGTTGAACGTCACGCTCACCCGGTCGCCGTCCGTCTTCACCGTGCATGCGTCGGATCTGTAACTCACCGCCGCGCGCTTGATCTCGTCCTGCGTTCGTCCCGGCCCCACCAGCCGCTCATGCCCCGGAACCACCAGCGGCGCGTCCCAGAAGACGTTCCACTTGTACGTCTCCTCATTCTCCGGCGTGTCCTTGCCCAGCCGCTTCAGAATGTCCAGCTCGGTCGTCGAGATGCGCCGCCGCCCCGTCGTCACCTCGAACTGCGGCGTCAGGTCTTTGCCCAGCACCACCCACGCCCCGCCCGTCTTGCGCGCCGCCAGCTCCTCCACCACGGGCTGCCCATCGCGCAGCGCAAACTGGGCGCGCAGCTCCTGCTGCGCCTCGCCCTGCCAGTTCAATGTCACCCCGCCCGCGCCCGCCACGGCCCGCACGCCGTCCACGGCCTTGTAGCCCTGCATGTTGCAGTTCTGGCCTTGAGCGGCGACGACGGTAGACACTCCCAAACCCAGCAAAACAGCGATTAGCTTCATCGGTTTTTCCTCATTTGTTCTGCCACAGACACACGCAGCGCCCAGATTCGCAACATCGCACGCCACCCCCGT
The DNA here is from genome assembly GCA_963828115.1 of uncultured Acidobacteriaceae bacterium. Classification (GTDB taxonomy): domain Bacteria; phylum Acidobacteriota; class Terriglobia; order Terriglobales; family Acidobacteriaceae; genus Edaphobacter. Next base: position 314,849 of record CAWHDN010000001.1, read on the forward strand.
GCGCAGCGTGAAAAGAAGCAGAACCAATGTACCTCACCCGGCCCACGTTTGACGCAAAGCGTACCGCAGCCTCCACCATCGCCTAGCGCAAACGGCCGATTCCGCCCAACAACCAGCAACTCAATGCTTGATTAGCCACATCGCCCAGCTCGCCGCGATCGTTCCGCCGACGAACAGGGCAAAGCAGAGAGCGCCAAAGCGCACCATCTTCTTCGGCTCCGCCCGCTGCGTGATGCCGAACACGATGGAGGTGAAAAGAGAGAACAGCAGTACCGCACTGAAGTGAGAGATCGTCACGGACGTTTCCTCCCGCTGGCCAGTGAATGCGCATCCACCGCGGCGACGATGTTCAGCAATCCAGCCACCACGATGAACTTCGTCCCATAGTCCGCCACCGCCACCAGCACCGGGGCCTGTCCCCAGCCCAGCAGCCGCGCCAGACCGTAGAGCACGCCCGATCCAAGGTCGCCCGCAAAGCCCAGCATGTCCAGCGGCTCACCTGTATTCGGCGTATAAACCTTGCCCTGGAGTGCGATGCCGATGGCAAACATTCCCACGATCGAGACCAGCAGCAGTGCCGCGCGAACCCACTTGCCCAGCAGCAGGTGGCCCGCACCGGGAACCAGCCAGCCCGCTACCAGCGCCACCACCGGAGATGTACCGCTCGCGGCTGCATCCCTGCTCCCGGTCTTGCCATCAACCGCCGCGGACACCTGTACCTTGGTCGTCATTCAAACCAATCATATCAGCGTGCGTGCCGATTCGCTGATTCGCTGACTCGCTGACCTGCTGACCTGCTGACTTGGCAATCTCGCTCCACTCGTAGAGAATCTGTTAGCCGGGAAAAATCAGCCAGGCCCGCACCGAGAGGAATGGAAGATGACATACAAGAAGATCGCATCAGCACGCACCGCGCTCCAGTGTATTGCACTCGTCACGCTGGCCGCAGGCATCTCGACCTTCGCCGTAGCCCAGACCGCGCCTGCGCCAACGCCCGCCCCAGCATCCACAGCAGCGGCCCCGACCCAGACCCCGCCGTTCAACGGCATCGCCCACATCGCCATCCGCGTGCAGAACATCGCCGCCTCGCTCGCCTTCTACAACAAGCTTGGTTACCAGCAGGCCTTCGCCAATACCGGCAGGGATGGCAGCGTCTCGCAGTCCTTCCTCAAGCTCAACGACAAGCAGTTCATCGAGCTATACCCAGCCAGTACACCCAACCCGGCCAGCGCTCAGAGTTCCTCATCCTTCCTCCACCTCTGCCTCGAGGCCTCCGACATCAACGCCACCCACGACTTTTACGTCGCCGAGGGCCTCGCCCCCATCTCCGTGCGCACCGCCGCCGCCGGCAACCTGCTCTTCACCCTCAAGGGGCCGCAGCAGCCCGCCTTCGCGCAGAACATCGAGTACACCCAGTACATGCCCACCTCGCGGCACACATTGGACATCGGCCAGCACATCGGCCCTGACCGCGTCGCCGACAAGATGACCGTCGTCGCGCTCGCCATGCAGGACCCCGCCGCCGCCCGCGACTTCTACCTCACCAAACTCGGCTTCACCGCGTCGAAGTCTAACCCGATGTTGCTCAACCTGCCCGGCACATCCGGCCAGATGGTCGAGATCGTTCCCGCCGATCCGCTTGGCTCCAGTTCCAGCATCGTCCTCACCACCCCCAGCCTCGACAAGGCCGCGGCGCAGCTCACGCGCCAGCAGGTCGCATTCAAGCGAGCAACTTCCACCACAACCGACGCCAACGGCAAGACGCGCAGCGAAGAGATGATTACCGTCACCGATCCCGACGGAAACATCCTGCGCATCGTCGCCGCCCACTGACCGCTGTTTTTATGACCCTTCGCGAAGCCCTCACCCGCGCCACCCGCCAGCTCGACGCGTCATCCGGCCTGTGCGCCGATGCCGCCCGCGATGCCGCGCTTCTGCTGCGCCACGTGCTGGCGATCTCCCACGCCGCGCAGCTCGCCGAACCCGAGCGCGAGCTCACCACCGAGCAGCAGGCCACGTTTGACGCACTCATCCTGCGCCGCATTGCCAACGAGCCGATCCAGTACATCACCGGCGAGCAGGAGTTCTACGGCCTCACCCTCCGCGTCACGCCCGCCGTCCTCATCCCCCGCCCCGAGACCGAGCAGCTCGTCGAGGCCGTCCTCGCCGAGATGAACTCGGCCGAACTCGATCGCACGCAACCGCTGCGCATTCTCGACGTAGGAACCGGTTCGGGAGCCATCGCCATCGCGCTCGCTTTCCACCTGCCCAACGCGCAGATCACCGCCGTCGATCTCTCCGCCGCGGCCCTCGAAGTCGCCGCCGCAAACACCGCGCGCCATGCACTCGCCGGCCGCATCCGCTACCTGAAATCCGATCTGCTCGATGCGTTCCCGCCTGACGAAGCCCCATTCGCCGCCATCGTCTCAAACCCGCCCTACGTTCCTGCCGCCGACCGCGCCAGTCTGCATCCGCAGGTGCGCGACCACGAACCTGCTGCCGCGCTCTTCGCCGGTCCGGACGGTCTCGACATCTACCGCCGACTCATTCCCCAGGCCTGCGCCGCGCTCCAGCCCAACGGCCTGCTCGCGCTTGAGATCGGCCACGGGCAGAGCGAGGCCATTGCATCTCTCTTGTCCGGCTGGAAGGAACTCCGCTTCCTCGACGACCTGCAACACATACCGCGCATCGCCCTCGCCCGCAAACCTCAAGCCTGAGAATTGTCTCTGTTACAGAAATTTGGGTGCCCCATCCAGCGCAGCTTTATCGCGATGGGTGGGATGCGAGAATCCACGCATCGACCCTAAATACCGCTTTGAGGTAGCGGTCTACGCAGGCCACAGCCACGCCGCGCCGCGAACCCCGCTTGCATCCCCGTGCTTCGCCTTCAGCACCGGAGTCGCAAGCTCCCCGCCGCCGAAGAGATGGCGCGCAATCAGCTCGGGAAGGTGCGCATAGAGCCGGTCCAGCTTCGACAGCCCGCCGCCGATCACAATCACGTCCGGGTCGAGCAGGTTCACCACCGACGCCAGCGCGCGTCCAATGCGATCTTCCAACCGCACGATGCTGGCCTCAGCCGCCTCGTCTCCGCCCTCCGCCGCGGCGACGATCTCCGGCCCGCTGAGCCGTTTGCCGGTCACTCGCTCGTGGTCGCGCGCAAGCCCGGTGCCGGAGATCCAAGTCTCGAGGCAGCCGTGCTGGCCGCAGTAGCACTCTGGGCCGGGAAGTTCGTCGCTCGCAGCCCAGGGCAGCGGATTATGCCCCCACTCGCCCGACACGCCATTCGGTCCCACGCGCACCTGCCCATTCACGGCGATCCCTCCACCGCAACCCGTGCCCAGAATCACCGCGAAGACCAGCCCCGCGCCTGCCGCCGCGCCGTCGGTCGCCTCGGAGACGGCCAGGCAGTTGGCGTCGTTGGCGCAACGCACGGGCCTCGCCAGCGCCGCTGCAAGGTCGTGCTCCAGCGGCTGGCCATTCAGCCACGTCGAGTTTGCGTTCTTCACTAGCCCGGTGGCATGCACAACCGTCCCCGGAATCCCCACGCCCACCGATGCCGCTTCATTCTCGCTGCCGCCGACGCGCCGCTCCAGTTCCAGCACCACCTCTGCAATCGCCCGCACTGTGGCCGCGTAGTCGTGCTGCGGCGTCGCGATGCGCAGCCGCGCGATCTCCGCGCCGCGCTGGTCCAGCGCGAGCCCTTCGATCTTGGTGCCGCCCAGGTCAATTCCGATGCGTATCCGTTCTGTCATGCGCCTCCCTGAAGAATGTACCGCATTCGCGATCTCGCGGTGCCCCTCCCACCGCAGGGCCCGTGAAAAGCTCACACGGATTGGCCGGGTATATAGATGAAAATGTAAACTGTCGCAGCGTCTATCAGTCGCCACGCCGTCGCAGTGCAACTCCTGTCAGCGCTTGATCCGAAAGGCCTCCACCTCATGAAAACCCTCCGCCGTCTCGCTCTCGTTTGTTGCACCGCTCTGATCTGCGCGTCCCTGGCTACGGCACAGTCCGCGCCTCCCGCAGCGCCACCGGCCGCGCCACGGCCTGCGCCACGGACTCCGTCGCTTACTGCACCGCTTGCTGCACCAGTGGATCTGAAGTTCGATTTCAGCGCCGGCACCGCCAAGACCGGTTTCACGCGAGTCGCTCCCACGGCCGTCTACGCGGACGACGCAGGCTACGGCTACGAACCCGGCGCGCAGGTCTCCATCGGCGACAACGGCAACACCACCACCAGCGACAAGCCATTTCTCTTTTCCGCCAAAGTGCCGGAGGGCAACTTCAACGTGACGGTGACCTTTGGCGACTCCACTACCGCGACCACAACCACGTTCAAGGCGGAGTCTGGCCGCCTGATGCTGGAGCGCGTCCAGGTCCCAGCCGGCCAGGTCGCCGAGCGCACCTTTACCACCAACGTCCGCACGCCGCATCTGCCCAAGCTGCCAACCAACGCCACCGGTCGCGAAGAGGTGAGTCTGGATCAGTTCGACGGAGGCAACACGCGCGATTGGGACAACAAGCTCTCCGTCGAAGTAGTCAGTCCGCACGCCGCGCTGCGCTCCATCGAGATCGCCTCGGCCCCGACCGCACCCACCATCTTCATCGCCGGCGACTCCACCGTCACCGACCGCGATGGCGGCGGCGATGTCAGTTGGGGACAACTGCTCTCCGTCTTCTTCAAGCCCGGAGTCGCGGTTGCCAATAACGCCCAGTCCGGCGAGACCATGAAGTCCTTCATGAATGCCCTGCGCCTGGACAAGATGCTCAGCCAGATGAAGAAGGGAGATTATCTCTTCATCCAGTTCATCCACAACGACTCGAAGGCCAGTTGGCCGCAGACCTACGTCGAGCCGGAGACCACCTACAAGGCCTATCTGAAGGTCTACGTCGCCGAGGCCCGCCTGCGCGGCGCAACCCCCGTGCTGGTGACGGCGATGGACCGCGGCGCGCGCGGCACCGGAGCGCCCACCCACGGCCATGGAGGCTATCCCCAGGCCATGCGCGAGGTCGCCCAGGAGGAGCACGTCCCGTTCATCGACCTCTACAGCATGAGCGATGTCTTATATGAGTCCGCCGGCGCTGACGCAGGCAAGCTTCTCGCCGATGGAACACACTCCACCGCGTATGGCGGCTACGAGTTCGCCAAGTGCATCGTGATGGGCATCAAGCAGAACAAGCTCGATCTCGCCAACTACATTGTGGACGGATTCAAGGATTTCGATCCGGCCCATCCCGACACCGCCGCCGCGCTCAATCTCGATCCATTCTTCACCAGCAGCGGTGGCGGTCGCGGGCCTCGCCCCGGTGGCCCACCGGCAACTCCAGGCGCAACCCCTGCGGCGAATTCTCCCGCGCCCGGCAACCCTGGGCCTGGGGCCGCTCTAAAAAAATCAGCTTGCGGAAGATGTTGCGGCGTCCGGCTGCCCTCACTCCACGGACGAAGTCCGTCACCATGCCGCCGGCAAGACAACCGGCGTCCACCGGCCCCGATTCCTGCGCGCGCGGCTTAACTCCGTCGTACCATGAGCATTAGTGTCTACCACGACGCAGGACTTCATATCTCGATGGCAACAGTCCGACGCCGCCGAACGCGCCAACTACGCACCATTCCTCTCTGAACTCTGCGACTTTCTCGAAGTCGATCGTCCCGACCCTTCCACCGGCATCGAGGACTTCAACACCTACGTCTTTGATAAATCCATAGAGATTCGCAATTTCGACGGCACCATCTCCCGAGGGTTCATCGACCTCTACAAGAAGGGTCACTTCGTCCTCGAAGCAAAACAAGGCAGCAAGCCCTTCACCCTGCAAGTCGACGGCGACAACAACCTGATCCTGTCTTCGCAGACAGCACCGCCATCCGGCCGCCCCGTCCGCCGCCGCGGCACGGCCCAGCGCGGAACCCATGGCTGGGACGAGGCCATGCGCCGCGCCTACTATCAGGCCGAGGACTATGCCAAGGCCGGGTGCCCCACATCTCGATTTTGAGATGTGGGTTCCTGCCCCCAACCCACCCCCGCAATTTTCTTTTCCCAAAAACCTCAGCAAAATCGCGTGTCAAGCCCCTCGACGCCCCAAAATCCCACTAACCAACACCAACTAAACCACTTAACTCCGAAAAATAGTTGGCATACTAGTTATGCTCCGCTTGATACACTTAATATATGGATCAAATTAATCGAACCCCGCGAGCCCGCGCTCTCCGCTCCCTCAATGCTCCGCAAACGATTCATAATAGATGTTTTAGCTGTAAAGCATTTGCAATGACTACTTTGGCGACAGTGACTTCCGGCAGACGATTGATACAAAACAAGTTCCTCGCAAGATACCCCCGGGAGGGGGGAGGGGGGAGGGGGGGGGCGAACAAACAACAAACAAATGGCGAACAAAAAGCTCCTGCGTTGCCAGCTTCGTAGTCTGGTCTCACACTAAGGCAAACTCGCCTCGAAGGCTGCGAAGCGCCGCTCCAGCTCCCACTGCTCGGCCGCTCGCTCACTCGACTTCAGCAGCGCCTGGCACTTTGCACCTGGCAACTCAGTACCCGCAGCCTGCCCCGCGCACGCAGCCTTCACCCGTGTAAAGTCGTCCGGCTTTGCCCAAAGGCTCTCGCCGGGCAGAAAGCTATGCTCCAGCGAGGTCGCGCGCCATAGCCTTCAGGTCGAGATAGCCCAGCCCGTACTCCATCGCCGCGCGCACATACTCATGCGTCAGGTCGATGCGCGAGACGCCTTCGTCGTCGGTCGAGAGCGCCACCGGAACATGCGCCGCGCGGTACTCCGGCAGCGGATGGTGCGGCGGTACGATGCCGAGAATCACATCGTTCGATGTCAGGTTGATCTCCACCATCACATGCCGTGCCGCCATCTCTTTCAGCAGCGCGCGCGGATTTGTCTCGTACATCACGTCGACGCCGTGCCCGATGCGCTCTGCGTGGCCCAGCTCGACCGCCTCGCGAATGTGAAACTTCAGTCCCGATGGTGGAACCAGTCCCGGCGCCAACTCGCCAGCATGGAGAGAAATATGCACCTTCGGATAGACGCTGTGCAGATAGTCCAGCATGCGCATCTGCCGGTTGTATTCGCTCATCGAGAGCGTCGCGTCCTCGGGCTGCACGAAGTTGAGGCCGACGTCGTCGGCATCTGCACTTGCCACCTCGAAGCCAGCAGCGTCTGCGCGAAGACCTGCTGTGGAGGATTCTCGCGCAGCACCTGGTAAAGATAGCGAATCTTCACCGAGCAGGCCGCCGCCGCATTCGCTTCGCCGCAGTGCTCGATGCCGTTGCGCGCGGCAAGCGCGTCGTCCATCTCTTTCGCATCCTGCGCAACCTCGTCGCGCAGCCCGCCCGCAAGCAGCTTTTCCCGCAGCGCGTCGAGCTCGGCGCGCGAGGTTCCTGTTGCATCACCCTCGGCGTTTTGCGCGGAACCTTCAGCCGTACCACCTGGAGTTGCAGGCCAGCCCAGCGTGTTCCACAGCGGGGCCAGATCGAAGAAGCTCGGCGTCTGCATCACTTCGAGATACTGCTCGTTCTGCGCAGCCGCACGCGTCGCCACCTCGTCCAGCCACTCGCCGGCGTGCGACTTGTCCAGCCCGCCAAAGCGGTCGAAGGTGGCGAAGAACTGGTCGTGCCCGCTCACGCCCGCCGATGGCACGAAGCCGCGCATCGAGAAGGCATCGACCAGCGCATCGTAGAGCTTCTGGTTCTGAAAGACGCTGGCCGCAGGCACATTTCCATCCGCGCAGATCGGGCTCGCTGGCGAGTCCTTGGCGAGTCCCGCATTCTTCGCAAAGCTCAGCGTCTTCGGATTGACGCACAGGTTGTCCGCCGCCGCGTCCTTCAGAAACGTCTCCGCGTAGACCGCGCCGGAGAGATGCATGTGCAGGTCCCCACCCTTGGGCATCTGGCCAGAAACGCTTCGAGGGCGAGCGCGCCGGCTTTGTCCGACTTTGCCGCCTCGAACGCTCGCACCGCCCGCTGCTCGCCCCCCGTAGCCTCCTGCGCAAGCAATACGGCCGGCATCAGTGTCAGCGTCGAAAGCAGCACCAGCGATGCCGATGTCAGTACTCGCCTTCGCAGGCGCTCAGAAATTTGGCAGATGCGGGACATGGAGGTTCACCTCTTGGTGCAACGTGGATGCAGACACACAGCATATCGCGATTATCGACAGCACGACGGGCGCATGGTTTGGCGCAGGCAGCCGGGGTTGCTATACTTTAGCTGGATGCTTGAACCCGCCGCAGTTGACCGCGCGGATTTCTCGCTCTCGCCCGGGCGCTCTTGGCTGTCCCGAATCAGGCGTACCGCATCGCCAAGGCCAGATAGCTCAGTGGTAGAGCGCGGCCCTGAAAAGGCCGGCGTCGGCGGTTCAATCCCGTCTCTGGCCACCACTTCTCACTGGATTCAGTTCCAGGCCGCGCTCTAGCCGAGCCTCGGCTCAGTGGTCGCTCGCGGCCCTGAAGAGGCCCTCGCGTCGGCGGTTCAATCCCGTCTCTGGCCACCATTTCTCACTGGATTCAGCTTCCAGGCCGCGCTCTAGCCGAGCCTCGGCTCAGTGGTTGCTCGCCGTTCGACCGCAGGATGTACTGGTTGGTCAGAGAAAACCCTGCATGATCCTCTCTCGCAAAGAACTCCTGCGCGGGGTTCTCTCAACCATGGCCACGCTGCACGGTCTTTCCGGCATCAAATTTCTTTTGAAAATTACCTGGATGTGAAACTTCGCCGGGCCGTTCATTCGTCTTCCCATTATGTATTCCATGGTTCCGGCTCTCTCCGCGTTGAGCGCAAGAGCCAACCCTCATTCTCTGACTTCGAGAAACATTTGCCCACTAGCTACACGAGTTGTTCTGAAAGGTCGCATCATGAGCAAAGCAAGGCTCCTCTTTGGTTCCACGTTTCTAGCCCTGGCAGTTCTTCTGTCGTCTGGCGCTAAGGCGCAGCCGGCCGCCCATGTGCTGCCGAAGGTCGCCAAAGTCACGGTCAACTCCCCGGTCACCCTCACCGACAACGGCGACAGTTGGACGCTCGACAACGGCATCGTCAAGAGCCACCGTCCCCAAGCGCGACGGCAATCTGTCGTCGCTGGTCTATCACGGCGTCGAGATCCTGACCCGCGGCAAGTACTGGGAACAGACGCCTGCTGGCACCATCACCGCACGGGTGACGATCGACCCGGCGACCAACGGCGGCGAACGCGCGGAGGTCTCCGTCAAGGGCGTCAATCCGCGGGGCGCGTGTGGACCGTCTCGTCGAGTCGCGGACTTTGAGCGCTGCGATGGAGCGCGGCACGCAGCGGCTTCTACACCTACGCCGAGTACACCCATCACGCCTCCTATCCTCGCGCCGGCGAGGGCGAAAGCCGCTTCATCCTGGAGGATATGAACCCCACCTTCGACTGGATCTCCGTCGATAAAGACCGCAACCAGCTCATGAGCCACGCGCCCGAGGACCACATGATTCATGCCAAGGAGCAGAGCATCTACACCACTGGCATCTATAAGAACTCGGTCGAGCACAAATACAGCTACAACGCCCCGATGTACAAACTCACCGCCTGGGGATGGTCCAGCACCAAGGACCGCATTGGCGTCTACTTCATCAATCCATCGACCGAGTACATCGTCGGCGGCCCGGAGAGGCTGGACCTGATCGACCACATGACCGCGCCCGGTGCGGCGTCCTATCAAGCAATCATCCTCGACTACTGGACCAGCGGCCACTACGCCGGGGGAGCCAGCAACAGCATCCCTGCCGGCGAAGAGTGGAGGCACGTCGTCGGCCCGATCTTCGTCTACTTCAACCGCATCGCCGATCCCAGGGACCCATCCCAGGCCGACCTCGACAAGCTGGCCGCAACCTCTGGCAGCGGCGCTCCCGCAGTGCCAGCCGTCTGGCATGATAACAGCCTCGCCCTGTGGAACGACGCGGTTGCCAAGTCAAAGGTTGTCAAGGCCGCATGGCCGTATAGCTGGGTCGAGGGCGTGGACTACCCGCACAAGGATGGGCGAGGCACGGTCACCGGACAGCTCGTCCTCAACGACCCGCAGGCCGCTTCCAAGGGCCTCCCGAATCTGAATGTTGGCCTCACGTCCCCGAATTATCAGGGCAATGCAAGCCCGCGGGCGGGGAACGGCAACATCGTAACCTGGCCGCATGACGGCAAGAACTACCAGTTCTGGGTCGTCGGCACTACAGACGGCAGGTTCACCATTCCCAATGTCCGTCCCGGAACCTACGTCCTGCGCGCCTTTGCCAACGGAGTGCTCGGAGAATTCGACAGGACCGCCAAGGTGACCGTGGAAGCGGGTAAGACCGTGGACCTAGGCAAACTGGAATGGCAGCCCGTCCGCTATGGCAAGCAGATATGGGAGATCGGCTATCCCGACCGCACCGGCGACAAATTCTTCAAGGGCGACTCCGACAACTATTGGCTCTGGGGCTGGGGTCTGCGCTACAGCGGCCTCTTCCCCAACGACATCACCTACACCATCGGCAAGAGCGACTACCGCAAGGACTGGTTCTTCCAGGAGGTGCCCCACTCCACCACCACCGCCTGGCTGAATACCGCTGCCAAGGATCCCTATAACCAGCGCTTTGGCTGGGTGGCTCTCCCAACCGGCACCAAGGACCCGTGGTCTGAATGGGGCAAGGGCCGGGCTACCACATGGACCGTCAAGTTCAACATGCCCAAGACCTCCAAGGGCACGGCTGTATTGCGCGTGGCGCTGGCCGGGGCCGACGGCGGCAATGGCACCGATCCCAGCGTCGCCGGCAACCTGTCCATCGGCCTCAACGGACAGACCGTCGGAACCATCCATACGATCGCAACCAACGCTCTGCGCTACAACACCAATAAGGGCGTCTGGAACCAATATATCCAGAAGTTCGACGCCTCGCTGCTGAAGCCGGGCGAGAATGAGATGACGTTCACCGTTCCCGCCGGAGACGTCACCACCGGCGTGGTCTGGGATTACCTCCGCCTGGAGCTGAACGACGGCAGCAAGGCGTACGCGACTCCGCCCGACAATCAAAGACCTGACTACCCAACTCTTGAATAGAGTTGAACCATCCCAGCTGGGATAATTCGCGAATCTTGGAACGGCTGCTAAGGCTGGGCGCGGTGAAGTGAGCGCGTTATTTAGCATTTAGTTCGTCTTGTGTTCACCCCCCCTGCCATCCCACTTGGCGGCGGATTGGTGCGTAAGTTGATTGTTATGTGGCGGCTCGAGGGATAATACTCATAATGGATGTCTTAGGAGCAAGTTGTTTGGAATCAATCGGTTGCTCTGGGTGTGGCTGGTCAAAATATACATTGCGTTGACGTTGCGGCTAAAACACTCAGAAAATAATGGTTAGGGGTGATCTCCTGAAGGTGCAGCGGCGCAATAAAGACCAATGCGGGGATTCTTCGCTGCGCTCAGAATGACAACTTGCGGTGGCTGCGCCAGAATGACGACTCCTGGGGGAGTTGCGGATAAAAGATTGATTCGGTGTGGCTTATTCGGTTGAGAAAGAGCTGTTCAAGTGGGCGGCGGGAGTTTATTCCGCACGATCTAAGCTGCCCCTCGATGGATTTGATCCATATGTTAAGTGTATTAAGCGGAGCATAACTAGTATGCCAACTAATTTTCGGAGGGAAGTGGTTGATGGGGTGGGAGTTAGCGGGATTTTTTGGTGTCGAGGGGCTTGACACGCGGATTTGCTGGGGTTTTTGAGGGGTTCGAATCCCACCCATCGCGAAAAACCAGCGATGGATGGGGCACAGCGATATGATAGAGAAAGGTGCTGGTATCGGAGCGTCGAAGATGCGGCAACTTTATACCATCGGACACTCGTCCCACACGCCGGAGCACTTCATCGATCTGCTTCAGCGGCATGGCATCGAGGTGCTTGTGGATGTGCGCTCCGCACCCTACTCCCGCTACACTCCGCAGTTTGACCGCGAATGCTTGCGCGATCTGGTGACCGCAGCAGCGATGAAGTACCTCTACCTCGGCGATTCAATTGGAGGGCGTCCCAAGGACGAGAGCCATTACGACCTGGACGGACACGCGCGCTACGCCAAGGTTGCCGAAAGCCCCGATTTTCTGGATGGCATCGGTCGTATGGAACGCGGAGCCGACGGCTTCCGCGTCGCCATTATGTGCAGCGAAGAGGACCCCGCCAACTGCCATCGCCGCCTGCTGATCGGCCGTGTCCTGATTGAGCGCGGGGCCGAACTGCGGCACATTCGCGGCGACGGGGAGTTGCAGACCGAGGCGCAGGTCGCAGCCGCCTCGGGTAAACTTCTCGCCGACCCACAACCCGCTCTATTCGCCGACCTGGACGAGGACAAATGGAGATCTACAGCATCGGTTTTACCCAAAAATCGGCAGCCCAATTCTTCAATTCGTTGAAAGACGCTGGCATCCGCCGCCTGCTCGACGTGCGCCTCAATAACACCTCGCAGTTGGCGGCCTTCGCCAAGCGGGACGACCTCGCATTCTTCCTGCGCGAGATCTGCGGAGCTGCGTATGAGCACGAGCCGCTGCTGGCGCCCACGCAGGAGATGCTGGACGCATACAAGAAGCGCAAAGGCGACTGGGCTGTCTACGAACAGGAGTTCCTCACGCTAATGCGCGCGCGCCAGATCGATTCTGTGCTCTCGCCCGAGCCGTTTCGCGCCGCGCGGACGGCACTCCTGTGCAGCGAAAAGACGGCTGAACACTGCCACCGCCGCCTCGTTCTCGAGTACCTGCAACAAGCCTGGGGAGACATTACCATCACGCACCTCTGAGGCGTCCTGTGCGCAAGACCATCCTCTGTCTGGCCAACTCGTACAAGCACGGCGGACGTTGCGTGGCCGGTGTCTGCCTCGACGACGGAGTCTGGATTCGCCTGCGCGGCGCGGCCCCCGACGGTTCGCTCAATGTCAGCGAGTCTGTCCTCGACGACGGCAGTGAGCCCCGCCTCCTCGATCTCATTGAAGTGGAACTGCACTACCCCATCCCCACCGACGCCCACCCCGAGGACTGGCAGATCGCACCCGTCGGCTGGCGTCTCCTCCAGCGCCCCGCATCCACCGCACAACTGCAAAAAGTCACCGCCGCCGCCGACAAGGGCACCACTATTCTGCGCGGTGCCAGCGACCGCATGCCGGTGGAGGAGATTCAGAGCAAACCCCTGCAATCGTCGCTCGTTCTGGTTTGCCCGTCAGAGATCAATTGGTGGATTCGCGGAGAAGGCGACAAGCGAAAGAACCGCGCCCTCTTCCGCCGCCACAACATCACCTACGACCTCGCCGTCACGGACCCGCGCTGGCTGGAGCGATTGAACCTGATGCCAGCGGGAATCTATCCCCATTCCACCTTCGCCGAAGCAGACTCCGAGACCTGGCTCACCGTCAGCCTCAGCGAGGCATTTCACGGCTGGCACTACAAGCTCGTCGCCGCGGTTCTTGTGCAGGCGAAGTGAAACCTGGATAGATGGCGTTATCGAGATAGGGTGCCGGGTGCCTTACATCTCGCGTCTGAGATGTGGGATCAGCCCCAACCCAACCCCGCATTTTCTTTCCCCAAAAACCCCAGCAAAATCGCGTGTCAAGCCCCTCCGCCCCGAAAAATCTCCATAACTCCCACACCATCAATCACTTCCCTCCGAAAAATAGTTGGCATAGTAGTTATGCTCCATCCCGTATCATTAAAGTAAGGGGGGAAAGGTTCGTGGATGACGTGGGGTGTGATACGCAATTGCAAACCAGGCGCGCCAAGCCGTAGCCAGTAGTGCAGCCACTGCAACTGATTGATTCTGGATATTCTAGATGTAAAGATAATAGAATGACTGTTTTGCAGGCGCATCCCGCCCATAATCGCCTGTGTCCAATAAACTTACGCCCAAAGTACCCCGGGGAGGGGGAGGGGGGGAGGGGGGCGAACGCAAGACGAATTAAATGCGAAATATCGCGCTCACTTCACCGCGCCCAGCTTCAGCAGCAGTTCGCGCAGCGTCTCAAACTTCGCGAATTATCCGGGCTAGGAAGCAGAACTTCCTATGACCCTGATTCAATAACCGATTCCGATTCGTGGGTCGATACGGAGTAGCTGTTATCGAGTGCTGAGGTGGTGAGCGACGAGGGCGGAGGCTTGCTGGATGACCTCCTGGTCGCTGCCGAAGCCGGGGAGCCAGTGGAGTGTGGGGTCTTTGCGGAACCAGGTAAGCTGGCGTTTGGCGTAGTTGCGATGGCCTTGCTGGGCGGCTGCGATGGCCTGGTCGCCTGTGAGTTCGCCGCGCAGGAGGGCGGCGGCCTGGGCGTAGCCGAGCGAGGTGAGCGGGCGGCAATCCGGGCCGTATTGAGCGAGGAGATGGGCTGTCTCTTCGACGAGGCCTCCGCCTTGCGTGGGCGGGTTGAACATCTGGGCGGCGCGGCGGTTGATGCGCGCGTAGAGCTGGCGCGCGGCGGGTTGAGGCCGATGGGGAGGATGTGGAAGCCGCTGAGCGGGTCGCGCGGCTGTGAGCCATTGGCGGGTGATGGGCTGGCGCGCGGCGAGCGTGACCTCGATGGCGCGGATGAGCTTGGGCGCGTCGTTGGCGTGGATGAGGCGGGCGGCTGCGGGGTCGAGGCGGGCGAGGATGCGATGCAGGTGGGCCGGGCCGCGAAGTTGGGCCAGATTGCGGAGCCGGACGCGGAGAGGTTCGTGGCGCGGCGGCGCGGGGAAGAGGCCGTCGACGAGGGCGCGCAGGTAGAGGCCTGTTCCGCCGCAGACAATTGGCAGGCGGTCGCGCTTGGCAATTCCACGGATGGCTTCGCGGGCGAGGCGGCTATAGTCTCCGGCGGTGCATGGAGCGTCGGGCGGAAAGACGTCGATGAGGTGGTGGGGGACGCTGGCGCGTTCGGCCAGTGTGGGCTTGGCGGTGCCGATCTCCATGCCGCGATAGACGGCGACCGAGTCGCAGGAGACGATCTCGCCGGAGAACTGCTGGGCGAGGGCAAGGGCGAGGGCTGTCTTGCCGCTGGCGGTGGGGCCGGCGACGATGAGGAGCGGCGCGAGCGGCTCTGCGCGGTCTACCAAAGCCGCCACCAGCCTGTGGTGAAGACGCGATGGATGCCTGCGCGGAGGATAGCGAAGAGAATGGCGGCGAGGGCGAGGGTGAGCAGGCCGCGGAGCTGGCGGCGACGTACGAACTGCGCATGAAGGGTAGATTCCGTACGGGATTCATCGGCTTGCGGGATGGGCTGAGAGTCTTCTGCGAGCCGGGACATTGGTGGCTACTCCGGGAGCGGGATGTTGTAGAAGAATCCTACGCGCAGTTCGAGCTGCGGGCCGTGGAACTGCCGGGGAAGCGGCGGGAACTGGCCTTCGCTGGTGATGGCGTTCCATGCGGCGTGGTCGAGGGCGACATCGCCGGAGCGGGTTTCGAGGGTCATTGCGCCGATCTTGCCGTCGGGCAGGATGGTGAATCGGATGCCGACGATTCCCTTCTTCATCAGCGGGGGCTGAACCTCTTCGGGGATGAGAGGGTCCCAGTTGCGCTGAATGTCGTGGTGGAGTTGACGCATGTAGGCCGAGAAGTCTACGCCCATAGTGTCTGAGAGGATGGTCGCGCCGGCCTGCAGGGGGCCTCGTGTACTTGAGGGCGAGCCATAGCTGGCGCCTCCGCGGCCGCTGAGCGCTCCTCGCATGGCGTCCTGGATTGCGCCGCGGGCGCTCTGGTTTTGTGCGAAGTTGGGATTCGGCGCGGCGGGCAGCGGCGATTCGACCGATGGCTGGGCGGGCTTTGGCGCGCTGGGCAAAGGCGCCGCAGGCTGCGGGACTGGGGGTGCGGCGGTGCGGGCTTCCTCCTGCGGCTGAACGGGAGGCTGCGGCGTGGGCGCGGCCAGGCGGGCCTGCTGCTGAAGCTGCTGCATGGTCTTGCGGTCGATCTGCGGATGCGGCGGCGGGGGCTTCAGAACGGGCGCGCTGTGCTGCTGGAGAAAGGTCAGTTCCTGGTCGTGCTGCTTCATCAGGGCGATGGGGTCGATGTAGCGCGGCTGATGCCAGAGGACGCGCGGGCCGTAAAAGAGGAACCAGGCAATAGCGAGGTAGACGATGATGGAGATGTAGATGGACTCGCGGAAGCGGGCGCGGGAACGCTCGTCGTCGAGCGAATCGAGCAGATGGATGATCTCATGCTCCTCCAGTTCTCCGAAACGGCTGGTGCGCAGCTTGAGAGACTGGCTTGCAGGGCCGTTTGCCTGATTGGTGGCTGCGTCTCCCGTCGTCTCCGGGGTCTGGTCTGGGTCTCGGGACGGGTTGGGGAAGAGCTCAATGATCGGCATCGGTCAGGATTGGCGGGACATTTGGCGGTTCTGCTGTTGGGCGGCTCTCGATTGTTAGACGGCGCAAAGATGCGGCCGGCGGCAGCTATCGGTATAGACCCCGCAAAAGGGCGGGAGCTTCGCTGGTTCCTTATTTTCTCACCTTTGAGGAGATGCCGGGCCTGCCGCAGAAGATAGACCGAGAGGCGTTGAGCGTGAATTGCAGGGTGGCGCGCGGGCTGAGGGGAAGATTTCCGCTGATGGCCAGCTTGCTGATGCCATGCACCAGCGACCAGGCCGTCCACGCCAGCGGCAACAGATCGCCGGGGGGAAGATCGCCGGAGTCCTGTGCTGCGGCGACGCAGTCGAGCAGGACCTGGAAGGCGTTGCTTCCTACGATGGGCCCTCCTTCGCCGGCCGGACCGCCTGCGTCGCAGTGCGGGCAGCGCGGCAGGTCGAACATGACGACAAAGTGCTGCGGCCAGCGCAGGGCGAAGTCGACGTAGCCGCAGCCGCTGCGATGCAGCCGATCCAGGGGCGACTTGCAGCGCGCGATTCGCCGCTGCATGACGGCGGTGAGACGGTCGAACCCCTCCGCGGCGACGGCGGTCAGCAGTTCATCCTTGCTACTGAAGTGGCGATAGGGCGCGTTGTGCGAGACACCGGCGCGGCGTGCGACCTCTCGCAGGGTGAAGGCGCGCGGACCGACCTCGCCAACCAGGGCTACGGCGGCATCGAGCAGGGTCTTGCGCAGGTTTGCGTGGTGATAAGGCTCGGCGCGGATCACACTTTAATTTCTAGCAAATAATGTTGACAGAAGCAACTTAATCGCCTAGCCTGATGTTGTCAACGTCAACATCAGTTTCAGATTCAGGCGTGGGAAGGCACCCAGTCGACGCAATCAGGAGAGGGCAGTGGCAAATGGAGTCTCTTACAAACAGGCGAAGCTGGCCGAGCAATGGGACGCAATTGTCATCGGCTCCGGCATGGGCGGGCTGACGGCGGCGGTGCTGCTGGGCTCGCATGGGGGCAAGCGTGTACTGGTGCTGGAGCGGCACTATGAAGCTGGCGGCTTCACCCACACCTTTCATCGCCCAGGATACGAGTGGGACGTGGGGCTGCACTACATCGGCCAGATGCAGGACGCGGCCTCTCCGGTGCGGCTCGCCTTCGACCACGTCACAGCGGGCAAGGTGAAGTGGCAGGCGATGCCGGAGCTATACGACCGGCTGATCTTCTCCGGCCAGAGATTCGATCTGCACGCTGGGCTGGAGCGCTTTCGCGAGGGGCTGAAGCAGGCGTTTCCCGGCGAGGCGCACGCCATCGACGGGTATATTGCAGCTGTGATGGCGTGCAATCGCGCGAGCAGCCCGTACTACGCAGAGAAGGCAATTCCGACCCCTCTGGCGGTGCTTGCGGGCAGGCTGATGCGCGCACCGTACATGCGCTGGGCGCGACGCACCACGCGCGAGGCGCTGGAGAGCCTGACCGCGAACCAGGAGCTGATCGGCGTGCTGACCGCGCAGTGGGGCGATTACGGCTTGCCACCCGCAAAAAGCAGCTTTGCCATTCACGCAACCGTGGCCGAGCACTACTTCGACGGCGGCAGCTATCCCGTCGGCGGGTCGGGCGTCATCGCCGAGGCTATGGTACCGCAGGTTGAATCGAACGGAGGGTGCGTGGCGGTCAGCGCGGAGGTTGCCGGGATTCTGCTCGATGGCGGAAGAGCCGCCGGCGTATGCATGAGCGATGGCCGCGAGTTTCGCGCGCCGATGGTGCTGAGCGATGCGGGCGCGTCGAACACCTTCACACGGCTTCTGCCGACGCAGCTTCCCGCGCTGGATTCTCTGCGCACGCAACTGTGTTCGCTGCCTCCCTCCACGGCCCACCTCAACCTCTACGTTGGCCTCTCGCAAAGCGATTCAGCGCTGGGCTTGCAGGGCACCAACCTTTGGCTGTATCCCTCGTTCGACCACGATGCCAACGTCGAGCGATTCTCGCGCGATTTTGCGCAGAATGCCGACGCACCGTTTCCGGGCGTCTATCTTTCTTTTTCGTCTGCCAAGGACCCCGACTTTCAACGCCGCCATCCGGGCAAGAGCACCGTCGAGGTGATCGCGATGGTTCCCTACGCGGCGTTTGCCGCATGGGCGGATTCGCGCTGGCGACGCCGCGGCGACGACTACGACACGCTGAAGCAGCGACTCACCGAGCGGATGCTGGCCGAGCTGGAGCGGCAGGCACCGTCGGTAGCGGGCAAGATCGCCTGTGCGGAACTGTCTACGCCGGTTACGACACGCCACTTCATGAACTACAGCCATGGCGAGATCTACGGCATCGCCGCAACTCCGGGGCGATTTGAGATGCGCAGACTGGGAGCCAGAACTCCGATCCGCGGGCTCTATCTGACGGGACAGGATGTGGCCAGCCTGGGCGTGGTCGGCGCGTTGTTCGGCGGAGTCATCAGCGCCTCCGCAGCACTGGGCAAGAACCTGTTGTCAACCGTGACAAAGCCGCGCACTGCTCGCAGTTCCTGACAGGCGGCCCGCCCGCCAGGAGTTGGCTGGCCGTACACTAACAATGGAATGCAGGAATCTCCCAAGACGCAGTTGGCCGCGTTGAACGACGCAGCGAATGCGCCCGCATGGTTGGCGAAGGACGCGCGGGTGGTGGTACTGACCATCAGCGATAGGTGTTCGCAGGGCGTGCAGGTGGACCGCTCGGGGCCGGCCGTGGTGGAGTTGCTGGAATCGGCGGGCGCGGATGCAGTGGTGACGGAGACGCTGCCCGATGAGCTGGAGCAGATTGCGGCGGCGCTGCGGCGTCATGCTGTCGAGGGCGCGAACCTGATCGTGACCACGGGCGGGACTGGGCTGGGGGCGCGGGATGTGACTCCGGAGGCGACGCGACTGGTGTGCGAGCGGCTGGTGGAGGGACTGGCGGAGCGGATGCGCGCCGAGGGCATGAGGCAGACTCCGATGGCAGCACTGAGCCGGGGCGTCTGCGGAACGATTTCGAACGCAACCGGAGGAGCACTGATTGTGAACCTGCCGGGCTCAGTGGCTGGCGCCGTGACATCGCTGGGGGCGATCCTGCCGCTGCTTGGCCACGCGCTCGACCTGCTGGCGGGACGGACGGCGCATGAGTAGACCGATAGAATCGAGTTGCCCGTGAAGATAGGACCGATCGCACTCCTACATAAAACCGGCGCCATCGTCAGTGCGGCGTTGCTTCCGTTTGGCGTCTGGGGCCTGGGCGGTCTGGCATTCATCGACGCCGGTATCTTTCCGATTCCGACGACGATGGACGGTGCGGTGATTGGGTATGTGGCCAGCGACCACCGGAAGTTTCTGCTGTACTGCCTGATGGCGGCGGTTGCCTCGGCCCTGGGCAGCCTGATTCCATACTATGTGGGGCGCGCGGGCGGGGAACTGTTCCTGCTGAAGCGCATCAACCGGGCGCGCTACGAGCGGATGCGGGACCGCTTCGAGGACCAGGAGTTCCTGGCCATCATGATTCCGGCGATGATGCCTCCGCCGATGCCTATCAAGCTGTTCGAGTTCGGCGCGGGCGTCTTCGAGATGAAGCCGCTGTTGTTCGTCACGGCGATCTTCAGCGGCAAGTTCATCCAGTTTCTGGTGTGCGCGCTGATTACGGTCTTCTACGGGCCTGAGATCGCGCACACGGTGCGGAGAGCAGTCCACGAGCATTCCGATGTTGTGCTGGCGATCTCGCTGGCAATTGGGCTGACGATTGCTGTCTACCTGCTGCGCAAGTTGTTCGACCGGCGGCGTGGCACGCAGTTTCCGATTGAAGAGGCAGCAGAGACGGACGAAACGGCAAGCGACGACGACTCTACACTGATCACCTAAATACAAGGGAACAGGCATGAGCAGGGCCAGGGCTGAAGCTGTAGTCATGCCCTTCCAATCAAGCTATAGGGGAGTTGTGTGGCTTCAAGCTGCCCGCTGCCGATGTGCGGGTCAGGTGCGGTTGGCGCGGGGTTGGGCGATGACGAGGCCGCGGGGGGTGGGGAGGAGGACGGCCGAGATGAGGCCCTCGGACTCCATCTTGAGGGCGGCGTCGCGGACGGTTTTGAGGTGGGAGCTGGCATCGTGCATGAGGATGATGCCGTGGGGATTGATCTGGGGGAGAAAGCGCTTGACCTCGGACTCTCGGATGTCGAGGTCGGAGTCGGAGAAGAAGAGGTCGATGGTTCCTTCGATGTGCATCTCCAGGCTGGACTCGTTGCGCAGCTCGATCCACGGGGCGAGCGGCGAGGCGGCGAGGCGGGACTTGGCCTTGGCGTAGACGATGGGGTCGAACTCGCAACTGATGACGCGGGCGCGGGAGCCGTCTGGGAGTGGGCCGTTTCTTTCCAATCCGCGCGCGATCCACTCGGTGGAGACGCCGAGGAAGGAGCCAGTCTCGACGACGAGGCCGGGCTTGATGGTGGTGACCAGCGTGGCGATGAACTCGAGGACTTCTACCTCGGCGGTCATCGAGTCGATCATGCTCCAACGCTGGGGCTGGGGACACTCGGGGGTGGCGCGGTGATACTCCGGCTGCACGGCCCCGGCGGAGCGCTCGTGCTGGAGCATGACTTTATGCTCCTGCTTCATCTTCCTAGTGAAAAGGCCCATGTGGTCTACTTTATCTTGAGTGGATGGACGTGGGCGAAGCAATCGGAGGAAGAGGATGAGCGGAGCTGGAGATGGCAATGCGGTGGGCAGCGGATGGACAGTGGCGGAGATGCCGAGTCAGGCGGGACGGCGGGCGCTGATTACCGGGGCGAACAGCGGGATTGGCTACCACGCGGCGCTGGAGCTGGCGCGCAAGGGAGCGCATGTGTTGCTGGCCTGCCGGAGCAAGGCGAAGGGCGATGCGGCGCTGGCTCGGCTGCGCGCCGAGGTGCCTGCGGCGAGCGTGGAGGTTGTGGTGCTGGACCTGGCGTCGCTGGAGTCGGTGTGCGCGTTTGGCGCGGCGGAGCTTGCGCTGAGCGAGCCGCTCGACCTGCTGATCAATAATGCCGGCGTGATGGCTCCGAAGAAACGGCTGGAGACGAGGGACGGATTTGAGATTCAGTTTGGGACGAATGTGCTCGGTCATTTTGTGCTGACGGGGCTGCTGCTGCCGGCGCTGGTGCGCGCGGCTACTGTGCGCTCGCAGAGGCCGCGCGTGGTGACGCTGGCCTCGATTGCGCACAAGCAGGGACGGCTGAACTTCGACGATCTGCAATCGAAGAAGAACTATAGGCCGATGGTGGCGTATGGCCAGTCGAAGCTGGCCGACCTGATGCTGGCGTTTGAGCTGGGCCGGCGACTGCGCACTGCCGGGCCGCCGATCTCCAGCGTGATGAGCGTGGCGGCGCATCCGGGGGTGGCCAATACGAATCTGTTTCAGGTGGGGGAGTTCTCGGCGGCGGAGCGCGTGGTGCGGCGCGGATTCGGCGTGGCGATTGGCGCGCTGCTGAACAGCGAGGCGGAGGGCGCGCTGCCGACGCTGTTTGCGGCGACATCGCCGGATGTGGTGGACGGCGGATACTACGGGCCGCAGGGCCTACTGGAGATGCGTGGAGGCGATGTGGGAGTGGCAAAGGTGGCTCCGCAGGCGCTCGACCAGGCGGCCGCGGCTCGGCTGTGGAGCGAGTGCGAGCGGCTGAGCGGGATTTCGCTGCTGTAAACTTTTGTCAACTGAAAGGTGCCATTTCCTCCATACTTTAGTTATAAGATATATATTATAAAGGAGTTAATTCTGAGAAGGCAGTCACGCGAGTTCATTTTCCCAGGGCATAGTAAATTTACATAGCATATAATATTATAAAATATTTCATTGATTATTTTAATGTATTAGGGTAGAGTGAAGACATTATGGATCCCAAAGAGTTTACCGATTCCATGACGGGGCGCTTGGTTCCAGTTCCATCTGGTCCCCCTGATGTTCAATACGCATTTGTGCCGAATCCGTTACCGCCGTCCTGGGAGTGGCCAGAACGGCTATGGAAGCTCTTGTTGGAAGCCAGAACCTCGCTATCCAGTCTGGATGGGACTGGCAAGCACTTGCCCAATCCAGAGATCATCTTGAGGCCGCTACAGAATCGAGAGGCACAGCTTTCCTCGAAGTTGGAGGGAACGATCACCGATCCACAGCAGCAGGCGTTATTTCAAGCCGATCCTCGGTACCCCGTATCTGAGAGCGATCCGGTGAACGCATTTCGAGAGGTTTTCAATTATCGACGGGCGTTGCGACTGAAACTTGACGGAGTTATCGATCTGCCCCTGTCTCTTCGGCTCATTCGTGAGCTTCACACCGTTCTACTGGATGGAGTTCGGGGATCGTACCAGAATCCAGGGGAGTTCCGAACAATTCAAAATCAGATCGGTCGGCCTGCGAGATTCGTCCCGCCCCCCCCTCACGAGATGCAGCAAGCTCTTCAGGATTTTGAGCAATATCTACATAGCATTGACGCTTACGACCCATTAGTACGGGCGTTTTTAGCTCATTATCAATTTGAGACGATTCATCCCTTTGGCGATGGCAACGGTCGCGTTGGACGTTTGCTGTTGTCTTTGACGATTGCTGAATGGTGCAAACTTTCAAGCCAGTGGCTCTATATGAGCGCCTACTTCGAGCGGAACAAGAGGGACTATATGGACTTGCTTCTGGGCGTGAGTACGCACGGAAGCTGGGATTTGTGGATTGAATTCTGTCTACAGGGTGTAGTGGTTCAGTCCACAGATGCGGAAAAACGGTGCGACAAACTGCTGGAATTGCATCGAGACTTTCACAAGAGGCTGAAGACGGGAAGTGTGAGGCTCTCAGGAATCGTTGATGTCCTCTTTGAGAGTCCGGTTGTGTCAGTTTTGAATATCAAGAACAAGTTTTCTGTGACACACCCTACTGCAAGAGCCGACCTGAAGAAACTGGAACAAATGGGGATCGTTCAGGAAACAGAAGGCGCGGGTCGTATCACATACTACTGTCCCCAAATCTATGAGGTAACGTACGAGGACATTGTTTAGCTCATTTTCTCCAGCCGGATTTTGGCGCTGCGGCCGTGGAGCAGATTCCTTGCTGTCGCAGGATGACAACTGAGAGCGATTCCTACGCGTTTCCGGCGAGTTGGCGGAGGACGTATTGCAGGATGCCTCCGTGCTGGTAGTAGAGGACCTCCTGCGGCGTGTCGATGCGCAGGATGGCGGAGAACTCGATGGTCTTGCCGGTGGGTGTCTCGGCGAGGATAGGGAGGATGCGGCCGTCGGCGAACTTGGAATCGAGCATGGACTGGAGCTGGCCGGGAGCATCGCCGATGGCGAAGATCTCCTCTCCGGTGAGGCCGAGGGATGCGACGGACTGGCCAGGGAGGAACTGGAAGGGGAGGATTCCCATGCCGACCAGGTTGGAGCGGTGGATTCGCTCGTAGCTCTCGGCGATGACGAACTTGATTCCGAGCAGCCGCGGGCCTTTGGCGGCCCAGTCGCGCGACGAGCCTGAGCCGTACTCCTTGCCGGCGAGGATGCAGAGGGGGATTCCGCGCTCGGCGTATATGACGGATGCGTCGTAGATGGACATCTCGGTCTCCTCCGGCAGGAGGCGGGTGACGCCGCCTTCGGTTCCGGGAGCGAGTTTATTGCGCAGACGGACGTTGGCGAAGGTTCCGCGAACCATGACTTCGTGATTGCCACGGCGGCTGCCGTAGCTGTTGAAGTCGGCGGGAGCAACGCCGTGGGCGGCGAGATACTGTCCGGCGGGGCCGTTCTTCTTGATGGAGCCGGCGGGTGAGATGTGGTCGGTGGTGACCGAGTCGCCGAGGACGGCGAGGCAGCGGGCAGCGCGGATGTCTTCGATGGGCGCGGGGATTGCGGTGATGCCGTCGAAGTATGGAGCCTTGCGGATGTAGGTCGAGTCGGGCTCCCAGTGGTAGGTATTGCCGGAGGGGAACTTGAGATTCTGCCAGTTCTTGTCCCCTTGGGATACCGTTGAGTATTGTTTGCGGAACATATCGGAGTCGATGGAGGCGGCTACGGCGGCGGAGACCTCGGCCTGGGTGGGCCAGATGTCTTTGAGGTAGACAGGGGCGCCGGATTGATCCTTGCCCAGCGGCTCGGCGGCGAAGTTGTGACTGATGTGACCGGCGAGGGCGTAGGCGACGACCAGCGGGGGCGACATGAGGTAGTTGGCTCGGATTTCCGGGGAGATGCGGCCCTCGAAGTTGCGGTTGCCGGAGAGGACAGAGACGGCGACGAGGGAGTGGATTTCAATTGCTGCGCTGACATCGGTGGGCAAGGGGCCGGAGTTTCCGATGCAGGTGGTACAACCATACCCAACGGTATTGAAACGGAGTGCGTCGAGGTAGGGTGCTAGGCCGGACTTGTTGTAGTAGTCGGTGACGACGCGGGAGCCGGGGGCAAGGGATGTCTTGACCCAGGGGGGCGTGCGCAGGCCGCGCTCGACGGCCTTCTTGGCTAGAAGCCCGGCGGCGATCATGACGTAAGGGTTGGAGGTGTTGGTGCAGGAGGTGATGGCGGCGATGACAATGGAGCCGTGGGTGAGGTAGGGGTCAGGATCGACGCCGAAGCGGGCTTTGACGCTGCTGGGTGCGGCGGCGTTGGGGTCTGGCGCGCCGAGACTGCTTGCGGGGTTGCCGTTGGAGGAGGCGTGGCCGCCTTCGGCCTCCCAGCGGAGGACCTGCCGGGCGGCGGACTGGTTGGCGTTGGGGCCGAGGAGGGCGGGAAGCTGCTGGGCAAAGCTGGCGGCGGCCTGCGAGAGGAGGACGCGATCCTGCGGGCGCTTGGGGCCGGCGACGCTTGGCTCGACGGTGGCGAGGTCGAGCGAGAGAGTGGAGGAGTACTCGGCTTCGGGTGAGGCGGCGGTGTGGAAGAGGCCCTGGGCTTTATAGTAGGTCTCGCAAAGTTCGACCTGTGACTCGCTGCGGCCGGTGAGGCGGAGGTACTTGAGGGTCTCGGCATCGACGGGGAAGATGCCGCAGGTGGCTCCGTACTCGGGTGCCATGTTGGCGATGGTTGCTCGGTCGGCGAGGGGGAGTTCGCCGATGCCGGGGCCGAAGAACTCAACGAACTTTCCGACTACGCCGTGCTTTCGGAGAGCTTCAGTGACGGTGAGGACGAGGTCGGTGGCGGTGGTGCCTTCGCGCAACTTGCCGGTGAGGCGGAAGCCGACGACCTGCGGGATGAGCATGGAGACAGATTGGCCAAGCATGGCAGCCTCCGCCTCGATGCCGCCGACGCCCCAGCCGAGGACGCCGAGACCGTTGACCATAGTGGTGTGTGAGTCGGTGCCGACTAGGGTGTCCGGGTAGGCGGTGATGGAGCCGTTGGCGGCGGGTTCCGTGGTGAAGACTACACGGGCGAGGTATTCAAGGTTGACCTGGTGGCAGATTCCCATACCGGGAGGTACGGCTGAGAAGTTATTGAAGGCGGATTGGCCCCACTTGAGGAAGGCGTAGCGCTCACGGTTGCGGGAGAACTCGAGGGCTGCGTTAAGGTCGTATGCGTTGGGCGAGCCGTACTCATCGACCTGGACGGAGTGGTCGATGACCAGCTCGGCGGGCTGGAGGGGATTGATCCGCTGGGGGTCGCCACCGAGTGAGCGCATGGCGTCGCGCATGGCGGCCAGATCGACGATGGCAGGGACGCCGGTGAAGTCCTGCATGAGGACACGAGCGGGCATGTAGGCGATCTCGCGGGAGGGCTCTGCCTTGGGGTCCCAGTGGGCGAGGAAGCGGATGTCGGCGGCGGTGACGGTGCGACCGTCCTCGTGGCGGAGGAGATTTTCGAGGAGAATTCGGAGGCAGTAGGGCAGGCGCGCGAGGTTGATAGTTGGGTCGGACGTGGTGAGGGCCTGGAGGCGGAAGAGGCTGACAGTGACGGAGCCGGAGGTGAGGGTGGCGGCGGAGCGGAAGCTGTCGGGATGCTGAGAGAGAGTTGTCATCGATTTCTCCAATTATCTATAGCCATCACGGACTCGAAGACGAGTACCGGGCGCAAGTTGAGGGCCGGAGCGTGTCTGGAAGCTGCGAGGGACGCAAATCGGCGGACGAGGAGAGCGTATCAAATAATGGGGTGCTATGGGGCGGGGCTGCTAGTGGCGGCTCTACGGCGCGACGCAAGCAGAACTACGAGCGACCGCGGTCGCGGCGGCCGAGACGGAAGCGCTTTGTTCTGGGAGAGCGGGCCATCAATGTGATTTTACGCCAAGTGTGGCGAAGCGATAAGAGTTTTTGGTGGGCTAGATGTGATCCGCGAGATCCCTGAACGCCTGGTAGATGAACGATCCCAGATACCAGCCGTCGAGGTACTTGTATGGGAACTCGCCGGTGGTGTAGTGGCCGCAGGGAAGGACTTTGGAGACGAAGTCGATGTTGAGCTGCTTGAACTCCTTGAGAATTTCGAGCGAGAGATGCAGGGGGAAGGTGAGGTCGTAGGTGGCGTGGACGACTAGAACCCGCTTGGGAGTGGAGGCGAAGCGCTGCATGTAAGACATGGGGCTGACACCGAGAAACATCTGGCGGACCTGGTCTTGAGAAAGGCCAGCGTCTTGCAGCGCGACGCGGACGTGGCGTGTGCTCTGGCCCTCCCAGACGACATCTCCGAACCATGTGGAGGCGTGATTGAAGGCGCAGACGCGCAGACGGGGGTCGTGTGCGGCGGCGATGAAGGCATAGCAGGAGCCGAGGCTGGTTCCGAGAACGCCGAACTGGGTGTAGCCCTGAGTTTCAAGCCAGTCCATGCAACTGCGGATGTCGACGACGGCTTGTCGGCAGGAGATGGTGGTACGGCCGATATTGGCGCTGACGGCGTAGTCGGAGCGCTCAAGCTCTGCCGGACGGCGGATGTCGTGGTAGGGCTGGGAGAGGCGCAGGGCCGAGATTCCGAAGCGGTTGAAGAGGGTGCAGAGAACATTGTGGCTGATTGCGTCGGAGTTCCACTGCGGCAGGACAATGATGGCCTGCTTCGGTCTTGGGGAGCGTCCGGCAGATTGCTTGCGCTCGGGCGCCGGGTACCATCTCGCGTTCATCTGGTCGTTTTCTGGATAGGGAGTGCGTACGGCGGAGGTAAACCGGAGGAACTGGGCCTTGGCCATCTCGCCGCTGGCGGCCTGACGCTTCATCTCGGCTTCCTGGGCGAGGGTCTCCGGGCGGACGTTAGTGGGGTATAGCTCTGGATGGCGGTGTTCGAGGCGAAAGTCCTGCGGCACCTGGTAGCCGAAGAAATCATCCGAGCGGCGGACGATCTCTTCGTTCAGGGCAATCATGCGGTTGAGATCCTGGGAGGCGGGAGATTCTGCTGAGATGGATTCCGCCGACTGGGGCGTCGCTGGGGCGTCGCTGAAGTCTTTCAGCCAGTCGAAACCCCACTCGAGGGGCCTGACAACTCGATTTGTATCGCGCGTTGTGAGCTTTGTCTCCCACGCCGTCATCCACTTTCCATAAAGACCCGAATGCATCTACACAGTTTATCAATCGCCTGGGCGAGATGAGAAGGGCACTCCGTCCTAATCGTGGTGATACCGGGGCGGCTCAGAGCTCAGAGATGACGAGACAGACACGCCCGACGATGTAGTCCGCCGGTGCTTCGTGAGATTCGAGCGCAAGAAGCTGAACCGGGAAGGCGAGAGAGAGCGGGCGGAGGATGAGCCTTCCATCATCGAATTCGACGAAACGGAGGACGAGGCCTGCACCGCAACGGACGGCATAGAGGGTGCGCTGGTGGGCGCGGTAGGGCGCGAGCGAGTTGTAATGGCGATCAAGGACGACGATGGTCCCGGCAGCGATCATGGGGTCCATTGCGACGGTCTGTTGGGCGTCGGCGCGGACGGCGAGGAAGCGCTGCCAGTGTGCGCACTTCAAGGATGGGCGGGCGCGATATTCCTGTAGGCGGGACGCGGAGACGTGAATGGTCTCAATGACCGCTCCGGGGCGGACCTGGGCTTCATCCATCGCGGTGGAAGGCGAGACAACAGGGACTTCTTCAATGAGATCGGTCGGAGGAGGAGAGGAGGCTGCACAGAGTTCAAGGGGCATGATCTGATCCACCGTGAGGTTCTGAGCGGCGAGGACGCGGTCGAGCCCGTCGAGAGAGAGGGCGCGCTTGCGATTGAGGAAGTTAGAGATGTGTGCCTGGCGGAAACCCGCCTGCCGAGCGAGACCGGTGCCGGTGAGGCTGCCGAGTTCGATGCGACGGAGAAGTTCGAGACGGAGGAGCTCGTGGAGATCTTGGAAATTCATAGGGTGGGATAATCCTGTTGCGAAACATATCATTCTGCAAGACGAAGATTAAGCAAAATATTTACTTTACGCAATGTTTTTCCTGTTTACCATTCGTTTATTGACTCATTTTAGGAATTTTATCGAAGATAATATTTTTTGTTGACATAAAAGTTGTCTAAAGCTATAACTTTGAGACTTTCTATTCCTGTCTTGGGAATGACGTGGGAGACGCGAGTCGATTTGTGCCCCGGTGCCACGGGGATGAGTGGGAATGGAATGCAAGGGTGGAGGTGGGCTAATTCCTGGGTTCGGTTAGCAGGTGGATCAAACAACTAAAAATAGGAGTCGACACTGCACCGATGAGGCCGAACGAGCTTCGCGGAGGGAGTATTGGCACCTCATAGCAACCTGAGCGAGCCCCTCCGACCGCTGAAAAATTCTGAGGTTCGCCAGGGGATGGTTGCGCCTTGGAGATCACAAAATGAAGTACTTGCGCTTGGAACTAAAGGTGTGTGAGGGATGTGGAGCGCTATGGCTCCGGAGAGGATTAAGAGATGGCGTGTATTGTTCAAGATGCTATTGCCATCTGTCGAACTTTCCAGCAGCGAAAGGAAAGCACCCCGGAGGACGGCCGCGCCATTTAGCGCGGGTTACTGCCTGCTACGCGAGTTGTGGGCGGACAGGCGGTGCTCGATGAGCGCCGCTGCCGTAATTCTGCCGTATGTATGGGCCATCGGGAACACGCAAGCCGTTCTACGGAGTCCTGTTGAAGTATCCAGGCAGCCTGTTGAACCCCAGATGGCGTTCTACCGGAAGTACACGGAAGCGCTGCTGCGACGGTATGTGCGAATGTCCATGGAGGCGGGTAAGGTACCGTCTCTACTGGGTCAGGAGATGTTTCACGGAAATGTAACAGGCTATCGGGTTGAGAGCTTCGAGGACGTTGTGATCTTCCTTCACGACATCGAGAAGTGTCTTGATAAGCTGGACACAGAACAGCAACATCTGATCTCGCGGATCGCCCTGCAAGAGTACACGCTGGGTGAGACGGCGGAGTTGATGGGGCTGAAGCCAAGAACGGTGGTCCGGCGTTACGGCCAGGCGGTCGATTGCCTGACGAGTGTCTTTCTCAGCGTGAAAATGCTTGAACCCTTGAAATGTTGTCAAGGGGGTGGATCGGGGAATTTTGACGTAAACGACTGAATTCATGAGAGAAAAAAAATCCAAAAAGTTGGCATAGTAGTTTTGGTCAACCTGCTATTCTGTATATGTGAGTTAAAGGAAACGGGAGGGCGCCGAGAGGCTGCCGCTCCCGTTTCGCTTTTTGGGTGCTGTGTGGGGAGGGCCGATCAATTAACCGGCCGGCTACGGATGAAGTGTGGAGAGTTTGGCGCAACAGACCTGGACGCAGAATCCGGGGCTATGCGCGCGTCTATTTCAGAGCTTGCGGTAGCGCCGGCGAAGTGAGAACGAGCGGGTTACTTCGACCTGAATGAACTTGCAGACGAGGCGACAAACAAGGGTGCTCGAGGAGGTGGCATGGAGTATGCGGCGGAACTTCATCGGCGGTGTGCCGGTGTAGCGAGGGCTGGGGCAACGGGAAGCAATGTCAGGTCGTGGAATCCGAACGAGTTGGCGATGCATGCCATGGCGGTTGAATTTCCTTTGGTGCATGGGCATCCGAACCGGCTGCCTTTTGAAGGGGTTTTGACGCTTGTGGACGTGGCAAGCGACAAAGCACCAAGCGGAGCCAGAGGACATCGCGTGGTGCTGACGCGAGCTGCCGCCGAGTCTGCGCTGCCGAGTCTGCTGGGTATGGCGGTGGACTACAAGGCGGGGTGGGATGGGCATGATGCGCGGCAGAAGTGCGGCATCATTACATCCGCCGAGTTGAACGGAGGGCAACTGACGGTGGCGGGATTCGTCTTCGGAAGAGACTTTCCCGAGATTGAGCAGCGGCTGGGGATTGAGGGCTCGATGGGAATGAGCTACGAGCTTGCGGAGGCACATGTTGCGGATATGCGAGCGCCGGTGTGGACCTTGACACGGGCGACGTTTACGGGGGCTGCGATCCTGCTGCGAGAGAAGGCGGCGTACCGGGGAACGAGCTTCCGGCTGGGACACGTTGCGGTGGGGGAGCGGAACGCTGCGTCCCGCCTGGCGGGTTCGCGACGGTAGCAGAGCGGTGGTTGTGAGAAGCCAAACAGGTCGATGAGCGAAAGGGGAAACGTGACATTTACAGGCGTATTGGAAGTAATCGGAAAGGGATTTGAAAAGGGGCTGCAGTGGGCAGTCGCCTACGCGGTTCCGGTAGAGAAGCTGGTTGGATTGCTGTTCCCGGCAGCAGCTCCGGAACTAACTGTGCTGTCTGATGCGACCGGGCTGATTCAGAATGCAGTGATCGAAGTCGAGCAGAAGTATGCCGCCGCCGGTGTCCAGAGCGGGACGGGAACACAGAAGCTGGCAACCGTAATGACTCTGGTTGGGCCTGTTGTCACATCGCTGCTAGCGAAGGCCGGTATCACGGGGGCGAGCACATCGTACATAGAGAGTCTGGTCTCCGCTGTGGTGGCCATCCTCAATGTTCAGGCGATTCCTGCGACGGCCGCAACATCCGGCGCGACGGCTTGAACGGAGTTCTGTGGATCGGCAGCGGTCTCACCGGCGCGTTTGTCAGGGCCTTTGGGTAAGCCACGGATAAAGCCTAGAGGTGTCGATTGGGAAGACGTCGACAGGAAAGCGTCGGCGGGAAAAACAAGGAGAGAGCATGGAGATGGAGATGAAGGACGAGTTGGGGATTACGGTGGATCGACTGGCCGCGGCGGCCAGCCTGCTTGAGCAGGCGGTGGATCGGCTGGCCCAGAGACAAAGCGCGTTTGCCGAGGATGCCGAGGCGAGCATCGGTCGCATTGTGGCGACGGTTGAGGCACGGCGCGAGGCGGAACTCGAAGAGAAGCTGGCTGCGGCGGAGTTGAAGATTGCGGAGTTGCAGGCACGAGGCGACACTGGCGCTCCAGCGGCTGGCCGCAAGACTTTGCCCACGGCGATGACGAATCTGTTGGCAAAACAGGGTGTAACGGTGGACTCCCTGGAGGCCGGATCGCTCGATGCAGCGCTAGTGAGCCTGAGCCTGGAGCAGCGGATCGCCGTGAAGTCGCAACTGATGCGGGCCGGACTGCTGGGCTAGGAGACCTGGGCGAATCGATTGCATCGCTGAATGCAACCGGATTGGCGTTGCGTCCGGTTGTGAGACAGATCATTACATAACGATGGAAGAGAAGACGTGGCTGAGGCTGCGTCTTTCGAATTTAAGGGGATGAGGATGGACGCGAAGTTTACACAGATTCACGCGGCAGCAGATTACATTGGGCCGGGAGCAATTGAAGTTCCGTTGTACCAGACGGAGATTCTGGACATTGTTCGGCGGCGCGGCATTTTTGGACAGAGGATCAAGCAGGTTCCGGCAACCGGCCACCCTTCACGATACTTTGAGGAGCGGGCGATTCCGTCTCCCGCCGCCACTTCGGGCTTTGTGGATCCGCGCAATATTGTTGCGCCGATCGTAAGCCCGACGCGTGTGGAGAACAGCGTTCCGCTGAAGGCGCTGGTGGCGCAGATCAACTACAACCTGTTCGATATGGAGCTGGGCCAGCAGCAGTCGCAGTTTGCGTATCTACAGGCGAAGGACCTCGCCGATACGGTGGACGGCGTTCTGCGGACGCATGATGTTGCCCTGTGGAACGGCACGGACACGAGCATGAGCTCGCCGACGACAGCGGAGTACTTTGGCGCGGCGGCCCAGATCGCGGGCGGCGGCAACACGGTGTCGATTGGGACGACGCAGAGCATTGTGGACGGGTTCAAATCGACGATTGCACAGATGGTTTCAAACAGCTCCTTCGGAGTTCGTCCGACGGCGATCTATGCCAATCCGGTGCTTCTCGACCTGATCGATCGCGAGATGAAGACCGAGTTCAACGTGGTACTCAACACCAAGGACATTGGTGCGGGCTTCACGGTGAAGACGCTGTCGACGCAGGCGGGCGATATACCTCTGATTCCGGAGTGGACGTTGAGCTATACCGGAACCCCGGGCAGTGGCTCGGCGGTGTTGCCGGCGTACATCGTGACCGAGGACCTGATCGAGTACCACTGGCTGAGCGATCCGAATCCGCGAATCTTCCAGCTTGGGGTCCCGGGTTCGCTGGCCTCGCAGTATGTGGTGGTGAAGTTCGGCGGGCTTGTGGTCAAAGGTGCGAGCTATGCGCACTACCAGGTGCTGGTCGACCGCTAAGCGGCATGAACCTGCTGCCCAGGCAGTATGAGCTTGCGGCTGGTCGATGGGGTGTCGCCCAGCCGCAACAACGCACAACAAGGTCCGACGTGCCCGTGAATGGCTGCTTGAATCGCTGAGTTACCGCGAGGCAGCAATGTTGGTCAGGGGGCTGACCAATACCGGGTTGCGGCGGCGAACCTATGTTGTGCCCTTGAGAGCGGGGCCGGTTGTGGTGGCCGGCCCCCTCTTTATTTCTGAAGAGATTGTTTTGAAAGGTCTGGAGGCGGAGTGCGATGGGTTACTTGGATCCAACGGAGTATATCGAGTATGGATTGACGGCGGAGACGACCGACGACTGGGTGACGATGGCATCCGCGCTGATCGAGGCGCATTGCCGAAGGCCGAGTCTGCTGGTGACTCAATATGTGGAGCGGATGCGGTTGACGGCTGACTCACAGGCAGTGCGGTTGAGTTATCTTCCGCTGACTCCGCTCGGCACTGCGACGTCGCCGCTGGTTGGGGTGCGGGTCCGGTATGGCCGGCCGCGACGCGGCGAGCTGCAGGACCCCATGCTGGCGCAGGTGGCGTGGGCGTTCAGTATTCCGGGCAGTTGGAGCGCGCTGGATCTGACCAATGTGGACTTGAATGCGGTGACGGGCGATCTGACGTTCCCAATGAACGTGCTAGGGATGAGTTACAACGAGGTCGAGGTGACCTATACCGCTGGATTGGCGGTTGTGCCGCCGGCGCTGAAGGTGGCGTGCGCTCAGATTGTGAAGAATGCGCAGGCGACTCCAGCCATGAATGTGAAGGGCAGCAAGATGGACACCCTGCAGATGCAATACTTCGCCGGATCACTGATCGACGCGAATGTGCAGATGATGTTGGCGCCCTATGTGGCGCAGAGGATCGGGTGAAGCGATGAGCGATCTGGTGAGTGGAGCGAGCGCGGCGGTGAGGGCGGCGGACGTCCTGCTGCGAGCGATGGGCGGGCGGACGGCAATGCTGCGGATGCCGGCACCAGCGGTTGCGGCGGATGTAACGGAGCAGTTGGGGATTGCGACGCCGATGTTTCAGGACCTTCCTCTGAGGCCGGTGGTGTATCGCAAGGCGCGAGCGACCGTGGCCGAGGGCAAGGCGGCAAAGTGGGAGATGCTGGTGTCGGCGAGCGTGATTGAGAACCTGGTGGGGTCGCTGACATATGCATCGGCGAGCGTGCTGTTTGCGGCAGCCTTTGGCGTTCTATCCGACGACGAGCTGCTGGAGATTGTGTCCGCCACAGAAGAGCAGGTCTTTGGACAGCCTTATGTGTACCGGCTGGTGCTGCGCGCACCTCTGGAGCAGATGGTCTAGAGCGGTTTCACAGCTACTGTGCCTCTGGGAAATCCATGCAGTGTGGTTTTCCTTGAGAGAGAACCACGCGAGCGCCGTTCGCGCCGGATACACCTGCTGTGAAACCGCTCAGCGGACACGCGGGATTGTCGATTCTGCGAGTGGTTGGAATGAGAGCGAGGAAGAATGCAGAACGCGAAAGATACGTTTTACGTGACGCTACAGAGCCGGCTGGCTACGTTAAATGCGGCACGGACGATTGTGGTGCGCGGCGTGGTGCGGCCGGGAACGCTGGTGGACGAGAACGAACTGCCATCGGCTGGAGTTTCCGTGGATGTGTTTCGCCTGCAATGGACGGGTCTACAGGTGAATAACACGGAACTGCTGCCTTTGGTGGCGATGGAATGTTCCATCCAGTACGCCACAGATGGGAGCTCGGGCTGTGGCGGCATGGATCGCGGACGCCTGCTGGCAGCGATGGATGCAGAGTTGGCGGCGGCTCTGGGTGCCGAGCCGCACATGGTACCGAAGATGAATTATGCGGCGGCGGGAGCTGGTGTCGCAGCCACGCCGATGGGAACCAACGTGTTCTGGGCAGACCCGGTATTCGGCGCGGCTACTGCGGTGGACGAGCGTCTGGAGCGGACATCAACGGTGCAGGTATTTGCGTACCAGGAGGCGGGTGAGCTGTGAGTACAACAACGACAGGAGCGGGAGTCGTGGCGTCCGTGGCTCCGGTGACGAGACGGGTGCGCGCTTACTTCGCTCCGGTGAACCGGTCGGCTGGAGTGCCAACGCTGTTCGATGCGGCGCAGCTTGGGAGGTTCGATCTTCATGCGCCACCGGCCCCCTGGGTGGACCTGGGGTGGGTCTCCGGATTTACGAGGAAGTGCGGGACGAAGGTGGATGCGCTTCTGGCTGGCGCCCCAGCGATGACAGTGGGGCAGGTTCGTACGGAGGTGGAGGCTACGGTGTCTCTTGCATTTGAAACCTGGGGAAAGCTGCAGATGACGCTGGCCTCGGGATCGCAACAGACAAATCTGTTGACGACGGCTGCGGGCGCAACGCCCAACGGAAGCGGTGGCGTGGCTGCGGCGCCGGTCCCCTTGCTAACTGGCACGGGACCGGCGTCAACCGCAACCAGCTTGAATGTGGGAGCGGCGGCGGCGGCCGGGTTCAGTGTTGGCAGTCTGGTTGCCGTGGATGTCGATTACACCGGCCAGCTTGGATATGTCGGCACGGGTATTAGCTCGGCGTATGTGCAAACCGCGAATGCAGTGGGCGGAGACATCAACTATGTGCGGCGAGTGACGCTGAATGTCGGCGTAGTCGTGGCGATCACTGCCGGCGTATTGGAGCTTGCCAGCGCGCTGCCAGCGGGAGTTCCGGCGGCGGGAATGCAGGTGAGCCAGCTTGTCGGCTTTTGCGATCGCGAGGGCGCGAGCTTCTTTCAGGAATGGTCTGGGCTCTTTGTCATGCCGGGCGCTCAGGGGGACCGGGTTCTGGTTCACTATCCGCGTCTGCAGGCGATGCAGGGTTCAACGGAGACGGAAGAAGCGTTGGCAGCCCCGCTGGAGAGTATCCGGCTGGCAGGCGCATTTCGCTCGCTGCCGGTGAAGGACGCCAACGATGGTGAGACAGTTTTGTGCTTCCGGAGCTATCTGCCGGCGGTATTGCGGGGGGTTTAGGTGCGTGATTGCGGATATGAGGAGAGAGTGATGCATTGGAAGCCTAGAAGTTGGATGTTAATTGGAATACTGCTGACGGTGATGACGGTGGCCGGAGTGGCGCAGGTGGCAACCACCCAGGTGGCAGACACGATCTATCACGCGGATGGAACTGTGGCCACGGGAACCGTGCTGATCAGTTGGCCTGCGTTCACCACGAGCAACGGCGATACGATCCCTAGTGGCAGTGCATCGGCGGTCATTGGGGCAGGAGGAGCACTCAGCGTACAGCTGATTGCGAATGCCGGTTCAACGCCGATCGGGAGTTACTATACGGCGGTCTTTCATCTGGACGATGGCAGTGTGAGCCGCGAGTACTGGGTGGTACCGGTCAGCCAGGCGGCAGTGAAGGTGAGTGCGATCGAAAGCACCGTACTGCCGACCTCCGTGGCGATGCAGACGGTCAGCAAGAGCTATGTGGATACTGCGATCGCGGCGGCTGTATCGGGGCATTCTCTGGACTCCTCGCCTTATGTGCTCAAGGCTGGAGACACGATGACCGGACCGCTTGTGTTGCCAGCCGATCCGGTGTCCGCGACGCAGGCGGCGGACAAGAACTATGTGGATGAGAGTGTCGCCGCATTGAATGGCGGATTGGGGCAGGTGGTCTCCACGCTACCGTCGGCAACGCAAGTCGTAGCACAACCGACAGGGACTCAGTTGGAAGTCAATAACCTGAATGGGGTGAAGTATGCCAGCCAGTATGTGAGCGGGCGGGGAAACAATGGGATCGCCAATGCTGTAGCCAGCCCGAATTGCACAAATGGATGTGAAGTAAAGGCGGAACAGGACTACACCAATGAATCGTATTCCACCGCATCATTAAACAGCCAGACCCATGTGAAGGACACGCGCGGTGGAAGACAGGTTGACAGTTATCTGAACCCGATCGACGTTGTGAACCACGGTCTTTCCACCGCTCAGGCGATCGACGATGTGTCCACGCAGAGTGAGGCTAGCCTGTTCCAGCAGACTGGAAATCAGGAACCTGGCGCGTTTGGTCTGGCGATCACACAGGAAGGACTTGCCGGCGGCTCCAACCTCT
Organism: uncultured Acidobacteriaceae bacterium; assembly: GCA_963828115.1. GTDB lineage: Bacteria > Acidobacteriota > Terriglobia > Terriglobales > Acidobacteriaceae > Edaphobacter. The sequence continues at coordinate 351,729 of CAWHDN010000001.1, forward strand.
TTCCCGAACAGATCGAAAGTCCCGGTCCATATTTCAAGATGGGATATAGCGCTCTGTCGGTGCAAGGAACTTACAACACCCAGGGACAGCATGGTCTGGTTCCCGAGACGATCAATTGCTTTGGCGTAGGAGACTGCCTGATCGGCTCTCACTTTATCAACGCGTCCGGCGGCATCCGCGACTCCGCGGACGAAGGGGCGCATCCCTTCGATCTACAGACGCACGAGGATTCCAGGGTTTTTGTGGGAACATGTGTCTCTGGCTGCACGACCGGCTCAACGACCGTAATGCTCGCGCAGAATTCCGCGGCCGGGACACAGGGTGACGGCCGATTTCTTATTGACACGAATCCGGAGAAGATGATCACAAGCGCCAGCACGGGCGGGGCGATTGTTGGCGGAACCGCAGGAGGCCCCCATTCAACTGCTCAATTCAGGGGAACGAATTTTCCGGTAAGCGTGTTCCTGAGTACCGGCCAGGTAATTCAATCGCAAGCCACCAATATGGCTCCCGGAACGGTAACCTTTTCGATTGCCAGTAGCGGCGTGCCTTCAGGATATGCGACAAATACCGCGGCGATCGGAGCTTCAAGCGGCCTAGCTTGTGTTGTCGATCAGACCGCTGGCTACGCTCCAGATAACTACGAGATGGCACCGTACACCGTCGTCGATGCGACGCACCTTCAGATGACGCTGAACAAGCCACATCAGATTCTGGCTACGCTGGCATTTGGGGGACTGTGTGGCTACGGCCTGGAGCAAACCGTCGATACAACGAACGGGATCCGTCAGCTCTTTCCGGTGGTTGGAACAACTTCTACGACTGGCCTGTATTATGCAGCCGGTACGACCCCTGTGGTTGGAGTTATGAATCTAACCTCCGGGTTCCTCAATGTGAGTGCATCCATCGCATCCGCGGCACGGACCGGCAATGTGGTTACCGTGACCACGTCTGGGAATCTTCCCGCAAACGTGAATGGGCTGACTGTCACTATCGCCGGAGTCGCTGACAGCAGTTACAACGGAAACTATGTAGTGACCACTACCGGCACAAATTCTTTCACTTATTTGCAAAGCGGCGTAAATAGTTCCAGCGCTGGCGGGACAATAACCGTGCTCACAGGTGGATTTGCATTCTACCCAATGGCCGAGGTGCTGAGCGTCTTCGACCAGGCGGCGAAGAGCGTGGACGGACAGATGACTCTTGCGCCAAACAATGTGGCGTGGGCGGCCAACGACCCAGTGGAAGAGCCACATTACTACCAGGAGATGGTCTCTGCGGATATCGAGTATGTCGGACAAACAGTACCGCGACCATCCGTCGAAATGCGGGCTGGGTTGCAATATCAGCAAAACAATGGACCGGGGCTTACAGGGTGGTCAATTGAAAATGCGGCGCCATCATCGAACTACCTTGGATATGGAGGTACGCATGGCGTTCCCGATGGAGCATACGAAGCCACCGGGATTTGGAACCGTACGATGAACCTGACTGCCGGCGAAGATGCCGTCTTCGCGATTAATTGCAACATGCACGGATGCGGTAATTGGAACTCTGGATACAACCTATTCGAGTTGAACAGTAACGTAAGCGTCGATCTAGTGTCCTACTCCCCAACGACCAGTTCGTTGTCGATAGGTTTGCGTGGCAGCGCGCCCTACAGTTTCACCCCACAGGCGTTCATTGCGGGAACGATCAACGTTGAAACCTTGAATGCAACAACGCTTAATGGAGCTGTAAACGGAGCGAGTATCAACTCTGGCACGATTTCGGCAGCGCACCTACCACTGTTTGGGCCTTCGGGAAATACTCACGCTCCTGGCATAGTTCCAGATCCCGGTTCAACCGCCGGAAGCACCAGGTTTCTGCGTGAGGATGGTGTCTGGATGGTACCAAGCGGCGGGAGTGGATCGAGTGGCGGCGTGCAGATTGGCGGGGACATTGGAGGCACGCTTGCCGTTCCGGTTGTCACCGGGATTCAGGGTAAGGCTATTGCAGCGACTGCGCCGACGAATGCGCAGGTTCTGATCTGGAACACGAGCCTGAGTGAGTATGTTCCGGGGCCGGTAGTTGCCGCTCCCGCAGTGGGGGTGGAGTTCTATCCGGCGGCGGTGTCGGATGGGGGCACGGCGTTTGCGGCGGCATGGACGCGCTATGACAACAACGAGCCGCAGACGGGTAGCATCAACCCAGCGGCGAGTGCGCAGGGATACATGGCGTTTCAGGCCGCTCCCGTGCAGCCTCAGTACGCAGAGTTGACAGTCTCCGAGCCGGGTTACTGGACTGGCACCGGCATCTCGATTGACTTCTTCAGCGCAGCAACCACGGGCAACGTGACGTGGGAGGTGCAGGCGGTTTGCATTCCGGCTGGCACGGCGCTGACCTCAAGCTACTCGCCAACCTTCTCCACGCCGGTTGCCATAACGACCGCAGTGAGTGGGACGGCCTCTGGCCTGGTGACGACGGCGACGGTTTCCAACCTGATTGCGCCGGGAGTGGGAAGCTGTCCATCCAGTCCAACGACGCCAACCAAGGTCATCTACCGCGTCTACCGTGCGGCATCGGACACGGCCGCTGGCAATGCGAACTTTCTGGGAGCGACCCTGCTGACCGGAAGGAGCCAATAATGAACATCGTCTCCTTTCAATTTCTCCGCGATATTGAAACAGAACTCTCCCGTATTTCAAAAGTTGAGAGTAGTTTTGCGCGCGGTTTTGCTCGCTCCATTCTTTCGATTCTGATTGGCCTTTGCCTGACGTGGCCATGCGCGGCGCAAGACCCTAACCCGCAGAGCGGCTTTGCGCCTACTGTGCTGCTCGCCAACCCATCAACCTATCTGAACTTCAACGACCAGACTACCAGCTTCAAGGATCGTGGTGAGCGGTTCGAGCTTTGTGGGGACTGAGCCGGGTGGTGCTTTGCCAGGCGGTTCTCTGCCTTCTTCCATTGGCAATTCGACGGCTGGATACGCGTTTTTCAATGCTGGCGCGCCCTTGACGGCAGGGCCACTGAATTATGTGTCAGTTAGATTCGGCCCAGCCCCTCCACCTGAAACTTTGACCGTGCTGGTAGCAACGGTCAGTGGAACAACCCTAACAGTCACCAACTCGTTTACCATAACCGTTGCAGCTACAACTGCTGTGCAGACCTTTGTTGGGGGTGTGGATTTTCCTGCAATCACAGTTGCGTCAGGTCAAATTCTTGGCACATGGCTTCCCGGTGGAGGTGCAAATAATATCGGGTCTTTCTCTGGCGGACAGTTGTTTTATTCATGGTTTTCTTCAGCACCTTCTGGCGCTTCTACTTATGGCTATGATGGTGCGCACGGAGTAGATATTTCCGCAGCCGCACCAGTTCAGAATATCTCCGGCACCGTCACGCCGCGCCAGCCTGGGTTCGATAGCACGCTGCTCAACAATACTTCCGCCGAATTTCCGTGGAACGGTTGGAGCGCCGCGCCGAATAACACGCTGGGAGCTATCGAGTGGAACACGCCATGGTCGATGATGGTGCAGGTTGACCGGCTGAACTGGAACAGGACGGGCACGCTTGTCCTTGCCAGCAAGGGCGATCTGGCCAGTGGAAGTTCATGGTCTCTCTATCTCCAGATGACGGCGAACACTGTGTCTGGAGCAAATGGGCAGGTATCGCAGCTATGCTTTAGCCGCACCAGCCCTGCATCCGGCTCTAACATTTACGGCCTTGCGGCAAACGGTATATGCACGAGTTCCACGTTAGAGGCCATGCCCAACGGCTTCAACTACAACATCATCGTGACGAACAGCGGGACGGGCGCGAGTGGGATTTATTCCACGACTTCGGCGCTGGATATTTATATCAACGGCCTGGATAAAACAACAAACCTGCCGGAGACTCCCTTCACGGGTAGCTACCAGTACGGCTTTGGGGATGTGAATGTTGCATACAGCGGCGGCACTGGCTATGCCGCATCCACAGCATTCACTTCCAGCGGCGGCGGCGCAAACTGCAACGTCCAGGGAACGCTGACAGCTTCCAGCGGCGTTCCGAACGGGATCAACTACACCTTCGACTATGGCTGCACCAGCGTTCCAACCATCACACTTACCGCGCCAACCGGCACGGGAGTAACTCTGACTCCCACGCTGGCCGGAACTACGATGAATTCGACTAGCTATCCGCTGATGGTTCCCGGATATGTGAGCAGCGGTGCTTACTACGGTATTGCGGGAGCTACCAGCAGCCAGACGCCGACTTACATCGACGAGTTCGCAATCTTCCCAACCAGCCTGAATCAGACGCAAATAAACGACCTTTTTTATTGGACAAAGTTCTACCAGACGTTGTGAACATCAGACCGGCAAATCCCCCTGTGGTGCTTTATGACACGGATGGATGCACGGACATCGCAAACGCCGACGGGCTGATATTTGCGATCGACCTTCATCAGCACGGACTACTGAAGATCGAAGGTGTGATAACAAGCAATCTGGGAAATGGGCACGATGTTTACGATATTAGCGGCCTTTTGTTTCGTCAGATGCTCGATCAGGCCGGGCTGGCAAACATCCCGGTAGGCGTTACTTATGCTGGGAGCGGCGGTTATGATTCGACCTGGTGTACCGTCGCCAACCTAAATACCTACAACGCATCCACTTTGCAGACCTCGGCTAGCTTCCCTTCATCCACGGCGGTTGCTCGAACGGTGCTTGCCAACAATCCCACAACGCCGGTGATTATTTACAACGGCTCCGCTCCGGCCAATAACTGGCTCTCTGCTTTCTTGCAGAGTCCGGCGGATAGCATCTCTTCGCTGACTGGGCAGCAGTTGTGGGACCGGGACGTGGCGAACGGCGGAGCTATGTGGTGGCAGGGGCCACCTTCCTGTACGGCGGCCTCTTATCCAAATGCGCCAATGGTTCCTTGCGCCAGTAGTTGGGGAAACGCGGCGCTGGATGCCGTCGCCACGCAATACGTCTGGAACCATCTCGACGGGATGCCGACTTATCAGGCGGAGTCTACGCCGCAGGGCTATGGAGGGCCTGCCCTTTACCCGCACCGCCAAAGACCCGATGTTATCTGGCCTGCGATGTTGAGGTGGTTCTTCTGGGAAACTGTGGCCGCGCAGGTTGGGGGCAATATTCCTTAGCTCGCTGTTCAGCAGCTACTTCACCGGCGGCGTCGCGGTGAGCTATAGCGGAGGCACGGGCTACGCCAACCTGACTCCCTTCACCTCAACGGGCGGCGGCGCAAACTGCGTGGTCAATGGCATTATGACTGCCAGCGGCGGTGTGCCGAACGGCATCGAAACATTCTACGGAGTGCCGCTGCCGCTGCTCTCTGTTGATGGTTTGAATGTGGGGATTGGGTCGGGTTGCACTTCGGCCCCAACCCTGGTGCTGACCTCGCCCACCGGAACCGGCGTCACACTGACGGCGTATCCAACCACCGTCTGCGGCACTGGCTCGGTCAGTGGAAGCACCTTCTCTTTCTCCAGCGCCACATGCAGCAATCAGTACGTCGTGCCGTTTACCCAGTGGGCGAACGTCGGAGCGCCCTATATCTACAACTGGTTCCTGGACAGCCTCGCCGACCCGCCGACAAACGGCAGACCGATGAGGTAGGAGGGAGAGCGGGAGCGGATTGCAGGAGTGATAGTCGTGGCGGCGATGCACTTCGTCGTTGGTCTGAATTTGCACAACTATCGGCTGGGTGATTTGCATGATTGAATTCACTAATCCGAAGGCATGGGTGATGGTGTTGCAATGAGAGAGGTGGGGTATGGACTTGAAGACATGCTCGCGTTGGGCAAGGAACTCGATGGATGGCGTGGCGGGCCGGGCGGAGGCACGGTCTGGCTTGCACGCCTGATGCTAAGAATTAGGGATCGCACCGGTCAAAAGAGTGCATTAAACGCGAACTCGGTGCAGACCAGATTCGAGCGTGAGCGGGAACGACAGAACATTGTCGTAAAGGCGCGCCAGATGGGCATAACAACATGGGTTGCGGGACGATTCTTCCTGAAGACCATTACCGCCCGCGGTGCGCTGACGGTGCAAGTTGCCCACACGCGCGAGGCGGCGGAAGGGATCTTCCGCATGGTGCAGCGGTTCTGGGAGTGTCTTCCCGAGCCCTTGCGCAAGGGATGTCTCCGGCGGAGCCGGGCGAACGTCGGGCAGATGGTCTTTCCCGAGTTGGACAGCGAGTACCGTGTGCTGAGCGCATCGGATGAGAGTGCCGGCCGCGGACTGACCGTGCAGAACATGCACTGTAGTGAGCTGTCGCGCTGGCCTGGAGACGCTGCGGCGACTTTGGCGGGACTGCGGGCCGCGCTGGTCCCTGACGGCGAGATGGTGATCGAGAGTACGCCCAATGGGGCGTATGGATGTTTTTATGAGGAGTGGCAGCAGGCGAGTGAGAAAGGAATCGCGAAGCACTTCTATCCCTGGTGGATGGAGCCAGCTTATGTGTCGGCAGCGGTCACGGATCTACGCGACGATGAGCTTGCACTGATGCGTAAACATGGCTTGACCCCCGCGCAGATTGGCTTTCGTCGAGGTCTGGAGGCGAGCTACCGGGGACTTCGGACGCAGGAGTTCGCCGAGGATGCTGAGCTTTGTTTTCGCGCCACAGGCGAGTGCTGCTTCGATATCGAGGCGGTGGAGCGGCGTTTGGCTGAGGTGCGGGAGCCGTTGAAGACGCGGCGCGATGGCGCTTTGCGAATCTGGCTGCCTCCGTTGCCGGGGAAGGAATACATCGTTGCCGTAGATACTGCGGGGGGCGGATCGGATGGAGATTTCGCTGCCGTGCAGGTGATCGACCTGGCCACTGGAGTGCAGTGCGCCGAACTTCAGCAGCGACTGGGCACTCTGGAGCTGGCGCGTGTCGCCGCTTCGTTGGGCCGCGAATACGGAGGATCGGGTCGCGGGGCCCTGGTTGCCGTGGAGCGAAACAATCATGGGGCTGGAGTACTCGCGTATCTGGACGCGGTTGAGCATTACGTGCGAGTTTACGAGCAGGTGGGAGTGGCAGGATGGCTGACCTCGGCGGGTTCGAAGCCAGGGATGATCAGCCGCATGGGGGCGCTGCTGGTGGAGTCTCCGTGGTTGTTTCTGAGTAGGCAATTGTTGGAGGAGTGCAGAACGTTTGTCAGTCATCCTGGAGGTAAGACGGGAGCGGCAAGCGGCACACACGACGACTGCCTGATGGCAATGGCGTTGGGTCAGGCTGTGCGGGCAGAGAGGTTGCAGAGTGGTTTCCACAAGATGCGTGCGGCCTGAGTGCAGTATTCTTCTGGTGCGGAGGATTCGGTTCATTGGCGGTGCTAGCGGTACAGGCAATTCGGCGGATGCGGGGCGGAGCGCAGAGTCAGTTGATGCTCGGAGCGGATGGCAAGCTGTGGGTTGTCAAGTTTCAGAACAACCCGCAGCACGTACGAGTGCTGGCCAATGAACTGATCGCCACCCGCCTTGCCCAGACCGTTGGATTGACGGTGCCGTCCAGCGATGTGGTCGAGGTAACGGAGTGGCTAATCGCGAACACCGCTGGCATGCACGTCGAGATGCCGCGCGGCGAGAGGGAGAAGTATCGCCCAGGCTTGCAGTTCGGCAGCCAGTTCGTCGGTGGATTGATGCCCGGCCAGGTTGTGGACTACCTTCCCGAGCAGCAACTGGATGAGGTACGTAACCTGCAGGAGTTTGCCGGAATGCTGGCCCTCGATAAGTGGACCGGCAACTGCAATGGACGCCAGGCGGTCTTCGATCGCAAGCCGCGCGAGCGGAAGTATCGGGCGACGTTCATCGACCAGGGCTTTTGTTTCAACGCCGGGGAGTGGACCTTCCCCGACACGCCGCTGCGCGGAGTCTACGCCCGCAACCGCGTGTATGCGGGAGTTGCGGGATGGAAGAGCTTTGAGCCCTGGCTCAGCCGCATGGAGACGATGGAAGCGGAGACGTTATGGGGGATCGCGGAGATTGTTCCTCCCGAATGGTATGGGGGAGATACAGCGGTGATTGAGCGGTTGACGGAGCAAATGTTGAGCCGACGCGGGCGACTGCGAGAGTTGATTGGGTCGTTTCGGGATTCAAATCGGGAACCATTCCCTATGTGGGAGAAAAAGTTGAGTGTTCATGTTCCAGCGCAGTTCGCGGAAGATGCAGTAGGAAAGTTTGTGATGTAGCGCTTTACTCCATCTCTGGCAGCATCGGTGCATTCGAACTGCGCCGTTGCGCCGGGGGATTGGGGACGAGCGCTTCAGGAGTTATCGTAGCCAGCAATGGCCTTTGAATTGCTGACCGTTGTAGAAGGAGGTCGAAGGTGAGTGACCGCGTGCCATGCGAGTTCTTCCTCATCCGCTATGTCCCGGATGCGGTAAAGGGCGAGTACACGAATATCGGCGTCCTGCTGCGAGAGGCAGGCCGGGATGAGAGCGCGCGAGTCCGCTTCACGCGGGACTGGAGCCGAGTTCGGTGCATGGATGCGGATGCGGATATAGGACTTTTCGAGGCTTTGGAAGGAGAAATCGATACGCGCCTGCGACTGGGTGCTGCGAACAACAAGCCGATGATCGCCGTCATTGAAGACACGTTTTCAAACTCCCTCCAGATGACGGAGGCGCGGGCCTGCCTGGCAGAGAATCTTCCGGCTGAGTTGGATCTGCTGATGCATTTGTATGTTGAGCCCTTGCGTGTGAAGCAGGATCGAAAACGTACCGGACGCGCGGTGATTGCCGGGGCCATGCGGACGCACTTCGAGCATGCGGGAGTGTGGGCATTGATGCGTAAGGGAATTGCCGCTTCGTTATACACGTCGCCGGGTGATCCCATGAAGATCGACTGTGGGTATAGGCCCAACGGCGTGATCAAGATGTTTCACGCGGTATCGCTGGATGGAGATGTGGAGGCGGCCAAGGTCCTGGCATACTCTGCGCCGCGGTTGCGCGCAGGGGTCGTTCGCGTGGAGGGTGCCAGGCTGGAGCTGACCGCCGTGGTCGAGCCGCTGCGCGCCCTCCGGTGAGGATGAGGAGAAGCACGAGTTTGAAGAGGAGAGCGTGGAGCGATACCGCTTCGGTGTGGAGACCATGGAGAGCCAGGAAATTCGCGTCTTGACGATGAATGATCTGGCCCGCGCCGCCCAGACCGCGCGGGTCGATCTGCGGCTCTGATAGAGATAGAGCGAACCAAACGGATTTCCACAGGATTACAAACTAGAGCGTTCTATCCGTTCTTATCCGTGATCTCCGTGGTTGCTATTGTTATGAAGGAATGTTGTATCGGAAGGCACAGCGAATCGGCTGTGCCATTTTTATTGCACGAACGAGATTGAAAGGGGTGAGGACGTGGGTCTTCGAACAAGAGTGACGGACACATGGCAGAGGCTTACAGGAGTGGATGCAGCAGCGGGGGACGCGACCAAAGGTGAGAGAAAGACGGCGATGCTGCCCTCGATCCTGAATCCATACAACCAGGGCAGAACTGGACAGAATGCGACACCCAAGCCGACTCCCGCGAACCTGCGGAAGTTTGCCGAAACGCCCGTGGCGCGGCGCGCGATCAACGTCGTCAAGGACAAGATCGCCAGCATGGGCTGGAAGATCAAGCTGCGCCGCGGCTACAGCAACGAGGATGTGCCGGACGCCGAGGCGCGCATGCAGGTTCTGCGCCGTTGCCTGGAGGAGCCGAACGTCAGTGACAGCTTCCGCACTGTCTTCGAGCAGGTCCTCGAAGACCTTCTCGTCGGCGGCTTCGGCGCGGTCGAGATGGAGTCCACCGGAGACGATCTGCGTCCCTTCCATCTCTGGGCGGTCGATGGCGCAACCATCGAAATCGATGTCACCTGGGATGGAGATCCCGCCAAGCCTCGCTACGCGCAGGCGCGCGGTGGCCTTGCCACAAAGAACCTCATCCCTCTGCTCGACGACGAGCTGATGTACATTCGCCTGAATCCGCGCAGTCATACGCCGTTCGGTCTGGGACGCCTCGAGGTCGCCTTCGAGACCGTGAACCAGTTCCTCAGCGCGAACCGCTATGCCGGTCGCCTCGCCAGCAACTCTGTCGTGCAGTACGCTCTCTGGCTCAACGAGGCCACGCCCGAGCAGCATGACCGCCTCATCCGCTGGTGGCAGGACGAGATCGAGGGCACCGGCCGCGTTCCCATTCTCAGCAGCGAGCAGAAGCCCGAGGTCCTTCGCTTCGCCGGAGGCACAGACGCCGACCTTCGCATCCAGTGGCAGGAGTTTCTGCTGCGCATGATCGCCAACGCCTTTGAACTTCCGCCCATGCTGCTTGGTCTTCAGTCCGACGTCAATAAGTCCACCGCGGGCGAGATGGCGGACGAAGCCTTCCAGAGCGCCGTCGTTCCTGTCGCCAAGCTCCTCGCCGAGCACATCACGCGCGACCTGTTCGCGAAAAAGCTCGGCTGGCGCGAGTTCGAATTCAGCTTTAACGACCTCGAAGCGCGCGACGAGATGGAGGAGCTGCAGATCCAGACCGAGCTTCTAAAGGCTGGCGTGTTGACTGTAGATGAGGTGCGAGAACAGCGTGGGCTGCCGAAGCTCGGAACGGTGGTGGCGTCTTGATCCTCACCATCGACAATCTCGACGGCAACGGCGCCATCGACTATAGCGCAATCCTCTGTGCGGACGCGCCTCCCACCATCGAGCGTGTCCTGAACACGCCCTCGCGCTGCACCGGATCGCTGGATGTCGGCTCTCCAGCAAATCCAGGCGCATCCACGACGCTGCCCGTGCCTGTCCGGCGCGGGCGCGTCGTGGTCACGGCGAACAGCGGCACCGTGCTCTTCACCGGGTACCTCGCCACCGAGCCGGTCCCTGTCTACGTCGGCGTCGGGCTTGCCGGGCCTGGTCTATCGTGTCGCCTTCTCCGCCATCAGCGACGAGTGGCTGCTCGACAAGCAGTCCCTCACCCTCACCGCGGACGGATTCACCGTGCCCGCCGGTTCCCTGCTCCAGAGCCTGACCGCGCGCACGGCCGTTGGTCTGCTCACCACATCGCAGGTGCAGAACGGAAAGCCCATCGGCGTCTTCACGCCCCAGCCGTCGCAGCCCTGGTCCACCAACGCAGGCAGCATCGCCGGTTCCACCTACGCTGCATATCGCGTGCTCAATGGCGCGCTCAGCATGAACCCGGTCGGCTCCGTCACTCACTCGCTCGACTTCGATGCGGGCCAGGGCGATGGCACCCTCCAGGTCGCCGCGTTGAAGACCACGATGGTCAAGGAGCTGGCCAACGACGTCACTCTCAGCGGCGCGATCGAGCCCACCGCCTACGTCTCCGAACTCTTCGCCGGCGATGGCACAACCACGCTTCTTCACGCTCTCGGACGAGCCATTTCGCATCGGCACGCCCACTCTGTTGACAGAGAGCTTCAATCAGCCCGCCTTCAACACGCAGATTTGGAACGTCACTGACCCCGGCTCGCATCTCTCCCTCGGCGGCGCGGGCCTGGTCCTCTCCGGCGGCAACGGCTTCGACGGCCAGACAACCCTCGCCGCCATCGACCAGGTCGAGATGGGCGGCTCGCTGGTCGTCGAGGCGGACAACGTCCAGCTCACCTCGCCCTCCGACGGCGTCCTCTGCGGCCTCTACTCCGGCACAACCCAGCGCGCCAACTGCTTCGCCGGATACAACGTCCGTCAGAGCGCGGGTTCCACCGTCATCACGCCCTTCGTCAACGGCGCGGAGGTCGGCACCACCTTCACATTGCTCTCAGGCCACACCTACACCCTACGAATCCGGCTGCACAGTCCAGAGATGCAGCGTGTCCTCCAGACCTACTACACCCGCGTCGATGGGGCCATCGAGGCCTTCGGCGGCGGACTTGTCGCCTCGCCCATGAAGCTTGTCTTCGACCTCGTGGACCTCGGCAACGCATCCAACACGCCTGCCACCGTCCTCTACGACGGCGCGTCCGTAAGTTCGCCCGCAAGCTGTACCTTCGCAGCCGTGGATAGCGTCGAACTCAACGGATCCATGGGCTTCTGTTCCGTCACCCAGACCGGCTCAGCATGGGTCGTCAGCACGCTTCCCGGCGGCGCAACCAAGACGCGCCTCATCGGAGTCGCCGGCGAAGGCGTCGATTGCACAGTATCAACCGCCGGAAAAGTAACATTCTTCGCCGGACGCGTTCCTGTCGCCGGCGAAACGGTCACCGTCTTCTATCGCCTGCGCTCCCGCGCCATCGCTCGCCTGGAAGACGCAGCCAGCGTCGCCGCCGAAGCTGCCGGCGGAATGCCGGGAACCGCACGCTGGCTGGGTAAGGTCCTCCGTCCGCTCGCTCGTTCCAGCGCAGACTGCGAGAGCGCCGCCGAAGCCGTTCTCAGCTTCGCCTCCAGCCGCGCCGCCGCCATTGCTGGCAGTTATGCAGCAATCAATCCAACGGCAGACGTATGGCCCGGAGACGTTCTCAGCATCATCGCCAATGGCCAGACGATGAACGTCGTCGTCCGCCAGGTCGCCATCGTCGATGGAAACGCATTCCCCGAACTCCTCACCTATCGCATCGCCTTTGCCAACGACTGGGCCGACTCCTTGGGCGTCACGCTCTCCGAGGCCATCGCCACCGACGCCTTCCTTCCGCCAACAGCCGAGACCGCGCCGGGAGCTGTGCTTGCCAACCTGCAGCAGTTGACCGTGGCCTCCGCCACCACAACTGCATTACAGATTGATACAGGCACCAACCCTCCCACGGGCGGCGGCTTTGAAGTCCGCCTGCGCGACTGGGACTTCGGCACCGGCGTCGATCAGAACCTGGTGCTTCGCAGCCCCGTCCGCAGCTTCTCCATCCCGCGCTCGGCGCAGGTGGAGCGCTACTACATCCGCATGGTCGACGCCTCGAACCCGCCGCTCTACTCGCGGCTCTCCAGCGCCGTCTTCACAAATCTACCGGTCGGCTAACCCGCCCAATAAGGAGCAGCAAAGATGACAGACTTCGAGGGACAAGTTCTGGCCGACCTGTGTGTTTTAAAGAGCCAGATGGAACAAGTCATGGGAATCGGACAGCCAGGACGCCTCGCGCAACTCGAGGGCCGTATGCAGGAGCACGAGAAGACAGTGCAACGGTTGAAAGGAATCGCCGGAGCCTTTGGCGCTCTGCTCACCATCGCCCATGTCGCCATCGACTTCTTCATCGGAAGACGCTGACGCCGGTAAAGTTGAAGTCACTGAATCCACCGCTCAGCTGGCCACTGTAGAACGTCGTCATTCTGGCGCAGCACTTTGTGAATCGTCATTCTGGCGCAGCAAGAGTATCCACAACCGTACCGCAACAAACTCTGTCATCCGAAGCGGATACATCGGCCTGCCGAAAGGTGAGTCGAAGAGCCCGCGGTTTGTTCGGTTGGCAACCACATGGAGGCATCACATGGAATTCCTTAAATTGTTCTTTCGCGGCATCTCCCTGCTTCCCAGTCTGGTGCAGGGCGTCGAAGCTCTCTACGGCGCAAAGTCCGGCGCGCAGAAGAAGGACGCCGCACTCTCCATCGTCGGCTCCAGCATCAACATGGCCGACGCGGTCAGCAGCAAACAGATCGCCGACTCCACCAAGTTCACCGCCGGCCTCAGCCTCATCGTCGATGGCGTTGTCGAGTGCCTCAACGCCAGCCTCTGGGCCAAGCCCAGCCCGGCTGAGTGATGCGGCGGCAATTCGGCACAGGGGTCAATCCGTGTTGATATAGCCGAACATACCTGCCCCATCGGCGTGTATGTCTATTTTCATCGTAGGATCGAGACGCTCGCAGCGTTGTCAGGTGCAAAGGCAACTCTCAAAGACATTCCACATGGATATAACGAATGTACATAACGGCGTAGGCGTGACGGTCACTGCCTCAACTCAACCTCCGTTGCGCCTTGCCCACCCTGGTCGTGCGGCGGCTCCGTCACGCTGGTCACCTGCGGATGGTTCTTCAGAAACTCGCGCAGCGTCCGCCGCAGAACGCCCATCCCCGTCCCATGCACGATGCGGATATGCGGCAGCCCCGCCATAAACGCCCGATCCAGATAGCGCGAGACCTCATCCTGCGCCTCCTCCGCTGTCCTCCCGATGACGTTGATCTCCATCGGCACGGAGTCGGAATCCGTACTCGTCTGCACCGTGATTCCGCCTCGCCGCCTCGCCGCCTCCAACGGAGTCACCGCAGCCACAGGCGTCACCTCCGCAATATCGCTCTCGGCCACGCGCATCTTCATCGTCCCAACTAAAACCTCGAAGTTTTTTGGATCAATCACGCGCTCCACGCGTGCCTGTCGCCCCAGGCTCTTCAGCTTCACCAGGTCGCCAACCTTCACCGCGCGCACCGCAACCCCGCGCCCGCCCGCCTGTGCCGCCGGATCATTCTTGTCCGCGCCCGTCGTGTGCGCCACCACGGTCGAGTTGAACTGCTCGGAAAATTCGCGCCTCAGCCGCGCAATCCTCGCCGACGAGTCGCGCGCAATCTTCTTTGCCACAGCTTTGTCGTCGATCGCCTTCACCATCTCGCGCAGTCGGGTTTCAAAGTCCCCGATCAGCGAGTTCAGCTTCGCCTCCAGCTCCTTCGTGCGCGCCTTCTGCTCCGCGCGTCCCTCCGTCTCCAGCCGCAGCCGTTCGCGCGCAATCTCCCGCTCGCGCAAGCGCAGCGTCTCCCGCTCGCCGCTGGCCGCGGTCAGTTGTGCGTGCAGTTGGTCCAGCAGCACTCCAATATCCGCGCCCTGCGTTGTAAGCTGCGCCCGCGCCGCCGCCACAATCTCCTCCATCAGCCCCAGCCGCTCCGCAATATTCAGCCCCGCCGACGCTCCCGGAACCCCAAGCCGCAACTGGTAGGTCGGCGACAGCGTCGCCTGGTCGAACCCCACCGCCGCATTCAGCACGCCCGCGCGATTAGCCGCGTACACCTTCAGAGAGGTGAGGTGCGTCGTAATGCAGATCCACGCGCGCATGCTGAGGAAATGCCCGGCAATCGCCACAGCCAGTGCCGCGCCCTCTTCGGGGTCGGTCGCCGAACCCAGTTCGTCGAGCAGTACCAGCGAGTCCTCCGTCGCCACGCGCGCGATGCGGTCCACGTTGAGGATGTGCGCCGAGAAGCTCGATAGGTTCGACTCGATCGACTGCGCATCGCCAATGTCCGCGTAGATCGCCCGGAAGAGCGGCAGAGTCGCGGCCTCCGCGGGCACGGGCACTCCCGCCTGCGCCATCAGTGCCAATAGCCCCGTGGTCTTTAACGCCACAGTCTTGCCGCCGGTATTTGGCCCGCTGATAATAAGCTGCCGCGCATCAGGCTCCAACGCCAGAGTAATTGGCACTGTAGCTGCTCCCGACCGTCGCAGCCGCAATTCCAGCAGTGGATGCCGCGCCGCCGTGAGCAACAAGCCACCCGCTGACTCGCTAACTCGCTGACTCGCTGACTCGCTAAACGAAGGCCGCACGCACTCCAGTTCATTGGCGAACCGCGCCCGCGCGAAGTGGCTCTCCACCTCGGCCAGCACCGACGTGCCCAGCAGGATCGCATCCGCCTGCTCGCCGATGGCCCGCGTCATCGCCACCAGAATCCGGTGGATCTCGCGCTGCTCTTCGTCCAGCAGCCGCACCAGCTCGTTGTTCTGTTCGATCGTCTCCAGCGGCTCCACAAACACCGTCTGCCCCGACGACGACGTCCCGTGAACTACCCCCGGCACGCGCCTGCGAAACTCCGCCTTCACCGGTATCACAAACCGCTCGCCGCGCACTGTAATCAGCTCTTCTTGTGTCGATCCCTCGCTGGCCAGTGCGCGCAGCGACTTTCTCAGGCTCTCTTCAATCGCCCGGTGTTGCCGCTCCATTGCGCGCCGGATACGCCGCAGCTCGTGGCTCGCGTCGTCGGAGAGTGAGCCGTCCGGCTCGATCTTTCCCCGCAGCGCCTGCAGCAGCGGCGCAAAATCGTGCTCCACCAGCGCCGCCGAAAGCCCCGCAATCCCAGGCCACGACAGTGCCCGCCCTGTCGGCGAGATCATCAGTGTGCGCCACGCCGCAATCCGCTCTACCACCGTCAGCAACGCGTTGATCTCCTGCGCCTCCAGCGCCGCGCCTTCGAGCCGTGCCTGGTCCAGCAGGTCTGTCGGATCGAAGAGCCCGTGAAACTCGAAGCTCCCGCCGCCCGTCAGCAGATCGCGTATCTCGCCCGTCCGCTGCTGCTGCGCCTCAATCCACGCCCGGTCCGCGCACGGCTCCAGCGCCTGCACCCACGCGCGCCCCAGCGGCGACGTGGCATGGCCCGCGATCGTCACGCGCAGCCGCGGCCATTCCAGCGCGACGGAGCTGGCCTCGGCAAGAGGCGACGGAATATTGGGTAGAAGGCTCATATCTGCTATGGTATCTGGCAATGCATCCATGCGATGCGCTTTGCGCGGAACCATTTGCGCCTGCGCTGCGTATCGCATGTTGGAGTTCAGGTTCATTCAAGGGAGGCAAGCGATGGTCTGTCAGTCATGCGGGTGTCCGGTAGAGGGAGCCTTTTGCTCGAAGTGTGGCGCTCCATTACCACCTCCTGTTCCACCGGTCTACGGCGCGCCGCAACCGATCCTGGTTGTGCCGCGGGTGCAGGGTCATGTGCAGATGCTGGGCATCTTCTGGTGCGTCTTCGGCGTCTACCGCGCGGCGACGGGAATCATCGCTGCCCTCATTCTCATGGGGATCTCGACACCGGGTTTCTTTGGCGGCTTCGGTTCGCCTCGCGGCATTCCCTATATGCCGTTCGCTCCCTGGATGGGCGGCCTGGCAACGCTGATTGTGGTCTTGACCTCGATCGGAGCGCTGCTCTCGCTGGTCACAGGCATCTCTCTGCTGATGCGCAAGTCCTGGGGAAGAGTGCTTGCCATCGTCGTTGCCATTCTTTCGCTGATCAAGATCCCCTTCGGCACCGCCCTTGGCATCTACACCCTCTGGGTGCTCATGCCGTCCGCCTCCGCAATCGAGTACGACGCCATCGCTGACCGCTCCTAGCAGCGTCTAGCACGTCATTCTGCGCGCAGCGCGAAATCTCCGTTCTGCTCATCCATGTCAATCCGTGGTCGCTCTTTCCCTGTTTCACGTCTTTATCGGTTCAATCGGTGCCAATCGGTGTTAAGTTTCTAAGTATGAACTTTCCAGCCACACGCCTGCGCCGTCTGCGCCGCACTCCGGCCCTGCGCTCTCTCGTCCGCGAGACCCACCTCCATCCCGGCGCGCTCGTCTATCCGCTCTTCCTCTGCCCCGGCGAAGGCGTCCGCAAAGAGGTCGCCTCCATGCCCGGCGTCTTCAACCTCTCCATCGACGAGGCGCTGAAAGAGGCCGAATCCTGCGCCGCGCTTGGCCTCGGAGGCCTGCTCCTCTTCGGCCTTCCCGCAGAAAAAGGACGACCTCGCCACCAGCGCCTACGCCGCCGACGGCATCGTCCAGCAGGGCCTGCGCGCGATGAAATCGCAACCGCGCTCTCGACCCCTCGTCCTCATCGCCGACGTATGCCTCTGCGAGTACACCTCGCACGGCCACTGCGGCATCGTCGTAAAACAGCTCGCGACCGGCGAACAGATTACAGCATCAGAACGATGCAACCCTCCCCCTGCTCGCCCAGACCGCTGTCTCCCTCGCCCAGGCCGGAGCCGACATCGTCGCCCCCAGCGACATGATGGACGGCCGCGTCGAGGCCATCCGCGCCGCCCTCGACGCCGCTGCGTGCGAGAACACGCCCATCCTCAGCTACGCCTCCAAGTTCGCCTCCGCCTTCTACGGCCCCTTCCGCGACGCTGCCGGCTCCGCGCCGCAGTTCGGCGACCGCCGCAGCTACCAGATGGATGGCGCGAATCTCCGCGAAGCCATGCGCGAGATCGACCAGGACATCGCCGAGGGAGCGGACATGATTCTGATGAAGCCCGCCCTGCCCTACCTCGACGTCATCCGCTCCGCCCGCGAGCGATACGACGTTCCGCTAGGCGCATACCAGGTCTCCGGCGAGTACGCCATGCTCCAGGCCGCCTTTCAGCGCGGCTGGCTCGACCCCGCTCGCGCGATGCTGGAGTCCCTCACCTCCATCCGCCGCGCCGGCGCCGACTTCATCGTCACCTACTTCGCCCAGCAGGCCGCCCGCGCACTGGCGTAAGTCCACTCAGCGAAGGATCGATTCAAGAATCGGTTCAGGAGGGCGCAAATTGCCCACGCACTTCACCCCGGAGGCCCTCAAATTCCTGCGCGGGCTCGCCCGCCACAACGACCGCGCCTGGTTCGACCCGCGCAAGGCCGTCTACGAACGCGAACTCAAGGCTCCCATGCTTGCGCTCATCGAGGAGGTGAATCACTCCCTCGCCGCCTTCGCGCCGGACCACGTCCGCCCCGCGCCGAAGTGCCTCTTCCGCATCTATCGCGACACACGCTTTGCCGCTGACAAGCGTCCCTACAAAACCCACGTCGCCGCCTGGTGGGCGTGCGCCGGAATGCAGAAGACCTCCGGCGCGGGCTTCTACTTCCACCTCAGCCCAACCGAGACCGTCATCGCTGCCGGCATCTACATGCCCACCCCCGATCAGACGCTCGCCATCCGGCGCGACCTGCTGGACCATCACACCGAACTGCGCGCCCTGCTGGCCAACCGCAAGCTGCGCGCTGCGATGACCGAGTTCGACGGCAACCGCCTCACCCGGCCGCCGCGCGGATTCTCCGCCGATTCACCCGCTCTCGACCTCCTGCTCTGCCGCCAGTGGGGCGTCTCCACCACGCTTCCCGCCGAGCGCGCAACGCGGCCCGCGCTGCTGCGCGACATCACCTCGCGCTTTGCGCTTGCGGCTCCCATCGTCCACTTCCTCAACCACGCGATACTGTCTGCCCGGCCTGCAAAATCCCATGAATTTCCACCAAATGTCCCATTAATTGCTGCATATGTTCCAAAAATAGGACAAAACCCGAAGAAAACGGCAAAATATCTGTGGAAACCGCATAAAACCCATTGACAAAGCAACCCGAATGGTCGAAGGTGAATTGCGGTACGTTTCCTGACACCCGCATAAACACCGGCGATTTCACAGACAAGAACCACTGGGAGCTGGTTCAACGCGGGTGGGTCAGGCGAACCAATCGGCACCACAATGCAATCGCACCACGATCCTGAACCACCAACTTGGAACCAAGGAGCAACACACATGGCAAAAGGAATGACCAAGACCGCGCTCGTACGCGCACTGGCAGAAAAACTCGAATTGACCAACAAGCAGACCGCAGGCTTCCTCGAGCTGCTGGCTGAGACAGCCGTCAAGGAGACCAAGAAGAACGGCGAGTTCACCATCCCCGGCATCGGCAAGCTGGTCAAGGCAGATCGCAAGGCCCGCCTCGGACGCAACCCGCAGACCGGCGAAACCATCAAGATCAAGGCCAAGACCGTGGTCAAGTTCCGCGTCGCCAAGGCCGCGAAGGACAGCATCGCTCCGCCAAAGAAGTAGTCCCTCCCCTGGGTCAGACGGAAGTTGCAGGCAGAAGCAGTCCAGCCCGCCGCCCGCGGTTTCTTCAGCGGATACGAGCAGTCTCACTGTAGCTGTGGAGGCAAAGCATAGGATTTCGGCACGATCTCTCGCAATGAGACCGCCGCGTACATCCTTGCAAAGCCACAGGAACAATGAGACGGCTCAGGCGGCGGGCCGGTTCTGTATTTAAGAATCAAGAGCGTAAATTGTATTTGTAACCAACACAGTATCATAATCGGACAATGCAGAAGCAGTTTGCTGCTTTGCAGTCCCACTAGTTTTCGCCGAGAGCTGCCAGGATCGCGTCGAAGTCCTCGACCCCTGCGTACTCAATGATGACGCGCCCCTTGCCGCCCTTGTCCTCGATTCGCACCCTCAGCCCAAGCCTCCGTTGAATCAGATCGCGCGCCTCGCGCACATTCGGATCGAGTGGCTCGATTACAGCCTTCACTTTCTTTGGCTTCGACTCTGGATCGATCAGCCCTTGCACGTAGGTCTCGGTCTGCCGCACGGACATCGCCAGCGCGGTGATCTTCGCCGCCGCCGCCGCCATCCGCTCCGCCGACTCCAGCGCCAACAGCGCCCGCGCATGACCGAAGCTGAGTTGACCGGACTCTAGAAGTCCTTGGATTGAAACAGGTAATTTCAACAAACGAATAAAGTTACCAACGCTGGCTCGGTCCTTTCCCGTGCGCACCGCCATCTGCTCCTGGGTCAGCTTGAACTCGCGGCTCAGCCGTTCAAATGCGCGCGCCTGCTCCATCGGGTTCAGGTCCGCGCGCTGCAGGTTCTCGACGATGGTCATCTCCAGCGCCTGCTCGTCGGAGACCTGGCGCACAATGGCCGGGATGGTCGTCTTGCCTGCCGCTTGGGACGCCCGCCAGCGCCGTTCACCCATGATGAGCTGGTATCGCCCGCCAGCCAGCTCGCGCACCACCACCGGCTGCACCACTCCGGTTGCGGCGATCGACTGTGCCAACTCGCCAAGCTTCTCCGCGTCGAAGTTGCTGCGGGTCTGGTTGGGATTGCGGTCGATCCGGTCCAGTGCGATCTCCAGCGGTTTGCCCGTCGCTTCAGGCGCGGGAGCCATCTGCGGTCGCGGTCCAAGCAGCGATTCAATCCCTTTTCCCAGCGCCGGTCGGCGCTTCGCGTCAGCATGGGTTGTGGTTGTTTCCATCGTATAAACCTCTTTCTGCGCCAGCGTCGATCACTGATTCACATAACGCCCAGCGGTGATTATTTTGAATACGGCCAGAACCTGGGAACCGACTTGATCTCTTCACGTCCATCATTCTGTTGCTTTTGATCCTTCCGGCTGGCGATTCCATTCCTGCGCAGCAATTCGACCGCGAGTGCGGTATACGCCTCCGCGCCCTTGGAACGAGGGTCGTAGAGCTGCACGGGTTTTCCGTGGCTGGGTGCCTCGGCCAGCCGGATGTTTCGCGGAATGGTCGTGGTCAGCAGCTTTTCCCCGAAGAACACCTTCAGGTTTTCCGTGACCTGCTGCGACAGGTTGGTGCGATCATCGTACATGGTCAACAGAACGCCTTCGAGCGCCAGCGTTGGATTGAACGCATGGGCCACCTGGTCGAGCGTCTGCATTAACTCCGAGATGCCTTCCAGAGCGAAGTACTCTGCCTGCATTGGCACCAGCAGTCCATCGGCGGCAACCAGCGCATTCAGGGTCAGCAGATCGAGTGCGGGCGGGCAGTCGAGCACGATGAACGAGTAGGCGCCGCGAACAGGCGCGATGGCCTCGCGCAGGCAGAACTCACGGCGTTCCTGCGATACCAGTTCGAGGTTTGCGCCAATCATGTTCTTGCTTCCGGGCAGCAGACCCAGCGATGCGATCTCGGTCGGCATCAGCGCCTCTTCCAGGGTCGCCGATCCCATCAGCACATCGTAGACGCTCAGGCGGGATTCGCTGCGGGCTACGCCGAGTCCCCCCGTGGCATTGGACTGGGGGTCACAGTCGATCAGCAGGGTAGGCAGCCCTTCGAGCGCTAGAGCGGTAGCCAGGTTTATGGCTGTGGTGGTCTTGCCCACTCCGCCCTTCTGGTTGACCACGGCGATGACCTTGCAGAGACTTGCCTCGGTCTGGCTGGAAGACGTAAATGGCGCTGAAAGTATGGTGGACACGGTGTAGTGGAAGACTATCGGGCGATGGGTATGGATGGCAATGCCGCAGTCTGTGCAGAAGTTTGCATCCCTGTGGAGAAACTGTGGACGGCTCAAATAACGGTTGCTACGGCTGGGGATTGCGTATAGGTGGTGTGGAAAACTATTTACAGTGTGCGGCAAATGGGGGAGTGTTCCACGTGGAACATTCGGAACCGACCCAACCACTTACCTCTTCAGATGTTCTCTCCCGCACGATCACGGGTATAAAGAATGTTCCACGTGGAACAGTTAGGAGAAGGAGCTGAGAACGACCATCTTTGATTAATCGCGGCGGTCATCAATTAACAGCGGTGAGCCACCCATAGCACGCCGTCGTTCGACTCCGGAAGCGGCACAGGCTCATCCATACGGAAGTTCTCCGCCAACCCAGGGTAGACCGAATGGCGCGCCGTCCCCAGAATCAGAACTCGCCCGGCCGCACGAAGTCCAGCCTCGCCTACGGCCCGATCCATCCCCTCCACCGCACGCAGAGCCACCACGTCAAACCGCCGCTCCGCAGGCATTGTTTCCACCCGCCCTGCCCAGACCTCAGTCGGCAACTTCAGGCTGCGAACCACCTCCTGCAGAAACGCCGCCTTCTTGCCATGCGATTCTGCCAGAGTCACCCGCACGTCCGGCCTCAGCAATTGGATTGGAACCCCGGGAAATCCGGCGCCGGATCCGAAATCGAGCAGCGTACCACACTCGCCAATATGAGTTCCAACGAACAGACTCTCGCCGAAGTGGCGCCGGACAATCTCCTCTGGAGTGCGGATCGCCGTCAGGTTCATCCGCGCGTTCCATTTCAGTATAAGATCAAGATAAATAACTAGTTGTGAGTATATTTCAGGCCAGTCATCCTCCTCGGTGGCACCTCCCACGGCCTGCCCGTCGGGCAAGCTGACATAGGGTTCGAGCAGTTCAGCCATCGAATCTGAAGTCAAAGGGAACCTTCTATACTGCGGGTGGTGACGTTGGGCGCGGAACCCACTCCGCTGCCTCGGCGATGAATCGTGCGAACAGTGCCCTGGAGACGACGCTCAGCGTCGAAGCTGCGCTCGGGATGCCACTGCACGCCGACCACAAAGCTTCCGCCCAACCCATCTGGCGTGTTTTCAATCGCTTCGACGACGCCATCCTCTGGAGTGCGAGCGCAGACGCGCAGCCCGTCACCCGCACTCTCGATGGCCTGATGATGGCTTGAGTTGACTGGCAGCAGCAGTACCCCGTCGCGCTCCGTGACTTCTTTATCGGCGACCAGTTCCCCAAGCAGCGAATCCGGCGCCACCGCCGCGATATGGGCGACGGAAACCGTGCGCCCCGCCTTGTGGTTCACAGTCTGTCCCGTCAGATGTTGCACCAATGTTCCGCCGCGCCACACATTCAGCATCTGAGTCCCAAAACAGATGGTAAAGATCGGCTTGCCCATATTGTGCGCGTCCTGTAGCAGCAACTCATCGACATTCTCGCGGGCAAGGTCGGCCGGCGCGCACTCCGCGATCGCCTCCTGCCCGTACTTCTGCGGATTGACGTCCGCTCCGCTGCCCGGCAGCAGAACTCCCTGACAGCCGGCAATCAGACGTGCCGTTGTGGCGGGCGGTTCGCCCAGCGGTACCTCGACAGCCTCGCCTCCGCTCCGCTCCACGGCGATCGCGTATTGTTTCCAGCCCTGGACGTTGTATTCAGGATCGGTGCTGGTGGGAACCGGAATGGCGATACGGGGTCTAATCATGGTCTAGGCTCCACGAGTCGCGCTGTTGTGGGACTTGGCCGCAGCGCGAGAGTCAGCGGCTGGCGCAAGGTCCGAATACTGATAGTACATCTTACTGATCTCCTCGTAGAGACGCTCCGTCAGGGCGTTGGCGTCCCTGGTCGTCAGCCCGCCGGTCGGGAATCGGGCTCGCCGACGATAATCATCAGCGGCCGCGGGCGAAGGCTGTAGACGTGGATCGGCAGCAGCTCATAGGTCCCGATCAGCGCCAGCGGAACCAGCGGAACGCCTGCCCGCAGAGCCATGAAGGCTCCCCCCGAGCTGGCGGCCTGCATGTGTCCGTCCGGGCTTCGCGAGCCCTCCGGAAATACCAGCAGCGGCATTCCGGCCTTCAGCGACGCAACTCCGCGCAACAGACCGGCGATCGCCGAACGCGAGCTTCCCGAATCGATCGGCACCTGGCCTGACCGCTTCAGGTACCAGCCGACAAACGGCACCTTCCACAGGCCTTGTTTGGCCAGAATGCGGAACTGGAACGGCAGCTTGGCAAACAGCGCCGGAGTATCCATGTAGCTCAGGTGGTTCGAGGCATACACCGCGACGGGCGAATTCCTCAGCTTCTCCGCGCCCACGATGCGCACCGGAGACAGAGCGCAGCGCAGCATCACTGCGGCCCAGACGCGCGCGATAAAGTGTTGCTGACGGCCCGCCCGGTCCCACAGCCCGCAGATCAGGGAGACACTCCCAAAGCCGGCGGTCGCCAGCGCCATCAGAGGAATGCACACAAACATCGTCAGATAACGAAGATGGGCAGGAATCCGATGCTCGGGTGGCGCACCGCTCGCATCTACGTCTGGATCGATCATGCTCTGGCTCCGGCTCTCGTTCATGGTTCCAGAACCGCCTCGCGCACTGCGCCAACCAGATAGATGGAACCGGTCGCGACGATCAAGCCGCCGGCAGGTGTCAAGCTTCTGGCCAGTGTTAGCGCTTCGGTTGAATTGGCTGCGGTGTGCGCCGGAATCTCCAGCACCCGCGCGGATTTCTGCAAATCTTCAATGCTTGCCGCGCGCGGGTTGTCGATCAGCGTGAAAACGATGTGGTCGCGCGGCCTGCCGGCGTTCGCATCGAAGAGCGGAAACAGGATCCGCGCCATCTCTGTGAGGTCTTTATCGCGCAGGCAACTGAAGATCAGCGTACGTGGCCGCTCTTCGGGAAGCGTTGCGATGGCCGCGCGCAGTGCCCATGCCCCCGCCGGATTGTGGGCCACATCCAGCAGCAGGCCGGGTGGCAAGAATTCCAGCCGGCCAGGCCACGACGTGTTGGCAATTCCCGCTTCAATCGCGGCGTTTGTAATATTGTAACTATTTTTGTTACGTAATTCATCCGCCGCGGCAATCGCCAGTGCAATGTTGCGCCGCTGATGCTCGCCGGCCAGCGGAGAGTGTACCTGCAAGCGCTCGTCGTCGAGCAGAATCTCGTAGGTATTCGGTCGCAACGGGGCCATTGCTGCCTGCTCCGCCAGGCAGTGCGCCAAGCTGCGTCCAGGAAGAAACTCCGCCGCATCGATAACATGCACGTCGAGCGCAAGCGCTGCATCTCCGATCGACTGGTTGGCTTCCGCATGCTGCGGAAGCGTCACCAGCGTGCCATGCGGCCGCAAAATCCCAGCCTTTTCGCGTGCAATCTCGGCGATCGTCTCTCCCAGATACTCCTGATGGTCGAGCGCAATGTCGGTGATGACCGCGAGCATCGGATCCACAATGTTGGTCGCATCCAGCCGCCCGCCGAGGCCCACCTCCAGAATTACAATCTCCACCTTGCGCTCGGCGAAGTAGAGAAATGCAAGCGCGGTCAGCGACTCGAAGAAGCTGGGCGCGTGCGGCAGCTCGCCGGTTGCGACCAGCCGCTGCGCCGTCTCGTCGACCAGGAAGTAAAGCCGCGCAAACTGCTCTTCCGGAATCTCCTGCAACGCGAAGGCTCCTGCAGCCTCATCCATAGCCTCTGCCGGTTCAGCCGTGCGGATGCGCTCAGTCACACGCGAGAGATGCGGCGAAGTATACAACGCCGTGCGCAACCCGGCTGCGGCACAAATGCTGGCGAGCGTCGCTGCGGTGCTCCCTTTGCCGTTTGTTCCGGCGATCAGAACCGCGGGAAACTGCTTCTGCGGATCGCCCAGCGCGGCAGCCAGAACTCGCATGTGCTGCCAGGTCGAACTTCCGCCGCGGCGCCGTGCGTGGCAAGCTCCTGGCCGAGGCCATGCAGATGATCGACCGCTGCAACGTAAGACATATTGCTATTTTAGAGCGGTTTCGTTGAACCTGTTTTCTCTCGTCGATTGTTCAGTCCGGTTTCCTCGGCCCGGCCGGATCCGTCGCGCGTTGCATCGCCCACAGCCCTGACCTACACTGTGGACTGTCCCGCAAACCACGGGCGGTTAGCTCAGCTGGTTAGAGCGCCTGCCTTACAAGCAGGAAGTCGGGGGTTCGAGTCCCTCACTGCCCACCATCCCCCCTGTTTTTCATATTCAGTTTTCCCATATCCAACGATATTCAAGGAGTGGCATAATTCCCCAGCAACCGCTTTGCGCTTCGTGCGCGAGACGTCATACAGTGGCAACTTGAAATTGACCCGCAACGCGCATTGGCCGTCAGTGATGATGCCACGCCTGTAGTCGTGCAATGACATCTCCGCACGGAAGATCATCGAACAAAACCAGACTGATCGAATTGCTTCAACGAGGAAATTATGAACCTGCTGAAGAGACTCTCGCTCATCGCATCCCTTTGCACCACCCTCTGTTTCACACTGGCGGCCAGCGCTGCGGTCAAGCCTTCCACGCTCTTCAGCGACCACATGGTCTTGCAGAGCGGAACGCTGGTGCCCATCTGGGGCACGGCCACTCCCGGCGAGAAGGTCGCCGTCACCCTCAACGGCCAGGCCCGCTCCGCCACCGCCGACGCGCAGGGCAAATGGACCGTCAGCCTCTACAACCTCAAATCCGGAGGCCCGTTTGAGATGACCATCGCAGGCGATGGCGCGGGCGACGCTCCCATCGTGGTTAAGGATGTTCTGGTCGGCGAGGTCTGGCTCGGCTCGGGCCAGTCGAACATGCAGTTCCCGGTATCCAAGGCCCATGCGTCGTATGCCGGATTGCTCGACGAAGAGAAGGAGATCGCCGCCGCAAACTATCCGCAACTGCGCATGTTCACGGTCAAGAACGCAACGGCATACACGCCGCAGTCGGATGTCGTCGGCATATGGCAGGTCTGCACTCCGCAGACCGTGCCGGACTGGTCCGCCGTCGGCTATCTCTTCGGGCGCAACCTGAACCAGACGCTCAAGCAGCCAGTCGGCATCGTGCTCTCGGCCTTTGGGGCCAGCACCGCGGAGGCGTGGGTTCCGCGTGACGCGCTTGCCGCCGACCCGCTACTGAAACCCATGCTCGACAAGCTCGACGCCCGCGAAATCTACTTCAAGGCGCATCCAAACGCGGCCAGCGATGCCGACGCGCCTCCCTCGCCGCTGACCATCAACGCCCGCCCCGGCCGCCCCGGCCCGATGCGCGATCCTGCGCACGACCAGCACCAGCCCACCGTGCTCTACAACGCCATGATCAACCCCATCGTCCCCTACGCCATTCGCGGCGCCATCTGGTACCAGGGCGAGTCGATCACCGGCGGCACGCAGGGCCTCTTGCTCTACGGCCACGTCATGGACACGCTCGTCACCCAGTGGCGAAGGCTCTGGCACCAGGGCGACTTCCCGTTCTACGTCGTCCAGTTGCCCGGACAGCAGAACGTCAGCAACAACCCCTTGGTTCGCGAGCAGCAGGCCAGGATTCTCTCGCTCCCCAACACTGGGATGGCCGTCGTCCTCGACACCGGCGAAGCCAAGAACGTTCACCCCAAGAACAAGGAGCCGCTGGGAGAGAACTTGTCCAAAATCGCCCTGGCCAATGTCTATGGTCGCAAGATCGAATTCTCCGGGCCAGTCTACGCGTCCAGCAAAATCGAAGGCAGCGCGATTCGCGTCAAATTCACCCACGCCGCGGGCCTCACGGCGAAAGAGGCGGCCCGCTCAAGTGGTTCCAGATCGCCGGCGCGGACCAGAACTTCGTCGATGCCGACGCCAAAATCGCCGGCGACTCGGTCGTGGTCAGCAGTCCCAAGGTCAGCGCGCCGCTCGCGGTGCGTTACGCCTGGGACAACTTCCCCGACACCGCCAACCTCTACAACGGCGCTGGCCTGCAGGCAGCTCCCTTCCGCACCGACAACTGGGACGCCATGCCCCCCATCGCCGCGCAGATGACCGCAAAGTAGCCACCAACATATTCCTCATTGGGTGCCCCATCCTAGCCGCAGTTTCATCGCGGCTAGGGTGGGTTATCGTTCGCGGTAGCGAACGACCTGCGGTTGTTTGTTTAGCTCGTCATTCTGGCGCAGCCAGAATCTCCGTCGTTGCCCTTGCCGTTGTTCTTGCCTTTATCCCTCTATTGTCTTGTTTTGATCGGTGCTTCTATCCGTCTTGATCCGTGTTAAGCCCTTGTTCTTGCCTTCATCCCTACGCGGGGTTCTTCAGCAGCCAGTAGTGGAACCCATCCACAATCGCCATCAGCGCCGCCTGGTTCAGATCGCTGCTCACGCCCGCCGTCGTCCATGATGGATGGCCCTCGGCGTGGAAGCTCACCGTCACGCGCACATGCGCCGCCGTGTCGTGCGCCACCACGTCGATCGCGGTCACACTGAATGTGTCCAGCCGCAACTGCGCCACGGCCGGGTACCACTTCTCCAGCTCCTGCCGCATCGCCTTGGTCAGCGCATCCACCGGGCCGGAGCCCTCGGCGCGCGTCGTCGTCACCTTGTCCTCGCCAACCACCAGCGACATCGACGCCTGCACATACCGGTTGCCCGTCTCGTCGCTCTCATCCAGCACCCGCCAGCCTTTCACGCTGAAGCTATCGCGCAGCGTGTTCAGCACCTTCATGCACGCCAGCGTGAACGATATCTCGCTGGCCGTATAGCCGCCGCCGTCGATCATCGCCTGGTTGGTCTCCAGCAGGCTCTGCGCCTGCGCCGCATTCAGAGCAACGCCCAGCGACTTCGACAGCAGAATAATATTGGCCCGGCCAGACTGCGCGTTCACCCCGATACGCGGGCTTGCGCCAACCTTCGCGGGATCGCACCACAGGTAAGCCCCGGGGTCTTTGCCCTCGCTGCTTCCATGCATCCCTGCCCAAGTCCCAAAGGCCCCCGCGCCAACGATGGGAGTGCTGTGCGGTGCCTCCAGGTGAGAAGGCCGCGTAGGCCGCCTGCGCCAGTCCGGTCAGCCCCGCAAGCGATTCCGGCGCAACAAACTCCGCCTCACCCCTTAGCTGCATGGAGCCGATCACAGTCGTCAGGTTCAACGTTGCCGCAGCGCTCGCCCGTACCAAGAATCGTTCCCTGGACCTGCACGACCCCGGCAAGAATCGCGGCCCGCGTGTTGGCGACGCCAAAACCGCGATCGGTGTGACCGTGAAATCCGAAACTTGCCTCGGGATGCGCGTGCGTGAGTCCCCCGAACAACTGCGTGACCTCCTCCGGGTTTGCGCCGCCCGTCGTGTCGCACGCAATGATCCGGCTCACCTTCTGCTCCACGCACTGCGCCACCATCTGGTGGAAATAATCCCGGCTTCGCTTGGCGAAATCTGCCTCGCAAAGCTCGCCGTTCTCCCTCCGTCCATGGAAGGCATCCAGCGCGTGCTCCAGGTCCACGATTACTTCCAGCCCGTTGTCGTGCAGGCACGCAATGGTCTCGCGCGCCATCAGCAGGTTCTCTTCCGGAGTCGTCTCCAGCGACTTCGCAACGTCAAGCAGCCGCGACTTCACCACCACCACCGAAACAGGCACGCGCTCCTTGTGCCGCACCATGATCTGTACGTCGGCCCACTCCTGCACCTTGCTGCCGCGGCCGCGAGTTCTGCCGAAAAGGGCCAGCTTCATCGCTCCGGTATCGACCGAACGCAGTGCGCTGGCCAGGTCGCCAACAAACTGGTTCGCCCCGGCAAACCCAATCTCCGCGTAGCGCACGCCAAACTTTCCCATCCGTTCCAGCAGGCCAACGGCATTGGGCACCGAGATGTCCAGGTTCGGCTGCTGCAACCCGTCGCGCAGGCTGGTGTCGAACAGCTCGACCCGTCTAGTTCTGTTTTGCTTCATATGTCCCTGTTCCCGGCTGTAAAAGTGTCCTTCGTAAACCATCCCCTGAAGCAGTGTGCCGAGCTTTCATCATACCTGTACGCCCTTGAATTGCGCTGGTTCCATCCGCTCCGGCCGGTCGCTCGTTTGTCGCCGCAGAATCGCACTCATTGGATTCGCTGGAACGCCAAAAGCTCTGGCGCGTAAACTCTCCTCATGCAATTTACTGCCGCTGCGAACTCCGCAATTCTTGCCGCCTCTCTGTGCCTCTCCGCACTCACCCTTCATGCAGCCCCGGCGACGCCAGCAATTCCCGCAACGCCCGTGGCTCCGGCCAGGATAGGCCCCCAGCCCGATGGCCTTACCCTCCACCTCGACTCCGGAGATCTCCGCATCCAGCTCCTCTCCGACAGCGTCGTCCGCGTGGCCTTCGCGCGCTCCGCCAGCTTCTTCACCCGCGCCTCGCTCGACGTCCTTCCCAATCCCTCCCTCACCACCGGCTGGAAGCTCGCCGAACGCCCCACCTCCTTCGTCCTCACCACCGCCAGACTGCACGTCATCGTAGATCGCAAATCCGGCGCCATCTCCTTCGCAGACCTCGCCGGCCACGCAATCCTCTCCGAAGCCGCCGGCAGCCGCACGCTGGAGCCCGCCACCGTACAGGGCGAAACCACATTCCACATCCAGCAGCGTTGGAACTCCCAGCCCGGCGAGTCCCTCTACGGCCTTGGTCAGATGCAGCTTGGCATCACAGACATCAAGGGATACGACCTCGACCTCTGGCAGCACAACACCAACATCGTCGTGCCCTTCCTCGTCTCCTCGCGCGGCTACGGCATCCTCTGGGACAACACCTCTTTCACCCGCTTCGGCGATCTCCGCCCCTTCGCCGCCATCCCGCCCGCCAATCTCTACGACGCAACGGCAAACACGGCGGGCTCACCCTCGCGCCCATCGACGGTTCCCTGCCGCCCAGCCAGGCCGCCGGCATCGGCATCGACATGCGCCGCAATCGAGCGGCTGGCCGGTGGCCGTCCCGCGCCCCTCAAGCCGCAGCGATGGCAGGGCTCCATCCTCGCGCCCGTCACCGGAGACTACCAGTTTCAGGCCTACTCAAACGGTGGCATCAAGGTCTGGATTCGATGGCAAACTCGTCATGGACCACTGGCGTCAGAGCTGGAATCCCACCAACGATCAGGTCCTCGTCCATCTACTCGCCGGACACAAAGTCCCCATCAAGCATCGAGAACGACCCTGAGCAGCAGTCCACCCTCACCTTCCAGTGGAAGACTCCGCCGCCCTCCGCCGGCACATCGCTCTGGTCCGAGGTCGGCGACGGCATCGACTACACCTTCGTCTACGGCCCCACATCCGATCAGGTCATCGCCGGCTATCGTCAGCTCACCGGTCGCGCCACCATGCTCCCCAACTGGGTCTTCGGCCTCTGGCAGTCGCGCCAACGGTATGAGACCGCCGATCAGTCGCTCGACGTCATCAAGCAGTTCCGCCAGCGCCAGATCCCCTTCGACAACATCGTGCAGGACTGGCAGTACTGGCGCGCCGACGCATGGGGCTCGCACCAGTTCGATCCCACTCGCTTTCCCGATCCTGTCGCCTGGATCCACGTCCATCCACGCCCAGCACGCGCATCTGATGATCTCCGTCTGGGGAAAGTTCAATCCCAACACCGACAACGCAAAAGAGATGAACGCCACGCGGCTTCCTCTACCAGCCCAATCTCACCGAGCACATCAAGGACTGGATCAACCAGCCCTACACCTTCTACGACGCCTTCAACCCCGAAGCCCGTAAGCTCTTCTGGTCGCAGATCGACACCGCTCTCTTTCCAAAGGGCATTGACGCCTGGTGGATGGACGCCACCGAGCCCGACCTGCTGCCCTCGCCGCCCACACTCGATGGCCAGCAGACCCACATGAATCCAACCTTCCTCGGCACCGGCTCGCGCATGTTGAACGCCTACGCCCTGGTCAATAGCGAAGGCGTCTACACCGGCCAGCGCCAGGCAGCGCCCAACCAGCGCGTCTTCATCCTCACCCGCTCCGGCTTTGCGGGCCTGCAGCGCACCTCCGCCGTCCCCTGGTCCGGCGACATCACCTCTACATGGACCGCCATGGCCAAGCAGATTCCCGCCGGCCTCGGCGCCAGCATCTCCGGCCTCCCCTACTGGACCATGGACACCGGCGGATACACCATGCAGCGCAAGTTCTCCCAGCAGCCTATGACGCCCGGCAACCAGGACGAGTGGCGCGAGCTCAACGCCCGCTGGTTCCAGTACTCCACCTTCACCCCGCTCCTGCGCGTCCACGGCGAATTCCGCCCGCGCGAGATGTGGACCCTCGGCGACGACTCGCCCGCCTTCAACGCACAGCTCAGCTTCGACCGCCTGCGCTACGCCCTCTTTCCCTACATCTACTCGATGGCCGGCTGGACCACGCAGCGCGACTACACCATGATGCGTCCGCTCGTCATGGACTTCCCCGCCGACCGCACCGCCCGCGAGCTGCCCGACGAGTACATGTTCGGCCCCGCCCTGCTCGTCGCTCCCATCACCCAGTACAAGCAGCGCGCGCGCCCCGTCTACCTGCCCGCCTCGGCCCAGTGGTACGACTACTGGACGGGCCGTCCCGCCGCCAGCGGTCGCATCTCCGCCGACGCCCCGCTCGACCGCATCCCCGTCTTCGTCCGCGCCGGTTCCATCATCCCCTACGCCCCGCCCATGCAGTACATCGGCGAGAAACCCTCCGACCCCACCACCCTCTACGTCTACGCCGGGGCCAGCGGCAGCTTCGTCCTCTACGAGGACCAGGGCACCACATTCGACTACCAGAAGGGAGCCTTCCCGCAGATTCCCATCCACTGGAACGACAAGACCGCAACGCTCACCCTGGGCAAGCGCACCGGCAGCTTCGATGGAATGCTCGACCACCGCACCTTCCAGATCGTGCTGGTCTCAGCCGCGCATCCCTCCGCCTTCACCCCCACGCCAACCGCCGCCAAGTCCGCGCACTACACCGGTGCCGAACTCCGCCTCAACCTCCGCTAGCGCCGTCAGCCCGACCCACTATTAAATCGTCAGCCCGACCAGCGTCACATTCACTCCGTCATCCCGACCGGAGGCGGCGTACTTTGCCGCCGCAACCGGGGTCCCCGACGAGCGAACTTGCTCGTTGGGGTGGTCAGTGGAGGGACCCCCGCATTTCGCTTTTGTTTGTTCCTGTTCTTCGTCATTGCCTGTTCCTGCCGTCATCCCAACCCTTCACCCCTTTCTCCCACAAAAGCTCCGCCTTTGCCTTCCCGGAGGGAGCAGGGGGCTTCAGCCCCTGAATAAAGCCAATAGATTCAAAGGGATTTAGCCCCGGGCTTTTTTTTGCTCCATGACCCCTCAAAAACCCCAGCAAATCCGCATGTCAAGCCCCTCAACACCCAATAATCCCATAACCACCACAAAATAAACCACTTCCCCAAGAAAAATAGTTGGCATAGTAGTTATGCTCCGCTTGGTAAAATAGAAGTAGAGATAAAAAAAGAAGGGCCGCAAGCCGTCCACCACACGGGGACGGGTCTTGTGGCCCTTCGCATTTAAAAACAAGGATCGAGGAACCAATGGACTCCCAAGCCGTGAAGCTCGCCATCTGCCGTCACATCAAGACCAACGGCCATCGTTGCCAGTCGCCCGCCATCACCGGCTCCGTCTTCTGCTACTTCCACCGCAACCTCCGCCGAGGCCACTATGCCGCCCCCACAACCAAAGCCGGGCCCCTGCGCCCAGAAACCGTGCAATATCTACTGGAGAACGGCCAGAATCCGGCCCAGCTCGCCACCTCCCGCACCCTCAGCTTCCCGCCGCTCGAAGACGCCGAATCCATCCAACTCGCCATCTCCCGGCTCTTTGCCGCCATCGCCGCCGGACAGATCGATCCCGTACAGGCCCGCAGCCTCCTCTACGCCCTCCAGATCGCCAGTTGCAACGTCCGCGCACTCGCTCCCGCACCCGCGTCCGCAGACGACCTCGCCACCCTGGCCAGCCGAGTCGTCCGCACACGCGACGGCCAAACCCTTGCCGCGCCCGGTGAAGGAAACGGAGTCCCCTCCCCATCTGACCGCCCAAGAACCCTCATCGAGAGAATGATCGAGGAGTTTGGCCCTCTCACGCCCCTCCCGCCGGACCCCGGCAACACTACCGAATGAATATTTTATCAATAACCTGTCTGCAATGAATGTTTTGCAGCGCAACCTGACCCATAACAGACTGATTTCATTCAGCTTGGAAATAAAAGTTCCATAATGAGTATTATGACTGTAACCAATTGATAATCCTCAACTTAATAGCCACTCCCCCACAAAGGGGGATGGCAGGGGGAGGGGGGAGAATATAAGACGAAATAAAAACGGAGATCAATCGTAAGTCAGCCTGCTTCGCCGCTCTCTAAGCTTCGCTCTTGATCTTCTTCAGCAGCCACGCCATGTTCTGGCCCAGAGTCTTCATCGTCTGAATCCCCTCTTCGTCCTTCTCGACATCGCCAATCTCGCGGCCGATGCCGATGTTCCAGTACGACGAGCCGGGAATGATCATCTCGCTGATCAGGAAGAAATGGTTCAACGCATCGAACGCATGGATCGCTCCCGCGCGTCGCACAGCAACAACGGCTGCGCCAACCTTGCGCCGGAAGATCCCGCCGTTCGCCTTCGACACCAGGCACGCGCGGTCCATCAGCGCCTTGATCTCAGGAGAGATGTCCGCCACATACGTCGGCGAGCCAAGCAGTATGCCGTCCGCCGCCTCCATCTTTTCGATGTAGAAATTTCCCATGTCGCCAGTCTGTCCGCAGCGGTGGTCCTTCCGCTTGGAACACTCGCGGCAAGACAGACAGCCGTGAATTTTGGCCCCGCTCAGTTGAATGAGTTCGGTCTCAATCCCCTCGGCCTCCAGCTCCTTCAGAACGGTTCGAAGCAGGATGGCCGTATTTCCGTCTTTTCTTGCGCTGCCGTTGAATGCAACAACCTTCGTCTTGGTTCCGGGCATAATCTGAGTCGCTCCTCTTGTTCCATCCAGATGGATGGCCGCAGTTCATTAGCTCTCATTCTGCTCCTCCGGCGGCATTCATTGCCAAGCATGCGATCTGCAATCTCGCGCAGTCCCGCCTTAAGAAATAGGGCGGCAGCCGAAGCCGCCGCCCTGGATCTTCAAAACTGCTTAGAAGAGGAACTTGAACGAAATCGCAACTTGGCGCGGTGTATACAGGAACCCGCTCGAGTTCGAGTTGGTAGGCGAGCCGAAGTTCGCAGTCCCCGCGATCCCGTTCTGGAAGGTAGCTGTCGACACATTCGGGTTGCCCGAAGAAGTGCCGCCAAACACATACGCCGTGTTCTGCACCCCGGTCACGTTCTGGTGGTTGTAGACGTTGTACAGATCCAGCCTCGCTTCGGCCTTGTACCGGTCGGTGAACGAGATCTGCTTCTGCAACCGCACGTCCTGCACGATGTCGCGTGGGTACTTGTAGGTATTGCGCCCGATCACTGGAATCCACGACGTTCCGCCTGCGCCGTTCCAACTGCTGTTCAGCGCATTGTATGAAGGATAGCTGCTCAGTGTAGCCGAGTAGGGCAGTCCGCTCTGCGCTTGGAACGCCGAGTCGATCGCCCAGTCGTTTACCAGGTACTTCACCCAGTCGCCGCGATGCGTGTTCGGGAAGTTGTACAGCACATATCCCGTCACGCGGTCGGGAACGTTGTAGTTCGAGTTGCCGTAATCATTCGTTTGGTTTCCGTCCGGGTCATACTGGCTGTTGGACGTGTCGGTCGTGGTCGCGTTTTGGTTGTAGTCCAGCGCATGAGACCACACATAGTTCACGTCGAACTGGATCGACTTCAACGAACGGTTCTGCACCTCGAAGGCGACCGCGTTGTAGTTCGAGTTGACGTTGCTGATCACCTCTGTGATGTTGGTGAACGACTTGTTGACGTAGCCGGTATATTGCGGAACCACATAGACGGCGCCATTCGGCAGCGGTCCAGCGTTGTTCGGGTCGCTGATCGTAATGGTTGCATTCGACGTCGACGGAGCCAGGTTGGTATTCACGAAGTTGGTCAGCTCCTTGCCCAGCGCGCCCAGGTAGCTTACCGAAGCAACCGTGCCCTTGCCGACCTGCTGCTGCAGGATCAGGTCGAACTCATGCACCATCGGGTTCTGTAGATTGGGTGCCAGGAAGTAGGAACCCGGAGTAGGAGGATTAGCCGCGGAGATGATGTTGGGAAAAGCCGGTGCGCCACTCCCAACGGAAACTCCACTTGCACAAACCACGATTCCGGGTCCAGGAGTAGTGCCGAATGGAGCATTGCAGAATGTTGATGGTTTCAGCGACGACGTATACTGCCCGCTCGGGCTACCCGTGTTCAGCAGTACATTCAGCAACACGCCATTCGTAATGCGCCCGTAGAACATGCCGTAGCCGCCGCGCACAACCGTCTTGCCGCTGCCCGTTACGTCGTAGGCAAATCCAAGCCGAGGTCCAAGATTGTTCTTGTCGCTCGGCGCGTTGCTTATCCCGGCATATGGCACAAAAGTTCCCGTCGCTACCGTCAGATTCGCGTTTGCGGAGGCTCCTGGCAACTGTTCATAGTCGTAGCGCAGACCCAGCTCTAAGGTCAGTCGCGGATTCACCTTCCAGTTGTCCTGCGCAAAGAACCCGTAGTCCATGGTCGAGATGGCATACACCGGAGGGCCAAAGCCCTGCGCAAACGAGCTGTAGCACGGATAGGATCCAACCGCGCTGGTCACCGTACCGCTACTCGATACGGACGCGGTCGCCAGTGCCGAACTGTTGCAGGCAGAAGCCGACTTGCCTTCATTCGCCATATCAACCAGGAAGTTGGTCACGTAGCTGTACGAGATGTATCCATTGCCCTCGTATGTATTGTTCATCAGGTCGTAGTTATGCACCATGTCCACGCCAAACTTGAAGCTGTGGTTGCCGTGGCTCAGATACAGCACATCGCCGATCTGCCACTTGTGCTCATCCGGCAGCGCCTTGCGATAGGAGTAGTACGGCGAGCCCAGATAGAACCCCGACGTCGAGGCTGCAAGCGAGACTTCGGGAACATTGCCCGCAGATGTGCCGGTTCCCTGCATATATTGATTGGTAAACGCGCTGTACGGCTGCTGTCCTTCGTCGTTCAGTTCCCGGCCGTACTGGTAGAGCAACTCGTTGCTGATGTTCGAGCTCAGTTGGCTGGACAACTTCGCGACGCCATAGTCCAACTTCACAAAGTCCGTGCCAAACGAATCGACCGCATAGGTGTTGGTCGCCTGCGTTTGCACGCCGCCCGGCGAATCCCAGCGCAGCCGGTTGTAAAGGAAACTGGCTTGGTTCTTGTTGTTGACCTTCCAGTCCAGCTTCGGCATGTTCACTTCCTGGTAGCCCGCGCGCGGCAAGCTGCCCAGGTCCGTAAGCAGCACGCCAAGTCCAGTGGCATATGCGGCAGTACCTGCCGCATAGCTCGATAGCCCCTCGCGTGCCGCCAGTGTGCAGACCTGAGCGTCGAGAGCTGGGGCAGGATTACTGGACCATGTGCTTGGGAGGCCTGGCGGAGTAAGGAAGCCGTTGGCTAAATTGCAGGTGTAGGTGGTGGTGCTGCCGGCGGGAATAACCGTGTTTGCCGTGCCGGTCGCGCCGTCCGGCTGTGTATAGAACGCGGAAGGAGAATTAGGCCTGGCAGTTCCCGGAAAGATGCGGCGATGCTGGTCGTATGTGTACTCCCAGAACAGCTTGTCCTTGATCAGCCAGCCGCCCGCATTAAAGCCCCATATCCGGCGAGAGTCTTCCGGCTTAATCGGAGATGTAGTGAAGCTGTACTGGTCGGTACTGGTAAATGGATAAACAGTCGAACTCTGCGTCCCGACCGTATTTGTCGCGTAGGGGTTGAAAGCACCCCACGAACTCTCGCGGTCAGAGAAGTAAGCCTGTCCATGCAACTGGTTGCCGCCGCTCTTGGTCACCGAGTTGATCACGCCGCCAGCCGCGCGGCCATACTCAGCCTGATACACGCCCGTGTTCACGTTGAACTCGCGGATTGCCGCGGGTGGTGTGGAATACGCCTCACGCGTGCGTCCGCGTTCCTCCGCGTAGTAAGCCTGGTTGTCGTCCGCGCCGTCGATCAGCACGTTGTTCAGAATCGGGCTGATCCCGCGAATGCTCACCAGTCCAAATCCGTTCGAGTCCGAAACAACTCCAGGAGTTATCAGCGCAAGGCTCGACCAGCGCAGATTGTTCACCGGTACATTCTCCAGTGCCCGCGTATTCAGGTTCGCCGAAAAATCAGGCGAATCGAAGTTCAGGACAGGCGCCTGCGATGTCACCTCCACCACTGTCGACGAAGAGCCCGTTGTCAAGTGAGGCGTCAACTCCGTCATCTGCCCCAGAGCCACCTGCACATCCGTCTTGTACCCACTGAAGCCCGCAGCCGCAACCGTCACCGTATAGGTCCCTGGCTCCAGCAGTGGCGCCTTGAAGTACCCGCTCGAATCCGAGGTCAGCGTCTGTTCCGCATTGGTCGCATCGTTGTGGATCGTCACCGTCGCATTCACAATCGCCGCGTTGGTCGGATCGAACACTGTCCCTCCGATTGCGCCCTGGGTCGTCGATTGCGCCAGCACTGCGGTGGTTGCTACGAACAGAAGCGCGCAACAAAGCGCCAAAGTCGCCATCTTGATCTTGCTCATCCACACATTTAACATTGGATCCTCCTGGAAGTTTCGATCGGCATTGTAACTGGAATTGCCGCCGCCGGGTACGCACCAACCCGCGCCCGTCTATCAGCGGATCTAGGTTTCTTTGCCGTCTGGTCTCTCAGCTTTGCATCCAATCCTAACATCTCCAACATCAAGGGGAAGTTACAATCAAAGCCAATCCCAACCAATTAACTGTGCAAAAAGCAGGCATATTCCACTCAACATGCTGACATTATTCAGGAAGGACGACGAAGGCAGGCCGTCAGTGAGCCGCTGATGTCTGGGATCCAGCGATTTGGTTGAATTGTGGAAGATAAAGATGTGGCCCCGGTTACGCTGGAACCTCGTCATCGAGGGACTGCGCTAGGACCTCGTCGCGGCGGGCAGCACGCCAAGCCAGGAGCTTGGCTTGCAACTCGGAGTCGGTGGCCGCGAGGATCTGCACGGCGAAGATGGCAGCGTTGGCAGCTCCAGCGGCTCCGATGGCGAAGGTCGCCACGGGAACTCCCTTCGGCATCTGGACAATGGAGAACAACGAATCGAGACCTTGAAGCGCGGTGGCCGCAATGGGAACGCCGAAGACTGGAACTGTTGTTTTAGCAGCGAGCATTCCGGCGACGTGGGCGGCACCGCCAGCGCCGGCGATGATGATGCGCAGGCCGCGGGATGCAGCTGACTCTGCGAATGTGAACATCTGGTCGGGCGTGCGGTGCGCCGAGACGACTCGGGCCTCATAGGAGACGCCGAACTCGTGCAGGATATCTACGGCTGCGCGCATCACCGCATAATCGTTGCGGCTGCCCATGAGAACTGCGACGACTGGTTTGATCTGCGATTTTGTCTTCATGGCACAGATTATACGGTTTAGCCTGTCTGGGTTTGATATGGTTCGAGGCCTGAGTTTTCAACAACCCGTTCCGGGGCAATCGCGTTTTGCCGTACGCGAAGGATCAGATGCGCATGGGCATGAGGATGTAGCGGTACTTGACGTCCTCGTTGCCGTCTTCTGGGCGCATCTGGCCAGCAGACTGGGCGTCCTTGAACTCCAGGCGCACCTCGCCGGAGTTTCCGATGGCCTTGAGGAAATCGATGAGGTACTGGCTGTTGAAGCCAACAACGAGTGGGTCGTAGTTGTACGGCGTCTCGATGGTGTCTTCGGACTCGCCGGAGTCCGTCGACGAGGAGGAGAGCTTCAGCTCGTTCTGTTCGAGGCGGATCTTTATGGCGCCGGAGCGCTCGTCGGCGAACTGGGCAACGCGCAGGATGGAGGCCATGAGGTCCTCGGAGCGGACGATGACGAACTTGTTGTTGTCGCGCGGCAGAACTGCCTCGTAGTTGGGGAACTGCCCGGTGAGCTTGCGGCTGGTGAGCACGCGTCCGCCAACACGGAAGAAGAGGGTCTGCTCGTCGTCGGCAAAGTCGAGCGTCTCGGCCTCGGTGGAGTTAAGCAGCGAGAGTAGTTCGCTGAGCGCCTTGCGCGGGATGAGCGTCTTCTTTTCGCCGGAGATGCCCTCAAGCGACTCGCCGAGTTTTTCGATGTGGGCCAGGCGGTGACCATCCGTCGCAACCATTGCCATTGATTCCGCCTTCAGCACCAGCAGTGCGCCATTCAGCGTGTAGCGGCTCTCCTCGTTGGAGATGGCGAAGATTGTCTTCGAGATCATGTTCTCGAGCGAGGCCACGGAGAGCTTGAACGCGCCAGTGGTGGGAAACTCCGGGACTTGCGGGAAGTTGGCACGCGCCATGCCGACCATCTTGGTGTTGGATCGGCCGGCGCGAATCTGTACCCAGTGGTTATCCATCAGCTTGATGGAGATCTCGCCCTCGGGCAGCAGCTTGATGTAGTCGTAGAGTTTGCGCGCGGGAATAGTGCATGCACCGGGCTTCTTGACCTTGGCCGCGCAACTGGTGCGAACGCCCTGGTCGAGGTCGGTTGCGGTAATCGTCAGCGTATCGTCCGCCGCCTCGAAGAGAAAGTTCGAGAGAATTGGAATGGTTGTCTTGCGCTCGACGACAGACTGAGCGGCGGTGAGTTCGCGCAGCAACTCCGCGCGGGAGACTGTGATCTCAAGGTTTCCAGCGGGGGCGGCTGTCGTCGTCATCTCGGGCTCCTGAGTTGTTGCGGCGGTTGCATCCTGAATTTCTTTGGGCAAGGCGGTATCTCCGGGCATTCAATCGTTGCAATGGATGCTGGCCAAACTGTACACCGAATCCGGGGCGGTGTGAACTGTCCACACTCGGTCTTCTTGATTCTATTGATTGGCGGGCTTCGGATGCGACAGATTTTTTGTGGAAAGCGCGGCACCTTGTGTGTGACGAGTGCATCCCATCATGACGAAGGCACGTTGTACTGCTTCTACTAAAAACAAGGATTAAGAAAGAGAAATACCAGTAGCAGCAGACGTTGTCATCGGAAATGTGGATTTCAGGACGATGTGTTGATGTGCCGGAGGGTTGCGGTGCAGCCTCGATTTAGAAAATAGAGCTCCGGTTCTCGAAGAAGGAGCAAGACAGGAGGGTACCCGCAGAGAGACGACCCTGTTATCGCACTTCTTCACAGGACGGCGGCTAGGCCAGCCGCGGGGACTCATCCGGTTCGTGGGAATGTAGAACAACACTCGCAGGATCAGCAGGATAGACAATCCTTTTTTGAACAGTATTGCTGCCTGCGAAGAGGATAATGAGACAGGTGCATGAAGAGGGCAGGATGAAGATCGCAATCTTCGGAGCAAGCGGGGCAACCGGCAGACTGCTTACAGAGCGCTGCCTGGCTGCCGGATACCAGGTTGCCGCGCTAGTGCGGAGGCCTGCGAAGTTTATGTACGCCTGGCGGGTGCGTATGGTGGAGGGCAGCGCGTTCGATGCCGAGGCGGTTCGGCTGACGGTCGAAGGAGCCGATGTAGTTTTGTCTGCGCTGGGGGCACAGTCGCTGCACAGGGTAGACGTACTGGAGCGGGCGGTGCCGCTGATCGTGGATGCGATGCGGCAGTCGGGCGTGCGGCGGATCATTGCGCTGGGGTCGGCGGGGGCGCTGAGCGATTCATTGAAGAAGCAGCCGGCGTGGCGGCGGTGGTTTGTGCAGAGGATTGTGTACAACAGGTTGCTGAAGTGGCCGGTGGCGTCGCAGGTGGCGCAGTGGAAGGTCCTCTCGGCGAGTGGGCTGGACTGGACGATGGTGATGCCTCCGATGCTGACCAATGGGCAAGGGCGCGGGAATTATAGCGTCGATGGGGAGGCGTTGCCAGCCGGCGCATCGCGCATTGCACGCAGCGATGTTGCGGATTTTATGATGGCGCAGATTGGCAGTGCGGAGCGGGTGGGCAAGGGCGTCTACATCGCGTGGTAGGCGTTAGAAGGAAAGGATACAGTGCGAGAGTGCGCCGCGCGGGCAGGCTGGAGCATCTGAGTCTATGGCGCGTCTCAGAGAACGACACGACGCAGCGTAAAATCAAGCTGTTGCGAATTCAATCTGGATAGGAGCCTACTGTGGCTGAGACGATCTTCGATGTGGTGGTGGTGGGCGGGGGCCCGGCCGGATATACCTGCGCGATCCGCGCTGCACAGTATGGGGTGAAGGTGGCGCTGGTGGACGCCAACGACCGGCTGGGCGGCACATGCCTGCTGTGGGGATGCATTCCCACCAAGGCGCTGCTGTTTACGGCGGAGCTTTGGGACCAGTTGAAGCACGCGGACCGCTACGGCATCGAGGGCGTGTCCGGCGCGAAGTTGAACTGGAAGGGCGTGCTAGCGCGCAAGGACGACATCATCACGCGGCACACCAAGGGCCTTGACTTCCTGATGAAGAAGAACAAGATCACGACATTCAAGGGATTCGGACGGCTGACGGGACCAGCGAAGGACGGCGTGCATGCGATCAACGTCAAGCTGGCGGACGGTAAGACCCCAAACAACGTCCAGACGGTGAAGGCGAAGAAGGTGGTGCTGGCGACGGGCTCCGACGCGCGGATGCTGCCAGGGTTGAAGGCGGACGAAACGGTCCTGACAAATTACGAGATTCTGAAGATTGCGGAGATGCCAAAGTCGCTGGTGGTGATTGGCTCGGGCGCGGTGGGCGTGGAGTTCGCGTCGATCTTCAAGAGCTTCGGCGCGGAGGTGACCATCCTGGAGATGCTGCCGCGCATGGTGCCAGTAGAGGACGAGGAGATCAGCAAGGAACTGCTGCGGCTATTCAAGAAGCGCGGCTTCGACGTGAATTTGTCCATCAAAGACACGAAGATCGAGAAGAACAAGGACGGCGCACTGGTCTCTTGGGCCGACGCGAACGGCAAGCCGCAGCAGAAGCAGGCGGAGAAGGTGCTGGTTGCAGTGGGGCGCTCGCCGCGAACAGCGGATGTGGGGTTAGACAAGACGAAGATCGTGCCAGACCGCGGCTTCATCATGACCAATGAATGGATGGAGACGACCGAGCCAGGCGTGTACGCGATCGGAGACATTGTGGGCGGAATGCCGCAATTGGCGCATGTGGGCAGCATGGCGGGGCTGATTGTGGCGGCGCGGATCGCGGGCAAGTTCGCCAAGCCGATCAACAAGGCGCGCATTCCCGGCTGTACCTACTGCGAGCCGCAGATCGCCAGCG
Organism: uncultured Acidobacteriaceae bacterium; assembly: GCA_963828115.1. GTDB lineage: Bacteria > Acidobacteriota > Terriglobia > Terriglobales > Acidobacteriaceae > Edaphobacter. Next base: position 394,558 of record CAWHDN010000001.1, read on the forward strand.
TCGGGCTGACCGAGGCGAAGGCCAAGGAGCTGGGGCACACGGTGAAGGTGGGAAAATTCCCGTTTGTGGGCAACTCCAAGGCGACGATCCTGGACGCGCACGATGGCTTCGTGAAGGTGGTGGCGGATGCAAAGTACGGCGAGATACTGGGCGTACACATCATCGGGCCGTTTGCCACGGAGATCATCGCGGAGTGCGTCACAGCGCTGGAACTCGAAGCTACAGTCGAAGAGATGATGTTCACCATCCACGCACATCCGACGGTGGCCGAGGCGCTGCTCGACGGCTTCAGCAGCGTGGAGGGCATGGCCATCAATGTCTAAGCCTTCAGCGTAGCCATATCGATCACGAAGCGGTACTTCACGTCGCTGCTGATGACGCGGTCGTAGGCCTCGGCGAGCTTGTCGACGGAGGTGAGCTCGATGTCGGAGACGATGCCGTGGTCGGCGCAGTAGTCCAGCATCTCCTGCGTCTCCTTCATGCCGCCGATGTTCGAGCCGGCGAGCGCGACGCGGTAACGAGGTGAGCGAGAAGGGCGCGACGGGAAGCGGCTTCTCCGCGAGGCCGACGAGGCAGAGCGTGCCATCGAGCCGCAGCAGGTCGAGGTAGGCGTTCAGGTCGTGCGGGGCGGAGACGCAGTCGAGGATGAGGTCGAAGCTGGCCGGCGTGCTTGGCCATCGCGGCGGCGTCCTTGGAGATGACGACCTCGTCCGCGCCGAGACGCTGGGCGTCGGCGATCTTGCTCTCGCGAGGTGGTGAACTGGACGACGTGCGCGCCGAAGGAGTGCGCGAACTTCAGGCCCATGTGGCCGAGTCCGCCGAGGCCGACGATGCCGACCTTCTTGCCCGGGCCGGCGCCCCAGTGGCGCAGCGGCGAGTAGGTGGTGATGCCGGCGCAGAGCAGCGGCGCGACGCCGGCGAGCTTGTCGCCGAACTTGGGCGAGATGCGTGTGGACGTAGCGCTGGTCGCAGACGATGTTGTTGGCGTAGCCGCCGTGCGTGACGCACGCCGTCGTAGCCCTTGGCGTTGTAGGTGCCGACGAAGCCCTTCTCGCAGTACTGCTCCAGGCTCGGCCTTGCAGTTGGCGCAGATGCGGCAGGAGTCGACCATGCACGCCGATGCCGGCGAGGTCGCCGGGCTTGAACCTTGCGACCTCCGCGCCGACCGCGGTCACGCGGCCGACGATCTCGTGGCCGGGCACCATGGGGTACATCGCGTTGCCCCACTCGTTGCGCACCTGGTGGATGTCGGAGTGGCAGATGCCGCAGTAGGCAATCTCCACGACCACATCGCGCGCCCCCGGGTCGCGGCGCTCAAAACTGTAGGGAACTAGGGCTGACTTGTTATCGTGCGCGGCGTATCCGTGCGATTTCATGGATGGCTCCTGTAGGCGTTGGCCCAGGTGGTTGTGTGTCAGTATTCAATGTTACTTCCCGAAGGCGAAGTTGACGGTGATCGTCGTCTCAACCTCAGTAGGAAGACCATTCATAAGATATGGCCGGTAGGTCCAGTCCTGCACTGCTTCTTTGGCAGCCTGGGTCAAAAGCTGGTCAGGGCTGGCGATTACTTCCAGACCGGCTATGGTTCCCTGCTTTGTAATGATCGCCGTAAGGAGCACTTCGCCGGCGATGTGCTTCTTCTTTGCTTCCTTCGGATACTGCGGTTCCTTGTGCTTGAGGAAAAGCCCAGCTATGGCTTCGATGGATACGCGCACGACGTTGGAGGATGGCTTCTTCAGCTTGTTGTTCGCGACCTTGGCATCAGGGAGCGGATCCAGTTCAGTCACCTGCATGGTAATCGCGGGCTTTCCTTCGTAGGACAGGCTCACGTGGTTGGGAACTTCGTGGGTACGATACTTGCGAAAGTCGCCTCGCTCCAGGACGAATAAATGACCCATCATCGCGACGATTTGATTGTCTGTGTTGGTGCAATACGCAGGGGATTCCAGAGCTCTCGATGTTCCGGGTTTGACGAGTGAGAAGCAGTTTAGCTCCGAATGTTCGAGCGTTTGATGAAACTCGTCCATTGCGAAGTCTTTGCGTTCGGTCGGCGCGGGAAAGGGGCGCGTGAGCGCGTTCAAGGCCTGGTGCACCAGGTAGCTCTCGCGTCTGAAGACCGCATACTTGTCAGCGGGAGGTGCATCTCCGATCACAAGAGATGAAGACTGGATCCGAATCTGCTTTCCGTCGGCTTCGGTCCAATCCTCCTCCGCTGTGCCTTTGACCGTAGGTCGCCCGTCGAGATCGTAGAGCTGGTACTCGACCTTCAACTGGAACGGTTCTGATGCCGACCATTCCAAAGTTGAGGTGCGAATGATGTGAAGATAACGCTGCCATGAAGCCTCGTCAGACGACGCTGCGCCAGCTTGGGATAAAAGAGTTGTCTGAGCAATAGAAGGCAAGACACAGAGCAGAGCAAGCGAAAGGAACCAGCGTGCACGTTTCAAGATAGACCTCTACATTCGAGCATTGGCACGATGGCAGCATTCTACTCGTCGTAGTGGAGCAGGCTGAAGACGTCGTACTCGGGGAACTTGGCGCGGCCTTTGAGGAAGTCGAGCTCGATGGCAAAGGCGAGGCCGGCGATCTCTCCGCCAAGCTGCTTCACGAGCTGGATGGTGGCCTGCATGGTGCCGCCGGTGGCGAGCAGGTCGTCGACCAGCACGACGCGCTGGCCGGGCTGGATCGCGTCGAGGTGAATCTCCAACGAATCCGTCCCGTACTCCAGATCGTAGCTGACGCGGGCCGTCGGAGCGGGCAGCTTCTTGGGCTTGCGCACGGGGACAAAGCCGGCGTTGAGGCGGTAGGCGAGCGCTGGGCCGAAGATGAAGCCACGCGCCTCGATGCCCAGCACCAGGTCGATCTTGCGGCCGATGTAGTGCTGCGCCAGCGCGTCGATCAACTGCGCGAATCCGCTCTTGTCCTGCAGCAGCGTGGTGATGTCGTAGAAGAGGATGCCGGGCTTGGGAAAGTCTGGCACGGTGCGGATGAGCTGCTTCAATGGCTCACAGTCGATTGGTTTTGTCTCACTCATTACCACGCTCCTTCAATCTGAAATGACTGCAACTCCTCGCCTTCGCTCTCGGCGACGGCATGGCTTTCGATGTTGTCGACGCGGCTTCCGCGGGTGCCGCGGCCCAGCGCCAGTACAAGGTCCTCCAGCTGGTCGGGAGTGCCGGCGGCCATCACCTCGACATCGCCGTCGTCGGTGTTGCGTACCCAACCGCGCAGGCCGATGCGCGCAGCTTCGTTCTGCACGAACCAGCGAAATCCCACTCCCTGCACACGGCCTTTGACTAGATATTGCTGGACCATAACTTTTTTCCCGCGACCGCCCACTATGCGCGGCTGAGGTACGCGCCTTCGGCGGTGTCGACGCGGACCTTTTCGCCCTCGTTGATGAAGGGTGGGACCGAAACGACGAGGCCGGTCTCCATAGTGGCCGGCTTGGTGACCGACGAGGCGGTGGCCGACTTGATGCCCGGCTCGGTTTTGACGACGGTCATCTCGACGAAGGTGGGCAGCTCGATGCCGACGGCCTTGCCGTCGTAAAAACTGACGCTGATGGACAGGTTGGGCGTCAGGTACTCGACGGCGTCGCCCAGGGTGTCGCGCTTCAGCACGGTCTGCTCGAAGGCGTCGTCCATGAAGTAGAAGTCGTCGCCGTCGTTGTAGAGGTACTCCATCTTGATCTCGTCGACCTTGACGCGGTCGATGGGGTCGGGCGAGCGGAAGCGCTCGACGAACATGGCCCCGGTGCGGACATTTTTGAGCTTGGCCTGGATGAAGGCGCGCAGGTTGCCGGGCGTGCGGTGCTCCACCGAAAAGACAAGGTGGAGCTGGTCGTTGTGCTTGATAAGCATGCCCGGGCGCATCTGCGTGGCGGGAATCGACATAAGGAAAACCCCTGATTCTGTTTATTTCTAGTGGACTTTGCTGTGGAGTGCAGCCCATTCCATTGTAGCGCAGGCAGCGGGAGTTGCCCCATGAGCTAACACTCGACCATCCAATAATAAGGTTCACAAGTACGTGGTATATCCTCAGTTCTCATCACTTCGCGAGGTAACCCATGCAAAGCAAAGTCCGTGTAGCAATAGCCATACTGATTTGCATTTCGTGTCTCCAATTGATCTGCCAGAAGTCGGGAGGGCAGATACCAGTTGGGGCTCCGCCAACATCTTCAACCCAACATCCTGTCACTCCTCCGACTCCATCTGCTAACACGTCCGATGTAATTCGGAAGGCTTGGACTGAACACCTACGAAGGTCAACTGTATCGTTCGGCACTGTACAGACGATTGGTGGCGTTCAGACCTTCCGGGCGATAGGAACAGGGGTTCTAGTAGCGCATTCCGTACCAGGAAATGGCTTTAAGGTGGGCATCGCGACAGCAAGACATGTTTTCGATGACCCTACGAAGGGTTGGCGTCGCTAGCGACCTACGCGTCCCCTTCGCTGCTGAGGAAGCCCGAACATTTGCCCAAGATATCGGATATCCGATTACCTTGCTTGCAGCAGGAGGCACCTCATTATGGCTGTCTATAGATGGCAGTGACGTGGCTGTGATTGGTTTAACCGATGCGTTCGTGAGTCAATTGCCCCCCGGTCTTCTGACGGATGGTATTGGCGACCAAGATTTCGCATCAGCAGATGACCTCTTTGAAGGAGAAGCGGTGTTGGTGTTTGGTTTTCCGAGCGACACGCAAGTTCTTATGGGACCTGACGTCCTCGTCCGAGCCGTAACTCGTGCTGGTGTAGTTGCATGGGTTAATCCCCAACAACCACTTGAAAATGTGTTCATGCTTGACGCAAATATTCTGCCCGGAAACAGTGGTGGACCCGTATTCCAGGTTCCGACCGGACTAGATAAATACGGAAATTTTCACGTTGGAGGACGAGCTTCCTTATTGGGAATAGTCACAGCTACGCTAACTGATCACGACGTTGTGGGTGTTGGTGGACTAGGACGAGTCGAGCCTGCTAGCGTTGTTAAGAAAATCCTATCAGCGCTACCCTAATGTGATTCTGCAAGAGACTCGGTGGTCATACGCAGACTAGTTGACCAGTCGGCTCAATGCCCAACGTCCATACTCAGCTATAGATTGGCGAGCAGGGCGGCGAGGAGGGCGGTGCGCGGGACGAGGTGTTCGATGAGGATGGATTCGTGGGCAGCGTGCGCGCCTTCGCCGACCGCGCCGAGGCCGTCCAGCGTGGGAATGCCCAGCGCAGCGGTGAAGTTGCCGTCGGAGCCGCCGCCGGTTGCAGCCTCGTCGAGCTGAAAGCCAAGTTCGGCGGCCAGCTTGCGCGCCTGCTTATAGAGCGCGACGGTTCCCGGCTTGCGCTCCATCGGCGGACGGTTGATGCCGCCGGTAATCGCCAGCTTGCACGCCGGATCGGCACAGCGCAGGCTGCGGAAGAGCTTCTCCACGCGCGCGGCGTCGCTGGCGCGGGCGATGCGTACGTCTATCTCTGCAAAAGCATGTTCCGCAATGACGTTGGCGCGCGTTCCGCCGGAGACGACGCCGGGATTCACCGTCCGCCCCACCCGCAGGTCCGTAAACCCCGCGACCTTCTCGATCAGGCGCGCGAGTTCGAGGATCGCCGAGTGGCCGCTGGCGAAGTCCACTCCGCTGTGCGATGCGACTCCGGTGACCTCGATGCGGTAGCCGCCGACGCCCTTGCGCGCGGTCTTGCAGGCGAGGCCCTGCGCGGGCTCCAGCACCAGAACTGCCTGCGATGCCAGCGCCAGCCGCTCCGTGATGGGCCGCGACGCGGGGCTGCCAACCTCCTCGTCGCTGTTCAGAAGCAGCGTGATGGGGCGGCTGACGCCGAGCTGCTTTAGCGCGCGAATCGCCGTCAGTGCCATCGCCACGCCGGACTTCATATCGAGGACGCCGGGGCCGTAAAGCCGCCCATCGCGCTTGCGCCAAGGCATGGTGCCGAGCGTGCCGAGAGGCCAGACCGTGTCCAGGTGGCCGAGCAGCAGGATGGGCTTGCGAGCGCTGTGCGCTGGGCCAAACCGCACCTCCAGAACATCGCCGAAGAGCTTCTGCTTGTGAATCTTGACGCGGCCTCCGGCGGCTCCGGCGAGGCCGGCTACCAGGCGCACAGCCTCATCGACGGCGGCCTTGTTGTCGCTGGGCGATTCGACGAGGACCAGGTCGCGTAGCGTGGTTGCGAGCCAATTCGTCTGAGACTGTACAGCTTCCAGAATGTCTGCTGGTTCTTTCATGGAATGTATGGATAGTACCGCAGGCAACTGATTACACGCGTGGAAGAAACCAGAAGAGTTGCGCCAAGTGTGGTAATTTTGCCACACTTTGGAGGAGGTTTCCAGGTTGTAATCTTGACGCTAAGGTTGTTGGGAGCCCTTTTCTTTTGGTCCAGAGCGCTCACCCCGAGCAGACAATCCGGTCGGAGATCGAGTTTCGCGGCGTTGGCTTGCATAGCGGCGCTGATGTCTCGATGCGCCTTGTGCCCGCACCCGCCGGTTCGGGGATCGTCTTCCGGCGAACTGACCTGGACGGCTTCGAGATTCCGGCCACCGGACGCAACCTCGCAAAAGTCAGCTACGCCACCAGCCTGATGCGCGGCTCGGTGCTGATCTCCACCACCGAACATCTGCTGTCGGCGCTGATCGGCTTCGGCGTGGACAACGTGATCGTTGAGGTGGACAACCTGGAGTTGCCGATTCTGGACGGCAGCGCGCTGCCTTATGTTGAGGCGTTTCAGTCCGTCGGGCTGAAGCAGCAGCGGCGGCGGCGCGAATACCTGCGCATCCTGAAGGAGGTCGAGGTGCGCGAGGGCGGCAAGTTTATCGGCATCTATCCCGGCACGGGATATGGCATCGACTACACCATCGACTTCCCCGCGCCCATCGGATCGGCGCGGTTCCAGTGCGATCTGGACAGTGGCGACTACGCAAGGCTGATCGCCCCCGCGCGGACCTTCGGCTTCAAGGAGGACGAGCCGAAGCTGCGCGACATGGGGCTGATCCGCGGCGCGTCGCAGGAGTGCGTCATTATTCTGACCGCCGAGGGCGTGCAGAATGGCCCGCTGCGGTTTGCCGACGAGTTCGTGCGCCACAAAGTTCTCGACCTGATCGGCGACCTGGCACTGGCTGGCCGGCGCATTCAGGGTCGCGTGGTTGCCGAGCGCGCGGGCCACGCCATGCACACCGCTCTGGTGCAGCGCCTGATGCGCGATCGCTCTGCCTGGGAGCTGGCGCATGTCTATGATGAGGCTCCCCAGTCCGCGGAACCAGCCCCGGCAGATGCTGGCGCGGCGATTCTGCCTGAGACTCTTGCCGTCCATGCGTAGCGCACCAGTGCGGAGGAGAGCGTGAGACGGATCGCCGCCATTGCGCTGGGCTCGAACCTTGCATCTCAATGGGGCGACCGCGAGGCCAACCTGCGCGAGGCCATTGCGCGCGTGGCCAAGCTGGGAGAAGTGCGCGCGGTCTCGTCGTTCCATGACACCGCTCCGGTGGGCTTCATAGAGCAGCCGAACTTCCTGAACGGAACAATGCTGCTCGCAACCGAGCTGGAGCCGGTGGAGCTGATGCGAGCGCTGCTGGCAATCGAGCGCGCGATGGGGCGGGACCGGGCCGCTGTTTCCACTGACGCGGCGCAATCCGGCGCGGCCCCCATCAAAGGCCCGCGCATCATCGACCTCGACCTGCTGCTGATGGACGATGTGGTCCTCGCGTGCGCCCGCGGCATGGAAGATCAGACCGAGCTGACCCTGCCGCATCCTGCAATGGCGGAGCGGCTCTTCGTGCTGGAGCCGCTGGCCGAGATCGCGCCTGCGATGGTCGATCCACTATCCGGGCGCACGGTGGCGGAGCTGCTGGCACGGCTCATTCAGTAGTCTTTTCAGTGGCGATCAGTTGACCGGCGGGTGGTGGCCCCAGTCGAAGCGGCGGCCGAGGATTCCCTTGACGATGAGGTGGTCGGTGGCCGCAGTGGGGCCGACGCCGACGCCGATGTTGATCTCCCATTTGGGCGAGACGTTGAGATCGGTGACGGCGAAGAGTTGCTGCTGCTGGTTGTGCAGGGTGTAGGGTGACGTGAGGCGGCCATAGTCGGCGTAGTACTCGAAGCCCGCGTTGACGACCTTTGTGATGTCGTAGCCGATCTTTGCGCCGGGGGAGAAGTCGAGGCCAAGCGCCACGTCAGGCCCGTGCCAGGTGCGTTCCAGCGCGGGGTTGAAGGCGAGGTACCAGCGGCCGAGGGTTTTGTCGACGATGGGGCGAATCTCCCACGTCCAGGTGTCGGGCGAGTAGACGGCGCGCTGATAACCAATCTCAGTGGAGAGCGAGACGCCGACGGGCCAGTGCCAGGAGTCGGGGACACGGACGCGAGGACGGATGTGGTCGCCAACCCACTGCACGCCATGGCCGGCCTGTTCGCTGGTGAAGATGTAGAAGCCGACCTCAGACCATGCGTTGATGCCCTGGGTGAGCTCGATGGTCTCGTGCTCCTGGTGGTTGGTGGGGTAGACGCCGTCGATGAGGTTCTTCTGGCCCTCGGGGGTGAAGTTGGAGTGCAGCTCGACCATGAGGATTTTGGGTGCGACGGTGTCTGAGCCGTAGACCTGGATCTCGTAGTTGCCCTGGGCGCGAGCGGGGAGGGTGAAGAGGATGACGATTGCGAGGAACAGCCCACACTTCAACCCACCCTTCGCAAGATGCGCAAAGGATGGGGCACTCGGCGCGACCTCGGTGGGTTGGCGATGCATAGGGATAAGATGATCGTCTGCGCACAGATTCTTCAGACACAGAAGAAATATTCTTCCGGCGCGAAGGATGATGTACGCGGGTTTTGACGGCGCTAGCGCAGGTCCGCCATGACTGCAGGGACTGGTGGGCCAGCGGGATTCATCTTCAGGCCCACAATCTTGAGCGAGAAGGCATAATCGCAGGGCTTGTCGGCGGGAAGTTTAATCTTGAGGCCTTCGGCGTCCTGGGTGAACTTCAATTTTTCTGTGCTTCCCAGCAGCGTCACGCTGGTGATCTTGCCCTCGGGAACCTGGCCATCCAAAGCTTTGCCGGTGGCGAGCGAGGTGATGACTGCTGTGTCGCCGGGCCAGGACTGCGCAATTGCGTAGAGGCTGTCTCCCTTGACAGTGAAGCGGTATTCCACGGGCTTCGGTCCCTGAGCTTCTACAGGTCTAGTCGGCGCGGTAGCAACTACGGCCGGTGCAGGAGTTGCCGGTGCGGCGGGCGGCGGTGGAATGGCTGGCGCGACACCTGCGGTGGGGCCCTGTTCCGCTGCGGCGGCGGCTGCTGCTCCGGGACGCCGCATCGCTCCACTGCGTGGGGGCAACGGCGTGAAGCCTTCGCCATCGACGACCCAGTTGTGCGTTCCGTAGACGGCCTCGCCATTGACGGCGATCCACTTGCCAACCTCCTTGAGCGCGGTGCGTTGCTGCTCGTTGATGGCGCCCTGACCCATCGGAGACAGGTTCAGCAGAAGGCTGCCGTTCATGCTGAGGATGGTTGAGAGCTCGTTGATGACCGAACGTGCGCCACGGAAGGTCTCCACCGGGTTGGCGGCGGTGTAACCCCAGGTGCTGCCTTCGGTGTCCTCGGCGTCCCACACGCCTTTGAGGATCTGCGTGGGCCCGCGCGGGTTGAGCTTTTCAAAGTCCAGAACGCTGCCGGCAAGGTAGGCGGAGTCTTTGGTCTCGATTGTGACCTGCTTGTGCCACTGGAGCGCGCGGTTGTAGTAGTACGCGGCCACCTTCATCTTCAACGGATCAAGGGCCCGCGAGTTGACGCCATTGTCGAACCACATCACGTCTGGCTGATACTGGTCGATCAGTTCGATGTTCTTCTTCACCCAGTCTTCGAGGAACTCCTGCAGGCGCGCGTCGGAGTGATCGTGCCAATAGAAGTTGGCGTACTTGGGATCGTCCACATCGGTCTTGAGTCCGGGGGTTGGATTGACGAAGGTGTAGTGCTCCATGTTGTGGCTGCAGATGCCGAACCGGAGGCCTGCCTTGCGCGTGGCCACAGCCATCTCGCCGACCAGGTCGCGGTGCGGTCCCATGTTGGCGGCGTTGAAGGGATTGGTTGCGCTGTTCCACAGCGAGAAGCCATCGTGATGCTCGACGGTGGGCATGAAGTACTTTGCGCCGGACTCCCTGACCAGCTCGGCCATGTCGTCGGCGTTGAAGTCCTTGGCGGTGAAGAGTGGGATGAAGTCTTTGTAGCCGAACTTGTCCTGTGGCCCGAAGTTCTGTGCGTGCCAGTCGGCAAAGGTGGTGTACATGTACTTCTCGTACCACTCGTTGTGGTAGGCGGCGACGGAGAAGAGGCCCCAGTGCATGGTGATGCCGAACTTGGCGTCGATGAACCACTGCGGCACGCTGTAGTTGGCGCGGATGGACTCCCACGTCGGCTGCACCGGGCCGGGTGCGACGGGCGTCTTGGCGGCGGCTGCCGCGGCAACGATCTCCGGCGTCACCTGCGGACCGGACTGCGCGACGGCAGGACGGGGAAGCAAAGTCAACAGAAAGAGGGTGAAAAACGTGACAAGCTTTGTCCTGGATAATCGCATGAATTTTTCTCCGGTTTGGCGTACGTGGTTCATTGGGCTCGAGGCGCCGCAGGAGCGGTGGGCGCAGGCTCATCCATTCTATTGGTGCGGAACGGCACGGCGGGAAGGCCCGCGGAGTTGTAAAGATTCGCGCCGTAGGGATAGTTGTCCCAGGCGTAGCGGACCTCCGTAGGCGCGGGCACATCAGGGCTGCGAACCACGACGGTATTGCCGTCGATGGTCGCCAGCGCGTCGATATACTTGCCGTCGGCCCCCGCAATCTGGAACCACTTGAGCGGTCCATCGTTCGATGCGGGAACCTCCGCGGTAGATGCCGGATTGGGTGGCGCGGAGACGTGCGCGTACAACCCGTCCGGATAATGCGTGGTCAGCCCATCGGCATGCGTGAAGCTGATGCGGATCTCGTCGCCCTCCACCTTCATCCCTGCGTACACAGGCCCGGAGAACTCCATCTTCTTCCCATAAACATTGGCCAGCGCAATGCGGCTCAGACGGTCGCACAGCGCCTCTTTGTTCTTCGGGTGCACGTTTGCGGAATCGCCGATGTCGACCGTCACCGCGAGGCCGGTATTTTTCACCGGCAGGATCTCCGCCTGCTGCTCGCGCACCCGCGGATTGTTGCTATTGTTCTTCAGCGCCGCCAATTGCACCGCGTAGAACGGGAAGTCGCCCTCGCCCCAGAGTTGGCGCCAGGTGGTGACCAGCGTCTCCATCACATGCCCGTACATCGGGATTCCCGGATTGCCCAGGATCGATTCGCCCTGATACCAGATTGCGCCGCGGATGGCGTAGGGGATGACCCCACTGATCATGCCGTTGTAGAGGACTGTGGGCTGGTGTTGGTCCTGCACCGGATCGCCTCCACCTCCGCGCGCCCGCCGGGCAGCCGGTGCCGCACCTGGAGTACCCGGCGTGGCCGCCAGGCCCGACGCAGGAGGCGTAGCCGGAGCAGGCGATGCTGCCGGTGGTGCTGGAGGCGCCGCCGGCGCAGCCTTGAACGCCGCCTCCCGTGCATCGAACCCATCCAGCACTGGCTTCAGCTTCGGATCGGCCGCCAGCGCCTCGCGCGAAACCCAAGCCTCCGCCGTGCTTGCGCCATACGCCGACAGAATCACGCCCACCGGAACCTTCAGCGCCTGATTCAAGTCCCGCGCAAACAAATAGCCAATCGCCGAAAAGTCCGCCACTGTCGACGGGCTGCATACCTTCCACTCGCCCTTCACATCCGTCTGCGGCGTCAGCGACTTCGTATCCGCCACGGTAAACATCCGCACCTGCGGATAGTTCGCCGCCGCAATCTCCTGCTTCTCGTCCAGCAGCCCGTATGGCCGGTGCCCGGTGTTCGACACGTTGAACACCATGTTCGACTGGCCCGACCCCAGCCATACCTCGCCCACCAATACGTCGTTGATGGTGATCGGCGCGCTGCCCTTGCCGCCCGCAATCGTCATGGTGAACGGCCCGCCAGACTTGAGCTTCGCCAACCGCACCGTCCACTTGCCATCGGCGCTGGTGGTTGCGGACCTGCTTTGGCCAAGGAACTTGACCGTGACCTTTTCGCCGGGGACTGCCGTGCCCCAGATAGGCACTTGCATGCCGTTTTGCAACACCATGTGGTCGCTGAACAAGGCGGCGGGGGCAATTGGGGCCACCTGCGGGCCGGACTGCGCGACGGCAAGACGGAGCATCGTTGCAAGCAGGAGTAGCGTGAAGAAAGCCGGACGCAGGGACGAGGGGATGGACATGGTTCTCTCCAAATGGAACTTAATTGCGCTTCAGACGCCAGGCGGCGAGGAAGCGGCGAAATGGGGGCCGCTGAAGAGACGGGCGGTACAAGTCTTTTGTCTCAGCTCGTGCGATCCTCGGTCTCATCTCGTCTCCGGTGGGACGGGGTAGGCGGGCGGCGCGCCGGGGAAGGTTATAACGAGGTGTTCGTAGACCACGCCGGGGTCGCGGGAGATAAGGCGGAGGGTGTGTTTGCCGGGGGTGAGCGTACCGAGCGGTATGGTTGCGATGGCCGAGTTGCGCAGCACGTTCTCCGCCCAGCCGGAGTTTGCAGGGCCGTCGCCAGAGCTGGGGGATTTTTTCGCAGGGGTCTCGCTGGCGTCTAGTTCGATCGGTTTGGCTCCGTCGAGCGAGACCGCGTAGCGCAGCTTGTGATCGGAGTCGACCGGGAAGGTGGGCAGCATGTGCAGCGCAAGCGTCGCCGGGCCGTTGGTGGTGGTGGTGAAGTCGTAGTCGAGCCAGGGCGCAGCCTGCGGCCCGGAGGTCGCGGCACGGATGTCCGAATTCGCCAGCAGTCCTGGACTGCCATATACGACCGAGCCGCCCGAGATGCCAAAATCGCCAAGCACGTTCCAGTGTACGAAGGCGTGGCCCGACGCTTGCACGATAGCTCCAATGTCATCCGACTTGCGCGCAAAGTGCGCTGCGTTGATAGAGACGGTGCAGTGCTGTTCCGCGAAGCTCGCGGTACTTGCCGGCTTGGCGGTTGAATTGGCAGTGCCCTGACAAGCGGCATCGCCCGCGCCCCACGAGGCGGGCAGCGGGGTGTTTGCGTCTGCGGCAGTCGCCGTGCGCGGCATCTCGAAGACATGCCGCTCGCGCGGCGCATCGGACATCATGCCGTCCCACTTACCGTTCTCGATCGAGTTGTACTTCGCGGTCAGCGTTTGGATCGTGTCGTACGCGGCGTGAGCGCGGGCGGTGTCAGACGCGAGAGCCGCGTCGTTGTGGTTATGGGCGTCGAGGAACGTGAGGTCGGTAGAGAGAAATTTTTCGTTCATTGCGGCTGAGCCTTCGATGGGATAGCCGACCAGCTCGAAGAAGGCCGAGGCGTATTGCGGCGACAATGATTGGGAAATAGATTGTTCGTCCTCATCAAGATGACGCCAAGCTATAGCGCGGGCAAGGTTTTGATTAGAAGTAATCTCCTTGAAGGAGTTATGTATAGTGACATCTCCTGATCGAACAGGCGGCGCTTGTGTAATTGCCGTGTCTCCCCATGTGAATGGATTAAAAGCTTGTGCGATTGATGCCGTCGTTGTAGCCATTGAAGCCCATGAACTCCGGCTTGCGGATGAAATTGAGGTTGTAATAGCGAGTAATCACATCGGCAATCGAGGATGCATTGACAGCGGGAAACTGCTCTGTGAACCATTGGGTCAGCCACTCGCGCTGGCTCAACTTCGCCGTATTCGGCTCGTTCCATGCGAGCTGCATGAAGTAGTCGATGTCGATCTCGGCGGGCTTGAGGTCGCCAACATTAAGAATCCAGTAGCGTCGCGCGTTGTGGTCATAGGCCTTGGTCAGCTCCTCCTGGAGCAGCGCCGGCGGCGTGGTGCAGAGCCACAGATAATCGTGCGGCGAGCCCCAGTAGCTGACGTGGTAGTACACGCCCGATCCGCCTGCGCGCTTCTGTTCCGCCGCGTTGGGCAGCTCGCGGATGTAGCCGTAGTTGTCGTCCGTCCAGCCCAGGGTTACGTCGTCCGGCACCTTCATACCAACGCGGTAGAGGTCGAGCGACTCCTTATAGAGCCAGATGACCTGCGGGACCTTCGCATGGTCGGGATTCACGCGCGCCGCCAGCAGTTTGCGCTGCTCCGCCATTGCGTCTTCGACCAGTTTGGCCTTTACTTGTGGCGTCCCTGTGGCCTCCAGGCCGGAGTCGTGTACGCCACGCAGGCCGACGGTGTAGAAGTTCTCGTACTTGCCGTTCTCCACCAGTCGCTTCTCCCAGTAGGCGTTCATTGCCGCGCTGTTGGTCTGGTAGTTCCACGGGCCGTTGCCCTTGGGTGGAGCAGCCTCGTTCCACTCGCCGACGTTGTTCCTCAGCAGCGCCTCGGAGTGGGACGAGCCCATCACGATTCCCCACTTATCGGCCAGCCGCGCGTTCTCCGGTACGGCGTTGAAGGCCAGCGATCCGGGATGCATCGCGGGCCACAGCGAGTTTGCATGAAGCCGCAGCAGCAGCTCGAAGATACGGGCGTAGGTATTCGGCCCGATATTTCCCTTGCCGCCATCAACCGTCGGGTCCATATTTTTGGATGCCCACGGACGCAGGCCCCAGTCCTCGTCGTTCAAAAAAATACCGCGGTACTGCACGGAGGGTTCAGGCTGTACATGCACACCCGCGCGAATGGAGACGGCGGCGTGGTGCGCGATGGGAACGTCGGCCCACCACGTCCACGGCGAGACGCCCATCTGCCGCGAGAGCGTGAACAGCGCGTACGCCGCGCCGCGCCGGTCGCTGCCCGCGATCACCAACGCGCGGCGCACTCCCGGCATCGGCGTGGCAACCACCGCCGTTACCGCAGATTCCCACTTGCCCAGGATTGCTTCGCTGTCGATCTTGTGCGCGGCGGAGAGTTTATCGATCTCCGGCGAGTGGCCGAGAACGCCGACCAGGATCAGGTTCGCCGGCAGCGGCCCAGCGAGCGACGCAAGCAGGCTCGGCTTGATGCCGGTGACCTGCTCCACATCTGCCGCAAAAGCCTCAGCCGCGACGCGCACGGTCTCTGGATTCTGCGGCGCGACGTAGATCGCCGCCGCCCGTCCGTTGGAAACGATAGGGAAGCTTGCCGCGGAAGAAGAATCGAGATCGACCAGCGTTGATGACTGCGCGAGGCAGGCCGTCGTCGAGAGAAGCGCGCAGGCAACAAATGCTGCAAATTGGCGTACTGCAAATTGGCGTTGAATGAGCAAGGTTGGTGCCTCTCGCGTCACCCTCGCGGGGTGGCATTCGACCCTTGAACCATAGCGCAGCCGCAAAGCCCAGGGCAAGTTCGCCGAGCTCTGCGGCGTCCATCCGTCCACAATCCTGCATCTTATGCAGGATGACTGGGACCCGGCGAAGACACGCAGATTCGAGAGATGCTGGATCGCACCCGGCTGGGACCAGACTGATGGAGATTCGCAAGACGGAGGTTCAAGGCTTGGCAAAGATCTACTGGGTGGCTGCTTGTTCGATTCTGCCCCTGATGTTGGCATCACCGTTGAGCGGCGTCGGTGCGTCGACTGCCGTGCCGCAAGAGGCCGCATCGGCGCAGCAGATTGTGGCCACGATGCTGGCCAATGAGGCTGTGGCGGCGCAGCATAGAGGCCGTTACGCCTATCTCTCGATGGAGCGCTCCGACCGCACCGGAGGCCATCTGTGGACGGAAAAACTGGTCGAAACCTCCGTCGGTAAGGTCCGCATGTTGCTCGCCGAGGACGGCCAGCCGCTCAGCCCGGAGCGCATCGCCCAGGAGCGCGGACGGCTCGCCGGCATAGTCGTCGACCCGGCCGCCTTCCAGCGGAAGGAGCAGGCGCTCAAGGACGATGAGGCCCACGCCAGGACGATGCTCACGCTGCTGCCCAAGGCCTTCCTCTTCGGCGATGTGCACCAGCAGGGCGGCGATCTGCTCATCGACTTCCGCCCCAACCCGGAGTACGAGCCGCAATCGCTGGAAGAGCGCGTGCTGCACGGCATGTCCGGCTCCATGATGATCGATGCGAAGGCGATGCGCCTGCACCACATCGAAGGCCGCATGCCCACGGACGTCAGCATCGGCTTCGGCCTGCTCGCCACCATCCACGCCGGAAGCAGCTTCGCCACCTCGCGCGACCCGACCAGCAACTCCGCCACGCCCGAGTGGAAGACCACCCTCATCGACAGCGCCATCGACGGCAAAGCCATCCTCTTCAAAGCCATCGCCAGGAACGAGCACGCCGAACACAGCAACTTCATTCGCGTGCCAGACGACCTCAGCGTCGCCCAGGCCGTCGCGCTCGCAGAGCAGCCTTAGAACTCCGCGAACAGGCATACTGGATGGATGGCTCTCAGCTTTGAAGTTGGCGCGGCATCGCAAGCTGGTGGTCGGCGCGGCGCGCTGCACCTTCCCCATGGAACTGTGCAGACGCCGGTCTTTATGCCGGTCGGGACGGCGGCAACGGTGAAGGCTGTCCCGCAAGATACGCTGGAGCAGATCGGCGCCGACGGCGCGGGCGCGGAGATAATTCTCGCCAACACCTATCATCTTTATCTGCGCCCCGGCCACGAACTCATCCGGCGAATGGGCGGCGTGCATCGCTTCATGAGCTGGCCCCGGCCCATGCTGACTGACTCCGGCGGTTTTCAGGTCTTCAGCCTCTCCAAGCTGCGCAAAGTGACAGACGACGGCGTCGAGTTTCGCTCCCATCTCGACGGCAGCAAGCACTTCTTCTCGCCGGAGCACTCCATGGAGGTGCAGATCGCCCTCGGCGCGGACGTGATGATGGCCTTCGACGAGTGCGTCGAGACGCCCGCCACGTGGCAGCGCACCCGCGACTCCATGGGACTGACCCACGCCTGGGCCGCACGCTCGAAGTCCTACTTCGACGCGCATAAGAATGAAGTCCCCTGGGCGGGAGCAAGTGCGAGTCAGCGAGTCAACCGGGTGCCCCATCCATCGCAGTCGTATCGCGATGGGTGGGATTCGGATCGCCTCCCCGGCCGCAGCAGTCTTTAGTCAGCCGCACCCAGTCCCTCTTCGGAATCGTGCAGGGCGGCATGTATCCCGACCTGCGCCGTGAATCAGCCGAACGCCTCGTCGAGATGGACTTCGACGGATACGCCATCGGCGGACTGGCCGTCGGCGAGCCGCCCGAGGTCACGCGCGAGATGATCGCGCGCACCCTCGAGATTCTGCCGCGCGACAAGCCGCGCTATGTGATGGGCGTCGGCTACCCCGACCAGATCGCCGAGTACGCGCGCATGGGCGTCGACATGATGGACTGCGTGCTGCCCACCCGCGCCGCCCGCCACGGCCTGCTCTTCCGCTCCCCCAAACCCGGCGAGGAGTCCTCAGAATCGGGGTGCCCCATTCACGCCGGCAGTATCGGCGTGAGTGGGATGACCGCCGATGCTCTACCCGAACCCGCCTCCCGCACCGCCATCCGCATGAACATCAAGCGCGTGGAGTACGCCGAGGACCAACGCCCCATCGACCCCTCCTGCTCATGTGCAGTCTGCCAGCGCTACACCCGCGCCTACCTCCGCCACCTCTTCATCTCTCGCGAGCCGCTGGGCGCGACTCTGAATTCAATCCACAACCTTGCCTTCTATCTCGACATCATGGAGCGCGTCCGCAAGGAAGTAGCGGGACATTAGCTACGCCGTTCGCACTCCGCGAGCGCGTCCTCGATCAGCTTTGCCGTCCGCGCAATCGGCAGCCCCATCACATTGAAGTAGTCTCCGTCGATGCGTGGAATCCAGCGCGCCGCGTAGCCCTGAATGCCGTAGGCCCCGGCTTTATCCAGCGGCTCATCCGTCGCGCAGTACGCGGCCAGCTCCGCTTCGGGAATCTCCGAAAATGTAACCTCGGTGGTTTCAACTCCGCTCACCGTACCCACGCGCGTTACCGCAGCCACGCCGGTCAACACCTGATGTGTCCGCCCGGAGAGCCTGCGCAGCATCCGCGCCGCGTCGGCAGCATCGGCGGGCTTGCCCAGAACCTCATCGTCAAGCACGACGCTGGTGTCCGCGCCGAGAACCACCAACACATCGGGTGCCCCACCCATCGCAGTCTCACCGCGATGGGTGGGATGACGCGCAAAGACCGCCTGCGCCTTCTCTACCGCCAGCCGCAGCACATACGCGACCGGCTCTTCCCTGACGCGTAGCGACTCGTCCACATCGGCGGATTCCACGGTGAAGGTGTAGCCGGCCTGCGCCAGCAGCTCGCGCCGCCGCGGAGAAGCTGAAGCAAGAATCAGCATCTATGCAAGTCTCCCCCGCCGTGTCCTGTCTGATTGCAATGGATGAACTCGATCCGGCAATAAACTACTGCGCAGCCGCCGCCAGCTTGCGCCGTTCTGTTTCAAGGAAGGTATATCGAATCCGGTTGATGACGGCGATCGTCGAGAAGACGGCCAGCACCCACAGGCACGGGGCCATCACTCCCCAGTGGTTGAAGAGCGCGCCCAGGATGACGCAGACAATCCGCTCCGGCCGCTCCATGAAGCCCACCTTGCAGCTTCCAATCAGCGCCTCGGCGCGCGCCCGCGTGTAGCTCACCATCACGCATGCGGTCATCACAAACGCCACCAGCCCGACATAGAAGAGCCGGTTGCCGCGCGCGTAGTAGATCAGCAGGCCGAAGAAGATCGCCACATCCGAATAGCGGTCCATCACCGAATCGAAGAATGCGCCGAAGACTGATACCTGGTTGGTCTTGCGCGCCACCCGCCCATCCACCATGTCGAAGATGCCCGCGCCGCCGATGATCAGCCCCGCGTAGAAGAACATGCGGTCGGCGTTGTGCCCGCGCGCAAACCCGAAGAAGCACGCCGCAACAATGTTGATCACCAGTCCCAGAAAGGTCAGCACGTTGGGCGAGATCTTGGTCAGCGCCAGCCCGTTCACGATCTTCTGCAGCAGCCATCCGCTGCCCTTGCCAAATGCACTCGTCCAGGTCATTGAAGTCTCGTTATTGAAGTCCAGCCATCAACTTGCTGCCATTGTCTTGCCGCTCTCCGACTCAACCGGCCACGCCATCCGCGCCCGATATGTCCTTCTCCACCACATCGTGGATCGT
The DNA here is from genome assembly GCA_963828115.1 of uncultured Acidobacteriaceae bacterium. Lineage (GTDB taxonomy): Bacteria > Acidobacteriota > Terriglobia > Terriglobales > Acidobacteriaceae > Edaphobacter. The sequence goes on from CAWHDN010000001.1 coordinate 413,675, forward strand.
CGTCAGCTTCAGCACCTCCAACTCGCGCTTGCCATTGGGCGTCACCACGGTGGCCACTTCGCCTACCTTCTTGCCCAGCAGCGCGCGCCCGATCGGCGATGTGGTCGAGATCAGCCCCTGGCTCACGTCGGACTCTTCGCTGGTCACCAGCTTGTAGCTGAGCTCCTCGTTCTTGCTGGAGTCGAAGACCACCACGGTTGCGCCAAAGCCCACCTTGTCGTGCGGAATGTTCACCAGATTAACCATCGCCAGCTCGCCCATGCGCTGCTTCAACTGGCCCAGGCGCGCGTTCACAAACACCTGGCGCTGCTTCGCCATGTGGTACTCGGCGTTCTCGCTCAGGTCGCCCAGCGCCACCGCGCGCTTGATCTCTGCTGGTAGCTCCGTGGTCAGCTCACGCTCCAGCACTTTAATCTCTTCCACCAGCCGCTTCATGATCTGTTCTGGCATTGGGGCCTTCCGGAATCTTCCTGCGCACGCACGCTCAGTCGCCTGCACTGGCAGCGCGTTCTGAATCAAACCTCCATTATACGTCTCCGGCCGCGCCAATCCATCCCGCGCCCGCTACTCGGTAGAGGGTCAGTTTGCATCCGCCTTGAAAGGGACGGGCTTCAGCCCGTCCGTAGGGCCGAACGATATTGGGGACTTTAGTCCCCGAGGGAATGCTCGTTTGCCAAACTGACCCACTACCCGTTACTCCTGCTCCTGGGCCGTCCGTGCAGCCTGGTTGGCACGCGCGTCCAGAAACGATTGCAGGATCAGCACCGCCGCCACCTGGTCGATGATCTGCCTGCGCTCGCGCCCCGCCGCGTGCCCGCCCGCGTCCAGATGCCGGTGCGCCTCGGTGGTAGTCAGCCGCTCGTCCCACAGATGCACAGTGATGCCGAACTGGGCTCGCAGTTCTTCGGCGAACTCCTGCGCCTTCGCCGCCTGCGGGCTCTGGTCGCCGGACATATACAGTGGATTGCCCACCACAGCCTCCGCGACCCCGTGCTTGCGCAGCACGCGCGCGATGGACTTCATCTCCGCGTGGTGACCCCCCTTCCCGCCAGTGCGGTGCAGCGTGAACAGCGGCTGCGCGGTGTAGCCCAGCGGGTCAGAAACCGCCACGCCGATCCTCCGGTCGCCCACATCGAACCCCACCACGCGCCGCACCAGTTCGCCAGCTGGCGTCTCGGCTAGTTCGGGCTCTGTGGGGTTCGCGTCGCGCTCCGCATCCATCTGCCGAGTGTAGAGCAAGCGGAGGGAAAATTCCTGAAACCAGAGCAGTTTCACTTTTGATGTAGAGGGAAATGAATTGTCATTCTGAGCGGAGCGAAGAATCCCCGCATTTTGTTCGCAGCGCGAAACTCTACACCATTGGTGAAAACGCTCTATGTCTGTGCCGCCTCGATGGCCAGCGCGACGCGCAGCATGGTCTCCTCGTCGAAGTGGCGGCCCATGATCTGCACGCCGATGGGCAGGCCGCTCGCCGTCTCGCCGCACGGCACGCTCATGGCGCAGATGCCCGCCAGGCTGGCCGCCACCGAGTAGATGTCTTCCAGGTACATCTGCAGCGGGTCGGCGGTCTTCTCGCCCAGCTTCCACGGCGGGGTCGGAGTGATGGGCGCGACGATGGCGTCCACCTCGGCGAATGCTGCCAGAAAGTCGCGCGTCAGCAGCGTCCGCACCTGCTGCGCCTTGCGGTAGTACGCGTCGTAGTATCCGGCCGAGAGCACGTAGGTCCCCAGCAGAATTCTGCGCTTCACCTCCGCGCCGAAGCCCTGGTCGCGCGTCTCGCGGAACATCTCCGAAAGGGTGTGGGCGCTCTCCGCCCTCAGGCCAAAGCGCACGCCATCGAAACGCGACAGATTCGCCGAGGCCTCCGCCGTCGCAATCACGTAGTAGGTGGGAATCGCGTACTTGGTATGCGGCAGCGCAATCGTCTTCACCTCGCAGCCCGCGGCTCTCAGCCCGTCCAGCGTGCGCTCAATGGCCGTGCGAATCTCCGCGTCCAGCCCTTCGCCGAAGTACTCTGCCGGGACGCCGATGCGCAGCCCCTTCACCGGCTTCTCCAGAGCGCCCACATAATCTCCCACGGGCCGGTCCGAACTGGTCGCATCCTTCACATCCTGCCCGGCGAGAACGCCCAGCATCGTGGCCGCATCGCGCACGTTGGTTGCAAACGGCCCCACGCGGTCCAGCGACGAGGCAAACGCAATCAGCCCGTAGCGCGAGACGCGCCCATATGTCGGCAGCACACCGACCACTCGGCAGAACGCCGCCGGCTGACGGATCGATCCGCCGGTGTCCGAACCCAGCGACGCCACCACGAAGCCCGCCGCAACCGCCGCGGCCGATCCGCCGCTCGATCCACCCGGCACGCGGTCCAGCGCGCGCGGATTGTGCACCGGCCCGTAGGCCGAGTTCTCGTTGGACGAGCCCATGGCGAACTCATCGCAGTTCAGCTTGCCCAGCAGCACCGCGCCCGCCGCCTCCAGCCGAGTCACCGCCGTCGCATCGTATGGCGGCATGTAGCCTTTCAGGATCAGCGAGCCAGCGGTCGTAGGCGATCCCTTCATCGTCAGCACGTCCTTGATTCCCACGGGAACGCCAGCCAGCGGCCCCAGCGCGTCGCCCGACGCTGCCATCGCGTCAATCTTCGCGGCCTGCGCCAGCGCTCGCTCGCGGCTCCGCGCCAGAAAGCTGTTGATCCCTCTTCCGCTCGGCCCGTCCTCGGCCGCGATCCTCGCATAGTGCTTCTCGGCAATCGCTGTCGCCGTCGCCTCTCCACTCGCAATCGCCGCTCGCACTTCTTGAATCGTCGCGCTTCCCAATTCAATCTCCCGTAGCTAACCCGCTAACTCGCTGCTTTATCTCTCAATCACCTTGGGGACCTTGAAGAATCTCCCATCGCTCTCCGGTGCCGCATCCATCACCGCCGCGCGGTCCAGCGACGCACGCTCGGCATCCGCGCGCAATTGTGCGCCGGTCGACTCAATCTCTGCGCCCAGCATCTCCCCAACCTGTGCCATCGCCGGAACGCCGGTAGTGTCCAGCTCATTCAACTGCGCGATGTGGCCCAGGATCGCGTTCAGGTCGTGCTGCATGCGCGGCACCTCATCAGCGGTCAGGTCCAGATTCGACAACTCCGCGACCCGCAGCACCTCGTCCATACTTACGCCCGCAACCTCAGCCATCCGTCCCATCCTTTGCTTGTCATTCCGCAGCGCCAATTGTTGTCATCCCGTAGCGCAGCGGAGGAATCTGCTTTTGTCTTTACCGCCGTCGCTCAATTTTTCTTCAATTCAAAGTGTATCGCGGCCACCGGAACGCCACTGATGCGCGCCATCTCGTGCTCCAGCACGCCGCCCAGCGAGATCATCTGCCGCATCCACATCAAATCGGCGACCTCGACCCGCACCACGCCCGCCGCGTACCCAACCACCGCGCCGTGCTCAGCCATCGCGCGTCCGCAGGCCACCGCCCACGCCGCCGCCAGCCGGTCTTCGTCGCGCATTCCGCCCAGGCTCGACCTAAGGCTGCCGCGTAATAACTCTCTCATCGCTTCCATGCTGCCCGCCCTGGCGCGCCCCGCGCGCTTACTTTTTCTTCACCGGAAACCGATAGACCACTCCGCCGGAGATGGCGAAGAACTCGCGTGTCCCCGAGCCGAATTCATCCAGAATCAGGTCCGGCGAGAGCCGGATCGCCCAGTTCTTCGACCGGTTCATGTCCACGCTCCCTCCCAGCGCGAAGATCGCAGCGGTGTGGTTGCTGTAGAGTCCGACAAGACGCGCGTTGGAAGCCGCACTGATGCCCGGCGTAGGCCCCGCTCCCGCGGTCCCTGCGTCGAAGACGCCATACGACGGCCCGGCATACGCATGCAGGTCGAGCGCCGCGTGCTGGTTCTGCATCCAGCGATACTGTGCGCCGAAGAGCACCATGTTCATGTACGCCAGCGGGCGGTGAATGCCATAGGTCCCTGCGTTCGGCAACACTGGCGTCGTGCCCGCCTCGCCGCGATACTCCGCCGCCGCGCCCCACTTTGGCGTCACCCAGTAGGTGCCTTCCAGCTCGCCGCCGCCGAAGTCCATGCGCCGGGTCAGCTCCTGGCCAGCCATGAAGTTCATGAAGTTCAGCCCGCCGTACACCTCATATTTATTGTCGTAGGTGACGGGCGCGGCCGGCCCCAGCTTGGTCTGCGCCTGCGCGCAGATACTTGTCAGCAGCCCAGCCAGCACCGCTGCCATCGCAATCTTCTTCGTCATCATCCTGAGCATTGATCTCCAATTCGGGGCCCCCGGCGAGCGTTCTTGCTCGCTGGGGTGAAAATCTGGCCCCCGGCGAGCGTTCTTGCTCACTGGGGCGGAAATCGCGTGCGGCCCGATCGCGCGCATTCGCACACGACGTCCATCACGCACTCGCGCGAACGCAACCTCCAGACGCCTCGTCCAGAGATCCGCCTCGCAACGCTTCCTTATCCAAGATATAACGTCCGGGCACATCCGGTCTGGCGGAGACCGTCCGGGTGGCTTGAATCAGTGGTTGCTACGGCCCCTGTTGCAGGGACAAGGAGGCGAAGCCCTCGGTGCCCGTTGCCACCGCGATATTCGTCACCTCGCCCACGCCCGCAAGCTGCATCGGGACCACACTCACCAGCCCATTCGCGTCCGAGACTGCTGCCGTGACCGAGCTGGCCAGCACCGCCGCCGCCGGACATCTTCCGCGCGCAGGGCACGGCACGGCAGCCGCATTCACCGTCTGATGCACCGCGACGGGCGCTCCAGCCACCGGATCGCCGCTCACGTCCGTCACCATCACCACCACCGGCGCGAAGGTCCCCGCAACGGCCACCGACTGGCCCGTGCCGCTGTCCACCAATAGCCGCCACGCCGACGCGCTCACTCCCTGCGCCGTAAAGCTTACGCAGACGTTCGTCCACGCGCAGGCCTGCCCCGTCGCCAGCGCGCCTGCCGCGAGCGGCCCCGTAACCGCCGCAATCTGCGCCAGTCCCGTCGCGCTCGTCACGCTCACGCCCGGCGAGACCGTCATCCCACCCGAGGCCGTCCACGTCACGGTCGCGCCCGCTGCCGCCGCGCCATTCTGCACCACGGTAGCCTGCGGGGTCCATGCCACGGTCGCGCCCGCCGCGATAAATTCTTCCGGCTGCACCATCGTCACGCTGCGCGCAACCGCATTGAAGCTTGCCGTCTGGGCCGCGCCCACCGCTGCTGCCTGCACGGTCACCGCTCCGTAGGCCGCTGGCGTAACTACAGTCGAAGCCAGCCCAGTCGCGTCCGTCCGCAGTATGCACGGAAGCACAGAGCATGAGCCGAACTGCGTCGCCGCGCCACTCGCTGAAAATGTGACAGGAACTCCCGCCACCGGCGTCACGCCATCGCCCAGCAACACGCGCACGGCGAACGGAACAGCCGCCGCCGTTCCCACCGCCACCGTGCCCGACGGCGCGGAGACCACCGTCATCTCATCCGGCGCGACACTGGCGCTGTAGGTCAGCGCGCTCGTCATCACGCTGCTCCCTCCGGTCGAAAGATCCACCACCGCAACGTCGACCGGCCCTGTAGGATTCGACGCGAACGCACTCTCCGGCGGGGCCACCGCTACGATCGTGGATGCCGTCCAACTCGCTACCGTCGCCACCACGCCGTTCACCGTCACCTCATTGCCCGCGCGAAATCCCATCCCGCTGATTGTGATCTGCCCGCCATTGACGCTTGTGACAGCCGGCTGAATCGTGTCTGCATACAGCACCCGCGCCTGGTAGGCGAAGTCCGGTCGCCCGTCGCCGCGCGCATCCGCAATGACAAACCGCAATCTCTCCGCCTGCGTCGTCGCCACGTCGGCTGCCGTCATTCCCAGCGTGACCGTGTTGAATGCCGATGGAGTCGCCGCCACCGTGGGCAGCGTTCCCGTCGGATCGGTCGCCGCCCACACCCCGATCAGCGGCATCGCCTTCTGCGTTGTTGCCAGCCCGCTCTCGTCGAGCGCCGTCACCTCCAGCGTCGCCGTCCGCCCCGCCCGCGCGGCGAAGCTCGACCACGCCGTATGACCATGCGCGCACAGAACTCCAGTCCACCATCCGCCCGTGGAAACCGCCAGCGGTGACGACTCCTCGCCATCGCTGCTGGTGTTGCAGTTGCTTGCCGCACCGTTCGGCGGAAAGTTGTACTGCAACCAGTACCCAGGGTACATATACGGTAAAGCCGGGTTCTGGTTGAGAAGTTCACTCATCGGTGCGCCAGAAGGCTCCACGTTTCCGCTCACATAGGGCCCCACCGAGTACGCCCCGATATACAAAGGATTGATCGCCTCCGTTGTAAGCACAACGAACATCCCGCCGTTTGGCGCGCCCATCGGATCAATGTCCGGAATCCACGAAAACTTGTAGTACCCCTCCAATTGCAGGTTGCTTGATCCCATGCTTGCGGCAATCCCGCTCACCCCCCCCGTCACCGGGTTCCCGGCATTCCTCTCAAACTCCGACCCGGTCACGGCGGAGACGTCGGCCCAGGCCTCTGGAATGCCCCAACCGCCCTGCTGCCGCTGCAACACAACATTCACCCCTTGCATCCCCTGGCCGGTGGGAAAGGTCAGTGCCCCGCTGATGATGCTGGCCTGCGTGTAACTCCACGTCTTCCCCGGAGCGGGCGGAGGGGCCGTCGGATTGTATAGAATCACATACGGATAAAGCCCCGAGATCGACGCCACATCGTCGTCGCGCAGCGTAAAAGGCTGCTGCATGCACTGGTAGGTGTACGTCCCGCACACAATGTCGATGGGATGCATCACCGGCCAGTGCATCTCCTGGTTGGCGGTCGGCGTCGGAGTCCGCGTAAAGACGTTGTCGTTGGTCTGCGACCAGCCCAGCCCCAGCACCCGCCCGAATGCCCGCTGCAACTGGTACTGCATCTGCAACTGCTGCTCCGGCGCGCTTCCCGTGCAGCGTCCGTTCAACACCAGGATGGCGTGCTGGATCAGCCCCGCCGGAGTGATCGAGTCCACGCTCTCCGTCACCGCGTTCTGACGGCACTCCGCCGGGCTGCTCGCTCCTCCGCCCAGCAGCATGTCGGTCATAGAGCCGTCGCTGTCGTAGATCACCGCAATCTGGATCGCCGCATAGTTCGCGCTCTCGACGTCCGCCGGAAACACAGGCCCATTGCTGCTCAGATATGCGTTCGCACCGCTCACATGCTCCGCCAGCGCGCCTCCATACGCAACCGTCATCGCCGCGGTCGGCACGTTCCACACTCCGGCAGCCGTGGCCACCAGAGCATTCGCAGCCGCGTTGTTCACCGTTGCGCTCAGGTCGCCGGGATCGGTGAAGTAGTGCGGCTGGCTTGTGTACCACACCACCGGATTGCCGCTGGCCGCTGTGAAGTATGGGGGCCCGGTCACCCAGCGCGGCCCACTCGCCTGCGCCACGCCCGCCATCAGCAACAGCACCGCCGACATCAGCAGCCTGCGCACAATCGGCAGCCACGCTTCAATCAGATGGCGCGCGGCCAGCGTCCAGCGCTCGCGTTTCTGTTCGAACTTTCCCTCAGCGCGTGGCATCGTCGGTCTTCTCCCAACCGCGTAGCATCGCCAGCACCGTTGTGTACGCCGTGCCCTGCAAGGCAGTGGCTGGCGTCGCGCCGTTGGCCGCAGCCCCAGCGCTCCCGCCATTGGCGCTCTGCATGATGCTGGCAGACTCCGCCGCGTCCTCTTGCACCGGGACAGACAGCGCGGTTGCATGCACCACCGGCGAAATCCTGTACTGCAGCGGCTGCGCCACTCGCGTCGCAACCCAGCGCAGGTCCACCACACGGCCATCTGCCGGAGCGCCCGTTCCCGCCGAACCTGTCTCTGCCTCTCCCGTCGCCTGCGCCCGTCCCGTGCCGCGTATAGGAATCGCTCCATCCATCCCGCCCACCGGAGAACTCAGCCCCGCCGCGCCCGGCGAATGCAGCAGCATCAGGTATCGCTGGCCCACGCGAAACGGCTCATCGCCGGCCGGCCACAGCCCCGCCCACTCGCGCAGCGTGTACGCGCTCCCGCTCACTCCGCGCACCGCATCCTCCACCGCGAACTCAATCTCCACCACGCCCGTCGCGCCGTTCAATCCCTCTATCCGGCGCACCGCGATCACCTGCCCGGTAAAGATCACGCCCGCCAGCCGCGACATCGCACGCAGTGCATCGTTTGTGGTTTGCGGAAGAGCGGTCTGCGGTGGCTCCTGCGCCACCCCGCACTCCGTCACCAGGATTACGAAGACCAATGCAACAGCGCACCCAGCCCGCACTCCCCATCGCCATGCCATACTGCACCTCCGTTGTTTCCCTGTCCTTCGTCAGGGGTTGCCGGAGGCTGCGTCTTTGTTGTGTTCCCACACATCTCTGTAGCGGATTCGGGCAACAAATCCAGCCCACTAAACGCAGGTAATATGCCCGAAGTACCGCGCGCAGCTCTGCCGCCAGCGCGCGCCGCCACTCTTCTCACCTGGTCAATTCATTGCTTGTAGAAAAAAACTACTTCTTCACCGTCACCTTCGCCGTCGGCGCAATCTTCATCGCATCGCCCGTCACTGGCGTCACCACTACGTCGTCCATCGCCACCGTCGCATAGGCGATCGACATTCCCGTTTTCGACGCAATATGCACGTTCTTCATCGTCAGCCCCAGCACCGGAGACTCCGGCAGCCCCACAATCGTCCCCGCCGTGCCGCTTCCCGTCGCCGTCATATTCTCGATCAAGATATCGTGAAAGAACGGTGTCAGCCGCCCCACCGGCTCAGCCGGTACCGCGCCCTCCGGCGCCGCGTGCGGGTAGTACTCCGTAATCAGGATCGCCGTCTTCACGCCCTCCATCGTGATGTCCTTGTACGAGATGTTCGACACATCGTTGCCGCGGTCGCGCGCGGACTTGATGCGGATTCCCTGGTCCGTCCCCTTGAAGCTGACCCGCTCAACGCGCACATTCTGCACGCCGCCCGCAATCTCGCTCCCAATCGAAATCCCATGCCCGTTCTCGAACGTGCAGTCCGTAATCGTGATGTTCCGGCTCGGCGCGTCCGGCCCCGGCGAGTCGATCGCACCGCTCTTGATCGCCACGTCGTCGTCCCCCGTGCTCGCAAACACATGGTCGATCACCACATTGCTGGAGCTGAACGGATCGATCGCATCCGTATTCGGCGACTTCGGGGCAAGAATTCGTACATTGCGGATCGACACGTCGTCCGCGTAGTACGGCACGATCTGCCAGAAGCCGGCGAGTTCTGCACTGTGACGCCCTCCATGCGCACATGCTTGGTATGGTCGAAGACAACGCCGCATTGGCCGCGAAGATGGTCGTTGCCCAGAATGCTGCGCGTCTTTCGCGCCGACGATGTAGTCCCACCACCTTTCCGTTGCCGTCGATCGTGCCGCTCGCCGGTGATGGCGACATTCTCCGCATTCACCGCGCTCACCAGCGGCTGCACCGTCTGGTTGCGCGCGAAGGTCACGATCGCGGATAATCCGTCGCGGTCGGGCGAACCCAGCAGCACCGCGCCCTTCTCAATCTCCAGCGTGATATTGCTCTTCAACACCACCGGCCCGCTCAGAAACGTCCCGCCGCTCAGCCGTACTGTCCCGCCGCCCGCGCTCGCGCAAGCATCCACCGCCGCCTGGATCGCCTTGGTGTCCTTGGTCACCCCGTCCGCCTTTGCACCATACACCCGCGCATCGCAGAGCTTCGCGGTTGCAACGCCAACACCCGCCGCAGACGCGCTCTGCGCCATCATCCCCACGCCCATCGCCGCCAACAACCCCACTCCAACCGCAATCCGCATCGCATCTCCTCGCGCCAGAACCGCGCTCCAGAATGGTACCGCAATCGCCCAAACCCTGAACCGCAACCCCTGTTCCCTGGCCCTTGCCTGTTCTCGTCCGCACCCCCCACCCCCTCCCTCATCCCGACCGGAGGCGAACCACCCCCAACAACCGTCATCCCGACCGAAGGCGGCGTACTTTGCCGCCGCAGTGGAGGCCCCCCCGCATTTCGCCGTTGCCCTTGCCGTTGTCAGTTCTCCGCCTTTGCCTGTTCTCTGTTTGTCATTCCGCAGCGCAGCGGAGAGTCTCTCTTGGCTGGTTGGAGGGTTCTTGTCACTGGCCCATGCTTGCCATGCCGCGCATGATGCTGAGCACGGCGGGGCCGAGCAGGACAATGAACATGCTGGGAAAGATGAACAGGACCAGCGGGAAGATGATCTTAATCGTGGTCTTTGCCGCCTTCTCTTCGGCCAGTTGCCGGCGCTTCACACGGATGCTGTCGGCGAAGCCGCTCAGGGCACGGGCGATGGGCGTCCCGAAGCGCTCAGTCTGCACCAGCATTCCCGCGAAGGAGTCGATGTCCGGCAGTTGGCTGCGCACGGCCATGTCGGTCCAGGCCTGGATGCGTGGTTTTCCGGCGCGCTGCTCGCGATTGATCTGCAGCAGCTCTTCGGTGATCTGGGGATGGCTGATGCCCAGCTCCTGGCCGACGCGCAGCAGCGCCTGGTCGATGCCGAGGCCGGCGTCGACGCAGATCACCAGCAGGTCGACGGCGTCGGGAATGCTTTTGCGGATCTTTTCGCGGCGGCGCTTCACCAGCCGGGTCAGCGTGATGTTGGGCGCGATGAAGGCGGCGGCGGGAAGCGCAATCATCCAGAACGAGCGGTTGTACGGGATGAAAGAGCCCGCAATCAGCGCAAGCAGGGGGCAGAAGATGCGTGCGGCGGTGTAGATATCGGCGGGCAGCGTGCCCTTGTATCCGGCGTTGGCAAGGCGCTCGGGCATGTCGACGTCCGCGATCAGGCCGAGGCGCGCACGCACCCAGTGGACCACCACCATGAATCGTCGGCCGGCGTTGCTGCCCATCGTAACGCTTCGCCGAAAGTGTCTGTCGTTGTATGTGACCTCACGGATGCGCTGCAGGGCTGCGCGCGGTGTGCGGGTGACGAAGAAAAAGACAGGGAGTGCAAGGGCGAAAAAAATGGATGCGCCGAAGGTGAGCTTGAAGAGAGCAGTCATAGTGGACAGTCAAACCTGGACATCGACAATCTTGCGAATGACGAGACCGCCGAGAACAATCAGGGCCCCGCCTGTATAAAGCAGCTTCTGCCCGGTGGGATCGTGGAAGAGAATGGCCGAGTAGCCGGGGTTGATGAGGTTAATCAGCACCAGCATGATGACCGGGAGCAGACCGAGAATCCATCCGGTCAGACGCCCCTGCGCGGTGTGGGTTCGCACCTCGCCTTCGATGCGTACGCGTTCGCGGATGACGTGCGCGGTGCGGTCGAGGATCTCGGTCAGGTCGCCTCCCGTCTCCTTCTGGACGAGAATGGCGGTGATGAGGAAATGCAGGTCTTGCGATGGGACGCGGCTACCCATCTGCAACAGGGCATCGCGAAAGTGCACACCCAGCCTCTGCTGCTTGAAGACCTGTAGGAACTCGGAGGAGAGCGGCTCGAGCGATTGCTCCGCGATCATCTCGATGGAAGCATTCATCGAGTGGCCGGTGCGCAGCGAGCGCGCCATCAGATCAATGGCGTCGGGCAGAGCGGCGTTGAACGCCTTGAGACGCCGGTTGCGTTTGCGCCGCAGCAGAAAATATGGGATGCAGGCGCCGGCGGCGCATGCGGCGCCGGCAAGCAGAACCGTGTGCAGAAAGAGGAAGCTGAGCAGGCCGCAGCCCACAGCGGCGCCCGCGCAGGCCAGAACAATGCCGCCTACGCTCATGCTGCTGTCGGCGTGAATAAGCAGCACCTGGAGCTTCTTCGCGAATTGGTAGCGCTGCAGGAAAACGCCAAGGCGGATAACGTAATTCCGTTCCTCGTCTGCCCCCAAATATACCCCATTCGCGCCGGTCTTCAGGGACTGGATGGAACGCTGGATGATCGCCAGGCGCACTAGGACGGCTTTGCTCGATGCCGTTGTGCGCGTGCCCAGCATGAGGATGCTGTAGCTGAGCAGCAGCGCAAGCAGAAACGTGATTGTCAGCCGGCTCATCGTGTGCGCTCCCTAGTTGTCTTTCGTCGATACTTCGCCGGAGATATTGCTCGCCGCGGAGGTCGCCACTTGCACCACGTCCTCATCCGCGCAGACGCAGAAGACGGCCTGAGAGGAATGCTCCGAAAGGTATGTATTGCTGGTCATGGATAGTCCGTTCGCACCTGGGACGCAGGCTGGGTAGACTTCGATTGCACTTGTGGTTTCGATTGCGACTGCACTGGGGGTTTCGATTGCGGCTGCACTTGTGGTTTCGATTGCGTTAGCGCTAGGGGTTTCGATTGCGACTGCGCTGTGGGTTTCGATTGCGGTTGCACTGTGGGTTTCGATTGCGGTTGCACTGGGGAATGCGACTGCGCTGGGAGCTGCGATTGCGGCGCTGGCGCCCAGACGCCGGCTTTGGGCAGGTTATGTGCCCGTCCGTCGAAGGCGCCGGAGTCGAGATTGGGCACCGGCATCTTCGGCTGGTCTGGCTGCGTCAGCGGCGACGTGGTTAAAGGGTCGACCACCGTCGCGGTGACGATGATGACCAGCTCCACCACAGAATGGCTGAAGTTCTTCGAGCGGAAGAGTTGGCCCAGAATCGGGATCTCCGCAATCCCAGGCATCTTGCTCATAATCTCGGTGGTGCGGTGGTCCAGCAGGCCGGAGACGACGAAGCTCTGGCCATTCTGGATCTCCACCTGGGTCTCGGCACGGCGCGTGGAGAGGGCAGGAATGGTAAAGCCGGAGATGGTGACAGCGTTGCTGTAGTCCAGTGTGCTGACCTCGGGCGAGAGCTTGATGCGGATGGAGCCGTCGGCATTGACCGTTGGGGTGAATTCGACCTTGACGCCGAAGGGACGAAACTGGATGGAGATCGCTGTCGAGTTCCCGGTACCGCCCTGAACGACGGGAAACGGAAATTCGCCGCCGGAGAGAAAGCTCGCAGGCAGACCACTGAGAGTGGTCAGTGTCGGCTCGGCCAGGACCTGAAGGATCTGCTTCTGCTCCAGGTCCTGCATGGTGACCCCGACGTTCAGTTTGGAGTTGTACATAAAAATGTTGAGCGGATCGCTAACCGCCAGCGACGAACCGCTGCCGGTGGCAGTGCTGCTGAACTGCTGGGTTGATGCCGAAGCCATGGTGTTTCCGACTCCCGGGGAAAAGATATTCACGCCGACCTGATTGAGGCGGGTGCGATCGACCTCCACAATACGCAGCTTCAGTTGCACCTGCTTGCCATGCACGGGTACCACAACCAGCGAGTTGACAACGTCCTTCGCATACAACGAAGCCATCTTGAGTGCAGCGTCGCTGGCAGCGTCGCTGGCAACCGATCCGGTAAGAAAAATCTTGCCTTCGCCTGTCTCGACGTGGATGGATGAGCCGGGAAATGCCGCATCGAACGAACCGCGCAGAGCATCTGGATCCAGGTCCGCGGAGACGGTGTACAAGCGGTGGCTGCCTGCCTCGTCCCACAACACCATACTGCTGACTCCCGCGGCCTTCGCCGTAAGAACTATCTCGGCAGTACCGGAGCAATAGCTCGCCAGCACGGCCGGATTGCCAATGTATACGCGGCGCAATGGCACGGCCGAGGTCAGCACCGCCGAGTGGCCCACGGTCAGATGAAGCACGTCGTTGGCGGTCGCGGAGTGAATGATAGGCGGCGCAAATGCGGCATTCTGCGTCTGAACAAATGGCTTGACCGGAAGAGCGCGGCTCTGCGCGGCGGCCCTATCGATTGCACCCACGCCGAGCAGCACAAAGAACGCAAGCGCGACGACTCGGCCCGGGCTGGTTCGCGCAGGATGGACTGGGTTCGGCTTGACTGGTTCCAGCTTGGACGGATGTGAGGCGCGCAGGCTCATGGTCTGGCTCCTCCATCCGGCGTTGCCGCGGATCGCGCGTCGCTGAACTCGCCAAGGATGGTTTCGATCCTCTGGTGTAGCGTAGCTGCCGGTTTTGCCGCGGCAGCCGAGTGGGTGGCGGTATGCGCCACTGCGGGCACCGGACCTGAGAGTTGCGAGAGCAGCATCGGGGCGTCTCCGCTTTGGCTGCTGTCCGCTTCGTTGCGCAGGACAAAGTGGATCGTGCCCTGGGTGCTTGCCAGAACGGCGCGCTCTGCCTGCACCGGAGTCAGCAACAGCGTGACCACTGTAACGTCCGCTGCCTTGCCCGTGGGGTCGGGTTCCAGTTGTTGTCCGGCGGCCAGGACAACAGCGTTCTGTAGAACGGTCGCCGTAACAGGCTCTGGCGTGCGGTCCGAGTGGTAGGTAACCAGTACGTCGAGATGAGAGCCGGGAACCAGAAATCCGGCGACGCCGACCACCTCGTCGGAACGCAACGCGATGGCGCGCATGCCGTCCGGGATCTTGCTCGCAAGCCCGGTGCCGGCCCCTGCGGCAGACAGGTCGCGGTCGAGGATGGGCTGGCCTTTGGCCAGCGGAAAGAGGACCTCGCGGCCAATCACTTCGGCGGGCTGCGAAAACGCGCCGTCCAGGGGATCGTTGCCCGGCCATGCGACAAGCTCGATGTCTTTGGACTTCAGAATTTCGCCCGCACGCAGCGCGCGCGACGGCGTCGCGTACCTGGCGTCCGGAAGTTTCTGCACTGTCGGCGCCGGCGGCACGGTCATTTTACTGGAGACAAGCCAGGTACACAGGACGGAGACAACGAGAGCCAGAACAAGGGAGATGAGGATGCGCTTTGAGTTCATGGGCGTGCCTCCCACGCCAGGGTGCAGCGTGTGAATAGACATCCGGCCGCAATGGGCAGCGCGAAGGGCAGGCGAAGGGTGCGCAGGTTGCTCAGGGTCAGATCATGGTGCGGCTTCAGACCATGCCGGTCGTGGTGATCGAGCAGTTCGGCTACGTTGCGCAGCGTCTCGCGCAGCCGCCGGTTATGGATCCCGATGGCCAGCGCAAACACCCCGCCCGCAATGGCGGTTGAGATCACCACCAGATGCAGCGCGGGCAGCATGAGGCCGGCGGCCATCGCCGGGCCGATAACCCAGTTTGGGATCGTGCACTCGCGGACGTCAGTGTCCGCGCCGATGCACGCGCACAGCAGAGAACCTCCGATAAACATCAATTGCTGCTCAAGAACATCCATGAAGAACACCAGTACATGTCCTGCGTAACCAGGTCGCGACGCGGCAAATGGGATAACAGATGAGCCCGACCAGGATTGGTGCCGGACGACCTGACGTATCTGATTGCACTGATTACGCTTATGCGCAATTATCCGCGCTAGATTCAAGCCTATGTTGGCTCCCGGGCCAAGTCAATGCGTCGTCCATGGGTCGACCATGCAACTTAAGTGCCATTATTTGGATTGGCGCAAGCCATAAATTATGCCTCGTCAATACTCCATCCGAGCATCCGTGGGGATGAAATCGTCGGTAGTCGATTTTGTAGCTGTCAAAGCACCCAAAAGCCACAAAGATCAACAGGGATCAGCTCGTACACGGTAAACATCTCAATCGAAATCGCTTATTCTCACTCGATTTCAGCAGAATTCAATAAGCGGTCTGACCTGCTTTGGGAGCAGAGGGTCATCAGTTCGAATCTGACCGCCCCGACCAATCATGAAGTCACGTTTGCGCCGCGCTTCGGGGCACAACGGGCTCTCTCTTCGATTTCAACTCAGAATTTCCACACCGACTGGGCCACCAGCAGCAGCACTTCCAAGGCGATCAGGATGATGATGATCCACTCGAGAACTTTTTCCACCTCCGCGGCCCGATACTCTCCCATTCGCTGACCGCTCATCTCGTAGATGTCCTCGAAGACCTCGAGTTGTGAATCGACGGTCTCCAATCTCGCATCGGTCCGTGCCTTCTCGCGCAGTTCCTCGCCCAGCTTCCGGCTGGCCGCCGGCAAGCTTACCTCCGGATCGTACAGATGCGGTTCAATCCGCGCGAGACGGATACGGCGCTGCAGCGTTCGATTCATGCGTTCGCCGACGGCTGCACTGCGTTTCAGGTCGGCAGACGTCACATCGAATGCCAGTGCCTTGTCCTGCTCCAGTTCTGTCCATGAGTCGGCGATCTCGCGCTCAATCCGCCGCAGTTCAGCCTCATAATGAGCGAATTCGGCGACGGCGGCGAGGAGCGATTCCGCCTGTTCGGAATCGCATTGCAGCATGGCGTGGCCGGGACGCCACATCAACTCGACTCCGCGAAATTTGACGTAGACCGGCGGCGGCGTGCCAGGGCCGTTTGTCTTCTCGATCCAGTCCGCAAAGCCATGGTTCGTCCCCGCAGGCGTCCCTTGCGGCGGAGTGGACAATGGCAAAAGAACTACATCCATGACGTCGCCGCGCGGCCCGGCTGCAATTGCTCCAGTTGCCGCCGCAGGGGCCTCGGCCAGGATGGCAAAGCGCGGTGCCGGATCTCGAAAGGACATCAACACGCGATCGCCGCTCGTGATCTGATCGACAAAATGAATGCGGCGTACGTTCGCGCCGCGATGGATGGCCTGGACTGATTCGCTCATTGTTTGGACTGATTCACTCATATTCTGGACTGTTTCGCTTATAAAGCCGCTGTACACATGGTCTCGGGAGTGCGGGAACTCATGCGCGCCTCGATCTTTTCGGTCAGGCATTCCGCCACAAAGTCGGCGGAGTCAAGGACGCCGTTGATCGTCGAATCGAACAGATAATCGCCGACCGCGAAGAGGTTCGGGCGCGCAGGCTCGGGGATGTGGCGCGATTCCATATCCAGGATTGGCGAACCGCCCGGAAGTCCGTTGACCGCGCCGATCCAGCGGTGGACCTGCCCCTCGACAAACAACTCCCGCCCGCGCTGCATGAAGGAAGGCAGCGTATCGATCATCCTTCGAATCAACTGTTCGTCGGTATGATTGCTGGCGACCATTGCAGCATCCCCGGCCAACAGCCAGCCCAGCACTCCGGCGGTCCGGCAGCCGTTGCGCGACGATTCGTCGTACAGGCAGCACCCGCCAAAGGCGTCGAGCATCATGTAGGAATCCTTGAAAGTCTGCTCCCAGAATATCTCGCGGAACAGCACGCTGACTCGCAGGTAGTGGGCCGGGTAATCGTAGCGCACGCAGTGACGATGCATTGCATCGCCCAGCTCGTCTCCTCCCCATTCGATCAGCGGGACACACGCGTTGGGCAGCGCCACCACCACAAAGTCGTACTCTTCGGAGGCGATCCTTCCATGTCGAACAGAAAGGACGCGCAACACCTCGTTCCCGGCGCGTTCCACCCGGACGACCGGCTCTCGCAGCAATATCCTGGCTTGAACACGGGCCGCCAGTTCCTGGGGCAGCCGTTCGATGCCTCCTTCGATCGTGTACAGCCGCATGTATCTGGAGTCATTCATCAGATAGTTCTGCAGGCCGTAGGCCGCGCTTGTGCGGTGCGGTTCCGTGGCCAGATCGCTATGCACCAGGGTGCGAATATAGCGGCGCGCGTCTTCGCCGGGAACCCGTGCCAGTTCGTCGTGAAAGTTGCTGCCCGTCATCGGATCGTCGTTCGATTCCTGCCAGTCGGAGTCGTAGTACTCCTGCGGACTCGACCACTGCTTGGCGCGCGCGTCGAATTCAAGCAGGGCCTGCCGGGTCGGTTCTCCATAGACACGGCCAACGTCATCGAGATTGCGCATCATCTGGTCGTGGATGACGACCGCGGTGCCGCTCATTGGCTTTACCTTCAACCCCAGCTTGTCTACGAGTTCGCGCAGCGGGTCTTCCCCAACCTGCGAATAGTCATAGAGCTCGGCCGCCCCTGCTTCGTAGGCCACCGGAGCAGACTCGAATTGTTTGGTGAGGATCTTGCCGCCCAGTCGCGAACTTGCCTCGTAGATGGTTGCTTCAAACGGCAGGGAGCACCGCTGTTGCAACTGATACGCCGTCATCAAACCACCGGGGCCGCCGCCGATAATTGCAATGCGGCAAACCTTCGGCGTATCACTAAGTTCAACTTCATCAGACATTTGTGGATTCTCCCTCGGTGCTTCGGACAACTAAGAGTCCATCCAGGAGAAAACCCCGTTGGAACAGAAAGTCGCGTTCCGAGCAAATCGTCTTGCGTCCGTTGGCAAGCTATACCTCGCCAACGTGTCATCCCAGTGAAATAGTCTCTCGATCTTAGCTGATCTTAAGCTGTCGAACCTTAAGACGCGGTCGCCGCGGGAAAGGCCGCGCGTTGTGACTCACTAAATGCTGTTGGGACGAATTCTGACCCCACAGGGAGGTAGAACGATCTCAATCCCCGAGGGGCTCACATTTGAACCGTCCCATCTGAACAGGATCGCACATCGCCCCCAAAAAGTGGTGCTCCTGGAACCACGGCACGCCCATCCTTCGCTGGTGTACGATGAGTTTGAATCCGGTTGAGTGGTGTTATCGAAGTCCGCTTGACTCTTTGCTTTTTCATGCGTCCCTATCGTCTAGTGGCCCAGGACTCCGCCTGTTCCCGGCGGCGACACAGGTTCGAATCCCGTTGGGGACGCCAACAATAATTGCATCCGTCCGAGGCGCCGCGGGGTGGTGCAGGCAAGTGGACGCGGCGTGCGGGCTCGCAGGTGTGGTGTGTGATTGGGGTCACCGACCATGGGGCGATCCGCCGATACTCTTGGATTGGGTTCCCGGAAATCGGGGAGCGGGCCGGCAGCAAATCGCCCGCGGAGATCAATCGGCCCATCCCTTGAAAGTGAGCGAGACCATGGCGTACGTAATTACCGATGCGTGTCAGAAGGATTTTCTGTGTGCGACGGAGTGTACCACCACCGCGATTCATCCCATGAGCGATGAGGCCGGCGCAGACACGGTGAGCCAGTTGTTTATCAATCCCGACGAGTGCATCGACTGCGGCAACTGCATCTCGATCTGCCCGTCGAACGCGATCTTCCCCATCGACGAACTGCCGACCGACAAGGCGGAGTTTGCCGAGAAGAACGCCGCGCACTTCAACTAAAGCAATTTCATCGTTGGTGTAATGTATCTCGCTGTGAGCAGAATGCGGGGATTCTTCGCTACGCTCAGAATGACAATCTTCTGAGGCATTACAGTACTTGTGATGATGCTCTAAGACTTTTTGTACTCCCGCCGCACGGCGCGCTTGATATGGGCGTATTGCAGCAGGATGAAACTGTCTGTCATGCCGGCGATGTAGTCGGCGACGACGCGGGCCAGCCCTTCGGTTTCGATCTGTTCCACGTAGCCTGAGGGCAGCTCCTGAGGTTCGGCGACCCAGAAATCGAAGAGCGCGGTGACCACCTGCTCGGCCTTGTCGTGCTCCAGCGAGAGCGCGTGGCATGTGTAGAGCGTCTCGTAGAGGTAGCTCTTCTCCTGCTGGCGCTGGGACTCCGCCAGCGGAGAGAAGGTCGCCAACCGCGCCGGGGCGGAGCGCACCTCGTCCAGGCTGGTGGCGCCGATGGCGCGCGTATTGGCCAGCGTGGTCGCGATCAGGTCGTCGGCCAGGATGTTCTGCATCCGCTGCAGCGCCTCGTAAAAGAGGAACTTGGCATCGACGCCGGCGTGCTGTCGCTCCACGTGCGCATAGCTGCTGGCGAGCAGATCGACGTGCTCTCGGATGTGGTCGATCTCCAGCAGCCCCGACTCGACCCCGTCGTCCAGGTCTGCGGTGAGATACGCAATCTCGTCGGCCAGGTCGATGATCTGCGCCTCCAGCGGCGGCCGCCGGTCCAGCAGGTAGACGGCCAGCTCGGGATACTGCCCGGGGTTATAGTCGCGCGAGTGCTTGATGATCCCCTCGCGCACGCCCAGCGTGAGGTTCAACCCTCGATGCGCGGCGTAGCGCAGTTCGAAGTGCTCCACGATGCGCAGCGCGTGCAGATTATGGTCGAAGCGCAGGCCGTGGCGCTTCAGGCATTCATCCAGCGCGCGCTCGCCGGCATGCCCGAAGGGCGGGTGCCCGATGTCGTGCACCAGCGCAAGGGCCTCGGCCAGCTCCTGGTTCAGTCCCAGCTCCTGGGCCACGCCGCGCGCGATCTGCGCCACCTCGATGGTGTGGGTCAGGCGGCTACGGAAGTGGTCGCTGGCGCGGCTGGTGAAGACCTGCGTCTTGCCGGCCAGACGGCGAAAGGCGCGCGCCTGTACGATGCGTTCGCAGTCGCGTTGAAACGCGGTGCGGCTTGGCCGTTGCGGCGCGGCATAGACGCGCTGGGTGAGTGCATCGTCCGCGTCTCCGCAGACCGAGCAGCTATGCAGGCCGGAGTTCTTCGTTCCATTCGGAGTCACAGTGAGTTAAGTGTACCGTGCGCGACGAAGTGGTCACGCTGCGTGACCGTTACTTGGCGTCCTTGTCGGAGGCGGGGCCCAGTTTGGCCAGTTTGACGCGCGCGGTCTCCAGTTTGTGCTGCACCTTCTGCACGTCCTCGGGATCGGCGTCCGCCGGCAGCGAGTGGGCGTACTCGGTCATCGACCGCTCCCACTGCGCCACCGCCAGCTTCAACTTGCCGGTCTTCTCGTAGAGCTCGCCCAGATGGTCGTGTACGGTTGGGTCGCTGTTGATGCGCTCGTTAGCCTTGCGCAGGTTCTCTTCCGCCTCGGTGTACTGCCCACTCTTGAAGTAGACCCAGCCGAGCGAGTCCAGATAGGCCCCGTTCTGCGGCTCCATGTCCACCGCCTGGCGGATCATCTTGAGCGCCTCGGGCAGCTTCTCGCCCTGGTCGGCCAGCATGTATCCCAGGTAGTTCAACACGCCTGGGTTGTGCGGGTCGATCGCCAGCGCCTTGCGGAACTGGATCTCGGCCTGGTCGTACATCTTCTGCCGCTCGTAGAACTCTCCGCGCAGATAGAGTACTTCGAGCTTCTCGTCCGGCTTGGCGGCCAGCGCATCAGCCTTGTCAAGCTGCTCGCTCGCCTCCTTGAAGCGCTTGAGGCGGATGTATATCTGGGCGAGGTCCTCCACCACTTCGCGGTCGTCCGCGCCTCCGGTCAACTGAGCCTTGGCCAGGGAGATTCCCTCGACCTCCTGCCCGGTGTCCGCGAGTTGAATGGCGTAGGTCAGTTGGATGGGGTGGTTTTTGGGCAGTGCCTTCGCGGCCACGGCGGCGGCGGACGTTGCGTCCTTCCACTGATGCGCATCGCGATAGGCCTCGACCTCGCCCGCATATCCGTCGCCCGCGTAGCAGGGGTGGGCCAGATCGTCACTGGAGGCTGCTCTGTCGCAGTTGCCGCCAAGCTCCACGATCTGCTTGTATGCCTCCACGGCCTCCGCGGTCTTGTTCTCTTCGCGGTCGATGATGGCAAGCCGATCCAGGAAGGTCGCGCGGTTTTGCTTCTCCTGCTCGGAGTACTTGCCATCGGGGTGCGCGGAGGAGTCGAGAATGCCGGTCAGTACATCGGTTGCCTGGCTGTATTTGCCCAGTGCGTCGTAGATGAGCGCCTCGTTGTAGCTGAGTTCGAGCGAATCCTGCACCTGCGACTTCGCCTTCTCCAAGGTTGCCAGCGCCTCGTCGTAGTGGCCTTGGCGACGCTGAATCTCGGAGATGCGAATCTCCGACTGCGCGTCCGTGGGATCCGCTGCCACTAGCTGGTTGAACACCTTAAGCGCTTCATCCAACTCGCTGTCCACCAGCAGGGCCGTGGCCAGACCGCGCTCGGCATCGGGATTGTCCGGGTCGATGTCCAGCGAGCGGCGATAGGCCGCGGCAGCCTCCTTCGGCTTCTTCAACTGGTCGTAGCTGGCCCCCAGCGCGAATTCGATCCGCGCCGTCCGGTCCGCCACCGGCACGGCGGAGAGCGTGTCAACCGCGCGCTGCGCATTCCCCTCCTCGCCGTAGAGCGCGGCCATCCGCAGCACCACTTCCTCGCTGTCGCCGTCGATCTTTTGCGCGGCCTTGAACGCCGCCTCCGCCTTGGCGGAATCGTGGTTCATCGCATAGAGCTGACCGAGCAGCAGCTGGGTTTCCAGGTCCGCAGGCTTCAGGCGCGAGATGGTCTCGTACTCGGCGATTGCCAACTGCAGCATCTCGACCGCCTGTGTGCCCTGCATGTCTCCCAGCGAACGCAGATAGACCTGCCCCAGCAGGGTGTGGGCCGCCACATCGTCCGGGTTCCTCTTCAACTGATCCTGCGCGGCGCTCACCGCGTCCTTGATCCGCCCGATCTTGAAGTAGAGATCGGCCAGTCCATCTTCCAGCAGGACCGAGTTGGGATCGGCATCCAGCGCCAGCTTGTACTCCTCCACCGCCTGGGTCGCGTAGTCCGGGCGTCCGGCGCTGATCGCCATCTCCTCGTAGAGATGCGCCAACCCGTAGTGGTAGTAGGCGCTGGAGCGGTCGGGTTCCGTCTGGCCCTGACTTGCGGTTGCCTGTGGTGCAGAACCCTGCCTCCGCTGCAGCGCCTTCTGCTGCATCGGTGGGTCCATCTGCCTGGGGGCGTCCTGCGGCTTCGAACTGGCCGGAGGAACAGTCTGCTGTGCGGCGGCCAGAAGCTGTGGCGTTGCAATCAGCAGGGCGATGGCCCACACCATCCGGAGGGGATGAATCCGTGAAGCTCGAACGAGCAAGGCCATGGGCATAGTTCCTATCCGGCGGGGTCGGGGACACAGGCACCAGTTAGACGATGCGGTGCATCCATTGGATGCTGTGGGCTGCGTCGAATGTGCCAACCCGGCAGAACACTACCATTATATCTGTATCAGTAGATCGAAATATCAGTAGACAGAACGCGTTGGAGCAGCCTGCGGAACTCTATCCGTGGCGGAAGTGGCGGATGCCGGTGAAGACCATCGCAACGCCAAGCCGGTCCGCCGCCTCGATTACCTCGGCGTCGCGCACCGACCCACCGGGCTGAATGACGGCAGTCGCACCAGCTGCGACCACGGTCTCCAAGCCGTCCGCAAAGGGGAAGAAAGCGTCGGATGCGGCGACGGTTCGTGCCAGCGGCAGGATCGCCTTCATCGCGCCGAATCGCGCCGCGTCGACCCGGCTCATCTGTCCCGCGCCGATGCCGACGGTCTGGCCGTGACCCTGATTGAAGCGCGCGTAGACGATGGCGTTCGACTTGACGTGCTTGCAGATGCTCCACGCAAACAGCAGCGCGCGCATCTCCTCGGGCGTGGGCGTGCGCTTGGTAGCGACGCGCAGATCGGCCTCACGGACGTGGACGCGGTCGGCGTCCTGCATCAAAAATCCGCCCGAAACCTGCTTCAACGCCCGCTCCGGCTTTCCCGCGTCGCAGTCGCTCGCCGCGATCTCCAATAGCCGCAGGTTCTTCTTCGTGGCGAAGCGTGCAATCGCCTCGGGCGTGAATGACGGCGCAATGATCGCCTCAACGAAGAGCTTGGCGATCTCTTCCGCGGCCTCCGCATCCACCACGCGGTTGATGCCGATGACGCTGCCGAACGCCGAGACTGGATCGGCCTCCAGTGCGCGCCGGTAGGCCTCGATAACGGTCGCGCCGGTCGCCGCGCCGCATGGATTTGTGTGCTTGATGATGGCGACGGCGGCGTCCTCGGCGGCGTCGAACTCGCCGACCAGGTTCCAGCAGGCGTCCAGATCGACAATGTTGTTGTAGCTCAGCTCCTTGCCCTGCAACTGCTTTGCCGCAGCCACTCCGCGGCCGCTTCCATCGACGTAGAGTGCGGCCTTCTGGTGCGGGTTCTCTCCGTAGCGAAGCACCGTCTTCAGAGGATCGATCACGCGAACGGTCTGCGGCAGAGCCTCCAGGTCGAAGACCGCTGGCTCGCCGTGCGTGGCGGGTGCCGCGATACTCTCCAGCGTGGTTGCAATCCCCGCGTCGTAGGCCGCCGTCACGGCGAAGGCCGCGCGCGCCAACCGCCAGCGCGTCGCCAGTCCGAGCGAGCCAGCGTTCGCCGCAAGCTCTTCGGCAATCGCGGCGTAGTCCACTACGGCGGTCACAATCGCCACGTCCTCGAAGTTCTTGGCTGCCGAACGGACCATCGACGGCCCGCCGATGTCGATGTTCTCGATGATGTCACTGAATGCCGCGCCGGGTTTGGCCACCGTCTTCTCAAATGCGTAGAGGTTTACCACCACCATATCGATCGGCTCGATCCCGTGCTCGCGCACCGCAGCCATGTGCTCCGCATTCCCGCGGATGTGCAGAATGCCGCCGTGAACCTTGGGATGCAGCGTTTTTACGCGGCCGTCGAGCATCTCCGGAAATCCGGTCAGGTCGCTGATGTCGCGCACCGTCAGCCCCGCCTCGCGCAGGGCGCGCGCGGTGCCGCCGGTCGAGACTAGCTCGATGTTGTACCCGGCCAATGCGCGGGCAAACTCGACCAGGCCAGTCTTATCGGTAACAGAAAGTAGGGCGCGGCGGACGCGGCGTAGGCCGCTCAACGTTTCAGGGCTGGCTGAGGGAACGGATTCAGTGGTCACGCATCCATTTTATGCTGCCGCGGCTGACCCGCCTGAGGAAAGCTCGGCAATGGGAGGAACCGAACCATGAGGAAAGGGCGAACTTACCGAACCATTGCGCCGGTGAGGTCGCGGACGCGGACGACGTTGTGGCCGGCGCACCAGCGGCGCAGGCCATTGGCAATGTTCTCCACGGCGCGGGGATCGGCGAAGCTGGCCGTTCCGACCTCGACCGCGGTAGCGCCCGCAAGCATGAACTCGACCGCGTCCTCGGCGCGCACGATTCCGCCCATGCCGACCACGGGAATCCCGACCGCCTGCGATGCTTCATGCACCATGCGCACCGCGATGGGCCGGATCGCCGGGCCCGACAATCCGCCAGTCACATTGGCGATGCGCGGCTTGCGCGTCTCCACGTCGATGGCCAGCGCCAGAAAGGTGTTGACCAGCGAGATAGCCTGCGCGCCCGCGTCTTCGCATACCTTCGCCATCAGGCCGATGCTGGTGACGTTGGGCGAGAGCTTCACCATCAGCGGACGCTCGGCGGCGTGGCGGCAGCGCGTGGCCAGTTGATAGAGCGAGTCCGGATCGGTGCCGAAGACCATGCCTCCGTGGCTGGTGTTGGGGCAGCTTGCGTTCAGCTCGTAGATCGCAATGCCGGGCGCGTCGTTGAGGACGTGGACCACCTCGACGCAGTCTTCGATGGTATAGCCGAAGACGTTGGCGATGACAACCACTCCGGGGACCTTGCGCAGCCTGGGCAGCTTCTGTTCGACGAAGGCGTGGACGCCGATGTTCTGCAGGCCGACGGCGTTCATCATTCCGGCGGGGCTTTCGATGATCCGCGGGCTGGGGTTGCCGGCCATCGGTTCGCGTGAGAGGCCCTTGGTGACGAAGGCGCCGATGCGGTCCAGCGAGACGATCTCCTCGAACTCCAGGCCGTAACCGAAGGTTCCGCTGGCCGCAATCACGGGCGAGCGCAACTCCACCCCGGCGATTGTCACGCGCATATCTGCTTTGCTCAGCTTGTCACCGCCGTTTGCATCCCTCCCAGTGTAACGGCGAACGGCGTTCGAACGCACTTCCCGTCTGCCAGGCCCGCGTCATCCTTGGAACTACCGGGCTGGCGCAACAATGGTTGGCCGCAGCGCGAAGGTCAGCACGTGGCCAACGCTGGCCGAGGGTTGGTTGACGCCGAGCAGCGAGGCGAGCGTGGCCGCAATGTCCACTGGCGCAACCGGCTCACGATAATAACCCGGCTCGAACGCCGCACCATAGAAGCCCAGCGGGACGTGACGGTCGTAGCTCCAGGGCGAGAAGTGGGTGGTCTGGCTGCCGCTGCTGTACTCCATCTGGTAGGCCGTGGGGAAGACCATGACGTACCAGCCGCCGTTGGCCGTGTAGCTGTGGGCGATGAGGCGACCGAACTCGGTGGCGGGAATCTTGCCGTCCGCCAGATCGACGCGGCTGCGCACGAACGCGAGTGCGGGACTGGCGTCGACGCGGCTCTCGGAGTACTTGCGATTCCCCTCCACAATCGAATTGTTGTTGGGCGGCGTGGCCGGAGGCCCAAGTGAGCGGATCGCGGCAGGAATGGCATCGACCACAGCCTGCTCGGCATCCTTCTCAGTCATATTGCCAAAGGCACGCGGATCGAGTTCGATGTAAGGCAGCTCCTGCGTGGGAAGCAGGAAGTGCTTCTTGCCGAAGGGAGCGGTAAAGCGTCTGTTCAGCGTCGTCTCGATGCTCTTTGCGAAGTCGTCGAGGTCGATCCGCGCCGACGCAACGCCCAGTTTCGCCGACACGCTGGGGATGGGCGCGATGCCATGGTCGGCGGTGAAGGCGACCGTGACGTTGGCCAGTCCAACCTTCTGGTCGAGCCAGGTGAAGAAACTGTCGATGTCGCGGTCGAGGCCAAGCACCATCTGCCTCTGGTCGTCGGAGTCCGGCCCCATCTGGTGGCCGAGGATGTCGTTGGCGGAGAGCGAGATGGTAAGCACGTCGGTGACCGTACCCTGGCCAAGCCGTTCGTTCTCGATCAGCGAGCGCGCAAAGTCCAGCTCGTAGCTGTTGGCCGCCGGCGTTCGCCCCACCAGGGCATAGAACTGCGTTGTATCGTCCAGCCCTGCCTCCTTCACCGCCTGGGCTGCGCGCGGCCCCTTGTTGAACGCCGTCACCCAGCCTGGAAGCTGGGCCATGTAGTACGTAGAGGTGATCCAGCGGCCCGTCGCCTGGTCGATCCAGTACGCGGCGTTGGCCGTCTGCCCGGAGGGCAGGATTGCGGCGCGGTCCTTCAGCGAGATGCCGTAGAGCTTGGCCTGGCCGCCGGTCGCCAGCCGCACCTCGTCGCCGATGGTGGTTGCGCGCAGATTCAGCGGCGAGGCCCCGATGCGCGCCGCGGTCGGCAGGATAACCGTGCCCGGCAGTACCGGCAGGTCGTCAAATGTGCCGACGATGCGGTAGCGCTCGTCCTCCACCGAGCTGATGACGCGGTCGGTGTTGCGGCCCAGGTCCCACCACTCGTTCGAACTGATGCCATGGCCGTCCGTATACGCGCCGGTGCCGATCGTCGCGTGACCGGGAGCGGTCTTGGTGTTGGCGTAGTCGAAGTAACAGCCGTTGAAGTACGCGCCCTTCTTCAGAAAGAGATTGAAGCCGTTGACCGAGGTGAAGGAGTCGCGATAGCGGTCGAGGTAATCGCCGCGGAACTGGTCGATCACCAGGAGCACCACCAGCCTGGGCCGCGCGTTGTAGGCCTGGGCGTGGGCGCGCGGCGCGGCGGGGACAATCAGGAGCAGGAAGAGGGCTGCAACGATAAGTTTGCGCATGGCCGCATGGTACCGCTTAAGTGTGAAAGGCAGGTTGATGGCTACAGTAGAATAACCGGCACCCCGTGCCTGCAACGTCGCGGGCGGGTAGAATTATAAGGATGCTTGATCTTGCCTATGTACGGGCGAATCTGCCGGTTGTGGAAGAGAAGCTCCGCGCGCGTGGAGCCGACCCCGCCTCAGTGCTGGGAAACTTCTCCCAATTGGACACACACCGCCGCTTGGCGATCACCGAAGCTGAAAGCCTGGCGGCAAATCGCAAGAATCTGTCCGAGACATTTGGACGCCTCAAGCGCGAAGGCAACGACACCGGACAGCTCACCGCGCAACTGAACGTGCTCAAAGCTAAGGTGGAGCAACTTGAGGCCCTAGCCGAAGATGCTGATGCGAAGCTCCGCACTTTGCTTCAGTCCCTTCCCAACCTTCCCCAGGACTCTGTCCCCATCGGCCCCGACGAGTGCTCCAACCGCATCGAAAAGGTCTGGGACGATGGCGAAAAGCTCACTGCCGACGGCTCACCTGACACCGCCTACACGCCCGCCGCACCAGCCTTCCCCGCGCAGCCGCATTGGGAGATCGGCGAGCGGCTGGGCATTCTCGACTTCGAGCGCGCCGCTAAGATCTCAGGTTCGCGCTTCGTCGTTCACTTTGGACAGGGTGCGCGCCTCGAGCGCGCGCTGGCCAACTTCATGCTCGACCTGCACACACGCGAGCACGGCTACACCGAGGTCCTGCCGCCATACATGGTCAACTCGAAGTCGCTCTTCGGCACTGGCCAGTTGCCGAAGTTCGCCGAGGACCTCTTCCACTGCGACGACAAGGGAGCGTACGAACCCGGCAAGTTTCAGGATGGCGACCACTGGCTGATTCCCACAGCCGAGGTTCCGGTCACCAACCTCTTGCGCGACGAGACGCTCGACGAGTCGCAGTTGACGACCAGCTTCTGCGCCTATACGCCGTGCTTCCGCAGCGAGGCGGGGAGCTACGGCAAGGACGTGCGCGGAATGATTCGCCAGCACCAGTTTCAGAAGGTCGAGCTGGTCAAGTTCTGCAAGCCGGAGGATTCCAACGCCGAGCACGAGCGGCTGACACGCGACGCCGAAGCGGTGCTGGAGCGGCTTGGCCTGCCCTATCGGCGAATGCTCCTCTGCACCGGCGACATGGGCTTCGCCTCGGCAAAGACCTACGATCTTGAGGTCTGGCTGCCGGGGCAAAACCTCTATCGCGAGATCAGCTCCTGCTCCAACTTCGAGGCGTTTCAAGCGCGGAGGGCGAACATCCGCTTCAAGCCCTCCGGCAGCGCACAGGGCAAGAGCAAAAAATCCGAGTTTGTGCATACATTGAATGGCAGCGGGCTGGCCGTCGGGCGCACATACCTGGCTGTGCTGGAGAACTATCAGCAGGCCGATGGCACGGTGCGCATTCCCGAGGCGCTGCTGCCGTATATGAACGATCCAGGCAAACCGCGCGCAGAGTGGGAGACAGCGATCGCGCCGCGGAAGCACACGGGCAGGAGCTAGGCAGGAGCAAATTTATGGGCAAACTTCTACACGACTATTTTTTCTGGACCTACGAGCGCGGCAGCGTTCACTTTGACATCATGGTGACGCTGATCATCGTCTTTCTCTTCGTCTCGCCGCATGTCATCAACTTCAAGGACCGGCCGGTGGAAACCGTAGCGCTGCATGGCAGCGAGGTGCTGGTGAAGGAGGCGGGGCACGAAGGCACAAACAGCATCTTCGTCTTCCAGATTCGCAGCGACCAGGCGGGCGGGCCGACAGCCAGCCAGACCGACGACGAGCGGCAGGCAGCGATCCTGCGCGTCGTCGAGCCGATCTCCGGCGAGGTGACGCTCGATCATTACGAGCCGGTACTCGACGCGCACAGCAAGGTCGTTGCCTACAACGCGTGGGTGGTGCGCTGATGCGGCAACGGGTTCTCGCGGGAGTTGTTGCCAGCGCGCTTCTTCTTGCCGCCGGTTACGGCGTGGGGCGCGCCACGGCGGCACAGGCCAAACCCGACCGCCTCAAGACCATTCTGGCCCAGATGGACGCGGGCAGCGCGAAGTTCCACTCCGCCGAGGCTTCAATCCAGAAGCAGCAGTTCGAGAAGATCGTGAACGACACGACGACCGAGTCGGGAACCATCTACTTCCAGCGCATCGGCAACTCCATCCAAATGGGAGCGAAGTTCGATCCTCCCAACGCGCAGACGTTCGAATACAAGAACGGAACGCTGACCCTCTATACAGCCGGCACCAACCAGCTCAAGACCTACTCTGCCGGCAAGAACCAGGCGCTGGCGCAGACCATTCTCGCGCTCGGCTTCGGCGGCAGCGGCCACGACCTGGCCGCGAACTGGGACATTACCGACCTGGGACCGGAGCAGATGAGCGACGGCAGCATGACCGTTACGGTCGAGAAGCTCGACCTGCGTTCGAAGGATGAAACTGTGCGCAATAGTTACACCCACATCACCATCTGGGTGGATCTGGCGCGCGACATCTCGCTGAAGCAGGTGGGCTTCACACCATCGGGTGACACCGACACAACGATCTACAGCAACATTCGGCCGATCCAACCGAGCGACCTGAAGGCGTTTGCCATCAAGTGCAAGGGCAAGTGCAGCTAGGAAATTGCTGCTCCAGTCGTTGTTTTGAAAGGGCGGGACTTTAGTCCCGCCGCAAGCGGCCTATCTCCAATACGGCTTTAGCCGCCGAGGGAATCTCGAACACTTGTGCAGACTCTCTCTAGAGTTCGCGCGCAGCTTTGGGCGAGACGGCGAAGAGCGCGCCAATCCAGACCAGGAAGACGGGAAAGAACTCCAGTGTGTAACGGGGCTCTGAGTTGGTGATTAAGAGCAGCATGGCAGCGCGCAACAGCACGCTGGCGGCCATGGCGAATGCGAGCTCGCGAAAGGCGCACTGTCCGGGGCCGGGTGCATTGGGCGCGGACGGAATCGACGAGAGCCAGGCGCGGCGCCTCCAGACGTACAATCCGGCGAAGGCGAGCACATAGTAAGAGAGGTTGAGCGCGGCGTAGCTGGCGGCGAAGGCAGACTGTGCGCGGTGCTCCCTCCACTTCCACCATTCATCATCGGAGAGCTGCAGCAACTCGGTGCGCGGGCGCAGGGCCATGTCGAAGACGCGTGCGATGGGCATGCCGGCGTAGTAGAGCACCGGGTGGTCGTGGATGCGCTCGTCGGCGAGCGCATTGAAGCGTGCATCGAGGTCCGGTGTGAGTGTGAGGGTGTTGTTGTACTCGGCAAACAGGGCTGTGGTCCGGCTGCGGACCTCTGCCGAGGTTGATTGCGATGTGGCGCTAAAGACGCGCGGCGGCAGGTTGGCAATATCGATAGATCCGCCGTCCATGGGCCAGCAGACCTCGTCGACGGCTGCGAAATCGATGGCCCAACTGCTGTACCAGCGGCCATAGCCATGCAGCACCACCTCGCCCGGATCGTTGGCGCTGCGCGGTGAGAGCGGTTGAAAGACGTGGAAGATGTGTTCATTGCGGGCCGTCCAGCAGAGTAGCGGCAGAGCGACGCAGAGCGCGGCGGCCACGACCGGCAGACCTGCACGGAGCGGGTGGAGGCGCAATTTGCGGGTTGCCAGCGATCTCCAGAGCATCGCCGGCAGGACCGCCGCGGCCAGCAGTCCCTGTTCCGGCCGCAGCAGAATGGAGTAGGCCAGCGCGGCAGCAATGGTCCACAGCCAGCGGTTGGTGCCCAGGCCGGCCTCCTGCCAGCGCGCAAAGGCGTAAAAAGCCAGCGCAATCGTGGCAAACACCAACGTCTCGGCAAGGGCCGTGGCAACGTAATTCGCGGTGAACGGGCAGAGAACCGCGAGCCACAGGACCCAAAGCCGTGCGCGGCGGCCAAAGAGACGTCCGGCCAGCAAACTAGCCAGCCAGCAGGTGACCAGATCGACCGCAACCTGAACATTCAGCGCGGCGCGGTAGTCTTCCATGCCGAAGAGCCGGAAGCAGGCTGCGAGA
The DNA here is from genome assembly GCA_963828115.1 of uncultured Acidobacteriaceae bacterium. Classification (GTDB taxonomy): domain Bacteria; phylum Acidobacteriota; class Terriglobia; order Terriglobales; family Acidobacteriaceae; genus Edaphobacter. The sequence goes on from CAWHDN010000001.1 coordinate 444,813, forward strand.
AAGAGCGGGTAGCCGGGAAGGCGGCTCAGTGTGGGACGCACCACAATGGAGCCGGGGCTTGGGCCCCCTTCGGTGACACCGTAGATTCCGTGCTGTAGCCAGGTCTTCGCGATATTGCCGTAGTAAAGGCTGTCACCGGCGACGATCGGCATGTGGGCGACGAACCATACACGCAGAAGCAGACCGGCCAGCAGTGCCGCGCCCGCCCAAAGCCAGAACCGGAGTTGCTCTCTGTTCATCAACTAGCATCTTACTGCGTAACCTGGAACACGTTCCCGCAGGTGCGTTGACTATGTTCAGAGGGCTGCATACGATTGCGCAGGGCGGCTTTGCGGATGGTCAAACCCGCGCCGGAGAATGCGGGCCGGCAGCCTGTAGACTTGTCGAGCGCGTGCAGTCCATCAGAAGCAATCAGAAGACGGCACTTAGGGAGATATGAACCAGCAAGTCTTTCTCGATCCTCAACGCAAGCGCTGGAAGCGGCTACGGCGAATCTTCGATAGCCTCGCGCTGCTCGGCGTCGTCGTCGGGGTTTTGTTTGTGATCGGCCTGCTGCAGATGACGCCGCTGCCTGAGCTGCTGCTGGCGACGCCCAAGCGGAACATCAGCGCCCTGAAGGTCGAGCCCGTCAAACCGGGCCAGAAGCTGAATCGCTCCCTGCATCGCAGAACCGACCTGAAGCCCTCCGAGGTGATCCTGAACTCGGGCGAAGGCCTGCGCGCGGCGTACTACGTGGAGGACGATCCGGCCAGCTACTCCTCGCTGAAGCAGCACATCCACCAGATCGATCTGCTCTTCCCGGAGTGGCTCCATGTGATCACGCCGGACGGCACCATCACCTCCTACAGCATGGACAATCGCTCCTTCGCCGTGGTGGACGCGACCGGAGTGCTTCCCGTGGATCACGAGCGCAGGGTTGCACGCACCATTGCGGCGGCGAACGAGGACACGGAGGTTTTTCCTCTGGTCAACAACTACGATCCGGTCAAGGGTATATTTCAGCCCTCCATCGGTGACTTTCTTTCCAACGCCGCATCCCGTGCCCACTTTGTACAGCAGGTCGACCAGTTCCTCGCCGCGAGCCCCAGCTATCGTGGAATCTCGCTGGACTTCGAGGAGATACCCGACGAGGCACAGCCGGGATACATGGCACTGCTCACCACGCTCTATCAGAACTTCCAGCAGCGCAACCTGAAACTGTATGTCAACACGCCGGTGGGCGACGACAGCCTTGATCTGAAGTACATGGCGGACCACTCCGATGGCCTGTTGCTGATGAACTACGACCAGCACCAGGAGGGCAGCGGTCCGGGACCGATCGCCGCCGAGGACTGGTTCCTCGACAACCTGAAGACCGTGCTGAAGGTTGTGCCCAAGCAAAAGGTGATCTGCTCCCTGGGCAGCTATGGATACGACTGGACCATGTCGCTGCCGCCCGTGGATCCGAAGCATTCTGGCAGAGTGCCGAAGAATTTCGTGCCGAAGGTGCTTGGGGTGCCCGAGGAGATGTCCACACAGGACGCATGGCAGGCCGCCGACGATGCCGAAGCGCAGATTGAGCTCGATCCCGACTCGCTCAACGTACACTTCGCCTACGATGATGACGACCAGCACGTCCGTCATCAGATATGGTTCCTTGACGCAGTGACGGTGCTGAACCAGATGCGCGCGGCGCGGGCGCTGGGCATCGAGACATTCGCGCTGTGGCGGCTGGGCTCCGAGGACAACTCGCTGTGGAAGATATGGGACAAGCCGATCCGTGCCAATCCCGTCATCGACCTGGCGCATGTGGACCCCGGCTTCGACGTCGACACTGAGGGGCAAGGCGACATTCTGCAAATCACGCGCAAGATGCAGTCCGGCACGCGCGTGCTGACCATGGACGACGACGATTCGGTGCCACTGCCCTTCCGCTCCGTCACCGCAGAGACGATGACCTCCTACCCGCTCTCCTACACCGTGCAACAGACCGGTTATCACCCGAAGGAAGTAGCCCTGAGCTTCGACGACGGGCCGGACCCGAAGTGGACTCCGCTCATCCTCAACATCCTGAAGAAGTACCACGTAGTGGGGACGTTCTTCTTGATCGGCGAGGAGGCGCAGAACAACGTCGGGGTGATGCGGCGGATATACAACGAAGGCCACGAGATCGGCAATCACACCTTCACCCATCCCGACATCAGCGAAATCTCGATCTCCAGCGCGGACCTGGAGCTGAACCTGACGGAACGTCTGTTTGCAGCGGAGCTGGGCGTGCAGCCGCTCTACTTCCGGCCTCCCTACTCCATCGACCAGGAGCCCGACACCAACGACCAGGCAGCGCCCGCGGACCGCATTCAGAATCTGGGCTATGTGATTGTCGGCGACAAGATCGACACCAACGACTGGGACGAGCATCCACGCAAGACTCCGCAGGAGATCGCCGACAGCGTCTTCCAGCAGATGCACGACATGCAGACCCGCCCCTGGATGCAGGGTTCCATCATCCTGCTGCACGATGGCGGAGGCGACCGCTCGGCAACTATCGCTGCGCTTCCCGTGCTCATCCAGGCCCTGCGCGACCGCGGATACACCATCGTCCCCGTCTCGCAGTTAATGGGCAAGACCCGCGCCGAGGTCATGCCCCCGCTCAACCGCCATCAGCGCTGGCAGGCGCGTGTCGATTCCATCGCCTTCTTCGTCTGGGCCTTCTTCAACCACTTCGTCGTCGCCGTCTTCTTCGTCGGCGACATCCTGATGAGCGCGCGGCTCATCATCATCGGCGTCTTCGCCGTCATCGACCGCTTCCGCAAGCGCAAAAACTTTGCCGGCCCGGACTACGCGCCGCGAGTCGCCGTGCTCATCCCCGCATTCAACGAAGAAAAAGTCATCGTGCGCACCATCCGCTCCGTGATGATGTCGAACTACAAGAACATCCGCGTCATCGTCATCGACGATGGCTCGAAGGATAAGACATATCAGACCGCCATCGACGCCTATCCGGCCGAGATCGACTCAGGCCGCCTCACCGTGCTCACCAAGCCCAACGGTGGAAAGGCCGACGCGCTCAACTTCGCCCTGAATCAGACCAACGAGGAGATATACGTCGGCATCGACGCCGACGGTGTCATCGCCCACGACGCCATCGCCAACCTGGTCTGCCACTTCGCCAATCCGAAGATCGGAGCCGTCGCGGGCAACGCCAAGGTGGGCAACCGGGTCAACCTGTGGACGCGCTGGCAGGCGCTGGAGTACATCACCAGCCAGAACTTCGAGCGACGCGCCCTGGACCTCTTCGACGTGGTGATGGTCGTGCCCGGAGCCATCGGCGCGTGGCGTACCGCAGCCGTCAAGGACGGCGGCGGATACCACACCAACACCGTCGCCGAAGACGCCGACCTCACCATGAACCTCCTCGAACAGGGCTACGAGGTCATCTACGAGGACTGCGCCCTGGCTTTCACCGAGGCCCCCATCAACATGAACGGCCTCATGCGCCAGCGCTTCCGCTGGTCCTTCGGCATCCTGCAGGCCATCTTCAAGCATCGCGGAGCCATCCGCAAACGCCGCGCCATGGGCTTCTTCGCCCTGCCCAACACGCTCATCTTCCAGATCCTGCTTCCGCTCTTCTCGCCCTTTATCGACCTGATGTTCTTCGCCGGCGTTGCCAATTATTTCTACAACAAGCACTTCCATCCCGAGGCGGCCTCTGCGGCCAGCTTCGAGAAGCTGCTTGCCTTCTTCCTCGGCTTCCTCATCATCGACTTCGTCACCTCCGCGCTGGCCTTCTCGCTGGAACGCAAGCATCCGGCTTGCAAGGGCGACGCATGGCTGCTCTGGCACATCTGGATCCAGCGCTTCACCTACCGCCAAGTCTTCTCGATCGTGCTCTTCAAGACGCTCAAGCGCGCCATCGACGGCAAGCCCTTCGCCTGGGACAAGCTCGAACGCACCGTAACCATGTCCCGCGAAACCGAAAAACTCACCGAACTAGGCTGACCATCCGCCTTACCGGAGGGAGCGTGGGGCTTCAGCCCCACGAATAAGTGCCAATGGAAGGACGGGCCGGGTGCCCCAGGTGCCTCGCTTTTGGGCACCTGGGAGAGTCGGCTCCCGAAAATTTTTTCCGCGAATTTCCCCGTAAAATCGCCGTGTCAAGCCCCTCAACCCCCCCAAATCCCCATAACTCACACCAACTAAACCACATAAATCCGAAAAATAGTTGGCATAGTAGTTTCCCTCCAACGCATATAATTAAAGCAGTAGAGATGAGAGAGAGAAGCCCGGCACATCCGTCGGGCTTCTTTTGTTTGCCTCTGCGCCAAAGAAGTCGTCGTTTATCTCTCCGGAGGGTGTACGAAAACGCGCATCCTGCGCTGTTTTTCCTCCAGAAATGCGGCTTTCGAGGAGCATTTTCTGAGGGATAGGGCCAGGAAAGCCTCTCTAAGTCATTTGTAAAGTTATATTTATCCGTAACTCATTTAGAATGTTATATGGAGCGGCACAGCTCCAATGCAATCCACAGATTCCAAAAGAGTTCTTCGCAAGATACCCCCCGGGGGGGGGGGGGGGGGGAGGGGGGAGTTAATAACTCGATTAACAATGCATGAGATTGGCGGGTGGCCACCCACAAAACCAGCTTGGGTGCCTGCGCACCCTACTTTTTCTTCTTATGTCGTGCCTTCGCCATCTCCTCCACTTCTTTAGCCCCCTTGGCATAGAGCGCCTTTTCATCGGGAGCAAGCTCGTACAACAGCTTCAGAAACTCGCCTGCGTGAACAATTTCCTCGTCCGCTATGTCCTTCAGCACGGCCACGGCGAGTTTGTTGTTGGTTGACTCGGCAAGCTGCATATACATCTGAGTCGCTTCGTACTCCGCGGCGACCATGAACCGAATCGCTCGGACGAGTTCCTGGTCCGTGAGCTTCCTGCTGTTGGCCAACTCGGAAAAAGGCGATCCAAACTGTGGCATATCATCTCCTCCGCCTCATGCGCGTTGCTATGGAGTGCGGCTCTGAGGGCTGTCCCGTTTGTAGCCCCGTGGCTTCCTGAGGTCTGAGCGGAATTGACCGTTGCGACAATATCCGTCTGTCTCCGGGAGGCCCCCCACAGCCGCAGCCAGCAGCCGGACCAGAACCGCACTCACCCCTGCTTCTCCCCGAGCGGCTTGCGCGCGAAGTAGTACAGGCTGAACGCGAGCAGGGCAAACATGACCACGCTCACCCAGTCGTGGTGCATCGGGTTGGCATCGCTGAAGCGGAAGAGCTGCCAATGACCGCCGTGCTGTTCGGAGAGTCCCTCCAGAAGCCGCGCGCAGACGCCCAGCAGCCCGACGATTCCGCCCGCCGCGATCAGTCCCGACGCGTAGAGGCTGCCCGGCGAAATCTCGCTCTCGCTGTCGAGGTCGGGAGTTACGCTGCCGAGGATGGGCAGGCCGGTCTCGGGATCGATGACGTCGGGATTGGCTTCTACGCGTGCTCGCTCGCGATGCTGAATCATCGCGCGGTCGACCATCCAGCGCATCACGCCGCCGACGAAGATGGCCAGCGTTGTCGCTATGCTGAGATACGCGCCGACCGCAAAGGTGAGCGAACGAACGCCCAGCAGTTCGACGACGATCACCAGCGCCACGCCCAGCAGCACCAGCGTCCACGGCAGCTTGCGCGAGAGAATGCCGTTGATCACCGTAGCCATCAGGCGTCCCTGCGGCGCGGCGGCCCGCTCACTCCCGATGCCCTGGATCCACTGCACTTCGATCAGCCCGGTGGCGGGGTTGTAGAGGTACTTGCCGTCGTCCAGCGTGTTCGAGCCAATGGCGTTCAGCAGAATGTACTGCCGGGTCCCGGCGAGCTGCTCTTTGCTATGGTTGTCCGCGTTATGCGAGCTGAGCGAGACGCTGTCACGGTTGAAATAGCCTTTGTTCTGTACGCCGTCGGGAAGTTGCACCAGCGAGAGGGCAACCGGCTTCGGCATCCGCTGGAACTGCTCCAGACCGCGGTTCATCGCGTTCAACGTAGCTCCGATGGAGAAGATGCAGACGATGACGCCGATCATCAGCGCCAGTTGCTGCTTCCACGGCGTTGCGCCGATCAGGTAGCCGGTCTTCAGATCCTGACTGGTGTCGCCCGCGTTCGACGCCGCGATGCACACCACTCCGCCAATAGTGATGGCCAGCGCGCCAAACGCCGGTGCGGTCCAGCCCTTGACGAGAAAGATTGCGGAGGTGGCCATCAGCGTCGCAATCGTCATCCCCGAGACGGGGGATGCCGACGAGCCGACGATGCCCACGATGCGCGCCGAGACGGTGACGAAGAGAAAGCCGAAGACGACGATCAGCAGCGCCGCGGCCAGGTTCGCCAGCGGCCCGACGTACGCGCCGGGGACGGGTTTGAATTGCAGGAAGAGAAACATCAGCACGATCAGCAAGCCGCTGCCGCCGAAGACGACGATCGGAGGAAGATCGTGCTCCGTGCGCGCAGGCCGCGCCGCCGCAAGCTTGCCGCCGCCCTTCTTGAGACCCTGTGTCAGCGCGCTGAAGATCGTAGGTAACGTGCGGATTAGCGTGATCAGTCCCGCCGCCGCAACCGCGCCCGCGCCCATCGGCCGCACATAAGTTCGCCACAGATCGGACGGAGACATGTCCTTGACCAGCACGGTGCCAGGATAGAGCGGGCCGGAGAGGTGCGAACCGAAGAAGTAGATCGCTGGCATCAGCACAAGCCAGGAGAAGATGCCTCCGGCCAGCATGATCGCCGCCACGCGCGCGCCAATGATGTAGCCCACGCCGAGATACTCCGCCGTACAGTCGGCGCGGATCGACGCGCCCTTGAGCAGGTGCTGCGGGCCGAGGTCGGGATCGTACTTCGGAGTGTCAGGCCACAGGCCGAAGAGACCGTCGTTCTGGAAGAGGGTATAGACACCGCCGAGTCCGAGACCGAGAAAGACGCGGGAGGCGAAGCTGCCACCGCGCTCACCAGCAATCAACACGTCGGCGCAGGCTGTGCCTTCGGGATAGATCAGCGCACCGTGCTCCTCGACGATGAGCTGGCGGCGCAACGGAATCATAAACAGAACGCCGAGCCATCCCCCGAAGAGCGCGAGCGCAAAGATCCGGCTCGCCTCAAGATCGAACCCGAGGAAAACAAGCGCGGGCAGAGTGAAGATGACACCTGAGGCGATGGACTGGCCCGCGTTGCCCGTCGTCTGCACGATATTGTTTTCCAGAATGCTGGCGCGCCCGAAGGCGCGCAGGATGGAGATCGAGAGCACGGAGATCGGGATGCTGGCGGCGACAGTCAACCCGGCACGCAGCCCGACGTACACCGTCACAGCGCCAAAGAGCACGCCGAAGACCGCGCCCAACAGCAGCGCCCGAACCGTCAACTCCGGCCGTGATTCGGTTGCTGGCACGAAAGGCTTGAAAACAGGTTTGATAGGTGCTGCTGTGGCCATGCGAGTTCAGATCTCCGTGTGTGAATGCCGCGTTATTAGCTCCGATGGGAGTGTATCAGTGGCAGCGGGCATTCGAGTAACGCAGCCTCTCGGAGCGGACTGGCACAGACCTTCGCGCTGGCGAATCGGGCCGCGAGGATTTATACTTCGACCATCGGCGCGGCCCAAGCGGCCTGGAGCGCCGTGCGAGCGAGGTGCATCTTCAGCGTAAGCCTGAATGAGAGTACGCTCCAAGGTTCTTCCGGCGCGCCGCCTGGCTCAAGCGCCGAACCGGAAGACGGTCGCGTTCGAATGCGCCTGCTGCAAAGCCTGGCTGGTCGCACAACCGCGGTGTTTCGTTCTGTCCTCGACGATCTGGTTTCGACAGCGTTTCCCTCGGACTGCCGCGTCTGCAACCGTCCGCTGCTGCGTTCCACAATCCTTCCCATCTGCGACAACTGCCGGACTTCTGTACCGCCGCAAACTCTGGCCATGTGCCGCATATGTGGCGAGGCCCTCGACATCGACATGGAGAGCGCTCGCTTCGCCAGCCAGTTCATGGACGAGGGCCTGCTGTGCGACGACTGCCGCAATCGTCCGCCGAAGTTCGAGCGCGCCGTTGCGTACGCTGTCTACCGGAAAGAACTGCGCGAGATGATTCACCTGCTCAAGTACGAGCGGATGAGCGGTGTCGCCAAACTGCTTGGCGGAATGCTCGCCAAGTCCATTCTGACGCTCGAAGCCGAGACTGCTGAGGCCGAGAGTACCCAGGAACTGATCGTTGTTCCGGTGCCGCTGTTCCCGAGCAAGCTGCGCCAGCGCGGCTACAACCAATCCGAGCTGCTGGCCAAAGTCGCCCTGGCCGAGCTGCATCGGACACGTCCAGGCTGGCACCTTCGTCTACAGCCCGAAATCCTTCGCCGCCGACGCGACACACGAAGCCAGTTTGCGCTCAACCCGACCAGCCGCTACTGGAACGTCAAGGGCGCCTTCGAGGTGGATCGGAACTCCATTCGACCCGGATGCGGGGTGCTTCTGATCGACGATATCTACACCACAGGCGCGACCGCTCGCGAGTGTTCGCGAGCGCTGCGCCGCGCCGGAGCAGGCAAGGTCTGGGTCGCGACGCTGGCCCGCGCACAGACCCCGCGCGTTCCGGTTGCGATGTGGGACAACACGCAGTTGCACGCTCCGCAGGGATTCGGATGCGGATCGGAAGCGGAGGGTTAGACCAATGCAAGCGTCCCACAGTTCGTCGAAGGTCCGGAAGCAGCGGGTGAACGGGAGTCGGCACGCGAGCGGACACGGCTCGCCGCGGCTGACCACGGAGCTGGATGTCCGCATCGGCGTCTTTCGCCAACCGGCGATGCAGACTCCCGTGCTGGTGCTGAACGCCTCCTACGAGCCGATCAACATCTGCGGCGCTCGGCGCGCGCTGGTTCTGGTGCTGAAGGGCGTCGCGCGCACCGAGGAGGAACAGGGCGCGGTGCTGCACGCGGCGCGCATGAGTGTGGCCATGCCGAGCGTGATCCGGCTGCTGGAGTACCGCAGGATTCCGCACCAGACGCGCGCTCTCTCGCGCAAGAACATCCTGCTGCGCGACCGCAACTCCTGCCAGTACTGCGGCCTCGTGCTGACCGCCGGCGAACTGACGCTCGACCATGTGGTTCCACGTTCGCGGGGCGGGCTTTCGACGTGGGAGAACCTGGTTGCCTGCTGCCACGAGTGCAATCGGCGCAAGGGAAATCAGTTGCTGCACGAGCTGACCGAGATGAGATTGATGCGCCAGCCGCAGCCGTTCACCCTGCATACATCGCGCCACATCATGCGCATGATCGGATCGGCGGACCCAAACTGGAGGCGCTATCTCTATTTTGAGTCGGCACCGGAGTTGCAGTTCGTCGCGTGACGCTCGCATGTCCGTTGATTTTTCGTTGCTTCGGGGGTGCGGTTGGCCGCTGTTCGGTTGCTGCTGGCTGGCTCCGGGTCCTTTTGGTTGGTGATGTCCTGGCCGTTGTAGATGATTCGGCTGGTGGCGCGGAAGCGCTTGTAGTCGGTGTAGCGCACGGTTGAGCGGATGTGGACGTCCTGGCTGAGCGCGCCGTTCTGCGCGGCGAAGTGCAGCTCTCCTTCGGCCTTGGTGTAGGTGGGGAACCAGTATTTTCCGTCAACCTGCTCGTAGTAGGTGGTGAAGGGCGGCTGCAGGTCTTCGTGGCCGGGGCGGGTGTCCTGGGGGACGGTCTTGCCGTTGATGAGGACGATCTGCAGGTCCTGCTGATCGACCCAGACCTTGCCCTGGAAGTAGTGGTGGTTCTTGACCAGGTTTTTCGGGCCGGCTTCAAAGACGTAGGTGTCGATCTCGTCCACCTTCTGGCGGCCGAGGTACTTGACGTCGTACTGGGGCAGGTCTTCGGTGGTGAGGATGAAGGGCAGGCGGTGCTCAATCTCGTCGAAGTCGGCGGGGGTCATCATGATGCGGTCGAGGGTGTTCTGGGGGGCGAAGACGACGTGCTCCTCGCGGCGGCCATCGGGGGAGAAGGTGATGTCGGTGACCTGCTGGTACTCGCCGTCGATCTTGCCGGTATCTTCGTCGAGGGTATCGACCTTGACGGCCTGGCGGAAGACGTAGTCGTTGCGGGCCTGGGCGAATTCGGCCTCGCGGGCGGCGAACTTTGTAATGATCTGGTCGACGGTGAGGCCGGTGGGGGGCGCGGTGTCGAGCTTGCCGAAGCCGGAGGAGTCCTGCGCGGCGGCGAGATGCAGCGGCGCCGTGAGAGCGAGGGCGAGGATGGCGGCGGCGGCTTTGGCGGGCAGATTCATTGGTGTGGAGATCCTTCTTCGGGCTGTCTGGAGGTTAGACGCTTCGGATTTGTATGGGGTCCCCCCCTCCCCCCCACCCGCTAAGGTCTCTGAAACCATAGAGTTCCAGACATTTGCCTGCAATGCACCTCTTCCAGAGGAGTTACAGATCAAATATAAGAAAGTAAATGGGTTATTAGGCGGCAATCTACGGGGTACCTTGATCCCGCACGCTGACTTGGCTGTGTACTCTGCGATAAATTTCCCCCTACTTTAATTATAGCGATTGGCAAAAACTAAAATGCCAACTATTTTTCTGGTGTAAGTGATTGATGGAGTGTCGGTTATGGGGATTTTTGGGGGTCGAGGGGCTTGACATGCGAATTTGCTGGTGTTTTTGAGGAATTTATTTTCGCGGCCTCGATGGCTGCGGCGGGTGGGAGAGAGCGGCGGGTTGGATGTAGACTGGCGCGATGAAGAAGATGCGTGTGGTTGGGATTGTGTTGGCGTGGGCCGGGATGGTGGCGGGGCTGGAGATGGGTGCGGCACAGACGGCTGCGGCAGGCTGCTGCGAACCCCACCCATGACATGAGACGTCAAGAATGGGGCGCCCGAAGCGGCCGATGACGTTTGCGGACCTGATGGCGATGAAGCGGGTGAGCGATCCGCAGATCTCGCCGAGTGGGAAGTGGGTGATGTTCTCGGTGACGGATGTGTCGCTGGAGAAGAACACCAAGGTGAACCATCTTTGGGTGGTGGCGCTGGGGAGCAGTGGCGGCACAAATGCGGGGATTCTTCCCTCCGGTCAGAATGACAAGCAAGAGAGACAGGTGACGTTTGGGGTGGGGGAGTCGTTTGGGCGATTTTCCCCGGATGGGAAGTTTGTGTCGTACACGGGTGCGCCGACCAAGGACGATCCGGTGAGCCGGATTACGATTGCGACGTGGGATGAGGCGACTGGCACGATTGGGGTGGGACGGACGTTGACGGCGGTGAGCGGGGATGCGGATGGGGCGATCTGGTCGCCGGATTCGCAGCATTTTTTGTTTACGACGCAGGTCTATCCCGAGTGCAGCGTGAAGGCGGGAGCGCGAGCGGTGTCGGCTCCCACCCATCGCGATACTGCCGCGATGGATGGGGCACCCGGAATTCAGTGGACCGGAATGGAGCCTGCTTCGTGGGCGGAGGAAGATGCCTGCGACAAGGCTAAGGATGAGGCTGCGGCGGCGAGTCCGGTGAAGGGGCAGGTTTGGGATTCGCTACTGTATCGGCATTGGGATCAGTACACGGGCGAGAAGCGGAGCCACATTCTGGTGGTGGATGCGGATGGGAAGAACGTGCGGGACGTGACTCCGGCGAGCACGGTGGGGGATGCGGAGACGCCGACGTGGATGCTGGGTGGGCCGCTGGAGTATGCGTGGGCTCCCGACTCGAAGGAGATCGCTTATGTGACGAACCTGGATAAGGTTCCAGCGGCTTCCACGAATAACGACGTGTTTACGCTGCGGCTGGACGAGCCGGGGGCGAAGGCGGTGAAGGTCTCGACCTCGCCGGGGAGCGATGATGAGCCGGAGTACTCGCCGGATGGGAAGTGGCTGGCGTTTCGGTCGCAGGCGAGGGCGGGATTTGAGAGTGATAAGTTCGATCTGCTCGTCATGGACCGTTCAGTTCGCTCGATCAATGACCTTACGTCCAAGTTCGACAGTTGGGTGGACGAATTTTCATGGGCTCCCGACTCCAAGAGCGTCTACTTCGCCGCTCCCATCGAGGGACGGGAACTTGTGTTCGAGCTTGCACCGATGGGAGGACGCATTGGGGAGTTAACATTCATGTATCCTCCTACCCTCAATGGCTTCGAAAAGGCCGAGTTCGGTAGCATTCAGGTCGCTCCGGACTCAAAAGGGCTTGTGATGACGAGGATGTCCGCCGAGGGGCCGAGTGAGCTTGTCGTGATGAATCCCGCTGACGGCGCGTGTGCCAATTGCTGGGGCGCTGTGGAGAGAGACGATACCCAGAAACCCTGGAATGTGTTTAAAGATTCTGAGCCCGGTTCTCGTCAATATCGAGCCGCTGACGCGCCTGAATGACCCGCTTGTGCGCACACTCGATCTTTCTTACATGGAATCCTTCTGGTTCACCGGGGCGGCCAATACGAAGGTGCAGGGGTTTATCTTGCGGCCACCGGGGTTTGATCCGGCGAAGAAGTATCCGGTGAAGTTTGTAATGCATGGGGGGCCGCAGACGGCGTTGGGGGATTCGTGGAGCTATCGCTGGAACTGGGAGCTGCTGGCGGCGGATGGATATGTGGTGGTGGGGATCAATCGGCGCGGGTCTACGGGCTATGGGCAGAAGTTCGTGGATGAGGTGAGCGGCGACTGGGGCGGGCGGGCGTACGAGGACCTGATGAAGGGGCTGGACTATGCCGAGGCGAAGTATCCCTTCATCGACAAGACGCGGGAGTGCGCGCTGGGGGCGAGCTATGGCGGGTTCATGGCGGACTGGGTGCTGACCCATACCAACCGCTTCCAGTGCATTGTGACGCATGACGGGATGGTGGACCCGGTGAGCGCGTATGGGACGACCGAGGAGATGTGGTTCAACGAGTGGGAGTTCAGACAGGCCGGAGGACTTTCCGAAGGGGTGGGATGGGTTTAGTGCGGGATACGATCCGATGGGGCATCCGGCAAAGACAAATGCGGGGATTCTTCGCTCCGCTCAGAATGACAAGCAGGAGAGTTCTGACGTGGGGCACCCGGCCGAGCCGTGGCGATACCAGAACCTGCCGGCGGAGCAGGACCCGTTCAGGAAGTGGTCGGCGCTGCGGTCGATTGAGAATGCGAAGACGCCGACGCTGATTATTCATTCGCAGAGGGACTATCGGCTGGACGTTTCGCAGGGTTTCGAGCTGTACACGGCTCTACAGCGGCGGGGCGTGCCTGCGCGGTTCCTCTACTTCCCGGATGAGGGGCATTGGGTACTGAAGCCGCAGAACAGCCAGCTTTGGTACAAGACGGTCGATGATTGGTGCGACCGGTGGACGAAGACGGGGAAGTACGCGGAGACGAAGTAGAACAGACAACGGCTGAGGCAAATACAGAGATTCTGGCTTCGCCAGAATGACGAGCGTTATTAGGACGAGCGTTATGACGACGAGCGTTAGAGGTTGAGGGATGGCGTTCAAGCGGGCGAAGCGACGGGAGCCGGTCGGCGAGGCGGGGTTGATGGAGTATGCCGTGAGAATGCTGGCGTCGCAGATGCGCACGGAACGCGAGCTGCGGCGGCTGATGAAGCGGCGCGCCGTCGAGGGCGATGAGGGCGAGCAGGCGATGGATGCGGTGGTCGTCCGGCTGAAGGAGCTGAACTACCTGAGCGACGCGCGCTTTGCGGCGGAGTACACGCGGCTGCGCAAGGAGGGCGAGAAGTTCGGGCGGCGGCGGGTTCAGCAGGACCTGGCGGCCAAGGGCGTGGCGTCGGAGACGGTGGGCGCGGCGGTGAGCGCGGCGTATGAGGGCGTGGACGAGGTCTTGCTGGCTCGGGAGTACATCGCGCGCAAGAGGATGAAGCAGCCGGAGGGTGAGAAGGCGAAGCAGGAGTCGGCGCGGGTGATGGGGCGGTTGCTGCGGGCGGGATTTTCGGCGGGGACGGTGTACAAGGTGCTGCGCGAGTGGGGCGTGGAGGTGGAGGAGGTGGATGTCGCCGGCGATGCGGAGTAACGGAGTGGGGCTGGATCGCGAGGTGCGAAGGGTGACTGCCGAGCGCGTGGTGGCGGTGGACTGGTCGGGCGACCGCAGCGAGGCGGGGCAGAGAAGAAAGATCTGGGCGGGGGTGTGGACGATGAATCCCACCCAAGGCGATACAACCGCCTTGGATGGGGCACCCGGCGCGGGGAAGGTTGACGGCGGACGCGTCACGCTGGAGGGTGGGCGGACGCGGGCGGAGGTTGGCGAATGGCTGATCGCGATGGCGAGGGAGACGCCGCGAATGGTGGTGGGGCTGGACTTCTGCTTCAGCTTTCCGGCGTGGTTTGTACGCGGCGAGCTGGGGTGTGAGGACGGGCCGGCGTTCTGGGAGCTTGTGGCCGGCGGGCTGGGCGAACAATGGCTCGCTCGCGGGAATCCAGACCGGCGCTTCTGGGGGAAGCATCCCAAGCCTGCGGAGTTCCGCGGCGACGGGCTGCACCGGATGCTGCGGGCGACTGACATCGACTGCAAGCTGGCGGCGCGGATTCCCGAGGCCGAGCGCGCGGAGAGAGTGCGGGGGATTGGGCCGAAGAGCGTCTTCCAGATCGGCGGGGCGGGCAGCGTGGGGACGGCGTCGCTGCGCGGAATGCCGGTGCTGCGGCGGCTGAGGGAGGCGGGATTCCGAGTGTGGCCCTTCGACCGGGCGGGACTGCCGATGGTGGTGGAGATGTACACGCGGCTGAATACGGGGCCGGTGCGGAAGTCGAATGCGGCGGCACGGGCGGCTTATTTGCTGAAGAAGCGCAAGGAGGATGCAGCGTATGCGGCGCTGCCTCGAGGCGTGCTGGAGAAGGCACGCGGGAGCGAGGACGCCTTCGACGCACTGGTGAGCTGCATGGCGATGACCGCGCGGAAAGGGGAGTTTGAAGAGTTGGCGATGCCGTCGGACCCAGAGTATAAGGTGGAGGGCTGGACCTGGGCGCCGGGAGTGCAGGATATATTTCTACTCAAGACTGCGAAGTGAAAGGCGGAGCGAGATGAAGTTGAATCTGATTACGCTGGCGATGTATTATCGTGGGCGTGGTTTGGGCGTGCCTGTACGCGCCCAGCGTGGATTGGAACGGGGTGAAGATTGTGGGTGCGGCGATAGCTGGGGTGTCGCTTGTGCTGCTGGTTGTGGCGCGGCTGCAACTTGGCGCGTCGTTCTCGGTCCAGGCGAAGGCGAAGAAGCTGGTGACGACGGGGCTGTACTCGCGGATTCGAAATCCGATCTATGTGTTCGGCGAACTCCTTCTGATTGGGGTGTCGATGCTGGTGGAGAGGTGGGAGATTCTGCTGCTGGTGGCGGTACTGGTTCCGATGCAGATCGCTCGCGCGCGGAAGGAGTCGCGGGTGCTGGCCGCGGCGTTTGGGGAGGAGTATGCGCGGTACAAGGCTGGGACGTGGTTCTAGTGGAGATCAACTATGCACTCTGCGGCGAACTGCGCGGTATTTCTCTGCTGTCCGTGGTTTCGCCGATATACTAACGCTATCGACGGCAATGAGATGGGACCGGCATGAGTGAGACGGCGCAGACGAAGGTGAGTTTCTCGCGGCGGTTACGGGCGCATCTGGCGATTGCGCGGCTGGACCACTCGATCAAGAACGTGTTTGTGCTGCCTGGGATTATTGTTCCGCTAAGCATCTATCCGGGGCTGCTAAGCTGGCGGCTGGGGTTGACGCTGGTGTGGGCGTTTGTGTCGATCACGCTGGTGGCGTGCAGCAACTATGTGCTGAACGAGGTGCTGGATGCGCCGTTTGACCGGCTGCATCCGACCAAGAAGGACCGGCCGGCAGCGCTTGGGCTGGTCAACATTCCCGCGGCTTACGCGCAGTGGATTCTGATGATGGTGGCGGGCGTGGCGATCGGCTGGAGGATCTCGCGGCAGTTTGCGGTGACGGCGCTGGCGCTGTGGTTGATGGGCTGCGCGTACAACATCAAGCCGCTGCGGACCAAGGACGTGCCGTATCTGGATGTGTTGACCGAGAGCGTGAACAATCCGCTGCGCATGTTGCTGGGGTGGTATGCGGTGGCGGCGTGGCTGGTGCCGCCGCTGAGCCTGCTGATGTGCTACTGGATGATTGGCTGCTACTTCATGGCGCTGAAGCGCTTCAGCGAGCTGCGGGAGATCGGCGACCACGGCGTGGCGGGGGCCTATCGAGCGAGCTTCAAGCGGTATACGCCAGAGTCGCTGCTGGTGAGCGTGGTCTTCTACGCGTCGACGGCGATGCTGTTCTTCGGGGCGTTCGTGATCCGCTACCGGATCGAGCTGCTGCTGGCATTCCCGCTGGTGGCGCTGGTGATGGCGATCTACTTCAAGCTCGCGTTCAAGCACAATAGCGCGGTGCAGAACCCGGAGAAGCTGTACCGCGAGCCGGGGTTGATGCTGTGGTTTACCGCGACGGTGGTGGTGATGGTGGTACTGCTGTTTGTGCGGCTGCCGTGGCTGGAGAATCTTTTCATGCCGACGATTCCGGTGGTGCAGCCGACGAGCGGGACGGCGGTTCTCCCGCTCACGACGGTGAGGCTGTCGTGAATGGAGCACCCGGCAACGGCGGGCGAGGTCTGATGGCGGATGCGGCGATGGGTCCGGGAATCGCAAAGTGCAGGCTGGCGCGCGTGCTGGCGGTGGTGTTTGTGCTGCTGACGGCGGCGCTGGGGCTGGCGTGGTCGCATGCCAAGCTGATGTCGCAGGACGAGATATACGCCTTCCAGACGTACAGCGTGCCGACGGTGGGGAAGCTGGTGCAGGTGCAGCGGACTGGAACCGATCTCGCTGGACCCGCTGCTGTATCCCCTGCTGGCTCATGCGGGGATGAAGGCGTTTGGGGCGGGTGCGTTCGCGCTGCGCCTGCCTGCCCTGTTGGGATTTTTGCTGATGCAGGTCTGCCTGTTCTTCTTCGTGAAGAGGCTGGCGGGGGAGCGCGCGGGCGCGGTGGCGGCGGCGTTTCCGGCGTTGACAGCTACGCTTTACTACTCTGCCGAGGGACGGCCGTATGGGCTGATGCTGGGGCTGTATGCGCTGGCGCTGTTGAGCTGGCAGGCGGCGGCTAGACCCACATCTGAAAATCCAGATGTGGGGCACCCGGTCTCACGGCGGGGATGGGCGCTGGCGGGGCTGGCACTGGCGATTGCACTGACGATCAATGCGCACTACTTCGGGATTCTGCTGCTGGTTCCGGTGTGCGCGGCGGAGGGGTTTCGCAGCCTGCAGCGGCGGCAGACGGATTGGCCGGCGACGGCGGCGATCTACCTGGGGATGGCGGGGTTCGCGACGACGATGCCGTTTCTGAAGGCTGCTGGCGAGTTCAGGAAGAACTACTACAGCGCGGGGACGGTGGGGCTGCACGATATTACGCGGGCCTACCGGACGATCTTTGTGAACTACACGCAGAGCAGTATGAGCGTGCAGCATCTGTGGATGGCGGCGCTGGTGGCGTTTGCGGCGGCAGTGGCGTGGGGCTGCGTGCGGCAGATCTTCGGGCGTGGGCGCGAGACGCGGATTGCGGCGGCGGAGTGGGTGTTGGTGCTGACTCTGGCGGCGCTTCCCTTCTGCGGTTACCTGCTGGCGCGGTATGTGACCCACTCCATCGAAGTGCGCTATGTGCTGGGCGCGGTGGTGGCGATCAGCGCGATGCTGGCGGTGGCAATCAGCCCGTGGCTGCGGCGCGATGGGGTCTTTGCAGCGGTGATGATGGTGCTGGGCGTGGGGATTGTGGGCGCGGGCGCGGCGCGGATTCATGCGGAGCAAAAGAAGACCGAGGTGCGGCTGGCGAGTTTGGCGCTGCCGGCGGAGGTGAAGGCGTAGCTCGAACGCGAACCCGGATGGGCGGCTGTATGTGCAAGACATGGGCGCGTTCGAGGAGGACCGCTTCTACGAGCAGGACGCAGATGTGCGCGCGCGCATGACGCTGGTGTACTCCCGCGCGGAGGAACTGCGCTGGAACCGGCACGACACCATGGCGCTGACGGCGATGCACATCGGACGCTTCACAGGGCTGCCGGTGGTGGAGTATGAGGCGCTGCGCGCGCGGCCGGGAGAGCATCTGTTTGTGCTCTATCACACGGGATGGGATTGGACGGACCAGGCGTTTGCGGCGGATGGGGCGAGGCTGAGGCCGGTGGGACATGCTATGGGTGGGGACGTGGCGGCGGTGCGATTTTAGCAGGGGTCGCGCCTTCCGCTGATAGACTTAAAGACCTATGGGCGATCATACGAAAAGCAACAGCGGGAGGTCTGGAAGCCAGATTCGCGAAGATTATCTGCGTTTTTTTGAGGGAAAGCTTTCGGCTGCGACAGGGCAGGGACACAGGCGCGTTCACTCGTCGTCGCTGGTGCCGGCAAACGACCCGACGCTGCTGTTTACCAACGCCGGGATGAACCAGTTCAAGGACGTCTTTCTGGGCGCGGAGCGGCGGGAGTACTCACGAGCGACGACCAGCCAGAAGTGCGTGCGCGCGGGCGGAAAGCACAACGATCTGGAGAACGTCGGATTCACGCGGCGGCACCATACCTTCTTCGAGATGCTGGGGAACTTTTCTTTTGGGGATTATTTCAAGAAGGACGCGATTGCGTACGCATGGGAGCTGCTGACCGCGAAAGAGTGGTTCGGGCTGATCCGAGAGAATCTGTACGTGACGATCTTCAAGGGCGAGAAAGGCGTGCCGCGCGACGAAGAGGCGCACAAGTTCTGTGGCTGGGCCAGGGAGTGCCCGCGGAACGAATCTTCGAGTTTGGAGCATGAAGGACAACTTCTGGCAGATGGGCGAGACAGGGCCATGCGGGCCGTGCTCGGAGATATTCTACGATCTCGGCGTTGCGGCCAGCGAGACGCGGCGAGGACAAGCCATTTCCGCTGGACGAGCAGCGGTATGTGGAGATATGGAACCTGGTGTTCATGCAGTTCGACCGCAGCATCGATGCAAAGTCGGGCGACGCCACGCTCGCGCCGCTGCCCAAGCCCTCCATCGACACCGGCATGGGGCTGGAGCGCGTAGCCGCCGTACTGCAGGGAGTGGCCTCGAACTACCAGACCGATTTGTTTACTCCGCTGATTGCGCGGGCGGCGGAGTTGACGGGATTACCGCGTCATACTGTGGCCGAGGCAAGTGCGAGCGATGAGAAGGACGCGGCTTCGTTGCGGATTATTGCGGACCATGCGCGGGCGGCGACGTTCCTGATCGGGGATGGCGTGGTTCCGGCGAACGAGGGGCGTGGGTATGTGCTGCGCAAGATTCTGCGGCGCGGGATTCGTCATGGACGGCTGCTGGGGCAGGAGAAGCCGTTCATGCACCAGATGGTCTTCGCCGTGCGCGATGAGATGCAGGTGGCTTATCCCGAGTTGAAGGAGACTGCCGAGCGGGTGAGTAAGGTTGTGCTGGCGGAAGAGCAGCAGTTTGCACGGACTCTGGAGTTGGGCCTGCGTCAGATGAACGAAGAGACACTGCGTTCCGGTGAGCAGGCCTTCCATCTATACGAAACATTCGGAATGCCGCTCGACTTCATGATCGATGCGGCAAGAGACGCTGGAATTGCCTTCGACATGGAAGGTTTTGAGAAGGCGAAGGAAGAGGAGCAGGCGCGGGCGCGGGCGAGTTGGAAGGGTGGGTCGCAGAAGACGGCTTCGCCGGTGTATCGCGAGCTGGCGAAGACGGAGTTTGCGGGCTACTCGGCGCTGCGCGTGGATGGGGCGCGGGTGCTGGCGCTGGTGAAGGACGGCGTTGGCGTGGCGGAGTTGCGCGCGGGCGAGGCGGGCGAGGTGGTGCTGGACGCGACGAGCTTCTATGCGGACTCCGGCGGGCAGGTGGGCGATGTGGGCTGGCTGATGGGCGCGGGTCACTCGACGATGGTTGCCGATGTGAGCGGCGCGTCGAAGCCGGTGCAGGGCGTGTGGGCGCATCGCGTGGTGGCGCGGGAGCGGATCGCGGTGGGCGATGCGGTGGATACGGTTGTAGATGGCGAGGTGCGCGCGGCGGTGACGCGGAATCATACGGGGACGCACCTGCTGCACGCGGCGCTGCGCGAGGTGCTGGGGCGGCATGTGAAGCAGGCGGGTTCGTCGGTGGATCGCGCGCGGCTGAGGTTCGACTTCTCGCACTTTGCGGGAGTCGCCGAGGAAGAACTCGCGCAAGTAGAAGAGATCGTGAATCGGCAGGTGCTGGCGAATACGGCGGTGGAGACGCTGGTGGATGTGCCCATCGACGTGGCCGTGCAGGAGCTGGGCGCGATGGCTCTGTTCGGCGAGAAGTACGGCGACAAGGTTCGCGTGGTGAAGATTGGCGATTTTTCGACCGAGCTCTGCGGCGGGACGCACACGCGGGCGACGGGCGAGATCGGGCTGGTCAAGCTGGTCGGCGAAGGCAGCGTCTCCAGCGGCGTGCGGCGGGTGGAGGCAGTGAGCGGATGGGGCGCGCTGGGCGAGTTCCGGCGCGACTACGAAGTGGCGCGCGTGGTGGGGCAGATCGTCGGAGGGGCAGAGACATCAGCTCCGGCGGATGCGTTGCTGCGCGCGGATCGCGGCGACCGAAGAAGAGATGAAGAAGCTGCGGCGCGAGCTGGATGCGGCTGCGGATGAAGTCTGCATCCGCGGCGGCGGGAGAGGCGAGCGCGGTTGAGGTGAAGGGCGTCAAGCTGCTGGTGCAGAGCGTCGACGGGCTGGAGCGCGGGCCGATGCGCGATCTGGTCGACCAGATGCGCGGCAAGCTGGGCAGTGGCGTAGTGGTGCTGGGCGCGGCTTCGGAGGGCAAGGTTGCGCTGATTGTGGGCGTGACCAAGGATTTGACCGGCAAGGTCCATGCGGGGAAGGTTGTGGGCGCGCTGGCGGCGCTGGTCGGCGGCAAGGGCGGCGGACGGCCGGACCTGGCCGAGGCGGGCGGGAGCGATGCGGCTGCGCTCGACGGCGCGCTGGCCAAGGCGGCGGAGGTGGTGGGGGGATTGATCGGGTAGCGCGGGGGTATCGCAGGGAGTACTGGGTGGTTTTTGCGTGGGGCTGTGGTGCGGCGCGACTTAAACTGAGGGAGAGATGTCTCTCGGGAAACAGATGCGATGGGTGCGGTGTGCGATGTGCGTGATCGCGCTGAGTTGTGTTGCGGCGATGTGCTGCGACGCGGCGCGGGTGCGCGCGGATACCACGACCGCAGCCAGGGCCCATGCGGCGAAGAAGGTGGTGGCGCTGACGCCGTGGGAGCAGGCGGAGCGCGGGCGGGAGGCGCTGGAGGCAATTCCAGAGGAGACGCGGACGCGGGCGGATTACACGCAGGCGATGGATGCGTATCGCGCGATCTACCATGCCAACCCGGCGGACATTCATGCGGCGGCGGCGGTGAATGCGGTGGCCGAGTTGCTGGCCGAGCAGGGACGCACACTGCACGATGAGAAGAGCCTGCACGCGGCGGTGGGGCAGTATGAGTTTCTGCGGACGCAGTATCCGGCGAGCTCGCTGGGGGTGCAGGCGCTGCTGGCCGAGGGGCAGATTGCGCAGAACGACCTGAAAGATGCGGCGACGGCGCGCGAGAGGTACAAGCTGCTGTTGAAGGAGCACGCCAGGAGCGAGCAGGCGGAGGAGGCGAGGGCGGGACTGGCGTCGCTGGATCAGGAGACAGGGAACAGGAAACAGGGAACAGGAAAGACAGGGCAGCCGGTTGCGGCTGGAACCCATGTCTCAGTGACGAGACCCTCCGACAATCTCGGCGCAGGCAGTGGGGCACCCATTTCCGTGGCGGACCAACCCAGTCATCCAACACAACCGGCAAAGCTGGCGGGAACCACGGCGCGTGGTGATGCTGCAACAAGTGGGGCGGCCAACGGCGCGCGTTCGGCAAAGAGTGGGGTCTCGTCGCTGCCGGCGATGGCGCAGACTTCGGGAGCAATTGATCCCACTCATCGCGATAAGACTGCGATGAATGGGGCACCCGGCGTGGGTACGAGCCAGCCCACTCATCCAACCCCACCGGCAAAGCCGGCGGGAACTCTGGTCCGCGAACCGGCTGCAACGAGTGGCGCCAATTTAGTGGCGGGGGCGGTGGCTGGCGGCGAGGCGCGCAGTGGGAAACCGGCGCTGGTGACGGGGATTCGCCACTGGTCGACGGCGACGTATACGCGGGTGGCGATCGACCTGGGCGACAACGTGACGTATGAGGCGGCGCGAGTGCCGAACCCGGACCGGATTTATTTCGACCTGCATGGGACGCGGCTGGCGCCGGAGCTGGTGGGCAAGAGCTTTGCGGTGACGGACGATGGGTTTCTGAAGAAGGTGCGCGCGGCGCAGTACTCGGACGACGTGACGCGGGTGGTGCTGGATGTGAACGATGTGACGGAGTACTCGGCGTTTCTGCTACCGAACCCGTACCGTCTGATCATCGATATTCATGGGGGCAAAGAGGCAGGGAACAGCGAACAGGGACCAGGGAACAGGGACCAGGCGATAGGGAACAAGGACGACACGATTGTGCTGGCGGCAGGTGAGGCGCCGGCTCCGCGCGCGGCGGTGACGGTGAAGCCGACGGTGGCGCGGCCCGTGCCGAACAGCGTGGCGACAAAGAGCGCGAACGCGGCCAGCGAGGTTGCTGACCTGAGCCAGTTGCCGGGGAGAGTGGAAGCTACGACGAGGCCGACCTCGAAGCCGATCTCGGCGGTGGTGGAGACAGAAAACAGGGAACAGGGAACAGGGAACAGAAACGGCGACGGTGCGGGTTCGAGCGCGGCGGAGATGAATGCTGCAGCAGTGACGCCGGCGGATACAGCTTCAGGTGCTTCAGCGAGTTCCTTGTCGAGGAAACGCAGGAGCAAGGCGAAGGTGGCGGGCGGCTCTACGACCGTTGTGGCGGATGCGACTCCGGCGCGGGCGGCAGTGCCGACGGCCGACGGGGAGACATCGCTGGTGCGCGCGCTGGGACTGAAGATCGGGCGGATTGTGATTGACCCTGGGCACGGCGGGCATGACTCCGGCACGCTGGGCGCGGACGGGATCGAGGAGAAGGACGTGGTGCTGGATGTGGCGCTGCGGCTGGGCAAGCTGCTGCACGACCGGCTGGGCACGGAGATCATCTACACACGGTCGGACGATACGTTTATTCCTCTGGAGACGCGCACGGCGATCGCCAACAAGGCGCAGGCGGACCTGTTCCTTTCCATCCACGCCAACTCGTCGGTGGATGCGAGCGCACGCGGCGTGGAGACTTACTACCTGAACTTCACCTCCGATCCGACAGCGCTGGATGTAGCGGCACGCGAGAATGCGGTGAGCGACCAGTCGATCCACCAGTTGAGCGACCTGGTGAAGAAGATCGCGCTGAAGGACAAGATCGCCGAGAGCCGCGAGTTTGCCAGCGACGTGGAAGGTTCGCTCTACGCAGGGTTGCAGAAGGGCAATGCGGGGCTGAAGGACCGCGGGGTGAAGAAGGCTCCGTTCGTGGTGCTGATCGGGGCGAATATGCCGTCGATCCTGGCGGAGATCTCGTTTGTGACCAATCCGAAGGACGCGGAGCAGTTGCGCGATCCGGAGTATCGCGAACGCGTGGCGGAGAGCCTGTACAAGGGCGTGGCGCGCTACGAAGGCGGGTTGAGCGGCGCGCGCGTTCCGACAGAGCGGGCGGCGGCGGTGCGCTAAAGCATCTGCAATGTGGTGGCCCGTGGCAGTGTCCAACTGCCGACCTTCGCGTTAGGAGTGCGATTTTTGAGCTTCCGCCACTGCGGCACACTGCCACTCGATGCGCACAAAAACCTTGTAAACACTGGTGATTGTGAGATTCAGTTAGCGACCGAGTCTTGCAGTGAGTTGCAGGAATTACTTCTTGCATGTGACCCAAGAGTGACCCAGTTGTGCCCCGATGCTGTTCGAGTGACCCTCGTGGCAAGAAAGGCAGCACCGGTTGAGGGCGTGTACGAACGGGAAGCCGGAAGCGGCAGTTGGTATGCCCGGTACTGGCAGGACGGCAAGAAGGTACGAAAGGCATTCGGTCGGGAGAGAGCCCTCTCTGCGCCCCCGGCCGGACCGGCCAGGTGGCTCGTGGCGGCACTTGGGGAGCAGTCGAAGCCGGATCTAAGCCCAGTCGGCACATTGTCGCCAATCGACGCCGGCTCTGGATCCCCCCCAGCCCCGCGCAGGATTGTTCCAAATGGCCGACTGATGGGGATACTGCAATCTGCTGAAAATACGTGATCGAATTTGATATGCGGCACTGTTCCACAACCCACACCTTGTGGAACAGCCGGATCGGTGAGATTCGTGCTTGATTCTGTGGGGGTTAGGCGGCGCTTCTCAAAGGGGAGGAACGTGCATTTCTTGAGGCTAGAAAGACCGTCAATTGAAGGGCCAAAAAAACTGTCCGGTTTTTGTCCGGCTTTGATGTCAATTCAGCCCGATTTAGCACGGACGAGCACAAAGTCGAAATCGAGTCTAATCCATTGAACCTGAAAGAGAAACGGGAGAGAAGTTGGAGGCGCGGGCCGGGATCGAACCGGCGCATAAAGGTTTTGCAGACCTTTGATTATCCGGCCTAAGCCTCTATTATTCAGCAATATATCGGAAGATATAGCTCATTCTGTCCGGCTTTTGTCCGACCCCCGGTACGGGAAATCAGATGCGATTGGCAAAGGTAGGGGCTAACCTCTTTTGAGAGTCTTACAAATTTGCCAGCACAACCGTAGCCATCGCAACTCCCAAAAGCGGCGCTCTCAGTAACCTCGTCCAACCTGGGGCGGGCGTTGGCGAACTTGCTGAAAAGACTTTACGGGCACAACCAAACATTGTCACGGAGCCAGTGCCTTGGGGTCGAGCTTGCCGATGCGGCCGTGGGCTCTGACGACGAACGGGAGCGAGAGGCTGTTCCAGTGTTGGTCGGCGTCGGGCGGCTCGTGGAGCGCGGGGTTGGCTACAACTCCAAGCTGGACATGACCGGGCTGAAGGATGAATCTGGCCTCGAACTGGAGCCATTTGACCATTTTGGCCCGGACGAGCTCGAAGCGCGACACAAGCTGCTGTTCAAACTGGTTGGCATCATCTGGAAATGAGTGCCAGCTTAATTACAGCCTGAGCGCGTATACGGAAACGTGTCTTTTACGGGTGCCTTCCTCCTTAGTGGGACGCCCACCTCCTGCTCCAGCGCGCAATCGCCGTGTGATGCCGTCCCCGCCAGCGACTGGCGAGAACTTTTATTATGGTGAAGTTTTGCGTCCCTGGAGTTGAACTTCCTCCAAACGGGTGCCGGTATTTTGGCGCACTGAAAGGTATTTATGTCAGAAAACCTACGGATCTCACTTGGTAATCCGGTGCTGATCTTCGTTTACAGTGTGGCGCTTCTTTTGATCGGATGCGCCATCGGAATGCACTGGTATCAATCGCGCGCCAGCGCAATCTGGATCGCCGTAGCAGCAGCTGCCCTGATGGTCGTGCACGATATGCTTACCGGGTTGATATTTGCGTCCTTATCCCTCCGCCGGTTCCAGAGGGAACAACGGAATCAATCGCAGCGCTGAAGAGCGCCGAGTCTCGTTTGGCGCTAATAAGCCCTTGCATGAGGTTGTGAAAGCGCGGTTCCGAAATTATGGCGTTTGTGGCAAGTTTCTCAGGCCCGGAGGCGGGCATTGGCGAAGTTTCCGCCAGTGAATGCCAGCGATCAGGGACTTCGCTTCCCGGAGAGATCGCTGAATGGTCCGCATATTTCCGAGCGCCTGGTTGCGGAGGCCCATGGGCAGTTCGTGCGGCTTTCCGGACTGGCCTATCTGCCGAAGCACGTCGCGATAGAGAAGGTCGCCTATATCCTTTTTCACACGCTCTATTGTGCAAGCCGGATCGAGATATGGTGGCGGCGGCAGTCGCCGGCGATCGATGGTCGTGTTGGCATCGGTCAGATCGGCTCCCATTTTCAAGCGATGCAGTTGGCCGCGCCCTTCCACGCGAGTGGAAATCGCGCGCAATGAACGGTCGAGTCCGAACCGGAAGCAGGCATCCTTAAGGGACTCCTCTTCGGCCCGCATCGCTGCTCGCGCCTCGTCCGCCCGTGTTTCTCCGTTTCCGCGGAAGGATCCAACTCCATGGATGACGAGCGTACACTCCACTCCGATCACCGCATCGCGAGAATCTTCGCGGCGCCGACTGCAAACGGATAGGTGCTGTTCCCAGCCGGCGGGGGTGAGGACGGCATTGAGGCGCTCGATGTAAGACCTCCACTGCACGTAGGGTTCAAAGCGACAGATCGTGCAGTCGGAGCGGGAGATTACGGGATACCAGGTCACCTTCCCTGGATCAAAGGGGGCTGCCAGCTTGCTTAGGGTTTCGGAATACATAAACATCCTATCTGAAATTGGTAACCGCGCAGGTGGCGACTACGAGGTTGGTTGCAGACAAAAGGACGCTCGTTTTGAGCGTCCCTTGGTCTTTTAATGTTGAGGGGGCTTAATTCGTCCAAGTTGACCAGCCCTTTCCGGCCAAAGTCCTTGGGCAATGGCAGTGGTGCCTTTAGTTGCGCTTGCCAAGCTGAGCAAGTCGCATATAGGCGGAGCGACCGTGGATGCAGCGCAGCGGCTTACGCAGCCGATGGCTATCCACGGCAGCTATTTGTGCCTTATGCGATGCTCTCTGCGGCGGCGAGAATCTGATTGCCGATGGGGCTCCTCAATCGTTCCGGCAGAAGGTCCTTCTCGGGCAGATCTCTCCATACGGTGACGGTGCGATCAGTGATTTCTGTGACGATTCGCCATAAGGGACTCGCAGGCAGGCGAGCGGTGTCGGCGAATCGGCGCACCTGGTCAGCGGTGATTCCGCTCAAGCTGCGGCTGCCGCCAAAAGTGAGCGCGAGGTTGTCGTTCGGAATGTATGGCAACGTAGCGACGAAATCGTAGGCCGGCGACAACACAGGCGTGCGCCGATCCGGATAGAGAAGCGACCAGTTCTTCAGGTGCATGTCGCCGTTGCCAATAAGCACCGAGAAGACCAGTCGGCGGAAGAATTCGTAGGTGCCGGCTTCTCCGGTCTCGGCCCACAAAACGGCGGCTATATTGGCGTAGCTGCGGTGGTGATATTTGTCCTGTGGGTAGAGGCCGAACACCTGCGTGAAATCTTCCATGTGGATGGCTTCCCCCGCAGTTCCGCGGTCGAACCGCTGAACAGCGAGCGCTTTGCCTTCCATGGTTCCGGCGTCAGCAGGCAAGCCGTGAATCTCGCTGACGTCGATCAGCTCCGTTCGCGGCACTTCAATGCCGACCGCTCGAGCAAGAGCCAGCATCGTATATTCGTTCTCGGGCACCGAAGCAAATTGGTTCGATGGCAACTTGACGATCCATGAGCCACCGACACCGCCGGCAGGAATCGTGAGGCCACCTGCGGTTTCCATAATGGCTGAGAACTTGAGCTGTACTCCCGCAAGCGAGAACCTGAATGCGGCTCCTTCCTGAAAACGTTCACGAGTGGGGTGATTGTCGGCAGACTCGGAACTTGCCTCGGTGGGCGGCTCCATGGGAGTGATCGTGAGAGCGCCGGGAAGATCGGCGCCGAGCGCGGCGAGGAGAAAGAACTCGCGATGGGACTGAACGCCTGCCTGGGCGGCGAGGTATTCGCGCAGATGTCCCTCGGGCAGCAAGTTCGAGAAGAATGCCGGCAGGCGTCCTGTTACCGCTCGGGTTGGGACGACCAATCCCCCCGATTGGCCTTTGAATGAAAGGCTCAGGGTGGGATGGTTCGCATCTTCGATGTAGCTATCCTCGAACGAATACAGATAACGATCACCGCTAATGCGATTGATCACGCCAATGCGGCGACCATGCAAGTTGACGGCGAGCGCGTTCAGCGTTTTTGAATCAAAATTCATCGTGGTCTTTCTCACCGGACTCGACAGTTTCCTCGTCAACCGCGTAGAGCGCCTTCTCTGCTGAGTCCGGCTCCTTCTGTGCCCGAATCAGGGACTGGACAGCCGGTATCAGGGAGCGGGGCACGACCAGCAGATCCAGATCGAGAACGCGGACCAGATCGAGCAGCGTGTCGAACCTCGGCACCACCTGACCGGACTCGATGCCGGAGATATGCGATTGGGGCAGGCCAACGGCGGCCCCGAGCTGTCTCTGACTCCATCCTCGCTGGGTCCGCGCCTGCCTGATCTGATTGCGCAGATCGGCGGAAAGCCCCGTAAGCCTCAGCGGCTTGACCGGTGTGGATGTACAGGGATCCATGATCTAGTCTTACATATCCAATATATCTAGTCAATCTGCCTTGACGTATGAAGACTGCCTCTAGATATTCTATAGCATATCAATCGATCGGTTTTCGGAGAGTTGCGCGTTGACGCCGCCGAGGGAAATCCCGGGACGTATTTGACGAGGTGGCAGTGCAGGCGCGCTCTATTACAAGCTGGCTGCGTAAAGCTCTAAGTTTTCCCTGGTACGAGGGCTGCCTCAGAGGTAGCCGGATAAAGGAAATGGCGGTGGACGCAGTCTGGAGCGAACCGCTCTCCCACAGATATTCCCTGCAAACAGGGAAATCGCAGAATTTGCGCCGACTTTATATGCTCAATGCGCCGATAAGCCACAGAATCCGCTTCACTTATTGGAGAAAGCGGTCCAGGGGAAGCGAAACAAAACAGGCAATTATTGATATCATCCGCGCCGCAGGCGCGTCATCGATCAAGCATCGTTCTTGTGACCCCCGACTCCACCACCAAATATCCCATCAACCCGTAGCGGGTGCCCCATCCTTCGAGCGCTCTTTGCTCGAAGGATGGGATGGAAAAACCGATTCCCGAGGATCTCCGGGCACCCCACCCGCGGAGTGAAGTATCGCGACGTCTTTGCTTTTTTGTTACAGTGGGGCGGGATCACGTCAATTCGATGCCGAGCGACTGCGGAAACCGCGCCAGTTCCTTGGGTGTAGAGTCATTCGGTACAGAGCAGCCGGGCCCCGCAATATACTTGGCTCCCGCAGCCTTCCAGGCATCGGTCCACTGCTGGTGAATCTCCGGTTCGGTCAGCTTTGTATAGTGGAGTTCGTCGACGCCGGCCAACAGCGTTTGGCCATACAGCTTGCGCACCTCGGAGATCTGAATTCCGCTGCCCGCGATCGAATGTTGCAGAATCGGAAACGAGAAATCCGTATACTCGCTCAGGAATGGGCGTTCCAGATTGTGCAAATGCAGCACCGTCAGCTTGGTGTCGGCGAGAGCATCGAAGATACGTTTGTCGTAAGGACGCGTATTCTGGTGATAATCCTCGAGGGTCCCAGCCGGGCTCCAGGCGTTCATCACGCTCACCAGTGCCCCGGAGATCCCGGTCTTCTTGGCTTTCTGGATGTGGTTGATGGTGGACTGCGTGATAGCTTCGAGAGCGCCATGCCATTTATCGAGATTGTCCAGACGGAACTGAGTGAACTCTTTCAGTCTTGCTCCGCTAGCCTCTTCCGTTCTGGGCAGGCCGGCGAATTTCGGTTGCCCAAAATACAGACCCTGGGCGGTCATGAAGGGGCCATAGAGTGTATCGATGAAATACGCGTCCCCATTCAGTCCGCTCCGGACCGCATCGAGCGTCACCAGTTGCTCCGGATAGGGGTTATCGAGCGGCTTCAGTTCCCACCAGTTGCCCGTTGTCGATGGCGGATAATTGAAGTCGTTCATGACTTTGACGATGTCGGTCTTGTATGTGCGGTGAAACTTAAGGTGATCCTGCGCCTCAAGCAGTCCGGTGGGACGTTTGAAGTGGTGATAGAAGGTGTACGAAGGCCGGTCGACATCCTTCCCGCTGAGCGCCCGGTCCACTCTTTCCTTATGCGATAGCTTGGAGCGGACCGCAGCTGACAGAAGGGACCGCGAAGACAACAGCAGCCCTGCAGCAGCAGCCGTAGACGAAAGAAAACTGCGTCGATTCATCATTTGTTTCTCCTCTTGGAGTTGCCTCTTGGTCTGAAAGTGCCCGAGTGAGCCCACGCCGATGCGGAGGCTCCCCGGAGCGCCGGTCAGAACGTGATTCGCCCGCCCACCTGAATAGTGCGAGGCGTGTTGTAGGTGGATGTGATTTGTCCGAAGGTGGAGCTGCCGAACGTGGTGCCCGGCGCTCCGAACCATGGGTGGTTGAAGAGATTTCGAGCATCGATTCGAAGCGCCACATTCAGACGCTCATGCACCGCTATGTTCTTGTGCAGGGATGCGTCCCAGTTGCCCGCACCCGACCGCGGGGCGCGCAGGGAGGTTGTGGCCTTGGGGGCATTGCCGAAGGCGAACTCCGGCACCGCGGTAAACGCGCTGGGGTTGATGTAGCCCGACAAGCGCGAGTAGATGCTTCCGCCAGTAGCCAGTGGAATGCCGGGGTTGATGTTGGGCCGCTGCACTGCCGCACCCAGCACGCTGTTCACGTCGGTTTGAACGATGGCCAGCGGAAATCCGCTCTGGTAGTAGGTAACGGCGTTCACTTCCCATCCGCCAACGAACCGATCCAACCACCCGCCGCGGTTCAAGAGCCACTCTCCTTTGCCGACCGGCAACCGGTAGGTTCCGGCTAAGGTCACGCGGTGCGGAACGTCGATAAACGAGCGGCCCCACTCCGACTTCAGATCGTAGATGTTTTGCGGGCCGTAGTTGGACCCTCCCGACGGGCTGGAGGTCTCGTACGACCCGTCATAGTTGCGCGACCATGTGTACGTACCCAGGAAGGAAAGACGGCTGGAAAAATGTTTTTCCACGCGCGCCGAAATCGAGTTATAGCTCGACGCACTATCATTCGTAATCACGTTGACCGATGCAAACTGCGGATACGGCAGAAGGGTTTGCAGATACGGAACCGTCTTCTGCCCGATCAGGCCCGAGCCGCCCGATTGGTAGTATGGATTGGCAGTTGCGGCATTCAGCACCGAGGCACCCAGCGAATAATACTTGGGATTGAGCTGATCGATGTTGGTGCGCCCGCCGCCGGAAGGCGACGCGCTTCCGCCTCCCTGCGGCGAGGGCAGAAGATGATGGCCGCGCGAACCTACGAAATTGACCTCCAGCACGGTGTCCTTGGACAACTGCCGCTGAATACCCGTTGAGAATTGGTAGATTACCGGCGTTTTGATGTTGCTGTCGTAGGCCGCAATCGGGTTGCCGATGCCGGTCAGCAGACCGCTCGCGCTTCCCGATGGCGCCTCTGGCCCAGAGGGGAATGGGTTGCTCGAAAGAGAATCCGGGCGCCACGGTTTGATCGTTGTCTTGGCTGGAGATCAACTGGTTCTCTGTCGATATCCGGTCTGCAGTGCGGCCGTGGCGTCGTACCGCAACGGTGAGAAGAAGATGCCGCCGCCGCCCCGGAATGTTGTTTTCGCGTCGATCGCATAGGAAAAGCCAACTCTGGGCGCGAACTTCAGCTTGGAGAGTTGTCCGGTCTCGTTCTTGCCTCCGGTCCCGGCAAATTCCAGTCCGCCTACGGTTCCCGGAACGACCGACGCCAGCGGGCTGGCCACGGTCTCATTGAAACCCGTCACCAGGTTGTTGTTTGAGTCCTTAAGTCCGGTCTCGTACTCGTAACGCAGGCCGCCATTGAGCGTCAGGCGCCTGCTGACGCGGAACTCGTCCTGTAGATACGTGCCCCAATAATGGATGTATTGATAAAACTGCTGCGACTTCTCGATCTGGCCGCTGGCTGGCAATCCCAGAAGGATATCCGCGATAGCGCTTCCGGCTCGTCCCGCCAGCCGGGACACCGGGATGCTGCTCCGTAAATGCACCCGTGAACGTGAAGGAGCCGGGCGCATTGGAATAATCGGTAAACGACAGATCGATGGAGCGGTAATCGATGCCGAACTTCAGGCTGTGCCGTCCTTCTTCTTTGGTGATCTGCGTAAACAGATTGCGCGAATACCAGCGATCCATCGTCGCCGTCGATACGCTCAGCGAGGTAAAGTTGGTCGGTGTCACCACCGGGAAGAACTTGAACTGGTAGTTGTATTCCGGCAGCCCCAACGTAGACGGATCGAAGCCTGTGCTCAAAGGATAGATGTTGTTCGGAAAACGGTTGAAGCCAAACCGCACGCTCAGCACCGTGGTGGGGTTGAGCGTAAAAATGTTGTTCAACACCGTTGCATCTACATGGCGGTTGTAAGTAATCGAGCCCGAACCGGGCGCCGTGCCCAGCGCATTGCCAAACGGGATCAGGCAGAAATAGCGCAGATAGGAGAAATTCGCGGTCCACCACTTGAAGAATTGCTCGTCGATCTTGCCTACGAATTCCGTGCTGCGGTCTTCCGGCCCCGGTGCCGGAAGCGTATAGTTCGTCGCCCCCGACGCCCGGCCGCTCAGATTCGCATGCGGGTAATAGCTGACAATCGCCTGTCCAACCGCACTCAAGCGCGACGGCGGAATCACATTTTCCACGCCGTTGTAGGAAAACGGAGTTCTGGTCACCGGATCGTAGATGGTGATGGGTTCAGGAGTTCCGGATGAGGACATTACATAGCTTTGCGAGAAGTTTCCGGCCCGTTCCAGATCCGTTGGAACCGAGTAAGCAGGCGCCAGTATGCCCCGTGACCAGAAGCCTTCATCGGCCAGGAAGAAAAATGTTCGATTGGTGCCGTTATAAACCCGCGGAATTACAACCGGGCCGCCCAGCGATACCGCATAAAGAGCGTTCGGCGTATTGGGCCGTGCAATGCCATTGCGGTTGTTGAAGAAGGTATTGGCGGTCAGCGTGGTGGGGGCGGTTACGCCGTAAAGAGATCCGTGAACGGCGTTCGTGCCCGATTTCAGCAGGGTGTTGTAAACGCCGCCTCCCGTTCTTCCCACTTCCACGTCGTAAGTCGTTACATGCACCTTGAGTTCCTGCGTGGCCTCCGAGGCTGGAATAATTACCGGGCGATTTACCGTATCTGTGATGGGTATACCATCCACCAGGTACTGGTTGGTCGATTCCGGGCTTCCTGCAATCGACACCGTCGAAATGTCGCTCTGGTCGATCGATCCGGAACCGCGAATCACCGGAAGCACGTTTTGCGACACGTTGATGACTGTATATTGGTTGCGGCCGCTGTTGGCCGATGTGGGCAGATCGACAAGTTTTTGTCCTTCAAGAACCGTCGACGTTGAACCATTGGTGGTATCGAGCAGCGGCGTGTCGGCAGTTACTTGAACAGTCTGTGCAATGTCGCCGACGCTCAGCGCAACATCCACCGTGACCGACTGCTGCGTACCCACCACAATGCCCTCGCGGCTGAAACGCTTGAAGCCCGCCGCCTCCACCACGATCTGATAGGTGCTTGGATCCACGCGCGTAAAAGCATACTGCCCCGACGAGTCGGATACCGCATCTTGCGTAAGTTTGCGGGACTCGTCAATGAGGGTAACTTTGGCGCCGATCAAAACGGAACCGCTGGGATCGGCTACCAACCCGCGCACTTCTCCGTGATACGACTGTGCGAACAATGCCGCCGGGATGAGCAAAAGCAGCGCGATGAATGCATTGCGTACTGAAATCATTTCAATCCTCCTGAAGGATGAAAAAGGCGAGGGAAGGTCCGTTGTTGCGCACAGACCTTCATGGGCGCCGGATACACCTCCGGCATGCGATGTTCACTGAAAGATAGGACTTTGAGATAAAGCGCGGATGTGCGCTTAGCTTGCGGAGGAAGGACAACAACCGAAGCGCGCACTGTTCAGGAAAAAGCGCGCGGGCAAAGCTGTTGGAGATGCGGATTGGGTGTGGATGTGGGACATCGGATCAGCCTCGTCGAACTTGCGCAAACCGGGATAGCTCCGCAAAGGTACTGTCATGAGTTGCTGTCGGCAATGGATAGGGACCGATAAATAAAACGCGTGCAAGGAAGGATTCCCCTGCTGCGCCAGATTGTCGATTGTGGGTGTGCGATTGTGCCTGCGCAGGGGAATTACCTGTCGCCGCCGATGGGATCAGCAACAACAGGTGGTGCGACAGCCAAGCGAAATGTGGTGCATAAATGCCATATGCTCTTGAAACCCTACAACCACGCGACAAGCAGAGATATTAGCTGAAGCATAATATCGATTGGAAATCCTGTCAACCTGTAATCTCTTCCATGTTAATCTCTCCCATCTGGCAACACCTCGGATCATTCTAGCGAAGTTGATCTTCGGCAGCGAAGTTGCCGAAGATGCCTCGCGGTGTTCTGGATCTGTCCGCACTGCGACCGCGGGCAGCGTTATTGCAGCGCATACTGCCACGTGCCCGACGTCGCCGTCTTCGAGAACTTTCGCAAGCACTTTATCCAGGCGGGACTGATCGGTGAGCGCTTCGCTCCAGTGATTGCGGCAGCACAACAGAGAAACGTCGAGGAGTTGGTCCAACTTGAGGATGAGGTCTTCTCGCTTCTGGAATCCGTGGAGACGCTCTATCGCGGGATGGACAACTCTCTGCGCTTTGCAGCCGAAGCAAAAGTGGCGCGATCTACTTAACTTAGGAGGCGTCATCAAAATGCTATATGTTCGGGTACGGAAGTTTGTTGATAAAGCTTTGCATCAAACGCAAAGGATTAGCGCCCGCCGATGGGGTGAGCGCTACACCCTGCTTGCGGGAGAAACTGGCGGCGAACCAGGGCGACGGTTGCCTTCCGGCTGCGGCAGGTTTTGCGGCCAGCTCACGACGCTCTGCCCAACGACGATTTATGGCTTTCGCGATGCGCTTGCGGCCCTCGCATGGGCGAACCTCTGCCATCGAACTCATTTGGCTGACTGTGAGACCAACCAACAAGCCCAGCGTCTGAACTCGGATTCTCTGAAGAGAGACACTCCTGTGCGACACTTTCATATTCATGAACTTTCATTCCAGGATTGACATTCCTCAGCTTGGGCATTAAATTGTAGTTAGTGAGTCGCCCAAACCATGAGCGTCTCGCCTTTTGAGAATTCAATGGCCAATGTCTTCACTCCCGCGATATGTATGTGTAGCTGTCAGAGCTGCGCTGCGCGGGCGTGTCCACGGGCTAGATTCCGAAACAAGAATCTCGAATCCCTATGACCCATCCGCCAGTAGGCGCGGTGGGTTTTTGATTTTTAGTGCGCAGTTAACAGTTGTCAGCTCTGTGCTGATCGCTGTCAGTTGTTGCAAAGGCGCCGGTGGTGAAGTGGCTAACGCGCAGGTCTGCAAAACCTGTATTCGCGGGTTCAATTCCCGCCCGGCGCTCCAATCTCAAATACAAGCAAAACTGGACTCTTCAAGTGACGATGATCTTTACATTTCGAATGTCGATGGCCATGCGCCCCCCAGGCGGTCGCAGGCCAGTTTCGGAAGTCTGAGTTCGTCGACTCAATTTCCTTTCTGGCAGCCGCCTGGGGTTTCCCCGACGGCTTAGTTGTTTCTGAATGTTTATTGAGCAGCCAAAAGGAGATTGTGTTGAGCACATACGACCCGCAGGATTCTACTGTCGCAATTCATGGCGGACGATCACTGGACTGTCACGCCAGTTCGATTCTCTTTCCGCTCTATCAGACCAGCACCTTCGTTCACGATGCAGTCGGAGTCGATAAAGGGTTCAGCTACTCGCGGGTCTCCAACCCAACCGTAGACGCGCTGGAAAAGGTAATTGGCGCGCTGGAAGGGACGCCCCCGGCTGTCTGTTTCCGCACGGGCATGGCAGCAATTACTACGCTCTTGCTTTCGGTGCTCAAGTCCGGCGATCACGCGGTTCTCTCTGACGTGGTCTATGGCGGGACCATGCGCCTCTTTCGCGAAGTTCTCGACGATCTGGGGATCACTGCGTCGTTTGTCGATACTTCCGATGCCACCAACGTCGAAGCTGCGATCACTCCGGCAACCCGCATCGTCTTCATCGAGACTCCCGGCAATCCGACGCTGAAACTGACCGACATTGAAGCGGTAGCGCGGATTACAAAGCGTCATTCGATCCTTCTCGCCGTCGATAATACGTTTCTTACGCCGATTCTGCAGAAGCCATTGGAACTCGGTGCGGACATTTCGGTGCTTTCTACAACCAAATACATCGACGGCCACAATGCAACCGTCGGCGGATCGATCGCGACGCACGATGATAAGCTGCTGGAGCGCATTCGCCTGATCCGCAAGACCATCGGCACTACGCAGGCTCCCTTCGAAGCATGGCTCACGCTGCAAGGAATAAAGACGTTGCCGGCACGTCTCCGGCTCCATTGCGAGGGCGCGGCAGTCATCGCTCGGTGGCTTGAAAATCATCCGGACGTCGAGCGCGTCTACTATCCGGGACTGGACTCGTTCCCACAGAAGGCTTTGGCCGAAAAGCAACAGCGCGCGCCCGGTGGGATCATTGCATTCGAATTGAAAGCCGGAGTGGAAACGGCCATTCGCGCGTTGAATAGCGTAAAGCTCTGTTCGCGCGCCGAGAGCCTGGGTGGCCTGGAGACGCTGATCACTCACCCATCTTCGACAACCCACGCGGATCTCGACCCCAAATTGCGGCGCGGACTGGGCATTTCCGACGGCCTCATCCGGCTCTCGGTTGGACTCGAAGCTCCCGAAGACATCATCGCTGATCTGGAACAGGCCTTTGCAGCCGCTGATTCCAGCAACGCATCGGAAGAGGTTACTCATGAAATTCGCTAGCCGTCTTGTCAGCTTCGATCCCGCGCCGGGCGACCGCTTCCGCCCAATCTCCACACCGATCTATCAGACCGCAACGTTTGAGCAGCAGCACGCCGACTCGTTTGGCGAATACGACTATTCGCGCAGCGGCAATCCGACTCGCTCAGTCCTTGAAAAGCATCTGGCCACGCTGGAAAACGGAACTCGCGGCTTCTGCTTTTCCAGCGGCATGGCAGCCATCCGTACCGTTACTGGGCTGCTAAGGACCGGCGACGAGATCCTTGCCGATAGCGATCTCTATGGAGGCACCTGCCGGTTATTTTCCAAGGTGATCGACCGCAACGGCATTATTGTGCACTACGTCGATGCTCGTGCTCCAGAGCAATGTGAACAGCAGATCACTCCGCGCACCAAGCTGGTCTTTGTAGAGTCGCCAACCAATCCGCTGTTGCATGTGATCGATCTCCGCCGCATGGCCGCCATCGCACATGCGCATGGAGCGCTGTTGTGCGTGGATAACAGTACGATGTCTCCCTACCTGCAGAACCCTCTCGATCTCGGCGCGGATATTGTTCTGCACTCAGCAACAAAGTTTCTCTGCGGCCACCATGATGTGACCGCCGGAGTGATTATAGTGAAGGACGAAGCGCTGGCCGGGCAGATCTACTTTTTACAAAATGCCGAGGGCAGCGCACTCGGGCCGTTCGATTGCTTTCTGCTGCTGCGCGGCATCAAGACGCTGAAGCTGCGGCTGGATTGTCAGCAACGAAACGCGCTGGCGATAGCGAGGTTTCTTGCCAACCGCAAAGAAATCAAACAGGTTTACTACCCTGGATTGAATGAAGACAGCGGCTATGAGTTACAGCGTTTCCAGGCACACGGAGCTGGATCGGTGCTGAGCTTCACCACGGGTTCCGTCGAGGTCTCGAAGGCCATTGCCGAACACGCGAAGTTCTTCCACATCACGGTCAGTTTCGGCAGCGTCAACTCTTCAATCAGTATGCCGGGAACTATGTCTCATGCCAGTGTTCCACCCGAACTGCAGGCAGAGCGCCGTCTGCCGCCGGATCTGGTGCGCATCTCGGTTGGAATCGAGGATGAAGAGGATCTGATCGCCGATTTGGATCAGGCAATTAATCTAGCAATTTCCAGTCAGTCGTCGCAGACGTAGAAATACGTTATTGACATCGAAGAGATCGCGTTACTCGATTCAAATATTGACTAGGCAATCCTCCGTTGCTACCCGCTTCCGCCTGGGTTGTCGTTTGATGGTGAGAGTTTGGTGACCAACGTTTAGACCCCCGCAGTAGTCGCAAGGATAGACAACTGCGGTGCTGTTCCTATCCAGAGTGGCGGCGTGTCTGAGCGCGGAAAGGTAATCGATATGGCGTCGCTTCCGGAGACAAGATAAATACTCATCAGTCCATCCCACAGTTACTGCACCTCCTGAAGACTTGGTT
Source organism: uncultured Acidobacteriaceae bacterium (assembly GCA_963828115.1). GTDB lineage: Bacteria > Acidobacteriota > Terriglobia > Terriglobales > Acidobacteriaceae > Edaphobacter. Next base: position 482,694 of record CAWHDN010000001.1, read on the forward strand.
TCGGCTCGATAGGTTGAGTGAATTGGCTCATCTGCACAATCGCGTAGAAATCGTGAAAGCCGGTCTTGAGTGTGGCGCATATCCGTCTGGCGAAACCACATTGACAGTTACAGATTGCTAGCGGCACTGGGCGGCGGCATAATCGTGGTAGAGGGTGGCGGAATTGATTGTATCCAGCAAGAGAAGAACGATGCTGGGTTGTGACGGGATTGTCGTTCAGCGAAACATTGAGGTTAGCCGATGCGTATTGTTATAATCTCCGACACCCACGCACTGCACAACAGGATAGAAGGTCTTCCCGACGGAGATGTTCTGGTGCATGCCGGCGATTTTATGAACTCTGGGTATGATCCGGAGGATGTTTGGTCCTTCAATCGCTGGCTTGGAAAACAGTCGTTCAAGCACATCGTTGTGTGCGCTGGCAATCACGACCGATATTTCGAGAATTCCCCGCAAGAAGCCCGCGCTCTTCTCCCCAATGCGGTCTATCTTGAGAACACAGGCGTCACGATCGACAACGTCACTTTCTGGGGGTCACCGTATACTCCTGAGTTCCTGAATTGGGCCTTCATGTACCCTCGTGGCCTGGGGGCGAAGCGGTACTGGGACCAAATCCCTTACGGCCTGGACGTCCTAATTACTCACGGGCCACCATTTGGGATTCTCGATCAGGTCGCACCAGGCGGAGAGCATCTCGGATGCGCGGAACTACTTGAGTCCGTAGAACAGAAGAAGCCCAAGGTGCATCTATTCGGCCATATTCACGGAGGCGCAGGAACCTTCGAACGCGGAGCCACTCGCTTCGTAAATGCGGCATACCTCAACGAGCAGTACAAGCCATTGAAGCCCGCAGGCAAGATACGCATCATTGATGTTTAATGTCTTGAGGCTCGCCCGTGCCGCCGCTTCGCTCTATCGAGGAGTGCATCGCTCTGTTGCCCGCCGACTCACCGGCAACCATCGACGAGGACTTCGCCGATGATATTGCTGCTGCGGCCAAAGAGTAGAGTTACATGAATAGAATGGGAGGATTTATGAGACCGTCGGAGGCCCTACGACTGCATCGGAAGGAGATTCGCCGCATCGTGGAATCAAGATGCGCCAGGAATCCTCGGATATTTGGGGCGGTTGTCTATGGGGAGGATACCGAGGAGAGCTACCTCGATATTCTGGTCGATCCCACGCCAGAGACGTCCATCTTTGACATTGGGGAGATTCGATACCAGTTGCGCACGCTGCTCGGCGTGTCGGTAGATGTTTTAACACCGCAGGCGCTGCATATTCGTTTGCGGGACCAGATTCTTTCTGAGGCTCTGCCTGTATGAGCGTACGAAAGCATTCTGCTGGGTGCAACGGTATTCCAGTCGCCATGCCGACGTTTTCGTGCACATCAGTAGAAGAGCAAGGCGCGTCGTAGAAATAGACAAGGAAGGCTCCCGATTACGCGGTCGAGTCAGGGCGGCACGGAATCGCTCTGTTTTTTGACCGGACTTGCGGCGTTGGTCTTCCCATACCGCTGAAGAGCGGTACAATCCAAGCGAATCAGGGCTGAAAAAGGAGATTCCAAGTATCATCATTCCATGCCCCCAAGCCCACTGTCCCCGCGCCCCCTCAGCCACGTCCTGCGCGCGTTGATCGAGGTCGCTTTCATCATCTTCCTCTTCTACTCCAACCTCCTGATGGGCGAGTTCAACCGCACCAATGGCCCAGGTAAGAGGTTCTCCGTCGCCCTGGTTGACATCTTCACGATCAAGAACTTTGCCATCGCCATCATTGCGGCCTCCATCGGCTACGTCTTCTTCGAGCGCCTGCGCAAACAATTCTAGGCACGCAACCACGCCGCCAGGGCCACCGGAAAGATCTGCTATGCGAGGATTCTGGCTGTTAAGAACCACGCGGGCGCGGGTCGTGCGAGTTCCAGATTTAGGGAATCCCATCGTCGTGAGCAATCGAGGACTTGAACTTGCCGAAATCCAGTATCAGTTGAGGAGCAAGGAGTGTCCGAGAAATCGACAAGAAAGGCTCACGATTACGCGGTTGGACCCAGCACGGCACGGAATTGCTCCGTTTTTCGAACTCGAATGCTGCGTGGCTCTTGCAAAACCTTCAGGAGCGGTGCAATTTCAACGTATCGGCGCAGAAAAAGGAGATTCCGGTTTAGGGCAATTCCCGTGGGATATTCTGGATACGAGGGACTTCCCACACGATGACGGAACCCATGCAGACGGCGAGCCGGAGCTGGTGGCAGGTTCCGCTCGCGGAGCGCATGGCCCCGCTGCGGCATAGCGAGAGCCAGGTTTTTATGGCTTTGTCGCTGGTCATCGGCGCACTGACCGGCCTCGCCGTCGTTGCCTTCATTGTGCTGACGGAACGCATGGGGATGCGGCTTTATCCGGTGGTGGGCGCGCCCTGGCGGCGTCTCATGTTCCCTGTCGTTGGTTCGCTCGGCATCGGTTATCTGCTCTATCGTTTCTTCCCCAATGCGCGCGGCAGCGGCGTGCCCCAGACCAAGGCCGCGCTCTTTGCCCGCGATGGTCGCATCACGCTGCGCACCGTGCTGGGCAAGTTCTTCTGCACCTCGGCGACGCTGGCCAGCGGGATTCCCCTGGGACGCGAGGGCCCCTCGGTGCAGGTGGGCGCGGGCATCGGTTCCGTGCTCGGTCGCGCGCTGGGCCTCAGCACCGAGCAGGTGAAGAACCTGATCCCGGTGGGTGCGGCGGCGGCCATTGCAGCCGCATTCAATACTCCTCTGGCCGCTGTGGTCTTTGCACTGGAAGAGATCATGGGCGACCTCAACGCGCCCATGATGGGTGGCGTGGTGCTGGCCTCCGCAACCGCCTGGATGGTCCTGCGCGTCTCTCTCGGCGATCATCCGCTCTTCAATGTCCCGAAATATCACCTGGTCAGTTCGTCCGAGTTTGCCGTCTATGCGGTGCTCGGCGTGGCTGGCGGAGTGGTCTCCGCGATCTTCGCCCGCCTGCTGCTGGGCATGCGTGCGTGGTTTCTGCGCCTGCCGCGCAAGACCGTCTGGTTCCAGCCTGTAGCAGGCGGATTGCTGGTGGGCGCGATGGGCTGGTTTGTGCCCCAGGTGCTGGGCGTGGGATACGGTTTTGTCGGCGACGCGCTGAACGGACGCATGGCATTCCACCTGATGCTTCTGCTCCTGCTGCTCAAGCTCTTCGCCGTCACCACCAGCTACGCTTCGGGCAACGCGGGCGGCATCTTTGGCCCGTCGCTCTTCCTCGGCGCCATGGTGGGAGGCGCAGTGGGCACCGCGGCGCATCATCTCTTCCCGCTGGCGACGGCCACGCCGGGGGCCTACGCGCTGGTTGGCATGGGAGCGGTCTTCGCCGGCGTGGTGCGCACCCCCATGACCTCGGTGCTCATCATCTTCGAGATGACCCAGGACTACGCCGTCATCGTTCCCCTGATGATCGCCAACCTGGTCAGCCTCTTCGTCGCCTCCCTCCTGCAGCATGAGCCGATCTACGAGGCGCTCGCGGTGCAGGACGGAATCCATCTGCCCAGCGCCAGGACGCGGCAACGGCTCGATCAGCGCACCGCTGCGGAGATCATGAAAGGTCCTGCGCTCCTGCTGGATTCCGAAATCACTGTGCGCGAGGCCCTGGGACGCATCCGTGCCAGCGGCCTTCGTACCGCCCTGGTCACGGACCAGCGCGGCGTCATCGGCGTCGTCACTCAGTCGCAGTTGGAGGTCGAAGCGGACGAGGACTCCGGCAGGCTACTCGACGACTTGATGGTCGCACCACTCTTTCCCCACATGCATGCCGATCAGGGAATCGACCTCGCGCTGGAGCGCATGGGCAGCAACCAGATCGATCTGCTGCCGGTAGTGAGCCGCGCCGATGTACACACGCTGATGGGCATCGTAACGCTGCAGGACGTTCTGGACGCATACGGAATCTCCCACTCCTGATCGCGCCCGGATCGTGAGCAATGTGGCCCGGGTCCGTTGGCAAAGAACTAACCCCTTGAAAATATGGAAATCCCCCTTAAATGGTGATACGCTCGCGTGTTCTGTCGTGAACGGACGCATCCAGCTTTGGGCCTATAAGATGTTCGATAAAGAGGCGGCCTGCTGAACCACTTTAAGGGAAGGCACGCGCATCTTACAGTCGTGAAATAAGCGCGGGAGGTGAGATTATGCGACTATCGGCGAAGGCAATGGCACTTGCGCTTGGACTGCTTTGGGGAGGAGGAGTTGCATTTGCGGCACTGGTTCATCTCGCCATTCCGTCCTACGGCACAGCCTTCCTTGACTTTGTCGGTTCCCTCTATCCAGGCTTTCATGGCGCACGCAGCCTGGGGGACGCTGTGATTGGGACAGCCTATGGATTGATCGACGGCGCTGCGGGCGGCTTCATATTTGCTGCACTCTACAATCTGTTCGCCAGACGGTTCTCGGCATCCGTTCAGCAGGTTTGAGCAGCCTGCCCAACTAACAGAGCGTTTCTTGGCAAGGTATCGCTGACGATATGCGCAACTTTGAATGTCACTGCGGCGTTTCTGGGTTATGTGTCTTCGCCTCTTGGGTCCTGACTGTTTATGTGGTGAGCGATGGTCTGACATTGATACATCGCAAACAACGTAATTAGCTGCATCTAACGTCATGGAGCCATCACCAGATCCTCAGCAAGGGGTACAGTCTGTGCCAAACATTGAGAGCAAAGAGACATCGATGAGTTATACCCCGCTTTATCCGCTTCGATTCGAGCCGATCTATCAGTACCGACTCTGGGGTGGCCGTCGCTTGTCCGGTCTGCTTAGATCGCCGCTGCCGAACAAAGGCCCTATCGGCGAAGCCTGGGTACTCAGCGATCGCGTGGACCATCCGAGCCTAGTCGCCAATGGAGCGCTCAAAGGGCAGACGATCGGTACGGTGATGCAGCAGTTTCAGGACCAATTGATGGGAAAGCTGGCGAAGCGTTTCCTTCGTTTTCCATTGCTGCTTAAGTTTCTCGACGCGCGCGAGATGCTCTCCGTCCAGGTGCATCCTGGATATCCGCCGGCTAAACCTCTGCCGGAGGGCGAGGCTGCAAAAACCGAAGCCTGGGTTGTGCTGCAGGCGGAGAAAGAAAGCCGCATCTATGCGGGTCTCAAGCCAGGGACTACCGCGGACGTACTCCGGCAATCGCTCACGCACAAGACGTTGGCAGATCACCTTTCATCGATCACACCAAAGCCCGGCGATGGCATCTTCATCCCGGCTGGGACGGTTCACTCCCTGGGCGGGGACGTCGTGGTGTTCGAGGTGCAGCAGAACAGCGACACAACGTTTCGCCTGTATGACTGGGGCCACGTCGATGACAAGACAGGCAGGCCGCGGGAACTCCAGGTCGATCAGGCGCTTGCCTGCATTGACTTCATTGATTGTGCAGCCGGACTGGTAACGCCTGTAGTGGAGACAAAGACGCCGGTGGAGCGCGAGAGGTTCTTCGATTGCGATGCGTTCCGGCTTTGGCGCTTGCGCGGAGAATCACCCTTCACCGTTGCCACTCAAGGAGTGCCGCGCGTGCTGGTGTGCATCGAGGGCCGTGGGCAGATCGAGCATGGCGGCGACACATATACCGTTAGCAGAGGTGAAGTATGGCTCCTGCCGGCGGTGATTGAATCGTGCGTGTTTCGGCCCGCCAATGCAGTGAGTTTGTTGGAAATAGAAGTACCGGCATAGATCCAGCCAGGCAACCGCGAAATGGTTCGCGGAGTTGGAAAGGCTGGCTGAAGCAGCAAGTATTCAGGGATGGTGAGTGAATGAAGAAGCTGATTGTTTTCGATCTGGACGGTACACTCGCGAAAAGTAAATCGGCCCTCGATGCCGAAATGTCGACGCTGCTGCACGATCTTCTCGACGTTGTCAAAGCGGCTGTCATCTCGGGAGGCGATTGGCCGCAGTTTGAGAAACAACTTCTCTCCCATCTACCCCACGACCAAAGCTTGACCAATCTATCGGTCCTCCCTACTTGTGGAACTAAGTTCTTTCGGTACTCGGGAGACTGGACAAAGATCTATTCCGAGGATTTCACCGCGGACGAAAAGAAGAAGATCATCGATTCTCTGAACAAAGCGTTCCACGCAGCAGGCTTCAAGGTCGAAAAAGTCTGGGGAGAGATGATTGAAGATCGGGGCAGCCAGATCACGCTGTCCGCGTTAGGTCAGCAGGCGCCTCTCGCGGAAAAGGAAAAATGGGACCCCGATTTCGCCAAGCGAAAGAAGATTAAGGCGATCCTTGACCCTCTGATTCCCGGATTCTCGGTCCGGCTGGGCGGTGCGACGTCGATTGATGTGACCAAACCAGGCATCGACAAGGCATACGGCATTCGAAAGCTGCGAGACATCCTCGGCATTTCCTTGAAGGAGATGATCTACATCGGGGATGCCTTGTTCCCAGGAGGGAATGACTATCCGGCCCAGCAGGCAGGAGTGATTTCCATTCCAGTGCGAGGGCCCGAGGACACGAAGCGGGTAATCGAAGCAATCATCGCTTGCTTAGGCGGCGACCGGCAGGCTGACTTCAAGGCGGGATTGAATGACTGAATTTAGTCTAAAGCGCATCGGTGTGATGATGGAACCCGAGCCAGGCAATCCGCAGGAGGCCGAAGGCGTTCTCAATCCGGCGGTGGCCCGCGGGCCCGATGGTCAGCTTTACCTCTTTCCCCGGCTCGTCGCAAAGGGAAATTATTCGCGCATCGGAATTGCGCGGGTGCGGTTCGATGAAGCGGGCGATCCGACCGGGGTCGAAAGGCTTGGCATTGCATTGGAGCCGGAGGCCGAGTACGAGCGCCGGCCGGATGGTGGTGGCGGCTGCGAAGATCCCCGTGTCACCTTTGTGGAGCCGCTGCAACGCTACATGATGACTTATACGGCATTTTCGTCCAACGGTCCGCGCATTGCGCTGGCCGTATCGGAAGATCTCTTCCACTGGCAGCGTCTGGGGCTTGCCACGTTCGCTCCGTGTAATGGTATTGCATTGGACAGCGTGGATGATAAGGACGCCAGCCTCTTCCCGGTCGCCATACCGAATCCATCCGGTCACCCAGAGCTCGCCCTTCTGCATAGGCCCCTTTTCCCAGGGACTCGTCCGGAGGAAACTGCCCGCCGCCCTGCATCCCGTGTGCTGGATATCGACCGGGAAAGCATATGGATTTCATACTGCCCAACGGCCCTGTAGGGTAAAGAGGATGATCGCTTCGGCAAATTCACATCTCATCACCGGCTGGCGACCCCGGTGTCACCCTGGGAGAGGCTCAAAATCGGCGGTGGCACTCCGCCCATCCTCACAAGACACGGTTGGTTGATCGTTTATCACGGGGTCAGCGACCTTGCGGAGCCGAACAGCGAAGCACATCAACTGTTCTACTCGGCCGGGGTGATGGTGCTTTCAAAGAACCATCCGCAGGTGATCCAGTATCGCTCGACGGAGCCGGTGCTGAAGCCGGAGTTGCTGAAAGAGCGCAGCGGGACAATCGCCAACGTTGTGTTTCCCACCGGCATCGACCGGCGGGACGATCTTGGATCACCGGATCGCTTTGATGTCTATTACGGAATGGCGGACAACCGGATTGGCGTGGCGCGCCTTGACCTCCCGGAGTTCCTGCCGCCGGGAGCGATCGCCGACCCGCCAGAGGCAAAGATATGAGACCTCTGTGGTGGAGCGCTATCGGCGGGCATGGTTCGTCTCGAATACTGCGTCATACTCGCCGCGCCGCGCAGCCTTGTTGCACTTGGCGCGATGATAGAGAGCCTGCTGCGCCGCATGTGTGTTCGCCTGTTCGCCATGCCAGATCTCCAGAGCGGGCTGCTGGATGGCGCGGCCAAACGAAAATGCCAACCCCCAGGGCAGTCGCGACTTGAACCTGACATTCATGGCGTTCAGACGCGCTGAGGCAAGTTCACCGGATTGGCCTCCCGACAGAAACGCAATCCCCGGAACAGCCGCGGGCACGACGCGCAGAAGGCAAGTCACGGTAGCGTCTGCGACCTCGTCCACCGTCTCCTGCATGGGGCAGCTCACTCCAGGCAGTACCATGTTGGGCTTTAGGATTAAGCCCTCCAGTCTCACGCGTTGCGAGGAGAGTTCGCCGAAGACCGTGCGCAGCACATGCTCTGTCACTTCTCGACACGTTTCGAGAGTGTGAGCGCCTTCCATCAGCACCTCCGGTTCTACGACAGGGACCAGTCCGGCCTCCTGGCACAGTGCCGCATAACGGGCCAGCGCGTGAGTGTTGGCCTCGATGCACGCTTGGCTGGGAGTGCCATCGCCGATGGCAAACACTGCGCGCCACTTGGCGAAGCGCGCACCCATCTGCACATACTCAGCCAGACGCGCGCGCAGTCCATCCAGTCCCTCCGTGACTTTCTCGCCGGGGCAGGCAGCCATCGGCTTCGCACCTACGTCGACCTTGATGCCGGGGATGATCCCCTCATCGGCGAGAGCTTTGGCGAATGGTGTGCCATCGTTCGTCCGCTGCCGAATCGTCTCATCGAAGAGAATCGCGCCACTGATCGATTCGCTTAGGCCCGGCGTGGTTACGATCAGCTCGCGATACTGCCGCCGCGTCTCCTCGGTCTGCGGGATGGCCCACTTAGCAAATCGTTTGTTGCACGTTCCGGTGCTCTCGTCGATGGCAATCAGTCCTTTGCCATCGGCGACCATGCTCTGCGCGGTTGATTCGAGCGCTTGCCTATTCATTTAGGGATGCTCCATTTCCAGTTGCGGATCTCCGGCATGTCCTGGCCATGCGCGTCGATGTAGTGCTTGTGCTCAATGAGCTTGTCCTGCATCTGCTGCTTCAGGTACGCGCCCTTGGAGCCAAGATTCGGCACTCGATCCACGACGTCCTGCACCAGGTGAAAGCGATCGAGATCGTTCTGTACCCGCATGTCAAAAGGAGTCGTGATCGTGCCCTCCTCCTTGTAGCCGCGCACATGCATTTTGTGGTTGGTGCGGCGGTAGGTCAACCGATGGACCAGCCAGGGGTATCCATGAAAGCCAAAGACAATGTGTTTGTCCTTGGTGAAGAGCGAGTCGTACTCAAGTTCGGTAAGGCCGTGCGGATGTTCCGTGCTGGGCTGTAGCTTCATCAGATCAACGACATTGATGACACGGATCTTCAAATCGGGTAGATGTTTGCGAAGAATCGAGACTGCGGCAAGGATTTCCAGTGTAGGCGTGTCTCCGCAGCAGGCCATCACCACGTCCGGCTCGCTGCCCTGGTCGTTGCTGGCCCACTGCCAGATGCCGATTCCTTCGGTGCAATGCACAACCGCCGCATCCATGGTCAACCACTGCGGGAGCGCGTGCTTGCCTGCAACCACGACGTTGACGTAGTTTCGGCTGCGCAGGCAGTGATCGAAGACGGACAGAAGGCAGTTGGCGTCGGCCGGAAGGTAGACGCGCACAATGTCAGCCTTTTTGTTGATGACATGGTCGAGGAAGCCTGGGTCCTGGTGGGTGAATCCGTTGTGATCCTGCTGCCAGACATGGGAAGCGAGCAGATAGTTCAGCGAGGAAATATCACGCCGCCATGGAAGCTCATTGCAGACCTTCAGCCACTTGGCGTGTTGGCTGAACATCGAGTCGATAATGCGAATGAAGGCTTCGTAGCTGTTAAAAAGCCCGTGCCGCCCGGTCAGAAGATACCCTTCCAACCAACCCTCGCACTGGTTCTCGCTGAGCATCGAGTCAAGGACCCGGCCCTCCGGCGCGAGGAATTCGTCGTTGCTATATTCCTGCGCATCCCACTGACGATTGGTGACCTCAAAGACCGCCTGTAAGAGATTTGAGACTGTCTCATCCGGCCCGAAGACACGGAAGTTGCGTTTGTCCTGATTTAATTTGGCAACATCGCGCAGGAACGAACCAAGGATGAGCGTGTCCTCGACCTCCACCGCGCCCGGAGAAGTCACCTTAACCGCGTGCTGGTGGAAGTCGGGCATCCGCAGATCGCGCAGAAGAATGCCGCCGTTGGCGTGTGGATTGGCCCCCATCCGGCGATCGCCCTTCGGCGCCAGCTCGGCCAGTTCGGGAATCAGACGTCCCTTTTCGTCGAAGAGTTCCTCTGCCTTGTAGCTCTTCATCCATTCTTCGAGGAGCTTCACGTGATCGGGATGATCGGTATCGACCAGCAGCGGGACTTGGTGAGCTCGAAATGTTCCCTCGATCTGCAGACCGTCGACGACCTTAGGCCCGGTCCAGCCCTTGGGCGATTTGAGCACGATCATGGGCCAGCGCGGCCGGGTGGTGTCGTTGTTGCTGCGTGCATTTTTCTGGATTTGCTGGATGGACTCAACCGCCTTATCGAGGGTGGCGGCCATCAGTTCGTGCATCGAGTCGGGATCATCCCCTTCAACAAAGTAAGGGATCCAGCCGCATCCACGCAGGAATTGGTCCAGTTCGTCATGTTCTATGCGAGCCAACACTGTGGGATTGCTGATCTTGTAGCCGTTGAGGTGCAGGATCGGCAGCACGGCCCCATCGGTTCTTGGATCGAGAAACTTGTTCGACTGCCATGAGGTCGCCAAGGACGCCGTCTCCGCCTCACCGTCGCCGATGATGCAGGCGACGACGAGATCGGGATTGTCGAAGGCCGCACCGAAGGCATGACTAAGCGAATAGCCCAGCTCGCCGCCCTCGTGAATCGATCCCGGCGTCGTCGGCGCAACGTGGCTGGAGATGCCGCCTGGAAAGGAGAATTGCTTGAACAGCTTCTTCAGCCCAGCTTCGTCCTGGGTGACATTCGGGTAAACCTCGCTCCAGGTGCCTTCAAGATATACGTTGCCGACGATCGCCGGGCCGCCATGTCCGGGCCCCGCAATGTAGAACATGTTGAGGTCGTACTTCTTGATGGCCCGGTTCAGATGCACGTAGATAAAGTTCTGGCCCGGCGTTGTGCCCCAGTGCGAGACCACCAGCGGCTTGACGTGCTCCAGCTTGAGCTGTTCCTTGAGCAACGGGTTGTCATAGAGATAGATCTGGCCGACCGACACATAGTTGGCCGCGCGCCAGTAGGCATTCATCTTGCGGAGCAGCTCCGGAGTCGAGCGTGTGGGATGTCTTGACGGACTCTTCCTTGCTCAATTCTTCGGTCGTCTCGTGGAGTAGTTCCTCGGTAGTGAGCATTTTGGTCGGCATCGTTTGATTCTCCCTTTGTTTCCATGAATGCGAGAAAGCACGGTTGAACTGGTGGTATGGCTAGCTCTCTTGCTGTGTCTGCAGCCCGAAAGAGGCCAGCTTTGCGCAGGTGGATTTCAAATCGACGTGAAGAATGCTTCGAATGCCCAGTCCTTCCGCGATCTGGACGAACATCGGCGTGTTGTCGATGTAGACGATCCGCGCCGGCGTCGTCTGGGCGACGTCCAATGCAAGCCGAAAGATGTTTACATCGGGCTTGCGCATGTGGACGAAGCAGGAAGTGATGAAGGTATCCGCGAGCCGGTCCAGCTTGAACGCGCGAATGCGATATGCATTCATCTCGCGGGATTCATTGCTGACGACAACGATCTTCAGGCCATACCGGACCTTGAGACGTGCAATCAACTCGATCATTCCGGGGTACGGCTTCGATTGCGCAAAGATGAAGTCCCGGAACTGGCTCCGCGTGAACGGCCGCTTTCGATAGAAGACCACCCAATCCAGATATTCCTGGAAGGTCATCCTTCCCTCTTCCTGCGTCTCGAAGACCAGAGCGTGGCGCTCTTCCATCT
>CAWHDN010000002.1:0-6903 GCA_963828115.1 uncultured Acidobacteriaceae bacterium
CTGGTACATGCTCTCGTTCGAGGGTTGCGAAGACCGGTTCACCTCCGAACTCTTCGACCAGGTCTTCTCCGAATACAAGCTGTTCAGCTACGTCGATCAGCCCGGCCTGTTGCTCTCCCCGATGCAGCTGGCATCCGCCTAACCGCCTCACCTGTCGTATAACCACCACCGCACCAAATCCCAATCACAACCAGGAGGAATCTCATGCGCCTATCCGCTGGCCGCATCCGCTCGCTCGCAACTCGTTACGCACTGGCCGAGGCCGCCGCCTTCCCGGCCTCCGCACCGAACCCAACGGCTTCGCCACCAACCGCAAACCCGCGCCGACTTCAAACACGGCCGGCTGCGCTTCGCCCACCAAATCTGAAGAACCTCATCCCCCAACCTCGTCGCTGCTTTGATGGCCCGGCGTACCCTCCGGGCTGTCATTTTTCTCACCCGCAAACAGCCATTCAGCCGGCACGCCACCGATTTGACCGAGTTCTGGAACCGGGGTACAAACACAGAACTTCAGGAAGGAGCGAGATCCATGTATACGACCTTCTGTGTAAGCCGCGAGACGGCCGACCGGTTCATCAAGCTCTTCGTCAACCGGCGCGCCTACGGGATGCAGGCTGCCCATCCACTGCCCAACGGTTCGGTTCCGTACTACCTGGCGCGGGACTGGCAGACCAAGAAGCCAAAACCTCTCGACGCCGACGTGGTGCGCATGCACCTGAACGGCGACATCACCATCAACCTCTATGCCATCAACCCGGAGACACAGCGCTCGAAGTGGGTCGCCATCGACGCCGACTTTGACGGCGCTATCGAGGCCCTCTTCCAATTGCAATGGGAACTAAAGCAGGATGGCGTCGAGGCCGCGCTCGAACAATCCCGCCGCGGCGGCCATCTTTGGATCTTCGCCGATGCGCCGCTCTTGGCGTCGGAGTGCCGCATCTATATTTACAACCTCGCCCTGCGGCTCGGCGTTCCGGTCAAAGGCGGCGGCCTCAAAGAGGCATCGAGGTCTTCCCTCGTCAGGACCGGATCGAGGACGGCGAATACGGCAACGCCATCCGCGCCCCGCTCGGCGTGCATCGAAAGACAAACCAGCGGTACTGGTTCTACGAGGCCGCCCTCACGCCGGAGGCTCAACTCGATTACCTCGACAGCCTGAAGAAACTCACCGAGGCGGAACTGAGAACAACATCGGTGGCATGACGTTGCCGGAAGCCTACCGGCCGGTCGTTGCCCCCCCATATATACCGCCCGCTTCAGCGCCGTTGCGCACCGAGTTCCGGATTCTCGACTACGTGCGCACGACGCGCAAGGATAGCCGCAACTGGTGGGCGCGTTGCCCATCGTGCGCCCAGGCCGGGCACGACCGTCAGGCGACAACCTCGCCATCCAGATCAAAATCCGCGCCTCTACAAGTGCTGGGCCGGATGCACGAAGGAAGAGATTCGTGCGGCGCTGGGCCAGCCGATCCGCCGCAAGGTCGCGGTTTGAGGAGGCGAAACCGATGACGCACCCAGCAAAGCCGTCGCAAACAACGCCAACCGATATGCGCGATACGGTCTGTCGCTTCCTCAGCAGACGCTTCGCGCCTTGGAGAAGCGCGGCATCTACTGCCAGCCAAGCGTCTCGATCGAGCACCAGCATCTGGCGCGGCGGTATGTACTACGCGGCGTCGAGTCCGGCGGCGCGGTAGCCGACATGGGCCGCTACTGCGCCTGGCTCGATGCCGATGGGAAACCGGCGCCGTGGCTGCAACAGATCGATTCGATCTCCGGAAACGGCCGCCACGCCATCGTGATTTCGCCGGAACTGGTGCGGATCGAAATGCTGCGTATCGGCCATACCTATGAACTGGCCATCACGCGGCTTTGGCTGAAGTCCGAAGAAGGCCACACGCGCCCGGCCATCGCCACGGCGCCCGTCTTCCGCGGCCATCAGGGAACGCTCGCCGTCGAACTCTGGAATGCGGAGAACAAGGCCCTGCGCGGAACTGTCGCGCCGGTCTTCTACACCGCGGCCGGCGAGGTGCTCGATCTGCCGGAGCGCTTCGACGAGGCGATTCGCAAGATCACCGGCGCGGTCGCCTGCCTGGGATGCAAGCACACGCACATCGCCGTGGCTCCGGCCTCGAACAAAGGCGGTGAGCGATGAAGTGCGCTATTGAAGTTGGCAAGCCAGACTGGCGGCCTCTTGAGAATGCCATTCCGCCCGAGTACTGCGAAGACTACATGTATATGGGCAAGGCTGGCGACATCGTCCTCTACAAGCACCGCTTGACGCGGCGCTATCTGAACATCGACGCGGTGACTGGAAAGTTCTACCGCTATGCCAATGACGAGTACGTCGAGATCGACCGGCGACAGGCGTTCGATTCTGTCTACGGCCACGACCAATAAAGGAGAGAAGCATGGGACGGAGTGTAAACAAGGTCATTCTTTTGGGCCGCGCCGGCAAGGACCCGTCGGTCCACATCCTGCGCACAGGCACAATCGTCAACCTGTCGCTCGCCACCAGCGAACGCTACCGGGACATCCACGGTGACTGGCAGGAACACACGGAGTGGCACAACCTGGTCGGCTTCCAGCGGGTCGGTGAGATCCTGCGCGATTACGTTCGCAAGGGATCGCGACTCTATATCGAGGGCGCGCTGCGGACGCGCTCCTGGGACGACCGGCAGACCGGCCAGCGCCGGTATCGCTCCGAGATCGTCGTCACCGAGATCAGCCTCCTGTCGCCTCCGCCCGATGGCGGCAGTGACGACGTGGAGCACTACGTCAGCGGTCAGGGATTTGCGCCGCCCGAGTTCAGCGAGGAACCGGAGATCACGCAGGAGGAAGTGCCGTACTGATCGATGACTTCGAATATGCGGGTGGTGGGAGAGGTACACAGAAGGCTGTGCCCACACCTCAAAAACATGTTGGCCAACAGCGCATCAAGACGGTGAGTTGGTTCTGCTCACCGTCTCAACACCCGCTAGCGCCAAAGGCCGTAACTGGTCAAGCATTGGCTAGACAAACTCCAATTGCTCGCTGATTTCCTCACGCGTGATTCCAACGGTAAGGCACACTGCGATCGCCTCATTGAGCTGATTTATCGCGCGGGGCTTTTCATGCGTAAATCGTGAAAAGTGGGTTGACTTTTCTTCCTGGAGCACCTGGGCAAATACCGGCCACTTGTTTTCTCCGTGTGCAACATTCAGTTTGTACTTGCAGATAAGCGACTGCTCCATCGGAGCATCGGCGAAGCTTCCTTGTGAATCGATGCCTCGTATGGTTGCGATGGCCTCAATCTCCGCATTTGAGAACTCATGTGGAGCGGGGAAGATGCCACGATTGAATGACTCGATTACTTGGTTGGCTGCATTTTCGAACGTCATATTATGCCTCTCTCTTGGGCCGGCTTTGCCGCGCCCGAACTCTTTATAACCCCTGTTTTCTTGGCAACTTCCTGTAAAGATGTTTACAGGTGATGACCCTTTACTTGCAGCTATATAGGCTGTGGATAAAGTCTGAAAAAAGCTCTTGACAAGTTTCTCCGCAACCAAAGGAATACACGCTGCGTAAACTTTGCAGAACCGATTCATGCAATCGCGGGAGCGCCCTCTGTGGCGCTCTCAGTTTTTCTGTGGCTGAAGCACAGGCTCCAGCCAGAGGAGGTGAGGTATGGCCGCAACGAAGTTTACGGAAGCCGAGCGCGAGAAGCTCTTCGCGCAGCTCGAAGCGCCGTTCGATCCGGCGCTGATCAAGTGGCGCGTGATGCGCACCTTCGACAATGGCCGGAGCGGCGTCATTCTGCCCTTCGCCGATCCGCGCGCCTACACGGACCGGCTCAACGAACTCTTCACGCCGTCGGGCTGGACGCGCGAGTACACGATCTCGACCGTGCCGTCGCTCTGCCGCATGGAGCGGGGCAAGGCGATCGTGACCAGCAAGGTGCTGGTGGCGACCGCCGTGACAATCACGCGGCTGGGCAGCCACACCGGCACCGGCGAAGAGTGGGCCGACCGGGAAAACGCCGTCACGGCGGCGGACGCCCAGGCCTTCAAGCGGGCCTGTAGCTGTTTTGGGCTGGGCCGCTACCTCTACCGCTTCGGGGAGACCCGCGTGCGGCTGAATTCCCGTGGGGAGCCGGTCGCGATTCCCATTCTGCCCGAGTGGGCGCTGCCGCCGGGCATGACCATGGCGCAGGCGAACGGACTGGCCGGCGACACGCGCGGACCGGTCGATCAGCGGCTGACGGCCGAGATCGAGGGTTTTCGCGGGACGCTGGGCGAGCCGATCTACGCGGAGATTCTGCGCCGGGCCGGGCACAGCGCCGACGCGCGGACCATCCCCAACGCGGAGCGGCAGAAGCAGACCATCGAAAAGATGCAGGCCGCGGCGCGCGGCTTCGAGCGGCTGCGCCAACTGGCCGAGATGGCGGGCGACGCGCAGTTCTTCGCCGTGGCGGAGCGCTTCAAGATCGCATCGGTCACCGAACTGCCGAGCCTGGCGGCGTTGAAGCAACTGGTCGAGGATCTCGAATCCCTGGCCAACCAGCAGGTCGCCTAGCGGGCGGTTCAGCGCCGGGAGGAAATCATGGGAGAGATCAGCATTCTGCGTCCGCGGCGCAGCCTCGTCAGCATTCCGGTTGTCGAAGCCGTCTACTGCGAGAGTTGCGCCTCGGTCTCGAACTCCAGCGGGGGATGTTGCGGCGTGTGTGGCAACATCTCCGTTTGGCCGCTGGCCGAATTGGTGCCGCAGCCGCCGATGGGGCCGCACTCCGGCTCGGTATCGGCTCGGCGCTTCGCGCCCACCATGCAAATCGAATTGGCCAGAGCGGCGTAGTGGACCCGATAGGATACGCCGCCCATCGCTATTTATGGAGGCTCAATCAGGAGGTCCGCCATGGACACACCATTGCTTCCCATGCCCGACCTGTTCGCCCACCGGGAGGCGCTTCGGCTTCCTGCTTCGAAGGTCGTCGAGAAGTTGGTCGAGATCGTTGGGCGGAAACTGACTGCTTATATCGGCGGCGTCAAGGACGCGCGGGCTGTTGATCGCTGGATCGCCGGCGGCGAGATCTACGGCAACGCGGAGAGCCGTTTGCGGTTCGCCTTTCAGGTCGCGCGCGCCTTAAGTGAACACGATTCGCCCGCCGTGGCGCAGGCGTGGCTGACGGGCGTGAATCCTGAACTGGAAGATCAGAGTGCCACTGCGCCTGATGCGCGAAAATGAAATTGATGCGGTGGCGCCAGCCATCCTGAGCGCCGTCAGAGCATTCCTTAGCGACAAGTGGACGGGTAATTTTTCTTGAACGATATGGTTAATATATTGCCCTTCTTATCTTATAATGAAGATAAAGAGGCAACATATTGGCTGTATATCTCCGGACCGTGCAAGAGGTACAGACGGGAGTTGCAGGGCGGTTCAGGGCCCGGCGTCTTGCCATGAACCTGACACAGAGCGAACTGGCGGCGCGCTCGGGCGTGACCTTCAGTTCGCTGAAACGATTTGAGCGCGAAGGATTGATTGCGCTGGACTCGCTTCTGAATCTGGCCTTGGTGCTCAATTGTCTGGACGATTTCGACAAGCTGGCCGCGGAAAGCCCACTCAACTCAGCCACTCAATCGCTCGACGCCCTGCTGGCCACGCCGGCGCGGCGGCGCGGAGCGACGGGCAGAAAAGGACGCAGCCATGGCGTATAGCCGACAGAGTTGCTGACAGTCTATCTGGACGCACGCAACCAAGGCCACAAAATTGGGCGCCGCAAGGTTGGACGCCTCGCGTTCAAGGACAGGCAGATCCTTTTCGAGTATGACGCCTCATTCATCGCTTCGGGCATCGAGATTTCGCCGATCAAACTTCCCCTCAGGCCCGGCGTATCCATTGCCGACACCGCGATCTTCGACGGCCTGTTCGGCGTATTCAATGACAGTCTGCCGGACGGATGGGGCCGCCTTCTGCTCGACCGCACGGTGGAAAAATACGGTGTCCATCGCGGCCAGCTGAATCCGCTCGACCGGCTGGCCTATGTGGGACGGCACGGCATGGGCGCTCTCAGCTATGAGCCCGGAACTGAGCCAGCAAACCGCCGACGATGCTCCGCTGGCGCTCGACAAACTTGCTGAGGAATCAGCCATCGTTCTGGCCGGAGAGAATGAAGAGGTCTTCGAAGATTTGCTGCGGCTCAATGGCTCTTCTTCGGGTGCCCGGCCCAAGATCGTGGCGCAAGTGAGCGCCGACAAGAAAAGGATCATTCACGGCCAGCAGGAATTGCAACCGGGCTTCGCGCACTGGATGATCAAGTTTCCGTCTTCGCAGGACGCGCGGGACGCGGGAGCTATCGAATACGCCTATAGCCTGATGGCAAAGGATGCAGGCGTGGAGATGCCTGAGACTCATCTTTTCCGTACGAAGAGGAACAAATACTTCGGCACAAAACGCTTCGACCGGGACGGCGATGCCCGCATCCACATGCACAGTCTTGGCGGCTTGATCCATGCCGATCATCGCACTCCCAGCCTCGACTACGACATGGTTCTGCGCGTGACACTGGCCTTGACCAGAAATATCCAGGAAGCAGAAAAGGTCTATGCGCTGGCCTGCTTCAACGTTCTTGCTCATAACCGCGACGATCATGTGAAGAATTTTTCGTTCCTGCTGAACGCAAGAAACGAGTGGATCTTTGCGCCTGCCTATGACCTTACCTTTTCCTATGGCCCGGGCGGAGAGCAAAGCATGCTCGTCATGGGAGAGGGAAGGAATCCCGGCGCAGCCCAACTTCAGGCATTGGGCAAACAGCATGGGATAAAAAACGCGCCGGAGATTCTGGCAAAGGTTAAAACGGCCGTGGCCAACTGGCGCCGCTATTCCGAACAGGCAGACGTTTCGCGAAAATCCACGAAAGAAATTGCTGACAAGA
>CAWHDN010000003.1:0-5322 GCA_963828115.1 uncultured Acidobacteriaceae bacterium
AGGTGCTTGAATCCGGAACCAGGGCCGGCCTCGTCGTGATGAAGTTTGGCGGGACGTCGGTGGAGGACGCGAAGGCGATCCTGCGAAGGACGGCGATTGTGCGCGGACGGGGGGAGCGCGGGATGTCGCCGGTGGTTGTGGTGTCGGCGATGGCCAAGGTGACCGACCAGTTGCTGGCCGCGGCTCGACCGCGGGACGCGGCCACAAGGCCGAAGCGCTGTCGATTGCGGCGCGGCTGCGCAACCGGCATATTGAAACGGCGGCGGATTTACTGAGCGGGGAGCTGCTGCTGGAGGTGGATGCCGCGATCCGGCGCGGGTTCGATTCGCTGGACGATCTGCTGCGTGGGATTGCCGCGGTGGGTGAGCTGCATCCGCGGACCAGCGACAAGGTGGTGAGCTATGGCGAACGGATGTCGTCGCGGATGGTGGCCGCAGCGTTTGCGCAGCATGGGCTGAATGGCGCGCATGTGGACACTCGGAGCTGCATCATCACGGACGACCACTACGGCAAGGCTGCGCCGCTGGAGGCTGCCATCGAGCAAAACTCACCGAGCTGGTGCTGCCGCTGGTGGAGGCCGGGAAGACGCCGGTGATTGGCGGCTTCATCGGCAGACGGAGGACGGGATTACCACGACGCTGGGGCGCGGCGAAGCGACTTTACGGCGGCACTGGTGGGCGGCGGGCTGCGCGCGGGCGCAATCGAAATCTGGACCGACGTCGATGGCATTATGACCACCGACCCGCGCATCTGCCCGGACGCGCTGCGGGTGAAGACGATCAGCTTCGAGGAGGCGGCGGAGCTGGCCTACTTCGGCGCGAAGGTGCTGCATCCGGCGACGATCCTGCCGGCGGTGCAGAAGAGCATTCCGGTGTGGGTGCTGAACTCGCGCAACGCGGAGAATGAGGGAACGAAGATCATGGCGATGGCTCCGCCCTGCGCCAGCCCGTTCAAGAGCATCGCTGCCAAGAAGAAGCTGACGATCATCGACATTGTGGCCGGCCGGATGCTGATGACGCATGGCTACCTGAAGTCCGTCTTCGACGTTTTCGACCGCTTTGAGTGCGCGATCGATATGGTATCGACCAGCGAGGTGAGCATCTCGCTGAGCGTGGAGTCGAACGACCGGCTGCCGGCGATATGCGCGGAACTGGGCAAGATCGCCGACGTGAAGTTCGAAGGGAACAAGGCCCTGATCTGCATGGTGGGCGAGGACATTCGCGGCCAGAGCGGGATTGCGGGGCGCGTGTTTTCGGCGATCCGGCACGTCAACGTGAGGATGATCTCGCAGGGGGCGAGCGAGATCAACATGAGCTTCATGATCGAGGAGTCTGACGTGGACGAGGCGGTGCGCTCGCTGCACGCGGAGTTCTTCGTCGATCCGGACCCGACCGTATTCGATACCGCTGCGCGGGCGGTTGCGGCCAAGGCCTGAGCATGACGCGGTAGACTACCTACTATGCGGATATTGGTGCTGGGACAGGGCAAGATGGGCAAGCTGGTGGTGCAGGTGGCCACCGAGCGCGGCCACGACGTTTGCGGGCTGGACGTGCCGGAGAACGCTGACGCGGCGGCGCTGACGCCTGAATATCTGGCGGGCTTCGATGTGGCGATCGACTTCACCACGCCGGATGCGGTGGTGGAAAATATGCGGGCATGCCTGAGTGCCGGCTCAAAGATTGTGGTTGGCACCACGGGCTGGTACGCCAGGCTGGCTGAGATGCGCGCGTTGGCGGAGAGCAGCCACGCCGCGCTGCTCTACGGGACGAACTATTCCATTGGTGTGCAGGTGATGCTGAAGCTGGCGCAGCAGATGGGGGCTTCGCTGGCTGGCGTGGGGTACAAGTTCTCCATCGTCGAGACGCACCACGTCACCAAGCTGGACAAGCCTTCGGGGACGGCGATCTCGATTGCGGAGATGGTGGAGCGCGGCGCGGGGAAAAAGATCGAGGTGCCGATCGAGTCCGTGCGCGAGGGCGACGCGAAGGGGACGCATGTGCTGGAGGCGGTGAGCGAGGCGGACCGCGTGGTGCTGACCCACGAGGCGTTCTCGCGGCGCGGCTTCGCCGAGGGCGCGGTGAGGGCGGCGGAGTGGCTGGCGACGCGCTCTGGTTGCTACGACTTCAGGGACGTGTACACGGAGCTATAGCGCGTATTCGCTCACGGCTGCCGCAAATGCACGGCTTCGGCCTGCGATGGATCAGTAACGGGGACGGAAGGCGTTGCGGACCTGGTTGGTGTCGTGGCGGCGTGGGGGAGGCTGTGTGTCTCCCGCAGCGGAGAAGTTGAAGGGCGCGGAGGTGTCGGCCCCTTTGGGGTAGAGCACGACAAAACGCCCCGGACCTTCGCCGCTGGAGGCGGTGGGCAGGCCTGATTCGCTGAGCAGCATGTGAATCATGCGGCGCTCACGGGAGTTCATCGGGGGAAAGGCGTGGGGCTCTCCGGTGGCGCGCACGCGTTCGATGGCCGCCGCAGCGGACTGTTGCATCTGGCGGTCGCGGTTGGCCTTGAACTGGTCTGCGTCGAAGGCGACGCGGTCTTGCTCGTGGGGTTCGAGCCGCAGGATTTTGGTTGCAATGTGCTCGAGCGCGTTCAGCAGCTCGCCATTGCGCGCCGTGAGCACTGGGGTGTCCGGGCCGATGAACTCGACGTAGAGCGCGCGCGGGGCTTCCTTGGCCACGCTATCCGCCGCCGGGGCCTCCGCGCTGTCTGCATTTCTCGGTTTTAAACTGCGCGCCTTCACGCGAAAGCGCAGGCGAAGCCCGCTGGTCGTCGTGAAGGACTGTAAAAACGTTGCAATTGTCTGCGCTGCCTGAGCCACGTCATCCATGGGAGAAGTTATCCGTTTGAATAGAACTTATATCACTATTGGTTACCGCTCGTCGCGTATGTTTTTTTGTGCATGGTATTGGCTAGCGGAGTACAGCTTCTCACGGTTGCAGTTTGCGGTTGCTCACTTGCGTCCCTGGATGGTGCCTCCGCCGCCTCCCTTGCGGCGGGCGCGCTTGGCGGCCATCGCGCGCATCTCGCGGCCGAGCGAGGTTTGGTTCATCACCGACTGCTGAATGATGCCGATCAGGTTGCCGACCGACCAGTAGAGAGCGAGTCCGGAGGCGTATTGCCAGGTGATGTAGCCGGAGAAGAGCGGCATCATGAAGGCCATCATCTTCTGCTGTTGCGGATCGACCCCCGGCGAGGGCGTGTAGAACTGGACCAGGAACTGCGACAGCACCATGAAGATGGGCAGGATGTGGTGCGGATCTGGGGCCTGCAGGTTGGGCAGCCAGTACCAGTGTGCCAGACGCAACTCCACCACCTTGGGAAGCATGTAGAAGAACGCGATGATCAGCGGCATGGTGATGAGCTGGGGATGCATCCGCCGAACATGCTGACGCCGTTGTCCTTCTGCAACTGCATGATCTCGGCGTTCATCTCGCCGCGCTTGGGGTCTGTGACCTTGTACTTCTTGTACTTCTCCTTGATGGCGTCCATCTGCGGCTGGATGCGCTGCATCTTGAGCGCGCTGTGCATGGACTTCACGCGGAAGGGCATGATGAGCAGGTTGATGAATAGGGTGAGAACGATGATCGCCCAGCCCCAGGAGCCGCCCCAGTTGGCGGTGATGTGGGCGTGGATCGCCTGCAGCGACAGAAAGAGGTACTTGGCGATGGGGCCCCAGAAACCGAACTCCAGCATCGGTTCGAGCGAGATGCGCGAGTCGGTGGCGCGGACGCTCTTGAGGACGCTGATGGCCTTTGGGCCGACGAAGATGCGGGTTTCGACCGGTCCGCTGCTGTCGCCCAGCGCCGCGCCGAGCACGGGCAGGACGAGGGGCTTGGTGGGCGGCGAATCGGAGCCGAAGCCGACCCGTTTGATGAACTTCGAGACGTCAAGATCGTTGCGCAAAGTGGTGACCGTCGCGGTGTCCGGCGAGTCGGGGATAAAGACGGCGGCGAAGAAGGGATCGGCCACGCCGGCAAAGTCGAACGGGCCGGTCAAGGAACTGCCAGCGGCGACATTCTTTGCGTCGGTCTTACTGAAGATGCCGTTGCGGTACTGATCGATCTGGGAGTTGGTGTAACCGCTGCTCCTGGGATCCTCGTTCTGGTCGCCGAATCCGCCCGGCCAACTGAGCTGCGCTGCGATGGGAGCGCCTGCGCGGGTGACTGCGACCTCCGCGTGGAGGACATAAGTCTTGGGGTTGAAGGTGAAGGTCTTGGTCGCCTGCAGGCCGCCGTTGGAGTACTTGAAGGTCAAGCTGGCCGGCGCTGTGAGCTGGCCCGTCGCCGAAGGCACGTAGAGCGCCTGATTGAGTGCGCTGGCGATGGAGGCGTCGGAGGTGCAGAGCGAGAGCGGGTAGCCGTAGAGCTTCGCAGCCTGCTGGTGGATCAGGTCGAGCGGCTTGCCGTCCAGGTCCTTGTAGTCCTTCAGGATCCAACTGGTGACCTGGGCGCCGCGGTTGGAAAACGTGATGCGGTAGAGGTCGTTCTCAACGATGGTGGTTGACTCGGCGCTGGCCTCGACGCTGGGGACGCTGGGGGCCGAGGACTTCGCACTGGCTGCGGGCTGCGGTGTGGCCAGGGAGGCGGGGGAGGCCGCAGGCGAGATGGGCGTCTGCTGTGCGGCGATGGGGGGCGTCGAGGACGGGGGCGGGGTGGTCTTCGCCCGGTAAAGCTGGAGCCCGAGGACGACGGCCACAAAGACGACCATCATGGCCATCAGCGACCGGCCTTCTTGTCCGCCTTGTTGATTGGGGTTGCTGAACTCTGCCAAGCGAGGTTTCCTATCTGTGGGGTGCTGGAAGTTGCGGCCGGGGAGTTCCAGCCTGACTTCTATGGTAAATGGTCTGGGCCGGTTTGGTTTGCATCCGTTTGATTGAAGCCCGATGAATCCGATTGCATCCGGTGGGGAATTGCGGGCAAAGTCCGTTCGGGAACGGGATCGAGGCCGCCTTTTCCCCAGGGATGGCAGCGCGCCAGCCTGCGCAGAGCGAGCCACAATCCGCGAAACCACCCGAAACGGCTGACCGCGATGGCGGCGTACTCCGAGCAGGTGGGCAGGTACAGGCAGCGCGACGGACTGATGGTGTGGAGTATGGGAGAGAGCACTGCTTTATAAACGCGGAATGCAAGGCGTGCCGTGCGGTCGTTCCTCTCCTCTGCCTTCGGTCCCATGGCGTTCCATTCGTGTCGATCGGGGTTAAGTCTCTGCTGGTTCTGGCTGGACCGGGAGTTGCTTCTGCGCGGCCTTCTGGACCGTCCGGAAGACGGCGGCGACCTCGCGTTCCAGGGTTGCGAAGTCGAGATCGAGGACGCCGCGTTT
>CAWHDN010000004.1:0-305721 GCA_963828115.1 uncultured Acidobacteriaceae bacterium
CGGAGGACGCTGGGCGGAGGGTGCAGGTGCTGGAGATGCGCGGCGCTGCGCCGGACCATCCGGCGATCTTGACGCTGCCGGAGACGAGCTATCTGAAGTGCCTGATCTGCCGGGTTGGGTAGCTGTGGAAGATACAGGTTAGAAATGGTAGGCGAGCTGGGCGGTGAGGGAGCGGGGGCTGACGAAGTGCGTGCCTGAGAAGGTGGAGAGGAAGTTGTAGAGGGCGTATTTGTTGGTGAGGTTGACGATGGTGAGCGAGGCGGAGAGGGTGCGCTTGTCGGCGGACTTGCGGTGGAGGAGGTTGTCTTCGCCGAAGGAGAGATCGAAGAGATTGCGCGGGGCGATGCGCGCGGGGTTGTGGTCGTCGTTCTCGGCGTTGGGTGCGGGGAGCTTGAGCAGCGACGAGGTGAACTGCGAGACGAGGCAGGTGGCGGGGAGCGGGTGGCCAAGCGTGGCGCTGACTCCGTTGCAGGCGAGGCCGGCCTGGGCCTCCTGATCGGCGGTGAGCGGGACTCCGGTTGCGTCCTTGAGGTAGATGGTGGGCTGGCTGGCGGCGGTGTCGGTTGTATTGAGGCAATCGTTTGAGGCGAGGGTGCCGAAGCAGGGCGCGGAGCCTGCGACGAGGCCGGAGTCGTAACGCCAGTTGAAGCCGACGTAGGGGCCGCGCTTGCCGAGTTGGTACTGGGCGTGGGTGGTCTGGTTGAACTTTTCGTCGTGGTCGATGCGGAAGGGCGTGTATGCCGCGGTCTGGCCCGCCTGCACGGTGGTACCGAGGCCGCTGGTCTGCGGGGTGAAGAAGCGGGCGGCGACAGAGGAGAAGACGATCTGTGCGGTGAAGTTGTGGACGGGGGGAATGTCGAGGCGGCCGTCGAAGCCGGGAACCTTGGCGTTGTGCCATCCGACGGGGAAGAAGATGGGGGTGGCACCCAGCACGGAGAAGTCGTATCCGGTGTGTGTGTACATCCAGACGTAGTCTGCGGAGAGGACTGCGTAGCGGGAGAGGGACTGCTCGAATCCGGCGTGGAAGTTGTTGCGGTAGCCGGGGCGGTTGGGCGCGTTGGTGCAGGGGATGAGCGCGGCGATCACTGCGTAGTTGCATCCTTCGCTGGCGAGGACGAGGTTCTCGTTGAAGGGGGATTCGAGGGAGCGGGCGTAGGAGGTCCGCAGAACGGTGCCGGAGCCTTTGACCTTATAGCTGAGGGCGAGTCGCGGCTCGACCTGGTTGGCGATGACAAGGCCGTTGTATTGGTCGAAACGGAGGCCGAGGTTGCCGGTCCAAGGGCCGAAGGTTATGGCGTCCTGGGCGTATGCGGCGAACTCCTTGATGTCGGTGTGTCCGTGGAAGGAGTAATCTCCGCCGCCTTCCGTGAGGTCGTAGGGTTGGAGGGTGGCGCAGGCAGTGCCGGGGATGGGCGAGCCGTTGGTGTTCTGGCATCCCAGGCCGGGGACGAGGGTTGGATCAACGATGCCGATCTGGAAGTTTTCGGTGAGGAATGTCTGGGTGTAGTTGAGGCCGGCCTTGATGTTGTTGCCGCCGTGGGTGTAGGTGAGGTCGGAGTGGAGGCCGGTATTGGCCAGCGAGCGCTGCTGGGAGAGAGACTCCTGCTGCAGGTCGGGCGCGCCCAGGTCGGCGAAGGGGTTCTTGCTGGGGTAGTAGTTGAAGCCGTCGCGGCGGAAGAAGTATCCGGCGTTGAAGACGGTGGAGGTGTTGATGATGTGGGTGTAGCTGGGGGCGAGGTTGACGGTCTGGATCTGGGCGCGCTGATCGGCAGGGCCTACGGGGAGATGATTGGGGCCGATGGCGATTCCGGCGGAGTTTGTGGGCCACTGGGTGGCGTACTGGCTGTCGTATGAGTTGGGGGTCTGGAACCAGGAGCGGGTGTAGTTGAGGTTCAGGTGGACGGAGTTGGCGTTGGATATCTGGACGTCGATGCGGTCGAAGAGGTTCTCCTCGTTGCCATGATCGTGGATGGCGTGAAACTCCGGCGGATCGAGGAAGCGGCCGGTGTTCATGACGTTGGCGGAGATGAAGTTGCCGAGCTTGGTGTAGCCGGTGGCCAGGTTGAAGCCGACGTTGGAGGAGCCGAAGGAGCCGTAGGAGGCGGTGACCTCGCCGGTGGGCTTGCTCTCGCCCAGACCGGAGCGGGTTGTGGCGACGATGACCAGCGAGGTCTTGCCTCCGTACTCGGCTGAAGGCGCGCCGGGAATGACTTCGAGGGACTGGACGGAGTCCATGGGAATCTGGTTGGAGAAGACTTTGGACTGCTGGTCGGTGATGGGCTGGTTGTCGACGGAGAAGGAGTTGGAGGCGTGGTCACCCATGCCGTGGAAGAGGCCGTTGGAGTCCGCGGAGACGCCGGGCGAGGCGAGGGTTACGAGCGAGCTGATGGATGAGGAGATGCTCTCGAGGGGAATCTTGGCGAAGAGATCGCGATCCACGTCGGTGTGACCGACGGGATCGGCCTCGACGAGGTCGCCGCTGGTGGTGGTGACGTCGACGACGGTGCTGGCGGAGGCGATCTGTAGCGAGGTGGTAAGGGCGATCGGGACGAAGGACTGCACGTCGACGGTCTGCGTGGCCGGGGCCATGGTCTTGGCGGTGACGGTGAGGCGGTAGGTGTTGAAGGGGATGTTGGTGATGGTGTATGCGCCGGAGTTGTCCGTGGTGGCGGTGCGGGAGAGGCCGCTGACGGCGTTGGCGAGGGTTACGGTGGCGTTGGCGATGACCGCGCCGGAGGGATCGGTGACTGTGCCGGAGATGGTTCCAGCGTTTCCGGCGGACTGAGCGCGCGACGGAGCGGGAGCGGGACGGCGCTGTGAAGAAGCCTGCGCTTGTGCGCGAGGCGCGGCCACGGAGAGCGATGTGGCGAGGATGACGAATGCTGCGGAGATGCCGCGTCCTATGGACGTGTTCATGGAGTTCCCCCTATTTGGGTTGCCTGATGCGTTGTTGACGAGTTCGTGAGCGGGAACGATGTCAACTGGCAGGCGGGGGACGAGTGAAGAGGGCAAAGATGGAGAGCGTGCTGGGGAGAACCGACCGGGAGAGGGATCCCACCGCGGCGACGACGGAGGTGGTGGGCGCGGGAGCCGGAGCGTGGACGGGGTGTACGGTGATGTGGGCGGCGGCGCAGAGAGCGCAGTCGGCGTGGGTTTCGTTGCCGTCGGCGTGGGTGTGCGCGACCTGAACGGAGCCGAGGACGACGACCAGCAGGACACAGAGGAGCGCGAGGAGGATTCTCCAGGGAGCTTCGGCGCGCGTCTGTCTGTCGTTTCGCCCCATAGTCTTAAACTATAGCTTAGGATGCGCGGATGGAACCGCAGGATGCGCAGGAGTGTTGAGGAGGGCGCGCAAAGCGGGCTCGTCGAGGACGGGGACGTTGAGGGCGCGGGCGCGGTCGAGCTTGGAGCCGGAGTCTTCGCCGGCGACGAGGTATGAGGTCTTCTTGCTGACGGTGGCGGAGACGCGGCCACCGGCGGATTCGATGAGGTCCTTGGCGGCCTCGCGGGTAAGGGTGGGGAGGGAGCCGGTGAGGACGAAGGTGAGGCCGGCGAGGGTGGAGGTGGTGACTTTTTTCTCGGCGGTCATGGAAAGCTGCGCGTCTTTGAGACGCTGGATGAGGGCGATGTTGTGCGGCTCGGCGAAGAACTCGACGATGGCCTGGGCTACGCGGGGGCCGACCTCGTTGACTTGCTCCAGTTCGCCGGCGGTGGCGATTTGCAGTGCGTCCATGGAGCCGAAGTGGGCGGCGAGGAGCTGGGCGGTGCGCTCGCCGACGAAGCGGATACCGAGGGCGAAGAGGAGTCGAGAGAGACCTGCGCGCTTCGACTGCTCGATCTCGTCGAGCAGGGACTGGGCGGATTTTTCGCCCATGCGATCTAGCTGAAGGAGGTCTTCGCGGGTGAGGGTGTAGAGGTCGGAGAGGGTGCGGACTAATGGCTCGCGTGGCGAATCGGAGCTGGCCTGGAGATTGATAATTGCTGGGCTGAGGGATTGTTCTTCGCTATCGGCTGCAAGGTTAGTCGATGGATTCTGGCCGAGGAGCTGTGCGACCAATGCATCGCCGAGACCTTCGATGTTCATAGCGTTGCGGGCGGCGAAGTGGAGAAGCTCCTCGCGCAGGCGGGCTGGGCAGTTGGCGTTGACGCATCGCCAGTCTACCTCGCCTTCGGCACGGACGAGGTCGCTGGAGCACTCTGGGCAGTGGGTGGGAATGACGATTTCTTCGGTGCCTCGTGGGTGTTGCGCGTCTTCGACAACCGAGACGATTTTTGGGATGACGTCTCCACCGCGCTCGATCTGAACGAAGTCGTTGATGCGGACGGTGAGGCGGGCGATCTCATCGGCGTTGTGCAGGGTGGCGCGGGAGACGGTGGTGCCACCGATGAGGACGGGTGTGAGCACGGCGACGGGAGTTATCTTTCCGGTGCGGCCAACCTGGAAGTCCACGCGTTCGAGCTTCGTGATGGCGGCACGAGCGGCGAACTTGTATGCGATGGCCCAGCGCGGGGCGCGGCCGGTGAAGCCGAGACGGCGCTGCTGGGCGGTAGAGTCGACTTTAATGACGACGCCGTCGATCTCGTAGCCGAGGGAGTCGCGGAGGGTTTCGGAGTTTGCGATGAAGGCGAGAACTCCGTCGATGGAATCGACTGTGGCGGCGTGGGCGTTGACGTGGAAGCCGGCGGCGCGGAGTGATTGGAGGGTTGCGGACTGCGTGGCGAGGAGGGTCTCGCCGGGTTGATTGGAGTCGCTGTCGCCGTGGAGGAGGAAGTAGGCGTAGAAGTCGAGGCGGCGCTGAGCAACGATGTTGGGCTCGAGGGTGCGGATGGTTCCAGCGGCGGCGTTGCGTGGATTGGCCGCTGGGGCGAGGCCCTGGGCTTCGCGCTCGTCGTTGAGCTTGCGGAAGGCGGCATGGGGAAGGATGACCTCGCCGCGCACCTCGAAGCCGGCGGGCAGACCCGCGGCGCGCAGCTTTGCTGCGGAGACGCTGAGCGGGACGGAGCGGATGGTGCGGACGTTGGTGGTGACGTCCTCGCCGATGGCGCCGTCGCCTCGGGTGAGGCCGCGCTGGAGATGGGCGGAGCCGTCCGGTGCGGGCATGTAGAGCAGGGCGAGGGAGAGGCCGTCGAGCTTCAGCTCGCAGACGTAGCGGACGATTTCGCTGCTTGGGAGGGACTCGCGCAGGCGTTGGTCCCAGGCGCGCAGGTCGGCCTCGCTGTAGGCGTTGTCGAGCGAGAGCATGGGGCGGGAGTGAGGCGTCTTGACGAAGCCTTCACGGGGCTTGCCGCCGACGCGCTGGGTGGGCGAGTCGGGGGTGATGAGGCCGGGATGGTCGGCTTCGAGGGCGCGCAGACGGTTCATGCGTGCGTCGTACTCGGCGTCGGTCAGCTCGGGCGCGTCGAGCACATAGTAGAGATGCTCGTGGTGGCGCAGGTCCTCGCGCACGGATTCGATCTGCTGCTCGGCGGTTCGCTGGGAGGTCATCTTGTGACGATTATAGAGAGGCAAGGGCTAGCATGCTTTTGTAAATGCAGGTCCCTCATTGCGGTGCGATCCATCGGCGTACCGTATTCTAAGACGCATGGAGCCAATCACTCACCTGATGACCGGAGCCTGCCTGGCGCGAGCGGGATGCAACCGCAAGGCGGCGTACGCGACGTTGGCGATGACGCTGGCTGCAGAGGCTCCAGACCTGGATACACTGTGGGCGGCGGGGGGGCCGGTGGCGGCCTTCCAACACCATCGCGGGATCACGCATACGCTGGTTGGGCTGCCGTTCGACGGGCTGATTGTGCTGGGCGCGGTGTGGCTCTTTCATCGCTGGAGGGTGAGGCGGGCGGAACGGAGCGGGGAAACAAAGCCGCTGACAGCGGCTCCGGTGCGTTGGGGGCTGCTGTATGGGTTTGTGATGATCGCGCTGCTGAGTCACCTTCTGTTGGACTGGACGAACAACTATGGGTTGCGGCCCTTCTTCCCGTTCAACCCGCACTGGTACGCGGGATCGATGGTGTTTATCTTCGAGCCGGCGATTTTTCTGGTGCTGCTGATTGCGCTGGTGGCTCCGGCTTTATTTGGGCTGGTGGGCAACGAGGTGGGCGCGCGGCGGGAGGCTTTTCGCGGGAGAGGCTGGGCGATCTTCGCGCTGGCGGCGATGGTGGGACTGTGGGGATGGCGCGAGGTAGAGCACGGCGCGGCGGTAAGGCTGGCGTCGGCGGCGAACTATGGGCCGGCGCAGTCGGCGGACTCTTCGGGCGCACCGGATTCGGCGGCGCAGGTGCTGCGTGTGACGGCCAGTCCTTATCCGGGGAATCCTTATCGGTGGCACACGGTGGTGGAGACGCCGGAGTACTACCAGATGGCCACGGTGGACACGCTGCGGTCGACGGTGGCGACCGATTCGGAGCAGGACCTTTTTTACAAGCCACCGACTACGCTGGCGACGCTGGTGGCCAAACGGAGCTGGCTGGGCCAGGTGTATCTCGACTGGTCGAGTTGGCCGGTGGTTACGGAGATGGGGCCAGTGGCCGCGATTGGCGCTCCGGCGGGAACGGCGGACTGGACTGCGGTGCGGTTTATGGACATGCGATTTATGTATGATACGTCGATGATGCAGGGGCGCAGTGATCCGCCGCTCTCGGGGACGGTATACGTGGATGCGGACAGGCGGGTCGCGCGGATGGAGCTGAGCGGGCATGTGCAGCGGTAGGGTTGCGCGGCGCTACGGTTGCGATGGCGGCGGTTCGGATTGCGGGGTTTGCGGCGGCGGCTGGTAGGGCGGTGGGGGTTGCGGCGGGGGGAAGGCGTAGGCGTAGGCGGGCGGAGGGGTGGAACGGTCGAGCAGATCGCCGAGGATTGGGTAGCGGCCGCCGAGGAAGTAGAGCGCGTAGGCCTGGAAGAAGGCGAGGAGCGTTCCCATGAAGCTGATAACGACGCAGAACGCCCAGCAAAGGAATATCAGTCCGCCAAGGATTGCGAAGCCGATCAGCGCAACGATTCCGGCGGTTCCGGCATGGTGCAGGGAGAACCAGAGGATGACTCCGATGATTCCTGGAGGGATGAGCGAGATGAGAAGAACCAGGACCGAAGGCGATCTCGGCGCCGATGCCGAAGACGACGCCGAGGATAAAGCGAAGGAAGATGTAGAGGATGACCTGGCCGGGTTCCGCGGCGATGAGCGCGCACAGGCGTCAGAGAGCGATTGCGAGATGGTGAGGTCTTCCAGCGCAAGAAAGGGCAGGGCGAGGTCGCGCACCAGCATATAGATGGCGCTGACGATCAGCAGAACAAGCAGAAGGGCGGCGATGAAGAGAAGAATATGGGCGATGTGCAGGCCGGCGAAGGGATTGCCGCCTGGAGAATGGAACGCCGCCGGTGAACACGCCCATTCCGATCGCATGGTGGATGCAGTAGAGGACAACCGCGACGATGAAGGGCAGGAGCACGATCAGGAAGCACAGAAGCAAGAGGAGCCTGAGGCCGATCCAACGCCAGGTGCGGCTGCCGTACTTGTTCCAGAGCGGGCCGACGAAGGTGAAGCGGGTGGCGACCAGTTCCAGCAGGACGAGCTGCAGGCGGGAGCCGACGTAGAAGAGGATGAGGCCGATGACGAGCGAGACCAGGCCGAGCAGGACGGCGAATGCCACGACGAACGCCAGAAAAGCGGGAGGGAGTTGGTGCAGGCCATTGGAGTGGCCTGGGATGTGGGAGTTCAAGCCTCCACCCATCTCGGCGAAGAAGGCGACGGCGGCGATCTTGAGAAACGTGCGCAGGCGGAATGGACGGCCCATAAGATCGCGGGTTCGTCCCATGGCGGGAGAGATGCATTCGGTTGCGCTGAGTGGTCGCATAAGTGGGTGCGATGAGAGTACAGGAGCGGGCATCAATTTTTGAACAGGAAAATGAGGGGTTTGAACAGAAAGATTAAGCGGGGAATTCAGCCATGGCGTCCCAGGCGGCGAGGGCGCGGTCGCACTGGATGCGGTGGCGTTCTTTTTTGTCGCGGATGCGGCGGCGGAGGTCTTCTTCGAGGGGTGGGAGGAGGTCGAATGTGATGTTGGCGGGCTGGAATCGCTTATTTTTTTCGGGATTGAGCGCGTGGGTGATGTAGTAGCTGAGGCTGCCGTTGGCGGAGGCGCGTGGTGCGGGCGTGGGCTGGGTGCCGCGCGCGAGGGCGGCGGCGTAGCGTCCGGCGAGCAGGCCGCTGGCAATGGACTCGGTGTAGCCCTCTACTCCGCTTAGTTGTCCGGCAATCAGGATCGAGGGATGGGCGCGGAGCTGGAGCGTCTCAGTGAGGAGGTTGGGCGCGTCGATGTAGGTGTTGCGGTGGATCTGGCCGTAGCGCAGGAAGGCGGCGTTTTCCAGGCCGGGGATGAGGCGCAGGACGCGCGCCTGTTCGCCGAACTTAAGGTGGTTCTGGAAGCCGACGAGATTGTAGCTGTCGGCGCGGAGATTCTCCTGGCGGAGCTGGACGACGGCGTAGGGCCAGCGGCCGGTCTTTGGGTCGGTGAGGCCGACCGGCTTCATGGGGCCGAAGCGGAGCGTGTCGCGGCCACGGCGGGCGGTCTCTTCGATGGGGAGACAGCCCTCGAAGTAATGCGGTTGCTGGTTGCTGGTTGTTGGTTGTTGGTTGAGTGCGGATGATTCGGTGGGGAGCTGCTCCCAGGGTTTTACGGGGACGGACTCGGCGGAGGTGAGGGCGTCGAGGAAGCGGTCGTACTCCTCGCGGGTAAAGGGGCAGTTGATGTAGTCGGCGGTGCCCTTGCCGTAGCGTGCGGCGAGGAAGACGCGGTCCATGTCGATGGTGGTGGCATCGACGATGGGTGAGATGGAGTCGTAGAAGGCGAGATGGTTGGAGCCGGTGAGGCGCTGGAGTTCTGCGGCGAGCGCGGGCGAGGTGAGCGGGCCGGTGGCGAGGATGGTGAGAGTGTTTGGTTCGTCTGGGATCGAGCGCGGTGACCTCTTCGCGGTGGATGGTGATGCGGGGGGCCGATCCCGTAGAAAAGGCACTGATGCGGGCGGCGACGCGGCGGGAGAACTCGATGCGGTCGACGGCGAGGGCGTGGCCAGCGGGGACGGCGGAGGCGTCGGCTTCGGCGAGGAGGACGGACCCGGCCCGGCGCATCTCTTGCTTGAGGAGCCAGGGCGCGGTGTTTTCGGACTCGGACTTGAGGGAGTTGGAGCAGACCAGTTCGGCGAAGTCGGCGGTCTGGTGGGCCTCGGTGGAGCGTGTGGGGCGCATCTCGTAGAGCGCGACCTGGCAGCCGAGGGCGGCGGCTTGCAGAGCGGCCTCCGGGCCGGCGAGGCCTCCGCCGATGATTTTGATCTTCTTCATGTTTGTAGGATAGGGGATTCGGCATGAATCGCTGGTTAGTATGTACTAATTAGTACCCCCCCTCCCCCCCCCCTCCCCCCCCCAGGGTATATTTTCACGGAACTCTTTTGGAATCTGTGGATTGCAGGTGAGTTAGCGACCGCTCCATATAACATTCTAAATGAGTTACTGCTAAATATTACTTTACAAATGACTTAGATCGATTTTCCTGGTCCTATTTCCCCGAAAAAGCGCCGCGAAAGCCGCTTTTCTTGAGGAAAAACGGCGCAAAATGCGCGTCTTCATACCCCATCGGGAGAAATAGACGACGACTTCTTCGTCGTGGAGGCAAACAAAAGAAGCCCGACGCATGCGCCGGACTTCTCTCTCATCTCTACTGCTTTAATTATACGCGCTGGAGGGAAACTACTATGCCACTTGGCGAAACGTTTTATCTCTCTTGTTTTCTGTTGGTTGAGTTGATTTGGACGGGTCGAGGGGCTTGACATGCGATTTTTCGGGCAAATTCGATGAAAAAATCTTTCTGCTCCGGCGATTGCCCTGCATCCCACCCATGACGATGAGCTGTCATGGATGAGGCACCCGATTTATGCCTGACCAGCAGCATCAGAAGAAGGATGTAGTACAACCTTAGCTTCGAGCTCTTTTTGATGCGCGGCTAGCCATCTCAATGACCTTCCGATTTTGCTGGGTCGTTCATTGCCTATCAAAACGATGCACATACGAATCTTCAACCAGTGTCTCGATCAAGCACAATTAGAGAGACTGTGCCTCCTTCGGCTCGACATCCGACGATCTGGTTGATGTCCATTTGCTGCCATGAATCACGATGAGGCTATGTTTCCTACGCTCCGCGACTGGCGACCGATTGCTTCCCATGTCTCCGCTGTCGAAATTGACTCCTCATACCGGAAGTTCTCGATTAATCTCATCGACCAGTCTTGAGCTTGGATGATTTTGGACGCACTGATCAATCACGGATCATGAACCGGCTGTGTAAGCACGCGGCGAGAAAGTGTCGCCGATGCTTTCGGGCTTTTGCTAACAATGCGGAAAGGCACGAAAACTTCCTCGTAGTCCTCTTTGATATGCCGGTTGAGTGGACGAGTATATGCGCTCCACATGGAGTGGTTTAGCGGGAAGAATTCCGGCCTAAGCTGCCAGACCAGAAGAGCCAATC
Organism: uncultured Acidobacteriaceae bacterium; assembly: GCA_963828115.1. GTDB lineage: Bacteria > Acidobacteriota > Terriglobia > Terriglobales > Acidobacteriaceae > Edaphobacter. The sequence goes on from CAWHDN010000004.1 coordinate 10,513, forward strand.
GCCACAGCTCCAGCCCGAATTTGTATGTATTGCTTTGCTGAGTGTTCGCCGAGATGGACGTATTCCTTGCAGTTATTTGGCGGGCATGAACAAGACACCGTTGTTGGCTGTCAACGCAAGCTGATCCGTCCTTATTATCTATTTGAAAAGTAATGACGTATTGTTGCTGATATTATTGCTCGGTCAGCCAGTTATGGTCAGAACCTGGATTACAAGATTGAAGAGGCTAGTGTCCAAGTGACTACGGGGAGATATCCATTCAGGCGTTAACACTGACGGCGAAAGTATAGTGAACACTTTTTCTCTGCTCGAATCTCCGGTTGTTTTCCAGTAACGCGGCGAGGGGTGGGCCGGTAAGGCGCATGGTGGTCCACTCGGAGTGGGATGGGCGCCTGAGGGAGCGGTGAAGTCCGATGGCTGGGACGTGTTCCAGTCGAGGACGGCCCACTCGAACCGGGAGCAGCCCTCGGCGGCGGCGACGGCGGCGACAGCGGCGATGAGTGCCTTGCCGATGCCGCGGCCACGGAAGATGGGGCGGACGAAGAGGTCTTCCAGAAAGATGCCCGCGTTGCCGCGCCAGGTGGAGTAGTTGTGGAAGTAGAGGGCGAAGCCGGCGGAAATGCAGGTTGCAGGTTACAGGTTGTCGGTTGTGGTTGAAAGACGCTGGCTGAAGGAGCGGATTCACTCCACTCGGCGATCAAGGCGTGGAAGCGCGGGGTGGGGCCGAAGCCGTCGCGCAGGAGGTCGTCGGGTGTGGCCTGGGCTGACTCGGGTTCGTGCTCGTACTCGGCGAGTTCGCGGATGAAGGCGAGGATTTCGGGGATGTCGGCGGGGGTGGCGGGACGAATGTTTAGCATAAAGGTTGTTGGTTGTTCGTTGCTGGTTGGTGGGGAGGAGCGGTTGGCTTGGATTTCGCGGGCAAGGTAGGTGGAGAGTCCGGTCAGCATCCTGCCAATTTGCAATGCGAGAGCTTCGGCGGCTTTGGCCTTCTGTAGATCGCCGAATTGGAGACGCATGGCGATGATGAGCTGGGTTTGCAGCTCGGCGTTGCTGCCTTCGGCTTGCTTGACGAACTGGCGGAAGTCTCGTCTGGTTCCGCGCGCTGAGCCTTCGGCGATATTGCCTGGTATGGAGACGGCGGCGCGGCGCATCTGCGAACTCAGTCCGTATATCTCTTGTTTTGGAAAGTCAGCGGTGAAGCCATAAATGAGTGCAGCAAGGTCGATGGCTATGTTCCAGACTTCCAGTTCGCGAAACGATTTGGGCAAGGCACTTCTCCAGGATGTCTTTGACGAGTGTAGGTCATCAACTAACAACCAACAACCGGCAACCAATAACCTGCAACCGCTTTACTTGCGGGGGTGGTTGGAGGGGGCGTTGGGGTTGGCGGCGAGCCACCGGTCGAAGGGGATGGTGAAGGCGAAGAAATCGTGTTTACCGTCGAGGGAGTGGATCATCTTGACGTAGAGCGCGGCGTGGAGGAGGGCGGGATCGTCGAGGCCTTTGATGTCGTAGAAGAGGTAGCCGGCGAGCGTGGAGTGGGCGTTGACGATGGTGCCCTGGAAGCCGAAGTCGCCGTCATCCTGCGCAATGCGCTTGTCGATGGGGGTGCGCTTGATGGGAATGGGGATGAGCGGGATGTGGATGGGCTGGGTGCTGTGCAGGGTGAAGATGCGGCGGTTGATCTCGTCCAGGGTGGCGGCGGGGAGGGTGTCGCCCGCGGCGGAGATGAACTGGAAGCGGGCGTCGTCGAGCTGAAGGGCGCGGTCGCCGTCGTTGGTGAGGATGACGCGGATGGGAAGGAGGCCGTGCTGGATGTAAGGCAGACGGAAGAAGGAGCAGAGCCTGGGGTTGTCGCAGGGGTCGGCGGCGATAGTGAGATGCTCGCCTGGGTGGGTGTCGCTGGCGGGGTAGGTGGCGGCGGGCTTGGGCGGAGGCGCGGAGCGGTGGTCGGCGGCGCGGGCGGGAATGCAGAGCAGGACTGCGGCTATGATGGGGAGCAACGCTGCGATGTGCGACCGGCGTGGGTTGTGATGCGCGCTCATGCTGGGTTGATTATCATCATCACGGATGCGGCGGTAAAGCTCGGCGGTGGCGGGAGAGAGCGGAGAGACGATGGGGATGGCGCTGTATAGCTTGCTGCTGATGGTGGGGCTGGCGGTGTGCTCGCCGTGGTGGCTGGCGCGGATGGTGCGCTATCGCGATGGGATGGGGCAGAGGCTGGGACGCGTACCGGCGGAGCTGCGGGCGGCGGTGGCGGGGCGGCAGGTGGTGTGGCTTCATGCGGTGAGCGTGGGCGAGGTGCTGGCGGCGACGCGGCTGGTGCGTGAGCTGGAAGAGGCGCTGGGTGATGGGTGGGTGGTGGTGGTTTCGACGACGACGGCGACAGGGCAGGCGTTGGCGAAGGAGCGGTTTGGTGCGGAGAGGGTATTTTATTATCCGCTGGATTTTGCGTGGTGCGTGCGGGCTTATCTGCGCGTGTTGCAGCCGAAGATGCTGGTGTTGATGGAGAGCGAGATCTGGCCGCGGATGCTGGTGGAGTGCGGGCGGGCGGGTGTGCCGGTGGCGGTGGTGAATGCTCGGGTGAGCGACAGAAGCTATGCGCGGGCGATGCGGGTGAAGGCGGTTTGGGGACGAGTGCTGCGGAGGGTGGATTTGTTTTTGGCGCAGAGCGAGGAAGATGGAAGACGGTTGGTGGCGATGGGGGCGCGAGCGGAGGCGGTAAGGGCGATTGGGAATCTGAAGTACGACGTGCGGGCGGCAAAGGCGAGCCGCGTGGCGGAGCTGATACGAGAGGTGGCGGCGGGAAGGCCGATTGTGGTGGCGGGAAGTACGGTGGGCGCCAGAGGCTGACCCAGCCGAATGAAGAGGAGATCTGACTCAGACGTATGGCAAGGCGCATCGCGGGACGTCAGGGCTCTCCTTGTTCTGGCTCCGCGGCATCCTGAGCGCGATTTGCGAAGCGCTTCGGTGCAGTTTGCGATCGGATCGAGCACGTTTTCTGGCGGACGCAAGCGGAAACGCGAATTCGCTCAAAGTGCCGAGAGAGTGGCGATCGAGTACGAGGTTATTGTGCTTGGATACCATTGGCGACTTGGCTGCGGTGTATGCGTCGGCGGACGTGGCGTTTGTTGGCGGGAGTCTTGATGCAAGCGGGGCGGACATAATCCGCTGGAGCCGGCGCAGTTTGGCGTGCCGGTGGTGATGGGGCCATCGTTCGAGAATTTCCGCGATGTGGTGGGCAAGATGCAGTGCGGAGGATGGGATTCGCATTGTGCAGGACAAGGATGAGCTGGAGACGGCGCTGGATCGAGTTGCTGACGGATCGCGAGAAGGCGCGGGCGATGGGGGAGCGGGGTCGGCGAGTGTTCGAGGAGCAGCAGGGGGCGACGGGGCGGGCGGTTGCGGCGCTGGTGGGGATGGTACAGCGATGAGGGCGCGGCGGGTGTGGGGCTGGCCGTTGATGCCGATCTATGCGGTGGGGCTGGCTGTGCGTGATGGGATGCGGCGGTTGGGATGGCTGCGGGTGCGGCGGCTGGAGTGGCCAGTGATTAGCGTGGGGAGTCTGTCGGCGGGAGGGGCGGGGAAGACTCCGGTGGTGATTGCATTGGCGGAGTTGCTGCAGGGGCTGGGGTGGGATGTCGATGTGCTTTCGCGGGGGTATGGGCGGATGGGGTGCGGAGTGGAGCGGGTCGATCTGGATGCGGCGGATGCGGCGCGGCGGTTTGGCGATGAGCCGGTGATGATCGCGCGGACGCTGCAATCGAAAGGTTGTGCGGACGGCTCCCACCCATCCCGCATAGAACGCGGGATGGATGGGGCACCCAGTTCGGAGGCCGGTTCAGAGATTCCGGTGTGGGTTGGGGCGGAGCGGTTTGCGGCGGGAGTGGCGGCGGAGGCTGTGGAGGAAAGATTGATTGCAGCTTCTGACAGAAGGCCCGGGGCTAAAGCCCCTGAATCAACGGGCTTCATTCAGGGGGCTGAAGCCCCTGCTGCCTCCGAAGAACAAGGCGTGGGCTGCATCTGCTGGATGATGGGTTTCAGCATCGGGGGCTGGCGCGGGCGGTGGATGTGGTGTTGGTGACGGAGGAGGATCTGGAGGAGGCGCTGTTGCCGGCGGGGAACCGGCGGGAGCGGCTGGCGGCGCTGGGGCGGGCGGATGTGGTGGTGCTGCGCGAGGAGGAGCGGGAGCAGCGTGGAGGCGCAGGGTTCGCGGGCTGATGCGGGCGGGCACGGCGGTGTGGAGCGTGCGGCGGGAGCTGCGGTTTGTGGAGGCGATGCGCGGGGGCGAGGCCGCTGGCGTTCTGTGCGATTGCGCGGCCAGAGGGATTCTGGGCGATGCTGAAGGGTGCTGGCTGCCAGTTGGCGGAGATCGTGGCGTTCGGCGATCATCATGCGTATGCGATGGTGGATATGGTACGGATGGTCGCGATGGCAAAGAAGTGCGGTGCGACGGGATTTATTGCCACGGAGAAGGATGCGGTGAAGTTGACGGACGCGATGATGGCGCGGCTGCGCGAGGTGGGGCCGGTGTGCGTGGCGCGGCTGACGGCGCGGTTTGTGGATGAGACGGATGTGGCGCGCGAGCTGGAGGAGCGCCTCCGGTGAGAGTGCTGATAGTGCGGATTGGGGCGATGGGCGATGTGCTGCACGCGATGCCGGCGGTGGCGGCGCTGCGCGAGCGGCATCCGGAGTGGTTTATCGGATGGGCGATCGAGCCGCGATGGAGCGATCTGTTGCAGATTGCCGGTGACCCCAACGACTTGCAGCAGATCGAGGGACGCCATGATGCGCGCGCGTTGGTGGACCGCTGGTACAGTGTGGCGGCCAGCGCATGGAAGCGAAGGCCGATCTCTCTGAAGACGCGTTCTGAGGTGCATGTGCTTCGCGATGTGCTGCGGGACGAGCGGTTCGACGTATGCGTGGACATGCAGGGGTCGGTGAAGTCGGCGGTGGTGGGACGGATGGCGAGGGCTGCTGTATTTGCGGGAGCGGCGAGGCCGCGGGAAGGAGTGGCGCGCTGGCTCTATAAGCAACAGGTGGAGGTGCTCTCGGCGCATGTGGTGCAGCAGGGGTGCGAGCTGCTGGGCGAGGCGGTGGGTGAGGTGTTGCGGCCGGCGCGGGTGACGCTGCCGATGGATGAGATGGATGAGCGGTGGGCCTATGAGGCGGTGGGACACGAGAGGTTCTGCCTGATCTCGGCGGGCGGTGGATGGGGCGCGAAGATCTGGCCGGCGGAACGGTTTGGGCGCGTGGCGGCGGAGTTGGGACGCGCGGGCGTGCGCACGGTGGTGAACAGTTCACCGCATGGCTCACGCGAGGCGGACCAGGTGGTGGAGGCCAGCGCGGGGTTTGCGCGGGCGGTGCCCTGCTCGGTGGGACAGTTGATTGCGCTGACGCGGCGGGCGGCGGTGGTGGTTGCGGGCGACACCGGGCCGCTGCACCTGGCGGCGGCGTTGAAGAGACCCGTGGTGGCGATCTTTGGGCCGACCGACCCGGCGCGCAATGGACCGTATGGGACGCGCTCGCGGGTGCTGCGCGATGCGGGGAGCGTGACCAGCCACAAGCGGGTTAGCGAGGTGAGGAGGAGATGTTGCGGATTGAGGTGGAAGAGGTGGTGCAGGCGGCGATGGAGATGCTGGGGTAGTTGGAAGTAAAGGTTGTTGGTTGCTGGTTGTTGGTTGTCAAATAGGAAGAGCTGGCATTTGCATCTGAACGCCGGACTACGGAGTTGATTATGTCGATGCACAATCCTGCACATCCTGGCGAGGTCCTTCGCGAGTATATGGGGGAGATGGACGCTACCTCTTTGGCACGGAGCATGAAGGCGCCACGCTTTGTGGTGTTGCGAATCCTCAATGGTCAGACGAAGATTTCGGCGGGGAGGGCGATCCGGTTGGCTGGAGTGTTTCCTAATACGAGTCCCGATTTCTGGCTGAAGTTGCAGATAAATTACGATCAGTGGCAGGCGCGCAAGGAATGAAGCTGCTGGCGCGAAGGGTGGTTTGATCAACGCAAGTTGCTGCGTGAAGGTTGGCTGATACGAAGATCATTTAGGGGCGATCTCCCAAGGTATACTGCCCGGACAAGACGACAAATACGGAGATTCTGGCCTTCGACAAGCTCAGGCCAGAATGACGACGGAAAACGAACACGGACGAAGAGCAGTTCTTGGAAAGGCGAGCGGGCGAGCGTGAGCGGACGGACGGGTTGGCAGAGGATTGCGCGGCGGATACGGGTGCCGATGGGGTTTGTGTTTGCGGCGCTGTTTCTATGGCTGGCGCGGCCAAGCTGGCGGACGATGGCGGTGAGTCTGTTGTTGGTGCTGCCGGGACTGTGGCTGCGCGGTTATGCGTCTGGTTATGTGAAGAAGGATGCGGAGCTGACGACGACCGGGCCGTATGCTCATACGCGGAACCCGCTGTACCTGGGGTCGATGCTGATTGCGTTCGGGTTTGCGGCGGCCTCGCGCGGTGGGTGATTCTGGTCGCGTTGGCGGTGACTGTTTGCGGCAATTTACATTCCGACGATCCAGAGCGAGGAGGCGTATCTGCGCGAGCACTTTGCGGGATTTGAGGCGTATGCGCGCGCGGTCCCGAGGCTGCTGCCGATGCTGAGTTGCGCGGCGGCAGGCGATAAGGCGGCGGAGGAGGCCGGGGTTGCCGCGCGGGGGAGATTTTCGATGGAGCTTTACATGCGTCACCGCGAGTACAATTCGGCTATGGGCGCGGGAGCTGTCTATCTGGCGCTGGCGGTACGGTTATTGTTTTATGCGCGTTGACTGCCGTTTCATGCGCGCTGACGAGGAGGTTTTCTCGTCGTATGCAAGAGCTTCAACTATCTCTCTTTTGCGAGCTGCGATCTATTGATTAGTGTGAATGGTGTGAATCGTGTCGCAGCTCTCGTCTTCTGCTTGCGCATGGCGCGGCGTACGGTAGCTGGCGCGTGTCTGCTGTCGATGCTGACCGGACTGCCTGGTCTGCCGGGGATTTCCGGGGGAGCGCGAACGGCGTGGGCGCAGACGGTTCAGCACCCTATCCCAACGCTGCAACCGCCGGTTGCGGGCTATGTGTTTCCCGAGCGGCAGACGTTGACCTTTACCGTGGACTGGCGTGTGTTTACCGGGGGGACGGCGGTCTTCCATCTGGAGCAGCAGGGAGACCAGCTCCACGTGACGGCGACGGCGGACACGGTGGGCGCAGTGAATCTGCTGTTTCCGGTAGTGGACCGCTTCCAGTCGGCGATGAACACAAAGACCGGCTGCTCGGAGGGCTTCTGGAAGCAGGTTCAGGAGGGACGGCGGAAGGTCTCGAGCGACCTGACATTCGACTACCACGCGGGCAAGCAGACGCAGGTGGAGCGAAACCTGGTGAAGGGCACGCAGAAGCAGCAGACAACGTCGATTCCCGCGTGCGTGACGGACTCGCTGTCGGGGATCTTCTATGCCGCGTCGCAGCGGCTGACGGTGGGACAGGACTTCGGCTATCCGCTGGCCGACGCGATGCGCACCGTGACGGTGACGATGAAGGTGGAGGCGCGCGAGGAGATCAAGACTCCGGCCGGGACGTTCCAGACCATCCGGGTGCAGCCGACGGCCGAGGAGGGCGTGGTGAAGAACCGCGGCAACATCTGGATATGGTATACGGACGACGCGCGCCATATACCGGTGCAGATCCGGGCGCGGCTGTTCTGGGGGACGATCACCTTCCACCTGCAGAGCGTGGAGGCGAAGTGAGTCGGAATTGGGAGTTGAATTGGACGCGTTGTTCCATGTAACTTTGACAAGGCTGTCCGTGGAAGGTTTGTTCCGCGGCGTACGCGAAATGGGCGGCGCCGCGAGTGAAGTGCGGAGAGAGAGAGTTGGGGAGAGCGATGAAAATTTGTGAGATAAGGATTGCAGGTGTGTTGACGGCATGTCTTCTGGGTTTGGTGTCGCTGGCGCAGCCAGGGCGGCTGATGGCGCAGCCAGCGGCTCCGGCGCCGGCACCGGCGGCGGCAACCGCGGGAATTCATGGGCATGTGACCAGCCCGTTGGGGCAGGCGATCACAGAGGGCGAAGTGAGGTTGACCACCGATCGGAACATCAACTCGGTAAACCGGAAGTTTGAATACACGTTTCCGCTGGACGCCAGCGGCAACTACAAGGGCGCTGGCATCAAGCCTGGCAACTACGTCGCGGCAGTCTTCCAGAACAACGGCCCCGTGGACTACATGCCTGCGCAGCTGGCGGCGGGGGACGACAAGACGGTGGACTTCGACATGAGCCGCAAGGAGTACATCGACAAGATGGACCCGGCGCAGCGGGAGCAGTACGAGGAGTATAAGAAGGCCAACGCGGAGATCATGGCGAAGAACGCCAAGATCGAGAATTTGAATACGCTGCTGAAACAGGCGCGTGCGGACACCGCGGCAGGCAACTTTGCGCCGGCCATCAAGGCCATGACGGATGCGACCGCGGCCAAGCCGGACGAGGCGCTGCTGTGGGACGTGCTGGGCGATGCACAACTGGGCGACGCAGTGGCGGCGAGCAATGCTGCCAAGGCTGCAAAGACGACAGACGCGACGGTTCCGGACAAGCTGCAGGCGGCGGTGACCTCATACCAGAAGGCCCTCACTCTGAATGCCGCGCAGGCCAAGCCCAGCGCAGATACTGCGGCGGTGGTCAACAACCAGCTTGGACAGGCGCTGGGCAGGATGGGCAAGACGCAGGATGCAGCAGATGCCTATGAAGCAGCGGCCAAGGCAGACCCGAAGAGCGCCGGAAAGTACTACTACAACGAAGCGGTGACGCTCTATAACTCGAGCCTGGCGACGGGCAAGGTGGACGGAGTTGCCGAGGCGGCTGACAAGGCGATCGCAGCCGATCCGACCAGGGCGGAGAATTACTACCTCAAGACTCAAGGGCTGGCTCCGCTTATAACGCATGTCGGCAGACGGAAAGTCTTTCGTTGCCCCTCCTGGCCTGGTGGAAGCTTGCAACAAGTACCTTGAACTGGCCCCCAATGGATCTCACGCAGCCGATTTGAAGGGCCTCCTCGCAGGACTGCAGGAGCAGATCCAGACAAACTACAAGGCACCACCGGCACCCAAGAAGAAGTAGACTGCCGATGCAGGATGGAAACGGCCCTGGGCGACAAGCGTCCGGGGCCTTTTTCGTGGAGTTAGGCGAGAGTGAGGAGGGTCGATGAGAGGTGCAACAATGGAGGCGCGGCTTCTGGGGTTCGTCGAGGCGCTCGAGGTCGTGCTGCATCATGCGGCAAGGGTGCGCGTGACTGGAGCGGAGAAGGTTGGGCTGCTGGCGTCGGTGGGCCGGGTGCTGGCCGAGGAGGTGAGAGCGGACCTCGATCAGCCCGCGTTCGACCGCGCGACTCGCGATGGGTTCGCTGTGCGGGCTGCGGAGTGGACGGCCGGAAGGCGGCTGCGATTGGCGGGCGCGGTGCGGGCGGGCGAGGTATGGGCAGGTATGGCTCTGTCGAGCGGGGAAGCGGTGGAGATAATGACGGGGGCTGCGGTGCCGAGCGGTGCGGACGCGGTGGCGATGGTGGAGCATGCGGAGCAAGGCGAGGGGCTGGTTTGGGCGGCGAAGGGGCGTGGGTTGCGCGCGGAGGAGAACATTGTGCGGCGGGCGAGCGAGGCGCGGCGCGGCGAGGCGCTGCTGGCTGCGGGAAGGGCGATGGGCGCGGCGGAGATTGCGCTGGCTGCGGCGTGCGGGTGCGCGGAGATTGCGGTACGCAAGCGTCCGGTGGTGGCGATTGTGGCGACGGGCGATGAGCTGGTTGAGGTCGAAGAGACTCCGGGCGATTCTCAGATTCGCAACTCGAATGGCACCGCGCTGGCGGCGATGGTGGAGGCAGCGGGCGGCGAGGCGCGGCGGTTGGCGATTGCGCGGGACTCGCGGGAGAGTCTGCGGGAGCGGATTGCGGAGGGACGCGGGAGCGATCTGCTGCTGCTGTCGGGTGGGGTTTCGGTGGGAAAGTACGACCTGGTGGAGGAGGTTCTGGCGGAGTTTGGCGCGGAGTTTTTCTTTCGCGGAGTGCGTATGCAGCCGGGCAGGCCGGTGGTCTTTGGACGGCTGCGAAAGTCAGCAAGTCAGCAAGATAGCGAGTCGGCGAGTCAGCAAGATAGCGAGTCGGCAAGTCAGCAAGATAGCGAGTCGGCAAGTCAGCGAGTTGGCGAGTCAGCGGATGCGCGGGAGTGGGTCTACTTCTTTGGGCTGCCGGGGAATCCGGTGTCGACGCTGGTGACGTTTCAGTGCTTCGTTGGGCCGATGCTGCGCGCGTTGTGCGGGGCTGGCGCGGAGGGGCCGAGGTTTGTGCAGGCGACGCTGGCGGAAGAGGTGAAGGGGAAGGCTGGATTGACGCGAATTCTTCCGGCGATTCTGCGGCATGATCTGGAGCGGCCGGAGGTGCGGATTGTGGGATGGCAGGGGTCGGGCGATCTGGCGGCAAATGCGCGGGCGAACTGCTACGCCGTGCTAGAAGACGGACGGAGTTACGACTCCGGGGATGTGATTTCCGTGCTGCTGCGGTAGGATGGCTGGCATGAGCAGATCGATCTTGAGGCAATCGCGCGCGAGCAAACATAACGTTTCTCCTCCTCTGGATCACAATCATGCGCAGTTGACCGGCGTACTGACATTGTGACATCACCTCAACGCGCGATGAGCCTGTCATGGATGTCTTGCCGGGACTCGGGTTTTGTCGGGGATCATGGCATGGATTTGAATTGCGATCCTTGCGCTGCGAGCGGAAGAAGAATGAGACGCTCACTGAAAAGCTGTCAGCCATTACGATAAGGCGGGGCAGGCGCGGATGGTGGATGTGAGCGCGAAGGCAGAGACGCGGCGGGAGGCTGTGGCGGAGGCGTTTGTCGAGCTGTCGGACGAAGGTGCTGGCGGCGCTGCCGGAAAATCCCAAGGGGAATCCGCTGGAGGTGGCGCGGATTCGCCGGGATTCAGGCGGCGAAGCAGACAGCGGCGCTGATTCCGATGTGTCATCCGCTGGCGCTGAGCTTTGTGGATGTGGAGGCGGAGGTGGTTGCGGGAGGGGTGCGCATTTGCGCTACGGTGGCGACGACCGCGGCGACCGGCGTGGAGATGGAGGCGATGGTGGCGGCGTCCATCGCGGCACTGACGGTGTACGACATGACCAAGGCGCTGGACAAGGGGATACGGATTCGCGATGTGGCGCTGCTTCGCAAGAGCGGCGGCAAGAGCGGGGAGTATCGGCGGTAGCGCCAGTCATAAGGCTCCTCCTCGGGGCTGCTGGTTGACGGGGGGGTATACCCCCCTAAAAGTCCTATAATCTTCAAAAAAAGCATGTTAGGTCTGGACTTGATCTGGATCAGGTCTGGACTAAGTCTGGACTTGGTTGAGACGGTTGAGGGTTAAATGTGAAGACCCGGCGGCTGGCCGGGTCTCTTTGTTTTTTCTTACTGATTTAATTATACGCGTTGGAGGGAAACTACTATGCCAAGTATTTTCCGGATTTAAGCTGTTTGGTTGGTGTTGGTTAGGGGGATTTTTGGGGTTTGAGGGGCTTGACAAGCGGATTTGCTGGGGTTTTTGCGGGTGGAGCGAGGGGATTTTTTTGTTTCAGCTATGAGCTTTGAGCTATGAGCAATGAGCGGGATAGCTAGGGAGAAAGGGTGGAGGGTTGGTGCGGGCGGGGTCCTTCGGGGTTCCTTCGACAAGCTCAGGGGCAGAATGACAATTCTTATAGCTGCGCTGTGGTAAGACGGTGTAATGTGGACTGCGACAAATGTACCGGGCGACGCTGTGAGGCAAAGAGCGCTTCGCGCGGAAGGATTTGCTCGAGAGAAGGCACCTCGATGTTATGGAGAGGTTAGCGACAGAACATGAGCAATATCCGGTCGTTCGTTGGGTTGCATATCTCAGAGATGGCGGTCTGTCTGGGGTTGGCTTCTTTGGTTGCACTGAGTGGGTGTTTTCGCATTCAGGTCAAGCTGGGATTGCGGGTATCGCTTGCCAAGCTTCCGGTTGCGTCCATGGAGGTCAGCCAATATAAGCATCCGGGGATTGGGCCGGGGGAGAAGTCGTCGCTGGTGGCGACGTTCACCCAGCCGGACGGCACGGAGTTGGTGACGGCGGGAAAGGGAAAGGGGAAGATTCCGTGGCAGGAGTTGACGGTGTCGCCAAGCGTGGTGACGGTCAACAAGAAAGGCGTTCTGACACTGGATCGGGACCCGCGTGTGAGCGATGGCAAGACAGGGCATGTCGTCATCACAGTGCCTGGCCACCCAGACCTCCATGCAGAGTTCGATATACCTCTGCGGTACAACTATCCCTTTGCATCGAACTATGCAGGAATCAACGGCACCAACGGCTTGGACGGTATGGATGGGCGGGACGGCTCAAGCGGTGGGGCTGGCTCCATGGACCCGGACAATCCCTCTGCGGGCGGGAACGGCGGGGATGGAACCAGTGGCGCGGACGGCGGGAATGGCGGAGATGGTGGAGGTGGCCCGCCGGTGCAGGTTCAGGTGGCGCTTCAATCCGGGAGTCACCCGCTGCTCCAGTTGGGGGTCACGGTTGCAGGTCATAAGGAGCGGTTTTATCTGGTCGATCCGCAGGGAGGCTCGCTGACGGTTACCTCAGCTGGTGGCGCGGGTGGGCGTGCCGGCAAGGGTGGACGCGCAGGAATCGGCGGCCCTGGGGGGACTGGGGGGATGGGACTGCCCAACGGGTCGCGCGGTATTGACGGTTCCAGTGGCAGCGACGGCCACGCTGGGTCTGATGGACGCGGGGGAAACATTACTGTGACCTACGATCCGCAGGTCAAACCGTATCTATCGGCGATCCATCTATCGAATCCTGGTGGGCCTGCTCCGGTGTTCAAGGAAGCGGCTGTGGCTCCGCTATGGTGAGTTGACGACGGATGGTCAGGCTTCGACGAGGGCGTAGCGGCGCTGCCACTGGTGTTTGAGGCGGGCCCAGACGGCGGCGAGTTGGTCGGGTGGAATGCCGGGGTCGGGGCGTGCGGCGAAGCGTTCTGCCTCGACCTTGGCCAGTTCTAGGGTGGCGCGGTCGCGCAGGATGTTGGCGACGCGGAGGTCAGGCAGGCCGGTCTGGCGGGTGCCGAAGAACTCGCCAGGGCCGCGCTGGGTGAGGTCGAGTTCGGCCAGGGCGAATCCGTCCTGCGTCTGGACCATTGCGTTGAGGCGAAGCTCGGCCTGTTCAGTTACGTTGCCTCCGGTCATGAGAATGCAGAAACTTTTTGCGGCTCCGCGACCGACGCGGCCGCGAAGCTGGTGCATCTGGGCGAGGCCGAAGCGCTCGGCGTGGTCGATGACCATGACGCTGGCGTTGGCGACGTCGACGCCGACCTCGATGACGGTGGTGGCGACGAGGACATCGATCTCTCCGCGATGGAAGCGGGCCATGGTTACTTCCTTTTCGTCGGCGCTGAGGCGGCCGTGGAGAAGACCGAGGCGGAGACCGGAGAGCGCGCCGGTGCGGAGTTCGTCGAACATCTCGGTGGCGGAGCGGAGATTTTTTTTGGTTGTGGGGAAGAGATTGTCGGGCTTGGCGGATTTGGCCGAGGAAGGCCCGGGGCTAAAGCCCCTTTTACGTGCGAGCTTATCAGGGGCCTGAAGGCCCCTGCTCCCTCCGGACTTCGCGGTCTGAGATTTTTTGTTGCCTTCGGATTGCGGAGAGGCAGTGACGGATTCGATTTCGTCGTGGGGGAAGTCGAGCTCGGGTTGGTCGTCTTTGCTGCCTTCGATGACGGGGTAGACGAGGTAGGCCTGGCGGCCCTGGGCGACTTGCTTGCGGACGAACTCCCAGACCTCGTCGGCGTGCTCGTCGGTGGTTCGGCGTGTGACGATGGGGGTGCGGCCGGGCGGCATCTCGTCAATGACGGAGAGTTCTAAATCTCCATAGAGGGTGAGAGCGAGGGTGCGTGGGATGGGTGTCGCGGTCATGGCGAGGACGTCGGGATCAGTTGCGACTCCATCTGCGCCGGGCTTCTTCATCAGCTTGAATCGCTGCTGCACGCCGAAGCGGTGCTGCTCGTCTACGATGACCAGGCCGAGGTTGCTGAAGCCGGCCTTGTCCTCTTGCAGGGCGTGAGTGCCGATGATGAACTGCGATTCGCCGCGCATGATTCGGCCCTGCGTCTGGCGCTTGGTCGCGGGATCGAGCGAGCCGGTGAGGAGTGCGATGCGGTAGGGCTGGCCGGTGCGGGGCGAGACGGCGTTGGCGAGGAGTTTGCGCGCGGAGAGATAGTGCTGCGTGGCGAGGATCTCGGTGGGGGCCATGAGCGCGGCCTGGGTGCCGTTCTCCATGGCGATGATGGCGGCCTGCATGGCGACGATCGTCTTGCCTGAGCCGACATCGCCCTGCAGCAGGCGGCGCATGGGCTGGGGACGGCGCATGTCTGCGACGATCTCGCCGAGGACACGCTTCTGCGCGGCGGTGGGATGGAAGGGAAGGACCTGCTTGATGGCTTCGCGGACGGCGGGGCCGGTGGTGAAGGCCGTGCCTACGCGCTCGCGCATTCGGCGGCGCTTGAGCGAGAGACCGAGTTCGAGGTAGAAGAGCTCCTCGAAGATGAGACGCCGGTGCGCGGGGGTGGTGGAGGACATCAGCTCGAGCATCGGGGTGCCGGCTTCGGGGAAGTGGACGGCGCGGAAGCCTCAAGGCGCGAGGGGAGATGGAGGCGATGAAGGAGCGCGGCGGGGAGGGTCTCTGGAACCCAGGTCTCAGAATCGAGACCTGGGGCACCCGGCTTGCTTGCTCCTTCGACGAGCTCTTCAAAGATGGACCAGACGACTCGGCGCATCCACTTGGAGGTGAGCTTTGCGCCCCAGGGCGTGGTGCCGCCGAGCGACTCGTAGACGGGGACGATGCGGCCCATCTCGAGCATGGCGAACTCGGCGTCGGGGCCGGTGGCTCCGGGCTCGGGGAGGATTTCAAATTGCGGCTGGATCATCTTGAAGCGGCCAGAGGCTGCGCCGAGCGATCCGGCTGCGGCGGCGGCCATGGCGGAACGGGAGGGTTCCAGCTTGCCGTAGACCGCGATCATCTGGCCGAGCTTGAACTTGTCCTTGAGATAGGTTCCGTGGAACCAGATGCACTTGACGGTGCCGAGGCCCTGGCCGAGGGTCATCTCGAAGATGGGGCCGGAGCGGGTGCGGAGCAGCGCGGAGCCGCGCACCTCGCCGATGACCGAGGCCATGGAACCGGCGACCAACTCTGCCATGGGCTGCGGATTGAGGCGGTCTTCGTAGCGGAAGGGGATGTGGTAGAGGAGGTCTTCGACGGTGTCGATGCCGCGCGTGGCTAGACCGGCGCCGATGCGCTCGCCGACGCGCTTGACGAACTTGACCGGGGTGGAGAGTTCCAGCACGTCTCGATGCTACCAACATCCAATCACACATGAAACGACGGTGTTGCTTCCACTCGGCGGATAGAGCAGTGGGCAAGCAATCGAAGCGGGTGCGGTGGTAGTCTGTGCGATGTATGGGTGATTCTCGGCGAGCGATGATGCGGTTGACGATTTGTGTGGTTTCGGTGGGGCTGTGCGCGGTTTCGGGTGGGGCGGTGACTGCGCAGACGATGGCCGCGGGGGGTGGGACGAGGACGATGCTGATGGAGCCGCCGACGCCGCTGCTGCCGGCGACGTTGGGAAAGCTGACACGCGTGGCCGAGGGCGATGTGGGCGACGGGCTGGGCGCGGTGGATGCGAGCGATGCAGCGGCGATGACGGAGGACGGGCTGCGGCGGTTTGCGCGGTCGGAGTACGCTGCGGCGAACGCGTTGCCGCAAGGAACGGTTACGGTCTACAAATTTTTCGATGCGAGCGGCGCAGTTGCGGCGTATGACTACTTCCGCAGGCCGGGGATGCGAGCGGAGAAGGTGGGCGACGACGCGGTCTCGAATGGGGACGAGTTGCTGATGCGCAGCGGCGCAAATGTGGTGGTGGGCCACTTCCGGCTAGACCACGAGGCGATGATTGCGCTGACCAGGGAACTGATTGCCGGGCTGCCGAAGGTGGGCGGGTCGGCGGGGATCGCGCCGATGCTGCCGACTCTGCTGCCGGAGAAGTCAGGGATCGAGGCCGATTCGGTGCGCTATACGCTGGGGCCGCGGGGTTACGCGGAGATGGGCGGAGTGCTGCCGGCGGGGACGGTGGGGTTCGACAAGAGCGCCGAGGTTGTGACGGCGAAGACGAAGGACGGCGGCGTGCTGACGCTGCTGCTGTATCCGACGCCTCTGATCGCAGGCGATCATGAGCGCGCGATCGAGGCGCTTAGAAAACAGCCGGGCACTATGTTGACCGGGACGGTGAAGATGCGGCGCGAGGGGCCGCTGCTGCTGCTGACGACGGGCGCGTGGACGGCGGACGATGCACAGAAGATGGTGGATGGAATCCATCTGCGCAGCGAGGTGACGTGGGACAAGCCTGTGCCGCTCGACTTTGCAACCGAGGTACACAAGACATTCAGCCTTCTGGAGAACATCACGATCTTCTGCGCTATCTCTGCACTCGCGATGCTTGTGCTGGGACTGTTCCTCGGTTATGGGCGGGCGCTGGTGCGCGTAATGCAAGGAAAACCAGCGGCCAGCGAGCCGGAATTTTTGCGCATCGATCTGAGCGGAGCGGTGGGCAAGAGGCTGCGCGATCCCGAGGACTGAAGAATCGGCAACGGAGAATTGGACGGCAGACCGTGGGCAGCGGAGCGGCGAAGCGCCGAAGCGGGCCAGGATGCACATCCAATGGTGCAATATTTCTGGATAAATATATGATTTCACGTTGGTTCACTGCGCGGCAAGACTAGCAAAAGCGAATATATGACGTATATTTTCAAAAACCCATGCCCGTATAACGCTTTTATTAGCAAGCTGTTGCAGCGGCGATGTTTTAGCCTTGACACCGGTTTTGGCCAAACTTAGTATGCAGCCAGAAAGTTCTGATGGCTTTGCCTCCGTTGGAACTATTCTCCCTAAAGAAAAGGCCGCCCTGTTGCCGGGCGGCCTTTTCGCGTCTGCGGGGCTTTGTGGGAGTGCGAGAAACGGAAGAGGAATGACCAAAGTTTTCTGAGAGATGCGAGCGCCTGTTGGCGCGGCGCGGTTTCGCCGATAGCGATGATGAGAGCTGAGTTGCGCTCCGCTCGATCGAAGCTGAGGCGCTGCGATGCATGAATTCTTCGCGGGACTGGCATATGTGGCGATTGTGATGGCACCGTGCGTGGTGGCGCTGCTGAGTTGGCTGCGCGATCCGAGCTGCAGGTAGCCTGGTTCACGATGAGCATTCCGAGTTGTGTGTTCGGGTCGCGGGGATGACCGATCTCGCCGGCGTGTGTTAGTTTTGGGCACGATGTTGGCGGAGGCAGGGCTATGTTCCCAGATGCGGTGCGTGTGCAGGTAAGTAGACGGCGGAACCGGCTGCTGCTGTCGTGCGCGATGGTTGCGATGGCGGCGGGTGCTGGGGCGCAGGACACTCGGGTGGTAACGGAGCCAGTGATTCCGGTGGCGTGTGTGCGGCTGGGTGCGCATCTACAGGGTGTGGGCGCAAGCATTCGTGAGGAAGACGAGAACAAGCCGGACACGGAGCGCATCCAGAAGGCGATCGATGGTTGCAAGCAGGGTCAAGCGGTCGAGTTGACGGCGAGCGTTTCGCTGGGGACGGGCAGCTCGAATACGCCGCCGAGGAATGCGTTTTTGAGCGGGCCGCTGGAGTTGCGCGAGGGTGTGACTCTGCTGGTGGACAAAGGGGTGACATTGTTTGCGTCGCGGCGGGCTTCGGACTATGACGTTACTCCGGGGGCCTGCGGCGTGTTGATGCAGGCACGGGCGCGGGGCTGCAAGTCGTTGCGTCACGATTCGGGCGAAGAATACGGCGATCATGGGCGATGGCGTAATCGATGGGCGGGGCGGCGCGAAGCTGCTGGATAAGGGCTACTCGTGGTGGGCGCTGGCGGTGAAGGCGGAGCCGGGCAATGTTCCGTATAGCGATCCGCGGCTGATCGACGCGACAGAGGCGGATGGGTTTGTGCTTTACCGGATTACACTGCACAACTCGCCAAACTTCCATGTGGGCGTCACGCAGACGAACGGGTTTACGGCGTGGGGAGTACATCTGAAGACGCCGACAGTGGAGCCGGGGCCGGGTGACCCGAGGCCGAGAAATACGGATGGGATCGATCCCGGGTCGTCGACCAACGTCACGATTGCGCATAGCTGGATCGACAATGGCGACGACAACGTGGCGATCAAGGAGGGTGTGACGCATATCAGCGTGATCGACAACCATTTTTATAGCGGGCATGGGATGTCGATTGGCAGCGGAACGTTCAGCGGCGACAGCTATCTGCTGGTGGATGGGCTGACCGAGGACCATACGACCAGTGGGATTCGCATCAAGAGCAATGTGACACGCGGCGGGCTGGTGCACGATTTGGTGTACCGGAACATCTGCATGAGAGATGTGGCGATGCCGATTGCAATCAGTCCGTACTATAACGATGGGACGATCGAAGGGTTCGTCGATCCGGGGCTCAAGGGAGACAGGATTCCGGATTACAAGAAGATTTCGATTGAGAACGTGACGGATGAGTCGCCGGGCGATGTGCTGATCGCGGGATACGATGAGGCGCACCGGACGGAGGTGAGCTTGATCGATGTGACGATCAAAGGCATCGCGGCGGACAAGGTGCATTTGAAGCTCGCGGACATCAACAATGGAGGGACGAATTTGCCACTGGCGAAGGCGGCCGAGGGCAACGACGTGAAGGTGACGCCAGTGGAGATGAAGGAGTTGTCGAAGCCGTTTTCTTGCGAGGGGAAGTTTGTGCCGATGCGATGAGGACGGCGGCGTCCGTAACGGTTAGTATGATCGGGTTGGAAAATTTTCTGCGAGTGAGGATTGTTGTCCGATGATCAAGTGGGCCGGAGTGGGTGTGCTTCTTGGAGTTACGTGCGGGTTGTGCGCTCAGGCGCCCGCGGTTGCCGGGGCAGGCAGTGCGGCTGCGGTGACGACGGCGGGCAGGGCACCGGCGGTGCTGCCGGGCAAGGGGCTGGCGCAGCATGACTTTGTCTACTCGGGCGAGTCGCACGACCGGAAGATATTTATTGTGCGCGGGGGAAAGATCGTATGGAGCTATGACGACGCCGCGGGCAAGGGCGAGATCAGCGACATGGTGATGCTGTCGAACGGAAACATTCTGTACGCGCATCAATTTGGCGTGACCGAGATTACGCCGGAGAAGAAGGTGGTGTGGAACTATGAGCCGCCGGCGGGGCACGAGATCCATACGGCTGTGCCCATCGGGAAAGAGCGCGTGCTGTACATCATGAACGGCGATCCGGGCGCAGTGCTGCGCGTGGTGAACATCGTGACGGGCGCGATCGAGAAGGAGCTGCCGCTCGACGTAAAGAAGCCTGTGAGCGTTCATGGGCAGTTCCGCCACGCGCGGCTGACGGCGGCGGGGACGCTGATGGTGGCGCACATGGACCTGGGCAAGGTGGTGGAGTACGACTCGAATGGACATGAGTTGTGGTCGTTTCCGGGGGAGCATGGAGTCTGGAGTGCGAATCCGCTGGCGAATGGGAATGTGCTGATCACCGACGGGCTGGGGGTGCGCGAGGTGACGCGGCGCGGCGATACGGTGTGGAGCTGGACTCCGGCCGATGCCGCTGGATATAAATTTGCGAGCCTGCAAGAGGCGTGGCGGCTGGCCAATGGCGATACGGTGATCAACAACTGGGTGAACGAGTGGACGAACAACGCGGACAATGCTCCGGGGTCGGCGCAGGCGATCGAGGTAACGCCGGCGAAGCAGATTGTGTGGGCACTGCGCGAGTGGAGCGCACCGAACGCACTGGGGCCGGCGACGTCGATCCAGTTTCTGGACCAGCCGGGGACGGCGGCGGCGGAGGACGTTCACTTCGGCGAGATAAGATAGGCGGCAAATTAACGACTCGGATGGAATTGTCGCACTCCCAGCAAAATGCGGGGAGTCTTCACTGCGCTCAGAATGACAATATTTATGACTTTTGCGCGATGCGAGCGGAGCCGGTAGAATAAGGCAGGCAGGCCGATGTAGCTCAGTTGGTAGAGCAACGGTTTCGTAAACCGTAGGTCAACGGTTCAACTCCGTTCATCGGCTCCATTTTTTCCAGGCAATCCGGCATTTTGTATCCCTTCCACAGAGCGAGTGCGGAAGGGTGTTTTATTGGTAGGGCGATTGCTGCAAGTTTCTGTTTGGCGGCAACGCCAGGTTTGGCCACGACTGAGGCCTGCTTTATCCGCGGATGAGATGAAGCCGGACAGGAGAGCAACCAGATGAGCGAAGAATCACTGCAAAGTGCAAGCGGCAAGACCTGTCAGGTTTCTGTATCTGGATTCAACCTGATCAATTCCCCGCGTTTGAACAAGGGAACGGCGTTCACCGATCATGAACGCGACATATTTGGATTGCACGGTTTACTGCCGCCACATGTGGGGACTCTCGATGAACAGGTGGAGCGGCGGCTTCAGGCGCTGCGGGACCAACCGGATGCCTTCCATAAATACAGCGTTCTGCGCGACCTGCAGGACATGAACGAGACGCTGTTCTATGCGCTTGTGGTGCGCAATGTCGAGGAGATGCTGCCACTGGTGTACACGCCGACCGTGGGGGAGGGGTGCCAGCGCTTCAGCGAGATATGGAAGAGGCCGCGCGGCCTGTTTCTGAGCTATACAAATTGCGACCGCTTTGAACAGATGCTGAGCCATGCGCGCTACGACAGGGTGAAGTGCATTGTGGTGAGCGATGGGGAACGTATCCTGGGGCTCGGCGACCAGGGAGCCGGAGGAATGGGCATTCCAATCGGGAAGATGGCCCTTTATACGGCGCTGGGCGGGATCCATCCGGAGCATTGCCTTCCGATTCTGCTGGATGTGGGAACGGACAACCAGGAGAGGCTGGATGATCCGCTGTACGTTGGCTGGAGACACCGTCGCATTCGCGGGGAAGAGTACGACATCTTCGTGGAGAACTTTGTGAAGGCCGTGAAGAAGCGATGGCCTCACGTTCTGTTGCAGTGGGAGGACTTTGCGCGGACGAATGCGACCCGGCTACTGGATCGCTACCGAGACCAACTGTGCACATTCAATGACGACATTCAAGGCACTGCGGCGATTGCGGCGGCGACACTGCTGTCGGCAATCAATGTAACGGGCGTGCCGCTGGAGCAACAGAAGATTGTGGTGATGGGATTCGGAACGGCGGGGATTGGGATTGTGAACCTGCTGTTGCAACTGATGCAGGACAAGGGAATCCCAGAGGCAGAGGCACGGCGGTGCATCTACGCGATTGGGCGGTATGGGCTGATTGTGGAGGGTGGCAAGGGAGTGCGGACCGAGCAACTGCCCTACGCACGAACGGCGGATGAGGTGAAGGACTGGGGACGGACAAACGGGGAGATTGAGCTGCTGGATGTGGTGCGCCATGCGCAACCTACAGTTCTGATTGGAGTCTCCGGGCAAGCGGGAGCGTTCACGGAGGCAGCGGTACGCGAGATGGCAAAACATACTGAGCGACCAATAATTTTTCCGCTGTCGAACCCCATCTCGTGCTGCGAAGCGACACCGAAGGACCTGCTGGATTGGACCGAGGGACGAGCGCTGATTGGGACGGGAAGCCCGTTCGGAGCGGTGGAGTATCGGCGGGAAGAAGATGCCCGTCGCGCAGACGAACAACTCGTACATCTTTCCTGGGCTGGGGCTGGGGATTATTGCATCGAAGGCCAAGCGCGTCACCGATGCGATGATTTTGGCCGCGGCCAAGGAGCTGGCACGGCTGGTGCCTACGGCGACGGACAAGACGGCGAAGCTGCTGCCTTCGATTGCGGATGCTCGGAAGCTGAGCCGCTCGATTGCAGCGGCCGTGGGGCGGCAGGCGATGCGCGATGGAGAGGCCCAGGTGGGCGATGAGGCGAGCCTGGAGCGGGAGATCGAGGCGAACATATGGGAGCCGGTGTATATCCCGTATGAGCGGTGCCAGTTTTAGAGCATTTTCACAGTATCTGTGGTGTCGGAAAGATCATTCGATGTGGTTTTCTTTGAGAGAAAACCACGCATACTTCTTTCGCTCCACTCTGCACCAGCTGTGAAAATGCTAGTTGCCGGAGTAGTAGCCGTCGCGGGTCTGGATGAAGAGGTCCCTGGGGCTGGACTTGGAGAGCGAGAGGACGATGCGGTGGTAGCCGTCGGAGGCGGACTCCTTGTCTGGGGTGTAGCCGAGGCGGTACTGGGCGCGGAGCTCTTGGGCGATCTGTTTGTAGATGTCGGCGACGGTCTCTTTTTTGCTGACCTCGAAGAGGCTTCCTCCGGTCTCGTCGGCCATGCGCTGGAGGATTTTTTTGCCGTCGATGTTGGTTGGGAGACCTTCAGGCTGACGGCCCTGACCACCTCCGCCGCCTCTGCCACCTGGGTAGCCACCGCCTCCGCCGGGATAACCACCACCGCCTCCACGGCCACCGGGAAAGCCTCCCCCACCCTGGCGGCCTTGATTCTGATTGAATCCGCCGGAGGTTTCGCGGCCCTTGAAGTAGATGGCGTAGACGATGGTGTCGGCGCGCTGGGCGGCCTCGATGGAGGAGGCGAGCGACTCCTTGCTGCCGCTATCCACGCCGTCGGAGAGGATGACGATGGCCTTGCGGCCGGTCTGCTTGGCCATCAACTCGTCGGAGGCGAGGAAGAGGGCATCGTAGAGGGTGGTTCCGGCGCGGCGCGTGCGGGTGGAGCTGTCGCCGGAGTTGGAGCCGGAGGATGAGCTGGTGTTATCGGCGTCGCCGCCGGAGGCCGGGGTTTCGAGTTGCTTGAGGCCGGCCTGGAGCCTGGGCTTGGAGCCGGTGACGTCCTGCAGGAGGTCGGTCTGGCGGGCGAACTGGACGATGAAGGCCTTGTCGCGGCTGGAGATGGTGTCGTCGAGGAAGGCGAAGCTGGCGGTGCGCTCTTCGTCAATCGCGTCGCGCTGGCTGAGGCTGACATCGACCAGAAGACCGAGGGTGAGGGGGAGATCGGTGTCGAGATTGAAATAGCGGATGGATTGGGGTTTACCGTCGATCTGGAGGGCGAAGTTGTCCTTGGCGAGATTTTGGACGAGGGCACCTTTTTTATCGTGAACTACGACGGGGATGTTGACCAGGCGCGCATCGACGTTGAGGGTGGGAGCGGTGGAAGCCGGGGTTTGCTCGGCGGCGGTTGCTGCAGGTGCTTGAGCGGCAGTTCCGGGTGGTTGCGCCAGCAGAGGCGCAGCATTGGCTGCGGTTAGATGCAGCAGGGCGGCAAAGAGGGCAGCACGAGCGATTCCCATAGAACTCATAACTATCACGATAGACGGAGATGGGGGCGAACAGTTGCTTTGGACGGCAATATTTCGAGGGGGTGGGATGCTGTCCGGCGTATGTTGACGGGACTACGAGACGCACCCCAGTTTTCTCCATGTGCCGATCAGCGGACTGAACAGGAACCGCTGCTGGTGAGCTGCGTATGCGATTGTGACCGTGCGCCCGAGGTTACTGAGGTTACTCAATAGTTGTAGTCTAGTTACCTTATGGGTAGTTTATTTTTTTTCGCCCGATGCTAGCCTTGCTTTACGTTCGATTGTGCGAAATTCTTAAACACCAAGGTGAGACGCTGAGTCAGTCAGGTCGCCGAGGTGTCATGGAAGGCAAACCGTTTTGATGAAGCTACGGGGCAAAAAAACACGGCGTATACGACTGACTGCTTTTGCGGTTGGGCTTGTGGCGCTGATCGTGATGGTGTGGAGACTTGCAGAGGCAGGTCGCTCTTCCGTGTCACTGACTCTGGCAAATGGCTTCACCTGGGGAACGGCGGTGCTGGCGAGCGTTGTCATTCTGCTGGTGTGGCGTGAGCGGAACCGGGGTGGGGGCTATATCGAGACCAGTGAGAAGAATGCCCGGTTTATCGCGGCGGCCGAGTCCAGCCCGGATGCATTTTCGATATTGGATTCAGTGCGGAACAAGGCGGGCGAGATAGTGGGCCTGCGTTACCGGTATGTAAACGGCCATGCAGAGAAGCTGTTGCAGAAGCCGCGCATCGAGCTGTTGGACCATGACCTGTGCGAGGTTTTTCCGGCGGACAGCACGGGCGAACTCTTCGAAAGATATCGCAAAGTGGTGCTTACGGGAGAGCCCCTGTGCGAGGACATTTCGGTCCCTCTGGACGATGGCGGGGAGAGGTGGCTTCGGCGACGGATTAACAAGCTTGACGATGGGGTGGCGGTTACCGTCAGCGATGTGACCGAAGTCAAGAAAAATGAAGAGCGCTTTCGAAGTCTATCGAACTTCAGCAACTCGGTCTTCGACACGGCCCCGTTCAGCATTATCGAGACTGACCTGAACGGTGTGATTCGCGCGATGAACGGGGCGGCCGAAAAGCTGACGGGCTATTCACGCGAGGAAATGGTGGGCAAGGTCGCGATCACCACGCTGCACGAGCCCACGGAGTTGACTCCGCAGGCCTGCGAGACCACTGAGCAGGATGGCCCAGCGCTGGAGGGCTTTGCGCTGCTCACGGCTAAGGCCGCTCAGGGAGAGGTTGAAGAGCGGGATTGGACGTACATACAGCGTGACGGTACGACGTTGCCGGTCCATGTCGCGGTGACGTCGGTGCGCGACGGGGCTGGCGAGATCAGCGGATTCATCACCATTTCGTCGGACATCACGGAGCGGAAGCAGTTGATGATGTACCTGAAGCATATGGCCTCGCACGACCAGTTGACTGGCCTGCCGGGACGTCCGTTGCTGCGCGAGCGCATCGGGGAGGCGATCGAGAAGGCGTCGCTGCACGGGCGCAAGGCGGCGGTGTTTGTGGTGGATCTGGACCACTTCAAGTGGATGAACGACTCGCTGGGACACAAGGCCGGGGACGAGGTGCTGGTGGGAATGGCCGAACGGATGCAGCAATCGCTGCGGCGGTCAGACACGCTGGGACGGCTGGGCGGAGACGAATTCGTCATCGTGATGCCGCTCATTGCAGACATGGAAGATGTGGAGCGATGCGCGCAGCGGCTGGTGGACCTGATCGCGAGTACCGCGCAGGTGGGCGAAATGGAGGTCAACCTTACGGCCAGCGTCGGAGTGTGCGTGTATCCGGACTTTGCGGGGGATGTGGACACCATGCTGGAACGCGCCGACGCGGCGACGTATGTGGCGAAGGCGAATGGCCGGAACCAGTACCAGATGTTCGCCGACGCGATGCTGAAGCAGTCTCAGGACCGCATGTCGATGGATGCCGCACTGCGTCACGCGCTGGTGCGCGATGAGTTGTTCATGCACTATCAGCCGCTGGTGTCTCTGACGACGGGCCGGGTGGTTGGCATGGAGTCGCTGCTGAGGTGGCGCCATCCCAAGCTGGGCATGCTCTCGCCCTCGATCTTCATTCCGCTGGCGGAAGAGACCGGGCTGATTGTTTCCATCGGCGAGTGGGTGATGAAGCAGTCATGCAAAGAGGCGAAGGCGATCTGTGACGATCTGGGGATGGACCTCTCGGTGTCGGTGAACCTGTCACCGCGTCAGTTTGAGCAGAGCAATCTGCTGCAGGTGATCGGCGAGGCGCTGGAGAGTAGCGGACTGCCCGCGAAGCGTCTTCAGGTGGAGTTGACGGAGAGAATCCTGATGGTGAACACGGCGACGACCCTGGAGAAGCTGCAACAGATCCGCAAGCTTGGCGCGCGGGTTGCGATCGACGACTTTGGCACGGGCTTCTGCAGCTTCTCCTATCTTCTGCAGTACCCTGTGGACCGGCTGAAGATCGACCAGAGCTTTATCCTGAAGGCTGTCTCGGAGCCGAACGCGGCGACGGTTGTGCGGGCGATCCTGTCGATGTCTCACCACCTTGGCATCAAGGTGACGGCCGAGGGCGTGGAGACGACGGACCACCTGAAAATTTTGTCGCGGCGCAACTGCGATGAGGCCCAGGGGTTCTACTTTTCGCGCGCTGTGTCGGCAGGGGATTTCGCGGCGGTGGTGAAATCGATCCATCGTATATACGACGAACGCAAGCTGGCCGAAGAGTCGCAGTTTGCATCGACCGAGGCAGGGCTGGAGCAGTACGAAAACTGACCATGGGCTGGATCGGTCCGTTGCCTGAGCGAGAATGAAAGAGTGAGCCCACATCCAGAGAGCCTGGATGTGGGCTCACTGTTTTGTGCGCTTCGCTAGCGGCGGTTGTCGGTGGCGGGCTCGGGGTGGATGAGGAGGCGGTCGACCTCGGGCGCGTCGAGTTTGAAGGCTCCTTCGAGGGCGGACATGACGGCGTGGACGCGAGCCATGGGAAGGCCGTCGGGCAGTGTGCAGTGGCACGAGACCTGGGTGTACTCGGCATGGGTGCTGGGAATGCGGTCGGTGTGCGGGCCGCGGCGGGTGACGTAGACCTCGTGGATGTCGAGGACCTCGGGAAAGGCGGCGGCGACGCTGCGCAGGCGAAGCTCGAGGTCGCGGTCGCGCTCCTGCGAGGCAGGGCGCTCGATGGTGGCCGGTTCGCTCTCGATGTGGGTGAGGATGGAGGTGATGGCGGGGACCTCTCGGCGCATCTCGGCCTCCAGCGAGGTGACCAGGTCATGGGCTTTGAGCAGCGGCATGGTCTCGTCGACCTCGAGATGCTGCTCGATGTGCAGGCGGGGATGGCGGTGGTCGTGCTGCTGGCCGCTGAGTTGCTGGACGCTGATCTCGTGGATGGCGAGGTTGCGGCGGGCGGCGACGGCGCGGATGCGGTCGTGGACGCTCTCGGCAAGCGAGGCGGTGGGGACGGTGTGGACGACGACGTCGGCGGCGGGCAGATGGCGCTGTACGGCCAGCGTGGCGGCCTTTGTGAGCTGCTCGGAGCGCTGGAAGGTGAGGTTGCGCGGCAGGCCGAGAGTGACGTCGGCGAAGTAGTTGTAGCCGGAACGGCGGGTGCGCAGGCGTTCGACCGAGAGTACGCCAGGAATGGCTGTGAGGTCGTGCAGGAGATTCTGGCGGAGCTGGTCTTTTGCCTGAGCGGAGGACTGGAGCTGGCCGTTGGTGGGATCGGTGGTGGGGGTGGCGTCTAGGAGTGTGTCGATGGTTTGATGAGCAAGACGCCAACTGACGCGCAGGATGACGCAGGCGACGACCAGAGCGGCGATGGGGTCGGCAAACTCCAGCCAGGGACGGGCCAGGCGCTCGCCGGCGTAGGTGGCCGCGATGCCGATGAGGACTGCGAACGAGGCCCACATGTCCGTGGCGAAGTGGACTGAGTCGGCGGCGAGCGCGTCGGAGTGATGCTGGCGCGCGACGCGGGCGAGAGTGCGCGAGCGGGTGAAATCGACCGCGATGGAGACGAGCAACACGGCGAAGGGCCAGAGCGAGGGCTTCAGTGCGAGATGGTTGCGGCTGACGATGCGGCCAATGGCCTCGCGGACGATCCAGGCGCAGGAGGCGAGCATGATGCCCGTCTCGACGAAGGCGGCCAGGGATTCGACCTTGCCGTGGCCGTAGTTGTGGACGTCGTCGGCGGGGCGGTCGGAGACCTGAACGGAGAAGAGAGTGATAGTGGAGGCGATCAGATCGATGCCGGAGTGCGCCGCCTCCGACAACATCCCGAGTGAGCCGGTGAGCAGGCCGGTGATCAGCTTGAGCAGCGAGACGAGGGCCGCTGCGACGACGGAAAAGATCGCGGCGGCGCGCTTGGCGGCGTGAGATTCCGGCCTGGGAGCGGAAGCGGCGTTCGTCGGGCTCACCGGAATGGGCATGGAAGAGATGCTACAGGGTTGGACGGGGTGCTTGCACGAGGATTACGGCTTGGAGGCGCGGTAGAGGCCAGCGATGCCGAAGGTGTAGGGGGTCCAGGTGGGTGCGGTGAAGCCGGCGGCGGAGATCAGCTCGATCATGCGCGGCGGGGTGGGGAAGCGGGCGACGGATTCGGGGAGGTAGGTGTAGGCGGCGGCGTCGCGGGAGATGAGACGGCCGAGGAGCGGGAGTACGCGCTTGAAGTAGAGATTGTAGAGCGCGCCCATGAGGCCGGTGGGCTGGTTGAAGTCGAGAATTGCGATCTGGCCCGAGGGACGGAGGACGCGGTGCAGCTCGGCGAGGCCTTCGGGGTAGCTGGCGAGGTTGCGGAAGCCGAAGGCGCAGGTGACGAGGTCGATGGATGCGTCGGCGAAGGGGAGATGGAGAGCGTCGGCCTCGATGGCGCGGATGTTGCGGCCGGCGAACTTGGGTTGGGCGAGTGCGAGCATGTTGCGGGAGAAGTCGACGGCAAGAATGGGAGAAGGTTGCTGGTTGTTGGTTGCTGGTTGTTGGTTAAGTGCGCGTGGGCGGAGCTTGTCGAGGGCGAGGGTCATGTCGCCGGTGCCGCAGCATAGGTCGAGGACGACGGCTTCGGGACGGGCGAGGATCGGGCGCACGGCGCGCGCGGTGCGCCGCCACCAGAGGCGGTCGATGCCGGCGGAGAGGAGGTGGTTGAGGAGGTCGTAGCGCGGGGCGATGGCGTCGAACATCTGCTGGATGCTCTGGGCGGCAGCGGCGGGGTCGGAGACGCCGGTGGGGCGGGCGCCGGGGGTGGGGGTGGGCTGAGATTCAGTTATCACAAGAGATATGTTAGTCGTATTGGTGATTTTGATATGAGATTCTCGAAGAGGTGTATAACGGGACTATTCTTTCAGACGTGAACTTGGCGTGAACAAGTAGTTTTTATGGGGAACGAGACATGAACCGGTATATGTTCGGCTTTTTTGCTGTCGCTACGGTTTCCGTTTCGTTGCTAACCATCGGCCACGCACAAGACACGCAAGCTCCAAAGACGGTTCATGCACCCGACACTACAGCCGCGCCTGATGATTCAGTGTCGCTTCTTCCACTGGCAGACCCCGCAACTCCCGATCAGATTCGCGAATACCTACGTCTTTCCGGAGAGCTAGTCTCCTTCCGAGCTAGATGGATTGCGGCGGTTGATAAGAATCGTTCGATTGGCGCTCCCTATTGGCCAGAGGCATTCTGGACTGACCTCAAAGCTGAGATGCAGAAAACCGATCTCATGCCGATGTACATTATCCTTTACCAGCATGAAATCTCACGAGAACTTATGCAGAGAGTTCTTGACGCTTATAAGCGGTTCGGGGCTGATCATTTTACAGAATCGCTTGAGTGCATTGAGCTTGGCGGGGCTGAATTATCGATGAAAGCCGACGCGGACAAGTTGACACTTGCGAAAACGCTGGAGATCACAAAAAATGTTTACGCGATCTATAAACCGGAGATCGAAGCGGCTCGTATGCGCTATATGGCCGCGCAATCAACTATCCCCCCCACTGTCCAACCCGTAGAACCTCCGGCAACGCAGCCCACGCAACAACCCGCGCTGGCCTCACCAGCCAGTACACCCACCGAACCACCCAGCCCCAACCCCAACACATCAGGTACGCATCAGGGCGGCGTTACCGGGCCGAAAATATTCTACCAGCCCGAACCGCAATTCAGTGAAATTGCGCGACAACAGAAGATCAACGGGACTGTGACCGTGTCCATTATCGTAGATGCGCAGGGAAACCCGCAGAATGCCCACGTCGTTCACTCTATCGCAGACACAGTCGATTCGAAGCACCGTGATGCCGCGCTCACACTCGATCAAGCTGCTATAGACACCGTGAGGAAATATAAATTTACACCCGCCATGCTAGATGGCAGACCCGTCGCCGTCTATCTGAACGTCGCGGTCAATTTTCAAATCAACTAAGCTCAAGTCAAAAGCAGAGTCCTCCGCTTCGCTGCGGAATCACAAGCAAAAGGCTACATCTGCTGCATGGTGGTGAACATGGCTTGGGTGGCGGCGAGGAGTTCGGCGTCGGTGACGTTGTGGGCGACTTCGGTGCGTCCGATGGCGGTGGCGAGGACGAAGGCGCGGCGGCCACTGCGCTTCTTCTTGTCGGCGCTGGTGAGGGCGACGAGCCGGGCGGCGGAGGCTTGAGGCGTGGCGGCGATCTTGAACGGCGGGATGGGGCCGTAGCGCAGGATGAGGTTGGCCATGCGGGCGAACTCCTCCGGCGTGATGACAGCCGCGGTTGAGCGATACGTGCAGCGCGGCGATGCTGCCCCAGGCGACCGCTTCGCCGTGGAGGAGCTTGCGGTAGTGGGTGGCCGCCTCGATGGCGTGGCCGATGGTGTGACCGAAGTTGAGGACCATGCGCAGGCCGGACTCCTTCTCGTCCTGGCTGACGACCTCGGCCTTGACGCGGACGCTGGCGGTGACGACCTTTTGCAGGGCGGCGGGGTCTCCAGACAAGATGGCGTCGCCGTTCTTCTCCATGAAGCGGAAGAGGGCTGGGTCGCGGATGATGGCGGACTTAATGGCCTCTTGCAGGCCGGCGCGGAGTTCGGCGGCGGGGAGAGTGCGGAGAAGGTCGATGTCGCTGAAGACGGCGAGGGGGTGGTGGAAGGCGCCGATGAGGTTCTTGCCGGCGAGGAGGTTGACGCCGGTCTTGCCGCCGAGGGAGGAATCGACCTGCGCGAGGAGCGTGGTGGGCAGGCCAACGTAGCGGATGCCGCGCATGTAGATGGCGGCGAGGAAGCCGGTGACGTCGCCGATGACGCCGCCGCCAAAGGCGAGAAGGATGGAGTCGCGGTCGGCCCCGGCGAGGGCTAGCTGCTGGGCGAGGGACTCGACTGTGGCCAGGCGCTTGTGCGATTCGCCGGAGGGGAGAAAGAGCACGGTGGGCTGCTGGGCTTCAGATTTTGGAAAGCTGGCGAGGAATGCTTTGTGCCAGAGCGCCCAGATGGCGGGCGAGGTGACGACGAAGAGGCGCGGGGTCTTCCTCGGCGTGAGCTTGCGCAGGCGCAGATAGAGCGTGCGCATGAGGCCGGGTGCGATGGTGACGGAGTAGGCGGCGGAGGCGGTGGTGACGCGAATGGTGGACACGGGACAATGGTATCGCAGCGGGTAAGGGCAAGGGCGGCATTTGTGGGAGAAATGTGCGGGCGGTATGGGCTGGACGAGCTTCGTCGGGATTCTTCGCTGCGCTCAGAATGACAGCTTCATCCTTGATAGGGACGACAGCTTCATTGGTGGGTCGAAGAGATGCAGTGGTAGCCTTGAAGGATGCGTGGTGTGGATTTTTTGGTTGTTGGCGGAGGGATTGCCGGGTTGCGCGCGGCGGTGGGGCTGGCTGAGGCGGGCAGCGTTCTGTTGGTGACGAAGGAGAGCCTGAAGGAATCGAATACGGCGTATGCGCAGGGCGGGATCGCCGTGGCGATGGGCGGCGCGGAGGACGTGGCGCTGCATCTGGCGGACACGGTTGCGGCTGGCGATGGGTTGGTGAACGCCGAGGCTGCGGCCGTGTTGGTGGAGGAGGGGCCGGGGCGCGTGGATGAGCTGCTGCGGTGGGGCACTGGGTTCGACCGGCATCCGGCCAGGGAGGGTGCGGCTCGGGCGGGCGAGTTGATGAAGACGCGTGAGGGAGCGCACAGCCTTCCGCGGATTCTTCATGCCAATGGGGATGCGACGGGACGGGAGATTGTGGAATCGCTGCTGCGGCATGTGCGTAGGTTGCAGCGCGTGGAGCTGATGGAGTGGGCCGCGACGGTGGACCTGATTCTGGAAGGCGGGCGCGTGGTGGGGGCAACGCTGCTGAATGCGGATGGGGAATTGATCGAGGTTCGGGCACGGGCTGTGCTGCTGGCCAGCGGCGGCGCGGGGCAGGTCTACAGCGAGACGACCAACCCGGCGGTGGCTACGGGCGACGGGATTGCAATGGCGTATCGGGCGGGGGCGGAGCTGATGGACATGGAGTTCTTTCAGTTCCATCCGACGGCATTCGCAGTGGAGGGCGCGCCGAGATTTTTGATGAGCGAGTCCCTGCGCGGCGAGGGCGCGTGGCTGGTGAACGAGCGCGGAGAGCGGTTTATGCAGCGCTACCACAAAGGGCTGGAGCTGGCTCCACGGGACGTGGTAGCTCGTGCGATCGGGCGCGAGGAGATGGAGGGTGCGGTCTATCTCGACATGCGCGAGGCGGGGAAGATCGTCGATCTAAAGGCGCGATTTCCGGGGATTTCTGAATTTCTGGCTGGGTATGGGCTGGAGCTGGGGCGGGACCGGATTCCGGTGCGGCCGGCTGCGCACTATTTGATGGGCGGGATCAGGACAGACGCGCATGGGCGGAGTTCACTGGCGGGTTTGTATGCCGCAGGCGAGGCGGCTTGTACCGGAGTGCATGGGGCGAACCGGCTGGCCAGCAACTCGCTGCTGGAGGGGCTGGTCTTTGGCGCGCTGGCGGCGGAGGCGATGGCTGGGGACGATGTTCAAGGTTCCAGGTACGGGGTTCAAGAAGGTGCGGAAGTGGATGACGGGTTGGGCGGCGATGTGGAGGGCTGGATTGCAGAGCTGCAGGTGTTGATGTGGCGGGACGCTGGTCTGCTGCGGGATGAGGCGGGGTTGCGGCGGGCGCAGGCCGGACTGGCGGCACTGCGGGCTAAGGGGCCGCGCGGGTTGACCCGGCGGGCCCTGGAGGCGCGCAACCTGCTTGCGGTGGCGGAGGCGTTGGTGCAGGCGGCGTTGGGCAGGGAAGAGAGCCGGGGAGCTCACTATCGGGTGGATTATCCAAGGCGGAATGTAGTTGCCCGGCACTCGGTTGTGCGGCGGGGCGAGCTACGGTTTATCGCGTAGTAGCGCGTGGGGCACAAAGCGATGCGGCGAGGGTGAGGGCGAGCAGGGCGAGGATGACGCTCAGAGACGCGAGGGGGCCGATCTCGATCCAGTGGGCGGCGAGCATCTTGAAGGCGGCGAAGGCCAGCACTGTGGCCAGGCCGTAGTGCAGAAAGCGCAGGCGGGAGAGCGCGCCAATCAAGAGGAGATACAGCGAGCGGAGCCCCATGACGGCCATGATGTTGGAGGTGTAGGCGAGGAAGGCGTGGCGCGTGATGGAGAGGACGGCGGGGATCGAGTCGAGGGCGAAGACTACGTCGCAGAGCTCGATGGCGATGAGAGCGAGCAGCAGGAGGGTCGCGGTGGGGCGGCCATTCTCGCGGACGAGGAAGCGGTCCTGGCGCGGGCTGACGGGGTGCAGGCGAGTAAGCCAGGTGAGCCAGCGGGGTGCAGTGGCAGGCTGGGACTTATCTTCGGGGATTAGAAGGCGGACGGCGGCGACGAGCAGAATTGCTGCGAAGAGGTAGGTTACTGCCTGGAAGTGGGCGAGGAGGGTTAGGCCTCCGGCGATGAAGAGGCCGCGCAGAAGGATTGCGCCGGCGACTCCCCAGAAGAGGACTTTGGGCTGATGGGCGGGAGTGATCTGGAAGAGGCGGAAGAGGAGAAGGAAGACGAAGAGGTTGTCGATGGAGAGCGACTCCTCGATGGTGTATCCGGCGAGGTACTGCACGCTGGCGGCGGGGCCAAGCGATTGATGGATGAAGGCGGCGAAGGCGAGGGCGGCGGCGATCCAAAGGGCAGTGGCGGCGAGGGCGGTGTGGTGAGGAGAGCGGGCGAGGCGCGACTGGCGGCGGGCGTAGAGAAGCTCGGTGGCAAGGAGGAGCAGGAGGGCGAGGTGGAAGCCGATCCAGTAGGAGATGGGCGCGGGGGACACGATTCGATGCTATCGCGGATTGCGGGTCGAAAGGCAAATACGAATATCCTGCCCTTCGGCTGTGCTCAGTGCAGAATGACGACCTGCGTAGATTCGGCGGGTCAGCGCTGGTTGATGAGGCGGATGGATTCCATGAAGAGGTCGAATGAGATTTGCAGCGACTGCGGACTGATCTTGTCGATAGTGTCTTCGGCGGTGTGGTGGTAGCCGTCGGGAGTCGAGAAGGTGTGCGGGCCGTAGTCCACGTCGATGACGTCGAGCGAGGGAATGCCTCGCTGGAGGAATGGCAGGTGGTCGTCTTCCTCGGATCCCTCGGTCTTGAAGACGTTGGCGGAGTGATGGGTGTTGGCGGCGGCCTGGCGGAGGACGGCGCGCAGCCAGGGGGTGGATTGCGTCTCTTCGAGGATGTTGAGGTCGCGGTCGCCGATCATGTCGGCGACGAGCAGGGCCTTGATGCGGCGGGCTGTGCCGTCGGTGTACCACTTGGCGGCGAGGTGACGCGTGCCGTAGAGGGAGTCGGAGTTGGACCAGGAGCGGACCGCCTCTTCTCCGTCGTCGAAGACCAGCCAGATGGAGTAGCCCTCGGGCGGGTGCGCGCGGAAGTACTGGCCGAGCGCGATGAGGAGTGATGTGGTGCAGGCCCCGTCGTTGGCTCCCACGAAGGCGATGTCCTTGAGCGGGTAGTTCGTCTCGTAGTGGCTGGCGAGGACGATGACACCGTCTTTTTTGCCGGGAAAGCGGACGATGAAGTTGCGCATGGTCTGCGGGCCGGCGGGAGTGTTTGCGGTGAACTGGTCGGTCTCGAAGTTGCCCTTGGCGGCTTCGGGCTTGAAGTGGTTCTTGATGAAGTTCTCCGCGGCGAGGTGGCCGGGAGAGCCATTGAATCGCTTTGGCGCGACATTGAGGAATTGCTGGGTGAGGGCGTAGATGGATTGGCCGGTGGGCTGCTGGGCACGCGCGGGGGGTGTGGAGAGAAGAGCAAATACGAGCAATAGCAAAAACAAAATGCGGGGGTCCCTCCACTGCGCAACGGACGATGAACATGTCCGTTGCTCCGGTCGGGATGACGAAGGTTGAGAATGGATCAAAATGCTCGTCATGCGGCGGTCTTTTCCTTGTGCTTGCGGTGGTCGGGATGGACGAAGTAGGCAACCCCTACGCCGAGGAAGTAGAGAGCCAGCATGGGGCTGGCGAAGAGGCACATGCTGAAGGGGTCCGGCATGGGGCAGATGATGGCGGCGACAATAAAGATGGCGAGGACGGCGTAGCGAAAGTGGCGCAGCAGAAATTTGGCGTCGACGATGCCGAAGAGCGCGAGGAAAAAGATCAGGATGGGCAGCTCAAAACATATGCCCAGGCCGAGGATGACGGCGAGGAAGAAGCCGGTGTAGTCGTCGATGGTGATCATGTGGCTGAAGTTCTTGCCGAAGTCCATGACCAGGATCTTGATGGCGCCAGGCAGAACATAGCGATAGCCAAACCATGTGCCGGCAAGGAAGAGGCCGACCGTGGCGCCCATGAAGGGGGTGACATACTTCCTCTCATTGGAGTACATACCGGGCGAGATAAAGAGCCAGACCTGGTAGAGGACGAAGGGGCTGGCCAGGATGGCTCCGGCGACGGCGGAGGTTTTGAGGATCAGGTTAAGCGCGTCGGTTGGGTGCGTCATGGTCATACGCAGGCCAACGTCGACGAGCGGCTTCTGGATGATGGCGATCAGGGTGTTGTGGAAGCCATACGCAAGGGCAAAGCCTGCAAGCAGGTAGGCGAGAGAGCGCAGAATGCGCTTGCGCAGCTCTTCCAGGTGCTCCATCAGGCTCATGCCGGGCAGTTCTGCGCGGTCGGAGAGGGCTGCGCGGGCGCGGTCGATGGGGTTGAGATCAGCCATTGAGCGCCTCGGCTTGGTGCGCCGCGGGTTCGTGGGCAGGGGGTTCGAGGCTAGGCTGGGCGGACTTGGCCGGGAGGTCTTCGGGGAACGGGAGTTGCGCGGAGGTTGCGATAGGCAGGCCGGTTGACGGAGGCAGAATGCTCAACTCACCGGAGGTTGCGATGGGGAGTGGAGCGGAGGCCGTCTCCGGCATGGATTCGGGGGTTGATTCGCTGGCCAGATCGGAGATGGATTCGTCTGAGGACTCAAGCGGCTTCTGGTGCGCGGAATCGAGCGGATCGAGCGGATATTGGGACTCGGCATCGAACGCGGAATCGAGCGAAGGCTGGTTCTTAGTCGCGTACGCGGAATCGGCATCGACGGTTTGAGCGGAATCGTTGGAGGCTTCGATGGCTGGGGTTGCGGGCGCGGCGGCTTCGGTAGCGGCGATTTGCTTCTGGCGGTCGGCCTGCTCGGAGAGGCGCAACTCGTCCTCCATCTGGGTGCGAAACTCGTTGGAGGCGCGGCGGAAGTCGGCCATCAGCTTGCCGAACTGGCGCGCCAGTTCGGGCAGCTTCCTCGGTCCGAAGAGCAGCAGGACGAGGAGGATGAGGACTGCGCTGTCCGGAAAGCTTGGCATAGGCGTCTCTATGATACGGCTTGAGCGGTGAGGGAAACAAATGTACTCAGCAATGAGCAACGGCAAAAGCAGATTCCTTCGCCGCGCTACGGAATGACAAACAAGATGGGGACAACAAATAGGAGGGGAATGACAAGCAACCTGCGGGAAGGACGAGTCGTATGCGAGGCCGGTTTCGTCTAAAATGGAGAAGACGCGGCCTCACGTGGCGCGCTCGTACGAAATGGGCGGCAACACCCCCGCGGATTGGGTGACGACTCAGCAGCTTTGGGTCGGCACAGTGAGTCCGCTGCACGCCTGGGTTAGAAGTGCTTTCAACATCCCCGTTTCGCGGTACAACCACACTCTGTGTTGAACAGGTGCGGACGTGCTGGCGAGACTGAAGGCGGATTATTGTGAACGGACTGTTATTGGACGAGGCACCGCTGCAGGCTGTGGGCGAGGAGTGTTCGCTGGACCACTACCTGGCGCAGCCGGATGAGTCGATGGATGCACGCATCCAGGCGGCACGGGAGAAGCTGGGCGCGGAGGCGGTCATACTGGGACACCACTATCAGCGCGACGAGGTGATCCGCTATGCCGACTTTACGGGCGATAGCTACAAGCTCTCAAAAGCGGCTGCGGAGTCGAACGCGCGGTATATGGTCTTCTGCGGTGTGCACTTTATGGCGGAGACGGCGGACATACTGGCGCAACCGTGGCAGAAGGTGGTTCTGCCCGACCTGAACGCGGGCTGCTCAATGGCCGATATGGCGGAGATCGGGCAGGTGGAGGACTGCTGGGAGTCGCTGGAGCGGCTGCGGGTGACGGCAGGCGAGGGAATTCTGCCGCTGACCTATGTGAACTCGGCGGCGGAGATCAAAGCGTTCTGCGGCGAGCGGGGCGGGCTGGCGTGTACCTCGTCGAATGCGAGAGCGGCGTTTGAGTGGGCGTTTGCACGCGTGGGAAAGGTGCTGTTCCTGCCCGACCAGCACCTGGGACGGAACACGGCGTTCGCAATGGGGGTTCCGCTGAACGAGATGGTGGTGTGGGACCCGTACCAGATCAATGGAGGCGTGTCGCCGGAGCGGCTGCGAGCGGCCAGGATCATCCTGTGGAAGGGACACTGCAGCGTGCATCAGCGGTTTCTGCCGGAGCATGTGGACCGGGTCCGCCGTGAGGAGCCGGGAATGCAGGTGGTGGTGCATCCGGAGTGCCGCTGGGAGGTCTGCCAGAAGGCGGACGCGACGGGCTCGACCGAACGCATCATCCAGTTGATCGAGCAGGCACCGCGGGGCGCGAGCTTTGCGGTAGGCACGGAGATCCATCTGGTGAATCGGCTGGCCGAGCGCTTTCGGCCGCTGGGCAAGCGGGTGATTACGCTGGATGAGTCGGGGTGCCTGTGCACGACGATGTATCGCATCTCGCCGCAGCATCTTGCGTGGACGCTGGAGAATCTAATCGACGGACGCGTGGTGAATCGCATCCAAGTAAACAGCGATGTGAAGCACTGGGCGCGCGTGTCGCTGGACCGGATGCTGGAGATCAAACATTGAGCAGGACATTCACATTGAACGAGGCGCAAACTCTGCTGCCTGTGGTGGAGGCTTTGTTGCGCAGGGCACAGATAGCTGGAACGCATGCAGGCGAGTTGGAGCGGGAGATGCAGGAGCTGAGTCAGAGAATCTTCATGGCGGGCGGGATGCATGTGGATGTGGCCCAGGCGGCGCGGCGACGGGCAGAGCGCGAGAAGGCCTTGCAGGAGACTCGCGACACGCTGGCTGAGATGGAAGAGATCGGAGTGCAGGTAAAGGACCTGGAGAAGGGGCTGCTGGACTTTCCCTCGGTGATGGAGGGCCATGACGTGCTGCTGTGCTGGAAGCTGGGCGAGAAGGAGATCGGCTACTGGCATACAGCGGAGGATGGTTTTGCCGGACGCAAGCCACTGGACGCGCGGCATGGCAAGACGGATGGGGAACGGCTGAACTAGAGAGGGTTGTTAGAGGAACAGCAAAGACGAAATCGAGGTGATGTATGTCAGACGAATCAAAGTGCCCGATGTCGAACGGTGACCGCAAATCCACATTGGCCGGGACCCAAACGAACGCAGACTGGTGGCCCAATCAACTGAACCTGAAGCCCCTGCACCAGCACTGCCCACTGTCCAATCCCATGGGCGAGGCGTTCAATTACGCTGAGGAGTTCAAAAGCCTCGACTTGAATGCGGTGATCAAGGACCTTCATGCCTTGATGACGACCTCGCAGGAGTGGTGGCCTGCGGACTACGGCCACTATGGGCCGTTCTTCATCCGTATGGCGTGGCATAGCGCAGGCACATACCGTATCGCCGATGGCCGCGGCGGCGCGGGTTCTGGGTCGCAGCGATTTGCTCCCCTCAACAGTTGGCCGGACAACGTGAGCCTCGACAAGGCGCGCCGGTTAATCTGGCCGATCAAACAGAAGTACGGCCGGAAGATATCCTGGGCCGACCTGATGATTCTCGCTGGTAATGTGGCGCTGGAGTCGATGGGACTCAAGACCTTTGGCTTCGGCGGTGGACGCGAAGACATCTGGGAACCGGAAGAAAACATTTACTGGGGACCTGAGGGCAAGTGGCTGGCAGACGAACGCTACAGCGGCGACCGCGAGCTCGATAATCCGCTTGGCGCAGTTCAAATGGGCCTGATCTATGTGAATCCGGAAGGCCCCAATGGCAAGCCGGATCCAGTCGCCGCGGCTCGGGACATTCGAGAGACGTTTGCTCGCATGGCGATGAATGACGAGGAGACAGTTGCCCTCATCGCCGGCGGACACACCTTCGGCAAAGCTCATGGTGCTGCCGATCCCAACAAATATGTCGGCCCCGAACCCGAGGGCGCTGCCATCGAAGAGCAAGGCCTGGGCTGGAAAAACAGCTTTGGCACCGGCAAAGGCGTCGATACGATCAGCAGCGGGTTGGAGGGTGCATGGACCAAGAACCCGGTGAAGTGGGACAACAACTACCTGGAAAACCTTTTCGGCTATGAATGGGAACTCACGAAGAGCCCCGCCGGTGCTCAACAGTGGACGCCCAAGGACGCATCTGCAGCGGGCACCGTACCGGACGCTCACAACCCTAAGAAGAAGCACGCGCCCATCATGTTCACGACGGACCTCTCTCTAAGAGTGGATCCGATCTACGAAAAGATATCCAGGCGCTTCCTCGCCAATCCGCAGGAGCTGGCCGACGCCTTCGCCAAAGCCTGGTTCAAGCTGACGCATCGCGACATGGGGCCGCTCTCGCGGTATCATGGCCCGCTCGTTCCCGCGGAGCCGCTGCTGTGGCAGGACCCCACTCCCGCAGTGGATCATGAATTGATCGAGGAGCAAGATATTGCTGCCCTGAAGGCCAAGATACTTGCATCCGGAATTTCCATCTCCCAACTGGTCACGACTGCCTGGGCGTCGGCTGCTACGTTCCGCGGCAGCGACAAGCGTGGCGGAGCGAACGGTGCGCGCATTCGCCTGGCGCCGCAGAAGGATTGGGAAGTGAACCAGCCGGCCGAACTGGCGAAGGTCCTTCAGACGCTGGAAGCGATCCAGAAGAATTTCAATAGCGCGCAGCCCGGTGGGAAGAAGGTCTCGCTTGCTGACCTGATTGTTCTGGGCGGCTGCACAGCCGTCGAGAAAGCCGCAAAGAAGGCCGGCCAAGATGTGAAGGTCCCATTCTCGCCAGGCCGCACGGATGCGTCGCAGGAGCAGACAGATGTGCATTCCTTTGCCGTACTGGAGCCGACCGCAGACGGATTCCGCAACTACATTCGGAAGGGACGCGAGGAATCCGCGGCTGAGCTGCTGGTGGATCGGGCGAGCCTGTTGACCCTGACCGTTCCCGAGATGACGGTCCTGATCGGTGGCATGCGCGCCCTGAATGCAAACTTTGGGCAGTCCGAACATGGCGTTTTCACAAAGCGGCCCGAAACCTTGACCAATGATTTCTTCGTGAATCTCCTCGACATGAACACGAAGTGGCAGAAGTCCGCTACATCTGCAGGCGTGTTGGAGGGGCGCGATCGGGCGACCGGCGATCTCAAGTGGTCGGGCACCGTAGTCGATCTCATCTTCGGTTCGAACTCCCAGCTCCGAGCCCTCGCGGAAGTTTATGCGTGCGGCGACTCGCAGCAGGCGTTCGTGCGTGACTTCGTGGCAGCCTGGAGCAAGGTGATGAACCTCGATCGCTTCGACCTCGCGTGATCTCAGAAGGAAGGAGAGAGCGGTCCAGCGATGGGCCGCTTTTTTGTGGGTTCCAGGCAGCAGAGGTGGGTGCTGTTTGGACGGGAGTAGAGTCAAATGAAGAGGAACGTGAGAGGAATGGAACGATGATGGGTTTGCTTCGGCGAGTGGCGGCTGTGTTGGGCCTGACGGCCCTCTGTTGGACGACAGGATGCGCCGGGTTCTGGGTTGCAGTGGGGAACTCGGGCGGCAGCACTACCACTCCGACGAACGATTATGTATATGTTGCGAACGCGACGACGGAGACGGTGAGCGGATTTGCGGTGGGCACGGGTACGCTGACGTCGGTGACGGGTACGTCTTACTCCCTGGGGTTTCCTCCTACGGCGGTAGCGGTGAATCCCGCCGACTCGATCCTGTTTGTCGGAAGCAACACCGCGATCTATGCGTTTGCGATCAATTCCAGTACTGGAGCGCTGAGCGTGCTGAACGGCGGCGGCGCCGTGGGATATGCGTATGTGGCGTCGATGGACATTTCGCCCGATGGAAACTGGCTGATCGCGCTGGACCAGAACAATCTTACTCTGGATGAGTTTCTGATCAACTCCAGTACCGGCGTGCTGACGGCGTACAACCCGACCTACTACCCAGTGCCGTCGGGTGCGACTGTCGTCGCGCATGGGGTGAAGTTTGCGCCGAGCGGCAACTATCTGTTCCTTGCGCTGGGTACCGCGGGCGATGTGGTGTATACCTTCGATACTGCCTTGACGTCGGGGGGCGTTAACAACCCCCCTGTCGCTCTCGCTGGGATCGGCATCGACCAATAGCGACAACGCGCTGGCGGTGAGCCCGGACAGCACGCTATCTCTTCATCGCGAGGAGTGGCCCCGGAGGCGGGCTGGCTGCTTACACAATCAGTTCGGGCGGATCACTGGCGCAGGTGAGCGGGTCCCCGTTTTCGGCGGGGGCGCTGCCGTTCTCGGTGGCGGTCAACGCCGCTGGCACGGATGTGTATGTGGCGAACCGGACGGACGGCACAATTTCCGGGTTCAGCATTGCCAGCAGCAGTGGCGTACTGACAGCATTGAGCGGGTCTCCCTATCAGAGTGGGAGTGCGGTGACAGCTCTGGCGGTGGATAACAGTGGGGATTATCTGCTGGCCGCGGCCAATGGCGGATCGCCCGACCTGACCATGTACAGCTACGATCCGACGATAGCGGGGAAGCTCGATTTTTCCACGTCGATTGCGACGGGGACGGACCCGACCGGGCCGGTTGCGCTGGCGACGACCCACTGAGGTCAAGGAAAAGGCCCACATCCCGCTCAGGGATGTGGGCCTTTTCAGTCTTAATCGGGTCCGACCGAAGACTCCGTGGAGTCATGTGAACGGCAGGGGTTAGGTGACGTTGATGTTGCCGGCGACACCGATCGGGAAGAAGCCGCCCTCGTAGGTGCTTATAGCCGTATTGCCATAGAGGACTCCAAGAACCTGCGAGAAGGTCCGTGCGTAGGCAAATCCGGCCGGGCTGGTGCTGGATGCGTTGCTTGAGCCGGGGGTGGCGAAGAACCCCTGATACTCAGCAGGGGAGCTGGTTGGGTCTGGCACTGGGCCAGCTGCGGCGAGGGCCGCGGTACCGGGGTCGTATGGCACAACCTCGTAGGGATCCGTCGTGGCGATTGTGGCTGTGATAAAGCCCGATGCAGTGGCAGGTTGCGAGATCGTGATGGAGCCCAGCCCAATGGTAAGAGCCTCGGTCGTGGCACTGCTCAGCGCGGTTAGAGTGGGACTGGTCAGGACCGTTCCTCCGCTGTAGATTGGCTCCATGGCGGGACTGGTGACGGTCGTTTGTGCGGGACTGGTGACGAACTGTGCCGTGGTTACGGTCTGTCCGCCGGCGATGGAGTAGGTGGCGTTCTGCGACATCGTGATCGTGTTGGTGCCAATCGCCGTGATGACTGCGTTGTTAGGAATGCCGGATGCACCAACGAGCGGCTGTCCGACCGCCAGGCCAGCAGTAGTCGATACATTAATGAGTATGGGGCTGCCGGAGACCTGGTCGCACAAGAATGAGGCAACAGGAGTCGTTGCGGTGGCGGTGTTCGACATCGTAACCGTGAATGGCGCCGCAGTGCCAAGCACCGTAATGACCGTACCTGCGGGGATGCCGGTTCCAGAGATGGGCTGTCCGACCACCAGACCCGATACACTACCACCGGCCGCAACCTGCACATTCGTGAGCAGGTTGCTGCCGGATGTAGCGAGGGCATTGAATATGATGGGACAGACAAAGTTTGTTGCCGTGGTGATTGTCACTGCCGTTCCAGCGGCAGTGGCGTTCGCCGACATCGTGACTGTGTTAGTGCCAACCGCCGTGATGACTGTGTTGGCAGGAATGCCGGTTCCGAGGAGGGCCTGACCGACCGCCAATCCGGCAACGCTCGATACAGCCGTGAGTACATTGCTGGCGGAGGTGGTGGTGCCTTTGAAGGAGGCTGGCGTCAGAGTTGCGGTGGCGTTCTGCGATATTGCAACAACCGTGGCCAGTGCGCTGACTGCCTCTACCGATGTGATGGTGGCAGTGGCGTTTGCCGACATTGCAACATACGTGGACACTGCGCTGACTGTCTCTGCCGATGTGATGGTGGCAGTGGCGTTCGCCGACATCGTGACTGTGTTAGTGCCAATCGCCGTGATGACTGTGTTGGCAGGAATTCCGGTTCCGGTGAGGGCCTGTCCGGCAGCCAATCCGGTAGTGCTCGATACACTCGTGAGCACGTTGCTGCCGTTGGCGGTGATGGCATTGAATGTGAATGTAACTGGTGTTGGAAACGCCGTGATGACTGTGTTGGCAGGAATGCCAGTCCCGGTGATGGTCTGTCCGACCATCAATTCGGCAAGGCTCGATACACTTGCGAGCACGTTGCTGCCGGAGGTGGTGAGGGCATTGAATGAAACTGCTAGTGGAAACGCCGCGATGGTCGTTCCTGTTGGGATGCCGGCTCCAGCGACGGGCTGCCCGACCACCAATCCGGAAGTGCTCGATACACTTGTGAGCAAGTTGCTGCCGGAGGTGGTGAGAGCTGTGAATATGGTTCCTGCTGAGTTATAGAAGGCGGGTCCCGACATGGTAATTGAGAAGGGCGCCGTGGTGCCGAGCGCCGTGATGGTCGCTCCTGCGGGGATATTGGCTCCTGTGATGGGTTGCCCAATAAGCAATCCGTTGGTGCTTTGTATATTTGTGAGGATATTGCTGCCGGACGTCGCGGTGCCAGTGGTTGAGACTGTGTTGGAGGCGCTGG
This sequence comes from uncultured Acidobacteriaceae bacterium, assembly GCA_963828115.1. Lineage (GTDB taxonomy): Bacteria > Acidobacteriota > Terriglobia > Terriglobales > Acidobacteriaceae > Edaphobacter. Next base: position 54,072 of record CAWHDN010000004.1, read on the forward strand.
CGTTCGCCGACATCGTGACCGTGTTTGTGGCGAGGGAGAGCGTCTTGATGGTTGTTCCCACAGCGATGCCAACACCGGCGGTAAGAGGCTGCCCAACCACCAATCCGGTGGTTGTGCTGGCCACATTCGTGATGTTTGCGCTGCCGCTGGTGACGATGCCATTGAATGTAACTATGTTTGTGGTTGGGCTGGAGGCGGAGGCGGGCCCAGACAACGTGAGATTGCTGCCGATGTTCGTGATGGTCGTCCCTGCGGTGATGCCGGTTCCGGTGACGACCTGTCCGGTCGCCACACCGGAGGTGCTCCCCACTGGCGTGATGGTTGAGCTGCCGCTGTTGAGGACGCCGGTGAATGTGACCAAGGGCGTGGCGTTGGCAGCCTGCGACATTGTGATTGTGGTGCCACTGGCCGCAACGATTGTCGTAGCGGGACTGGTGGGGATGCCGCTTCCGGTGATGGCCTGTCCGACAATAAGCCCGGAGATGCTCGAAACTCCCGTGATGGTAGAGCTGCCGGAGGTGCTGTAGCCTGTTGGTGCAACCGATGTTTGTAAAGTGGTCTTTTGCGAGATCGTGATCGTGTTGGAGGTGATCCCCGCGATGGTCGTGGAGGCGGGAATGCCGGTTCCAGAGATGGGCTGTCCGAGCAGCAGCCCGGTGACGCTCGACACTCCTGTGATGGTCGAGCTGCCGGTGACGACGATGCCGGTGGGCGTGGCATTTGCAGCGGCGGTAATCGCCGTGACCACAGAACCCTGTGGAATCCCGATGCCAGTGATGATGTCGCCTGGGACGGCCTTTGTCGAGGTGAGTACACTGAATATATTGGGGCTGCCCGACGTGGTTACGACCTGGAATGAGCTTTGGTACAGCGTTCCTTGATACGGCGCGTTGTTCTGGATGCTGGCAAGGCGCAGCGCAGCGGCATGGCAGCCGTCGACGGACAGAATCTGCGCGGCGATGGCGAGGTTGCTTCCAGTGAGATAAGTAAGTGCGCCCGCGAAGGCTGTGACGCTGACGTCTTCCAACATCCGCGCCTGGGCGATGGCCTGAACCGCGGTGAGCGTCATCGTGGCCGAAGGGGCCGCGAAGGTTGTGTTGGCGGCGGACGTTCCCGCCAGGTTAATAAGCGGCCTGCTAACGGCTGCGTTTCCGATGATATTGCGCAGATCGACAAGTTGATTCAGCTCATCGTAGTACATCTCGTTGAACATGTCGTTGATCTGCGATGAGAAGGTTGTGACCTGGGAGGGCACGTTGTATATCTGGTTGCTTCCCAGCGTGACGTAGGAGGAGGCTGGGAGGTCGACGCCCTGCGTGATGTAGGAATAGAACGTCGCCTTGAGATACTTGATATTGAGCAGGAAGTTGAGAACGTCGACCTGCAGGAAGCCGTTGGGCGTGGGTTGCTGAGCGTGTGCATCCCGACGCGTTACCAATCCTGTGCCAGCAGCGACGCCTGCCGCTCCGAGGGCAGCCATGAAGTGTCTGCGATTCAGGGCGACTTTGGATACGATGTTCTTGAGCTTCTCGACCGATGCCGTGGGATCGAGGACTTCGATGTCATTGCTGCTGGCCATTTCGTTGGCCTCCTTGTCAGTAGACTTGCGATGTGTGCGAAGAGATTGGGTCATAATGGAATGCGGTCAGCGTGTCGAGATCAGGTTCGAGTGCGTCCTTCCAGTGCTTAGGAGGTTGTGATGTTGCCGTTCACTCCGTTGGGGAAGAAGCCTCCCGAGAAGGAGCCGTGAGGTGCAGGCGCTATGTTGCTGGCGCCGTAAAGAACCTGGAGAACCTGCTGGATAGTGCGGGCGTATCCGATCCCGGTAGTTGTGTTGGTCGACGCTACCGCTCCGCCGGAGGTGGGGAAGAAACCACCGCTGGCGGTTGGACCGGCGGCTCCGAGACCTGCGGTACCCAGATCGGTTGGCGGAACATCGTACCCCAGGCCATCTGTTAAGGGAAGGTAGGTGGCGATGGCGGGGGTCAGGGTGCTGTACTGGATGCTGATCAGGCGCAGCGCGCCGGAATGGAAGCTTTCGGCGCCTAGGATTTGCCCGAGATAGGTGGTGTTGCTGGAGGAGAGCCCCGTGATCGCGCCTGCGTATGCGGTGACTCCCAGGTCTTTCAGCAGCCTTGCAATCGAGAGGGCATTGGTTGCCGTGATCGTGCCGAAGGCGGCGAGATTGATCGCCGGCCTGGGAACGGCCGCGGAGCCGAGGATGCTGCGCAGGTAGGACACATGGTTCAACTCGTCAAAATAGATCTCGTTGAGCAGATCGAGGGTCTGCTGTGTCAACGGCGCAACAACAGCCAGAGCTGCGGGCGCACCGGTGATGGCACCACTGTTTGCCGTGACCGAGGCTGACAGGTCTTTGCCCGTGGTGAGGTAAGCAAACAAGGTGGCTTGGAGGTACTCAATGTTGAGTACAAAGTTGAGAGTATCAGTCTGGCCCGCACCAAGAGCGGCGATAGGGCTGGAAGCGTTGTTGGCGCAACCCGACAATAATCCAGCGCTTGCCGCGGCACCAGTGATGCCGAGGGCTGTGATGAAGCGCCTGCGATTCACTGCGCGATCTGCCGCGATCTTGTTGAGCTTGTCGACCGTTGCCGCAGGGTCGAGGATTGCGATTTCATTACTGGCCATTGTGTGGGCCTCCTTACCAGTTGACGAGTGATGTGGCCGATCCGATTGCGCGATGGACGGAGTTGGATTCAGGGTGTCGCTTAAGATGGTTTCCTGTATTGGTTTTGTTTCCGTACGCAACTGTATGCGCAAGAGGGCACTTCGCGCAAGACTCTAATTTAGGGGTTGGAATGCGAAGTTGCAACAGGAGACGATTTAGCCGTGGACGGAGCGGCAAAAAACTGCCAGGAGTGGGTATTTTTATGGGGAAAATGCCATTTTCCGATCTGGCGCCCCGCTCCGGCCGGGAGAAGTGCCCACGAAGGGGATTTTGCCCTGTATGCTGGAAAATGTGCCGGACAAAATTTTCACTCGTTCTCTGCGACCTTCTTCCCGGATGCTGCCGGTTTCTGGATTTTGCCTCAAGGGACCATCTCGCTGTGCCAGATGGCCTGGTTTCGCGGTGTCCCTCTTCGCATCTGTGCTGTGGTTTGCGATGTTGAGCGGGTGCTCGCATCTGCGGCCGGGGCCGGCGGGCGGATCGGTGTACGTGACGGCCAAGCAGACCTATCTTCGCGACCGCGTGGCTGCCGTCTCCAACCGCACCGCGACTGTGGAGAACGGCCAGCGGCTCGACGTGCTGGAGCACGGACGGCGCTTCTACCGCGTGAAGACCGAGAAGGGTGAGATGGGCTGGATCGACGAGAAGGCCGTGGCGACGCAGGCGGTCTTCGATGAGTTCAAGGCCCTGGCGGAGACGCACAAGAACGATCCGTCGGTGGCCTCGGCGGTGGTGCGCGACGACGTGAACCTGCACCTGAGGCCGGGCCGGGCAACCGAGACTTTCTACCGGCTGGCGGAGGGAGACAAGCTGCAACTGATCGAGCGGGCGACTCTGCCCAAGCCGGTGGCGCCGGGTGTGGCCCCCGTGAAGGCGGTGGATACGCAGGGAGTTGAGGCAGCGCCACCGATTGCCATGGAGGACTGGTGGCTGGCGCGCGATGCGAAAGGACGCGCGGGATGGCTGCTCTCGCACTATGTGGATGTGGATGCGCCCGACTCGGTGGCAAAGTACTCGGAAGGACAGCGGATCGTGGGTGCGTATGTGCTGGCCACGGTGCATGACGACGGCGCTCCGCAGGACATCAAGGACATCCCGATCTATCTGACGGTTCTGTCACCTTATACAGCGGGGCTTCCGTACGACTTCGACCAGGTGCGGGTGTTTACCTGGAACCTGAAGATGCATCGCTACGAGACGGCGTACCGCGAGAAAAATATCGAGGGGTATCTGCCGGTGACGATCAAGAGCAGCGTGGACCCGTACGGCAAGTCTGCGACCGCGCAGATGGCGCTGCCGACGTTCACCTACAAGGTGCTGGCGGCGGACGCGGGCGCGGTGGTTCCCGATGCGGCGACCGGAATGGTGACGCCGGGGCGGACCATCGAGAAGACCTATCGGCTGGAGGGGAACCTTGTGCGGCGGATCGCGGCGCCGGGGAGCAAGGACGAGCCGGAGGCGCATCCCGTGGCCGAGGTGAAGAAGACCAGCAAGGGCAAGAAGCGGTAGGACTGAGTCCGCCGTTAGCTGCTTTACTCAATTCGACTTTCTAGGGAACGTCAAAGCCGCACATGGGCCAGCAGGTATACGGCACCGCCATGACGACATATTCTCCAGGTGCGGCATGCACCGGGAGCTTTGGCGTACAGTCGGTTTCCGGAATGAAACCGTGTGTCGTAATTTCGTCCAGCGACACATATTGAAGGTTCGCCGACTTCAACGTGGATTGAATGCCTATCAACTTGCATAGCCGATAGCGGATTCTTATGTTGTCGACTCTGCCCTCCCTGAATCCCGCTACAACCTGGACCTTTGTTGCCAGCGGTGGGAGATCGATCAAGCCGATTCCATGCTTATCGAGGGAGATGTTAACCCATTCCTCGCCTTTTACCTGCACCCCTGCTACTCCTTTGCGGAGCGAAGGGTCATCTCGCCAGAAAGAAACTGTGACGTCCTTTTTCGCCAACGGCTTTCCCGTTTTGCCGTTGACCAATCGGATCGTCATCGTCTGCGCCGGAGCGAGAGAATCAAGCGACAGGACGCATAGAAGAAGCAGCAGGAGGATCGGATAGCGACGAGAACACGCGATCATCAGTCACCTTCCTGTTTGTCAGGCTAGCACCGGCGCACGGCGACTGCTGTAGCGCGTTAGTTGTAAAAGGTGCGGATGGCGGCGACTACGGTTTGCTGTTCGTCGTCGCGCAGTTCGGGATAGAGGGGCAGGGCGAGGACTTCGGCGGCGGCAAGTTCGGCCTGGGGGAAGTCTCCCAGTTTGTAGCCGAGGTCGCGGAGCGCGGCTTGCAGATGGATGGGAACCGGGTAATATATCTCGCTGCCGATCTGTTGGGCGGCGAGGTGGGCGCGCAGGGCGTCGCGGCGCGGGGCGCGGATGACGTACTGATGGAAGACCGGCGTGGCGCGTGGGTTGGTGCAGGGCAGGACGATGCCGTCTGATGTGGAGCCGCCCGCGATGTTGGCTTCGCGGAAGAGCTGGTCGTAGCGGGCTGCGCGGTCGCGGCGCTGCTGGTTCCACCGCGGGAGATAGCGGAGCTTGACGTTGAGGACGGCGGCTTGCAGTTCGTCGAGGCGGGAGTTGCAGCCGACCTCGTCGTGGTAGTAGCGGCGAGTCATGCCGTGTGCGTGGAGGGAGCGGGCGCGGCGGTCGATCTCAGCGTTCGAGGTGGTGACGAGGCCCGCGTCTCCGAAGGCGGCTAGGTTTTTTGTGGGATAGAAGCTGAAGGCTGCCGCGTCGCCGAGGGAACCGGCGGGACGGGCTGGCTGGCCGGGCGTGGACCACATTGCCCCGAATGCCTGGGCGGCGTCTTCAATGAGGAGTAGGCCGGGGTGGTCGCGCTGTAATGCAGTAAAGCCGTCCCAGTCGGCGCACTGGCCGTAGAGGTGGACGGGGAGAATGGCTTTGACGTTCTGACCGGCGTGGCTGCGCAGGACTTCGGCGACCGACTGCGGCGAGAGGTTGAAGGTGCGGGGATCGATGTCGGCGAAGAGAGGAAGTGCTCCGGCGCGCAGGATGGAACTGGCCGTGGCGAAGAAGCTGAAGGGGGTGGTAACGACGGCGTCAGGTTGGGCGTTGGAGCGAGTGGCGTCGGTACTGTCGCCGATGCCGCAGGCGGCCAGCGCCAGCCAGAGGGCGTCGGTGCCGCTGGCGCAGCCGATGGCGAAGCGCACGGCGCAGGCGTTGGCTGCGGCCTTCTCGAAGGCCTCGACCTGCGGGCCGAGGATGAAGTGCTGCGAGTCGCAGACTTTCGCAATGGCGACGAGGATCTCCTGCCGCAGCGGGGCAAACTGGCGGGAGAAGTCGAGCATGGGGACGGGTTGCGGAACGGATTTGGACACTGTTGTCATGGTACATCGCTGGACGGCTGAGTCCATTTCCCTCGGCAATACCTCTAACTCGTTGCATCTAATAAAGAAGAGAACTGAATCAATAACAATTTCGCACGGTGGAACGCTCCGGACGCAAATGCGTGGGTGAACGAGAAAAGCCGCTAGTGTTGATAATCGCGATTAAGGCCTGTATTGTGAAAGTCTTGGTTGTTGCATTTGGAGCAACTCTGCTGTGGGGACTGAACTTGGCGAGGCACGATAGAGCGCAGCGTTCCTTTTACTTTTTTACTTTTCTCACGAGAAACCAACTCGTTCGCACGAGAAACCAACTCAAAGGAGATCGGCACTCATGGAATTAAAGCCGGCACAGAATATTCAGGATACGTTTCTCAATACGGTCCGCAAAGATAAGAGCCCGATCACCATCTACCTGGTGAGCGGCGTTAAGCTGACCGGCAAGATCCGGTCCTTCGACAAGTTCTCGGTGCTGCTGGAGAACAACGCGCAGGAGCAGTTGATCTTCAAGCACGCGATCTCGACCGTGGTGAGCGGCCGGGTTGTCGGACACGCAGACAGCCAGCTAGCGGGTAAGCCGGAGCCGCGGACGCAGAACGGGATGGCTGGAGCCACGGCTGCGGGCGCGGTACTGGACGGGACTGCGGGCTAGCGGGCGATTGATATTCCAAACCTGAAGGCCACATTCATGAAGGCAACGCTGGTTGCGACCAGACCGGACGCGGTATGGCCAGGAGGCCGCAGGTGAGCCTTGTGGACGAGGCGGCGGCGGCCCACGCTGCCGCGGCCCAGAGGCAAGCGGCGGCAAGCGAACTCGCCGTGCTGGTTGCGGTGGAGTTTACCGGGCAGAGACGGAGATTGACCGCGGCGGCGAGGCTGGCCCGGGATGCGGCAGCGGTTGGGCCGGTCGCGGACGAAGAGTCTTCCAACGCAATCGAGGGGCCTTCCGCGACGGAGGGGGAAGGCCATCGCGGCGGGGTTAGTGACCTCGACTTTGACGCATCCCTGGCGGAGTTCAAAGAGCTGGCGCAGAGCGCTGGCGCGCAGATTGCGGCGACGCTGGTGCAGCGCCGCGCCAAGCCGGATGCGGCGACCCTGGTAGGGCAGGGAAAGCTGGAAGAGATTGTGGGCGTGGCAGCTTCGACCGGCGCAAGTGTAGTGCTCTTCGACCACGATCTGACGCCCTCGCAGTTGCGCAATCTCGATGCAAAACTGCCGTGCCGCGTGATCGACCGGACGCAGCTAATTTTGGACATTTTTGCGCGACACGCGCGCACCCGTGAGGGCCAGTTGCAGGTGGAACTGGCGCAGTTGGAGTATCAGTTGCCCCGGCTTGCAGGGCGGGGCAAGGCGATGAGCCAACTGGGCGGCGGGATCGGGACGCGTGGGCCGGGAGAGACACAGCTCGAGACGGACCGGCGCAAGATCAACCTGCGCATCGACCATGTGAAGGAGCAGTTGGAATCGGTGCGGCGGATTCGCCGCCAGCAGCGGCAGCGGCGCGAGGCTGTGCCGGTGCCAGTGGTCGCGCTGGTGGGATATACCAACGCAGGCAAGAGCACGCTCTTCAATGCGCTGACCGAGGCTGGAGTGCTGGAATCGTCGAAGATGTTTGCCACGCTCGATCCCAAGCTGAAGCAGTTGCAGTTGCCCAGCCGGCGAAAGATCCTGCTCTCGGACACGGTCGGCTTTATCCGCAACCTGCCGCACACTCTGGTGACCAGCTTCCGCGCGACGCTGGAAGAAGTGGAGCGGGCCGAGGCGCTGCTCCATGTGCGCGACGCATCCAGCGCGATGGTCGACGAGCAGAAGGTGCAGGTAGAGCGGGTGCTGGGCGAACTGGATGTGAAGGGCAAGCCGGTCATCGAGGTGATGAACAAGATCGACCTGTTGCCGCCAGAGGAGCGCGCCCGACTCGCAGGCGGTCAGCAGCGGGGCGGGCCGATTGCAGTCTCGGGGCTGATGAAGATGGGGCTGAATGAACTGCTCACGGCCATCGACGAGGCTCTGCTGGTGGATCCGCTGGTGGAGGCGAGCTTCTGTGTGCCGCAGTCGGAGGGCGCATTGCTGGCCGCGCTGGAGGCGGGCGCTGTGGTGCGGGAGAAGAGTTTCGAGGGGAACCTGGTGTTTCTTACAGCGCGTGGCCCCGCGTCGCTGATAGATCGCTATCGGCGTTTTCGCGAGAAGAATTGAAGCGGTTGCACGGTGTCAGTTGCAGGTTGTGAGCTGTGATCGGCGGGCAGTGAAGGCGGGGTTAAACAGAACAGGCCGCCTGTCGGGGAGCGGAGGTGGTGTCCCCATGCACGCGACCTGTACGACCCAGGACATAGGGTCTTGGTGGTATTTAAAGTCTAGGCTTCTTTGCGCGATTGTCAAAGGCTATTATTTTGCCGGAAGCCGCGCTGCACAATGCGCTATTATCGCACCAAATAACCGATTATCGCACGAATAAGGTTTGACACTCCCATCCTCGCTTTGTTAGAAATAGTTGTACTCAACGCATGCAAGGGCGCGTGCTTCCATGCGTTTCAAAGGGGTTTTGCAGCCCTACGCCTGTTTCAATCATGGATCAAATATTGAATCAACTCGGTGGACTTGTGCTCGGATCTGTGCCGACGATGGTTCTGTTTCTGCTGCTGGTTGTGGCCTATGGCTTGCTTGTACGGCGGCCTCTGGACCGCGTGCTGGCCGAACGGCGGGCACGCACGACCGGAGCGGTGGAGCAGGCGAGAGGTGCGATCTCCGCGGCCGAGGCCAAAACGGCGGAGTACGAAGACAGTCTGCGCAGGGCCAGGGCGGAGATCCTTGCCGAGCGCGAGGATAGGTTGAAGCTGTGGAGCGCAGAGCGCGACCAGGCTTTGGCTGCGGCGCGCGCGGCGACCGCGGAGAAGGTGAAGGCGGCGAAAGGCGAGATTGAACAGAGCGTGGCCATCGCGCAACTGCAGATCGAAGGGATGAGTGCGGAGTTGAGCGAACAGATTGTGCGAGCGGTGATGCCGGCCGGGACGCGACCGGAGGCTGCGCAGTGAAGGGTTTATTGCGGCGGAGTGTGCTGGGTGGGTTGATGCTGGCTTTGGTGCTGGGGATTGGATTGCATCTGCGTGAGGCGCGGGTGCTGGCTCAGGCAACCACTGGCGTAGCACAGACGACCGGGTCCACGAGCGCTTCCGATGCGCAGCCGCCGGAGAAGAACAACCAGCAGGAGCAGAACGAAAACGACCAGTACCTCAAGTCGCCCTCCGTGGTATGGCTCGCCAAGAAGTTGGGTATCAGCACAGACCTTGCTTCTACTTTGTCTGAGCTGGGAAACTTTGTGCTGCTCGCGCTTGGTGTTGCGTGGCTGGTGGTGAAGTTTTTGCCGAAGGCCATTCGCGACCGGAATACAACGATCCAGAAGAGCCTGGTGGATGCGCGGACGGCGACCGAAGAGGCGCGTGAGCGGTTGAGCGGCGTGGAAGAGCGGCTGGGCAAGCTGGACGGCGAGATTGCCGCGATGCGAGTGCTGGCGGAGCAGGATTCGGCCAAGGCTGCGCAGCGCATCAAGGCCACGGTCGAGGACGAGAAGGTCAGGATTCTGGCGGCCGCGGAGCAGGAGATAACGGTTGCGACCAGCCACGCGCAGAAGCAACTGCAGCAGTACGCGGCGGGACTGGCGATCGAGCACGCGGCGCACAAGCTGGTGGTCTCGGCGGAGACGGACCGGCTGCTGGTGCAGGGTTTCGCCGAGCGGCTGACGGGCGACGATCCGAAGAAGGGACAGAACTAGTGGCCAGCTCCGCTCCACGATATGCGCGCGCCTTTGCCGAGGTTGTCGAGTTGGACCGGCTGGATGCAAGTGAGGTCGAGCGGCAGATGCGAGACTTCTCGGAGACGCTGGCGGGCAGCAACGAGCTGCGCGAGGTTCTGGAGAACCCATCGATCGAGATGGCCGGCAAACTGAGGGTCCTGGATGGGATTGCGACACGCATTGTGATGTTCTTCCAGGTTAGGAACTTCATTGCGGTGATTGTGGAGCACCATCGTCTGGCTGAGCTGGACGAGATTCTCACCGAGTACAAGCTGGTGGTGGACGAGCACGCGGGCGCAACCGAGGCGCGGATCACCAGCGCGCATCCGATGAACGCGGAGGACCGCGCGCAGTTGGAGGAGCAGATCGCAAAGCTGGCCGGTGCGCGAGTTCGCGCCAGATACGCGGAGGACGCCTCGCTGCTTGGCGGTGCGGTGGTGGAGATCGGTTCGACGGTCTACGACGGATCGGTGCGCGCCCAGTTGCAGCAGCTCAAGCAGAGGCTGGTGAACGCATAGGATTGCAAGGATTGTATGGGGTGTTCGGAGTTTTCGTAGGACGCAGGATTTGAGTTGAGATTGAAAGCGGGATACAGCGCTGGATTGAGGGCAGGGAAGACATGGCAAAGATCAACGCGGACGAGATAACCGAGCTGCTCCGCCAGCAGATTGAGAACTACGAACAGAAGATCCAGGTGGACCAGGTCGGGACGGTGATCTCGCTGGGCGACGGAATTGCGCGCGTGCATGGGCTGGACAAGGTGATGGCAGGCGAACTGATCGAGTTCCCCCACGGCGTGGCCGGTTTGGCGATGAACCTGGATGAGTCCGAGGTGGGCGCCGTGCTGATGGGCGACTACACGCAGGTCAAAGAAGGCGACGAGGTAAAGCGCACGGGCACGATCATGTCGGTGCCAGTGGGCGAGGCGCTGATCGGACGCGTGGTCGATGCGCTTGGTGCGCCGATCGACGACAAGGGACCGATCGTCACCGAGCATCGGCTGCCGATGGAGCGCATTGCTCCGGGCGTGGTCGATCGCCAGGGCGTGCGCGAGGCGATGGCGACGGGGATCAAGGCAATCGATACGATGATCCCGATCGGACGCGGGCAGCGCGAACTGCTGATCGGCGACCGTCAGACGGGCAAGACCGCGATCGCGTTGGACACCATCATCAACTCGGCGGGGAAAAATTTGATCTGCATCTACTGCGCGATCGGGCAGAAGCGGTCTTCGGTGGCGCAGCTTGTGAAGACGCTGGAAGAGCATGGCGCGATGGCCTACACCATCATCGTTGCGGCGACCGCGTCCGAGCCCGCGCCGATGCAGTATCTTGCTCCGTTCGCAGCGTGTGCGATGGGTGAGTTCTTCCGCGACTCGGCGCGGCACGCGCTGGTGATCTACGACGATCTCTCCAAGCACGCGGTAAGCTACCGCGAGATTTCCTTGCTGCTGCGCCGTCCGCCGGGCCGCGAGGCGTATCCCGGCGATGTCTTCTATCTGCACTCGCGCCTTCTGGAGCGGGCTTCGAAGCTCTCCGACAAGCTGGGCGGGGGAAGTCTGACCGCGCTGCCGATCATCGAGACGCAGGCGGGCGACGTTTCGGCGTACATTCCGACCAACGTTATTTCGATTACTGACGGACAGATATTCCTTGAGACCGATCTCTTCAACTCCGGCGTGCGTCCGGCGGTGAACGTGGGGCTCTCGGTCTCGCGCGTGGGCTTTGCCGCGGCCATCAAAGCCACCAAGCAGGTGGGTTCGACGTTGAAGCTGGACCTGGCGCAGTACCGCGAGCTGGCGGCGTTCTCGCAGTTCGGCTCTGACCTGGACAAGGTCACGCTGCAGCAGTTGAACCGCGGCGCGCGACTCACCGAATTGCTGAAGCAGCCGCAGTTTCAGCCGTTGACGGTGGAGAAGCAGGTTGCGATTCTCTTTGCCGGAGTGAACGGCCTGCTCGACGACGTCGAGGTCGCCGACCTGCGCGCGTTTGAGGACGGCTTCTATCCCTATCTGGAGAACTCCGCGCCGACGATTCTGACGGACATTGCCACCAAGAAGGCGCTCGACGACGACATCAAGAAGCGTCTGACGGATGCGGTCAATGACTTTAAGGGATCGTTTCTGGCAAATCTGAAGGACAAGAAAGAAGCGAGCGAGAAAGAGCTGGCGGCGGCAAAGTAAACCATGGCGAATGTACTCGATCTTCGGCGCCGCATCCGCAGTGTGAAGAACACGCGGCAGATCACCAAGGCCATGAAGATGGTCTCGGCGGCGAAGCTGCGGCGCGCGCAGGACCGCGCGATGAAGGCGCGTCCGTATGCGCGGATGCTGGCCAATGTGCTGGTGTCACTGGTGCGCCGTACCGACCTCTACAACGAGCAGACGGGCGAGATTCTGCATCCGCTGCTGATCGAGCGCGCAGAGAAAAACGTGCTTGCGATTGTGGTCGCGGGCGACAAGGGATTTGCCGGTGCGTTCAACGCGAACATCGGCAAGGCGGCGCAGCGGTTCATCGACGAGCGGCGCGCGCTGGGCCAGACGATCGACCTGGAGCCGGTGGGCAAGAAGGCGATCGCGCTCTACAAGAAGAAGATTGCTGCGGCGAACTACGAGAAGACCGAGCAGCACTACGACAACGACCTCTCGACCCACTACGATACGGTGCGCCATCGCGCGCAGCCGGTCGAGGTGGTGGCGGAACATGCGGGGCTGTTGCTGCGTGTTGACTACAACGATGTGCTGCAGATGGTCAACTCCATCGTCGAGCGCTACGAGCGGGCGGAGATCGATTCGGTATATGTGGTCTACAACGAGTTCAAGAGCGTGATAGCGCAGCGCCTGGTGGTGGAGAAGCTGTTGCCGATTCGCAAGCTGGGCGCACAGGAGATTACCGCGGCCGAAGAGATGACCGAGGAGCAGCGAGAGGCGGCGGCGCGCGCTGCGCAGTCCTCCGGCGTTTCGGTCTTCGCGGCGGACGATGCGGCCGCCGAGTCGGAGGCGAAGAAGTTTGGCACCGCCGAGGTGGATTACATCTACGACCAGGCGCCGGAGCAGTTGTTCCGCAACCTGATGCCGCAGTATGTGTCCACGCAGATCTTTCACGCGCTGCTGGAGTCGGCAGCCGCGGAGCATGCGGCGCGCATGACGGCGACCGATGCGGCAAGCAAGAACGCAGAGGACTTGATCGACAGCTTGAGCCTTACCATGAACCGCCTGCGTCAGGCGGCGATTACCAAGGAAATTATCGAGATTGTAAGCGGCGCTGCGGCGCTGTAGTTCGCGGAAGAACATTAGGAACGAAGAGACTATGGCTGAGAATATTGGACGTGTAATTTCGATCAGCGGGCCGGCCGTTGATGTGCAGTTCGAAGAGAAGACGATGCCGCCGATCTATCAGGCGCTGCGCATCGTCAGCGATGGCTTCGATGTGCCGAAGCCGATGAGCGTGATCGTCGAGGTGGAACAGCATCTGGGCGAGGGACGCGTGCGCTGCATCGCGATGGTGCCGACCGATGGCCTGGTGCGCGGGATGCAGGCGATCGACACGGGCGCGGGGATTACGATTCCAGTGGGCCGCGGAACTCTGGGTCGCGTGATGAACGTGCTGGGCGATCCGGTGGACGAGCTTGGGCCAATCACATCCGAGTTTCATATGCCGATCCATCGCCAGGCTCCGGCGTTCGATGAACAGTCGACGAGCGAGGAGATGTTCGAGACCGGGATCAAGGTCATTGACCTGATCCAGCCGTTCCTGAAGGGCGGAAAGATCGGCCTCTTCGGCGGCGCGGGCGTTGGCAAGACGGTCATCATCCAGGAGCTGATCAACAACGTCGCCAGCAACCATGGCGGCTTCTCGGTCTTCGCCGGCGTGGGCGAGCGGACGCGCGAGGGCAACGATCTGTGGGTCGAGTTCCAGGAGTCGGGCGTCATCAACCTCAAGGAGTTTTCCAAGAGCAAGGCGACGCTGATCTATGGCCAGATGACCGAGCCTCCGGGGGCGCGCTTGCGCGTCGCTCTCACCGGGCTGACCGTTGCCGAGCACTTCCGCGACTACGAGGGCGCGGACACGCTGCTCTTCATCGACAACATCTTCCGTTTCACGCAGGCTGGCTCCGAGGTCTCCACGCTGCTTGGCCGTATGCCCTCGGCTGTGGGTTATCAGCCGAACCTGGCCACTGAGATGGGCGAGCTGCAGGAGCGCATCACTTCAACCAAGAAAGGCTCGGTGACATCGGTGCAGGCGGTCTATGTGCCTGCCGACGATTTGACCGATCCGGCACCGGCGACGACCTTCGCCCATCTGGACGCGACGACTGTTCTCTCGCGGCCACTGTCGGAGCTGGGAATCTATCCGGCGGTCGATCCGCTGGCCTCGACCTCGCGGATTCTTTCGCCGCGCATCGTCGGGCAGGAACACTACGACGTGGCGCAGGGCGTGAAGAAGATTCTACAGCGCTACAAGGACCTGCAGGACATCATCGCGATTCTGGGCATCGACGAGCTCTCCGAAGAGGACAAGACGACCGTGGCGCGCGCTCGCAAGGTGCAGCGGTTCCTCTCGCAGCCCTTCCACGTTGCCGAGGTCTTCACTGGCATCCCCGGCGCGTATGTCAAGGTCGCGGAGACAGTGCGCAGCTTCCGCGAGATCATCGAAGGCAAGCACGATGCGATTCCAGAGCAGGCGTTCTATCTGAAGGGCAGCATCGAAGACGTGCTTGCGGCGGCTGAGAAGATGAAGCAGACGGCTTGAAGACGGTTGCTGGTTGCTGGTTGTTGGTTGTTGGTTGAAGGACGCTATGGCTGAGGCGGTTGCAAATTCGGGGTTGTTGGCGGTACGGCTGGTGAGCCCGGACCGGCTGCTGCTGGATGCCACGGCGGAGTCGGTGGAACTGCCGTCCAGCTCGGGCTATCTGGAGGCGCTCTACGGCGCTGCGCCGCTGCTGGCGGAGCTGGGCGCGGGCGAGGTGCGGCTGCACGGCGGCACGTCGGGCGACCAGAAGTTCTTCGTCGCGTGGGGATTCGTCGAGGTGCTTCCCGAGCGGGTGACGATTCTGGCCGAGACGGCGATGCATCCCAACGAGATCGACACAGCCGAAGCCCAACAGGAACTGGCACTGGGCGAGAAGATGTGGAACGAGGCGGGCGACGACGGCTCGAAGTACGACTACGCCAACGCCATGACGCGGCAAGCAGAAGAAAAGCTGGCCTCGGCCAAGGGCGAGAGCGTCTAGGCTGGTTCTCTGCTTTCGTTCTTCATTCGCCATCAAATGGGGTCCCCCCCCTCCCCCCTCCCGGGGGTATCTTGCGGAGAAGTGGCCTGGTTACTGTGGGTTAACTGGGGGATGTGTCTGCAAAGTAGTCGATTCATTTGGTTTATAGCTAGATTCTTCATTCCATTGAGTTTCTGTATGGGCTGACCATGGCCAACTGGAGTGCGTAGACCATCTTGCCGGCCTGCGCGGGGCGTAGCTGGCCGGTGCGGAGCGCGGAGACGACCATCGCGAGCGCGTGCTGGATGGAGCGCGCGTTGCGCAGGGGATGGAGGACGTGCGGGTTGAGGGTCGGCCCCGAGTCGATGGGGGACTTGCGGCGGGTGGGGTGCAGCTTCTTGTGGAAGTAGCAGAAGCGGCTGTCGCCACAGGCTGGCGACTGGCAGAGGCGACCGGTGGTCATGGTGTGACGGCAGAGCGGGAACTGGGATTTTCTCGTGTTCATGGGACTCCTTGGTGCGACTTGGTTAATAGCGAGGGCCGCAAGTTGCGTTCGCTGGTGGCGGACGGCTTGCGGCCCTTCTGATTTAATCTCTACTACTATTCTACCGGATTGAGTAAAACTAGTATGCCAACTATTTTGACTTTATTTTTGCGTGGAAGTGGTTTGGTTTGTTGGATTTGATGTTTTGGGGGCGTTTCGAGCCCCTTGACAAGGTTTGGGCGGGAGCGGTTCGCTTCACGAATGCCCACTCATGCGATGAAGCCGCATGAATGAGGTACCGGCTGAATTGGGCGCCCAGTTGTCCCAGTAGTAGTATTCTGGGAACGCTGAGGAAGCGAAAGTATGAATTCCGTCATTGCTGCACGCCAATCCGATTTGGTGAAGCTCTGCCGGGAGTTTCACGTCAAGCGCCTTGATCTCTTCGGATCGGGCCTGAGCGCCGCCTTCGATCCCGAACTCAGCGATCTCGATTTTCTGGTGGAGTTCGAGCCCCTGTCCGTGGGCGACTATGCGACCGCCTTTTTCGGTTTCAAAGAGGCTCTGGAGCGGCTCTTTGGGCTGTCCGTGGACCTGGTTGTTGCCTCGGCCATCCGAAACCCGTACTTCCTGCAGAGCGTGGAGCAGGGCAAGGCCCTTCTTTATGCGGCTTGAAGCGCGGAAGTATCTTTACGACATTCAGGAGGCGGCTGCGCTCGCCGCCCAGTTCACCGCCGGCAAAGATTTCGCGGAATACCAAGGGAACCCCATGCTGCGGCTTGCCGTCGAGCGCGCCTTTGCCATCATCGGCGAAGCCCTTGCGCAACTCGCGCGCCTGGATGCCGCACTCACCGCCCGGATCACCGAGTTTCACAGCATCATTGCCTTCCGCAACATTCTGGTTCACGCCTACGCGCAGGTGGATGACAGGATTGTCTGGGGAATCGTGCAAACGAAACTGCCAGTTCTGATTCGCGAAGTAGCTGCGCTGATGGCTGAGGGGGATTAACCATAAAGGGGGCTGTTCCCCATTCATCGGGGCCATCTCACGATGAGAGGGTTCAGGTTCGCGACGCGCCAAGGCTGGAGTATCGCAGACCCGTAGACACATTGACCCCACCCATGCGCAAACAACGCGCATGGATGGAGTACCCAAGATGATTTTGTGGATGCGGCACGCGGTCTTTCCTTATTTCTGCATTCCAGAGTCCGCCGCTGGCGCGGCGGGCGGTTTATGCAGCAGCTCGATCACGGTCTGGTACAGCTTGTTGCGCATCTCGAAGCGGTCTTTGGCGCGCGTGACATAGCGCACCAGGATGTCGATGCCAGAAGCTGCTGGGCGCAGGTTCACCAACGGCGCGGCCGAGAGCTGCCCCAGCACATGCTGCCTGGAGACGCCCTTCCACTCCTTCTCCGCCAGCATCGCGTCCTTCTCGGTCTGCTGTAGCACTGCCTTGTGGATTGCCTCGATGGTCTGGTACGATCCCTCGCCCGGCAGGCACATTCACGCTGATCTCGTCCCACATCCACTGGCCTGTGGTGGAGAAGTTGAAGAACTGGCCGGTCACTGCAAAGCTGTTGAGGAACCTGGCGCGCCGCCCGGTGGGATGTCCCTTGTCCGTGCCATTGCCCGTCTCCAGCAGCGTGGTGCGGAAGAGCCCGACCTCGACGACCTCGCCTGCCACGCCGTTGATCTCCACCCAGTCGCCCACGCGGATGCCGTTGCGGCCCATCAGCATAAACCAGCCGAAGAAGGCCAGGATGAAGTTTTGAAAGACGACGGTCAGGCCCGCAACACACAGTCCCAGGATGGTCGGCATCTGGCTGGGCGCGCCGAAGACGAACAGCAGCACCAGAAGCAGAGTCAGCACCTCGATAGCCAGGCTGGCAACCGTGCGCAATGTATGCACGCTGCGCGCGTCCACAACGGCGCGGTCCACGGCGCGATCCAGCAAGGCCTGCACCAGCCACCAGACCAGCACCGCGCCCAGTAGAAGCGCCGCAATGCCGGCCATCGACTGCAGGATAAGGTGCCGCACAATGCGGTGCTGCAAGCAGACCTGCGCACTCCACTTCTCATAGACCGCGGAGAGCTGCTTGTCGGTGTCCAGCCTGTCTTGCAGGATTGAGTGGACCTGCGCCAGCTCATGCACGCGCGCCATTCTGGCCAGCTTGCCCTTGGCGCCGGAGCCGCCCACGGTTGCATTCGACTGCGCAGCGCCGTTGGCCGCCGCGCCCGCACTCTCATCCCCAATCGTTGTCGCAGCCACTTTCGACTGCTCATGCAGCGCCTCGTATTGCGCTGTCAACGACGCGACGTCCGCATCCGTCTGCGCCCGAGCCTGCTCGATCGAATCCCGGCGGCTTCGTTGATCGAGCCACGCGTCAATCCGCCTGGCCAGCGTTGCAAAGCGCTTCTGCGAGATGACGGCGGGCTCGCCCTGGCTATTGGCCTGCGAGTCGTACTTCTGCATGGACGCCTCGCGTGCCGCCAACTCCTGCTGAATCTGGGCGCGCTTGTCCCCGCTCGCCCGCTGCAGGTCTTCGCTGGCGTCGTTGCTCTCATCGGTGTCGATCTGCAGGCGCGCCTTGGCTACATCCTGATCGTCGCCCAGCGAAGCCGCGGGCGTGCCTCCCCGCTTGGCCGCCGCCGCGACCTGCGCGTTCAGGGCATCCACCGCCGCCTGATCGTCCTTTACCTGCTCGGCCAGGGCGTTCACCTTCTGCTGAATATCGAGCGCCGGCCCGGAGAGCACCGTTACCTCCATCTCCGCCTGACGCAACGCCAGGGCAAACGCCTGGTCCACCTCGTGGTCCGCCAGACGCTCCGCCTCCCGCGCAAACTGCTTCTCCTCCGACGACACGGCCAGAGCGGACAAGGCCGACGCCGTCTGCCACGGTTGCTGATCCACCAGTCCCTGCTGGACACTCTGACGCGGACGGCCCGACATCGCTCCCTGCGTCAGATAACTCGCCGCCAGGCAAACCACCAGAACAGCCGCGAATGCAGCCACCAACACCAGCCGTCGCTTGCTCTTCTTGGCACGGGTGATTTCTATAAGGACCTTCTCGACATCGCTCATGATTTCAAGCTACCTCTTTCCCGCTTGTCCGACAAAGGCGGGTTCTATTGGATGCGGGAGAGCCAGCGCATGAGGCCGGAGGCGGGGGTTTCGGGGGCGAGGAAGAGGGTGCGGTCGCCGGCGACTTCGCCAGCGACGAGGCGTCCGCTGCGCACCGCGCTCTCCATGGTGGAGGGCCAGCCGGTGGCGGTCCAGTCTCCGGCGACGTAGAGGCGCGGGTAGGGGGTGGTCTGCGGCGGGCGGAAGGCGTCGAGGCCGGGCGTGACGGAGAAGGTGGCGCGGGCCTCCTTGAGCACGGCGGACTTCAGCAGGCGGGCCTGGCGCACGGCGGGGAGGAAGAGTTCAAGTTCGCGCAGGGCGGAGGCGAGGATGTGCTCGCGCGAGAGGGCGATCTCCGGCCACGAGGCGCTGATGACCAGCTCCAGGTAGCTGCCGCGCGACGGCTCCCATCCGCGGATACGCGACTTGGCGAAGAGCCACTGGATGCGCGTATCGAGCAGGACGGCGTGGTCGAGGTCGGCGACCTCGCGGTCGTACCAGAGATGGATGGTGGTGATGGGCGCGGAGACAAAGCGGTCGAACTCGAAGGGCTTGTATGCGCCGGGTTGCGCGCCTGCGCCGGCCAGCGTGTTCATTAGGCGCTCGGTGTGGCGAATGCCGGTGGCCAGCACGACCGCGCCGGTCTCAAACTCAGCCTCTCCGGTGCGAATCTTCCATCGGCCCTCGGGCGTGCGAGCGATTGCGTCGACGCCGGTGTTCAGGCGGAGATCGACGCCCAGTCGGCGTGCCAGCTTCACGACTGGCTCGAAGAACTCGGTGAGCGGCTTGGTGGGGATGCCCAGCCGGCCGGCTTGCGGCGAGCGCAGAAAGGACTCGTGAAAGATCTTGCCCGCGTACTTCACGGAACAATTTTCCGCGGTATCGTTCAACGCGCCGGTGACGATGGGCTCCCAGAAGTGGCGGATGGCGCGGCTGGTCTGATTGGTGCGCTTGAGCCATGCGGCGAAGCTCTCCGCGTCGCTCTGCGGGATAGCCGCGCAGAAAGCGAGCCAGCCCAGATGCGATGGCGGCCTTGTCTCGCAGGCCCAGCATGGGCGCGCGCAGGAAGCTGATGGCCTGGTGCGCGGGCGCAGGCAGGCGGCCGGGTTTGATCCAACTGCGGCGCGGGTTGCCCGAGGCCGATGGTTCGAGAAAGCAAAGTTCGTTGTACCAGCGGATGGACCACTGCGCGGCGGCCTGCTCCATCAGGCCGGTGAAGTTGGTGCAGCAGCCGAGGACGACATGCTGCGAGTCGATGGTCTCGTTGAGCGCGGGATGCGGGTATGAGTAGGCGCGTCCACCGACGAAGGCGCGGCGTTCTAGCAGCGTCACGGATGCGCCATCGCCAGCCAGCGCAACGGCGGCGGCGAGTCCGGCCACGCCCGCGCCGATCACGGTCACGTCCGTGGGGCGTGCATCCGCGGTCCGGCGGCGCAGGTCGGAGGCGCGCATCACTTGACCACGCGATTCCATGCGGCCATTGTAGCTCCGCACGCCAGGACGGCCAGCTTTTCAGCGGTGGAGAGGGCTACGCGCTCGCCGAAGACCTCCATCTTTTGCGCTGCGATGCGGGCGAGCAGGCGGTGATAGATGGTGACCAGGACCCACAGTGCGGCGCGGCTGTCGGGATCGATCAGCGGAGTGAGCTTGCCTGCCGCGAGATAGTATTTCTCTGCGCGGATGGCCAGCGTCGCCAGCATGGAGCGCTCGCGCTCGGTCATCGCGCGGCCGGCGGCGAGTGAACGCAGCTCGTCCACCGACTCGCCGAACTCGTCGAGCAGATCGAGTGGCAGATAGACGCGGCCACGTTCCACGTCCTCCTTCACGTCGCGCAGGATGTTGGTCAACTGAAGGGCGACGCCTGTCTCTTCGGCGAGGATTTCCGCGCGTGCGTCGGTGTATCCGAAGATCCGGATACAGACCAGGCCGACGACCGATGCGACGAGATAGCAGTAGCGGTAAAGGTCGTCGAAGGTGGCATAGGTCTGGACGGGGCCGAGGTTCGAAGTCAGGGGTTCGAGGTCCATCGTGGTTCCGGCAACGAGTTCTTCGAGGAGGGAGTCGGGGACATTGAAGCGGCGCTGAGTGTGGCTGAGCGCGCGGAAGACGGGGTCTTCGTTTGTGTTGGGCGAGAATTGATTTGCCGCGGCGGTTCTCGACGCGCGCCATGCTGCAAGCCACGACTTCATCTCTTCGCGGCGGGCTTCTATGGGCTTCGATTCGTCGTCACTGATGTCGTCGGCGCGGCGCATGAAGGCATAGACGGCGCACATTGCATCGCTCTTATGGCGCGGCAGGACGCGAAAGGCCCAGTAGAAGTTCTTTGCCTCGCGACGGGCGATGGCGCGGCAGAAGGCGTAGGCCGCCTCCGTCCGCGCATCGATGCTGACCGCATGGCTCATGACGCTCCGACTCCAGTTGTGCGCGTTCGCAGCTTGTCCAGCAACGCGCCAAAGAGCAGCATCAGCTTCTTGCGCCGCGTCACCACTGGCCTGCCGCGCAGCACGTCGTAGTTCTGCGCCGCGATGCCGTCGAGAATCGCCTCGCCGCCCTTGCGGAAGAGGTCCAGGGTGACGCGCAGCTCGTCGTCCACGGTGATGCTGAGTGCAGATCCCTCGCGCAGCATGGCGCGGGTGCGGTCTACGATCTCGTGCATCATTGCGGCAAACTCCGGGGTGAAGACGCGGCCTTCGATCTGGCCCTCGGCCACGCCGAAGCGCAGCATGTACTCGGTGGGGATGTAGCGGCGGCCAATCTCCGAGTCGCGCACCGCGTCCTGCCAGAAGTTGGCCAGTTGCAGACCGGTGCATATCTTGTCGGAGAGCAGCGCGCGCGGCTCGTCGCGGTATCCGCAGACCATCAGCACCAGCCTGCCCACGGGGTTCGCCGAGTAGCGCGAGTACTCGACGGCCTCGTCCCATGTGTCGTAGCGGGTCTTAATCTGGTCCTGCGTAAAGGCGCGCAGCAGATCGTGAAAGAGCGTACGTGGGAGGTCGCAGGCGACGATCGTCTCGCGCAGCGCGACGAAGACGGGATGTCGAGACTGATCCGGCGCGTCGTAGCACTGGTCGAGCATACCGCCCCAATTGCTCAGCAGGCGCAGCGATGTCGCGGTGTCACCGACCTCATCGCCAAGATCGTCCGAGACGCGGCAGAAGGCGTAGAGGCTCTCGAAGTGCGGACGCACGAGACTGGGCAGAAAAAAGGTGGCGACGTGGAAGTTCTCGTAGTGCGAGGTGGCAAGCTGGTGGCACCAGGCTCGAGCCTCGTCCAGCGTGGGGCGGTCCTCTGGCGTCAGATACTCGGCCGGCGCGCCGTCGAGCGAGTCCATCGCGCAAGTCCGGCCGGCTTCATCCTGCTGTTCCATCATTGCCAGCTCCCATTGGGAAAGATGGCGGTCTTAATGTCGTGGACCTTGTCCGCGCTGCGTGTCATCATGCGCGCGAAGACGTCTGGAACCTCGCTCAGCGTGGCCGTGCGGGTGATGAACTCGGCGGCTTTGAAGCGGCCGCCGGCGATGAGGGCGAAGGCCGTGCGCGCGGTCTCCGGCGTCAGGTGGAAGGTTGCCTTCAGCGTGATGTCTCCGTAGTGCAGGCGGTTGGTGTCGAGGCCGACGACGGTGCCGCTGGGCGGGCCGCCGAAGAAGTTGACCACACCTCCCTTGCGCACCATGCCGACGGCCTGCTCCCATGTGGCGGGACGGGCCACGGCTTCAATGACAACGTCCGCGCCGCGTGCATCATCGGTCAACGCGCGCACCGCCGCCACGGTGTCCACGCCTTCGGTAATGCGCACCACGTCCGTTGCTCCGAAGTGGCGCGCCGCCGCAATCTGGTCCTCGCGCTTGACCACGGAGATGACACGTACGCCGGTCAAACTTGCGGCATGGACGAACATCAGCCCGATCGGCCCCGCGCCGATCACAACCATGGTGTCGCCAGCCCGCGCGCCGCATGCCTCCAGCCCAAGGATGACGCAGGCCAGCGGTTCGGTCAGCGCGGCGTGCTCCAGCGGCACCTTTTCCGGCACAAGAAGCGTGTTCTTCTCCACAATGCGCGCCGGAATGCGCATGGACTGGGCGTATGCTCCATTGTTGAAGAGCAGGTGTTCGCAGAGATTCTGCTGATTGTGGCGGCAGAAGTAACAGGCGTCGCAGGGCGCGGAGTTGAGCGGCAGCACGCGGTCGCCAACGCGGAAGTTCGTCACACCCGCGCCCACCTCGGCCACTACGCCGGCCAGCTCGTGGCCGAAGACCACCGGAGGCTTCAGCATCATGGCGTGGTATCCGCGCCGGTAGACCTTGAGGTCGGTGCCGCAGGTGAGGGCCGCGCCCACCCGCAGAAGCAGCTCACCGGGGCCGATGGTGGGAACGGGAACCTGCTCCATGCGCAGGTCCTCGCTGCCATACAACACCGCCGCCAACATCGTCTCCGCCGGATGCTCTGAAATCATCCCACCATCTTCTCACTTTCAAGGGCTTCGAGGCCACGCAGAAGAGCAGGGGAGAAAAGAGGAAGATACCGCGCTCGGCATAACGCGGAAGAAACTTCGCGCAGCGGAATGGTTCCCGCATCTGATAACCTGAGCCACAGAAGATATGCCCATTCGGTCTCCAGACGTATTCATCAAGCAGCAGGTCGCCAGCGTGCAGGAGTACTCGATCCTGGCGGGCAGGGCGATTGCCGACATCTTCTCTCGCCCGCGCTACTGGGCGGACATCTTCACCCAGATGGACTCCATCGGCGTGGGTTCGCTGCCCATCATCATCATGAGCGGGTTTTTCACCGGATGCGTGCTGGCGCTGCAATCGGTGACCGCGCTGAAGGAGTTCGGCGCCGTCAGCATGACCGGATCGCTGGTCTCGCTCTCCATGGTGAAGGAGCTTGGGCCGGTGCTGACCGGGCTGATGGTCAGCGGGCGCAACGCGGCGGGGATGGCGTCGGAGCTGGGCTCGATGAAGGTGACCGAGCAGATCGACGCGATGCGCGCGCTGGGCACCGACCCGATCCGCAAGCTGGTCACTCCGCGCCTGATCGCCACCGTCTTCATGCTCTTTTTCCTGACCATCATCGCCGATACGGCGGGCATCCTGGGTGGCACGCTTGTGGCCGTCAACATGCTGGGACTCAACGCCAGCTCCTATCTGCACAGCTCCTACAGCAGCCTGGTGCACGGCGACATCGTGCAGGGACTGACGAAGCCAATCTTCTCCGGCTTTATCATCGCCACGGTGGGCTGCTTCTTCGGCATGAGGACCACGGGCGGAACGCAGGGCGTGGGCCGCGCCACAACCCAGGCGGTGGTCGTCTCGTCGGTGTTCATCATCATCGTCGACTTCATCGTCACTCGCCTGATGATCGGCATCTTCGGCAGTTGAGAGCGCCCATGCCTGAAGGATTTTCCAGTCCCGGTAGCAGTTCCAGCACGGCAACCGCCGACTCGACCGCAAGCAATGCCCCAGTGGTGCAGTTCGAGGATGTGTCGATCGGCTTCGATGGCAAGCCCGTGTTGCAGGGGATATCTTTCTCGGTGGAGCGCGGGCAGACGCTGGTGCTGCTTGGCCCGGCGGGATGCGGCAAGTCGGTGCTGCTGAAGCTGGCGAATGGACTCCTCAAGTCCGACAGCGGCTCGATTCGCGTCTTCGGCGAGGAGATCGACAAGCTGCGGCGGCGAGAACTTTACGCTCTGCGCGCGCGCATCGGCATGGTCTTTCAGGAGTCGGCGCTCTTCGACTCGCTCAACGTCGAGGACAACGTCGCGTACCGGCTGCACGAGGAGCTCGTGCCGGAGGCTGAGGCGCACGCGCGCGTGGTGGAGGCGCTGCGGTTCGTCGAGCTGGAGGCGGCGATCGACAAGTTTCCCTCCGAGCTTTCGGGCGGGATGCGCCGCCGGGTCTCGATTGCGCGCGCCATCATCAGCCACCCCGACCTGATCCTCTACGACTCGCCCACCGGCGGGCTCGACCCCATCACATCGACCACCATCATCGAGCTGGTGATGAAGCAGCGCGACGTCTGGCACACCACCTCGCTGGTGGTGACGCACCGGTTGCAGGACGCGTTCATTCTTGCCACGCACCGCTTCGATCAAGCGACCGGCGGCATGAAGCCACTGCCCAAGGACGGTGCGAACGGCGGCATCGACGAAGGCACGAAGTTCCTTCTGCTCAACGAGGGAAAGATCGTCTTTCATGGGACGACCGAGGAACTGGTCCACTCCGACGATCCGTGGGTCAAGCGGTACCTGGAGTAGACGCCTATCGCTTGCCTTTTTCCCACTCCTCATACGAGATGCGCGGAACGGTGACGAAGGCGTCGCGCGTCTTGACGTAGTTGCCGAGGCCATTCATGCGGCCGATGGCGTGGAGTTCTTCGGACGTGGATGTAAGGTCCGTGGCCGTTCGACGGGCGGGTCGATGAAGCGGTCTTCGACGTACATGGCGACGACGCGGCCGAGGATGATGCGCGAGCGGCCAATCTCCATGGTGGTGAACTCGGTGCATTCCAGCGCGGCGTGGGCCTCGGCGATGCGCGGGACTTTGACGACGGAGGATGGCGCGGCGGTCAGGCCCGCCATCTCCAGCTCGCCGACCTCGGCGGGGAAGTCGGTGGCGCAGATGTTCATCTTGTCCAGCAGGTCCTCCGTCACTACATTGATGACGAACTCACCGGTTCGGCGGATGTTGCGCGCCGTGTCCTTGGGGATGGAGCCGCGTCCGGGGCGGTTCATCACGCCCATGCCGACGATGGGCGGATCGGTGCAGAGGTAGTTGTAGGCGCTGAACGGCGCGGCGTTCAGGCGGCCGTTTTCATCCATGCTGGTGACCCAGGCGATGGGCCGCGGGGCCACCAGACCGATCAGCAGGTTGTAGACCTGACGCGCGGGCGTCTTTTCCATCTCGAACTTCATCGCATTGTCCTCATCGAACAAGCCTACCGCAGCGCGCACGAACGCACAGGTCCCGTCCCCATCTGCAAGTAAGGTGCAGGCGCTGCGCAGCCTGCTGCCAAAGGGTTTGTGCGTAGCTCTGTGCGATAGACTAATAAAGTGAGACCAATCTTTTCCCACAGTTTTATTGCAGCCACATTCATGGCTCTGGCTCTTTCTTTTGCCGCTTCGGTGCAGGCGCAGACGCAGCTCGCGCAGCCGTTGGAGTCGGCGGCGCTGGCGCTGCCGGATGCCCCCGAGCCGCAGAACAGCGATCCGGCTGCACCCACGTCTTCTTCGTCACTGCAGAGCGTGCCTGCTTCGGTCGCGACGCCTCCGGCTGCAGCGCCAGCGCTCAGCGGCGATGCGAAGCAGCAGCAACACAGCGAGTCCGAGCGCGAGTTGAAGCAGGAGGAGCAGCAGCGTCTGCTGGGCGTGGTGCCCAACTTCAATGTGGTACTGAACGGTCAGGCCCTGCCGCTCACCGGCGGCCAGAAGTGGGACCTCGCGCTGCACGGCGTGGTCAATCCCTTCTACTTCGGCTGGGCGTTTGTGGTCGGCGGAGGATACAGCGAGCTGGTCGACAGCAACAGCGGCTACGGCTGGGGGCCTGCAGGCTACTTCAAGCGCGTCGGCGCCAACTACGCCGACAACGTCAACGGCGCGCTCATCGGCAACGCATTGCTGCCCCAACTGCTGCATCAGGACCCGCGCTACTTCCGCAAGGGGACCGGCTCCATCAAGGGCCGCATCTGGGTGGCCGCGCTCTCCACCGTGGAATGCAAGCGGCGACAACGGGAAGACACAGTTCAATGCGTCGAATGTGCTGGGCAACTACATCTCAGGTGCGATCTCCAACGCGTACTACCCGGCCGACCAGCGCGGCGTCGGACTGACTCTGGAGAACGGAACCGAGGTCACGCTCTTCGGCGCGCTGGGCGGCCAGTTCTACGAGTTCGCGCCCGACCTGATCCGGATCGTCTTCCACAGGCATGCGAAGGCCGATGCTGCTGCCGCTCCGGTCGCAGCTCCTGTACCTGCGCCTGCGGCAACCGCATCCCACTGATGGTTCCGCAGACTTATTTTTTGCCTGCTGAGTTTGCCACGCCGATGACGGCCATCATTCTGCCCGTGAAGCCGCTCTCTGCGCGGTGAGAAAAATACTTTCTTCCAGCGATGGTTCCCAGTCCCGCGCAGGCGGTACATTCGCCGATCACCGTGATGTGCCTGGCCGGAATCCCTGCGTCGAGCAACTGGCGGCGGTTGGCCTGCCACAGGTTGAGATGGATCTGCGGGCCGATGTTGCTGTGTCCCGGCGCGCGTGCGGTGAGAAACAGCAGCGGATACTTGTCGCGCACTGGGTCGGAGTCGAAGATCTCGCCGAAGAGTTCTCGCGCGTAGGCAAATTGAGACTCGAACTCGAAGCGCACCTCCTCGCCGACCGAGTAGCAGCATGGGCCGATGGAGGGGCCGATGGCGGCCACCAGGTCCTCTGGGCGCGAGCCGTAGCGCAGGCGCATGGCGCCGATGCCGCGCTCGACGATGCGCGCCAGCGTGCCGCGCCAGCCCGCGTGGAAGGCCGCCACCGCGCGACGGCGCACGTCGGCCACCAGCACCGGGACGCAGTCCGCGGTCTGTATGCCGAGAAAGACGCCGGGAACGTCGGTCATCATCCCATCGCCGCGCAGCACGGCGCGCCCGTCGGCGGTTCGCAGGCGGGCGGGGTGGGCGAGGTCTTCGGTCTCCACTGTGCGCAGCATTGCTGAGTGGAACTGGCGCAGGGTCACGGCCTGCGCCGGCCCTCCTGCAATCTCCGCCATAAAGCGGCGGCGGTTCTCGGCGACATTGGCGGCGTCATCCTGCGGGGTCCAACCGAGGTTCAGTGAGCCATTGCCACCGCCCGAATCGTAGATGGTGGAGACGCCTCCGGCGCGCGTGCTGAAACCGTGACGCAGCCATGCGCAGTGCAGCCAACCCGGTGCACGAACCTGTTCGACTCGCTTCGCCGCCTTATCGCTCTGCGTTCCCTCGTCTCCGTGTACCGCGGAAGGCCCATGCAGCGTCTTTTGGCAGGCGCGCGTAGTCTTCGTCATTCGTTCGCCATTCTGCCAGGATCCGGCGAGCGTCTTGCGCCGTCCGTGGCCTAGGCCAACGGAGGACAGCAGATCGTCCACCTCGCCGGTTGCCTCCGCATCGTCCTGTTGCTTCATTCCGCACCTATATTTGGTTTTACCGGGGTGTCGAGCCTTGGCAGAATAGGCAAGTTTCTCATCCATCGAGACTTTTCCTCGCCAGGTGCAACTTTTTGCTGCTCTATCCGTCTATTTTAGTGGTTAATGTTAACTGTTTGCCAAACCATGCAGCTTGGCGGATAACCTCAGCAATCGCAGATATTTACTGAAAGAGTTGCATCCTGACCGATTGCTCTGTAAGATACGCGATTGCACCTATGAGTTTGAACGTTCCGAGTCACGCTTCCCAGTTCCTCCGCTCACGCGTTGCCAACGTGTGCGTGGCCATCGCCGGTACCACGTCTGCTGAGGTGATCGAAAAGGCGACCGTCGCGGTCAAGGAGACTCCGTTCCTCGAGATTCGCCTGGATTATCTTGAGAAGCCGCTGCTTGCGCTGCCCAGGTTCAAGCAGTTCTTCGCAGACAATACGGCTGCCACCGCCATCGCCACATGTCGACGCTCAGCGAATGGCGGCAAGTTCGCTGGCTCCCTGGCCGCCGAACTCGAAGTCCTCACCAAGTGCGCGGCTGTGGGGTTCCACATGGTGGACCTCGAACTGGAATCCGCCGAGGCCCTCAAGAAAGCCGACCTGCAGAAGCTGCGAGAGACCGGCATCGGCCTCCTCATCAGCCACCATGACTTCAACGGAACGCACGATCTGGACGGGATATTCACCCGCATCAACGCCTTCCACCCCGACTTCGTCAAAGTCGTTTCGACCGCCAAGTCGCTGATCGATAACCTCACCCTGATCCACTTCCTCGAGCGCATGAACGACAACTCGAACCTCATAGGCATCTGTATGGGCGATGCGGGGATCATCTCGCGCGTGCTGGGCGTGCGCGCCGGATCGGCCTTCACCTTCGCCGCCGCCACCGTGGGCGAGGAGACCGGCCCCGGCCAGATCGCCGCGCGCACCCTGCTGGAGACCTACCGCATCGACCAGGTTGACGCGGCCACCAAGGTCTACGGCGTGGCGGGAAACCCGATTCGCAGCTCGCTCTCGCCCATCATGATGAATACGGCCTTCCGTCGCGAGACGGTCAACGCCGTCTATCTTGCGCTACAGACGAACAAGCTCTCCGATCTGCTGAAGCTGGTGCATGACATCCCCATCCAGGGCATCAGCGTCACCATGCCGCTGAAGCAGGAGATCATGTCGCATCTGGAGCGCACCGACCCGCTCTCGGCCAGGATCGGCGCGTGCAACACGGTGCTGCGCGCGCAGGACGGCAAGCTCTACGGCTTCAACACCGACGTCGCGGGCATCACCGGCCCGCTGGAGAAGCGGATGCCGCTGGCCGGCGCCAGGGTGCTGGTGCTGGGCGCGGGAGGCGCGGCGCGCGCCGCCGTATTCGGCCTGCGCGAGAAGGGTGCCAACGTCTTCATCCTCAACCGCACCGCCGAGACCGCACAGAAGCTGGCGCGCCAGTCCGGCTCCAAGACCATCCGCAAGGAGGCCCTGGCCAAGTCGTCCTTCGACGCCATCATCAACGCGACGCCGGTCGGCATGGCGGGCAACAAGGCCGCGCCTCTGCTGGAGGCCAAGGACCTCAACACCAAGCTGGTCTTCGACCTGGTCTACAACCCGCTGGAGACGCCGCTGATTCACCTCGCGCGGCAGTTGTCGGTCCCCTTCATCACGGGCATTGAGATGTTCGTCCACCAGGGCGCGCGCCAGTTTGAGATCTGGACCGGCAAGCCCGCTCCCGAGGAAGAGATGTTCCGCGTTGTGCTTCACGCCCTGCGCCAGCAGGCTGAAGCCGCTACAGCCGAAGCTGCCGAATCGAAGCCGGAGGCAAAGTCAAGGCCGTCGGCAAAGCCCGTAGCGAAACCGGCAGCCAAACCGAAAGCAGCGCCTAAGCCGAAGCCTGCCGCCAAGTCGCCGGCAAAGCCAGCCGCGAAGCCGAAATCGGTGGCAAAGCTAAAGCCCGCTGCAAGGTCGAAACCCTCTGCCAAACCAGCCGGAAAAAAGTCTGCCGTCAAGGCAAAGAAATAAAGTCCGACATCCCCGGTTGGCGCAAAGAACGCTGCAAACTCCTCAAATTGATCGCGCCCGGCAATTCATGTGAACTTGCCGCGCGCGGGATTGCGTATCATGGAACACTGCTCCTTCTTGCCTGTTACCGGCGTGCTGTGGGCCATGCAGTTCAATCGGTGTTTGAGGAGATCATTCCATGAAGAAGATGATGCTGAGCCTTGTTGCACTGGCCGCGCTGGTCGCAACACCCGCCCTGCGCGCGCAGACCGCTGCTCCCCCTGCGCCGGGCGACCTTTCGGGTGCCTGGCAGGGAACCATCAAGGCTGGCGGCAAGGACGTTCGGATTGTCGTGAAGGTTGCGAAGTTGGATAAGAGCTGGAGCGCAACACTCTACAACGCCGACCAGGCGTCGCAGTCACTCAACGCATCTTCCGTTTCGCAGGATGGCTCGACCTTCAAATTCAAGGCCGACCTGTTGAGTTCCAGCTACGAGGGCAAGTTGAGCGCGGACGGCAAGAGCATGGCCGGTACATGGACGCAGGGTGGGCAACCGTTTCCGCTGACCCTCCTGCGCGCCACGCCGGAGACTGCGTGGGAGATTCCCGACGCCCCCAAACCGCCCACGCCGATGGCGGCGGATGCGGACCCGTCGTTCGATGTGGCAACCATCAAGCCAAACCCCTCCGGGGCGGCACAGATCCAGGGCCTCACTCTCAAGGGGCGTCACTTGGTGGTTGTCAATGGTTCGCTGAACGATCTGGTCACCTTTGCTTACAGCTTGCAGGTGAAACAGGTTGTGAACGGAACGGGATGGATGGACGGCGATCGATATGACATCGATGCCGTGCCGGATCAACCGGGCACGCCGAATATCGAGCAGATGCGAAGCATGGTTCGCAAGCTGCTGGCGGACCGCTTCGCGTTGAAGTTTCATCACGATAAACGCGATCTTCCGGCCTATGTGCTGACTGCTGGAAAGACGGGACAGAAGCTGACGCCTACGCAAGTGAAAGGCATAAACCCCGGCTTCTACTACGCGCAAGGAACCGGTGGCCTGACGCTGCATCTGATCAATGGGACGATGACTGACTTCACCGACTTTCTGCAGATGCTGGTTCTGGACAAGCCGGTGGTGAACCGGACAGGCATTACGGGCAAATTCGACAACAACGTTACCTTCACGCCGGACAGATTCGCAGTTCAATGGACATCCGCCAAAGGTCAAAGCGTCGGATGTAACGGAAGCACCAAACCTCTTCGATGCGATCCAGCAACAGCTAGGGCTGAAGCTGACGGCGGAGAAGACGGCGGTCGATGTGATCGTCATCGACCACGTCGAGAAGCCCTCGCCAAACTGACCCTCCCCACAACTCCGCCACTTGCTCTTTCGTGAGCGCGGCATGGCTGCGCGTTTTGTGTTTGCCGCGGCTACTGGTCCGAACGATGCTCCAGCGATGAGCTTGAGCCTCCCATCGGCTCTCCGCCCATGGTTACGCGTACCACGATGGGGTCGAGCAGGCGGAAGCGGACGACCGTCTCCGACTGGATCTGCACCTGCTGGCCGCGCGTGACGCTGTTTGCTCCCGCTCCCACGCCGCCGCCGGCTGCCGCGCCGATGGCCGCTCCCTTGCCTCCGCCGAAGATGCCGCCCAGGATCGCACCCACAGCCGCGCCGCCGCCAATCTTCTCGGCGGTGTTCTTGCCGCGGGCCTCGCCCTGCTTGGTGAAGGCCTCGCTGGAGACGTCGATGCGCCCGCCCTTGCGGTTGATCGAGCTGAGCGAGATGGTGAGCAGGGATGCCCCCTTGAAGTGTGCCGCGTCCTGCACCGCGTCCACATGACCCGTGACCGGCGTGCCCTGCGGCAGAACCACCATGCCGTCGGCGATGAGGTCCGTGGCAATTGTGCCGGTGAACTTGTCGCCCGCCTTGGTGGTGGCGCTGTCCAGCGTCTCGGTAATACGCACCGGGATCGTTGTGCCTGCGGTCAGGGTCATATTGTGCTCAACCGGCACGGGCGCGGACGGCAGCGGCGGCGGCGGCGTCCTGGCCACGACAGGCACCGGCTGCGGCAGCGGCGCGGGAGCGTACCGCACGATGGGCGCAGGCGTTGTCGGAGTGACCATCGGCTCAGGCTTCTTGCTCTTCGCGGAGGGAAGAGGCGCGGGAGAAGTTGCCGCAGCGGCCGCAGGCGGCGTAGACGGTGCAACTGTGGCCGGAGGCGCCTGCACCACGAGGTTATCAACCACTGTCTTGACCCCCGCGATCTGCGCCACATCGCCCGTGGCGATGCTGCGCGCCGTGTCGCTGGTGACGCTGCCGTTCAGGGTGACGACGCCTGCGCTCACCGAGGCCTGAATCGTCTGCCCGCTAAGGTTCTGGTCAGCCGAGAGCCGGCTCTGCACCTGCGCGTTGAGGCTGGCGTCGTCCGTGGCCGCGGGCTTGCTCTTGCAGCCCGCCAGCAGCATGGCCAGAGAGCCTGCGATGACTATGCTGCGTGCAGCGGAATATATCCTGCGTGCGTCCATGATCTTTCTCTCCTGCAAGTGCGTCCAGAGCATTGATATCTGCTTCCAATACCCACATTCTACTCGCGTAAACTTCTATAGTCTGCTGCATCTTGCGTCTGCGATGCAACCACGGGCGCGGGCCGGCCCGTTCTTTCGTGGCTTCGCTCCAGATCGGCATTTTTGCTCCATCCACAGTCGGAAAGACGCCCCGGAAGGTACTATACTTAGCATCCTAGGCAGGTGTGCAGGCTATGCGTATCTTCCGTTAGCGCGTATCGCCAGTGGCACAACGCGCATCGTACAACGGAGACGGACAAACGATTTATCTTAGGGCTAAACAGGAGAAGACGATGGCAGACAACGAATGTGAATGCGGATCAGGATCATGTGGGCTTGGATGGTTTCTGGCCGGGCTGGGTATCGGCGCTGTAATCGGCGTGCTGTATGCGCCGAAGGCTGGCAAAGAGACCCGCGAGGACCTGTTGAACGGCGCGCGCGAGGCCCGCGACAAGGCCGCGGAACTGGTCGAGCAGGGAAAGCAGAAGGCTGCTGAGCTGGTCGAGGAGGGCAAGCAGAAGGCCCAGGAGTCGTTCGACAAGGGCCGCGAGTACTACGAGAAGGGCCGCACACAGTGGACCCAGTACGTCGAGAAGGGCAAGAGCCTGATCAACGAGCAACAGGCCAAGGTTGAGGCCGCTGTTGACGCGGGCAAGGAAGCCTATATCAACACAACCACCGAGCCGCAGGCTTAGTTCCTTCGGGTGAGCTCCGGCGTCGCATTGATGGACGCCGGACAGGCTGCGGCCTAGCGTACGGAAGGGGACGAATGGCGATGCTCGCGATGTGTTTTCAGGGAACGGATGCAATCTCCGAGATCAATACCAATCTTCTGACTGTCTTTATCGGGCTGGTTGCGCTGGCCATGCTGGTGCAGGCCATCGCACTGGTCGTTCTCGCGGCAAAATCCGTCAAGGCGATCAAGGGCCTGACGGAGGCGGTCGACGAGCTGAAGCAGAAGGCGCTTCCGCTGATCGATTCGGCAACCCAGATCAGCCGCACCGCGGAGTCTCTGCTCAGCGAGAATGCGCCGAAGGTGCGTGCCATCGCCGACAATCTGTTGGAGACCAGCGATATTGTGCGCGGCACAGCGCAGCACTTTGAAGAGACGCTCTCCGACGCCAACCTGCGCACCCAGCGCCAGGTGGCGCGGATCGATGGAATAGTGACGGCTGCGCTGACAGCGACCGTCGAGATCGTCGAGACCATCGGTAACGGCATCCGCGGCCCCGCGCAGAAGATCGCCTCCCTGGTGGGCCAGGCAAAGCGGTTCGCCGAGGGGATGATGGCCGGGATCAAGTCCTACGCAAGCCGCTAGAACTGTGTGTGCACTGCTACCATGAAGGTGTGCCTCACTCTGTCTCCGGTCAAGAAACTGAATCCTCGATAGCTTCCTCGCAGCCACGTTCCGCGCCGACGCGGACGCCTGTCTCCGCGCGGCCAACTATCGGCTTCGTCTCGCTGGGCTGTCCGAAAAATCTGGTGGACTCCGAGGTGATGATGGGGCTGCTTGACCGCGCCGGCGGCCAGTTGACCGCGCGCGCCGAGGACGCGGAGATTCTGGTCGTCAACACATGCAGCTTCATCGACACGGCCAAGCAGGAGTCGGTGAACGCGATTCTGGAGATGGCGCAACACAAGGTCGCGAATGGCGGGAAAGCCCGGCGGCTGATCGTTGCCGGATGCCTCGTGGAGCGCTTTCGGGACGAGATTCGCCGCAACATTCCCGAGGTCGATGCGGTGGTGGGCACTGGCGAGCTGGAGGCAATTCTGGAGGCTGCCGGGCTGACTGCTCCCGCTGCGCCTGCGGAGACGGCTTCGCCGTTCAATATTCTTGTCAGCCGCGCTGCGAGCGCTGTGCATCAGCACTCCCACCCGAGCGAAGTTGGGGTGCAGCTTCGCGCAGTCCTCCCGCGCGGAGGGCGATGCGCGCGAGCGGCAGGGGCGATTCTCGCGCGAGCATTGGGACGGCGCAACCGCCGCGCTGCCGGAGTATCTCTACAGCGACCTGACGCCGCGCATCCTCACCACGCCGCGCTCGTCGGCGTACATCAAGATCGCCGAGGGCTGCGACCACCCGTGCAGCTTCTGCATCATCCCCCAACTGCGCGGCAAGTTCCGCTCGCGGCGGCTGGAATCGATCGTGGCCGAGGCGGAGCGGCTGATCGCGCAGGGCGTGCGGGAGATCACGCTGATTGGGCAGGACACAACTTGCTATGGCGAAGATTTGGGGTTGAAGGATGGATTGAGTACGCTGCTGGACGCCGTGGCCGTGCTGCCGGGGTTGAAGTGGCTGCGGTTTTTGTATGCGTATCCCAACAAGGTGACGACGCGGCTGCTGGAGACCATCGCGCGGCACGAGACGATTGCCAAGTATCTCGACGTGCCGTTGCAACATGCATCACCCAGCGTGTTGAAGCGGATGAAGCGCGGCGGCACGCCGGAGGTCTTTCTGCGGCTCGTCGAGAAGGCGCGCGCAACGGTTCCGGGGATTGTGCTGCGCAGCACGTTTATAGTGGGATTCCCTGGCGAGACAGACGCCGACTTCAAGGAACTATGCGATTTTATTGCGGCGGCGAAGATTGATTGGCTGGGAGTCTTTGGCTATTCGGACGAGGAGGGTGCGGCGGCGTTTGGATTGGACGCGGCGCTGAAGGTTCCGAAGCGGACGATTGAGGCGCGGCGACGCAGGCTGATGAAGCTGCAACAGAAGATCAGCGAGAAGGCGAAGGCCGCGTGGGTGGGCAGGGAAGTGGATGTGCTGGTGGAGGGCGAGAGCGACGAGACGGAACTGCTGTGGCAGGGCCGCACCGCGCTGCACGCCCCGGAGATCGACGGCAAGGTGCTGATCAACGACTTCGGCCCGCACGAGGCGCTGGTCCCCGGCACCTTCTACCGCGCGGAGATCACCGAGTCGCACGAGTACGATGTTGTCGCCCGCATACACGAGTAATACGTTCGCTCAATACATCATACAAATTCACGCGGAGCTGCCAAGATCAATGGCAACATCGCCCTGTGCTATTAGGGTGTGGGCCTCATCGAGCCTTAGTTGTTCGTCTACCTGGCTGTTGGTGGGGTAATCGAATTTCAACAGTAAAGCGCATCCATTCAATCTTGCCGCACTTATTGTCCGGTGTGTCGGAGGAATGACTGATCCGTGAATCGGTTATCCAGAGGCGGCCTATTCCGAGCGGTGAACTGCCAAGTTCATCGAGCGCTTTATTCGATTCCTGCTCCGTATAAGAATATGGCCACATTACGACTTCGAGTCTCTTGGACTCTATTCGATAATCTTTGCAATTTGTCACGAAGTTGAATTTGCGTGGCGATGCAGAGACCTCGTCCTCGGCTTTCGAATCGTAACTCGTGTCGATATCGAGATCATTATGGTAACGATATGGTCCGGTCACGACAGAAGCGAGTCTGTCGCAGTCGCTGTCGTGTTGCGAAACTACCTCGATTGTCCATCCCTTTTTCAGTTCGAATTCCAGTTGACCATTGATCGCTTTGTGGAATTCCTCGTCTGCTGCTACCTCTCCAGAAAAGCATATTGCTTTCGCCGAGCACACGGGCTTATTTGTTACGGCCACTTTGCGAGGGGCCGCGAAGGTAGTTTGAGTAGAAAATATGAATGCGACCAAAAGTGCAAAAGTCGATGTTTTATTCATTAGCAACATCTCCACTCTTTATCTGCCACGTCACCACTTAGAATATACGAGCAAGTCGAAGATTGAGATTCCCTGCACTTCACGGTTGTGTGGATTTATTCCTTCGTCACGACAGTGAGGGTGAGGTTGTCGACGGCGCGGACGGTGAGTTGGGTTCCGGCGGGGACGGGTGGGGTATTGGGTGGCAGCGTGGCCTTCCAGATTTCGCCGCGGACCTCGACCTGGCCGATGGCGGGAAGTTCGTCCGGCGTGGCAGCTTGTGGGGGATGCGGCGTCATGGCAATGGCGGGCTGGCCGATCATTGCCTGCGGGCCGGTGAGGCGTTTGGCTTGACGCGCCTTCACGGCGATCCACGCGAGGCCGAAGGTGATGACGCCGAAGCCGACGCCCGCGCCCGCCGCCACTCCGAAGTGGACGCGCATCTCCGGCGAGGGGCCGTTGACCAGCGTGGCCAGTCCGAAGACCAAACAGATCACACCGACCGTCCCCAGCACTCCGTGGCTGGCAAACTTCGCCTCCAGCACCATGAGCGCCAGCGCCGCGAAGAGCAGCAGGATGGCGGTGTGCTGCACGGGCAGCAGGTTCAGGCCGAAGATGGCCAGAAGCATCATCAGCGTGCCCAGCGCGCCGGGGACGATGGTGCCGGGAACATTGAATTCGAGGTAGATGAGCAGGCCGCCGCAGAGCAGAAGAAGCACGTCGAGGTCGGGGCTGGTGAGGCGCGTCAGCAGGCGCTCGCGCGTGGAGGGCGGAAGTTCGACGATGGCGGCGTGGGTGAAGTCGAGCTTCTCGCTCTCGCCGTGGAAGCGCTTGATGGTGCGGCCATTCAATGCCGCGAGCAGGGCGTTGTCGTCCGGCGCGACCACGTCGATCAGGTGCAGGTTGAGCGCCTCGGACTTCGCTGAACGACTTCGAGTTGCGCACGGCGTCCTCGGCATCTTTGGCGTCGCGCCCGCGCACCGTTACATAGGAACGCAGGAAAGCCGCGGCGTCGTTCTCGATCTTCTCCTTCAGTACCGGGTCCATCGTGGTGCCTTCGAGGATGGGATGCGCCGCTCCGGCGTTGGTTCCCGGCGCCATCGCGGCCACGTCTGCCGCCTCCAGTAGGAAGAATCCCGCCGAGCCGGCGCGGCTGCCGGAGGGTTCGATGAAGATGATGACAGGCACCGGCGATGCTTCGATGTCTGCCACCATCTCGCGGGTGGAATCGAGCAGTCCGCCGGGCGTGCCCATGGAGATCAAAACGGCTGCCGCGTGGCGGCTGGCGGCATCGTCCAGGCCGCGCTTCATGTACTCAGCGGTGATCGGCTGAATAGTGTCGTGAAGGATCAGCTTGACCACCAGCGGAGACGAGGCTGGCGTCTGTGCCGGGACGTTTGCCGGCAGCAGCGTGCCAAGCGCGGTCAACGTCACAAACAAATTTCTCATGCGACGGATCATGGATAGACGGAGCATGGAACGCACCTCTTCGGCATAGGGCCGCGCATTAACCATACGGCAACAGGCAGCCATCCCGCCCAGCATCTTTCCGGCGCATGGCTCTACGGGAGGCTCTGCCCGCGCGCCGCAAGCGCGGTCTTCATGCCCAGTGCGGCGGAGTTGTCCGGCTCCAGACGCAGCGCATTCGCCACGTTGAAGGCGGATTCGGAGAGCTGGTTGATCTGCAGGTCGAGCCGCGCCAGCACCAGATACGCCGCCGCGTTTGGCGCAAGCTGAAGTGAACTCTGCGCCTCCGCGCGCGCGTCGTCGGGCGATCCGCTGCGTTCGCGTATTTGCGCGATTCCGGCGTGCGCCGCGGCGCTCTTCGGGTCGGCGGCAAGCGCGGTGTGGAACTCCTGCTCGGCCTCAGGAAGCAGCCCCTGCGCCAGATATTCATCGCCCAGTTGCGTGTACTGCACCGCCTGTTGGACTGGCGGCAGCGTGGCCATCTGCAGGGCGCGCATCTGGTCGAGTTGGAACGCCGCCTGGCGGAACGACGCCTCCGACCAGGTGCGCCGGATGCGCGTGGTGGGGTCGAATCCGCCAGCACTCATAATCGACTTCAAGCTTGCGGTCGAGTCATGCGTCGCCTGCAACCGGGCAAGCAGTTCGGTGGCCTCGGGGTCGTCGGAATGCAGCTTCAGCGCCTGCTCCACCTCTCGCGTGGCACCGGCGATGTCGCTGCGGCCAAGCAGTGCGACGGCCAGGTTGAAGTGGTAGTCGGCGTCGTTGGGGTCGGCTGCGATCACCTGTACAAAGAGCGCTGCGGCGTCCTTTCCCTGGCGGCTGTTGGCCACGCCCTCGTCGTTGACCACCTCGGGCAGCGGCAGACTTGCGGCCACGAAGGCGAAGGCCGACGCTGCCTCGGCATACTTGGCGATATTGAAGCGTGCCAGGCCGCGGTAGAAATTGGCCTCCAGCGCCATGCGGTCGGAGGGCGGCACCTTGGCCAGAGTTGTTGCGGCAGCCTCAAACTTGCTCGCTGCGTACTGCTCCTTGCCCAACGCCAGTAGCGCCGCGGTGTAGCCGGGCGTCTCGGCGACAGCGGCTTCGAGGCGCTTCAGCCGCTCGTCGGAGGTGGGCGCGGATGTGCCGCGAATGTAGTTCTCAAACGAGCTGAGTGGCACTCCGCCGGAGGCCGCCAGAAACGTCTGCTCGGCCACCGCAAAGTGCGGATCCATGCGCCCGGCCACCTTCCACGCGATGGCGTTCTCCACGTCGAAGAGGCGCGTGAGTTCGCTGGAGTCCGCGAGCGGCGCGGACATGCGCAACTGGTTCACATCCAGCACCTGCGCCTGCACTTCAATGCGGCTGTCAGAGGCCCCGGGGTTGATGACGTTAAAGCTGCCGATAACGACGAAGTCCGCGTCCAGCGTCTGCGCAATGCGGATTGTGGTGGCGCGGCTGGGGCGGAAGTCCGCCGGCAGGCCCAGATGCTCCATCGCGTACTGGCGGTCGTCGCGGCCGATGGTCAAAAATCCCGCCGAGGTGAGCCGCTGGTCCAGCGTGTAGGGAAAAGAATCGCCGATCCAGCCGAGGTTGGCCTGGCCGGAGTGGTTGTCGAACGGCAGCACCAACACCAGCCGCCCGCCGGGCTGGCGAATGTCCGCCGCCGAGTCCGCGTCCGCACTCGCCTGACTTTGGGCGCGCGCGAGGCAACCCGAAGTCAGCGCGGCAAACAGAATAGCAAAGGAACTGAGCCGGCCAATAGTGCCAAAAGAAATTCTCACCACGATGCCTCGATTATAGAGGGCGCGTGGTTGGACGCATCGCAGGTCTCAGGATTCATTTGGCATTCGGTCAGTTTGATCCTGGTTCAACGATTACGGGCTGGCTGATTGTTCTTTGGTACGGGCGAAGCGGAGGACGGCGACCCACTCGCCTTGGATGGAGGCCTGCCAGACCACATCGCCATGCAGGATGGCTGCGGCTTCGGCGGGCAGCAGGTCCTGGTGGAAGTCGAAGTAGCGCGCGTCTGCCGGAGCGTTACGGCCTGCGAGGTTGACACGGCCGGAGGGCGGCGCCCACTTGGTGGAGAAGAGCAGGGCTGTGTCGTAGTCGCCGGATCCGCCCGGGGTCTGCTCCATCCGGGCTGCTGCTTCGACCTGCTCGCGCGAGAAGTTCTGGATCGCAACCGCCTTGATGGGGACTTTGGTATAGCCAATCTCGGGCCGCTCCAGTTCGGAGTAGGCGGGCCACGCGGTCAGCACCGTTGCCTGCGGCCATTGCTGGGAGATCAGCGTGATCGCCCTCTGGTGCAGCACGATCATGTCGCGATAGGTGAGGTTGTCCTCGGGTGCGAAGGCGTAGGGCGGGTTGATCCAGATGCCGGCAAGAAACGCCGCCGTGCTGAGCGCGGCGATCCATCCCCAGGCGCGCATGCGGAGCTGCCACTCGGCCACCGAGACCAGCAGGACGAGCGGAAACATGGGCAACAGATAGCGGGTCAGCAGCGCTCCGCCGAGCACTGAGAAGGCAATCCAGTTGGCAAGGAGAATCACGGCAATGGCGTTGAGCACAGGCCGTGCCAGGCGCGCGCGCTCAGGGATGGCCGGGAGCAGTAGAAACGCGGCCAGGGCGCACAGCACTGGAACAAACATGTTCATGTGCATCGTCAGGTGCAGCAGCCGGTGATAGAGGCAGAGTGCGATGCGGTGCGCGTCCAGGTTTGCTGTCGCGTTGTAGCGCAGGAACTCCGGGTTGCCGAAGACGAACCCGGTGCGCTGGAAGTGGTACGCGTACCAGGCCGCGAGCGGCAGAATGGGAGCAAGCAGCGCGGCGAGCCAGCCGATGTGTCCACGCCGCTGGTCCGGTACGCTGCGGTCGCGCAGAAGAAGAAATCCCTCCCAGATTGCCAGAGCCACCGGAGTGACGATTGCCGTCTCCTTCGATAGCGCAGCGAGAGAGAATAAAACGGCTGCGTAGAGTTTAGGTGGTTGAAATAACCGTCCCACGGAATCCCTATGCTGTTCGCATGTAGCCGAAAAGTTAACGGATTCGAGATAGAACGACAAGCCCCAGAGCGTGAACGCAGCCGCGAAGATGTCTGCGTGCGCCAGCGTGCTCTGCGCGTACCAGACCGGATAAACGGCGGTGAGCAGAGTGGTGGCAACCGCGGCGCGTGTGCCCAGCAGGTTGCGCGCAATGAGGAA
The DNA here is from genome assembly GCA_963828115.1 of uncultured Acidobacteriaceae bacterium. GTDB lineage: Bacteria > Acidobacteriota > Terriglobia > Terriglobales > Acidobacteriaceae > Edaphobacter. Next base: position 94,726 of record CAWHDN010000004.1, read on the forward strand.
GACAGCGAGCAGAGCGGCGGCCGTGACCATGCAGATGAAGGTGCGCGTTCCGCTGGGGACAAAGCCCGAGAGGTGCCACCAGCCCGCCAGCAGGATCGACGGCAGCGGCGGGTGCGCGTTGGTCACCGTTGTGACGGGAATCAGCGTGCCGGTGCGGAAAAAGTCCCACGCCGCCGGAATGTAGTATCCGCCCTCGTCCCAGAAGTAGGGCAGGCGCAGCAGCGTCAGGTGCGACAGGTAGACGGCGGCAAAAAAGACCGGATAGAGCTGCCACAGAGGTGCCTGGGCGCGCGCGTCACGCAACAGGTTTCGACTTGGCGGGCGGGCGATCACGCGTTTAGTGGACGGGACCGCCGGGCGCCACAAACTGCGGCTCCAGCGCCAGCTCGCCGAAGGTCTGCTCGTACTGGGCCAGATTGTGGCCAAGCACGTTCAGCAGCGCCTTGGCCTGCTGCGGGCTGAGGTAGATGCCCTGGAAGTTCTCGATCTCCATCTCTTCCTGCGGGTCCCGGTGCATGGTGCCGAAGACCAGAAAAAAGTCCCAGACGCTCATGCGCACCTGCACGCTGTTGGCGTAGCTGTTGCGGTAGCTCTCGGATTTTGTGACCGTGACGGATTGCGGTTCTGCGGACTGCTTGGGCTGGCTCATAGGGTCTTCGATGCGATGCTGCAAACGCGGCGGTGGGCCGTGGTTGGTGGGTTGGTGCGAAAGGGGGGACTCGAACCCCCACGGATTGCTCCGCCAGATCCTAAGTCTGGTGCGTCTGCCAATTCCGCCACTCTCGCGTGGTGTCGAAGGAAGCAACTTCCTTCGTCGTTTGTGTCCGCTTTGGACAACTGAATTGTACCGTGTCCCACCCGCCGGGCGATGGCTCGCGACTCTTCACTCGTCATTGCGGCAAAAAGCGAAGAGCCAACCGGATTGGGTTGGCTCTGGGAAGTTCATGTTGCAAAATCTTGGTGCGGAGGAGGGGACTTGAACCCCTATGCCTTGCGGCGCTAGCACCTCAAGCTAGTGCGTCTGCCAATTTCGCCACCTCCGCATGGAGCCTGCACACACACTTCTTCGGTGGCAGGAGCGACGTACAATCCGAGGGTCAGTATAGCATCCCTAGAAGTGGCGGATGAGGTCGGTGAAGGCTGAAAGGACAAGCAGGTGCTGGCCAGCCGCGGGCTCGCGAATGGCCTCGTCTTCCAGCGCCCAGGTAAAATCGTGCGGCAGGAAGACTGCGTGCAACCCAGCGGCCAGCGCCGGGTTGATGTCGGACTTGGGGCTGTTGCCGATCATCCACGTGCGCGCAGGGTCGCAGGCGTGACGGGCGGCGAGAGCGCGATAGGCGGCGGCGTCCTTTTCCGGGAGGATCTCGACGGCGCAGAAGTGCGCGGCCAGGCCGGAGCGCGAGAGCTTGTCGCGCTGCTCTTCGGGATCGCCCTTGGTGACCAGCAGGCAGCGGTGGCGCGTGGCAAGCTCGGCCAGGGTTGCAGCCACGCCGGGTAGAGGCTCGATCTCATGCTCTGCAATGGACTCGACGAAGCGGAGAATGCGCGTGTGTTTCTCCGCGGTGGCGGGGGCGTCCGTCAACTGCTCAAAGCATGCCACCAGCGAGCGGCGGAAGCTCTTGAGGCCATATCCGTGCGCCGCGATCGTTGCATGCTCCACGCGGTTGAGGTGGGCGCGCACCTCCTCGGCAGTGTGGGTGCGGTGGTCGAGGTAGGAGATAAACGCCGCAATCGCGCGCTCGAAATAAATATTGTTCTCCCACAGCGTATCGTCGGCGTCGAAGAGCAGGGTCTGGCCGGGAGCCTGGCGCGTCTGGCTGAAGGGCTGGCGTTCGGGAGCGGAATCGGCGGTCACAGGGGGATTATATGGGTGTGACCGGCGCGCAGGTGCGTCAAGCAGCGATAATGGCTTGCGGAGGTTTCAACCGATTTGCTGGTGAGTGCATTGACCTGGGGAGACATTCTGGGCTGTCTGCGGTCGGCGGCGGCGTTTGCGGCCGTGCTGCTGGCGCCCGGGTATTGTGCGGCGTGGGCGTGCAACCTGCTGGGATTCCGCACGCGCGCGTTGGGCGAGCGGCTGGCCTGGGCCGTGGCGCTCTCCTTTGGCTGTATGACGATCGTCTCTGTGCTGCTGGCGAAGTACATCTCGCTTGCCGCAGTGTGCTGGCTGGCGGGAATCTGCGCGATTGCATTTGTGGGGATCATGGCGCGAGAGGCGTGGCCGAGCCGGCACAGCTCCGTCTTAGCAAATAAGTGGAGGCTGATTGGTACCGGAATCGCCGTGGCGTGGATTCTGTTTGCGATCATCGAGCTGGTGGACGTCGGCGTGTACGGCCGGCTCTACTTCAGCGTCACGGTCTTCGACCACGCGCTGCGCACGGCGTTTGTGGACGCGGTACTGCGCACGGGCGTGCCGCCGGCGAACCCGCTCTTCTGGCCTGGACATGCGGCGCCGATGCGCTACTACTACTTCTGGTATGTGCTGACTGCTGCGGCTGCGCGGCTGGGCTCTGCGACCGCGCGACAGGCGATGATCGCCAGTGTGGCCTGGGCGGGCTTTGGGCTGGCCGCGACGTTGGATCTGTATTGCAGGCACTTTCTGGCGAGTGCTCCCGAGCGGGGTTCAGGCACACCGCACCTTGCGATCCGATCCCACCCATCGCGTGAAACAACGCCGCGATGGATGGGTCGCCCGCCGAGGCTGGCGGTGGCGCTGGCGCTGTTGACGGTGACCGGTCTGGACATTCTGCCGGTGCTGGTGAAGGCGCTGCTGCGAATGCCGACCGACGGCGACATGGAGTGGTGGTCGGCGGCCCAGGTCTCCTCGTGGATGGACTCACTGCTGTGGGTACCGCATCACGTGGCGGGACTGGTCTGCTGCCTGCTGGGGTTCCTGCTGGTGTGGATGTCGAAGGGCCTCAGCCGAAGCCGCCGTGCGGGATGCGGGCTGATCGCGGGCCTCTCTTTCGCCAGCGCATTTGGCCTCTCCACCTGGGTAGCTGTGGCGTTTGCCATGATGATGGCGGCGTGGATGGTGTGGGCGATCGTGTGGGAGCGCGGCTTGCGGTCGCGTGTTCCATTCCTGCTGTTGGCGGGAGTGGTCGCGTCGGCGGCATTGCTGCCTTATCTGGCGGAGCTGCACGGGGAGGCTTCGGCCACGAACGCTGTCCTGGCCAACGGGGCGGCTTTATCGGACGGCAAAGCTTCGATTGCAAACGATGGCACGCATCTGCTGCGCTTCGGCGTGCGCCATATAATCCCCGCCGACAGCGTGCAGGGGATCGGCTGGGTGGCTCGGCTGGCCGAGGCGCATCCGGCGGCGGAGGACGCGGGCGTGGGGCTTGTGCTGCTGCTGCCGGGATACTTTGTGGAGCTGGGGTTCTATGGCCTGGTGTTGCTGGCGGCGCTCTGGGCGATGCGCCGTCGCAGACTCGACGAGGCGGCGCGGACGGCGCTGCTGCTGGCAGTTGCTGGGCTGGCGGTCTCCACCTTCCTGCGCTCCACCATCGTCGAGAACAACGACTTCGCAATGCGATCGATCCTGATTGCGCAGTTCTTTCTTCTTCTGCTGGCGGTTGTCTGGTGGGAGGGAGGGCTGGGCGAGACCAAACGATTCCTGCGCGGCGCGATGCTTGCCATGGCCTGGATCGGGCTGGCCGGATCGGTCTATCAGGTAGTCACGCTGCGCATTTATCTTCCGCTGGAGGAGGGGCTGGGGCGACCGGAGGTGAGTGGGCTGGCGGAGCGCGCGTTGGCGTTGCGGCAAGGCTTCGATGCGATGCGCCCGCGCGTCGCCCGGAACGCTGTGGTGCAGTACAACACCGAGCAGCCCGGAGAGTTCTTTTATCTGGCGGAGGTGATGCAGGCGGGGCGCCAGATGGCGCTCGCAACGCCGGGTTGCGGAGCGGCCTTCGGCGGTGATGTGCGCGACTGCAAGGCAGTGGAGCAGGGCGTGGCGCGGCTGTTTTCGATGCACTCTTCGCCGGACCTTTCTCCGGGAATTACTTCGTCGGGAGCTTCTCCTGATGCGAAAGGCCGGGATACGGCTCAGGGCCGCGCTCTCTCCGCAGCCGAGGCGCGCGACCAGTGCGGCCGGCTGGCAGTGAGCTATCTGGTCGCCACGCGCTGGGACGCCGTCTGGTCTGACCCGCGCGCCTGGGTCTGGACGCTGCCAGCGGTGTCCGATACCGGCGAGGTGCGAGTACTCGATTGCGCCGCGCCAACGCGATAAGCTTTGGATGCACCACTCTCTAACGCGCCGTGAATTGCTATTGCGTTCAGCCAGCAGTCCGCCGCAAAATGAAATGCTGTGTCCTGCATCACACGGCGGGCCCGCTCGCCGGAATAGGATGGATTGCATGAAAACAAAGTCGATATGCATCTGTATTCTGGCGGCGGCCACGCTGCTTGCGCGCCCGGTTTTGGGCCAGACAGACGTTACAGCTTTGGAGACCGCGCTGCAAGGAAAACATCTCGGATTGCGCAGCTACTCGGCGGATTCGGTGACGCAATTTACCTATGTCGATGGCAAACTGCTTCAGACCCCCGCCCTCTTGCATGGGCTGGGTGCATTCACCCCGGATACGGTCCGTCAGAAGGGAAGCAAGATCCTAATTGAAGGCAAGTTCGGCAGCCTGGTTCTCTCCGGCGGCAGTATCCATCTGACGGAAACACTGCCGATGCGGATTGAGGTGGAACTGCAAGGGGCCAGTCCGGCAACGGTGATTCCGCAGCTTCAGGCATTGCTGTTCTTTCCCAGTCTGGGTGCGGCATTGAAAGGCCTGCCTGAATATGTAGCGGATATGCTGCCCTTCCCGGTCGACGTCAAGTTGCAGCCGCCCTGTCATTGTTTTCATGTAAGTCAGGATTCAAAGTGGACCAATATTGATATCGGAAGCACGAACTTCGCCGCTCCGGTGAACATCAAGAAGGCTACCAATCCCGGCCTCGACCAGATGGCGATCGACGAGAAATTGTCAGGCACCATTACCCTGATCTACGTAATCACCGATGCGGGCCGGGTGGATGAGGTGTGGCTGGCCAAACCTCTCAGCGCCACCCTGGATGAAAGCGCCGCAAAATCGGAACGGGACAACGTCTTTCAACCCGCGACGTTGGATAGCAAGCCCGTCGGCACGGTTTTGCTTCAAACCATTCCCGTCAACTGAGCGCCGGAGTACGCGAATTTGTAGCGTTTTCCCTTGCTTTTTGCCCTTAAATGCCCTAGAATGAACCTAGAAAGTAATGAAATAGAAGCCGTGCGCGATGTGCGGCGTTCGGCTGGCATGAGCCCTGACTGAACAAAGGACCCAGGAAAAATGGCAAAGCGTCGTGGAAACCCTAACTGGGGCAAACCCGAGCCGATCGGCCCGGTTGTCCCCACCGTAACCTCCTTCGAACAGGTCGTCAAAGAGTTCAAACTGACCCCCGACCAGTACATCCGCTCCACCCGCCTGCGTGAGTGGGCGAGGCACAACAAGAACTCCAAGTACATCCCCGAGGCACTGCTCGAAGCCTGGGGATTCGAGATCGAGTCGATGCTGTAAGATTTGATACAGGATGAGGCAAGCGCCGCCTTTCAACGGGCGGCGTTTTTGTTTGTCAAGCTGCCGGGAGCTATTGTGAAACTGCCGGGAGCTTATGTTGAGGGAGTGAGATGCCTGACGGATTGAAGAAGAGCGCCTTCGCCAGCGTGGAAGAGGCCATCGAAGAGATTCGCGCCGGGCGGATGGTCATTGTCGCCGACGACGAGGACCGCGAGAACGAGGGGGACCTCACGCTCGCCGCCGAGTTCGTCACCCCGGAGGCGATCAACTTCATGGCGCGATTCGGGCGCGGGCTCATCTGCCTCGCGCTCACCGAGGAGCGCGCAGACTATCTGCGCCTCGCACCCATGACCAGCGAGAACACCTCGCGCTTCGGCACCGCTTTCACTGAGTCGATCGAGGCACGCGAGGGCGTCACCACGGGAATCTCCGCCGCCGACCGCGCGCACACCATCCGCGTCGTCATCGACCCCAGCTCCACCGCCCAAGACCTGGCGCGTCCGGGCCACGTCTTTCCGCTGCGCGCGCGCAAGGGAGGCGTGCTGGTGCGCGCCGGGCAGACCGAGGCCGCCGTCGATCTGGCGCGCATGGCCGGGCTGGTCTCGGCCGGCGTCATCTGCGAGATCATGAACGAGGACGGCACCATGGCTCGCGTGCCGGACCTGATCTCCTTCTGCGCCGAGCACGGCCTCAAGATGCTCACCGTCGCCTCGCTCATCCGCTACCGCCTGCAGCACGAGCGTTACATCCAGCGCGTGGCCGAGTCCATCCTCCCCACCCAGTACGGTGACTTCCGCATGATCGCCTACGAGAGCGAGATGGACGGCACGGAATCGCACGTCGCTCTGGTCTATGGCGGCCAGATCGACAGCCAGAGCAACCCGGCCAGCGGCGAGCCGGTGCTGGTCCGCGTCCACACCCACTGCCTTACCGGCGAAGTCTTCGGCGCAACCCTCTGCGACTGCCGCGCGTTGCTGGACAATTCCTTGCGCATGATTGCCGAGGCGGGCCATGGCGCGCTCATCTATCTGCATAACGGTGCGCGCGGTTTTGGCATCGACCGCAGCGGTCTGGCCTCCTCCGGTGAGATGGCACCAAACCGCCTTGTGCTGCATCGCGACCCACACCGCGATCCGCGCTCCAGCGAACTCAGCCAGGAGCGCATGCAGCGCGCACGCCGAACCCTGCGCCAGATCGGCCTGGGCAGCCAGATCCTCTCCGACCTCGGCATTCAGCGCATCCGCCTGCTCACCAACACACCCACCCACATCCCCGCGTTGCAGGGCTTCGGCATCGAGATCGTCGAGCAGGTGCGCATTCCGCTGGACTCCGCCGTCCCTACTGCACCGTAAGGTTTAGCGTCACCATCTGCGTGATCTGCACAGCGCCACTTACCGAGCTTGCGGTCACCTGGTACTGGTAGGTTCCCGCCGGCGAATAACGCAGGTTGGAGTTGCTGACGCTGCCGCCGCATCCACCGGCCGAGAGCAGCATAATGGCCGCAAAGATCGCCCAGGCAATCGGCCCGTCCCGCCGCCACGCCTTGTGCCGCGAGCTGCGCGCCTTCCAGGTGAAGACCAGTGCAGGGAAGAGCAGGCAGAGCGCCGTCCCGCCGAAGCTGCGTCTGCGTCCGCCGGGTGTTGCGGGAAGCGAGTTGGAACTCACCTCGGTGACAGTGTTCAGCGTTGCGACAGCGTTTTGCGCAGCCCCGCTGAGCGTCACGCTCGACGGCAGAAGCGAGCACGAGGCGTACTGGGCTGCTGCAATCGGCGTGCAGGTGAGCACCACCGTTCCGCTGAAGGTGTTGTCCGGCGTCACGGTCAGGTTGTAGGTCGCGGGCAATCCGCTGGCGACCGTTGCGGTTGAACTTGTGCCGCCGTCAACCGTGAGCGCGAACGTCCCATTGGCGAAGCCCGTACCGGTCAGCGGCACGGCGTCGGGCGAGGTCGCATCCGAGCTGGTCACGGTCAGCGTCCCGTTGTCCGCGCCAATCTTTGTCGGCGTAAACGTCACGGTGACCCCGCAGCTTCCTCCCGGTGCCAGCGTGCTCACCGGGCAGGGAACCGTGACGGCGTAGTCTCCCGTAGCGGAAAGCGCTACGCCGGTGATCGGCGCAGTGCCGTTGTTGAAGAGCGTCAGCGACAGGCTGGACGGTGAGTTCACCGCAATAGGGCCAAAGCTCAGGCTGCTGGGCAGAATCTGCATGTGCGACTGCACGCCCACGCCGGTCAGCCCCACCACCAGCGGCAGGGTCGAGGCGGAGCTTGCAATCGAGAGCGTGCCCGTGATCGTCCCCGGCTGCGTCGGCGCGAAGGCGACCTGTACGGTGCAGCTTGTAGTGGGTGCGAGCGTGAGGCCAGGTTGCAGGCAGCTTCCCGCTGCCACGGTGTAGTCCCCGGCGGCAGCGCTCAGGTTGGTTGCGGCCGATAGAATGCCCATGGTGATCGCGCTCGTGCCAGTGTTGGTGAGCTGCACGCTTTGGGTTGAGTTAGTGCCAACCAGCACGGTGCCGAAGTTGAGCGAGCTTGGCGCGAGGGTCAGCGACGACGGGCTGGAGACGCCAACCACCGAGATGAACTCAAGCGATGTGCTGGCGTTGGAGGAGACCTCGATGGAGCTGACGCGCTGCCCGCTGCCCGATCCCTGCTGCGTCGAACTCTGCGGCGTGAAGGTCACGGTCAGCGTGCAGCTTGCGCCGGGAACGATCGTCGCGCAGTTGTTCGTCGACACCGTGTAGTCGGGCGTCGTCAGAATGTTATTGATGATGAGAGTCGCCGTCCCCGTGTTGTCCAGCGTCACCGTCTGCGGCGCGCTCACGTTGCCCACCATGGTATTGGCGAAGGTGAGGGAACTCTGCGATGGCGTAATCGCGGCCAGCGGCGCGGCATTCGAGGGCGACGAAACATAGACCGGCGTGGAGCTGCCCGTCAGGTCGATCAGGTCCGGGCTGGATGCGGCGTCGCTCTCGATCACCAGTTCGCCGTTGTCGGTGGTCGAGACCGGCGGATTGGAGCCCGTTGTTACCTGGTTGATCGGCGTATATGTGAGCGTGACCGTGCAGTACGCGGCGGGCGCAAGTGTTGTGCCGCAGGTCGTGGTCGATAGGAACGGCCACTCGCTGGTGATGCGGCGGATGGTAAGCGACGCCGTGGTTGAGCTGTTCGTCAGTGTCAGGTTCTGCTTCGCGGAAGGTTGGCCCGAAGGGACTGTCCCGAAGTTGACGAGTTCGCCCTCGCCGGTAAGAATGTTCCCCGTCACCGAGAGCGTTCCCCCGCCCACGCCGTATCCCTCGACATAACTGAGGCCGTCCAGCGTGGCCGAGCCGTCGGTGGGAGTGCCCGTGGCGAAGAGTGTGCCGGTCAGGTCGCCATTGTCCAGCGGCAGAAACGCGACCGAGAAGTTGCAGCTTGCATTGGGCGCAAGACCCGCGCAGGGAGCGCCGCTGAGCACAAACTGGCGCGGCAGCGCGATTGCCAGCGTCAGCGACTTCGCCGTGAGATTGTCGATGGTGAACTGCCGCGACACGCCAATCGAACCGGTCGCCTGCGGCCCATACTCGGCGTCGTCGGCGACGATCTCCAGCCCCTCGTCCTCCGTGGTGTACGCGCCCGTCAGCGGCACAGTGTAGTTGGTCAGCACAGGCGCGCCGCCCACCGTGCTGGTGACGGGAATCGTGAGCGTCCCGGCCGCCGAGGCCGTCGCCGGGGTGAACGTGACCAGAATCGCGCAGGTCGCACCGGCGTTGAGCGTGCTGCAACTGCTGCTGGCGCTGAAGCTCGTGGCCCCGGAGCTGGTGGTGGTGGCGAAGACTGTGCCAATCAGTTCGGAAGTGGTGCTGGTGTTGACCAGTGTGACTGTCTGTTGCGTCGACGAGCTGCCGGGAACATTGTTGAAGACCAGCGCATTGGGTGTTAGCGCGAGGCCGGGATCGGCCGACCCATATCCAGTGAGCGCTGCTGTCGCCGTCGAACTGCCCGCCTGCACGGTGAGCGTTCCTGTGCGCGGTCCCGCGGCCGAGGGAGCGAAGTCGATCTGGATAAAGCAGCTCGCGGTATACGCCAGCGCGCCTCCGCACGGAACTCCGCCGCTGATCGCGTTCGATACGCTGAAGTCGCCGCTGACCGCGGGCGTCGCCAGCGTGATCGAGCTGCTGCCCGCAACCAGGTTCGTCACCGCAAACAGTTCCGTCGCGCTCGCGCTGTTGATCGGAACGGGGCCGAAGTCCTGCACCACCGGCGTCAGCAGCAGTCCGGTGAGCGGCAGTCCGTTGCCGGTCAGCGAGAGCGCATATGGACTACCACCGGTCGCAGAAGTGAGCGTCAGCGTGCCCGCCTCCAGTCCTGTCGCGGGTGGCGTGAACTGCACGCCCACCCAGCAGTTGTAGCAAGTCCCTGTCGCGCCGGTGGTAAACGCGCTGCTGGGCGGCTGACCGTGACCGTAGCCGGTGTCTTCAACAAGGATGGCAGTGTAGGGCGAGCCGAGAGTGGTGGACGCCGTCGCTACCGTAAAGCTGGTAAACGACTGCGTAATTTTGTACCACTGCACGGAAGGCTGGCCCGCGATCACGCCGCCGAAGTTCAGCGTTCCGTTGTTGGCCGGCGTCAGGATCCCGGTGCCCACGCCCGAGAGCGCAACATAGGCCGGCGTCGTCCCCGCTCCCGCTGTAACCGCCAGCAGTCCCTGGCGCGTGCCCGGCTGTGACGGCACAAACGTAAAAACAACCTTGCAAGATGCACCGCCGGCTAGCGTTGCAGTGCAGTTGGTCGTATCCGTAAAGTCGCCTGACAGTACCAGAGAGAGCGCAAAGGCAGTCGTGCCCGTGTTCGTGATGGTCAGACGTCTGCGTTTCGCTCGATACCCCCGTCACCACCACCGCATTGGCGAAGTTGAGCGACGTGGACGAGACGCTGAGGTTGGGATTCACGCTCGCGCCATTGGCCGTGGGCTGCGGCAGCGAACGGCCCGTCACCAGCGCCGTCAGCCCCTGGTCGAGCGAGAGCGTCACCGCATCGGCCGCGGGCGTCTTCGCATTCTGATACGCAAGCTGAAGCTGGCAGACGGCCTGCGGCTCCAGCGTCGAGGGACATCTGTCGCTGACGGTGAAGGGAGAGGTCGCGGGCAGCGTCACGGCGGAGTGCGCGAATGAGACAGTCGAGTTGTTCGAGAGATACAAATAGCGCGCCGGACGCAGTCCGCCGGTGTACTGCGTGCCGAAGTCGATCTCCGGTGCCGAGAGCGACAGCGCGGCGGCCTGTCCGTACGCCGTCATCTGCACGTCGCGCGTGCCGATCAGCCAGTTCTGCTGGATCGCGCCGTCGTTCGTCGATGTGTTCGACGCGGTCAGCCCAATCGTAATGTGGCAAACGCCGCCGGGAGCCAGCAGAAAATTGCTTCCCGCCAGCGTGCAGTCACTGGTCTTCTCGGCGAAAGTGTAGGGAAGAGTGGTCTTCGAGCCGATGTCCCACTGCGAAGCGAAGCTCTGGCTCTGCTGCGTCAGATTCGTCACCGTAATAGTCCGCGTCACTGCGCCCGAGGCCGAACTCGCCACGCCGAAGTCCAGTTCCTTCGGCGAGAAGACCACCGGAGGCTGCACCACGCCCGTGCCCAGCGCAGGCAACGCCTGAGTCTGCGCGGTTGAGTTCGCCGCCGTAACCGTGATGCTTCCCGGCCCCGTTCCTGTCAGCGCAATGCTGCACTCGCCGCCCGCGGCCAGCGTCGTGCCGCAGTTGTTGGCTTGTGTAAATCCACTCACTGAAATAACCACCCCGGTCGCCTGCGCCGATCCCAGGTTGCGCAGCGTCAGGTTCGGCGAGTCGTCCACCGAGAGCGCCAGCGCCGCCGTCTCCGCCGCCGCGCTCGTTGGAACCGTCAGCTTGGCAAGATACGCCGCCGCGCCCGCACACAGGCTCCCGCTGCACGCCGGCACAGGAAGGACCGCGCCGTGCACCGTCGATGGAAATGCCGTGGTCGGCGCATCGTTCAATGGCAGATCGAAGGATTCGGTCGCCAGCAGGCTCTGGCTGGCGGACGGCGCAAAGCTGCCGCCAACGAGAGCGTTGCTGCTGCTGTCCATTGCCACGCTGGTCAGCGCGACCGGAGCGCTCGCGCTGTTTGGATTCGATGCCGCAATGCCGCCGAAGCGCGCCGTCTGGTCCACCAGGTTCGCCGCGTTCACACGCACGGCGAAGCTGTTGCCAATCGTCGAGAGCGGTGTCAACGGCAGCAGAGGCATCCCCGCGCTAAAACTCCCATCGACCCAAGCCGTTCCAGCCGCTCCCGCCGCCACAAACGACTGCGTCCCCGGCGCAAGCACGGTAGATCCCAGCACAGTCTGGCCGTCCAGTGTCATCCGCACCAGCACCTGGTAGCCGACCGCCGTCAGCGGAGTGGAGACGCTGACCACCGGAAACTGCCCCAGCGAGACCGAGCCAGCAAGCAGCAAGTTTCCCGCCACGGAATCGATGGCCAGCGAACTGATCCCCCCGCCCGGAATATAAGTTGAAAACGGTATCCCATCGCCCGCCGGAGTCAGCTTGGTCAGAAACCCCGAAGTCGTGCCCAGCGCTGTCGTCACCAATTGGTTTGGCACCAGCGCCGCAACGGTCGGATAGCCCGGCGCAGTCGTCGTTCCCGCAATGTACGCATCGTCGGTGGAGTCGGCGGCGATGGCCGCGGGCGTGGTGTTGCCGCTTGCCCCGCTCAGGTAGGTCGCGTAGAGCAGGGAACTGCCCGACGCGGAAAACTTCTCCACAAACCCATTCCACGAGCTGCCGAACGCGGGGGCCTGAATAATCCCCGCCGCCGTCACCGGCAGCGTCGTGGCGTAGATTCCGCCGGTGATAAAGACCGCATCGCTGGTGGCCGCAATCGAGCTGGCATCCATCGACCCGCCGCCGCAGAAGGTCACAAAGAGTGGGCTGCCGAGGCTGGCGCTGAACTTCGCCACAAATGAGTTTGTCGCCGTGCCGCTGAAGCTCGTGAAGGCTGCGCCGCCGGTCGCCGCGAGCGAGCCGGAGGTCGTCGTCCCGGTGACGTAAACATTGCCCGCCGGATCCAAAGCCAGCGCCAGCCCGATGTCGCCCTTCGCCCCGATCTGCGCCTGGTTCAGAATGTTGGTTGCGCTGGGGTCCGTCTCCAGAACGCGCACGCCGTCCTTCTGATCGATCAGCAGATAGAGGTTGCCTGTTGCGCCAACCCGCACCGCATTGATCTGGCCCTGCGGCTGGCCCTGGTTGAGCACCGCGCGAAGTCCTGCGAAGGCAATCTGCTGAGGGCCCGTAGCTGGCACAGCCTGTGCATGCAGCGCCAGAGTCAGTGCGCAGGCAAGCAACCACGCGAGCCCCCAGACCAGCGCTCCGGCCCGCTTGCACGCTTCACCCGCCGCAAACTGTGAGCGCACCCTTCCACGGATCGACTCATCGTCTGACAATCGATCCGCATTGACGGTCTGAACGAACTTCATCATGGTTATATGGCTGCGGCGTTGTTCGGAGTGCAGCCTGCCCTCAATATCCATGGAACCGAAAAGATTAGGTTGTCCTAATCTGAGAATCTCTAATGAATCGAAACTATACCGTGTCTAATCGGGAATGGGTACCGTTACTTTGTGTGCATTCGCGCTCGTCTTCGCGCGCAGTCCTCCGCCCCTATCCGCGCCCACTCAGGCGTCCAGCAGCCAGCCCAATCCCCGACCGCGCATCTCGCGCTCGAACTCCACGTGCGTGGTGTAATGCACGGCCTGCATTCCCAGCTTCGCGGCGGCGGCAACGTTCTCTGCGCGGTCGTCGATAAACAGAATCCTGTCCACTTCTGTCTTCAGCGCTTCTGCCGTCTTCAGGTAGATCGCCGGATCGGGCTTTGCCGTTCGCATCGTATGCGACCAGACGCAGTGGTCGAACCCAGCCAGCCACGGCAGCCGCGCCACCACTCCCTCGCCGATCGCGTCGCCGATGTTCGATAGAATCCCAGTCCGCACCCCCGCGCGCTGCAACCGCACGGCCCACTCCACCATGGGCAGGTTGAGCTGGCACCACAGGTCGATGTCCGCCGCCATCAGCGCATCCACCTGCGCGTCGTCGAACCGGACTTCCGCGTCTGCCGCGACCGCATCCCAGTAGCTCCTCCCGGTCAGCGCGCAGCGGTCGTAGTCGTGGCGAAACTTCCAGTAGGCCGCGTGCAGCCGCTCCTCGTCCAGCCCGCTGACCGCGCGCAGCACGGCCCATGCCGCCGGATCGGGCGGCCCGGAGAGCACCTGGCCGTAGTCGAACAGAACCGCATCAACGCGCTTTGCGGCGTTTTCCGGCCGCTTCGCGTCGTTTTTCGCGCGATTTGCATCGTCCGCAGCCGCTGAGAGGATGTTTTTTGAGGAGGGAAAAGAGGAAGTAAGCATCTCCTTCGATTGTAGGCGATTTACCCTTGAACCAGCGCAGGGGCCACTGCGCAAAGAAGGGCAGCCCACGCCGCGAAGACCGATGAGCGTAAATAGATCAACCCGATGGAACCCGGAGTTGCGCCGTTGGCTCGATGAAGCCTCGCGCTCCGCCGGTTTCAGCGTCGTTGGCGTCGCCCAGGTCGGCGGGCCGGACGACCCGGCTGCCGCGCAGCAGGCGGCGCGATTTTCCGCGTGGATCGACGCGGGCCATGCCGGTCAGATGGACTACCTCAAGCGTCGCGACGAATCGGGAACCCTCATCCGCTCCAGCCCGCGCGTCGCAATGCCGTGGGCCCGCTCCGCCATCGTCTGCGCCATGAATTACAACTCCGCCATACCCTTTGTTCGCAGCGAAGATCAGTTGGCCCAGCCGCAGCGCGCCGTAGCTCCTCGCTCCATCGACCCCGCACCGCCCGGTGCAGGCTGGATCGCCCGCTATGCGTGGACCGGCCGCCGCTCAACGATGGATCCACAATTATCCCCACCGACTACCACGACGAACTGCTCACCCGCCTGCGCACAATCGAGACCGCACTGCTGGCTCGCGCCACCTGCACCACTCGTTGCTATGTAGATACCGGCCCGCTCGTCGAGCGCACTCTGGCCGCCGGGGCTGGTATCGGCTGGATCGGCAAAAACACCTGCCTCATCAACCAGCAGCTCGGTTCATGGCTCCTGCTCGCCGTCCTTGTCACCTCGCTGCCGGTGGAGGATGAGTTCGCGGCCCCAGACCGCTGCGGGTCCTGTACCCGCTGCATCGACGCCTGCCCCACCGGCGCGCTGCTCGGCTCAAAGCAACCCGGCGCTCCGCGCCAGATGGACGCCTCGCGCTGCATCGCATACCTCACCATCGAGAAGAAGGGCGCAATCGACCCCAGCCTGCGCGCGCCCATGGGCCGCCAGGTCTTCGGATGCGACATCTGCCAGGACGTCTGCCCCTGGAACCGCAAACCGTCCTCCATTACGCCGGGTGCCCCATCCATCGCGCACGTTGCGATGGGTGGGAGTTCGCCGGGTGCCTCATCCATTCCGCGTTCTGTGCGGAATGGTGGGAGTCGATGCAGCCGCGGCCCGAATTGATCAATCCCGCGCTCGACTGGCTGGCCGCGATGGACGCGCAAGAGTTCAAGCTCCACTTCAAAGGCTCGCCGCTGGAGCGCACCGGCCGCAAGAGCCTGCTGCGCAACGTCGCCATCGCCATGGGCAACAGCGGCAACGCCCGTTTTCTGCCTCAACTCGAAGCCTGGGCCGCCGGCGACGACCCGGTTCTTGCCGATGCAGCGCAGTGGGCACGCCAGCGTCTGCTAGCCTTATAGCAATGGTCTCAGGCAATTCCACGAAAGACCCCCGCGAACCCGCCTCTGCCGTTCCCATCGAGCAGGTGCGTCCCGTCGTGCGCGGCAACAAGCCCGGGTCGCAGCTCTCCGCGCTGGCCCACTACATGGTGCAGACCGAGGTCCACACCTACGCCTTCTCGGTTGCGGCCAACGTCATCCTCTCGCTCTTTCCGTTCATTGTGATGATGCTGACGATCTCCCGCCAGGTCTTCCACTCGCGCATTATGGAGAAGGTCGTCGGCGAGATGATGGGCAACTTCCTCCCCACCTCGCAGGACTTCATCATGAAGAACATGGACAAGCTGGCGCATCCGCACAAGGGCACGCAGGTCTTTTCCATCGTCATGCTGCTGATCAGTTCCACCGGCGTTTTTCTTCCGCTGGAGGTCGCGCTGAATCAGGTCTGGGGAGTCGCCAGGAACCGCTCATACATTCGCAACCAGATCGTCTCGCTGGGATTGGCGTTTGCGGTCGGTGCGCTGGCCATGACCTCGGTCGCCCTCACCGCCGGGCAGCAGACGGTGCTCACCTGGATATTCTTCGGCCATATCGACAACATCGTCTTTCGTTTCCTCACCGGAGGAACGCTACAGATCCTTGCTGCGGCGGTCAGCGTTTCGATCTTCTTCCTCATC
Source organism: uncultured Acidobacteriaceae bacterium (assembly GCA_963828115.1). Taxonomy (GTDB): domain Bacteria; phylum Acidobacteriota; class Terriglobia; order Terriglobales; family Acidobacteriaceae; genus Edaphobacter. The sequence goes on from CAWHDN010000004.1 coordinate 110,675, forward strand.
TATTGGATTCTGCCCAACCGCAAGGTCCCGGCGCGCGCCGTGCTGCCCACGGCCATCGTCATCGGTCTGCTGTGGGAGGTGGCGAAGGTCCTCTACGTCCTCGCGCTTCCGCATCTCGACTTCCCATCGGTCTATGGCCCGTTCTACGTCTCGGTTAGCCTGATGATGTGGGCGTTCCTCTCCGGCCTTCTTCTGCTCGCCGGAGCGCACTTCTCCGCCACGCGCTATGCTCTCTCCGTGGCCCGCCAGGAAGAACGCACCGAGCGCGAGCAACAGAGCGCTCAGCGCGCAGTAGAATGAGGCCAATGCAGAAGACGGTTCAATCCGGTGGACGGCATAGGCTCCCAGTCCCCGCGGTGCGCACTCCTCGTAGGTGGCGCCGCCGCCCTCCCACCGGAGTGGCCGGTGCGGTCTTCTGGCTCGCGCTCGGATTTGGGCTGATCTGGCTGCTGCGCCTGGCGCCCAGCGGAGGCAGCACCCTGCTTGCCTGGATGCAGCTTCTGGTCGGTCTGGCGCTCTTCAGCCTGGCGGTTCCACTGGCCTGGCGTCTGCTCCACCAGCATCTGATGTGGAGCCTGCGCAACAAGCTCGTCCTCACCTATCTGCTCATCGGCCTCGCGCCGGTCGTCCTCTTCCTGACTCTGGCGGCCATCTCGGCATACATTGCGGCCGGACAGTTCTCCATCCATCTCGCCGACTCGCGCATGCACCAGCAGTTGGAGGAGCTAGGCGTGGTAAGCTCCCGTGACGCGAGCAGGATGCGCGACCGCGTCGAGCAGCCGCCGATCCCGCGTCCGCAGGGTCCGCCCGGCTTTCAGCGAAGACCGCGTCCCAATGTTCCGGGCGCTCCCGGCGGCGCTGCGCAATTTGCCGCGCGGCGAGCTGCGCGCGCTGCGCAGACCGCGTCCGATGCTGCCGCCGCTGCACTGGCAGCCTCCCAGGCCACCAGCCAGACTGCGGCGTTGGGAGAGGCTGCTCCCGATCTGCTGCTCGCCCGCCTGCACCCGCACACCTCGTACTATCTGAATGGAGCGCCCTACACTCCACCGCAATTATTCACTCCTCCTGGCGCGGCCGGCACGCGGCCCAACTCCGCACAGCAAACCAACTCCGTCGCTCCGCAGCCAGGAGCCGCGCCGGAGACAACCACCGGCCACCCGCTCGGTCTTCCGCCCTGGGCCGAGGACCTCAAAGGCAACCAGTTTCGCAGACTTGTCCTCGACGGCCAGGACCTCTATCTCGTCGCCATCGATCAGCGCCACATCGAGGGCGTCGGACTGCTCAGTGCCGTCACCAGTCTGCCGGTCGACTCTGCCCTGATGGACGTCGTAGCGGAGGGCCTGGGGCGAGTTGGCCTCTCCGGCCTGATGACCGGAGGCCCACAGACAACTCCCGCCGCCTCCGCCGTGGCTCCAGCCTCTGGCGCGACAAGCAGCGGTCCCCGCTCCCTCGACAACGACCTCAAGCGCACCTCGGTCTATGGCGGCGCGGAGCCCGAGGCCGTCAACTTCTGCGACTTCGAGGTGCCCTTTCTCTCCACCATGGACATTCGCAACTGGGAGACGGGCCTGCCCGATAACGTCCCCATCCGGGTGCACTCTCGTCCGTCGGTGCTGTACCGCCAGCTCTTCGGTTCCTCCCTCGGCGGCATCGTCACCAGCTACATCCGTTACGGCCTGGTGGGACTGTGTATCCTCTTCGCGCTCATCGAGGCGCTCGCCCTGTGGATGGCGCGGCGTGTCAGCGGCAACATCACCACCTCGGTTGAAGAACTCTACTCCGCCACCCAGCGCGTCGATCGCGGAGACTTCGTGCATCGCATCCCCGCCGCGCACGCCGGCAAGCGAGACCAGCTCGGCGAGCTCTCCCGCTCCTTCAACCGCATGACCGGTTCGCTCGAACGCCTGCTCCTCGAACAGCAGGAAAAAGAGCGCATGCAGAGCGAGCTCACCATCGCACAGGAGGTGCAGGCCAACCTCTTTCCCCACCGCGTGCGCGACCTGCCCACGCTCCAGTTGCATGGCATATGCCGCCCGGCGCGCACCGTCTCCGGCGACTACTACGACTTCCTCGTCTTCCACCACCCCGACAATCCCGACGGCTCGCAGGGCAGCGAGTCCGGCGTCGGCATTGCGCTGGGAGACATCAGCGGCAAGGGAATCTCCGCCGCACTGCTCATGGCCACCCTGCACGCCGCCGTGCGCGCCTACCGCCTCGCCAGCGAGGACCTGGTCTACAGCGAGAGCGCCATCGCCGCCCTCACCGCCAGCCGAGAAGACCTGGCCGGAGACAGCGGCAAGCTCTTCGAATCGCCCGGCCGCATCCTCTCCCTGCTCAACCGCCACCTCTATCGCAGCACACAGCCGGAAAAGTATGCCACGCTCTTCCTCGCCCACTACGACGTGGCCACCGCGCAGCTCACCTACTCCAACGCCGGCCATCTGCCGCCGCTCATCCTCAACCGCGCGGGCCATGTGGTCCGCCGCCTCGACCGCGGAGGAACCGTCGTCGGCCTGATGGACGGAATGCGCTACGAGGAGGCCCGCTTCAAGATGAACTCCGGAGACATCCTCGTCGCCTACTCCGACGGCATCACCGAGCCGGAAAACGACTTCGGCGAGTTCGGCGAATCCCGCCTCATGGAGATCGTCGCGCGCTACCGCGACCAGCCGCTCCAGGTCATCTCCAACCAGGTCCTGCTCGCCCTCGACACATGGATCGGCGCCGCCGAGCAGCCCGACGACATCACCCTCGTCCTCGCCCGCCAGGTCTAATAGAAGCGCGGCCAGTTCTGTTGGATTTCTTCCTCGGTGGCGTCGCAATCGAGCAAAAAGAGGAGTGGCGAGACATCTGGCAGTCCGTTGGGCGACGACTCAACAATGTCATTTGTCAGATTGCGCGGACCGGGCAGAATCGGTTTGAGAAACTTCCGGGGTATCTGCCAATTTTCCACCTCAGCCTCCGTCAGGATAAAAAAGCCGTTCGATCCCGTGGCGAGGCCGCGCTTGATCGAAAAGATATCGCCGAGCTTGAGGTCATCTGTCTTGAAGGATACTGAGATTGGCCGGAAATTGTGTCCATTTCTGAGATTCGCGCAACTTTTCCAGAGCTACCATCGCTTCTGTTTTTGGGGCTTCTACCGAGCCTCCAAATGAGAAGCGGGCGCTATGACCTGGCGGTGGAGGAGCCTTGCGAAAGACCACGACGGCGGAAGATACGAGTGCGTCTGTAAATTGCACGTCGGTTGGGCAAAAGCGATGGAGATGGAGCAGAGTTACCCGTTCCGTCAAGTAACGCCGGATGAGTCGAGCCGTAGTTGACATCCATGAACTCGGAGGGGATCAACCAGATCGCAAGCCCGTGCTCCTCCATCCAATCGTGGCACAAGAGCAGGAAATAGCAGTAGAGACCGGCAAGTCCGCTCATCTCCAGACGCAAGGATTGCGACAGCTTCGCCTTTAGGCGGTCTTTATCCTCGCCGGTCAGATGATGGTGGCGCACATAGGGAGGATTGGCGATGACAAGGTTGTAGCGGCGATCCGGTATTGGCTGGCGAGTGAAATCGCCTTGCGTGATGCTAAGCCCCTGATCTGACCATAATTCCATCGCGGCACCTGCGAAGAGCGGGTCAAGCTCAACGCGCGCGCGGCTTCGATGTTTTCTGGCGGAAACACTGCGGAGAGCTGAATAGAAGGAACCCGTACCAATAGCGGGATCTAGGAAGCGCACCGCTTGATTGCCGAAAAGGGTGCGGGCATACCGTGCGAGGCTCAGAGCAAGGGCTGTTGGGGTCGCAAATTGGCCCCACTTGTTTCGCTCGGGATGCGGTCTTGAGACCATCGAGGCGCACCTGCTCCACCAAGCGGCATTCCTCGATGCTGTGCAGGCCGGTGGTTGCCATCGTTGCCCTCAGATTCCTAGCTGATCCATCTCCTCAATACGGTGTTCCCAAACCCAGTCTATGCCTTCCGCGGCTTCGTACCGAGGTACGCTGCGTCGAAATATCCACACAGAAGCAGCACAAAGACAACCTGTTTGCCATAGGTGGCCATGAGTTGGTTGATCTTGGTCGCTTCTTCCTTGCGCCGCTTGTTGACGTTGGTGAAATCACCGGCGGATTTAGCCTCAATTAGCAGGGGCAGATGAGGAAGTTTTGCTTTTCGGGCTGAATCACGGCATCGACCGGGATTCTTATGTCTTTCGCATTTTCATTATGGGACTTCACGAGAACATTGAGATGAAAAGTGAACGTTCCCGGCTCCATTTCATTGAGCGGGACGGTGGCCCTCGTCCGCGATTGCGGCCAGCCGCTCATCTGCCTCACGGCTTGGCTTGCATCGCCTTCACCACAATCGCGTTTGGCGAGCCGCCCGCCGGCAGGATCGTGAACAGCGTTGCCTCGCCCGTCTTGTTGGCCGTGCGCACCACAGACACATCGCCTGAGCGCGCGTCCACCGCCAGCAGCAGGTGCTCGTCGGCGGAGAAGGCAAGCGCGTCCGGCGCATGTCCCGTGCGCACGCTGCCCGCCAGCTTGCCGTCGTCGATGCTCCACAGGTTGATCGAGTCGCCGCCAAAGTCAGACACCCACAGCGTCCCGTTGTCCGCGCTCACCACCCCGTACACCGGCTTGCTCCCGATGGTGTACGTCCCGCCCACCTCGTTCGTCCCGGTCTCAATCTCGCTCACCGAGTCCGATCCGAAGTTGGCGCAGAAGATCTCGCCCTGGTCCGGCTTCAGCGCCAGTTGCACCGGAGTCTGCCCCACGTCCATCAGCGCCAGCATGTGGTCGGTCAGCAGGGTTGAGTTCTGCTTCGCCGCCCACGACTCCGGCGCCGCAGCCAGCGACACCGCCATCACCTGGTGCCCGCCGGAGCAGGCAATGAACGCCTTGGATGAGTCGTCCAGAATCACCGCGTCGGTCGCGCCCGGGCAGCCCGTGAACACCGCGCGCAGACGAGGCAACTCCTCCTTCGCCGCAATCTTCTGCCGAGGCTTGCCTGGCCGGTAGCTCCCGCCGCCTCCGCCGACGCATACGGCTCAACCGCGAAGATCGAGACGCTTCCGCCGCCCCGGTTGGTCACCACCAGCGAGCGCATGTCGCGAGAGATGCGTGCCAGCCCAGGCTGCTCGCCGGTGCCCACCACGCCGATCTCGCGCCTCCGCGCCAGGTCGATCACACTCACCGTGTTCGATCCGCTGTTGGCCACATACGCGCGCTCGCCCGCCGCGTCCACATCGATGAAATACGGCAGCTTGTGCACCGGAATGGTCGCCACCACGCGGTTCGCTTCCGTGTCGATTACAGAAACCGACCCCGTGCCCGCGGCCGTTCCCGCGTTCACCACATACACCTCGTCCCGCTTCGGGTTTACCGCCAGGCCGGTCGGCTGGATGCCAACCTGCAACGTCCGGTCCGCTCGCAGGTACACCAGGTCGAGCACCGATACCGTGTTCGACGCGCCATTCGTGATGTAGGCAAACTCGCTATATCCCGGCGGCACATCCGGGAAGCGCCCGCGATGGCAGCCCACGCTCAGCAGCAGCACAGCCAGCGCAACAACCCCAACTTTTCGCATCTTTTGCATCTCTGCGAGTCTAGCGGCCTTGACGCGCATCGGCAAGCGGGCATCGCGATCGGGAGGGGGAAAAAGATCGCGCAACTTTTGGCCGGCAATCGATGTCTATATCAATGAAGCGGTATTCCGCCCCAAGTCGGGATCGCCGCATCGATGCGATAACCCTCGGACAACGAAGCCGGGGGAAGATTCTCGGCTTCGTTGCTTTTTTTGCCTCACATATCCTCGTCCGCCTCTGTATTGAGCGAGAGGTTCGGCTGCAACTCCTTGCCGGCGCGCATCCACTGCCACGCAATCCACCCTGCGTATCCACCCTGAATCAGCCAGACAGCAGCGTATGCGGCCAACAGGTGGTGTGCCTCCATGCTGCTGCCGAAGAGCCAACTGAGTCTCATTGTGCGATCTCCATGGAGCCTTCGATGGATTTACGTGCCGTCTCCTGCTCCGTCTCCTGCCGCCGCCGTTCCAGCGAGTAGCGGAACACCAGCAGAAAGACGCCCCACATCGCCCACCCCAGCACATTCCATCCGAACGCGGGCATCATGGATGGATCGATGCCGCTGTCTGGCCCACCGCCAAAGACGGGCGCGGGATGCTGCGTCCGCCACCACTGGATCGACATATACACAATCGGCACGTCGATCGCCGCGAACACCGACAGTACCGCCGCCAGCGTCTGCGTCTGCCCGGTAGCCGATAGCTTGCGCAGCATCAGGTAGCTCACATACAGCAGCCACAGCAGCAACATGCTGGTCAGCCGCGCGTCCCACGTCCACCAGATGCCCCACACCGCGCGTCCCCACAGCATCCCGGTCAGCAGGCAGATGCTGCTATAGACCACAGTGACCTCCGCCGCCGCAATCGCCATCGCGTCCGCCGTCAGCGCCCGCATCGGATTGCGCCGCCGCCAGCCCAGATAGAACAGCGACGCCACAAAGTTCACATAGGGGAACAGCAGGCTCAACATCGACGTTGGAACGTGGTAGTAAAAGATCCGCTGCACGTTGCCCATCGTCGCTTCGGTCGGCGCCACCACCAGCGCCAGCCGCGTGGCATGTGCAATTGCCATCACCGTCAGGACAAACCAGACCATGCCAACCGTGCCAAAGATGCGTGAGCGCCTCATCGTCTTCCAAGTCTACCAAGAAGACAGAAATGTCGCACCGAATCCCCCTACTCCGCGCTCAGCACCGTCTCGAACAGCAGCAGGCACACCAGCGTGAAGATGATGTTGTATGCCACCAGCAGCCGTATCCAGGGGTCCGGCGCGAACTCGCCCGTCAGGACCGCCGTCGTCGCCTGCATCATGCCCAGCAGCGCGGGGATGGAGATGGGAAACAGGATCAGCGGAAGCATCAACTCGCGGTTCCGCGTCCGCAAGCCGAGCGCCGCAAAAAATGTCCCATTGCAAACCAGCGCCCACGTGCCCAGCGGCATGATCGCCAGGATGAGCCATCCTTGCCCGAGTGCGTGAAGGTTGTAAAAGAAGAGAAATGGCAGCGCCATGACTATCTCCACAATCACCACGAACAGAAAGTTCGCCAGCGCCTTGCCCAGGAACATCGCCGATGGCGGCGCCGGCGACATTCGTTGCGCGTCCAGAACGCGATTGCGCAGCTCGCGCGTCCAGGCCTGGTTCAGCGCGGTGATGGAGGCGAACAGAAGCGCAACCCACAGAATTCCGCCGGCGATCTGCCGGGACATGGCCGCCGTGGGGTCGAACGCAATCGAGAAGACAACCACCACCAGAAGCGAAAAAAACAGCATCCCATTGATTGAGTCGCGCGAGCGCCACTCCAGCCGCAGGTCCTTCTGAAGATGGCACCACACGCAACCGATGTAGCTCCTCAGTCCGCGCATCTCGTCACCCAACTCTGTTTGCACGCGGCTCATCCGCCCGCCTCCGCGCTGCGTAGAATCTTGGTCAGGTCGGCCAGCATCCCACCCGTCGCGCGCAGATAATCCGCCGGCTTCATCAGCAGTTGCGTTCCACGCACTCCCGCCGAGATCGACACCACATCGAACAGCTCAACCGTCTCGTCCACATAAGCAGGGAACTCAGTCTTTGCGGCCATCACCGTCACCCCGCCGCGCACATACCCGGTCAGCGGTTCCACCTCCTTCAGCGACGCCAGCTCCACCCGCTTCACCGCCGCCGCCGCCGCCAGCTTCTTCAGGTCGAGTTCGCAGTCGCCGGGAATCACCGCAAAGAAATACTCGCCACTCGACGCCCGCGTCAGCAGCGTCTTGAAGACCTGCTCCGCGGGCAGCCCGACCTTGCGCGCCACCGCAATCGCGCTCAGGTCCTCGGGATCGACCTCGTACGCCCGCGCCTCGTACGCAATTCCCAGCGAGTCCAGCAGCCGCGCCGCATTCGTCTTTGGTACCTTCATCGCGCATCCTCCCGCGCCGCGCCAACGATAGACAAAATCGTCCCCGCCCGCATGGTCAGCGTCGTCTCGGCCAGCGGCTCGGCCAGATGCGCCTGGTGCGTCGTCAGAAGTATCGTCCGCCCGCGCGCACCCTGCCCGGTTGAAGCCGCACTCACTGGCCGCGTGCGAAACTCCATCAGCAGCTCCACCATGTGCTTCGCTGAATCCACATCCAGATTCGAGAACGGCTCATCCAGCAGCAGCAACTCCGGGTCGGTCTGCAAAACGCGCGCCAGCGATGCCCGCTGCCTCATTCCCTGCGAGTACTGCCCCACGGGCCGCGTCAGTGCCGGGTCCAGCCCCACCGCTCGCAACGCCTGCTCCGGCCCGCAGCCTTCCTCGCCGTGCAGCCGTCCAAAGTAGCGCAGGTTCTCCATCGCCGTCAGCTCGTCGTAGAGCATCGCCTCATGGCTCATATACGCGATCCGCCGCCGTTGCCAGCGTGGCTCGTCGCCGAAGACATGCACCGTGCCGCGAGTCGGCGCAATCAGCCCCGCAACCAGCCGAAGCAGCGTCGATTTCCCCGCCCCATTGTCTCCCAGCACCACCGTCGACGAGCCCACAGCAAACTCTACCGTCACCTTGCGCAGCGCCGCGAATCCCCCATACAGCTTCGACACCGCATCCAGCCGCGCCGCCGCCGCCAACCCGGTCGTGCGCGCCGATGCATCTGCCTGTCGAGCTTCGTTCATCTATCCGAGTATAGTGCGCGCGGATAGATAACGCTATGGAGCGGTCATGCTTCTCACGGAGCGTGGGACTCAGCCCACAAATTGTCGAGAAATGCTGAGCGTAGGGCCGAAATGAGAATCACCTGTATTTGTCTATTGAGAGGGAAGGCTCACTTTGCCGGTGCCAGCATCGCTGTATTGCCCGCCGGCGCATCGCCCGCCTTCGCCGGAGCGTACTTCGACGCGCACTTGGCCTGCAACTGTGTCGCGTGGAAGACGCCATCCCGCCCATACGTCCCCACGGCCAGCGCCTGCGCGTCGTCCTTGAAGGTGTCTGGCGGCGGCTCGGCCCCCTGATAGTTCACCTGCAACTTCAGCCCCTGTTCCAGCAGCACAAATCGTGCGTTCGTCCCAGACCGCTGAATGCTTCCCGGCTGCACATTGCCCGCCACCCGCAGGTTGCGCGTGTACGCCTTCTTGCCCATCGCGTTCAGCTCGCCGATGGTGCAGTAGTAGCTCTTGGTGTCGCGCACGCCGGTGTAGGCAAGCCAGCCCACCGTCGCCAGCACCAATACCGCAGCCGCAATTATCTTGATCGGAGCCATCCCGCGCATAACCTCAGTCTACCAGCAAATACCTGCGGAAATCCCACTCAGATCAGAAGAATGTGACATCCATCACTTCCATCCCTGCTCTTTGTCGCTAACGTCAATGCAGGCATTCGAGTAGGATCGTGGGGGCGTAAAAAAAGGAGTAGGCGACAGCATGAATAGCAATCGTGAAATGAACGCAGCAAGTAAAACCGGAACAGCCAGAGCAGCGCGTCTTGGCGCTTCGATCATAGGATTTGCAGCCCTGGTCTGGTTTCTTCTGCGCGTCATTCCCAAGCCCAGCCGCGCCAGCATATCCCTGCCAGCGCGCGGCCTTCCCTATCGCCAGCGCCTTTGTTCTTTGGGTCTGCGGCTCCACGGCGGGCCTCTGCTCGGTCGCCGGGCTGCGCCGCTTTGTGCATCGCTATCGCTGGGCCGCCGCCAGCCTTTGCGCAATCGCGCTGATCGTCGGCGGCCTCTGGTTCGCCCACTCCCGCGCCGTCGATGCCGCGGCCATCGTCACCCGCTACGACTTCCAGCCCAAACAGCGCAACGTCCCCCTCGGCGTCGCGCGCGGCGTCTTTCCCGGCCGAGTCGTCTGGGCGCGCGATCCCAAGGCCGCGCACTGGTCCGGCGACATCGCCTCCAAGACCGACCAGTGGTGGATGGACAGCAACAACGACCAGGCACGCGTCGACGCCATGCTCTCCGCCACCCTGCGCAGGCTCACCGGGGCCGCCACCGACGACCAGGCCTGGACCGCCATCTTCACCTACTACAACACCGGCAAGCGCGGCCTCGCCAAAACCGGCTACCGCCCCGGAGAGATCGTCGCCGTCAAGGTGAACCTCAACAACAGCAGCGTCAAAGGCCCGGACAACATCGTCAATGTCTCGCCGCAGGTGGCGCTGGCCATGGTGCGTCAACTCGTCAACCACGCACACGTCCCGGCGGGCAATATCGTCGTCTACGATGCGAAGCGAGACATCTATCCCGGACTGCTCACTAAAATCTGGACCGAGTTCAAGGATGTCCGCTTCGTGCAGGCCGACGCGCCCGACCCCGCCCAGCCGAAGAACCCCGGCTACGGCGACTACCACGGCCTGGAGGCCGCCAACTGGGTCGAGGGCATCCACTACTCCGCCAACAACGACACATACCACGATGCCAAGCTCATCCCCCAGCAGATCATGGACGCCACCTACCTGGTCAATGTCGCGCTGCTCAAGGCGCACTCCTATCCGTACTCCGCGTCCGAGGGCGGAGACGAGGGCCAGACCGCCATCACCATGACCGGCAAGAACAACTTCGGCTCCATCAAGGGAACGCCCGAGCTGCACGCCGCCATCAACACCAACCAGCAGGGAACTCCGCACGCCTACTCGCCCATCGTCGATCTCTCGGCCTCGCCCAACCTCGGCGCCAAGACCATCCTCTACCTCCTCGACGGCCTCTACTGCGCGCGCCGCCACCAGTCCTACCCGCTGCACTTTCCCAACCCGCCATTCAACAACCGCGTCGAGCCCTACGCCAACCCCGACTGGCCCTCCACCCTCCTCGCCTCGCTCGACGGTGTCGCCCTCGACTCCGTCGGCCTCGACATCCTCCTCTCGCAGACCAAAAATAATCTCGATGCGAACAACCATCCGCGCATCATGATCCGCGAGAATGCCGACGACTACCTGCAGGAGGAGGCCCTCCCCGGCCACGCGCCCTCCGGCACCGTCTACATGCAGAACGGCAAGCCAGTAGCCAGCCTCGGCGTCACCGAGCACTGGAACAACGACGCAGACCGCCAGTACTCCCGCAACCTCGCCCCCAAGTCAGGCAAGGGAATCGAACTGCTCTACCTGCCCATGCAGTGAGAGTCGGATCACTGCTCTATAATTTCTCTACTGATGAGGCCAATACATATCTGCATTGCCAGCTTTGTCGCGGGACTCCTTTTGCTTCCGCTTGCCGCAGGCCTCTACCTCGCCTTCGGCCATCCTCCGGTCGCCACCGCCGACAAGCCCTTCCCGTTTGAAGCCCGCATCGTCGGCATTCCGCTCCGCGCACGCATCGCACGAGAGATGCCAGCCTCCTCGCCCATCCCTGCCACGGACGAGAACCTCATCGCCGGTGCCAGCCTCTACGAAGACAAATGCGAATCCTGCCACGGCACCGCCGACCAGCCCTCCGCCATTGGCCGTTCCACCTTCCCGCGCGCACCTCAGCTCTGGATCAAGCGCCCCAACGGCACGGTCGGCGTCAGCGACGACCCGGTCGGCGAGACCTACTGGAAGGTCAGGAACGGAATTCGCCTCACCGCCATGCCCGCCTACGGCAGCTCGCTCACCGAGAAGCAGCTCTGGCAGGTCAGTCTTCTTCTCTCCCTCGCCGCCAAACCCCTCCCCGCCGAAGCCGCCCGCACCGTCGGCAGGTAGAGCATCTTTCGCCGGAGAGGTTTAAGCAGGAGGAAGAGCCCACTCAGCGAGCACTGCCGCGCACAAACGTCAGCACCAGATCGACCGTATGCGTGTTGGGATCGGCATAGGCCTTGAATGCCGCGCTGTATCCCTCCAGGGCTCGCAGTCCCGAGTTGTTCTTCAGAAATCCCGAGACATACTCGGGATTGTAGAGCTCGCCGGTCTTCATCAGAAATCCGCGGTCGAAGTCAGCTTTCGCGGCGGGGTCGAGATTGTTCGCTGTCACCTCGTGAATGCGATACTGCTCGCCAGGTTTGACGGAGACCGTATACCCAACCAGGTGTGTGGCCGGATCGGCGCTGGGCACGGCCTCCTCGATCACGTCCATATAGCCCTGTCTGCGATAGGCGGCGTCGAGCGGGGCCAGTGTTTCAAACAGCAGTGCGCGCGAGGCAACGTCTCCTGTGTGCAGCTTCTGCGTTGCCGCGAACGACTCGGCAGAGAGCAGCGGAGAACCCGCAAACGCAATGCTGGAGATGCGGTAGACATCGCCGGCGGTGAGCGTTGCGGAGAGTACAACCGACGCTCCATCGCCAGCGAGCGTGGGTGCCAGAGTAACGCCGGAGAGCGAGGCCTGAATGTATCCCGCGTCCAGCAGCGGAGCAAGAATACGGTCCTCGGTCGTCTGTCCCGCGAGGCCCTCGTTGTACGGAAATCTGGCAGCAGCGTTGACCGACTTCTGGATCAGCGGAACCAGCTCCGTCGATACTCCGCCCAGTTTCACATTCGCAACCCGGATGACGGGCGTAATAATCCGAAATTCGATGCTGCGCTCGGGTCGCAACATCGTCGGCTCAGCCGTCTCGTGTGTGACTCTGGCTGCAATCCCCTTCGCCGCCAACGCGCCTGTCAGCGCGCCGTCGAAGACCTCCTCCAGCGAACTGTTCTCGGGAAGATAATCCAGAAATAGCGTTGATTTGGCGCGCAGAGCGTCCTCAATCTCCCCGTGGCTGAGCCATACGAAATTTCCGAAGCCGACGTGCAACATCTGCGCGCGGTCGAGTGGCTTGATGTCGAACAGAACGGAAGCTGAGCTGCCCTTCGCTTCCAGCGAGGGGCCGACGCTTTCAAAGAACCCTGTGTCCACCAGCCGTTGCGCCGAGGCGCTCAGGTCGTCCACATTAAACTTTATTCCGGAATGCATCCCTACGGCTGCTTCAAGCTGGTCCTGGGTATAGGGCCCGGGATGATTGAAGACTATCTTTGTCGCGGTATACGTCTGAGCGGCAGCAACCGGGATTGTCCCAGCGAATATGAGAAAAGACAAATAGCGAAGAATCATCATGTGCACACCATCCCAGGAGCGCATGTCCATCGCTGCAACAAGAAATGCGCGCTGCTATTGTGTGCTTGATTTGTCCGGCTTCATCGGAGACGACCGGCGCGGCGTAGTCTCCACTACAATCCGTGTGTCCCTGGCGAACGCGATCTTTTGCCCGCGCGCAATCCAGCGGTAGTAGAAGGCGCGCGCGGCGCCCCAGTATCCGATCCCCGCCGCAGCGTACGGCGATCCTCCAGCCATGCTCACCACAGTGCCCATCAGTCCCAGCCCAGCGGCCCCGCCAATTCCGTTCCTGCCGTTCTGCCCTCCGGCCCCGGCTCGCCCCTTGTCCTGGTCCAGCGGACGGCTGGCCAGCATCGCGAGGATGAATGGAACGCTGATCTTGTCCTGCGGCTTCGCTTGCGCCTGCCCCTCGGAGTTCAGCGCAATCTGCTCCGCCGTGTCGGCCCCGGTCAGCCGCGTCTCAACGGTCTGCGTCTCAGTGCCGGGCAGCATAAGCTGGCTGAAGCTGAAGCTGAGAACACCGCTGCGTCCAAATCGTCTCGCCGGCTTCGCTCTTGTCACGGCCCCCACCAGTGTCGCGCCCTGCGGCACCGCCAGCGAATGGTCGGCATTGAAAATCGGCTCGGCAACAACGGCGTGAATCGCCTGCCCCTTGCTCGAACTCTCCGAGCTGAGTGCATCCTCCAGGTTCGCCTGCACAATCCATGCGCCGGTGTTGTTGGGCACAGCGGCGGGCTCCACGCGTTCCTCCCACAGCCGAGGTTTGCGCGCAGCGGGCTTCTGCGGTTCTCTAGGAGGAGCGGCCTGCGCGGGCACTTCAACCTGCTCCGTCGTCTCCACCGTCCACGAAGTCCCCTTCTCAATCCGCTGCGGGTGATACGGCAGCCGCCCGTAGACAAACTGCATCAGCCGGTCGACTTTACCCGGAGCGGTATAGATAGCAATGTCGCTGCGCGCCGCGTCGAGCCCCGCATTGAACCGTCGCCGCACAAGCCCTCCCTTCGTCGCCGGCGGAGCCACCGCGCGGTACACCGGAGCGCCGTCGCCCGCCGTGCCGGAGCGAAAGGGAACCGTCCTTCCGTTGGACAGTTTGATCTCGGTGAAATGCACCACGGGAGTGTGGAACGGAGTGAAGTCCCCACCCATAACTGCCCGCACCCGGCGGCTGTGGTCGGAGTGGAGTGAGACAACCTCGCCGCGAATCACCGTGTCTTTCGGCAGCAGCAGTCGGTTGTCCGCGTAGATCGGGTAGAGAAGGCGCCCGCTGACAGGTTCTCCGGCGCGCATCGGAGTATTCTGCTCGATCCGCACCGTCAGCGGCGTTCCCGCGGGAACCGTGCCCGGTCCGGTCTGGCACAGTAACGTGGCCGGCGGCAGGGCGAGCGCGAAAAACATGACGCGGCAAAGTCTCATTCTCATTGATGTTAGACGCAGCAGACCATGCTCCGATGCAGACTGCTAAAACAAGAACGCCGTGGCTCTGCGCCACGACGTTGCTTGCGGATCAATCGCTGTTTGCAGTCTATCCCAGCTCCGCCAGGCTCTTGGCCCCGAACTTCAGGTACCACGGGCTGGCCGCTTCCAGCGCCAGGTTGACGTTCTCGATGTTCTCCACGCCGGTCGTCTCCAACCACTGCCGGAAGGCCGCCTCGCCCTGCTTGGCGAAGATCGGGATGCCGTCCTTCCACGTCGCGCGCCCGCACAGAACGCCGTTGAACTTCGTCCCGGACTCGCCCGCCAGTTGTAACGTCTCGATGAACACCGGGTTCGACACGCCCGCCGAAAGGTAGATGAACGGCTTGTGCGTCATCGACTCGGCGTCGCGGAAGTGCTGCAGCGCCTCGGCCCGCGTATACGCAGCCTCGCCCTTGAAGCACTTGGTCCCCGCCACAAACTCCGTGATAATCGGCACCTCTACCTTCAGCACGTCCACGTTGTAGCGCGCCTTGCCGAACTCCGCCATCGCGCCGGAGACGATCGACGGCTTCTTCTTGGCGTAGGCCACGGTCTTCTCATCGCCGCCCTCGGCGTCGTAGCCCACAAACTCCAGGAAGAAGGGAATGTCGTGCGCCAGGCACTCGTCCCCGATGCGCTCGATCCACGCCTGCTTCAGGTCGTTCACCGCCGGCTTCTCGAACGGCGTGTAGTACAGCAGTATCTTGACGCAGTCCGCGCCCGCTTCCTTTAACCGCCTCACCGACCACACATCCAGCAGGTCCGGCAGCCGGCCCGGCGTCGTCGAGTCGTAGCCCGTCTTCTCGTAGGCCAGCAGCAGCCCCTTGCCGTGGCGGTGCTTGCTTGCCGGCAGCCCGTACTCAGGGTCCAGCAGGATGGCCGACGCGTGCTGACAAAGCACATCGGTCACCAGTGTCTTGAAATCTTCCAGGTCCTTGCCTGTGGCGGCCGATCCGCGTTCCTTGGCCAGCGACTTTTGCAGCGATCCGCGCTGGTCCATGGCGGCGGCCGCAATCACGCCGCGCTCGTTGGAGACGGCCTTCAGTCCTGCGAGTTTTCCGGGGGTAAGCTTCATGTGCGATCTTCTCCTGTGTCCAATGAAATTTGCGCTTTTAATCTTCACCTGCCATTTTACACAGCACGCGCACCCTCGAATGTGACGGCGGTTACGCCTGCATTTTTTCCCGCATCCCTCAAATCCATTTCGGAACCGCCCTCCCTCACCCTCGCCTCGCGCCCGTCCCCGCCAATCATGTAAACTACCAATAGATTCCCGCCGCGCCGCTTCTCCTGCGATTCACCCCGCGAGAAGTCATCCGTACTCCGGCTGCGCAAGCGGGAGCCAACAGTTCAACAACCAGGAGATGTGACTAAAATGGCCAAGATTGCCAAGACCGGCGACCGCAAGAAAGCAATGGACACCACCAAGAGCACAGACTGTCCCAAGTGCTCCAAGCCCACCCGCATCGTCAAGCGCGTCAAGGACCGTGAGCGCGGCATTCCCGGTGGAGTCTATATCTCCTGCTCCGCCTGCGAGTTCTTCGAGAAGCTCTAGCTCACCGCCGCGCCACGAACACCGCAGCCACCTTGTCCTCATACACGAGTTGGAACCGCGAATCCATCCGCAGAACCTGGTTCAGCGGCGCCTTCACCGGCCCAATCACCACCCCTGCCTTCATCAACTGCGCATCCGTTGCCCAGTCCGGTTCCGCGTTCCATGTCGCCACCGAGCGGTCGATCCGCTGGTCTCCGTACAGGTTCTGCCGCCCGTCGATGCTTACCGGCATCCGCAGCGCCCATATCAGGTATCCGCCCCAGTTGTAGTCGTTGTAGAGTGGCCCCGGGTAGCCCTTCGCCCGGATCGCCTTCACTGCATCCACCGGCATGTTCTTGGCCAGTTGCGTCTCAAGCTGCGCATCGTTCACCTGCATCGCGCAGAACCCGGCCGTCACGATCAGCACCGCCGCAAGCGCCGCCGCCGCCTCGCCCAGCTTCTGCAAACGCATCGCGGCCTTCTCGCTGCCCGGCATCGTGGACGCCAGAATCAGTGCCCCAACCGCTGCCATCACCCACACGTCGCGCTGCGAGCGGAACGCCAGCACCGCGGCAAACGCCAGCAGCGCCGTCTCGAACAACACAAACCGCCGCCGCCACGCCAGCGCTGCCGCGCTTCCCAGCGCCAGCAGCAGCACCGTATAGTCCACGGCCCCGCGGAAGGGTATCGCCTGCAACTCCGAAACCTTGTTCAGCGCGCCGCCCTGCGTCGCCAGGTCGTACGCCGCCCGGTAGATGTGCCAGCCAAACGGATTCGCCAGTGTCGCCAGCACGCTCGCCGCCAGCATGGCGCCCATCCACGCGGGCCGCACGCGCGTCTCAGCTGCGCTCCACCAGCGCGCCGCCTCCGCCTCCACCCATGCCAGCCCCAGCACCAGCAGCCCATCCACAAACTCAATATGCACGTTTGCCCACAGCGCAAAGATCACCGGCAGCCACAGCAACTCGCGCACCCGCCCTGTCCTGCGCGCCTGCATAAGGATGTCCATCTCCAGAACGAAAAACAGGATGGTGAACAGCCATGGCCGCGGCGTATATAAATGCCCCATGCTGAAGCACGCCGCAAACGTCAGCAGCACCGCCAGCGAGAAGTCTCGCTCCAGCCGCCGCACCATATGAAACAGCGCAACCGTAATCGCCAGGATCATCGCGCTGGTGTACGTCGCAATGCCCGCCAGTCCCAGCCAATCGAACAGCTTCCCCACCACCAACTCGAAGACCCAGCTATAGGCCAGCCACGATCGTCCCGCCAACTCGGCGGAGTACAGATCCACCCTCGGCACGGCGTGATGCGCCAGAATCCACTCGCCCGTCCTCAGATGCCACCAGATGTCCGGGTCCGTCACGCACGCGGCATGTGCGCACATCAGTGCCGGAACGGCAAACAGTACCGCCAGCACCATCCCCTGCGCAACCTGCTCGGCCCGCCCGTTCGTGCCCTTCGCCGCGGAAGCCCCCGCCTCCGCATCTTCGATCGGCAACGTCTCGTCCTTCACTTCCCGCGCATCATCGGCCGCAATTGGTTGGTCTGCCACACCCTCACTATATCGTCTCTTTGCACAAACACAATCCACGAATGGGGTCGAACCAAACCACTTACTCCGCCCCGGCAATCTCCGCCAGAATCCCCGCCGCTACCCGTGCCGGGTCCGCCGCCTGGGTAATCGGACGTCCCACCACAAGCATCGACGCGCCGCGTGCGAGCGCCTCAGTCACACTGGCCACGCGCTTCTGGTCGTCCCTTCGGCCAGCCGAGCCCGCCGGACGAATTCCCGGAACCACCAGTCTCGTATTCGGCCCCATCGCCGCACGCACCGCCTCAACCTCCTCGGCAGAACATACCAGCCCGTCGATCCCCGCCGCTTGGGCCAGCCGTGCCAGCCGCAGCACCTGTGAATGGAGCGCGTTGGCGGCGCCGCCCACTCCCACCGTGCGCAACTCCGCGGCGTCCATGCTGGTCAACACCGTCACCGCCAGCAACTTCGGTGCACCGGGTGCGCGCGCAGCCTGCGCCGCCGCACGCATCATCTGTTCGCCCCCGCCAGCATGAACCGTCAGCAGCGACGCGCCCACCCCGGCAACCGACCGCACCGCGCTCGCCACCGTATTGGGAATGTCATGCAGCTTCAGGTCTAGAAACACCTCGTACCCGCGCTCCCGCAGCCCTTCGATCACCCGGTTCCCGGCCGCGTAGTACAGCTCCATCCCCACCTTGAACCACCGGCAGCTGCCATCCAGCCGGTCCACCAGGTCCATCGCCCGGTTGGCGGAAGGGAAGTCCAGCGCAACAATCAGCCGCTCCTTCGCATCCACCCGGTCACTGTTTTCCCCGGCCTTTACGCCATCGCTCGGAGCCTGCTTGTGCGCGCCCGCAGCTTCCTTCTGTGCCTGTGGTCGAACCGCCTTCTTGTCCATTGCTCCAATTTAGAGCAAATCCACATCGATTGTCCCGCCTTTTTTGCATTGCTATTTACTTGTCGTTCCCGAATGCAAACTTCCGTCACCCGGCCGCAGCACTGCAATGCAGCCCTCATCCAGTCCGGAGCGCACAACAATACCCGTCATCCCGACCGCATCACTGCATATATTTCCGTCATCCCGACCGGAGCGCAGCATCGCTGAGCGCGTCTTTCGAGCGCGAAGGACCCCGGCGAACTCACGCCCGACCCAACCGCGCGCACCGTTCTCCCACAAAACTCCCGCCCATAGCTCATGGCCGAAACAAAAAAATTGCCGCATCCCACCCCACCAAATACCCAGCAAATCCGCATGTCAAGCCCCTCGACGCCCCAAAATCCCCCTAATCGGCACCAAATAAATCACTTCCCCCATAAATATAGTTGGCATAGTAGTTTCCCTCCAACGCGTATCATTAAATCAGTAAGCAAAACAACGAAGACCCGGCCAACCCGCCGGGTCTTCGTTGTTTATACGTCTCACGCGCTTAGCGCGATGCTTAAGCTGCGTTTTTTGAATACTTTACGCAATTTGCCCAGGGGGGCACAAAGGCACGAGCCCAGTTAAGACGCAGGGGGGAGATGGGAGGATATGTGTGGGGAATCAACAGCAGCAAGCCGGGCAGGCTCAGCGAACAGGCGGCACTAGGGTCACCGGAATCTGCAACTGCGCTACCAGTGCCAGCGCCAGAGCTGGATCGCCATTGCCGAGCGGCTCCAGACTCACCTTGCCTATGCCGTCAAGCCCCAGCGTCCGTGCCGCCGCACGCGACAGATCGACGATCCGTCCCTCCAGAACAGGGCCACGATCATTCACCCGTACGTAGGCCGTCCGGTGGTTTTTCAGATTGGTTACCCGCAGCCATGTGCCCAGGGGCAGGCTGCGGTGTGCGCAGGTCATCCCGTTCATGTCGAAGCGTTCGCCCCCGGCCGTCTTGCGCCCTTGGAACTTTTCGCCGTACCACGACGCCACGCCGACCTGAAACCGGTGCTTCGTACTCGGCTTCGCCTTCACTACCGGCGGCGGGGCTGTGCCGGAGGGGGAACCGTCCTTGGCCGACGCGCTCAGCGCCAGGCCCATCACCAGGATCCCAGCCCCAAGCCGCCGGGCGGTCCCTGTTGATGCAGTTCTGAAAGTAGTCCTGTTCATTGGCACGCTCCATCTGTTATTGTCTTTGACGGAACAACTCAAGTCAATCATCCGTAAGCGTTTATCGAGTTCCTTGACTTGCCGGAACCACCCTTTCTGTGATATAGAAGTTACTCGGTCGCGGCCCGTGAAACTCCCTCTAAGTTTGCATTTTCAGCGCAGAAACCTAAGATGCGGACTGCTTCCCGCCTGTTTGCCGGAAACTCGTTTTTTTTCATAATTTCTGCTTTTGCCCCTTGCTTCCCCGCCGCCGCCCATGCAGACCGTACTCACCATCGCCGGCTTCGATCCTTCGTCCGGAGCCGGAATCACCGCCGACCTCATGGTCTTCGCCGCCCACTCGCTCTTCGGCACCGCCTGCATCACCGCGCTCACCGTGCAATCCACCCTCGGCGTCCGCTCCACCCACCCCACCCCTGCCGCTGTCCTCCGCGCCACACTTGACTGCCTGGACCAGGATCTGCCCCACGCCGGCATCAAGATCGGAATGCTTGCCACGGAGAGTAACGTATTTGTAATCTGTGAATATCTTGAAAAATATCAACTAAAGCATTGGCATCGATCCGAGGGCTGGGTCCCTGTTGTCCTCGATCCCGTCCTGCGATCCACCTCAGGCAGGGAACTGCTCGATCCGGCCGGCGTGATGCTCCTGCGCGACCGTCTGCTTCCCCAGGTCGACTGGATCACCCCGAACCTGGCCGAGCTTGCCGTTCTCTCCGGCGTCGAGGTCGCTGGCCGGGACGATCTGCCCCCCGCCTGCCGCGCCCTGCAGGCCCGCACCGCAATCACCCCGGACGGCCATCGTCTGGGAATCTTCGCCACGGGAGGTCATCTCGACCCGCCCGACGACTACCTCCTGCTGCCCACCGGCGAGGGACTCTGGCTGCCCGGCAGCCGCGTCGTCACCCGCTCGACTCACGGCACCGGATGCGCCCTCTCCAGCGCCTTTCTCTGCCGTCTGGTGTTGGGCGATACGCCGCGCCACGCCGCACAATCCGCCAAACTCTATGTAGCCACCGCACTTCAGTCTGCCGTTCAAATCGGCGCAGGTCACGGCCCTATCAACCACTTATGGCCAATATCTAAACCATAAGTTCACCCATGTAGCGCGTTAGCCTCTCCCGCTGTTTTTCGTCGCACTTTCTCTGCTAAACCAAAGTAATCTGTTCCCACAACAGATTCAGGACTTGTTCTCAAGTCCGGCGCAGCGATGCCGATAGAAGCCACAGGTTCAATGCGAGGTGCTTCTATGTCCACTACACCATCGGCCGGACAGATTCTCGTCCACACCATGCCCGTGATGACTTCGTCGCGGCGCGAGCGATCAGCCAGCCAGGCACTTCGCCGTCGGCCCTCCATGGATCAGGGCCATGCTCTGGAGTCGCTCGGTCACTCCATCGAGTACGTTTATGATTCGCGGGTCTACCAGAACGACGGCGAGCTCTCGCCCAGCGATGTGGAAGCCGTGCAGCTCCTGATGCGGCTCAGCCGAGAGGTCTTCATGGAGTGCCGCGAGGTTGTTCCGGCCCGTCGCGGCTTCAAACTCTGGCTGCTCCATCTCTGGCCAGAGCGCAACGCCGCATAACAGAGTCGCACCCGCCCCGTCCCACCCATGGCCCCCGCCACACTTCGACTCCTCAGTGCGGCGGGGTTTTCTATGCAGCAGCAGGGCAGATGGCATATCCTCCGCGGCGTCTTGCCGGGCCGCTTTGCTCTTCGCCGATTTCGCCATCGCAGCCACAACTGGAACCGCCAGGCCCGCCTCTGATACGGTGGTTCTCTTGAAGTAGTCTGTGGAGGCGTGCCATGAAGGTTCTGATGGGAATCGACGATTCAAAGTGCGCGGCAGAGATCGCCCGCGCGTTTGTCGAGCAGTTTCGTTCGCAGAACACCGAGGTGCTGGTCCTGCATGTTTTGCTCCCGTTGGGGCTCTCGGCGCCGCCGGAGATGGCCGCCGGCTACGCGCCGGAGCTTGCAGACCTGAAGCAGCCGGCCCACGATCTGGTCGAGCGGATTGCACAGCAGCTCCGCGCCGCGGGCTTCAAGGCCGAGACCGCCGTCGAGACGGGAGACGTCCGCGAGCGCATCCTCGACTCTGCAACCGAGTGGCGCGCCAATCTCATCGTCCTCGGCTCGCACGGCAAGCGAGGCATTCAGCGGTTCCTGCTGGGCAGCGTCGCCGAGTTCGTCGCCCGCCACGCCAAGTGCTCCGTCCAGATCATCCGCACCCCGCCAGGGAACTGACCCGCCCGCGCCCATTCATTCCGTCCGGCAGAAAGGCCCGCTCCCATCGAGCGGGCCTTCTTCTGGCGCGACAATAACTACGCGATCCGTTCGATCGTGACGGTCTCCAGCACCACCGGTGTCTTTGGCCGGTCCTGGCTGGCGGTCGGCACCTTGGAGATCTTCTCCACGATCTCGTAGCCCTCCACCACCTCGCCGAAGATGGTGTGTTTGCCGGTCAGCCAGCTGGTGTCTGCCACGGTAATGAAGAACTGGCTGCCGTTGGTGTTCGGCCCGGCGTTGGCCATGGCCAGCTTGCCCGGCTGCTGGAAGCCGTGCGGCGATCCCTTGGTCTCGTCGGCAAACTTGTAGCCGGGGCCACCCATGCCGGTGCCCTCTGGGTCGCCCGCCTGGATCATGAAGTTAGGGATGACCCGATGGAAGACGGTCCCGTCGTATAGCTTTGGCCCCTTCTTGGAGCGGCTCGTCCACTCTTTGGTCCCCTCGGCCAGGCCGATGAAGTTGGCAACGGTCTCCGGCGCGTCCTTCTCGAATAGCTTGCAGACAATCGTTCCTTCGCTGGTCTTGAAGGTGGCATAGGTTCCGGGCTTGGTTGGCATTTTTTGAACTCCAGTGGTATGGGATTAGTAGTAAGTGGTAAGTGGAAAATCCGCTGCACAAATCATTGCTTTCAAAGTCATCGTTTTGAAAGGGCGGGACTTTAGAAATCGCTGAGTCAGTCCCGTTTTGAAAGGGCGGGACTTTAGTCCCGCCGAAGGGGTTGAACAATCACCCGGGCTTTACAGGCTGCGGAAAAACTCCAGTTTTTGTCTTTCGGAGGGAGCAGGGGGCTTCAGCCCCCTGAATAAGGCCAATCGAATCAAGGGGCTTTAGCCCCGGGTCTTTTGATTGTAGCGCCAGACAAGCCTTTTTCCGCAGATTGTTTAGCCCCTGAGGGAATGTTGAGAACTATTTAAGCCCTTTCTAAGAACACTGATTTAATTTCAATACATGTCCTTATTTTTGACTTGCTGCTACAGGCGGAAGCGCGGGAAGTGGTGGCATTGGCTGGCCATCGCGCACGATCGTCACCCGCTCGATCACCACCGGCGTGGTGGGTTTGTCGTTGCTGTTGCGGTCGACCCGAGCGATGGATGCGGCCAGCAGCGTCGAGTGCGCGTCGCACTGGCCGAAGATCGTGTACTTGCCGTCCAGTTCGGCGAAGGCGTCTTCGGCGATGAAGAACTGGCTGCCATTGGTGTTTGGGCCGGAGTTGGCCATGGCCAGCCGTCCGGCCACGGAGAATTTCAGCCCCGGCGTTATCTCGTCGTCGAAGAAGTACCCGGGATCGCCCGTCCCGTCGCCCACCGGGTCGCCACCCTGGATCATGAATCCGGGAATCACGCGGTGGAAGGTCAGCCCGTCGTAGAAGCGCTTGCCGTGCTGTTTGGCGTGGGTGGCGTTCACCGTCCAGTCCTTCGTCCCCTCGGCCAGCCCAATAAAGTTCGCCACCGCGTTGGGGGCCTGCTTGTCGAATGTCTTGCAGGTCAGCCGTCCCATCGTGGTATCAATGACGATCGTCGGCCCCGTGGGAACCGGCTCAGGCCGTGCCCGCGGCGGCAACGCCAGGCGCATCCGGCAGATCGGCTGTAGATGCAGGCTGCGCAGATTGCGCAGACTGCCCAGCGGCCGCACTCGCGGATTGCCCAGCGGCTGGCGGCGCTGTTTGCGCGCTGGGCAGGGAAGCCGGCCAGCACGAAAACAACCGCCAGTGGCAGCACAAAAAAAGTGCTGCGCCGCGTCACTCCGATGCGTGAGCTTTCTATAGATTCCACAGTGCATAGGTTAACCCACAACCGCCAACGCGGCAACATCGAGACAACTGCAAGCGGAGGGAACTGGAGCCCGGCTTCAACACTTCGACGATAGGCACGAACGGAAGGGTACGCGTTTACGCGTGCCCAATCGCACCCACCTAAAATCTGTCATCCTGAGCGAGCGCAGCGAGTCGAAGGACCTGCGGTGGTTGTCTGTTTTACACCGTCATTCTGGCGCAGCCCCCACGAGTCGTCATTCTGGCGCAGCCCCCACGAGTCGTCATTCTGGCGCAGCCAGAATCTCCGTATTGGCCTTTGCCGTTGCCCTTGCCGTTGCCTGTTCTTTTTGTTTGTCATTCCGCAGCGGAATCTGCTTCTTCCTTTGCCCTTGCCCATGTCTTTTCGGAGGGAGCAGGGGCCTTCAGGCCCCTGAATGCAGCCTGACGAAAAAGTGGCTTTAGCCACGGGCCTTTCCTCCACTCACCATCTACCGCCCCGCTGCCACCACCCCACTCCCCTTCGCCACCATCACCGGAATCTGCAATGTCCCCACCTTGTTCGATACGCCGTCGAAAACGCCGATGCGGACGAAGAACCGGCCCGGCGGCAAATCAATCTGCTGAGAGAAATTAATCGGCTCATTGTCGGCTACCGTCTTGTTGTTCAGTGACATCTTCACGGTTTGGCTGAGACCGGTAACCAGCTTGCCCGTGACGTCGAAGACGACGACATCCAGTCCGAGCGAACCGTTGTGCGTACCCCCTGGGCCATCGGTAAACGCAATCTGGCTGGGCAACACGTCGTACTGCAAACCATAGCGGGTGAGCGGCTTGTCTTTGAAACTGGCGTTGAGTGTGCCCATCACCGCTGGGTCGTCCGGCTTGGCAGCCATGCTGCTCGGCTCTACGCGCACGTCGAAGAGAATCTGTGTCGCGGGAGGCCCCCTCGGCGAGAGGACGGCGGCGAGAGTTTCGACCGCGGGTCCGGTTGGGCGAGTGTCGCGGGTAACGTGGCCAAGCAAGGCTTCGGGCGGGTGCGCGAGCAGCACGGGATCTTCGGCGCTGTAACCCTTGCGGTAGAGCACATGTATGCCTGGCCGGTCTACCTTGACGCTGATCGCATGGGTTCTGCCGTCGTATTCCACGCTGGGTGGTGCGTAGGAGAGCGTGTAGTAGCTGGAGCCAGCGTCGGCCGCGTTGGCGATGGCTCCGGCGATGTCATTGGTGTTGTAGAAGGCCTGCCCTCCGGTCGCTTCGGCGACTGCCTCCATGGAGAGGTGATTCGTTGCTAACAGGCTCAGCCAGTCCATGTTCTGCGTCGCGGATTGCTCACCCCAGGAGGATGCCGGTCCAGACAGTTTGGGTTCAGGGGGGGCCTCTATTCCGTGTGAGTCCAGCGGGTACGCCGTAACCTGCGCGTCCTCCAGCAGGTCGTAGGTCTCCTGCAGTGGCCCGTTCCAATTCTGGCAGCGATCGAAGATAATGTCCGAATTGCCGTGACCGATCCAGATCATGTTCTTCTTGCCCTGGATGCCCGACAGGTAGGCGCCCACCTTCTTCAACCCATCGAGCGTCATCCGATCTAAGGTAACCTGCGTATCGCAGTCCGCCTCTCTCACATAAATCGGCTCGTTACGAATGCCAGGCCCCACCATCCTTAGCAGAAGGGCTCGGTTAGAGGTTGGACCTGGACCTTGGACGGTGAAGCTGCCGCCTGCAAGTACAAGCAGAGCAACCCGGGTCCCGGGAGCCATGTTCTTGATAAACGTCGCCGCCGCTCGCCTCGTCTGAATAGTGTCGCCGCCACCATTGACGTTATCGAACAAAAGGACGTAGAGTGGGCCGGGCCCCGTCTCGATGACGTTGGTATAGGTGTTCGGTGGCAGCTTGCGTGGAGTGGACGCTGTGACTGGCGTGTCTTTGGAAAACTCCTTAAAGCTGCGGATCGACTGCGGCTTATCATCTTCCGTGACACTGAAGTCGGTCTGCGTCAGCCCATGCACGGGCTGCCCCTTGGCATCGGTCACGGTCACATCCACCATAGTCTCGCGGGAGTACACCTTGAGCGTCGTAATACTTCTACTCTCCGCGCCCTGCTGCCATGCGGAGAACTCCGTCCGGTCCATCGCCTCCACCCGTCCCACCCCGTGCCGCGCTAACCCCGCCAGCGCCGCCATCACGCCAACCCCAACCAGAACCACTCTCCCGAGTCGCGCCATAGGTCCCCCTGGCTCCATGCTCAATTCTGCAACGCTACGCCCGTCCCTAAGAATCTTACAAGCCCTTTATGTGGTGCATGATCTGCCTTCTCAAGAAAATTAACCCGAAAAACCCCAGCAAATTCGCTTGTCAAGCCCCTCAACACCCAAAAACATCAATAACTCCCATGCCATCAACCACATACATCCGAAAAATAGTTGGCATAGTAGTTATGCTCCATCACGTACAATTTAAATAGGGGAGAATTGCCAGAAGCCGTCGGGTGTGGCGGCCTCTCTCAACTGCGCGATTGGTGCCATGTAAACTGTTTGTTTTCTTATCGATGATCCTTAACCCCTTGCAAAGGACTGCTTTGCAGGTAAATCCGTGCATCTATAGGAATCCGGCTATTTTAGCTGGGGGGGTGGGGGGGGAGGGGGGAGAAGAAAAAATGAATAGAAGGCGAAATAACGGCAACTCGACCGTTTCTGAGAAAATGCTCTAAGCTAGGAGATTATGTCCTTCACCCTCGCTATCAACGGCCAGAACCGCAGCTTCGACAACCTGACTCCGCCAGTCACCCTCGCCCAGGCCATCGCGGCGATGGACCTCAAAGGCGACCGCATCGCCGTCGAGCACAACGGCCAGATCGTCCAGCGCGCCCGCTGGGCCGATACCCCCGTCTCCTCCGGCGACCGTCTCGAAGTAGTCCACTTCGTCGGCGGCGGAGCGTAACGTAAGGGAAGCCGCAGCTCATCGCAAGAGCATGGAGAGAGGGGATCGGCATGGCAATAGAGCATCCTTCGCAGCTTGCCTGTCTCACTATACATAATATCCGTTATCAGACATTGTATTGCCCCTCAAAATGACTCTGCCACTTGTGGCATCCCGTCTCCACCGCTCGCTGTGGTAGATTCATAGAGGTTCGCCGACAACGGAGAGATGGCCGAGTGGCTTAAGGCGCACGCTTGGAAAGCGTGTATACCGCAAGGTATCCAGGGTTCGAATCCCTGTCTCTCCGCCACCTTCGCAATCCAACCTGTACTCCCCACTCCCCAATTGCTTCGCACCTCTCGTTACAGCGCTACCCAGCCCTGAACGATGCACATAGAAAAAGCCAGCCTTTACGCTGACTTTTGCATTGCATTGTTTTTCTGAAGGATGTATTGGTGGACCTGACCGGGATCGAACCGGTGACCTCTTCCATGCCATGGAAGCGCGCTCCCAGCTGCGCCACAGGCCCACTCTTGGGAAGGACATTTCCTATTCTCATGGTTGCGGCCCGTTGAGTCAAACTTCTCCCCAATCTCCAGCCCGCGACACATGCGAGCCAGCCCCGTCTCTTGACCGAAAGCAGTTCCAATCTGTCCGCCCGCCCGCAACAATTTGCGCACCAAGGGGAACCAAATCCCTATCCTCCGGTGTCTAAACAGGTGAGTGAGCGAGCACTCGGTCGCCGGCGACGCACTTGCTTTCGCAGTTTCAGGTGTTACGGTTCAGAGATGGCAGGCAGGTCCGAAGCAATT
Organism: uncultured Acidobacteriaceae bacterium; assembly: GCA_963828115.1. Taxonomy (GTDB): domain Bacteria; phylum Acidobacteriota; class Terriglobia; order Terriglobales; family Acidobacteriaceae; genus Edaphobacter. Next base: position 138,076 of record CAWHDN010000004.1, read on the forward strand.
CAGCCCTGTCTGCGACAGGTTTACAGCCGTTTTAGCGAAGTCGTAAGCTAGAGGTACCCGGAGATGCAGGCGGGCATAACAGTGGATGATCTGGCGATCTCGATTGGCCTTCCGAGCGAAGAAGCCGCCTTTGTGGCCGAGCTACAAAGCGGCTCCGAGCAGGCCTTTGCGCAGTTGATCGACCGCTATCACCAGCAGCTCTACTCGCTGATCGCGCGCAGCCTGCAGGACCCCGCCGACGCCGCCGACATCACGCAGGATGTCTTTCTCAAGGTCTTCCGCAGCATTCGCGGCTTCCACGGCGAGTCGAGCCTGCGCACATGGCTCTACCGCATCGCACTGCGCGAGGCCTCCAACCAGCGCCGCTGGTGGTCTCGCCACCGGCGGCGCGAGATTGATCTCGACGCTCCCAGTTCTTCGCACTGCGCTGCCGAGTTCTCCGCCGACGCACACTCGCTTGGCTCCACGCTGGCCGCGGCCGGCTCGTCGCCATTCGACTACGCCGCGCAGCAGGAGGTGCGCGAGCGCGTAGAAGCCGCTCTCCGCCAGGTTCCGAAGGCATTCCGCGCCGTCGTGGTGCTGCGCGAGATCGAAGGTCTTGCCTACGAGGAGATCGCCGACCTGCTGCACGTGAATCTGGGCACCGTCAAATCCCGCCTGATGCGCGGCCGCGCCGCACTGCGCGCCGTGCTTGTTCCCGCGGGCAGCATCTCATTGTCCAGCCAGCGGGCCACTGCCTCTCACCGCGCCCCGCATTCCCTACCGCCGGAAATGCGGCTCAATTCCCTTTCCAATGCCGATCTGGACCATGAACCATGCAACCAGGACTCCGAACTGGAGGTCTCGCTATGAAGTCTCTTCCATGCAGAACAATTCGAGCTTCCTTCTCCGACTATCTCGATGGCGCAATCAGCGGCCTCCGGATGCAGCAGATTGCGCGCCACATCGAGGGCTTTGAAGACGCCAGCGGAACCAGAATCCCCGGATGCGGGGACTGCGCGCGCGAACTTGCCGCATGGCGCGCCAGCCAGGATGCGATCTCCGCGCTTGGGCCGGCCCGGGCACCCGCCAACCTCGGCCTTCGCCTGCGGCTCGCCATCTCGCACGAACTCGCGCGCCAGGATTCCCGTCTGCTGGACCGTCTCTCGCTGGCGTGGGATAACGCCGTGCGGCCCATGCTGCTGCAGGTTACCGGCGGAGTCGTTGGCTCGGTGGCACTGATGGGAGGCGTCGCGCTTCTGCTGGGCGCGGTTGCCGCGCCGCAGTCGGTGCAGGCCAACGACGAGCCGCTGGGAGCACTCACCGCGCCCCACTACCTCTACTCCACCGCATCGACCGGGGCGATTGTCACCGGCTCCGACAGCGCGATCATCGTCGAGGCCTCGGTCGACAACCTGGGCCGCGTCTACGACTACACCATCGTTGCCGGCCCCAGGGACGAGGCCATTCGCGCCCAGGTGGTGAACCAGCTTCTGAGCAGCGTCTTCCAGCCCGCCAGCGCATTCGGCGTTCCAGTGCGCGGACGCGTCGTGCTCACCTTCGACGGCATCTCGGTCCACGGCTAGACGGTTCAGGTCAATCGCGGTCGAGTTGCCATTATTTCGCCTTCTATTCATTTTTTCTTCTCCCCCCCTCCCCCCCCCCCCCCCCCCCAGCTAAAATAGCCGGATTCCTATAGATGCACGAATTTACCTGCAAAGGAGTCCTCTGCAAGGGGTTAAGGATCATCGATAAGAAAACAAACAGTTTACATGGCACCAATCGCGCAATTGAGAGAGGCCGCCACACCCGACGGCTTCTGGCAATTCTCCCCTATTTAAATTGTACGTGATGGAGCATAACTACTATGCCAACTATTTTTCGGAGGTAAGTGGTTGATGGGATGGGAGTTATTGATGTTTTTGGGTGTTGAGGGGCTTGACAAGCGAATTTACGGGGAAATTCGCGGAAAAAATCTTCGGGAGCTGGCGGAGTTGGCGGTAGACCCACCCTTCGCTAGAAAAAAGCGAAGGATGGGGCACCCACTTTTTTGTTGGAGATCAAGACTCCAAAACTTAGGGTGGGCCACCCGGCGGAAAAAATCTTCGGGAGCTGGCGGAGTTGGCGGTAGACCCACCCTTCGCTAGAAAAAAGCGAAGGATGGGGCACCCACTTTTTGTGGGAGATCAAGACTCCAAAACTTAGGGTGGGCCACCCGGCGGAAAAAATCTTCGGGAGCTGGCGGAGTTGGCGGTAGTAGACCCGCCCTTCGCTAGATAAAAGCGAAGGATGGGGCACCCACTTTTTGTGGGAGGATCAAGACTCCAAAACTTAGGGTGGGCCACCCGGCGGAAAAAATCTTCGGGAGCTGGCGGAGTTGGCGGTAGACCCACCCTTCGCTAGAAAAAAGCGAAGGATGGGGCACCCACTTTTTTGTTGGAGATCAAGACTCCAAAACTTAGGGTGGGCCACCCGGCGGAAAAAATCTTCGGGAGCTGGCGGAGTTGGCGGTAGACCCACCCTTCGCTAGAAAAAAGCGAAGGATGGGGCACCCACTTTTTTGTTGGAGATCAAGACTCCAAAACTTAGGGTGGGCCACCCGGCGGAAAAAATCTTCGGGAGCTGGCGGAGTTGGCGGTAGACCCACCCTTCGCTAGAAAAAAGCGAAGGATGGGGCACCCCATTTTTTGGGGAGGATCAAGACTCCAAAACTTAGGGTGGGCCACCCGGCGGAAAAAATCTTCGGGAGCTGGCGGAGTTGGCGGTAGACCCACCCTTCGCTAGAAAAAAGCGAAGGATGGGGCACCCACTTTTTGTGGGAGATCAAGACTCCAAAACTTAGGGTGGGCCACCCGGCGGAAAAAATCTTCGGGAGCTGGCGGAGTTGGCGGTAGACCCACCCTTCGCTAGAAAAAAGCGAAGGATGGGGCACCCATTTTTTGGGGAGGGTCAAGACTCCAAAACTTAGGGTGGGCCATCCGCCAGTATCACTTACAAGAACTCGGAACTAACTTCTGGCGAAGGGTGGGAGGCGTAACTGCTGGACTGTCTCTGCCTCGCGGCGTCGCGCTGTCCATTCTGATTCGATCTCTATGGTGCCGATCTTTCCCGTTGCGTAGTGCTGGAAGCTGGACCACGGCCACTCTTCCGGCTTCTCGACTAGTCCCCTCTGGACTGGATTGCGGTGCATGTAGCGGAGCTTTTCGACCCGCTTCTCTCCGTTATGCACGTTGAAATCATAATAGCGGCGCTGCCAGAACTGAGCCTCTCCGCTCGACTTCAGCTTGCGCGACGACTGCTGCTTCAATACCTGAAGCGCAACCGATAGCGGAGACCGGCGCGGCTCGCCGACCAACAGATGAACGTGCTCCGGCATGAGAACGTAACCGGCAACCACAAAGCCGTAGCGACGACGCACCGCCTCAAGTTCGCGCTCGAAGAGATCGTAGGCTCCGTCCCGCGTCAACAGGGCCTGTCTTCGATAACAACTGAAGGTCAGAAAGTGAAAACAGCCGCACTGCTGGTAACGAACAAGTCCCTTCGTCATGACGGGAAAATTCTACACCCGAATCAATCGCCAAGATTCGGGAGAATCCAAAGTCAAGATTTGTGGACACCCACCCTTCGCTAGAAATAAGCGAAGGATGGGGCACCCACTTTCTGGGGGGGATCAAGATTTCAAAGACGTTGGATGGGTACCCGCCGAGAACATTGAATAGTCCCCTCGGCTTGCTATCGCCTTGTGGGTCACTTAAACTCGGTGGGAGCGTCGAAACCTTATTGTGTTCAGCCTGAAGATTCCCTCCCGATCCCGAACCAACCCAATCGCCCCGCGACGGCTGTTGATCGCCGCTGCTGCGGTTGCGTTGCTGGTTGGCGGGGTTGTGGGTGCGCCAGCGCTGGTGGCGCAGGCTCCCGGCGCGTCGAGCTCGTCGTCCAGCACACCGGAGTCGCAGGCTGTTGAGACCACACCCACGCAGCGCATTGCGCAGCCGGAGGCGAGCGGCTCCGCCGTGACGCTGGAGACCAGCGAGCCGCTGTTTACGCTGGCCGCCGCGCTGAACGCCTGCGGCTACGACGCTGGGCTGGCCGAGTCCGACCCCGTCCGGCTGAAGGTACGCGAGCAGATGAACCAGGAGCTGGCCGCATCCGCCGCGGCACGCGACGCACGCGACGCGGTGTGCTTCTTTATCCGCCAGCACGCGCTCACGGACACGGGCCGCGAGGTGGCGCAGTACATCTCGCTGGCGCTGTACCTGTCACCCGCGCCGGCGCTGGCACTTACGGCCGAACTTCCCGATCTGCCGCCGGAGGCCGCGCCGGTGGTGGAGATTCTTCCCCTGCTGCGCGCCTTCGCCGATGCGGTGCATCTGAACGCAATCTGGATTGCGAACCGCGCCGGAGTACGAGGCGCTGATCGAGGGCATCCACGAACCGCTGACCAAGGCGGTGCTGGACACCAACATCTTCCTGCGCCTGCCGGTGAGCAGCTACGACGGACGCCGCTTCCTGGTGCTGCTGGAGCCGATGCTGGCGCCGGAGGAGACCAACGCACGATACAACGGCACGGACTCGGTGGTGGTTGTCTCGCCGCGCGCCGGACAGCCAGAGACCGTGCCGATGGACCTGATCCGCCACACCTACCTGCACTTCCTGATCGAGCCGCTGGTGTACACGCGGACCAGCTCCATCAACCGGATGCTTCCGCTGCTGAAGCCGGTGCAGAAGGCTCCGCTGGAGTTTACCTATAAGTCCGACATTGTGGCGCTGCTTACAGAGTGCCTCATCAAGGCGGTGGAAGCGCAGACCATGGACGTGGGCATTCCAGTGCCGGTGAAGCCCGGATCACTGCGCGAGCGCGCCGACCAGGAGCGTTACGAGGCAGAGATGTCGGTCTACGACCGGCAGGCCGAGGTGGTCCGCCGCCGCAGGGTCGATCTGGACATGCGGCAGGGATGGGTGCTGGTGGATTACTTCTACGGCAAGCTCGGACAGATGCAGAAGGATGGCACCAGCCTCAAGGACAACATGGGCCCCATGGTCTACGGCATGGACGTGGAGCGCGAACGCAGCCACGACCAGCAGATCGCGTTCCTGCCCACGGGCTCCGGTGGCGACGTCATTCGCCGCACGCCGCGCCCGCTGGCCGGACTGGACCTGGCCGAGAGCAAGCTGATGAAGGGCGACGTGGACGGCGCAGGCGAGATCGCAGACGCCGCGCTGAAGGCCAATCCCGCCAATCCGCAGGCGCTCTACCTGCTTGGGCGGATCAACCTGATGCAGGGCGATGCGGACGAGGCGCTCGACCACCTGACCCAGACCGTGAAGCTGTCGCACGACCCGCGCACCGTCGCGTGGGCGCACATCTATCTGGGGCGGATGTACGACATCGCTCAGACGCCGCAGCGCAACAAGGCGCTGGCCGAGTACCGCGCCGCGCTGGCCAACCGCGACAGCCAGCCAGACACCAAGGCCGCCGCCGAACGTGGCATCCAGCAGCCGTTCGCGCTGCCCAAACGCACGGCGACCTCCTCCGACCAGCAAGACAACGCAGCCCCCGCGGACGACGTGCCGCTCGACCCCACCGGCAAGGCCGAAAAAGAAGCCTACCGGCCAAGCACGCCGTCCAAGTGAGCCTAGCCGGAACGCCGACTGTCTGGCAGTCAACTTCCGGTAAACTAAGGATCGGAAGCTCAGATGCACCGTCCGGGGGGGCCATTGACGACGCGCCATACCACTGCAGAACGCCCGCGCAAGACGCCGGGCAAAGAAACAGTACCACCGGCTGGGCGTCCTGACGGCTCCGCGGAAAAACCGGGAGCGGCTGCGGACCGTTCCATTCTTACCGGCGGCCCAGACGACAGCTTCTTCGGCTACCCGTTCAAGGACCGCAGCCTGCTGACGCTCGCTCTGACGCACAGTTCGCTGGCGTACGAGATCAATCCCGAAGGCACACGCGATCCAGGAAGCGACAACGAGCGGCTGGAGTTTCTGGGCGACGCGGTGCTGGGGCTGGTTGTCGCCGAGGCTCTGTACCGGCGGATTCCCGCGCTGCGCGAGGGCGATCTGACGCGGCTGCGCGCCTCGCTGGTCAGCAGCCGGCATCTGGCGCAGGTGGCGCAGCGCATCCAGCTCGGGCCCATGCTTCTGCTGGGCCGCGGAGAGGCGCACAGCGGCGGCCATCGAAAGCCCGCACTGCTGGCCAACGCGGTGGAGGCAGTCATTGCAGCGCTGTATCTGGACGGAGGGCTGGACGCCGCGCGCGAGTTCATCCATCGCCACATCATCGAACCGGCGGAGGCCAGCGTCAGCGGCGTGCTGCGCTCCAGCGAACCATTCTCGGGCGCGGTTGGCGATTACAAGTCCGCCCTGCAGGAGCGGCTTCAGGCCACAGGCCACGGCCAGCCACAGTACATTCTGGCCGCGCAGTCCGGCCCCGACCATCAGAAGCGCTTCCGCATCGAGGTGCGCGTCGCGGGCGCCGACGGCGTGCCTCTCACCCTGGCCAGCGCCGACGGCACCACCAAAAAGCAGGCGCAGCAGGAGGCCGCGCGCCTCGCCTTCGCCAGCCTCACCTCCAGCGCTCAATCGGACGCGAGACCGAAGGCGCAATCCAGCGAGAGATCGAAGGCGAAAGCGACTCGCCGCGCCCGCCGCCGGTCACTGCGCAAGCGAAGGCCGCGCGATGAGTCTCGCGCTGGAGCATGGCGAGGCCACAATTCACCACCACAGCCTACTGCAGGCCTTCCAATCGCTGCTTTTTATTGTCGTCATCGCGCTATTCGTAATGACCTTCACCGCGCAGCCGTTTCGCATTCCCTCTGCGTCGATGGAGCCAACGCTGCTGGTTGGCGACTTTCTGCTGGTCAACAAGGAAGTCTCGACCGGCGGATTCCCTGCCCTCGCAACAATTCAGCGCGGCGACCTGATCGTCTTCCACTATCCCGTCGATCCCGCCAAACATCTGGTCAAGCGCGTCATCGGTCTGCCGGGCGACCGGCTGCGTCTGCGCGACGGCCGCGTGCTGATCGACGGCCACGCGCTCAGCGAACCATACGCCGTCTATCGCCCATCGGCCGCGGACAGCTACCGCGACGACTTTCCGCAAATGGACCGCGCCGATCCCGCGGTCGATTCGCGCTGGTGGATTCAGATGCACTCGCTGGTCGCAAACGGCGAACTCACCATCCCGCCGGACAGCTACTTCGTGCTCGGCGACAACCGCAACAACAGCGAAGACAGCCGCTACTGGGGACTCGTCCCACGCACAGCCATCGTCGGCAAACCATTCCTGATCTACTTTTCGCTGAACGATCCAGCTTCCACGCTAAACGGTTCAGTCCCCACGCCGGGCCAATCCTCCTCGGGTGCTCTGACAGACGATGGAACCAACCGCCGCCACGGCCCTGCCGATTCCCTCTTCAACTTCGCGCGCTGGGATCGCACTCTCCGCATTCTTCACTGAGCGGAGTTGCGGGAACGCAAATCACGCATGAAAAAGAGGCGACCACGCAGGCCGCCTCTTTTGTTTTTCACTCACAACTCACAACTACCAACTCACAACTGTTCTTAGGCTCCGACCGGCTCTGCTACGGGGACACGCACCGGCGTCAGCCAGTCGTAGCGGTCGGGCTTGATGCCGTTGACGACGGCGAAGAACTCGTCGTGGATGGCCGTGGTCACGGGCCCCATGGTGCCATCGCCCACCATGATCTTGTCCACCGAGCGCAGATGCGTGACCTCGGCTGCGGTGCCGCTGAAGAACGCCTCGTCGCAGATGTACACCATCTCGCGCGGCAGCGGCAGCTCGACGACGGGAATGCCAAGGGCCTTGGCAATGGTCAGCACGGAGGTGCGCGTAATTCCGCACAGCACGGAGTTGGCCAGCGGCGTGGTGTAGAGAATGCCATCGCGCACCAGGAAGAGGTTCTCGCCCGAACCCTCCGACAGGTAGCCATTCACGTCCAGCGCGATCCCCTCGGAGTAGCCGTTGATCTCCGCCTCCATGCGGATGAGTTGCGAGTTCATGTAGTTTGCGCCGGCCTTGGCCAGCGACGGCATGGTGTTGGGCGCGAGGCGGTTCCAGCTCGATATGCAGACATCCGCGCCATCGTTGCCGGAGACGTACTTGCCCCAGGGATAGTTGGCGATGTAGACCTCCACGGGAGAGTTCAGCGGGTTCACGCCAACCTCGCCGTAGCCGCGGAACGCGATGGGCCGGATGTAGCACGGCGCAACGCCATTGGCCTCCACCAGATCGACCGTGGCGGCGCACAGCTCATCGTGCGTGTAGCCCAGCGGCATGCGGTAGATCTTGGCCGAGTCCAGCATGCGGCGCATGTGGTCCTGCAGGCGGAAGATGGCCGCGCCATTCGGCTGCGTATAACAGCGAATCCCCTCAAAGACCGAAGATCCATAGTGGATCACATGCGACATTACATGGACCTGCGCCTTCTCCCATGCGATTAGCTGCCCGTTGTGCCAGATATTCTTCGTCGTTTCAAACGCCATCTCTTCTCCTTCGCCCCGCCAGTCCAGTATGTCAGCCGTCAATCGCCGGTGAATTAACAATTATACGGGCTGCATTCCTGCCTCGAATAAAATCATCGGTGCGACAATAGCTCTGTGGCGTTCGATCCACATCTCGTCAGCCTGTACGGATTGCAGCACTCGGTGTATGTGCGCTTCAGTGTGCTGGCGCTCAGTTCCATTTTTTTTCTGGTTGATCCGTTCGCCGCGCTGCCCACGTTTCTGGCCATCACCGAAGGTTCGGACGACGCGCGCCGACGCCGCATTGCGCGCAAGGGAGCGCTGACCACGCTGATCGTGCTGGCGGCATTCGCGTTCGCGGGCGAGGCCATCTTCCGCGTCCTGGGCATCACGCTGCCCGCCTTCGAGATCGCAGGCGGAGTCATTCTGATGTTGATCGGCCTGGACATGCTTCAGGCCCGGCGCTCGGCCACGCAGGAGGTGGTGGGCGATACCGAGGCCGCAGCGCAGAAGGAGGACGCCGGAATCGTTCCCCTGGGCGTTCCCATGCTGGCCGGCCCCGGAGCGATTACATCGGTGATGGTGCTGGTGGGACAGGCGCAGACGCGCTGGCAGATGATTGCCATCCTGATCGCCATCGCAATTACCGCGCTGGCCTGCTACCTGATCCTCGGCCACTCGGACAAAGTCGTGCGACTGCTGGGCGACACCGGAATCCGCATTCTGGTGCGCGTGATGGGCCTGCTGCTGGTGGCGCTGGCCGCGCAGTACTTCGTCAACGGCTTGGCCGACCTCGGCGTCATCGCCCACCCCGCCTATTAGAACGAAGAGTCTCGTCCGGCGCAGGGAAGGGCTGCACGGGGGTTCGAGATTCCCTCGGTTGTAACCCCCTTCCCTGCCGTTAAATCTGCTGTGGCGGCACTATGATGGACGGTGTGCGCGAAGATCTGGCCAGTCTCGTCGATGAGTTCCGCAGCCACGCCGGGGAGACGGCGGTGGTGGCGCACCGCGGCAACCGGCGCTATGCGACGACATACGGCGAACTGGCCGAACTTGCAGGACGATTCGCGGCGGAGCTGGAGCGGCGAGGCGTGGTGCCGGGCGAGCGCGTGGTGCTGTGGGGCGAGAACTCGGCGGAATGGATTGGGGTCTTCTTCGGCTGCCTGCTGAGGGGTGTGATCGCGGTGCCGCTGGACGCGGCTGGCTCGAGCGAATTTGCGGGACGCGTGGTGAAGGATGTTGCGCCACGGATGATCGTGGGCGATGCGCGACTGCTTGCGACGCTGGAGGACGATGCGCCGGCGCGCGACGTTGCGCGGCTGCCGCTCGCGGGAATCAGGGCTGCTCTGCATGCTGAGCCGTTGTTCGCCGTCAGCGAGGCGGTCAATCGTGAGACGCCGTTCCAGATCGTCTTTACCTCGGGGACGACCTCGGAGCCGCGCGGCATTGTGCATACGCATCGCAATGTTCTGGTGACGCTGGGGCCGATCGAGAGCGAGATGGCGAAGTATCTTCGCTATGAGCGGGTGTTTCATCCGCTGCGCTTTCTGCACAGCATTCCGCTAAGCCACGTTTTTGGGCAGTTCATGGGGCTGTGGTGCCCGGCGCTACTGGCCGCCGAGGTCCACTTCGCGGAACAGCTTGAGCCGTCGCGCGTCACCGATCTGGTGCTGCGTGAGCGCATCTCGGTGCTGATTGCCGTGCCGCGCGTGCTGCATCTGCTGCGCGCGCATCTGCTGGTCCGCTTCCCTGCGCTGGCCGCGAAGTTGGATGCGTCCGCAGAGCTTTCAATATGGAAGCGATGGTGGCGCTTCCGCCGCGTACATGGCGCGCTGGGCTGGAAGTTCTGGGCGGTGATCTCGGGCGGCGCGACGCTGCCCGCTGACCTGGAGAGCTTTTGGAACCGGCTCGGATTTGCGCTGATCCAGGGCTACGGCATGACGGAGACCGCCGCGCTGGTGACATTGAACCATCCCTTCCACATCGCTCCGGGAACGATTGGGAAGGCGCTGCCGGGACGCGAGGTGAAGATCGCCGGGGACGGCGAGATCCTGGTGCGCGGCGAGATGCTCAGCGGGGCAACGTGGGCGGGCGGACGGATGCACGCGCGCGAGGGCGAATGGCTGGCCACCGGCGATCTGGCGGAGAAGAACGCGGCGCGCGAGTTTCGATTTCTGGGGCGCAAGGGCGACGTGATTGTGACCGGTGCGGGGATGAACATCCATCCCGCCGACCTGGAGGCCGCACTGGTGGCGCAGACTGGAGTGCGAGGCGCGGTGGTGGTGGCCTGCGAGATGGCAGGGGGTGCGGAGCCGGTCGCCGTGGTGCTGTTTTCCGGCGGAGAGCAAGAATTGCAACGTGCCGTGGCAGATGCCAACCGCACGCTGGCCGAGGTCCAGCAGATCCGCCGCGTGTTGCGCTGGCCGGAGATCGATCTTCCGTACACGTCGACCGGGAAGCTGGTGCGCCGGGAGGTGGCGCAATGGGCCTGCGCGATGCTGGCGGGCGGAGGGAAGTCTGCCGCGGGCGTTGCTGAGAAAAATCGCGATGCGCTGCTGGAGCTTGTCGCCGAGGTCACGGGCGAGGCTATCCCAGAGGCTGATTCCGCTGCGCTAAATCTCATGCGGCTGTCAGAAGATTTGCATCTGGACTCGCTGGGTCGCGTGCAACTGCAGTCCGCGCTGGAGCAACGGTTCGGCGTGGAGATGGAGGACGATGCCGTCGCCAGCCTGAATGATGTGGCGCAACTGCGCGCGCTGGTGGAGCTGCAACTTGCCGGGCCTGCGGGCGGTGTAGCCGCGGAGAGTCCGAAGTCGAGACGCAGAGACTCCTCGTCACTCTGCGATGAACGCGAAAAAGCGGATAACAAACCTCGGACAATGGACGCGCCGCAGGTTGCAACTTCCGAAGTTGTCTATCCGCACTGGCCATGGAACTGGGCGTTGCAGGCGGGGCGGGTGGCGTTTATTGAACTGGTGCTGCGGCCTGTGGTGTGGCTGTTGGGTGCGCCGCGCGTGGTCTGCGGAAAAGAGGAGTTGCCCGATGCTCCCGTGCTGGTGATTGCCAACCACGTCACTGCATACGATGGGGCGCTGGTCCTGTACGCGCTGCCGGCGAAGCTGCGCCGGCGCGTTGCGGCGGCGATGTCCGGCGAGATGCTCGACGACATGCGGCGGGCGCGCAATCAGGCGAACACGGTGGCAAACCTGCTTGGGCCAGCGGCGTACTGGTCTGCTGACGGCGCTGTTCAACGTCTTCCCGCTGCCGCGTGCGCGCGGGTTCCGGCGCAGCTTTGCTCACGCGGGCGAGGCGATGGACCGTGGCTACTCGGTGCTGATCTTTCCCGAGGGGACACGCAGCCGCGATGGCAGGCTGCACGCGTTCCGGCCCGGCATCGGGCTGCTGGCGGCGCAGTCGCGCGTGCCGATTGTGCCGATTGCGCTGGTAGGGTTGGGCGAGATTCGCGCCACGCACGCGCGCTGGTTCCGATCCGGCAAGATCGAAGTGCGCATTGGGCAGGCGATTGCCGCAGCCAGCGAGGAGAGCGACGCGGCAGAGTTCACCGCGATGCTGGAAGAGGCCGTCCGCACACTGCACGACGCGCCGTGAACCCGCATCTCAAAATCGAGATGTGGGCATCCCCGCCATTACTCCGCGAGTAGCGGTCAGCTCTTCGCCACTGGTTGCGGCACAGCGGGGTTCACCACTGGCAGACCCATGCCTCCTGCGCCACTGCCGGCGTTCATGCTGCCTTTCAGTCCGGCCAGAATCTGGGTCATGAAGTCGTTGGCCGCGCCGGGACTATTGGGCAGGAACACCGTATTGTTTCCTGACTTGGTGCCAATGTCCTTCAGTGTGTCGAAGTACTGAGTCAGCAGCACGAGGGCCATGACGTCGGACGCGGTGGCGCCGGGGACGCCCTCGCGGAAGTTCTCGATCGAGGAGCGCAGGCCATCGATGATCGCCTGCCGCTCGGCCGCGATTCCCTTGCCTTGCAGCGCCTTCGACTCGGCCTCGGCCTCGGCCTGCTTCACCTTCAGGATCTTCTCCGCCTCGCCGCGCGCCTGCGCCGCAACCTGCGCGCGCTGGGCGGCGTTGATGTCGTTCATGGCGTCCTTGACCTTGGAGTCGGGGATGATGTCGGTGACCAGCGCATTGAGGATGTTGTAGCCGAAGCTGGACATGGTGGCGTCGAGCTCGGTCTTGACGTTGATCGAGATGCCCGACTGCTGCTCGAAGGTTTCATCCAGGGACAATTTAGGCACATGCCCCAGGATCGAATTGAAGACGAAGCTTTCAATCTGCTTCTGTGGCGCGCTCAATTTGTAGAAGGCGTCGTAGATCTTGTCCGTCAGGATCTGGTACTGCACACTCACCGGAATCTGCACAAAGACGTTGTCCCGCGTCTTGGTCTCCACCGAGAACTGGGCCTGCTTTACCTGTAGATCGACGAAGTAGACGCTCTCGGCAAACGGCACCAGCGTATGCAGCCCTGGCTGCACGATGCGGTTGAACTTGCCGAAGCGCTCCACCACGCCCGCCGTGTAGGTGCGCACCGTGTATAGCGTCTTCAACACCAGGACCAATGCCACCAGCGCCAGAACCCCAAACACGACCAGGCTCATATTTATATCCATCGTTCAACCCTCTCGCTAAGCTATTGAAACCAATGCGACAAGCATACACTACGCACTTCGGGGTTTATGTTTGCGATGCTGATTAAAGGAAAATCTGCAAGAAGCGTTGCAGATTCCCCGGCGGCTGAAGCCACATTGGAAACAGGCCGCTTGCGAATGAATCAGCTCGCCAGGTAGGGCTTGATGGCTTTGCCTTTCTCGGAAAGATATGGTGCGAGAGGGTCGCCGGGCAGCGCGCGCAGGCCCGCAACGACGCACTCGGCGTTGAGTTGCGCCCCGGCTAGCGTGGTGTGCGTGTGGGGATCGCCAAAGAGCGGATCGACGGCGGCCTGCCCGAGCGCGTCGTAGCGGCGGGCGATGATCTCGTTCAGATCGACGAAACCAGCGTGCTGCTGAGCGGCGACCTGCTGGGTCCAGCCGCGGTACGTGCTGGTGTTGCGAATGACGTGGCCGTCGAGCCACAGCTTGCGCGGGACAAGCGAGCAGAGAATGGGGGTCGCACCTTTCGCCCTGGTATCGGCGATGTACTTGCGCATGTACCAGCCAAAGGTGTGGACGGTTTCCGTGGTACTGGTTCGCGGGTTCGCAACGTCGAGAGTCTCTTCCCCGATACCGGGCAGGCTGCCGCGTCCGTTGGACGCGCGGGGCGCTGCGCCAGGCGCGGGCGCGGGCGGGGTGGCGCCGGGAAGAAGGCCCTGATCGGGGATGGGAACGGCGCCAGGCAGGTTGACTCCGCCGTCGTTGTGGCCGAACTGGATGAGGACAAAGTCGCCCGGCTTGATGAGTTCAAGCGTGCTGGCCCAGTGGCCCTGCGAGATGTAGGTGTGACTGGAGAGGCCGCCGATGGCGCGGTTCACGACGTTGATTTTGGTGGGATCGAAGAGGTCGGCGATGGGCGCTCCCCAGCCCCAGAGGCCGTCGGAACCAGTGCCATGGCCGTTGCGAACGGTGGAGTCGCCGACCAGGACCAGGCTTGGAAGCTTGGGATTTGCGGGGCCGGTGAGGCCGAGGCCAGCCTCCTGTGTGCGCGCATCGGGCGGGCTGGGAGGCGCGGCGGGAGGCACCTGCTGCGCAACGAGAGCGAGCAGGGGAACCATACATGTGACGGCGGCTGCGAGCAGAGAGTGGCTGGCGGAGGGAGATTTTTTCGGCATTATTCCTTCTTTCGTCCCGGCGGGGATTAGCTTTGCGCTCCGCAAATCAATTGCAAAACCGCAGGTTCACCACAGTAAACGCTGGATTGCCGCTTCGTCCACTGAAAGGTGAGCCGGAGCTTTGGTCTGTTGCGCGGGTGCGCCCAGTGGTAGATTGGGAACGCGACGCGCGCAATCAATCTCTCGCGGATTGTCCGCCGCCCGCAGTTCCGTTCCTGTCCGCTATTAAGGCAACGGCCCGCTGCCGATACAGAATTAGAGGTTTTCCAGTGCAACCGCAGAGTAAGCCCTGGAAGGCCCTCGTCTCCTTCTGAATCGGCAGAAATCCTTGCTTCCCTCTGCATCGACTCATCCGGATTTGCCGACTGCACCAGAAGGATGCGGCTGGACTCAGGCCTATGCCATGCGCGTACACGATTCAGTAGAGAGTTGCCGGGGACCGCAGATGCTGCAAGATACGCGTCGGGTTGGAGCGTGTTGCCTGGGACTCTGCCTGGCTGTGCTGAGTCTTCCCGCGTCCGCACAGGCGACTGAAGCGGGTGCACGGCTGGCGCAACCGCGTGACAATCCGGTGGCCAAGCCACACTCACAAAATCCGCTGAACGCCGCGTGGCAGGCCGTGGGCCCGGCCCAGATCGCCAGCCAGAGCTATGGCAATGTAACCGGACGCGTGACCTCGATTGCAATCGACCCAGCAGACTCATCCGGCAATACGGTCTATCTGGGAACGGCCGGCGGCGGCGTCTGGAAGTCCACCAACGCGGCGGGCGCGGCGGCCAGCGTCATCTTCATCCCGCTCACCGACACGCTTCCGGTCTTCAGCGCGAACGCGGGAACGGCGGCGATTCCGTCGTTGAGCATCGGCGCGCTGAGCATGAGCAAGGCGAGCGGGACCGACGTACTGCTGGCCGGAACAGGCGACCCCAACGACGCGCTGGACTCGTACTACGGCGAAGGAATTCTGCGCTCGGCGGACGGCGGAAATACATGGACGCTGATTCAGCAGTCGAGCGATTCTCCTGCTGCGAACCATTCGTTTGTTGGCCTCAGCATCGCGGGCTTTGCGTGGAGCAGCAGTACGCCGACGACGGTGGTTGCGGCCCTCTCGCAGTCCGCGGAAGGCACACTGGTGAACGCGCCGGACACGACCTATAGCGTGATGGGGCTCTACTACTCACTGGACGCGGGCTTGACCTGGCAGATGGCCATCATCGAAGACGGCACAGGCCAGTACGTGCAGCGAGCTGCGACGGCAATCTATCCCGGCAACGCCGCGACCGCCGTGGTGTGGAACCCTGTGCGCCAGATGTTCTATGCGGCGGTGCGCTATCACGGCTACTACCAGTCGCCCGACGGCATCGTCTGGACGCGCCTGACCAACCAGCCGGGCACAGGCTTGACGATGACGGCGTGCCCAACCAATCCGAATGGAGTCGGCAGCACGGCGTGTCCCATCTTTCGCGGCGCGCTGGCGGTACAACCGGCGACGGGCGACATATTCGCGCTCACAGCGGACATCAACAATCTCGACCAGGGCCTCTATCAGGACGTGTGCGCGCTCTCGGGATCGAGCTGCAAAACGACTTCAGTCGCATTCGCCAACAAGCTGACCTCGACGCCGCTGGAGGTTGGCAGCGGATCGACGGCAATCGCGCAGGCGGATTACAACCTCTCACTGGCGGCAGTGCCAACCGGAACCGGAGCAACTTCGGACACGCTGCTCTTCGCCGGCACCGTGGACCTCTATCGCTGCTCACTCGCCTCCGGATGCGTGCTGCGCAATACAACCAACGCGATCAATGGATGCAATCACCCGGCGATGGTCTCCCCGGCACAACACGCCATTGCCACGCTTGCCGGTGCGGGAACGGGTGGCACGCTGCCGCTGATTTATGTGGGCAACGACGGCGGCCTCTGGCGCTCGCTCGATGGCGTGAACCAGCAGCAGACGCCCTGCTCCGTCGACGATGCAACCCACTTCCAGAACCTCAACTCCGGCCTGGGCTCGCTGGCCGAGGTCGTCAGCTTCGCCGAGCATCCCACCGACCCTGCAACTCTTCTGGCAGGCCTCGGCGCAAACGGATCAGCCGCCACATCAACCGCAGCTACCACCACGGCCTGGACGCAGATCGCCACCGGAGAAGGTGGAACGGTCGCCATCGACCAGACCAACCCGCAGAACTGGTACGTCTCCACCGAAGCGGGTGTCAGCGTTCACATTTGCGGCAATGGGAATACATGCACGGCGGCGAACTTTACCGGTTCGCCAACCATCGGCTATGTGCAGGTTGACGACGACGCGTCGCTGATCGCACCGCCCTTCCTGCTCGATCCAGCGCAAACCACTGGCGTTCTGATCGGCACATGCCGTGTGTGGCGCGGACTGGCCGATAGCACCGCCGCGTGGCCAGGATCGAACAACATCAGCCCAGCATTCGACGGTTCGCATAACACCGCCTGCGCGGCAACCAACGCAATGGTGCGCTCGCTTGCCGCGGGCGGCCCTGCGAGCGGTGTTGCCGCAGCACAGAACGCCGGTTCGACCGTTCTGTACGCTGGCCTCGCCGGATCGCTCGATGGCGGAGCAAACTTCGGCGGCCACATCTTCGCCAACTACGCTGCGGGCAGCGCGAACAGCAGCAGCGCCTGGACGGACATCGCCAAGTCCGCGGTCACTAATGCTTCGGGCTCAGCGTTCAATCCCGGCGGCTTCGACGTCTCATCCGTCGTCGCCGACCCGCACGACTCGACCGGCAAGACGGTCTACGCAACAGTGATGGGCTTCGCCGGCAACGGCGTCAATGCGGCGCACGTCTACCGCTCCACAACCGGCGGCGCAAGCTGGACCAACATCAGCAACAATCTGCCCAATGCTCCGGCAAACAGCCTGCTGGTCGATCCCAACGACGCCAACACAATCTACGTTGCGATGGACACCGGCATCTACACAACCTCACAAATAGTGAGCTGCGCAACCGCGTCCTCAAGCTGCTGGAGCGTCTACGGCACCGGCCTGCCTAACGCGCCGGTCGTCGCGTTGCAGGCTTCCGCTGGCATTGCCACCGGCGATGGACGCTTCGGCGAACTGCGCGCGGCCACCTACGGGCGCGGCATCTGGCAGATTCCGCTGCTTACCGCCGCATCTCCGGCAGCACCCGCAATGACGCTGAGTCCAACCAGCCTGACCTTCGCCGCGCAGGCGGTTGCAACGGCCAGCGCGGCGCAGAGCATCACTGTTACAAATTCCGGCAACGCGCCGCTTACCATCACGCAGATCACACCGCCAGCCAACTTCACCGAAACAGACAACTGCGTCGGATCGGCGATCGCCGCAGGCAATACCTGCGCGGTGCAGGTCGTATTCCTGCCAACAACGACAGGCCAGCTCACTGGCGCACTGACCATCTATGGCAACGTCTCCGGCGGACAGGCGACCGCAGCACTCACCGGCGTGGGCACAACCGCGGCGACAATCGTTCTCAACCCGGTCACGCTGAGCTTCGCTTCCACCAACGTCGGCGCGACCAGCGCACAACAGTTTATTACGATCTCCAATACCGGCGGCGGTTCGGCCACGCTGGGGACGCCCACAGTCACATCCGGCTTCATCCTTTCTGCGAACACATGCACCTCATCACTGGCGTCCAACGTCGGATGCACGGTCGGCATCGAGTTCCAGCCGACAGCCTCCGGCACGCGCAGCGGCAGCTTCAGCATCACAGACAGCGTGGGCACGCAGACCGCATCGCTCACCGGCGTGGGCGTTCTTCCCGCGACAGATTCACTGACTCCGCTCGCGCTCACCTTCGCCGCGCAGCAGTTGAACACTGCGAGCGCAACCCAGCAGGTGACACTCACTAACTCCGGCGATTCCTCCCTGCTGCTGATCGCGGCACAGATCACCAGCGGCGACTTCACCGTCATCAATAGCTGCGGCAACTCGCTCGCCGGCCACGCGTCTTGCTCTCTGCTGGTCGCCTATGTGCCGAAGAGCATTGGCGCGGAAACCGGCGTGCTGACCGTCTCCGATCAGTTCCGCAGCCAGACCGTTGCGTTGAGCGGGACAGGCGTCGCACCGCCCGGCGTGTCGCTATCGCCCTACTCGACGATCGCCTTTGCGGCCACCGGCGTGGGCCTGACCGCGACGCCGCAGACGGTGACACTGACCAACAACGGAGGCGTACTGCTCTCGATCCAGAACATCTCGGTGACCGGCGACTTCGCCATCGTTGCAGGCAGCAGCACCTGCGGTCCGAGCCTTGCCGTGGGCGCGCAATGTACGCTGCAACTCGTCTTTGCACCTACCGCGTCCGCTGCGCGCACGGGCACATTCACCGTGACCGACAACGCAGCGTCGTCTCCGCAGAGCCTACAGCTGACCGGCACTGGAGTTGACTTCACGCTGAGCGCGAACGGCAGCACCACGGCGACAATCTCCTCCGGTTCCGAGGCGGTATACCCGCTGTTGCTCTCTTCGGCGGCAGGCGTGCCGGGAACGGTCGCGTTTGCCTGTACGTCGATCCCGGCCCATGCAACGTGCCTGGTGAACCCGTCAACGGCGGCTCTGGGAGCGGCGTCGACGATCACCGTAACGGTTGCGACCAGCGTGGCCGGCGCGGAGCTGCGTTGGCCGCCGCTTCCGGGTAAACAGCATCTCGCCTGGCTTGCAACTCTGCTTCCTCTTGGGCTGCTTGGCGTGGGACGGCGTCGCGTGCGGCGGCTGGGCGCGCTCGCCGTGTTCTGCTGCGTCCTGCTGACCGCGGGATGCACCGCTTCGCGGTTGATTCCCCTGGCGACTGGCTCCTCGCCTGTCAATCCGGTTACTCCAACGCCAAGCGGAACCTATAACCTGGTGGTCTCAGCAACCAGCGCGGGCCTCACCCGCAGCATCAATCTGACGCTCATTGTGCAATAGTCGCGGCATGATTGTGCAGCAGACCACTCATGCGGACCGGCCGGCGCTCACGCCGGAGGCCCACGCCCACTGGAAGTTGTACCCGCCGAGCCATCCTGTTACATCGACTACTTCGCCCACGAAGTAGAGGCCGGGAAACTTGCGGCTCTGCATCGTCTTTGCGTCGATCTCATCCGTGTCGACGCCTCCCACGGTAACCTCGGCCTTGTCGTAGCCCTCGGTGTCCGCGGGTGTGATGCGCCAACGATGTAAGCTCTGCTCCAGCTCGGCCAGCGCCGTGTTGCGCAGGATATTGCTGCGGACTTTGCCGAGTCCTTCGGGGGTGTTGATGCGAAGCCAGCGGTCCGCCATGCGGCTCGGCATAAGATCGCGCAACGCCACTGCGGCGGCAAAGACATCGCGGCGGGCGTTCTCCTTCGTCAGCGCAGAGAAGATGCGGATCGACTCAACCGATCCGGATGCAGCGGCGCGACGCCGTGCCGCGTCTGCCGCTGACTCTGGCGCCAGGTCGAGTTCAATACTCTCGCCCGGCCGCCAGTACGACGACACCTGTAGGATCGCAGGGCCACTGAGTCCGCGATGGGTGAGCAGCATCCTCTCGCGAAATGCACTCCGTGCTGTTTTAGTAGAAGCGCTTCGTGCGGTCTTGATGTTATTTTTTTTGCCTCGAGAATTCTCGACGGCGACCGAGGCAACGACTTCGGCTGAGACGCCCGCGAGGTCGCACCAGTCCGCTTGGTCCTGCGCATTGAAGACCAGCGGCACCAGTCCCGGGCGCGTCTGGACGATGCGGTGGCCAAACTGTCTGGCCAGCTCGTAACCGAATGAAGTGGCCCCCATCTTCGGGATGGAAAGTCCGCCAGTTGCGACCACCAGCGAGGCAGCAATCACCGTGCCGGCGGAGCTCTCCACGCGAAAGCGCGCAGCGGCGCTGGTCGAGACAGGCGAGTTCTGCGTTACCGACAAGATGCGAGTTGCTGGTTGAATGCGTACGCCCGCCTCGCCACACTCGCGCAATAGCAGATTGAGGATGTCGTGCGCCGAGTGGTCGCAGAAAAGCTGCCCGAGCGTCTTTTCGTGGTACGCAATGCCGTGCTTCTCCACCAGTGCGATGAAGTCCCGCGGCGTAAAGCGCGCAAGCGCAGACTTGGCAAAGTGCGGATTGGCACTCAGAAAGTTCTCCGGCGCCGCATTGCGATTGGTAAAGTTGCAGCGCCCGCCCCCGGAGATCAGAATCTTCTTGCCCGGCCCCTCGGCGTGTTCAAGAACCAGCACGCGCCG
The DNA here is from genome assembly GCA_963828115.1 of uncultured Acidobacteriaceae bacterium. Taxonomy (GTDB): domain Bacteria; phylum Acidobacteriota; class Terriglobia; order Terriglobales; family Acidobacteriaceae; genus Edaphobacter. The sequence continues at coordinate 158,532 of CAWHDN010000004.1, forward strand.
CCCACGGCGTCCGGCCTCGATGGCGCACATCAGCCCCGCGGCGCCAGCACCGAGGATTAATACATCCGCTTCAGTCGTCTTTCCCATGGTTGTCGATCGGTTTCACTCGATCATACAACCTGTCCGGATATGTGCGCCGCGCCTACGGCTGCGCATGCCACACCATATCCACGCGGACCGGAATCGCATTCTTGATGGGAATCGTGAGGAATGAGGGCGGATCGATCTTGAAGTCGCTCACCGTCGACGGCACCACGCCAGTGATGTGATGCGCCGTGCCATTGATCGACTGCTGGAAGATCACATGCGTGTAGTGCGCGGTGTTGCCGGCAAACTGAACTTCAAGCTCGCAGTCCAGCGTGGGCGAGTTAAGGGCCGCCTGCGCCAATCGGAAGCGCACGCTGACAATGGGAAACTGCGCGCCGCGCGTGGTCTGGATCATGTGCAGGTCGCGGTTGCTGTCGCCGGAGTCGAAGGACTTCACCGCCGCTGCAACCAGAAAGTCGCACTGCCCGGCGTGGCACACGCCCTTGCCCAGAGCGGCGTGGCTGGTCCCGTCCACCTCATGCATCGGATGCGACATGTGGTACGTCAGCGTGGACTGGTCGAGCTTCCACGTCTGGTCGGGCACGGGTGTCTGCGAGTTGAGATGCTGCAACGCAGACAGAGAAAGCAGCAGAATTGCAAGCAGAGATAGTTTTTTCATGGTTCCCCTAGAACTTGAGATGGATCGGCCACGAGACCGCAATAATCGCCGCGCCATAGCTCGCCGCGGTGGCTGCGGCCACTGCGCCGTGGGCAGACGCGATGCCGTGGACCTTCTGCCCACTGGCAATCTGGTTGTAGGCCATTGCACCCAGGATCGGCGTCAGCACCATTCCCGGCGCGTGAATGTAGATCAGGTACTTGTGCCACTTCACGCCGCCTCGCGCAGGCTCATGCGAGACCCTGGGAGCGCGGATCGCATACGACGCCGTCGCAGCGTACATTGCCACTGCGGTCGCGCCCAGCGCAATGTGCAGGTCGCGCGAGGTGGTATCGCTGTAATTCCCCTTCTCCGGCGGTGCGCCAACCGAGCTGATGCAAGCCGCCGCAACCGGGATCACCGTAATGAGCCCCAGCCTTTGATGGATCTTCAGCATGTGTGTCCGCCGGTCCATCAACGCCTGCCGCGCGGCGCTGCCCTCGGTCTCTGCCGGTGTCAGCCCAAGGTCGCCCAGCGATGGCCCGCTCGACGGCGGCTGGTTCAGCGCGGAAGCCTGGAAAGAACTGCTGCTCGACAGAGCTTCGCTGCGGTCGAGCACAGATTCCGCCGGCAGTGGAGCATCGGGCAACGCCAGCGCATCCTCTTTCGCTGCCAGCTCAATTCCCTGCTGCCCGCTCGCCTGCTGCACGATAGCCTGTTGCCCGCTCGTCTGTGCCGCAATCCGTCCATTCGCGCCGCAAAGAACAGCGAGGCATACACCGCAAATCAGTACTCTAGCCCAGCCCGCCCAAAGGCGCCCAGGAATCTCCATGCCAACCTCCACTGAATCTGTTGCAGTATTCGTGTCACTAATAAACGCCGGTCGCTGTGTACTATACACACACCGGGAACGAGATGCGCAAAACCGCGCACCTTCTCTACTCGGTGCTTTTCGGATGAGATGATCAGTTGCCCTGCGCGGTTGCTTTCTTATTATGGGACGCATCGCCCCCGGCCTTCGCATCGGGAGCATTCTTGCGGATGCGCTTCAGCACCTGGGCCAGCGTCGTCTCGTTCATCGCCTGCACTCCGTCCTCGCGCACACGCTTCAGAAGCCCGGCAAGGGCTGGCTCGTCGTGTACCATCCACTCTCCCTCGCTGGCGGAGTAGATGTCGCCGATCCCGATCTGCTTGGCCGGCAGCTTCAGCTTCGCTCCGCCGTTCGGGCCCTTGCGCTGCTCGATCAGGCCCTTCTTGTGCAACAGCAGAAAACACCGGCGCACCATCACCGCGCTCTCCGCAAGCTGTTTCGCAATCTCAGCCGAGGTCTGCATCGTACCCTCTTCCGCGGCAGCCAGCACCATCAGAATCCGTAGACTGAGCCCGAAACGACCGTTCTTTGCCATGGAGAGCAAGCTATCACACAGACGGTTGACCCGACTACGCCAAAATCAAAGTGCTCAGGATCGGCCCGCGTCCCGCGTCTGCGCCACGCACGCCATTCATCTGCGAAACGCTCCCCCGTCGTGCTAGCCTTCTCATGTGAATATTCTCTTTGTAGGGGACGTCTTTGGCTCGGCCGGCCGCCACATCGTCCGCGAACATCTGCCCCATGTGATGGAGACCAACGAGGTCGATCTGCTGGTCATCAACGGCGAGAACGCCGCCGGCGGCTTCGGCATTACGCCCTCCATCGCCGAGGAACTCTTCGACATGGGCGCGCATGTCATCACCACTGGCAACCACATCTGGGACAAGAAGGAGATCTTCGAGTACATGACCGTCCCCGAGGACTCGCACGGGCGCGGACGGCGCGTGCTTCGGCCTGCGAACTACGCGGTCGGCACACCGGGCTTCGGCGTGTATGAGGGCGAATTGCCCACCGGCCAGCCGTATGCGGTGCTCAACCTGCAAGGCCGCGTCTTTATGTCCAGTTGCGACGACCCCTTCCGCATGGCCACGGAGATGCTGTCGAAGATCACAGCCAAGGTTATCCTGCTCGACTTCCACGCCGAGGCCACGTCGGAAAAAGTCGCCATCGGATGGTTCCTCGACGGACGTGTCACCGCCGTGCTCGGCACGCACACCCACATTCCTACCGCCGACGAGCGCCTGCTGCACTCGGGCACCGCCTACCAGACCGACGTCGGCATGAGCGGCCCCTTCGACTCGGTCATCGGCGTGGAGCGGGAGCTGGTGCTGCACCGCTTCCTCACCGGAATGCCGGGCAAGTTCGAGGCCGCCAAGGGCAACCCAAAGATGTGCGCCACGCTGATCGCTTGCGATGGCGGGACTGGACGCGCCACCGCAATCCAGCGCATCATGCTCGGCGAGTAAGACGAAAAGCAACCACGGATTTGCACGGAGCAACACGGATTAAGAACAAAGACAAATAAGGACTGGGCTACGGCTTATGAAGAAGACGAAGGTCAGCAGACGCGCGTTTCTTGGTACGGCAACGGCGGCAACGATTGCGGTGCAGATGAAGTTTGCCGGTGCGCAGGGCGCGGCGAGGGCGCACGAACACGCAGACGCATGGCCGGAGAACGGCACGCTGATTCCAGACGAGGGCTGGCGGCTGTGGGTCGATCAGCACGCCGAGTGGAAGGACGACGCGATCTTTCTGCCGGAGGATGTATCGCAAGGTTCGGATGGAGTAGTGCGAGGCAAGGGTGAGCCGCTGCCGGTGAACGCGCCGACGGGCGGGTGGGGCGTGCTGGGTGATGCGGCGGGGATCGCGGTGACACTGCCGGGGACGGTGGAGCAGCATTTCTGGGGCAAGTACGGAGCGGGGGAGGATGGCAAGCCACGCTCCTACACGCCGGATGAGTATCGCTACGCCGCCGACGATCCCATCCCGCAGAACGGGGCCTACCTCGGCGTCTCGTGGTGGACGCGCAAGATCGAAATCCCCGCGTCCATGGCGGGCAAGCGCATCTTCCTGCACATTCGCGGAGCGCATCTGCGCGCCGAGGTCTACCTCAACCGGAAGCTGGTCGGCTACTCCATCATGGAGGAGCTGCCCTTCGAGGCCGACCTCACCACCGCCGCCAACCCCGGCGGAGAGAATCTGCTCGCCATCCGCATCACCAACCCCTTCGGCCGCTACGACTGGGTCGACGGCCTCAACGCCCAGTGGGGTGCGGTCAAGCTCTACCGCTCCCACGGCTTCGGCGGCCTCGACCGCGGGATGACGATCTCGGCGCATGCGGACGCGGTGCGGATCAAAAGTGCGTGGGTGCTGAACACACCTGATACCGGCGTCGTGGCGCGCGAAGGTGTGACGGTGTCCACAATTCAGGCGTGCGCCGAAGTCGAATGCTTCGAGCCGATTGAGTCAACGGCCTACTCAATCATTATGGAGCTGGTGGATCCGACGACGGGAAAGACGCTGGACACACACGGCCGGTTGCTGGAGGCGATGAAGCCGGGTGAGGTGGAATGGCAGGCAAGGCCACTGACGGTGCAGAACGCTACTCTGTGGGAGCTTGACCGACCGAGGCTTTATGAGCTTCGCGTGCGGATAGGACGCACGGGGAAGGAAGGCGCTCCGCAGGAGCTGGATCCAACGCACCGAGCGGTTTGCGCCATCCGCTGGTTTGCGCCGGAAGGCGTTGGGACGAATGCGATCTTTCGGTTGAATGGTCGGCGGATGAAGATTTATACCGCGATCTCGTGGGGATACTGGGGCATCAATGGCATGTGGCCCACGCCGGAGCTTGCCGAAAAAGAGGTAACGCAGGCCAAGAAGCTCAACCTGAACTGCCTCAACTTCCATCGCAACCTCGCCAAGGAGGACGTTCTGCGCGCGCACGACCGCCTCGGCCTGCTGCGCTACATGGAGCCGGGCGCGGGCAAGATGGCCATCGGCAAGCTGCCCTCGGGCGCGCAGGCCAACGCGCCAGGAACCGTGATGGAGAAGCCCACCGACGCCGCAGACAAATTCGCCCAGCGATATATGTTCGTCAAGTGCGTGGAGATGGTGAAGGCCTATCGCTCGCACCCCTCGGTCATTGAGTACTGCGTGCAGAACGAGATCGGCGCGGACCTGAAGAATCCCGACACCATCGCGATTCTGGAGGCGATGCGCGCCGAAGACCCCAGCCGCTGCATCGTGCTGAACGACGGCTTTGTCGCACCTCCGCGTGCCGCCGCGCAGGCCTGGTTCGCGCCATGGGACGCCAAGCTGCATCGCAGCGATGAGGAGCAGTGGGGCGGCTGGTGGAACCAGCATCAGGGCGCGGGCGATCAGTGGTACGACGAGTTCTATAAATCTCCGACGGAGTTCACCTACAAGTCGCCGGAGCGCAAGGCCATCAGCGAGTTCGGCGAGATGGAGGGCTGCGCCACGCCGGACAACCACTCGCTGATGCTGCATCAGTTGGCTGACCCGCGCGGCACGGGCATCGGCAACCAGCCCGCAAATACAAGCTATGACCTGGCCGACCATCAAGAGATTCTTGCGGCGTACGACAAGTTCATCGACCGTTGGGGATTTCGCGCGGCGTTTCCGGCGACCGAGAAGCTCTGGCTTTCGCTAGGCAAAAAGTGTTACGACACCTGGCAGAACTACATGGAGAACGCGCGCATCAGCGACGAGCTGGACTTCTGCGCCATCTCCGGCTGGGAGTCCACCGCGATCGAGAACCACTCCGGCATTGTGGACAACCTGCGCAACTTCAAGAGCGACCCCGCGCCGATTGCGGGAACGCTGCTGCCGGTGCGGCCGGTGGCGAAGCAGCGGTCGGTGTGTGTGGCGCTGGATGGGGCGGCGACGTTCGATCTGTTCCTGCTGAACGACACGTCGAAGCCAGTGTCTGGCACACTGAGCTTCAGCGCGGTTACGCCATCGGGCAAGCGGCTTGCGCTGGGCGAGTTCCCTGCCCCTGCGCAGACGCCGGATGTCTTCTCGTATCTGGTGAAGGAAGCCTTCGTTACGCCGCCGCTTACCGAGGTCGGCCTTTACCGCTTCAAGTTCGCGATCTCTTCTGCGCCGCTCGCCACGCAGACGAAGGAGATCTGGGTTACGGAGCTCCAGCTACTCCGAAGTGCATTGCCGAACGGCGGGCGAAAGATCGCCGTCTCCGGAATTTCGAGCGCACTGCGCAATCAGCTGCGTAACTTCGGCAGTTGCTTCAATTTCGTGTAGACTTTGATCCCGGCGAGCGATACGCCGCAATCATTCCGTCGGGCGATGGTCACGGGAGCCGCCGCCACGCAGAGCGCAGGCGACACCACCGGCCTGGAAGCCCAGCCCAGCGGAGCATCCGCCGCAGCACGCACGCCGCGCGTCGGCGTACTGGCTGACGGCATTCTCGAAGCCGTCCGCGCGGGAACGCCGTTGCTGGCGATTCCGCAGACCGACGCGCTCTCTGACGGAGTGGCGAAACAGCTTGCCGCCGCCGGGGCCTTCGCCTACAGCGGCGCGGTCGGCGACGTGCGCGCGCCGTGGATGGGCAACTGGTACTTTGTGCGCAAACACGCGCTCTACGATGGCCTGCCCGTCGATCAGGCGATGGGCATCCACTATCAGGCGCAGGGGAAGGCGGCCAATGGGCTGCTCATCGAGCGCGCGCCGGGTGGCGCGGAGATTGAGATTATTGCGGCCTACTCGCGCGACCACTCCCGCCAGATCGGCGCGGGCACCTTCACCACTCATCTCGGCGCGGGCAAGCTCCTCTACCACCGCATCCCCGATCTGCATCCCGTCCTCCAAGCCCGCTTTCTGGCCAACGCCCTGCGCTGGCTCACCAGCTAGCCGCTCTTGCTCCATTGTTCAAACGCAGAAGAGGCAGCCACGGATGGCTGCCTCTCGTTTGCTGCGGGTTCTCTATCGGCTTACTTATGCGCGGCGCGGTGTGCTGCGGCCGCAGGCCTGGCTGCGGGCTTGGCCGCGGGCTTTGCCAACACCACCTCGCCATCCTTCATGATGATCTGGATTGGGCTGGGGGTGAAGGAGTCGTAGGTCCCGGTGAGGGTGACGGTCTGGCCAACGGCGGTAGCCGCGGCAATTGCGTCCGCCTTCGTCTTGGCTGCATCGACTGCCTTGTTGTAGGCGGCCAGCTTGGTCTTGTATGCGGCCTTCTGGGCAACCGTTGCATTGGCGGCCGGTGCCGTTGGCTCCTCGATCGTCTCGGGCGGCGCCATATTGAAGGTGAAGTCTGCGGTCTTGGGATTGGACTGCTTGGCGTCGTCGGTGACAGCGACCTTCAGCACGGTTGGCGAGGATGCGATGACGAGCGCGCCGGGTATCTGCACTGACTTGCCCTTGATCGAATCCCATACCTTCGCGGCGTCGTCCGGCGAGCCAAACTGGAAGACCATTTCCTTGTCTTCGGTGGCAAGCGTAGCCAGATCGGATGTGCCGGTGATCGAGTTATGGATCTTTTCCGCATTGGTCAAACCAGGCTTGATCGAGGCGAAGAGGCCATCGGGCGGGTTCAGATTGGCTGTAGCAGCGGTCAGGACTGCATCATATCCATCCGTGCCATCGTGGTATTTTTTGTAGCAATAATTTGCGTAATTGGAGAATTGAGGCTTCAAGTTGGCTGGGGCGTAGGCAACTACGCGCGAGGCATAGAAGGCGCAGTCGAGAAGGTCGGGCGGGGTGGACTGGGAGTATGCCTCGGCAAGGTAGAAGGTGTCCATCAGAATGGAGCCAGGCGTCTTGGTGGCGGCCAGAGGAACCGAAGCAAGCTCTTTCTTGTAGGCGTCGATAGCGGTTGCGTAGTCGTTCTTGTTGAAGGCTGCAAAGCCGATGGAGGTGTAGAAGACTGGGGTCGCAGCGTCCTTGATCGACTGGTAGTCGGCGTTTGGTATGGCTGCCGGCTTGGGCGCGGCCAGAGCGGTGACGCCCTTCTGCGCATAACCGGCGGCAACATCCAGCGCGGCCTGCTTAGCTGCCGGGTCTGTAACAGCGTCGGCGGCTGCCTTGCGGATCAGCGCCTCGGCATACAGCGCGCGCAGATTGCCGGGATCCACCTGAAGAATGCGGTCGGCGGCGTCCTGCGTCTTGGCCATATCGGGAATCGCGCCGTAGGCAGCCATCAGTATCTCCAGCATCGTTTGCTTGACGGCGGACTGAGGATAGGCGGCGAGGTACGTCTCGACGGCCGCGGCCTTGGCCTTTGGATCGCTCTGGCCGATGGCGTTGTTATAGAGAGACAACTCCGCATCGGCCATCTGGATAGGTTTATCTTGCTGTGAGCCCAGTTGAACCGGGGTCTGGGCGAACGTGGAAGACAGACCCAATGTAAATACGGCACTCGCCAGGAGAGAGGCTAAGACGACCTTCTTCATTCAAGACTCCTCGATTAATTCATAGTTTCCTGCCGCCCGGTTGTTCCGGAGGTCAAGATCGTTCTCAGCTTGGTGCGTGGAACCAGTCCGCCCCTTTGCCGCAGGAACAGTTGCGACCCACTTGATGGTGATTATAGGAATCCCGCTCTCCCGTGGCAAGTTCAAGAGGAAATCAATCTGTGCTGAATTTTGGGCAGTGCCAATTCCAGTGCGACTCGGCCAGTAGAAGCACAGCTTCCGAGCCTATCCTGAGCAAAGTCGAGTGAGCCGCCGATGATCTTCCGATTGCCTTGACGCTGCAATTCGACTGCGAAACAACCGGCGAACAGCATTGGCAGGACAGCCAAACCGGCCCACTCCCCGCTGTGATAACTTTGCCAACGGAGATGTAACCATGCTTCCGAGCCGAATCAAGAACGACACCGCAATCACTCTGCTGGCGGCTTTTCTCTTCGCCGCCGCCACAGCCTCCGCACAAAAGCCGCCGCAGGTCCGTCCCGTGCAGATCGACAGCGGCAGGCTGCAGGGCGTTCTCACCTCCGACCAGAAGGTCATCGCCTACAAGGGCATTCCCTACGCCTCGCCGCCGGTGGGCGATCTGCGCTGGCGTCCGCCGCAGCCCGTGGCCCGCTGGAAGGGCGTGCTCTTTGCGCGCGACTTCGGCCCCCATTGCATCCAGTCCGGCAGCTATCCCGACATGGTCTTCCACGACCCCGGCCCCAGCGAGGACTGCCTCACGCTCAACGTCTGGGCTCCCGTCCCCGCCATCGCCAAGCCCGCACCCAAGCACCCCACGCCGCTGCCCGTAATGGTCTGGATCTACGGCGGCGGCAGCACCACGGGAGGCACGTCGGAGAACCGCCAGGACGGACAATTCCTCGCCCATCGCGGAGTCATTGTCGTCAGCATGAACTATCGCCTGGGAGTCTTCGGCTTTATGGCCAACCCCGAACTGACCGCCGAATCCGCCAACCACGCCTCCGGCAACTACGGCCTGATGGACCAGACCGCGGCCATCGCCTGGGTACGGCGCAACATCGCAGACTTCGGCGGCGACCCCACCAACATCACCATCTTCGGCGAGTCCGCCGGGGCGCAGGCGGTCAGCGCGCAGATGGCCTCCCCCCTCGCCAAAGGCCTCTTTGCCAAAGCCATCGGCGAGAGCGGCGCACTCTTCTCCAGCTTCAGCATGACACTGCCAACGCGCGAGCAGGCCGAGCACGATGACACAGCCTGGGCCGAACGCGCCTTCGGTTCCAGCCGCCTCTTCTACCTGCGCACCCTCACCGCCGATGAGCTGCTTCAGAAGGCAATGTTGAAAACCACCCAGGCCCCGCGCTTTCAGCCCGACATCGACGGCTTCTTCCTGCCCGACTCCGTTCCCAACATCTATGCCGCGGGCCAGCAGGCGCACATTCCCGTCCTCGGCGGATGGAACGCCAACGAGAGCCGCGCCACAGGCAAGCCCACCGCTGCCAGCTTCACCGCGCAGGCGCAAAAAGAGTTCGGCGCAAATACATCCGCCTTCCTCGCCGTCTATCCCGCCAGCAGCGACGCCGAGGCGCTGCAATCGGCCAACGACTACGCAGGCGACCGCTTCATCGCCTTCTCCACCTGGGCCTGGCTCGAAGCGCACGTCAAGACCGGCGGCGCGCCCGTCTACCGATACTTCCTCGACCTCGGCTCGCCGGGCGACCGCAACCACACCATCGCCCAGGGCGCATTCCACTCCGACGACATCGAGTACATCTTCGGCACGCTCGACTCGCGCCCCGAGATGGCCATCCGCCCCATAGACCGCGCTCTCTCCAATCTCATGGGCGAGTACTGGACCAACTTTGCGAAGACAGGAGACCCCAACGGCCCCGGCCTTCCCCGCTGGCTCCCCTACAACGCCGCCGGCGGATGGCAGGTGCTGCGCCTCGACGCCACCCCGCATCCCAGCCCGACGCGCTCCGCCCCCGCGACCTCTTCCTCGACAGCCAATGGGGCCGGGCCGCAGCCAAGTAAAGCCTTGTCATTCCGCAGCGCACCGGAGGAATCTGCTTCTGTCCTTCTTTGCCGTGGTGAAGAACAAGGTCAAGCCTTCGCCGTCGTCCACAGATCATGCAGATGCACCACGCCCAGCGCCTCGTCCTTAGCGCCCACCACAATCAGCGAAGTAATCTTGCGCGCCTCCATCAACGCCAGAGCCTCACCCGCGAACGCCTCTGGCGCAATCGTCACCGGATGCGCGTTCATGATCTCCCCCGCCGTGTGCGCCAGTGCGTTCGACTCATCGCGCTCCAGCAGCCGCCGCAGATCACCGTCTGAAATCATCCCCAGCAGCGCGTTCCCATCGCCGAGAACCGTCGTCATTCCCAGCTTCTTGTGGCTCATCTCGTGGATCACCTGCGCCATCGGCGTATCCGCCGCCACCCGCGGCAGCGCGTCGCCGGTGTGCATCAGCTCGCTCACCCGTGCCAGTCGCCGCCCCAGCCTTCCGCCGGCGTGCAGCTCGGCGAAGTCCTGGGCCGCGAATCCACGGCTCCGGCTCACCTCCAGCGCCAGCGCATCGCCCAGCGCCAGCATCACGGTGGTGGAAGCCGTCGGCGCAAGGTTCAGCTCGCCAGCCTCCGCCGCAACGCTCGCGTCGAGCCATACTTCGCTGGCCTGAGCTAATGTCGAACCACCTGCTCCACACAGACTAATGACCCCGCAACCGATCCGCGTCAGCGCAGGCAGCAGAGCCAGAACCTCCTCCGTCTCGCCGCTTGCGGAGAGTGCCACCGCCAGATCGCCCATCGCCACCACACCCAGATCGCCGTGCAGCGCCTCCGCCGGATGCAGAAAGCAAGCGGGCGTCCCGGTGGAGCAGAGCGTCGCCGCAATCTTGCGTGCGATCAGTCCGCTCTTGCCCATCCCCAGCAGGATGACGCGGCTTCCACTCCCGGAAGCCTCCGCCAGCAGCTCCACCGCGCGCGCGAACGGCGCCGCCATCGGCCCGTCGAGCCGCATCGCCAACTCCAGCAGAGCACGCGCCTCCGTGCGGACCATCTCCGACGAGTGCGTGCGGTGTGTTTGAGGTGAGATCGCCATTCGCTTGTGAGACCTCTCCGATGCTAGCAGAGGACGGCCTCAACATCGAGCCCATGGCAAGCGAAATCCCATTGCGGGTTGACGTACCCAAAGCCATCGGTGTTCTACTTCTATCTATGAACGCAATGCTCCGCTCGTCTCGCCAGGTTCTCATCACAATTCTGATTTTGTTCGCTGCCGCATGGGCATCGGGCGAAGCCTATCAATGGCTCCTCCGCTGGCGCGCTGGCAGGCTGCTCTCCGACGTCCGCTCGCTCGAAGTGAATCGCAGCCAGTGGACGGACGCACAGAAGATGATGGCCCGGTGGGGCCAGTGGAGTGTTCCCAAGCCAGGCTGCACCGCGGAATCCTGCGTCTACCAGATCAATCTCATCCAGTCGCTTCCGCCGGTACTTGGAGGCCATCCCGGCACAGGCGTCAATAACTGGGTGCCGAAGATCGTCGGCCATCTTGGCCTGCGCGGCGCCGCGGCACGCGCCGGATTCACAGTGGAGCACGGCGTCGTCACATCGAAGTGGTTCGGCGAGCAGGTCACTTTGCCTGTGCAGGACTGGAACAACTCGGGAGACTATGTCCCCTATCTCTCGGTCTCGTCCGGCGCGTTCTCCCGGTTTCACCAGCGCGCATCGGAGTTCCCTCATCTGCATCCAAATCGCATGGTGCAAGCCTACCCACACGGGTTGAACGTGATGTTCGATCCGCAAGAAGACCCACCCGAGCAGGCATTGCTGATGGACTACCGCTTCTCCTGCTTCACCCAACTCCGGCCCTGCCGCAGTGAGGGCGACATGCTTCCCGAAGGCTGGCGGATGTTGCAGGAGCAGCAGCATCAGTCCAACACACGGTAGACTCGAAGGATGGCGCAAGCGATTCCCGCTCGCCTGGAAGGATCTCCACGAAGTGATGCGTAGAGCATTTTTGCTGTTGATGCTGTTTGCCGGAATCGCGCTCGTCGTGTGGTCCGGCTGGCAGAACCTGCGCCAGCGCCGCAGCGCCATGCAGGAGCAGCAGAATCGCCGAGTCGATCTGATTCCCGACTCGCAAAGCGCAGCCGCGTGGGATTCATCAGGCGGATCTCCATTGAAAGGCAAGCCCGCGCCTGCCTTCACCCTGCTCGACCTCAACGGCAAAAAAGTCTCGCTCAGCGACTTCAAGGGCCGTCCGCTGGTTGTCAACTTCTGGGGAACCTACTGCGCCCCATGCAAGATCGAGATGCCCTGGCTCCAGGAGTTCAGCCTGAAGTACGCAGCCGACGGCTTCCGAGTCGTCGGCATAACCTACGACTCCGAAGTTGGCCGCGACACCATTGCCCAGACAACACAGAGGCTCGGCGTTACCTACCCCATCCTGCTGTCCACACCCAAAGCCGAGAAAGACTACCTCAGCAACACCGAGGCCCTGCCCATGTCCTTCTACGTCGACAAGACGGGCAAGGTAATCGAGATAACCGCCGGACTCGGCTCCAAAGACGAACTGGAAGCAATGGTGAAAGAGACCATCGCGGCAGGTGGCAGATGAAAGTGACACGCCTGATTCAGGCTCGACGCGCGTTTGTATCCATAGCAGCCCTTGCCCTCGCCGCCGGAGCAACCGCGCAACTTGGCAGCGCCCAGTTCGGCAGCATGGACGCGCCCGCCAAGCCGCGCGCCACTGTCGTCTACGCCGCCGAGCCGCAGTCCGTCCCCGCCGCACGCCGCGCCGTGCTGGAGCTTCGCTTCCAGATCGCCCCAGGCTTCCATATCAACTCGCATACGCCCAAATCCGAGCTGTTGATTCCCACCACGCTCAACCTAGAACCGGAAACTGGCGTCAAACCTGGCGCGCCGGTATATCCCGCTGGACAGCTTTACAGCTTCCCCTCCGTTCCCGGCGAAAAGCTGGATGTCTACGCCGGCAACTTCATCATCCGGCTGCCGGTTATGGCCACGCCGGGAGACCACACAATGGACGCAACCTTGAAGTATCAGGCCTGCGATAACGCCTCCTGCTACCCGCCGAAATCTCTGCCCATCAAGATCGTCTTTACGGCGAAGTAGCGCGACGGCAAGACGGAGTTGGGTTGCCCTATCATGTACCGCATACACGCATGGGCTAGGCGAACGCAGGCCGGTGCTGTTCAAATGGAATATAAATCTTTGTAAACAGAATTGGTGGAAGACGAATGGAAGAGTTCAGAAGGCTGACGCGGCTACCCCCGTATGTGTTTAACATCACCGGCGCATTGAAGGCCGAGGCGCGCAAACGCGGCGAAGACATCATCGACTTCGGCATGGGAAATCCCGACGGCGCGACCCCCAGGCACATCGTCGACAAGCTGATCGAAGCCGCGCAGAAGACCGCCACCCATCGCTACTCGCTCTCGCGCGGCGTGCCCCGTCTGCGCAAGGCCATCTGTAACTGGTACAAGCGCCGCTATGATGTCGATCTCGACCCCGAGACCGAGGCCATCGTCACCATCGGCTCCAAGGAGGGCATCGGCCACCTCTGTCTCGCCATGCTCGACAGCGAAGACACCGTCGCCGTGCCCAACCCCAGCTATCCCATCCACATCTTTGGCCCGGTCATCGCCGGCTCCAAGATTCAGAGCATCGCACTCGACGACATCAGCACATCCGACGACCTCATCGCACGCATCGAACGTGAACTGCCGCGCATGACGCCGCGCCCCAAGCTCCTCATCCTCAACTTCCCCGCCAACCCCACCACGCAGTGCGTCGATCTCTCCTTCTTTGAGCGCCTGGTGCCGTTGTGCAAGGACCTGGGAATCTACATCATCCACGACCTGGCCTACGCCGACCTGGTCTTCGACGGCTACCGCGCGCCCAGCATCCTCGAAGTTCCCGGCGCAAAGGAGATCGCCGTCGAGTTCTTCACGCTGTCGAAGAGCTACAACATGCCCGGCTGGCGCATCGGCTTCATGGTCGGCTGCCCCAAGCTGGTCGCCGCGCTCGGCCGCATCAAGAGCTACTTCGACTACGGTACGTTTACGCCGATTCAGGTGGCGTCGATTGCAGCTCTCGAAGGCCCGCAGCAGTGTGTCCTCGACATCGTCGCCAACTACAAATCGCGCCGCGACGTGCTCGTCGCCGGCCTCAACAAACTCGGCTGGTCTGTAGACCTTCCCAAAGCCACCATGTTCGTCTGGGCGAAGATCCCAGAGCAGTTTCGCTCCATGGACTCGATGGAGTTCTCCAAAAAGCTGCTGATGGACGCAAAGACTGCGGTCAGCCCCGGCATCGGCTTCGGAGAACACGGCGACAACCACGTCCGCTTCGCCCTCATCGAGAACGAAGAGCGCACCCGCCAGGCCCTGCGCGGCATGAAGCAGATGTTTAAAGCGGGATAGGAAGTGCCACTGCCTATCCCCTCGAGCCTTGGCTACAGCACCGGCGAATCGTTGCCCAGCATGGTCTTGCGGATCACCTTGACCGGAGCACAGCTTCAAGGTTCGACAATCCGCGAACTGAGGTCCGGAGCGACCAAGCGGAAATGTCTCGGGTTGAGCGTATAGATCCGGCTCGCTTTTGCCTTGCGCGCGCAGGCGACGATCAGTGCGTCATAGATCATCCCACCGCTGTGGCCCAGTCCGGCAAGACCATCGACAGCGGCCACATATTCCGCCGCCGTGAGACTCACGAAGCGGAACCTCTTGCTGGTGTGAGCGACAATTCTGGCAGCTTCTACAGGAGCGACGCGAAGGGGGCGTGGGCGGCCCGTCAACATTGAGAAAAGCTCCGCGAGGCTGTGGGAGGCACAGATTCCGCCCCGCGTCTCTGCCGTCCACAACAGGTCGACACAGGTCTCGTGCCGTGGATCGGAAGGTGTCGATGCACAAACCAGCACTGACGTATCCATGAAGATCATCGCTTCGATTCAACCTCTGTCAGGTGGTTCATGCGCGCTTCACGGTCCTCTGCAATCCACTCCACAACGTCCGATGGCGGCACAGGCCCCGCGTCATACACCAGCGTCCCCTTCTTCATGTAAAGACCGCGAGGCTTGCTCTCCGTCTGAATCACGATGGTTTCACCCTCCTGACGAAGGTGAAGACGCGTTCCCGGACGCAGATGCAGCACATCCCGAAACTTCTTCGGTACCACCACGCGACCTGCTTTGTCGATTTCGGCAATGGCATTCATAAATGGCATTTTACCATTACTGAATGCCATTCTGTCTATAGCACGGGCGAATCGTTGCCCAGCATGGTCTTGCGAATCACCTTGATCGGCGCGAAGCCCTGCCGCATAAAGTTGTCGTGGAAGCCCTGGATCGTATACGCCGCGCCCATCTTCTGCTTGTAGTCCTCGCGCAGCTTCATGATCTCCAGCTTGCCCAGCGTGTAGTAGAGATACGTTGGATCGCCCGTCCCTCGCTTGGTCTCCACCTCCGCCACCGCGCGCGACTGGTATCCCTCGCTGAACAAAGAAGTCCTCCGCCTGCTCAATCGTCCACTTCCCTCCCGGCTCGCCCTGGCCCGTATGCAGCTTGATGGAGTTGACGAATCGCGCGTCGCGCAGCAGTGCGTCCTGAATCTGCCCCAGCCGGATCAGCCGCGCCTTCCGCATCTGTTCCGGCGTCGCACCCTCATGGCGCAGCCGCATAGCCCTGGTCCAGCATCATCTGCTCGCAATAATGCGCCCAGCCCTCGATGTTCGTGTTCGCGCCAAGCAGTTTGCGGATCGTGCTCTCCACCTTCGGCGACCACAGGAACTGCACATAGTGTCCGGGATAAGCCTCGTGTACGCTGGTCGAAATGATCGTCCCCACGTTGAAGCTGGCCATATGTTCGGCCACATGCTCCGCGGTCCAGTCCTTCTCCGGCAGCGTCACGTTGAAGTACGCCTTCGTCGAGTGCGTCTCGAACGGCCCCGGTGAATCCATCGAAGCAAACGTCGTCGCCCGCTCAAACGGCGGAGTCTCCTCCAGCGTCGGCTGCACGTCGCTGGGAATGGTAATGATGTGGTTCGCGCGGATGAACGCAATCAGCGAGTCGAAGGTGCCATGAAACGTATTCAGCAGATCGCCCGGCGCGGGATGGATCGTCGCCAGCTCTGCCAGCACCTCCTGCGGAGTCTTCGCCGGATCGACCTGCTTCGCCACGCGGGCAAACTCCGCCTGGTTCCTGTGCAGATCGTCGAAGGCAATCGCCAGCAGCCGATCCAGCGGAATGTCCACCATCTCGTCGTATGCCAGCTTCTTCTGGAATGTCTCCGCGCCCAGCCGAAACTCTCCATTCGATCGCGGCAGCAGGTCGCTCTTCATCCACGCGCCGTAACTCTTCAGCGCGGCAACCACCGCCGCATTCGTCTTGGCAAACTCCGCCTTCGTCGCCGCATCGGTCGCCGCGTCCGGCCCGCTCAGAAACGCGCTCGGCACATCGTTCTCAAAGAAGCTCACGTCGCCGTCAATCTGCTCCAGCGCAATCTCGGTCGAAATCCGCGCCGGGTTCTTCAGGTTCTTGCGCGCCTCCAGCAACGCCTGCGGCATCAGCTTCTCGCGCTCCACCAGCGCGCGCAGCCGCGTATTCGCCGGCGCGTATGGCCGCTCCAGAATCACGAACGCAGAGCTGGTAATCCCCGAAGAGTAGCTGTCCGGGTTCTTCTCCCAACCGCGAATTACCTCCAGCGACAGCAGCTCCGAATGAATGTTGTTCAGTAGTATCTCGCGGTCTGCCGCCACCGGAGCATCCAGCGCGCCGGGGTCGATCGCCGCCACCCGCTTCTCAAATCCGTCCAGCGCCGCAACCTCACGTTCCACGCCCGCAGCAGAGTAGTCCTCCAACTGCGTGTCGTACTGATGCAGTCCCGCCGCCGTCCCGCTGGTTGGCGAGAACTTGAAATAAACCTGAGAGAAGAACTGGTCCGAAAGATAGTTGAAGGTCTGCATGGCCCCGTCCGATGATAGCTTCTGTGTCCGCGCAGCCGGCGCAACCAGAAGGGACCCGAGGAGGAGCACGGTCGCTGAAAGTTTGTTTGTCATTGTTCTAAGCAAAAGTCTACGTCAAAACCCTTCTTCGCAACGCTCCGTCAGGCTCCGGCTGCCTCATCTCTCGTTTCTGAGAGATGGGCGTCCACCGATGGTTCCGCCCTCCAACTCTGCACGCACCCCATGGCCATATAGCCTCCCCGCGCATTGAAATCCTCCCTTTTGCGGAAGACACCCCATTTTGGGAATATATATCCAGCATTTCCGCTTGACTCTATCCGGATTTCACACTAATCTTATCAAGTGGCCAGACTCCCTTCGGGTTGAGTCGGTCACAACGAAGTCCACCCACTTCGTTGCTTTACCGGAATACCCACGCAACAGCCCCCACCGCGCTGCGTGGGTTTCCTCTTTAAGCCCCCTGTTTTTGCGGAGATGGCTGCCATCGCAGACCGGCCATACTACGTTTACAGGTTGATTCCACTGGCATATTTGTTGCCGCTCTAACTTGACTTAAGGCTGCAAAGCCAGTACTCTCAGTCAATGGGATTCGTGTACACCACAGCCTGCATGTGTAGCTGTTGCCTCTGTTGCATGGGCAAAAGCTGCTGCTGCGCTGGTCAATCCCCCATCTAGGCGAACATAGAAATCGAGCCTTGGAAATCAGGAGCCCACGCATCAGCGCACAGCGCGATTCGTGGGCTTTTCCTTGTGCCCCACACAAATGATATGCAGGACAAAACCACAGAGCAGAACCACCCAGGAGTCTCATGGCAATCCCCGACAGAACCCGCCCCTCGAAGCCTCACTCCACGCACCGGCTACCCATCAATGTTGACCTGCTCGCCGTCGGCATCGGCCTCGCGCTGGCCGCGCTCATTCGCTTTGGCGTCATCCACCAGATCGGCTTCTAACTTGTAACTTCGGGCCCCCGCTATTCGCGCGCGAGCCAATCCACCGGCCTCGCACTCCATCGATCCGCAGGCACCCGCCCCATGTCCACGCAGACCATTCCGATGTCCATCGCCGCTGAGGCACAGCTCAGGCCGACGAGCCTTATCGCCACGTTGCCTGGCGTCGCGCTGCTCTTCAGTATCGGCCTTGCGGGCAAGCTGCTGGAGCACGCCTTTACCGTCCTGCGCATCCAGCATCATCTTCTGCTGCCGCAGATCGAGTACGTCCTCTGGGCCATTCTTCTCGGCCTCCTCATCTCCAACACATTCGGCGTCGCCGCCGTCTTCCGCCCCGGCGTCGCCACCTACGAACTCTGGCTTAAACTGGGAATCGTGCTGGTTGGCGCGCGATTCCTGCTACAGGACGTTCTGCACATCGGCGGGCTGTCGCTGGCATTGGTCGCGGTCGAACTGGTTCTCTCGCTCTCAGTAATGACAGTGCTGGGCCGCATCTTCCACCTGCCGCCCAAGTTGACTTCACTGCTCGCCATCGGCTCATCGATCTGCGGCGTCACGGCGATCATGGCCGCGCAGGGCGCCATTGATCCCGACGAGGAGGACACCTCGACGGCCATCGCCGCCATCCTGACACTGGGCGCCATCGCTCTGTTTACCTTCCCCGCCATCGGCCATCTCCTCCACATGGGCCAGCAGGCGTATGGAATGTGGGCCGGCCTCGCCGTCGACAACACCGCCGAGTCCATCGTCACCGGCTCGCTCTTCGGGCCGGAAGCGGGCCGCTGGGCCGATTCTCGCCAAGACTGCGCGCTCTTCCTTCATCGGATTCGTCGTCCTGGGCTACGCCGTCTTCTGGGCGTCCAAGGGCCAGGCCGAGCACGTCGCGCAACAAGCCGCTCTTCCTGTGGCAGAAGTTTCCCAAGTTCATCCTCGGCTTTCTCACCATCTCGGCCTTCGCCACTGGTGGATTCTTCACCCACCCCCAGCTCGACAGCCTCTCCAACCTCTCCCGCTGGGCCTTCCTGCCCGCCTTTGCCGGAGTCGGCCTGCGCACCAACCTCAAGGACCTGGTCGGCCAGGGATGGCGTCCGCTGATCGTCGGCGTCCTCGGCGAAGTCTTTATCGCCATCATCACTCTCGGTCTCGTCTTCTGGAGCTACAACCACGGAGTCGCCCGATGACTCATGCCCGCCTCATTCCCGCCACGCCCCGCTGTTGTCGCCTCTAGCGAGAACACGCCGCACGCACGCAGCCCCGACCGCACATTCCAGTCATCAACCGCACGCCGAATCCGCGCGCCAACACGCATCTACAGGAGAACCGCATGATCCGCCGCACCCGCCTGTCATCCATCGCAATCCTCGCCACCATTCTTCTCGCCCTGCTCATCGCCTTCCCCGCGAACTCCACGCGCCCAGGTCGTCGGCGGCACCATCTCCGGCACAATCTCCGACTCGACCGGTGCGGCAATCCCCAACGCCGCCGTCCTCGTCCACAACGACGAGACCGGCAACGAGCGCCATCTCCAGACCGGCCCCGACGGCCGCTACGCCGCGCCGTCCATCCCCGTCGGCACTTACACCGTCACCGCCGATGCCACGGATTCAGCCAACAGCGCCGCACCGGAATCGCGCTCTCTGTCGGCCAATCGCAGCTTGTCAATTTCGCGCTCACCGCTCTCCGGCGTCGCCCAGACCGTCACCGTCAAGGACAATCCCGCCGTCGTCAACCTCTCCACCCAGCAGACCGCCGGCCTCATCGACGCGCGCCAGATCAAGGAACTGCCCCTCAACGGCCGCAGCTACGACCAGCTCATCACCCTCAATCCCGCCACCGTCAACTACACCGCCCAGCGCTCGGGCTCCATCGGCACGTCGAACTCCTCGGTCGGCAACATGTTCGCCGTCAGTGGCCGCCGCCCGCAGGACAATCTCTACCTCCTCAACGGCGTCGAGTACACCGGAGCCTCGCTCATCAACGTAACCCCCGGCGGTACCAGTGGCCAGCTCCTTGGCGTCGAGGCTGTCCGCGAGTTCAACGTCATCACAGACACCTACTCCGCCTCCTACGGCAAGCGGCAGGGCGCGCAGGTCTCCATCGTCACCGCCTCCGGCACCAACACACTCCACGGCTCCGCATACGAGTTCCTCCGCAACTCCTTCTTCGACGCGCGAAACTACTTCGACCCCGCCCGCATCCCGGAGTTCCAGCGCAACAACTTCGGCGCATCGCTCGGCGGACCCATCCAGCAAAAGACAAGCTCTTCCTCTTCGCCAACTATGAGGGCTACCGCCAGAACCTCGGCATCTCCGACGTCACCTTCGTCCCCGACACCAACGCGCGCAACGGCCTCGTTCCCAACGCCACCACCGGCGTCCTCACGCCCGTAACTCTCGGCTCAGGAGTCGCTGGTCTGCTCAACCTCTGGCCCACGCAGAACGGCCCCGAACTGCTCACCTCCGCCGGTCTTCCCACCGGCATTGCCGAGGCCTTCTCCAGCCCCACGCAGCACATCCGCGAAGACTTCGGCACCATTCGCTTCGACTCCAACCTCACCCCCAACGATCTTCTCTTCGCCGTCTACACCATCGACGACTCCATCGCCCACACACCCACGCAGGACCCCTACTCGCTGGTCGCGGAAAACCTCCGCGAGCAGGTCGCCAGCGTGCAGGAGCAGCACGTCTTCTCCCCGCGCCTGCTCAATACAGCCCGCTCAGGCTTCTCCCGCGCCAGCTTCTACTTCCTCGGCTTCATCCCCGACAGCGTCCAGGCCGTGACGCCCACCTTCCTCACCGGCAAGCCCACCGGGGCGGTCGTCATCGCCGGCTCCACCGCATCCAACGGCGCATCCACCATCACCACCGCAGGTGCAAACGTCGGCTCCAACAACAGCACCACACGCAACCTCTTTACCTTCGACGACCACATCTACTACTCGCGCGGACGCCAGCAGATCGAGGCGGGCGGCTGGCTCCAGTTACTCGAATCCAACGATAACCTCGCGCAGGACCAGTACGGTCAGGCCAGCTTTGCCTCGCTCACCACCTTCCTCCAGGGAACCATCAAGACCTTCACCTACGTCCCCTCCATCACCGAACTGGGCTGGCGCAGCACCTTCGTCGACGGCTACCTCGAAGACACCATTAAGATCCTCCCCAACCTCGAACTCCGCGCCGGCCTCCGCACAGAATCCACCGACGGATGGAACGCCTCGCACGGTCGCGCGCCCACCTACGGATTTACCAACGGCGTCATTAATTCCACCCCCACCACCGGTTCCTCGTCCCTCACCACCAACAACGCCAAGTTCCTCCCGGAGCCGCGTCTCGGTCTCTCCTACGATCCCTTCTCCACCGGCAAGACCGTCCTCCGCGCCAGCTTCGGCCTGCACCACGCCCTGCTCGACACGCTCGACTACCGCCTCGACCAGTCCGCCCCGTTCAATACCATCTACTCGACTTCAGGCAGTGTTGCAAATCCGACCTCTGGCGCGTCGTCCGTCTCGCCCTCCACCGTGCAGCCGGACATCCAGACCCCGGCCGTACTGGCCTGGACGCTGCGCATCGAGCAGCAGATCGCACCGCAGACCTCGCTCACCATCGGCTACGTCGGATCGCACGGCTATCACCAGATCCTCTCCGAGGACCTCAACGAGCCCGCCAGCGTCGTCCAGCCCGGCAACGTCATCTACTACCCGACGACCACCAAGTCTAATCCCGCGCTCGCCAACACCACAAGCTGGGTCTCGCAGGGATCAAGCTCCTACAATGCGCTTGAGGTCGATCTCCGTCGCTCGCTTGCCAGCGGACTCACCTTCCGCGCCAACTACACCTACGCACGCAACCTGGACGACGGCTCCGCATGGAACACCAGCGTCTCCGCCAACACGCCCGCCTTTGTCGAGTACCCCAACAACCCCGCGCTCGACTGGGGCCCTGCTGCCACAGACATCCGCAACCTCGCCTCCATCAACGCCAGCTACGACCTGCCCTTCGGCAGGAACCATCTCTTGCTCGCTGATGCCAAGCCCTTTGCCAACGCGGCCGTCAGCGGATGGACTCTCTCCGCCATCGCAACCATCGAGTCGGGCTTCCCCTTCAGCCCGCAGCTTGGCTACAACCCCACCGGCTCGGGCGACTCGCGCAATCCGGTCCGCCCCAACGTTAACCCCGCCTTCACCGGCTCGCTCTACACTCATGGAACCACCGCCCAGCGGGTGGCCCAGTACTTCAACCCCGCCGCCTTCTCCGCGCCCGCCTACGGCACGGTTGGCAACCTCAGCCGCGACACCCTCACCGGCCCCGCCTACAACGACCTCGACCTGTCGCTGGCCAAGACCACGCATCTCACCGAGCGGGTCCGCGCGCAGTTCCGCTCCGAGTTCTTCAATATCCTTAACCACACCAACCTGCTCACTCCGGCCGAGACAGTCTTCTCCGCCGGGCCCACCCAGGGCACAGCCGCCAACCAGACCGCAGCCGTCACCGTCAGCCCCACCGCCGGAGTCATCACCTCCGCCGCCACCACCCGCCAGATCCAGCTCGGCCTCAAGCTCCTCTTCTAAACCACCACAAACAAGAAGGCCCACATCTCGCCTCAGATGTGGGCCTTCTTGTTGCCTCCGCAAATTCCGATTCCCGTTGCCGGGGCATGAGCGCCGTCAGCCCATGGCATTGCAATCGGTTCAAACCAAATGTCCTGAGTTACACAATCTTCCCGATGCGTCCCATCACTGCGAAACCGCTTTACTCAGGGGTTTGCAGCGACAGGAATAATGGAAACATCGCAATCACCATGAACAGCAGGGTCACTATCGCGTCATGCATTGTCGTTGTCTCAACTTTCAACCGGGATGGAAATCACCGGCGTTCCCAATATCGCGCCTCCATCACGCGCAGCCCATCCCACCGAAGTCCCCGGGCATCCCACCTTAGTTGTATAGAACTCCGGCCCATTTTCTGAACGCAGAACTTAGCCAGCCGCGGCCGGTGGCTGCCCAGGCAAGCTCTTCTTCCCCGAAAACAGACCGAGTACCGTCTTGAACAGCACATACAGCACAGGAATAAAGAAGAGGTTCAGAATGGTTGACAGCAGCATTCCGCCCACCACCGCCGTTCCCACCGAGTGCCGCCCCATCGCTCCCGCGCCCGTGGCAAAGCACAGCGGCAGCATCCCCAGGATGAACGCGAAGCTGGTCATCAGGATCGGCCGCAGCCGCAACTCCGCCGCAACAATCGCCGCATCGACGATCGACCGCCCATGATGAAGCTGCTGCTCGGCGAACTCCACAATCAGGATCGAGTTCTTCGCCGAGAGCCCGATCAGCATCACCAGCCCGATCTGCACATACACATCGTCGCTGATGCCACGCGCCGCCACCAGCCCCAGCGCGCCCAGCACCGCCATCGGAACCGCCAGCAGGATGATGAACGGCAGAAAGAAGCTCTCATACTGCGCCGACAGTGTCAGGTAAACCACTAGCAGTCCCAGCCCAAAGATCAGAATCGCCTTGCCCGACGACTCCTGTTCCTCCAGCGCGAGGCCGGTCCACGAGAACATCATGCCCGGCAGCTTATTCTTCGCAAACAGCCGCTCCATGTTCTGCAATCCCTGCCCGGAGCTCAACCCCTCCGCCGGCGACCCGTCGATCTCCGCTGAGCGGAACATGTTGTAGTGGCTGATCACCTGCGGCCCAGAGGTCTCTGAGAGCGCAACCAGGTTGTCCAGCGGAACCATCTGCCCTGCGTTCGAGCGCACATAGTACTGCCGCAGATCGTCCGCATTGCGCCGGAACTGTTCGTCCGCCTGTACATACACGCGGTACGAGCGGTTGTTGAAGTTGAAGTCGTTTACATAGCTCGACCCCATGAACGTCCCCATCGCCGCCGTGATCTGCGACATTGGCACGCCCATCGCCTCCGCCTTCTGCCGGTCGATGGTCACCGAGAGTTGCGGATCGTTGGCCGTAAAGTTTGTGTTCAGGTTCAGCAGCCCCGACGCAGGGTTCCGCGCCGCTGCAACCAGAGTATGCGCCACGCGATCGATGTCACTGAACGAATTGCGCCCGCCGTCCTGCAGCATGAACTGGAAGCCGCCGACGCTGCCGATCCCCTGGATCGCCGGAGGCTCCGCTGCAAACAGGATTCCGCCCGGAACCGCGAGCAGCTTCCGCGAGAGCCGCACCACAATATCGTGCTCCGAGTGTCCCGCCCCCAGTTTCGTCCTGTCGGTCACCGGCTTCAGCGGAACGAAGATGATGCCCGCATTGGGTGAGTTTCCCCCGGTGAGCGAGAAGCCCATCACCGCGAACGTCCCGTACACGTCCGGGTCCTGCTCCACAATCGCCGCGCCACGGTCCGCAAAATCGGTCGTATAGTTCAGCGATGCGCCCGGTGGCGTCTGTATCAAGACCATGAAGTAGCCCTGGTCCTCCGCCGGAACGAACGCCGTAGGCACATGGTTGTACATGTACACTGTCGCGCCGAGGCCCGCGATAAACAGCAGCAGAAACACATAGCGCCACTTCACCACCCAGGTCACTGCAATCGCGTACAGGCTGATCGTCTTGCGAATCGCTGCCTCAACCGGATCGAGAAACACCGCCATCAGCCCGGTGGGGTGCGTGTCCGGGCGAAGGAACACAGCCGCCAGCGCAGGCGAGAGCGTCAGCGCATTGAACGCAGAGATGGCAATCGAGAACGCAATCGTCAGCGAAAACTGTTTGTACAGAATCCCCGTCGTTCCCGGGAAAAGACTGACCGGAACGAAGACCGAGATCAGCACCAGCGAGGTCGCAATCACAGCGCTGGTCACCTCGGCCATCGCGACGATGGTCGCCTTGTGCGGGTCGTGCACGCACTCGTCCGTGCCCGCCACAGTCTGTCCCTCCAGGTGGCGCTGCACGTTCTCGATCACAACAATCGCGTCGTCCACCACCAGCCCGGTCGCCAAGGTTATTCCGAAGAGCGTCAACGAATTGATGGAAAAGTCGAAGAGCCGGATGAACGCAAACGTCCCGATCAGCGAGACCGGAATCGTGATGGCGGGAATGATCGTGGCGCGCCAGTCCTGCAGGAACAGGAAGATCACGATGATCACGATGACGATGGCCTCGGCCAGTGTCTTCTCCACCTCGACGATCGAGTCGTGGACGATCGTGGTCGTATCGACCGCAACAAAACCCTTCAGCCCCGGCGGGAACGACTTCTGCAACTCCGCCAGTACCGCCTTGCAGCGCGTGTCCACGTCAATGGCGTTGGCGTTCGAAAGCTGCTGCACGCCCAGTCCGACCGCGTCGCCGCCGGAGTATTTCAGCCTCGACCCATAACTCTCCGCGCCCAACTCGGCGCGTCCAACGTCCTTCAGCAGAACCACACCGGATCCGTTGCCAGTCGTGGCCCCTCCCGGCGCGTTCGCGGCGTTCGACTTCACAACAATGTTCTCGAACTGGCTCGGGTCACTCAGCCGCCCCGCCACGCGCACCGCCATCTGGTACGACTGCTTTGGGTCGGACGGTGGAACGCCGAGCTGCCCGGCGGGAACCTCCACGTTCTGCTCCGCCAGCGCGTTGGTCACATCCAGCGGCGTCAGCCCGCGCGCGGCCAGCTTCGTCGGATCGAGCCAGATGCGCATCGCGTAGTTTGCACCGCCGAAGCTCATCACATTGCCCACTCCGGGTACGCGCTTCAGCGCGTCCGCAACGTAAACATCCAGATAGTTCTGGATGAAGTCCGGTGAGAGCGAGTGGTCGGGCGAGATGAACCCGGCCATCAGCACAAAATTTGAGTTGGCCTTGGTGATCGAGATGCCCGTGCTGTTGACCGTCGCCGGCAGCCGTCCCTGCGCGGTGGCCACGCGGTTCTGCACGTCCACCGCGGCGATGTCCAGGTTGTATCCCGTCTGGAACGTGATCGTGATCGTCGAGCTGCCGTCGTTCGACGAGGACGACGACATATAACGCATACCCTCGACGCCGTTGATCGCCTGCTCCAGAATGATGGTGACGGCAGACTCCACATCCTGCGAGTTCGCGCCGATGTAGTTGCAACTCACCACCACCTGCGGAGGCGCAAGTTGCGGGTACAGCGAGATTGGGATTCCAGGCAGCGACACCGCACCGGCAAGCACGATCAACAGCGCGCACACCGTGGCGAAGATGGGACGGCGAATAAAAAACTCAACCAAAATTCTCTGCCTTTTCTGTCCTGCTCAAGGGCAGGACCTCAACCCTTCAATGTCCTGCCTTCGCCTGCGGCCCCGGTGCCTGCATCGGAACTAACCGGCACGCCCTCCTGAAGGAACTGGATCCCCGACAGGATCACGCGGTCGCCCACATTCAGCCCGCCCAGCACGGGATACAGATTGCCCACCGGCTCACCCAATTTCACAGAGACCTGGTGAGCCGCATATCCCGCGCCCTGCGCAGCCGCCACATACAGGAAGCTCTGGTCGCCGATGCGCGTCACCGCAAGCACCGGGACCGTTGGCGTCTGCGCCGTACTCCATGTAATGCGCGCATTCAATATCTGCCCGTTGCGCAGTTGCTGCGATGCCTTGGGGACCGGGGCCTTCACCAGAATCCCCTGCAAATTGTTGTCCACTTCGGGAGAAACGAAGTCGAGGCCGGTATGCGCCAGCACCGCTCCATTCACATCCAGCAGGTCAACCGCCAGCCCGTTGCGCGCTTCGGCCGAGCGCTCGGTCGGAATGTAGATGTACGCCTCGAGGTCTTTGTCCTCGTCCACCGTGGTCAGCGTCGTACTCGACGAGACGTAGTCGCCCAGATGCACAGGAATGTCGCCCACAATGCCTGCGAAGGGCGCCCGAATCTGGTAGTACGCAAGCTGCTCGCGCTGCGTCCTGGTCTGCGCCCCCGCCGAATCCAGCGCCGCCTTCGAGTTCGCAAACGCCTGCATCGCCTGGTCGTACGCCTGCTTGGAGATGATCCCATCCTTGTACAGTTGCGTCTGCCGCACCAGGTCGGTCTCGTTGTACTGGTAGACGGCCTTCTGTTGCTGCTCGGTCGCCTGCTGCGCCTCCACCGTCGCCACCTGCTTCAGCGGATCGATCTGCATCAGCACCGCGCCGGCCTTCACCGCGTCGCCCGACCTCACCAGGATCTTCGTCAGGTTGCCATCCACCTGCGGCTCGATCGTCGCCGAACGCCGGCTCTTGATCGTCGCCACATAACTGTCCGTGCTGGGCACGCTCGCCAGCGTTACCGGCTGCACCAGCACCGGCATCGCCTGCATGGCAGGCGCGGCAGCCGGGGCTGCCTTCTTGTTGCATCCTGCCATCAGTGCCGCAAGCGACACACCTAGAACTCCGGCCAGGACCTTCCCCGGTATCTTCCGTACAACGCAATAGCTTTCAATCAAACGCAAAGCGACTCTCCTCAAAGTAACCACAAACCGCACGAGAACTATTTAATGATACGGGTTTGCCCTCGGATGCAGAAATTCTCTCGAAAATACTTGACCCGCATTGGCAATGTTTTTGATCGGTGCTTGCCGGTGCAGATCGGCGTTAAGTCTTTGTTTTCGCCGCCGGCGGCGTCAGCCCAAGCTCGCGCATCACCATCTGCAGGTCCTTCCACGCCTCCGCCTTCTGTCGCGGATCGCGCAGCAAAAACGCCGGGTGATACGTCACCGCCAGCTTCGCGCCGCGGCAACTGTGCCACCGCCCGCGCAGCGAGCCGAGCGACTGCTTCACCCCAAGCAAGTAAGTCGCCGCGGTCGCTCCCAGCGCCACGATCGCCTCCGGCCGCACCACGTCGATCTGCCGCAGCAGAAATTGCGAGCAGGTATTCGCCTCCGTCGGCTCCGGCACGCGGTTGCCCGGAGGCCTGCACTTCACGATGTTCGCGATGTACACCTCCGCCCGCGCCAGCCCCATTGCGCCAATCATGTTGTTCAGCAACTGCCCCGCCTTGCCGACAAACGGAAGCCCCTGCACGTCCTCGTCCGCGCCCGGCCCTTCGCCCACAAACATCAGCCGGGCCGACGCCGCTCCGTCGCCGAAGACTATCTTCCGTCTCCCCGCATAGGCCAGCGGACAGCGCGTGCAGTCGCCGATCTCCTCCTGAATCGCAAGCAGCGCGGCCTCGCGCTCCGCAGCCGGAATCGCCGCCGAGGGCATCGGAGCAAGATCGTTGAACGAGATAAGTCTGACTGGCGGCGGCATAAAGTTCGTCTCGGCAATTGGAGGCGTTGAAGTTGTATCGCCCGAAAAATATCCGCCGCTCTCCACCGCTGCGTTCACTGTTGCCGGACCTTCGTCCGCATCGCGCACAGGCTGCGGCACCGGTTCTCCGCGTCGATAAAAGTCGTGAACGCCCAGGTCACGGTAGTACTCGACCCATGCGCGCACCTGCGTTTCGCCTTTGTCCTGCATCGCGGCGGCTACTGGTCCTGCTCCACCGGCTCGGGAGCCACAGGCTCCGGCTTATGGCTGACCACGAAGGTCACGCGCCCCTGGTTGATCTCGTCCTGCGCCACGCGGCAGGCCTTAATGCTCTTGGTGGCCATCAGCGGCACGGCGCCCGACTGCAACTGGCGTGCCCTGCGCGCGGCACCCCTTACAAGACTGTACTTGTTGTGCAGTGGATCTTCATTCGCCATTGTTCGCACCTCGCGTGGGATGCTTTCAATCTACCCCAACCGCGCCGATTTGTCCCGCCAGGACATTTCGCTATGTTTTAAAGTTACTCCGGAGCGATTGCAAACTCAGGCACGAGCGCAGCGAATCTGCGATATGGCAACTTACCCAACGTGGAAGCTCTCCAGCACGGCGCTGAGCCGCGCCGGCCGCGCATCCGTCCTGCAACTGGCCGCCATCGCCGTCACGCCATCGCCTTCGCCCCGTTCGGTCAGCACAATCGCACGCAGCTCCGCCGTCGCCTGGTCCAGCACGTCGTTCACCAGCGCGTATTTGTACTCCCACACCTGCTCCAGCTCGTTGCGCGCCTGCTGCAGCCGCCGCTCGATCACCTCTTCCGATGTCATGTGCTCGGCCTCGCTGCGATTGCGCAGCCGCATCTCCAGCACCTCGGGGCTGGGCGGCAGGATGAAGATCGACACTGCGTCCGGCATCCGCCGCATCACCTGCTTCGCGCCCTGCACGTCGATGTCCAGCAGCAGGTCCTTGCCCGCCGTCCGCGCGTGCTCCAGCGCCGTCCGCGCCGTCCCATAGTAGTTGCCGAAGACCTCGGCCCACTCCATAAACTCGTCCGCCGCAATCATCCGCTCGAAGCTCTCGCGGCTCGTGAAGTGGTACTCGCGCCCGTCTGTCTCCGATCCGCGCGGCGCACGCGTCGTGTACGAGATGGAAAACTCCAGACCCTCCACCAGCGTGCGCACCTGCGCCACCAGCGTCGATTTGCCCGAACCCGAAGGCGCCGAAATGATGAACAGTATCCCTGCCATGCTTACCTAGAAGTGTAAACCGCTCCCACCGTCTGCTTGTGCAACAACGTACATTCCCAGTCATCCACAAAATAACTTTGAGCAATTTCAAACCGAATACGTCTTACAGAGAACCTGCAACAAATTGCCCCAGCAGAAAGGAATTTTGCCGATGCCACACCACTTGAAGCGCTGCGCTCTCATCCTCCTCGCCGCCACCCTGCTCGCCCAAGCTGCGCCCGCCGTACACGCTCAGTCCGCCCCGCCAGCCACACCCGCGACGCAGGCCGCAGACACAGCCGCAAAAGTGCCATCATTCGATGTCATCTCCATCCGGCCAAACAAAGACAACGCCCAGATGAGCGGCAACGGCTCCTTCCGCATGAGAGTTGGCAGCAGAAGCCTGCCGGACGGCTACTCCGCCAGCAACATCGATCTGAAGTCGCTCATCGCCAACGCCTATGGCGTCAGACCCGATCAGATCTCCGGTGGCCCCGACTGGAGCGCCTCCTACCACTACGACATCGAGGCGAAGGTCGTCCCAGCCGACGGCACCGCTCTTCAACCGCTCACAAAGGAACAGCGCATCCTCATGCTGCGCTCGCTTCTGGCCGACCGCTTCAAGCTCGTCGTTCACACCGAGACCAAAGAACAGCCCATCTATGAGCTGGTTGTCGCCAGGAACGGCCCCAAACTTCAGCCTGCGAAGCCCGATCAATCCACCAGGATGACCATGAACGCTAGCGGAAAGTCCACCATGGAGACAGCCGATCTCTCAGCTCTCGTCTTCCAGTTGTCCTCGCAACTCGGCCGCCCTGTCGTGGACAAGACCGGCCTCACCGGCAAGTACGAAATCAAACTGGAGTGGACGCGCGATCAAGGCCCCGGCAGCAATGACTCCACATCGACCGACTCCTCCGGCCCATCCATCTTTACCGCCGTGCAGGAACAGCTCGGCCTCAAGCTCAACTCCACCAAAGGCCCCGTCGACACCCTCGTCATCGACCACGTCGAGCAGCCCACCGCAAACTGAGCGTTGCCGAAGCAGGTGCGAACCGCCTACTCCAGGTTCTGCACCTGCTCGCGCGCGCGTTCGATCTCGGCCTTCATCTCCAGACCCTCCACCAGCGTGCGCATCTGCGCCACCAGCGTCGACGTGCCCGAACCCGAAGGCGCCGAAATGATGAACAGTATCTCTGCCATGCGTACCGAGCAGTGTAACCCCTGGAAGATACGAGTCAGCCCCAGCCGCTTCCCTTCTGCAAATGTGGACCTAGCGAACAGACGTCATTGCAGGCAGTTTGGAAGGTGCTTCCGTCGAGCGAAGCAAATAATTATCGGCATTAATTGAAGCAGGATGAGCGAACTGTCGATAAGGAGGGAATGACCGATCGAGGCCAAAAAGCGAATCGCCTGAGTTGAGGGTGCGCTGCGATTCCGGGGAGTACCACCATGCGATTGAGAACGATAGTAGTTGCCTTGACCCTCGCCCTTGTCTGTCTAGTCCCCTGGGCCAGCTTTGCCGACACGCTCCAGTGGACCGGTGAGGGCGGACAAAGTACGGACGGCTGGTACGTCGATCCCTATTTTTTCACGGTCACAGACCCGGGCGTCAGCGATACGCTGGTCAGCATGTCCTGCCTCAACTTCGATCGCGACATCTCCATCGAGGAGAGCTGGAATGTGACCGCCATCGATGTCTCCAGCGTCACGCCCAGCGAGACGATCGACGGCGAATCCGGGGTTGACATTCTGGCCGACGCATATCTCTATAACCAGTACGCGTCCGCCACCGGCAATGCCCAACAGACCTCCGACCTCCAGTTCGCCATCTGGAGCATCATGTACCCATCGCTCACTTCCGGCAACACAGATGGGGCCTACGACTCCAATGCAAAGACCCTGGCCTCGACGGCCCTCAGCCTGGCCCCCACCCTGCCCTCCAGCGACTTTGCAACAGACAGCTTGTTCATCCCCAGCGACAGCTATCCCAACGGGGGCGAACCCCAGGAGTTCATGACGACCCTCTCTCCACACGCAAACACCCCAGAGCCTGCCAGTCTGGTCCTGCTGGGAACCGGCCTGCTTGATATATGCCTCCTCGTGTTCGGTCCGGGGAAGGGCTCTACTCCAGGTTCTGCACCTGTTCGCGCGCGCGTTCGATCTCGGACTTCATCTCCAGCCCCAGCGTGGTCAGCCGTAGCCCTATCCCCGGATCGCCGCCCGTGGTCTTCGACAGCATCGTATTGGCCTCGCGGTTCAGCTCCTGCAGCAGAAAGTCCAGCCGCTTGCCCAACTCGCCGCCTGCGTCCAGCATCTCCACAAAGCTCTCGATATGCGTGCGCAGCCGCACCAGTTCCTCCTCGATATCCGACCGCTCGACCAGCAGTGCCGCTTCGGCAAGCAGCCGCGACTCAGTCGCCTGCGCCGCCGCAGCCTCATCCGCCTTCAGCAGCTCCCCGATTCGCGTCCGCAGCCGCTCGTAGTGGGCCTCGCGCGCACCCGTGCGCAGCTCCGCGGCCTCCTCGGCCAGCGCCCGCAAACGCATCATCTCCGCGCGCAGCTCGGATGCCAGCGTCGCTCCCTCCACCGCGCGCACATGATTCAACTGTTCGAGCAGCGTCGGCACCAGCGCCATCACCGCGGCCTCCAGCGCCGCAGAGCGCGTAGCATCCGGTGCAGCCGTTGCGGCCTCGGGCGACAGGACTCCCGGCATCTTCAGAATCTCGTTCAGATTCGGCTCCACATTGAAATGGTGCAGTTTCGCCGCCTCATGGAATACCTGGACGTGCGCCGCCAGCAGCTCACGGTTGAGCTGGATCGTCTGCGTCTGTTCCCGCGCGCGGCGGTCCAGATGCAGCGTCACATCCACATGCCCGCGCTTGACACACTCCTTGATCAGCCGCCGCAGCGCAGCCTCCAGTGCATCGCAGTCGCCGGGCAGGCGCAGGCTCAGGTCGAGAAAGCGATGGTTCACGCTCTTCAACGTCAGCGTGAATGCCAGGTCGTCCTCGACCGCCGACTGCACCGTGGCAAATCCGGTCATCGAGTGAATGGGTGCATTTTTCTTCTTCATCGCTTACTCTGTTCCTTCCATAACCTCTGCTTCGGCGCTCTCGGCCTCATTCGCCGCGCGCTGTTCAGTCTCCGGCGCATCGAACTGAAGATCGTACAGCCGCCGGTAGGTCCCCGACTGCTGTATCAGCTCCTCGTGCGTACCCGTCTCTGTAATTCGTCCGTCCTCAATCACCACGATCCGCGTCGCCCGGCGCACGGTCGACATGCGATGCGCAATCACAAAGACGGTGCGGTCCTGCATCAGGTTCGCCAGCGCGGCCTGCACAAACGCCTCGCTCTCGGTGTCCAGCGCACTGGTCGCCTCATCCAGAATCAGGATCGGCGCGTTCTTCAGGATGGCGCGCGCAATCGCCAGCCGCTGCCGCTCTCCGCCCGAAAGCCGCACCCCTTTCTCGCCGATCATTGTGTCGTAGCCATTCGGCATGTGCAGAATAAAGTCGTGCGCCAGGGCCATGCGCGCCACCTCCTCGACGCGGCTCAGAGGCACGTCGGGCTGGCCGTACGCGATGTTGTTGCGAACCGTGTCGTTGAACAGGATGGTCTCCTGCGTCACCTTGCCGATCTGTTTGCGCAGGCTGGCAATGGTCACATCCCTCAGGTCGTGACCGTCGATCGTGATGCGCCCGCCCGTCACATCGAAGAAGCGTGGAACCAGGTTCACCAGCGACGACTTCCCCGCCCCGCTCGGCCCCACTATCGCAATCACCTCGCCCCGCTTCACGTCGAGGTCGATTGCGTGGAGCACCTCGGTCACCTCTCCGCCGCTGGCGTACGCAAAGTCCACCTGCTCGAAGCGAACGGAGTCCTTGAAGCCCCGCAGAACAAGCGCGCGCTTCTTCTCGCGCACATCGTCCTCCGCATCCATAAAGCGGAATATCTCTTCGCTCGCACCCAGCGCCTGCTGAAAATTGTTGTAGTAGACCGGCATTCTGCGCAACGGATCGTACAGCATGATCACCGCACCGAGAAAAGTGATGAAGGTGCCCGGGGTGACGCCATGAAGGATGATATTGCGTCCGTAGAGCAGCAGCAGCGCTAGCAGGACTGCGCCCAGTGCGTCCATCAGCGGCGAGGAGATTGCCTGCACCGCGACGGAGCGCATGTTTGCGGTGAGCAGGCGGTCGGATGCACGGCGAAAACGGGTCATCTCCCAATGCTCCATCCCGAACGCCTTCACGATGCCGTTACCGGTAATCGTCTCTTGCACAATGTTCTGGATCTCCGCCAGTTTGTCCTGTCCCTTGCGCGTCGTCGTGCGCACGCTGCGGCCCACCCTGCGGGAGGAGAGGATCACCACCGGGACGAACAGCAGCAGGATTAACGCCATCGTTCCGCCGGTAATCACAACCACCGCAATCATTACCACCAGGGTGAAGAATTGCTGCAGAAAGTCGCTCAGGATGCTTGCCATAGCGGTCTGCACCCGCTCCACGTCGTTGATGAGTGTAGAGATCAACGTACCCGACGTATGGCGCTGAAAAAAAGCGATGGAGCGTCGCAGTATCGAGTCGTAAAAATTGTTGCGCAGGTCCGTGATCATGCCGAACCCGGCCTTATTGGCAAGCACGGTGCCAAGGTAGTCGCAGATCGACTTAATGACTGCCGAGCCAATCAGAGCCACTGCAACTACGGTCCACGCATTGTGAAAATGGTGCGGAATGAGGAACTGCAGATCGATGACACGGTGCGTGTGCGGAATGGTGAAGACCAGCACCTGATCGGGCGACGCCCTGGGGCTGAGCACGTTGTCGATGATGGGCTTGATGAGCAGGACGCGCAGCCCTGCCATCGCGCCCACCACCGCCATCAGCACAACCGACGCCAGCGAATAGAGCGCGTACGGGCGCGCATACCGCAGCAGCCGCCAGATGCGCCTCATGCTGCCAACCCCCGGTCCTTCTCGCCATTCACAGGCATTCAGCCATTCTATTGGTTTTCGCGAAAAGTGTTGCGGAAGATGGAGCGGCCCGAATCAATGCGCCCTTCAGCGCGGCATGTCGCGGTGCGCCGTCTTCACGCGGTAGCCCGCCGCCTCCAGCCGCTTCTTCATCTCTTCCGCGATGAACACCGACCGGTGCTGCCCGCCGGTGCACCCGAACGCCACCGTCAGATAGCTCTTCCCCTCCTCGATGTAGTGCGGCAACAGGAACTTCAGCATCTCCGTCGCCCTGTCCAGAAACTCCAGCGTCTGGGGGAATTGCCGGATGTACTTCGCAACCTTGGCATGACGCCCGGTCAGTTTGCGGTACTCCGGCACAAAGTGCGGATTGGGCAGGAAGCGCACGTCGAAGACAAGGTCGGCCTCGCCGGGCACGCCGTTCTTGAAGCCGAAGCTGGACAATGAAATCGTCAGACCGCGCTCGCCCGCTGCGCGCTCAAACTGCGCGATGATGTGGGCGCGCAGCTCGTGCACGTTGAACTTGCTGGTGTCAATTACGATGTCGGCGACGTTGCGCACCGGGTCAAGCCGTTTGCGTTCCGCGCGGATGCCATGCAGCACCGTCTCGCCGCGGCCCATCGGATGCGGCCTCCGCGTCTCGGAGAACCGCCGCACCAGCGCGTCTTCGCTGGCCTCCAGGAAGACCACTCGCGTCGGTAGCACCTTGCGCACCTGCTTCAGAATCGAGGGAAAGCGCTCCAACCGTATCCCCTCGCGCACGTCCACCACCAGAGCCGCGCGCTCGATCTCCGGCGACTGGCTCACCAGGTCGGCGAAGCGCGGCACCAGCTCCAGCGGCAGGTTGTCCACCGAGTAGTAGCCCAAATCCTCGAACGCCTTCAACGCCGAGTCCTTGCCCGAGCCGGACATGCCGGTCAGAATCACCAGTTCACGGTCTTCCGTATGGTTGACCTGTCCGCTCGGAGGCTTTCCCTTCTTGGCAACGCGTTTCGCGGTCATGCTGAAATCCTAGCACCCCGCCATCTCAAACAGGCCAAAAACACTTCACGCCGCTTCCGAATTCGACCGCAGGACAGAAGGCATTCCCTTCGGCAACGTTGCCGGCGCCACAAAGAATTCGTGGCGCGCCCTGCCCATCTCCTTGGCGCGGTACATTGCCGCATCCGCGTCCCGCAAAATGTCTTCGACGTCGTTGTATGCCGTCGAACCCAGCGCAATGCCCATACTGGCGGAGACGCAAACCTCTCCCTGACCAATCTCGACGGGCCGCTGCATATCGAGTTGAATGCGTCGCGCCAGGCAATCGATGTCCTCGACGCTGCCAGCCTCGTCAAGCACCAGCGCAAACTCGTCCCCGCCAAAGCGAGCCACAGTGTCCTGCGGCCGCAAACAGGCGCGCAGGCGCTCGGCTACAGCCAGCAGAAGCGCGTCTCCCGCCGCATGGCCCCAGGTGTCATTGACCTGCTTGAAGCGGTCCAGATCGAGAAAAATAACGGCAAAGTTGCGGTCCGGCCTGCGCCGCAAACGCGCCATGGTCAGCGCCAGCCGGTCGAGAAACAGCATCCGGTTCGCCAGTCCTGTCAACGGATCGTGCAGCGCCGAATGCTGCAACCGGGCCTGCAACTGCTTCTCCTTGCGGATGTCGCGATAGGTCACCGCGTGGCCGCTCCTGCCGGCCCCAAGCCGCACCGGCGTAACGACGATAGACACATCCATTAATTCGCCAGTGTTGGTGCGCCGCACCGTCTCAATCGACGCCCGCCCCTCGGTCTCAACCGTGTGCATCAGCATCTCGCACTCATGCATCCGGCCTTCGGGAACAATCAGATCGTAGAGCGTGCTGCCCAGGCAGGTCTCGCTGGAGTATCCGAAGATGCGCGAAAACTCATGATTGGCGCGCAGAATGCGGTCCTCCTGAATGATGACCATGGCATCGGACGCCGAGTCGAATAGCTCCTCAAGAAAGCTGCATCTGCGCTTGCTGTCACCGCCTGCCAAGCTCTCCGCGTCCCCTTTCAGCGGCTCCATCAGCAACACCAGACGGGTCCCTGGACCAGCGGCCGCAAATTCCTGCACCACTCCCGACACATTGCTGGCTGGGCCGCCGCGGGATGCAAGCAGACACTCGAAACGCTGCCGGAGCGCATCTCCCGCCGCGGGATAGGCGCCCAGAAACAGCTCGACCGTCTTCATGCTCTCGCTACTGCCGACAAACTCCCGCGCCAGATCGTTGGCTGCGGCAATCTCTTCACCACGCTCCAGAAAAGCCATCACTGGCAGCATCCCAAGCCACTCGTGAAGTGTGACGGAAAAACCGGGTTGTCCACAAACCGCCCCAGGCAAACTAACGGGCGGCAGGATAGACGACGCTGAACTCAGATCGCTCTCTGCTGCAACCTTGCACTTAACTTGGAAGCTGGAACTCATGCACAGATCCCCTGCATGTTCTATCGGCTATAAAGCAAACAATGGTTAGACAGGCCGCTAAATACCCGGTTTCGCTGAAGAACACGGGTTCACAAACTGCGAAATATCCCTTGTTTGGTTTATGAATAAGGCTTCGCATCCTGTCCTGAGCAAGGTCGAATGAATGCCATAAATAGCCAGTTTCAACGGACATAAACCATTCATGCATGTTTTCCACACCCAGGGACACATCCGCACCTCTTTTGCCCCACCAATACGGCACATGGCTTCGGTGGACTTCAGCTAAGGCTCCTCTTCGTCACCCAAAATCAGCCTTCGTCTGCTGCCACTACAGTCCCCGTGACCTCGACGTCTTCCGCCGGAATCTCTCCATCTCGCGGATGCCGCTTGATCGTCGATGTCTTCTGCTTCTGCCGGATGGCCTTCTGCTCCAGCTTCTCCAGCGCATCATGCAATGCTGTTGTCATCTCCTCCGACTCGCAGTTGGAGACCATGCTCTGGCTTCCCTCGGTCACCGTGACCTCCGCGATCTTGCGGTACTTGTCCACCGTCAGCACAACGTGCGCGGTTGCAGACGCGCCCACGATCTTTTTGATCCGCTTCAGCCCCGCTTCGGCCAGGTCCTTGTATTTCTGCGTGACAACCGTCTGTCTTCCCGTGTACTCGATGACCATCCGCTCACCTCATATGTTCCATTCAATCTGCTTGGATGCGTCCCGCGCCTCATCCGGCTCGTTACATCCGATTCACTCCACCCAACTCACTGCGTCCGATATCGACCAACTCCTCTCTCCCCATCAGCGTACGCGTCGCTGATGGGTACTGGGAATCTGCATGTCTTCGCGGTACTTGGCCACCGTTCTGCGTGTGACGCGGATGCCCTGGCGCAGCAACTCCGCCGTAATCTGGTCGTCAGTCAGCGGCTTTCGCGGGTCCTCATCTTCTATCAGCTTCTTCACTCTGCGTTTCAGCAGCACCAGAGGCAGATTGCCGCCCTCCGGCCCGTTTACCCCTTCAGTGAAAAAGTAGCGCAACTCATAGACGCCCTGCGTCGTATGCACATACTTGTTGGCCACGGCCCTGCTCACAGTTGAAGGATGCACCCCAATCTCCTCGGCTACTTCCTTGATCATCATTGGCTTCAGGCCCTGTTCGCCGCGCTCCAGAAACTCCGCCTGGCGGCGAACAATCACCTCGCAGGTACGCACGATCGTATTCTTCCTCTGCTCGATGTTGCGCAACAACTGGATCGCGGACTTGTAGCGCTCCTTGACGTACTCGCGCACATCTTTCTCCGTCGTCTTCTCGCGCAGCATCCTGCGGTATGACCGGCTCAGGCGAAGCGTCGGCATGTCCTCCTCGTTCATCAGCACAACATACTCGCCGTCCCGCTTGATAAATGCAACGTCCGGCTCGATCAGCCGCGTCTCGCTCAGGTTGAAGCGCTGACCTGGGCGCGGATCGAGCGTGCGGATCAGGTCCACCGCCGCCTGCACCTCCTCCACGCCTCTGCCGCAACTGCGCGTCAACTCGCGCATGTCTTTCTTCTGTAGCAGGGACAGGTGGTTCGATATGATGTGCGCCGCAATCTCGAAGACATCGCCGTCGCCACTCCCATTGTCCATTGCGACATCGCCTGCCACACCATTCCGCACATGTGCATCGCGGGACGAAGCGCCATTC
The DNA here is from genome assembly GCA_963828115.1 of uncultured Acidobacteriaceae bacterium. Taxonomy (GTDB): domain Bacteria; phylum Acidobacteriota; class Terriglobia; order Terriglobales; family Acidobacteriaceae; genus Edaphobacter. The sequence continues at coordinate 196,923 of CAWHDN010000004.1, forward strand.
AAGGGCTCACGCCCAAACGGGTATAAGGCCGGCTCTGCCGCCCGGTTCATCTCCTCCGCCTCGGCATCCGCAAGATCGTGCAACAGCCCGGCTGCGCGGTGCCCACCCAGCTCAGCAGCGCGTTTCCTCACCATCTCGGCCTCGCGGCGCATGGCGGTGATCTGGATCAGAAGGCACTCACGCAGATCGCGCGCGCCAACCCCCAGCGGGTCGAGATTATGAACAATCGCACGCGCCTCCTGCACCGTCGCCAGGCACTTCGTGCGCTTGCCGAAGTGGCCGGCATCGTTGAAGGCCGGCCCCGGACCCGAGGCAGCCACATCAAGCCTCGCGTCCTTCGCCGAGCGATGTTCCTCCCACGCGGGCCGTCCTTTCAACCCGCGCTCAAACGGAATTGGCTCCGTCAGTGCTGGACCGAGCATCTCAAGCAATGCCTCCACCAGTTCCTCGTCCGTGGCCGTCAGGTACCCGTCCTGGTTCAGATTGCCAACCACCAGATCGGCTGCCATCCGCACCTCGGTGGCCAGAGCCATCGAACCCAACTGCCACTCCAGGTGGTCGGTCAGCGTACTCGGCTGCGACAAAAAGTTCTCGAACGAAGGCCGGTCGTACTCCTCGAAGCTGGAAGCAGTGCGAAACCCAGGATCCAGGTAGTCCTGAAAGTAGTTGCCAAAGTCGATCTCGTCGAAGGGGTCCTTCTCGTCCTTCCCTTCCCGCTCGGCCTCGCTCGCAATCTCCTCGGCGGAGCGTTCGCGTTCGGCCTCTCGTCCCGCCAGCTCCTCGATCGTGATGGCAGACTCCTCGACCTCCTCCAGCACCGGGTTCTCCACCATCTCGGTGTTGATCATCTCTTTCAGTTCGAGCTTGTTCAGCGCCAGAACGCTGACCATCTGCACCAGTCCGGGCGTCAGCACCTGGCGCTGCGAAACTCGTATATTTAGCTTCGTCTGTAACAATCCTTCAACCTCTTCACGCTTCCTGGTTTCGCGCAATTGCCGCGAACTGACCCGATCGAACGAAACACGTCCCGCTTTCGTCTGCTTGGTAACTTGGCCACAGTCTACACGCCGCGCGCCATTCGTGCAGCGTGTAAACTCCACGCCTCAATGGACGCGCAATCACGATTGCTCATGGACTATAGGACATGTAGACGTAGCAGCCACCACATAAGATGCAACCGTTTCATAATTCACCGCGAACTTGCCCCCGCACACGCTGGAACCGCGCTGGCTAATGCGTATGAACTGTAAGTTGTACTTTGAGCGTAGTCGAAGGGAAAGAATCTCCGTATTCCGTTCGAGGCGCGATGCTCCACGTCATTCTTGAAGCCGCGCCCTGGAGCGAAACCAGAGTAGGTGTACCCGGAGGCAATCCCTCCGAGTGGCTTTTTCCTCAAGAAAAAGCCACCCTCGATGCTCTCCGCCAGGGCGCTGTTACTCTGATTTCGCTCTAATCCATGGAAAACTTTTCGCCCAGGTAGATGCGTCTCACTTCGGGGTCGCGTCCAAGCTCTCCGGGCGTTCCCGCTCGAAAGATCTTTCCCTCATTGATGATGTACGCGCGGTCGGTCACCGACAGCGTCTCGCGCACATTGTGGTCCGTCACCAGGACCCCGATCCCGTTCTTCTTCAGTTCGAAGATGATCTCCTGCAACTCCAGCACCGCAATCGGGTCAATGCCTGAAAACGGCTCGTCGAGCAGAATAAACGCCGGCTCGATGGCCAGGCAGCGCGCAATCTCCACTCTCCGCCGCTCCCCCCCGCTCAGCGCATATCCCATCGTATTGCGCACATGATTCAGGCTGAACTGCTCGATCAGCTTCTCCGTTCGCGTGCGCCGCTCCTCCCGGCTCAACGGCTGCGCCTCCAGCACCGCCAGAATGTTGTCCTCCACCGTCATCTTGCGGAAGATCGAAGGCTCCTGCGGCAGATAGCTGATGCCGTACTCTCGCGCGCGCAGGTACATCGGCAGCCGCGTGATGTCGTCGCCGTCGGCCACAATGCGCCCCGTGTCCGGACGCACCAGCCCGACGATCATGTAGAAGCTGGTCGTCTTGCCCGCGCCGTTCGGCCCCAGCAGTCCCACCACCTCGCCCTGCCCGATCTGCATGTTCACGCCGCGCACCACCTGCCGCCCGGCGTAGGCCTTCCCAATCTCATCGATCTCAAGCGTCCGCATCGTGCTCATGGTTTCCCTTTCCCAATCGTCGCATCTTTGCCCACGGGTGTCTCGGTACGCAAGCGCTGGCCCGACGCCGCCCCGCCCGGCTCGACGCTCGTCACCTCTACGCTTTCGTCGCCAGTGTGAAACTGCAACGCCGCGCCCGTGATTGTTCCGCACTCGGAGTCGACCAGCTTCGGGGGCGACTTGCCGTCTCCGGTCAAGACGAAGAGGCCGTCGGCGGCAGTGTAGACCAAACGCCCGCCGGTGGCACGGAGACCCGGCTGATCGATCTGAATCTGGCCGGTGGCGATCATGCGCTCGACTTTGCCCGCGATGCCTTTTGCGTCGGGTTGCAGATAAACCGTGGCCTGTGCAGCGTGAATGGTGCCGTCGAGCGTCTCGGCGCGCACGTCGCCGGTAAACTCGGCCTGGCGGAGATCGCCGGTGTAGATGAGCTGGCCGCTGGTGATGCGGACTACACGCGGCAGCCGCTGGCTCTTCTCGGCTGAGGGCTTCGTGCTTTCGGACTTCGCGCTACAGGACAGTGGCTTGCCCGTCTTCGCGGGGCGGGGCTTCGCTGTGCCGAGTTTATCCGGATTGGGCTGTAGGCCTGCGGCGTGGACCAGAATCGTCCGCACCTGTCCCGCCGGGCCAGTCGCATCTCCGTGCGCAATCAGTTTCGATAGCGCCCACGTCCCGCTCTGCTCGACGCCTTGCAGTTGAATCACCGGGGCCTGCACCTGCGATCCGCCCTGCCACAGTCTCGCGGGCTTGCCGTAGAAGGTCGCACCATTCGTCGCACGCACCATATCCGCGCTCGCAGCAACCACATGCGTAGGCTCAACCGGTGTTGCAGACTGTAGAGTGCTCTCCGGAGCCGTAGCTCCGGGAGCAGTCCCGCGCAACCCGCTGGGCTGATTCCCGCCCGCCCGCGCCAGATAGCTCACCTTCACCGAGCCGTTCGCGTGTGCGTCCCCGCTCGTGCGATACATCACCACCTGATCGGCCCACAACACGCTCGTCTGGTCGCTCACCTGAACCCCGTCCGAGAGCGTCACCCTGTCCAGATCGCCGTCGAATGCAACTCTCTGCGCCGTCGCATGCTCCACCTCCTGCTGCCCCAGTGCCGACCCGCCCGTCGCACCGCCCAGACTCCCCCTGCTCTTCGCCGGAGCGCGCCGCGTCATCGTCACATGCCCCAACTGCACGGCGCTCTGCACATCGTCCACGTCTTCGCTCTGCTTTGCTTTCCCGTTCGCCGAGCTAGCGCGCCCCGAACCTTCCCCACGAAACTTCGCATCCAGCGTCTCGCCCGAGCAGGTCTGATCGACCCCATTGGCCATCGCCTGATGCAGCATCGTGTTCCCGCGCCCCACCACCGTATCCAACCACGGTGCCTGCTTCGCGTCCTTCGCCGCGATCAGGTGCGCCTTCAAATCGTCGGCAGAAAGCTCCGTCGTCGCCCGTCCGTGTGCATGCGCCAGCGTTCCATTGTTCACCACCGCCAGACGCGCCCCGCCAATCGCCTCCACGTCGCTCACCTGGGCCGCCCCCGCGCTCGCCTTGTTCCCGGCCCTGCCCGCGCTCACCACCAGTGCCGCCTCCACCTTGGCCGCCGTCAAATCCCGCGTGCTCCACGGCTCCTTCGCCGCCTCGGTCGCCCGCGTTCGCTCGCTGAGATGGACTGCTCCTGTAAACACCGCGTATTTGGCCTGTCCCTGAGCGTCGAAGTCGATCGTCGCCCCGTCCGCCTGCCCACTGCGTTGCAGAAGCGGCTTGCCGGAGGTGTAGCGCACGCCTCCCGACAGCACGGCAGACTCCGGCTGGCTCTTTGCATTCAAGGCCACATCGGCCCGTTGCGACACCGCCGTCCCACCGTTTGCCTCTATCGTCACATTGCCCTCGGCCTCCACCCGCGCCAGCGTTCCATCGGGCCGCCGATGCAGTTTCGCCCGCTGGGCTTCCACCGTCTGCCCCTGCGCGACGTACCGCGCATTGGTCAGGAAGGCCTCTTGATGGAGGTTGTCGAAATTGGCCGTTGCCGCCGTCACCACCATCGCACGCTTGCCCGGCCCTCCGCTCATGCTCACCGCCGAGTGCATCGTCAACACGCCAGAGTCCCGGCTGTAGTCCGCACCCGTTGCGTGCCCCGTTATCGCGCCAGACTGGAACTCGACATACTCATTGGTCGCCGCCACGCCCAGCTTCTCCAGATACACCAGCCCGCTGGTTGTCACATGGAGTACCTTAGCGCTGGTCGCGGAAGTATGGCCGCCTGCACCCGCAGCCTCTAGATCGATATGAACAAGCCCGGTTGCGCGCACCACGCCAGCCTTCTTGTCATACTCGAACTCGTCGCCGTAGATGCGATCGTTGCGGTCCTGCTTCTCGCCATACAGCGCGATCGACACATCGTGCAGCACATACTTTTCGTCGGCGTGTTCCAATTCCTTGGCCGCGTGAATGCAGTAGACCGTCCTCGACCCCACCGTGTCGCACCAGGACACCCCGGTTGAGTCGACCTTGACGTTTGCGGCCAGCTTCTCCGGCAGATACGCCCGCAAGTGATGTCTCAGATAGTGAGCAGACCCCAGGAACGCAGCAATCACCAGCACCAGAAAGCCCGCGCCCCCCAGCAACCAAATTCTCAGTCTCTCTACTCGATTGCGCATCCGTCCGCCCCCTCTATCTTCTCATCCGCACCGCTCTCCCCCCATATAAATAAATCCCCGTACAAGTTTCTTTCCCCGCATTAGTCCTGAATAAATGCTCTAGAATGATCCTCCATGGCAGACCGCCTCTATCTCAGCCTCTGGTATCCCAATTTCCGCCTGGAGACCCTTCCCGACGCGCTCGCCGGCGTCCTGCGCCAGTTCGCCCAGGTCGGTGCCAAACGTATCTCCGCTGCCTCTGTCTATCCCATCAACTTCACCGAGTCGCCCACCTACCAGCGCATCTACGTCGAGTCTCCCCCGGCCAACTTCGACCCCACCGTTCCAATCGATCCATCCACCGAAACCTCCGACGAACTTATCGACGCCGCCGTCGCCGAAGCCACCGAGCAGCTCCACGACGACATGGCATACGAGTTCGAGATGCGCTGGCAGCTCTGGACCCAGGAGGGCAACGATCCCGCATTCAGCCCCCTTGGCCTCGCCACCAGCCGCTACGAGGACGACGCCGACCCCGATCTCGATGCCTCCTCCCTCAACCACCCCGACGACGACTGGCGGTTGCGCTCCCACACCGTCCGCATTCTCGGCTTCGGCCCCGGCTTCGACGTCGCCGGTTACGAGCAGAACGGCCACCTCCTGGTCGACTTCGGCATCGACACCCCCTGGGTCCCCAATCCGCCGCGCTCCAATCCCGCGCTGCAAACCCTCGAAGACGAAGCCCTCGACGAGACCGCCCAGATCCACATCCAGCAGAACGTCGAAAAGCTCCTCGCCTTCACCCTTCTGATTGAAAAGAACTGCGGCATCTCCAGCCGCCTCCTCTGGACTGAGTCCGGCAAGCCCCTCGCCGAGAAACTCATCGCCCGCCTCCAGCGCGTCCACTAATTTCTTCGCGGTAAGCCGCCCACTCTGTGCTACCGTACGGCGTATGACTCCCGGCTCTGCTCATCTCTGTAAATCAATTTTTCGCGGCGTCTCCTACTTCATCGCAGCATGGGGCGCGCTCTTCATCCGTCGATGGCTCAAACGTCACCGCGAGCGTGTCGCGCAGAGCTGGCCCCTGGTCGAAGGCGTTATCCTGAACGGCGCTGTGACCCGGATCCGCAGAACTTCGCACTTCCACGCCACCCTGAACTACACCTACTTCGTCGGCGAGTACCGCACCGGCAAGTACATCCACGAGTTCGCCAAAGAAGCCGACGCCGACGCCTTCGTCCGCATCATGAAAGACAAGCGCGTCCATATCCGCTACAAACAGTCCAATCCAAATAAAACGGTCCTCGAACAAAGCGTCGTCGAGCAGCACGCCATGCTCGCACCCAGCACCGATTGAGCCCCTTCGACCCCGTACGCTGCCCAAAGCGGGATACGATAGAGGAATGAATACCAAGCTATTGTTTGCCGATGCCGGCGCGTTTCACACGCCGATGCTTGCTGTCTTTGCGGTTGACCTGGCGACGGGCAGGAATGCGGAGCCACGTCCGCTGCTGCTTACGCAGTCGAGCGATCTCGCCGACGCGGCGGCTCGCGCGCTCGCTCCCGGGGAGTTCAGGGCCGCCCTGGGAGAGACGGCGCTGATCCACGCGTCCGATCGCTTGAAGTCAGCCGGGTTGCAGCCGGATCGCCTGTTGCTCGTCGGGTTGGGCAAGGCGAAAGACCTCTCGCTCGACAGGCTGCGAAAGGGTGCCGGAGCCGCCGTGCGCGCAGCCAAGGCGCGCTCGGTGCCCGAGTTGGCGATTGCATTCCCGGAGGCGTCCGCGGATATGACTGCTCCGCTCGCGGAACTCTCAGCCAAACTGACGGCGCGCGCGCTGGCAGAGGGCGCGGAACTCGCTGAACTGGACTGGGATACATATCGCAACGACCGTAAAAATCTATCTGTGAATGACTTATCTATTATTTCTAAAGTATTAGATGAGAATACGAAACAGCAGGAGAAGGCTGGCTTCGCCGAGGGGTTGATCGTTGCCGCCGCGCAGAACTTTACCCGCTCGCTGGTCAACGAGCCCGGAAATGTCCTTACCCCAACCGAGTTGGGCGTGCGCGCCAAGGCAATGTGCGACGCCGCCGGTCTCGCCTGCCAGGTCTACTCAACCGAAAAAATCCGCGCTCTCAAGATGGACGCCTTCTGGTCGGTGGCCAAGGGATCGGCCGAGCCTCCAGCCCTCATCGTCATGACCTACGAGCCTGCTGGCGGCGTGGCCGAGGGCGTGCCCGTGCTGGGTCTCGTCGGCAAGGGCATCACCTTCGACTCAGGTGGCATCTCGCTGAAGCCGGGAGACGGCATGGAGAAGATGAAGTACGACATGGCCGGCGCCGCCGCGATGATCGGCGCGATGCAAGCAATCGCGCGCCTCAAGCCCACGGTCAAGGTTATCGCTGTGGTCTGCGCGGCGGAGAATATGCCCGACGGGCGCGCGTCGAAGCCCGGCGATGTGGTGACGGCGATGAGCGGCACCACCATCGAAATCGTAAACACAGACGCCGAGGGCCGCCTGGTCCTGGCCGACGGCCTGCACTACGCCAAGTCCCTCGGCGCAACCCGCCTGATCGACGCCGCCACGCTTACCGGCGCCTGCGTCGTCGCGCTGGGAATGCTCAACGCCGGCCTCTTCTCCAACGACGAGGCTGCCTGCGCCATGTTCGTCAACGCCCTCGCCGTCTCCGGCGAGAGCTTCTGGCGGCTTCCCTGCACCGACGACTATCGCGAACGCATCACCAGCGAGATCGCCGACATCATGAACACGGGCAAGAACCGCTGGGGCGGTGCCATCTCCGCCGCAATGTTCCTCAAGGAGTTCGCCGGCGAGACGCCCTGGGTGCATCTGGACATCGCCGGTTGCGCCTGGAACGAGGAGAAAAAGCCGTGGATCGCCTATGGCCCGACTGGTGTCGCTGTGCGTTCCATTGTGGAGTGGGTCAGAGGCTATTCCGCGGAATGACAGGCCGCCCGCGCACGGTTCTGGTCTAGACTATGGACTCCGGCTGTGCCGGATCAATGTGCATGGTTTAGTTTGAGAGGCGTCTGGACAATGATCGGACTGCTGGGATTGCCTCATGGCTTCGGTTCTTTGGGAGACACGGGACTGTTGCGTCTGCACCTCGTCTCGGAGTCGCTGATTGCCCTGGCCTGCTTTCCCATCTCTGTCGCACTGCTGCGGATTGTGCGCTCGCGACGCGGCTTCCGCTATAACGTCGCTCTGTTCTGCCTTGCTGCATCCATCCTGGCTTGCGGGTTGACCTATGGGATGGAGGTGCTGACCCAGTGGCGTCCGCTCTTCTGGGTTAGCGTCGCCATCGAGGCTGCAGCAGCGATAGCTCTGATCGCTGTCCTGGTGGTGCTGCTGCGAATCACCCCGAATATCCTCGCTGTTCCTCACAAACTTGCCGACAGCCGCTTCCGCGAGTTGATCGAGGACGCACCGGACGCAATTCTACAGGTGGATGAACGAGGGACCATCGTCATCGCAAACCGCACAGCCGAGCGGATCTTTGGATATAGCCGCGTGGAACTGCTTGGCAGCAATGTTGACCAACTTGTCCCGCAACCCAGCCGTGCCGCGCACGCGCAGCAGCGGGCCGGTTTTCTGCGCTCAGGAGTCCCCATGTCCATGGAAAAACGCGTTGGTGACCTCTATGCCCGGCGCAAGGACGGGACGGAGTTCCCAGCGGAGATTGGCCTCAGCCCGGTGAAGACCGAGGCCGGCTTCTTTGTCACTGCGGTCGTCCGCGACGTCACCGGACGCAAGAGCCTGGAGCGCGAGTTGCAGCAGGAGCGCGACCTGCGCGGGCAGCGCGTCGAGGTGCTCGCCCGCCTGGCCGCCGATCTGGCCCATGAGATCAAGAACCCGCTGGCGATTATTCACGCGCGCGCCAGCGATCTGGCCGAGTTGACGGCCCAGGGGCTCCCGTTGCCGGCCTTGACTGTGGAACAAACCTGCGACAGCATTCTCAAAACCACTGAACGGGCCATCCGCGTCATTCGCGGAGTGCAGGCGCTGGCCCACGAGGGCTCCCACGACCCCATGCAGCCGGTCGACGTGCATGGACTGATCGATCAGGCTGTGGAGCTCTTACAGACGCGCTTTGCAACCCATGGAATTGCGTTGGAGACGGTGGTTCCCGCAGGACTCCCGATGGTGCAGTGCCGCGAGGTGCAGATCGAGCAGGTCCTCGTCAACCTGCTCGACAACGCTTTCGACGCCATTGACGGCGATGCGCGCAGCCGGCCCTGGGTACAGGTGCGCGTCTCCATGCAGCCCGCCTCCGATGCAGTCGGCGGCGCTGCGGTCGTGCATATTGATGTGCTGGATGGAGGCCCAGGTGTATCGCCGCAGGACCGGGGGCACCTGATGCAGACCTTCTTCACAACCAAGCCCAGGGGTGCTGGGATGGGGATCGGCCTCAGCGTCTCGCGGTCCATTGCCCAGGACCACGGAGGAACTCTGGTACTGCTCGATGCCGAGGGCCCTACCTGTTTCCGCCTGACCCTGCCCGTGCTGGACCGCCAGTCAGAAGGGGCCTCCGCATGAGATCCGATCAGGCCAGCATTCTCGTGGTGGACGACGAACTGGAGCTGCTGGAGATATTCTCGGCATGGCTGGGGCGCAACGGGTACCGCGTCTTCACGGCGCCCAATGGCGCGGAAGCCTTGAATGTCCTACGCACGCAAAAGGTGGACCTGCTCCTCTCCGACATTCGCATGCCGGTCATGGACGGCGTAACACTGGTGCGCACTCTCAACCAGATGGAGACGCCGCCACCCAAAATCATCTTCGTTACGGGTTATGGCAATTTCTCGCGCCGCGAGATCTTTGCCATGGGAGTCGAGGCGCTGCTGGACAAGCCCCTGAGCAGGCCAGTCCTGATCGAGGCGCTGGACCGCTGCCTGTTGGATTCCGCGGACAAATGGTTGACACCCTCGCTGCTGCCGATCGAGCAGCGAGTGACGCTACAGTTGGATGGCCTGAAGGAGGCCGCCGAAGCCTCTGCCTTCACGCTGGGACACGGCGGCTGCTGCGTGGCCTGCGATCTTCCCCTCAAGGAAGGTCTACCGGTCGAGCTCTCCGTCCGCTTCGCCCGGGAGGGCCTAAGCTCTCGAGGCGCAGGGCACGGTGGTCTGGGTTGACGCCGAACAGAAAAAGGCCGGAATCGCATTCGACTTTCTCCAGCCCCAGTGCCGCTCTTGGGTCATGGCCCGGATCAACTCCGAAAAACCGCGCAGCTTCGTACCGCAATGATGATTACATCACCGGCGGAGCTTCGATCCCCAGCAATCCAAGCGCGCGGACCATCTCCCGTCGCGCCACCGCCGCTGTCGCCATCAGCAGCGCGCGGCGCGTGGCATCCGTCTCGGTCAGAATGTGATAGCGGTGATAGAAGTTGTTGAACTGTTGCGCCAGCTGGAACGCATAACGCGCCAGGTGCGCAGGCTCCGCCGTCGCAATCGCCTGTTCGATCGCTGCCGTCAACCGCGCGGCCAGCAGCCACGTCTCCCACAGGCTTGTTCCCTCTTCGCCCGCCAGAGCAGATATATCCAGCCCCGCGACCGCGGCCAGCGCATCCTCTTCCGTCGTCTCCGCCTTGCGAAAGATATTCGCCGCGCGCACAATCGCGTACTGAATGTACGGCCCGGTCTCGCCCTCGAAGCTCAGCGCGTCCTTGAAGTCGAACGCGATCACCGTGTTTCGCGTGAACCGCAGCATGAAGTAGCGCAGCGCCCCCACCGCGATCTGCTTGGCAATCCGCTCCCGCTCTTCCGCGTCGATCTCCGGATGCCGCGCATCCACCTCGCCCTGCGCCGCCGCCGTCAGCTTGTCCAGCAGGTCGTCGGCCTTCACGCCGTATCCCTTTCGCCCGCTCACCTCGACGAACGGCCGCGCCTTGTCTTCGTCCGACAGCGTGTAGCCAAGCTCTTCGGCGCAACGCGGCGTCATCGCCACCATCTCGTAGCTGAAGTGCGTGTAGTGGTCCGCCGCCTCGGTAAATCCCATCCCGCGCAGTGCCGCGATCACGTTGTTCTGCGGATCGTTCTGCCGCGAGTCGATCACGTTGTAGATCGCATCCGCCCGCCCAAACGTCGGCGCAGCTGCATCGCTCGCCGCAGCGGTCGATATCCAGCAGGTGTGCGTCGGATACTCATGAAACCGCGCGTAACCGAAGTCCTTGCCCGGCAGCAGCCCAAACTTCCACAGGTGATACGCAATGTCCTTGCCAACGTATGTGACCGTCCCATTCGAGCGAACAATCACCTTGGCGTCCTCATCTGGCAGGCTCGAATCTTCCACCGCGATCTCCTGTGCCGGTCCCGCCCGCCGCATCACCAGGCATCCCTTGTTCTTGCCCGCCGTCTCCTCGTACAGCACGCCGCGCTCCAGCATCAGCGTCCGCGCCGCGTCCCAGAAGTGCAGGCTCAGGATCTCGCTCTCGCTCGGCAGAAAGTCGTACTCGATCCCCAGCCGTTGCATCGTCTCCAGATGCCGCCGCAGCACTGCGGTCGAGATCAGCTCCGCAATCGTCGAAGTCTCATTGCCGCCAAGCCTCCAGCGCATGCAGAGTGTCCAGCCGAATCTGCTTGCGCCGCGCCAGTTCGCTGGACGCGGGCAGAGTCGCATCGTCCACTCCCGTCCCGCCGTACCACTGGCTCACCCGCGCGTACAGGTCCCAACAATAGAAGTCGATTCGCTCGCCCGCCGCGCTCAATTCCTCCAGCAGCGCGCGCACCGACTCCAGCGTCTTCCCCTCCAGATGCACCAGCCCCACCACCACGTCCGCAACCTGCACGCCCGTGTTGTCGATGTAGTTCTGCACCCCCACCTGATAGCCGCGCTTGTAGTTGTCCGGTCGCAGCAGCCGCTGAAACGTATCGCCCAGGATCGCGTTGCGCAGGTGCCCGATGTGCGCTGCCTTGTTGGGATTGATGCTGGTGTGCTCCACCAGCCGGAATCCCTCGCCGCCAATCTCCGCGTGCTTGTCGCGCGCAACCGCTTGCACCGCTGCCACGCGGTCCAGCCGGATGTTCAGGTACCCCGCGCCCGCGACCTCCACCGACGCCACGCCCGCCAGCGCCGTGGGATCGCTGGCAATCAGCGCGTTCAACTCCGCGGCCAACTCCGTCGCAATCAGTCGCGGAGCCTTGCGCAGCCGCTTGGCCAGCTCGAACGCCACCGGCAGCGCCAGCTCGCCCAGGGCAATATTCGGCGGCTGCTCCACAGTGAGTTGCGCCGCGCCCATCTGCGCCGGCGTGATTCCGTACTTGGCAAGCAGAATGGCCTGAATGCGCCCCTGCAACGCGATCTGAATTGTGCGAATCATGCGTGTGTTTTACCCGATGTGAAGAATTGAGGAAATAAAATGCGGCAGTTTTCCTTACGCGGCTTTTGCAATATGCAGTTCGACACGCAGACCTGCGGTGGTGAGCATGTTGACCAGTGTGTCGATGGCGAAGAGGTCGATGCGGCCGCGCATCAGGTCGGAGATTCGCGGCTGGGTGACTCCAAAGAGTTTTGCGGCCTTGCTCTGGCTCAAGCCTTCCTTCGCAATGTGGTCTTTCAGCGCCAGCATCAACGCGGAACGGAGCTTCATGTTCTCGGCCTGCGCGGGTGTGTCCTCAATCGCGTCCCACACGCTGTTGAACCCGTTCTGCTTGCCAACAACTTTGATTCTAGTGGTCATTGCATTCGCTCCCTCTGGAGTTCCTTATATCGCCGAGCGGCAATCTCTACGTCTCCGGCGCTCGTCTTCTGCGTCTTCTTTTGAAAACAATGGAGGACGTAGATCGTGTCGCCGAACTTCGTTACATACAGAACGCGAAAGATTCCACGCTCGTCTCTGACCCGAATCTCGCGGACTCCCGCTCCGATAGAATTCATCGGCTTCCAATCGTCTGGATCACGGCCCAGTTGCACCATCTCGAGCTGATGACCCGCTCTCCTTCGGGCTGACTCAGGAAAGCTGCGCAGGGCCTCACGCGATTCTCCGCGAAACACGATGGGCTTCATCTCTCCCATGCGATCCTCAATTTATACAATATTTTGTATAGGTCTGTCAATGGGGCTTTCGGGCTTCATCCAGTTCAGGCGAGTGGAATTCAAGTGCTGGCCTCGAGTAAGTCTATCGCCGGAACGAAAACTTCTTGTGCGCGAAGTAGCTGTACACGGCGATGAGGAGGGAGTTCACCACGCCCGCCAGGAACGGCGCAGAAGCCCGCAACTGCGCGATGTGCAGAAAGATGCTGGTCGCAATCGGCAGGATAATCAGCTCCGCCGGAGTGCTCACGCCGTACACCGCGAAGCAGCGCAGCCACTCCTTCAAAAAGTGACCGCGGGTGCGGAAGACGAAGTGCTTGTAACAGAGAAATGCCACCGTAATGCACACCGGCTTCGACGTGATCGATGCAATGTCCGCGATCAGCGGCTTGCCGTAGTGCGGCAGCAGGTGGCTGTACACAACAACGCAGGCCGAATAAAAACCGAGCGAGAACAGTGTGTTCGACACGCCAACCATCAGGAAGCGGATCACCTCGCCGGCGGGCAGCGCGCGACGGATCGCTGCGAACGGCCCGTGCGCCTTGGGATCGGGCGGCGCGCCGTCAGCGAGCAGCGTGTCGGTTGGTTGAGGAGTTGGAGACATGCAACTTCTGATTGTATCGTCCCCGACCTCTGGCACACGTTTTCCTCTGCCGCCGAACCGCCGGAGGCATCTCGGTCACCCATAGAGCGCCGCGCCAGTACGCAAACTTCTTCCGGCCTCCCTCTAATTCTCCGAAGGCCGCTCGACATGGTCGATGACTAGGACTGCCGTCGTCGTCTTGCTGCGCCTCCAGCCTCAGCCCGAGCTGCTCCTCGAATCGCGGTAAACAGTCCGGCGGCGCATTGGGATTGTCCACCGGCGTGGGCATACGGACGCCCATCCTGGCGAACTGCGTCTCATCCGGCGTCCAGTTCAACGTGAAATCGAACTTACCCGTCAGCCCGGTCTTATCCACGACAGGCTTGTCCAGCACGACAAAGCCCATAAATCTGGAAAATTCCGGAGGGTGGCACTTTGATAGAAAAACAGTTCCCGAGGCCTCGGCATCCTTCGTTTGCCTGACCGTTCGCGTCGGCGGCCTTCAGCTTCGGCCCGCCCTTCGCAACCACCAGTGAGTATAAAGACAGCTCCCTATCCTCCCAATGGGATGTGAGCTGGAATCGGTCCGCCAGCAGCCTCTGTAGCATCTCCTGCCACACCATCTGATTGCCGTCCTGCTTGCCAATGCCGTCGCCGACCGCATCCACGTCGAACTCATCGCTTGCGATCCACGCCGGCCCGCCTGCCACCTGCCGGCGGTCCAACTCGTACGCCATCACGATAAGGTCGCTCAGCGACGTGTATCGCGTCAGAAACCGGCGTCCTTCCTCGCTATCGTTCATACGGTTGGGATCTGGCTCCTTGACCGGCTTTATCGTCGCCGCCTCAAACTCCGGCGAAGCCGTGCTCATTGCCGTTGCCGGAATCGCGGGAGAGGCTGTCGTACTCGCTGAAGCTGTTGCAGGCGATTGCGCCGGACTGGTTTGCGATTGGGCTTTGCTGAAGGTTGAAACGAGGCCGAGGAGCAGAAGCGCGACGATGGTTTTCATGTGGAGTTCTCCTGCCCCATAACTACGGAACCCGGCTCCATCCGGTTCCCGGCCTCTCAAAATAATTTGCGCGTGTCTCCGTCCCACATGCCGCAGCGCGTTTTACTCCGCAACTGTTTAGCATGGACGATGGAACGCAAAGGCCGAGCCGGCATTGGCCACGGCGAATGGAGCGGCAGGAATTGGCGACATCGGTAGCAGCACTTGAATCGCAGCCCGGCTCGCATTCGGTCGAGAGCAACCGGACGCCGCGCGAGCGCGCCTTTTCCCTGTCTCTGGTCAGCGCTCTCACCCTCTTCGCCGTCGCCGTCGCGGGCTACCACCCCTTCGCCGAGGACGGCGGCCTCTACCTTGCCGGTGTCAATCGCCTGCTCGACCCCGCGCTCTACCCGCACTCCACGGCCTTCGTGCTGGAACCGATGCGTCACTCCCTCTTTGCTCCCACCGTCGCCGCTGCGGTGCGTCTGACCCGTCTGCCCCTCCCCGTCGTTCTCCTCGCGCTCCATCTCGCCAGCATCTGGTCGACGCTCTTCGCCGCATGGATGCTCGCCTCGCGCTGTTGGCCCAGCCGCCGCGCGCGCGCCGGAGCAGTCGTTCTCCTCGCCTGCTGGCTCACACTCCCTGTGGCCGGAACCGCGCTCCTCTTCATGGACCCCTACGCCACGGCGCGCAGTCTCTCCACTCCCGCAATGATTCTTGCGCTCGCCGCCGCGCTCGATATCACCACGAGCAGCACTCCCTTCAATCCGCAACAACGCCGCGGCCTTCTTCTCTGCATCGCAAGCCTCACTCTGGCTGCCGCAATGCATCCCCTGATGGCCGCCTACGCCCTCGGCGCAACCCTGACGCTGCTCGCCGAGCGCGCGCCGAATCGCACCCTGCGTCTCTACGTAGCGGCAGCCCTCGCCGCATCCGCGCTGGCTTTGGCGGCCGGCCTGCAAGCCGTCGCCAGACCCGAATCCGCAGACACCATCCACATCGCGCTCACGCGAACCTACTGGTTCCCCGCCCAGTGGCGCTGGTTCGAGCTGCTCGGTCTCGCCGCGCCCCTCGCCATTCTGTCGATCTTCGCGTGGATGGGTGCCCCATCCATTCCGCGCTCTTTGCGGAATGGGTGGAAATTATCGTCTCAACTTTTCGGCCAGAACGGGAATGGGGCGAGCGAAGCAAGCCGTGCGCTGGCGCGAATGGCCGTCGCCGTTGGCGCAACCTCCAGCCTCATTGCCGCGCTCTTCGCCCGCGCCACAGCCGCCACGCACCTGATTGCCCGCCTGCAGCCTCTGCGCGCCTTCCAGATCGTCTACCTTGTCCTTACCCTTACGCTCGGCGCAACTCTGGGCGAGCGCCTCTTGCGCCGCAGCCCATGGCGATGGGCCGCCATAATCCTTCTGCTCGGCGGCATCAGCTTTTCCGCCGCGCGCTCCGCCTTCGCCAACTCGAATCATCTGGAGCTTCCCGGCCTCGCGCCGCGCAACCTCTGGGCGCAGGCCTTTCTCTGGGTCCGCGACAACACGCCGAAGGATGCCCTCTTCGCCCTCGACGCCGACTACATCAACGCACCCGGCGAAGACGCGCAGTGCTTCCGAGCCATCGCCCAGCGCAGCGCCTTGGCCGACTACTCCAAGGACGGCGGCGAAGCCTCCATCGCGCCCGTCCTCACCGCCAACTGGGTGCGCGATCAGGCGGCGCAGCAAGCCCTCAGCGCCCCCGCTACCACCGACGCACAGCGGCTCGCCGCGCTCCGTCCCCTCGGCGTTACCTGGCTGCTGCTCGAATCCGCAGCAGCCACACAACTCCAATGCCCATACGCCAACTCCGCCGTGAGGGTCTGCCGCCTGCCTTGAGCCGTGCCAGGTTTCTCTGGAGGGATATCATCCCGCTTTTCCACAGCCTAGCTATCGTCTTTTGTCGTGTTTATTACAAATCCGCTTCATTCCGTCCATTTCCCGACACAATTTAGCCAAATTGTCGTGTTTGGAACATCCAAGACCTCGCAATTCACCTGCAATCTGTGCCAATTTCAAATTCTTCACGCACATACGGACTCCTTACGGCTTTGGCATGATGATTGCCTATAGACGAGTATCTGTCGCATTCGCAGTCCTTTGAGTTTGTTTCCCACTCAGGGTTCAGACCAGATTCATGCTTGATCCCATATCGAGTCTGACTGGCCCCTGACCGACCCCTGCATCGAGAATTTCGATCGCGGATGAAAGAGAGCCTGCCATTAATATCCCGACAAACTCCCATCGCTTTGTTCGCCACCTTGCCGTCCTGGCTGCCCTCGCTACTTTCACGGCTGTTTCCTATGCCGCCGGAGACGCCGCAAGTTCCAGTGCGCCGGCGGATACGCAGGTAGCACAAGCCTCCACGCCGGCTCCGCCTCCCGCAGCCACACCTGCCCCTGCAGCAGCGGCTGCACCAGCCCCGCTTTCCACGTTCGTTCTCACGGGTCCGCTGACATGGCTTCCGCCAGCGACCTTCGACGCCGGCCCATTGGGCAAGCTCTCTGTCAACGGCATTATTACCGGTTTCGCGCAGTTCCAGAACAACTCCGTGCCCGGTGACACCTCGGCGCAAGCCACTCTGAGCAACGGGCAGATCTTCATTCAAAAAGCAGACGGGAACTTTCAGTACTACATCCAGGCGGGCGCCTATGCCCTGCCGACGTTGAGTGTCCCGTTTGTTAATGCCGCAAATACCACCAACAACCTGTACGGCCCTGTCCCCGTAGCCTTCGTGAAGTTACTGGCTGGAAAGACCACGCAGTTCGAAATCGGTTCTCTGCCCACGCTGATGGGCGCCGAGTCCACCTTCACCTATCAGAACTTCAACATCGAGCGCGGCATCGTCTGGAACCAGGAAAACGCCATCAACCGCGGCATCCAGATAAATCAAACACTGGGTAAGTACCTCGCGGCATCGGTCAGTTGGAACGACGGTTACTACTCCAACCGCTACAACGATCTCTCGGGATCGATAACCTTCACCAAGGGGCCCCATGTTTTGGTCTACGACGGAAATGGGAACCTCGGCAAGACCCTCTATCAAACGGCAGCCACGCCGGCGCAGAACAATGGCCAGATGCACGCGGTGATCTATACCTACACCAAAGGCCCCTGGATCGTTTCGCCCTACTTCCAGTACGGCAGCGTGCCGGTCATCAAGCAGGACGGCATACTCAAGAGCACGTCGGCCACTGGCGGAGCAATCAACGTCAGCTACGCAACCAAGTGCGGCTTCTCGCTCCCGGTGCGCTGGGAATATCTTACGAGTTCGGGGACCGCGACCGACGGATCGGCCAACCTCCTGGGCTTCGGTTCGGGCAGCGCAGGCACCACCTTCACCGCGACGCCAACATTCCAAAAAGGAGGCACATACCTTCGCGCCGATCTCGCGTGGGTGGATGCGCTCAACTCCACGAAGGGGGATGTCTTTGGCCCGACGGGAACGGATACGAACCAATTCCGCGTCGCGCTTGAATTCGGCTTCATCTTCGGCAACAACATCACAAAATAGCGGTTGATTTCTCATTGAGTCAACCAACTGAAAGAGGCTTCAAGGCACTCTGTTTTGAAGCCTCTGCTTCTTCAGTCGGAGAGTTTGTTCCTTGATCGAATTGAAATTCGTCTTCGGCCCTTGAACTTCATTTCATCAAGCGCTGCTCAAGAACTCCCGTTTGGAATCAGGATTGCTACTTCACAGTTGAACCGGCACTAACAACTTCTTCAACCCGGCGGCACACGCTGGAGATGTTGACCCATTAGGAGAGCACATGGCAGACACAAGCACAGGCGAGATGAAAAAAACGCTGGGACTTACCGGATTGACTAGCAACGCAATGGCGTTGATTGCTCCGGGCGCATTCCTTTGGCTGACATTTGCCATCCAGGCAGCAACCGGAACCACCGGTCCGGCCATGTGGGCTGGCATCGTGGCCGCGCTGCTGCTCTGCCTGGCCACCGCGGTATGTTACGCCGAGATGGCAAAGCTCTACCCCGGCACGGGCAGCTCCTACTACTTCGCCGAGCAGTCCTTCCTCAACCACGACAAGGCATGGAAGTACGCCCGCATCTCCAAGTTCATCGTAGGATGGGCCTCCCATCTCTACTACTGGATCTATCCCGGAGTCATGGTTGGGGTCATGGGAATCTTCACCGGCTTCATCGTCGGCACCCTCTATCCCAACTTTATGAGCGCATCCAACCCTGGGATCTTCTTCATGATGGCGGGCGCTATCTTCTACGCCTTCGCCATTGCCTACATCGCCCATCGCGGTGTCAACAGCTCAACGGCCGTCAACCTGGCCATCAACGGCATCCAGGTCTTCGCGCTGTTGGTCTTTGCCGTTCTCGCGCTGCAGTATCGCGCCAGTCACCCCGCCGGTTCGGTCGCCTTTCAGTTCGACGCCACCAGTGGAGAGGCCTACACCTACGAGTTCCAGACCACCCCGGTCGTCACCAACGGCGTCTCGACTGACACCATTGTGCGCGACGCCAGCCAGGTGCCCCTGCCCAAGAAGGACGCCGCAGGCAACATCGTTCCCTTCCACATCAACTACGACCTGAACGACTCTACCGGCGCATTCCAGTCACACCCCTCCGCGTCGTCCGTCATCAGCCCGCACCACTTCAGTTGGATGTTCATTCAGGCCACGGTCGCCATTCTCATCCTGGTCGGCTTCGAGTCCGTCACCGCCATGGGCGGAGAGGCCAAGAACGCCAAGCGTGACATCCCCATCGCCGTCATCACGTCACTCCTGGTACAAGGGGCCGTCTTCTATTGCTTCGAGTACTTCGCCGCAAACTACTTCCTAAGTAGCGGCTATCCCATGTCCACCGCAAGCGCATCGTCCGCGCCCATCGGAGACATGATGGTCATGGTCGGAGACGCGCTCTTCGGCCAGGGCCATGGCCGCACCTTCATGCTGGTGGAGGCCTTCACCGTCTTCCTTGCGCTCATCGGCACCACGCTCTCCTGCATCAACACTGGAGCGCGCGTCACCTACGCCATGGGCAAGGACAAGGAAGTCGGCGGAAACTTCGGCGGCCTGCACGCCACCAACCTCACTCCGCACCGCGCCATCTGGACTCTGGCCACCATCTCCGCCGTCATCGGCTGCATCGCGGTCGCGCTTGCCTTTGGCGACGGCGCAGCGCCCTCGGCAACGGCCATCGCATCCATCCCGCCGGGCTTCTGGTCCAGCGTCGGATACACCACGCACGAGCGCATGGCAGCTCTGCCAAACTCCCTGCTCACCGTCACGCTGGCCTCCAACTTTGGCACCTTCCTGCTCTACGGCCTCAGTTGCTTCACCTGCATGGTGGCCTACGCCAAGCACCCCAACTACAGCCTGCTTCGCCATGGCATCATCCCTGTATTCGGCATCGTAGCCAATCTGGCCTGCATGGCCTTCTACCTCATCGGCCCCTTCATGGGCTACGGCACCAAGATGGAGCCTCTGCTTGCCCTCGGCATCGCCTTTGCCTGGGCCATCTACGGTGCCCTCCACTTCCTCAGCATAGGGAAGGCTCACGGTAAGCCAACCCTGCTGACGGATCGTAACGCGGCGTAATCCTGGGGCGTCCGGCGATGCGCACTCTGCCTCGCCGGGCGCCCGGTTTTTCCGTATATATTTCTTCAGACAACAATGGCTGGCCCTCGGCTCTGTGCTTCCGTCCCGGTGGAGATCGTTCAATGACTGGCGAGGGTGGCTCTTCTGGATCAGGAGGTGGCTTTGATGCACATACGCAGGATAAAAAGATGTCAGGTAAGCCTATGCGTGCGGCACTTCATTTCGCTGTGGTCATAGCGACAGTGACCGGCTCCTTTTTTATCATGGAAGCAATTTCCAACAGGTTTCGTCGTAAGTAATTAATCCTTGTACCCAGGGAACCATCCACGCAGAATATCAAGGCGTCCGGAGCATCTTCTTTTTCGCCGGACGCATCGCTCCCCTCCCAGCATTTTCCACCAAGCGACTGGCTGATCCCCCATGCTCGATCTTGAATTCGCTGAACTCTCCGATTCCGGACTCACGCGCGATCACAACGAGGACTTTCTCGGCCACGTTCTTCCCGCCTCGCCCGCTCAGGTCCAGTCCCAGGGTTGGCTCTTCGCCCTCGCCGACGGGGTCGGCGGACAGGAGCTTGGCGAAGTCGCCTCCCGCCTCGCCGTCGAGACCGTTCAGGCCGGTTTCCGCAAGGTCCCCAAGGGCATCATGCACGTCTCCCTTCTTCCACGCCTCGTGCAGGACGCAAACCACGCCATCGTGGACCAGGGCCACGCCGCTCCCCATCGCACAGACGCCCGCTACTCCGACCCCGGCGGCGCAATCCTTCCCGGCGGATCGCACATGGCCAGCACTCTGGTCCTCTGCGCGCTCCGCTTCGACTCCGCCGTCGTCTCCCACGTCGGCGACTCGCGATGCTACCTCGTTCGCAATGGCAACCTCACCTCCCTCACCCACGACCACACCATGGTCGACGAGCAGGTCCGCCTCGGCCTTATCTCCAAGTCCGAGGCCGCCACCGGTGCCAATCGCCACATCCTCACCCGCTCCCTCGGCAGCGAGCTATTCGTCGCAGCGGACACCATCACCGTCAACATCATGCCCGGCGATCTCCTCCTCCTCTGCTCCGACGGCCTCCACGGCTACGTCCCCGACGACTCCATACAGCAGATCATCGCCTCCGCGCCCTCGCTCGACCAGGCCGCCGCCACCCTCGTCGCCGCCGCCAACGCCGCCGGAGGTTACGATAATGTCAGCGTCCAGTTGATTCGTGTACGCTCAGTAGAGCGCATGGGTCTATACCGTGGGCGTCCGTACCGTCTGCTCTAATGTTCGCTCCCAACCTCACCATTCACGCCGGCGATCAGCTCGACCACTACCACCTCGAAGAGTTGGTGGCCACCAGCGGCATGTCCACCGTCTTTCGCGCCATCGACACCCGCAGCGGCACGCAGGTCGCCATCAAAATCCCCCACCCCGAGGTCGAGTGCGACCCCGCCCTCTTCGAGCGATTCCAGCGCGAGGCAGACATCGGCACCCGCCTGCATCATCCAGCCGTCATGAAGGTCTTCCCCAATCCCGGCCGCTCCCAGGTCTACATGGTCATGGAGTGGGTCCCCGGCCATCTTCTCCGCCAGGTCATTCAACAGCAGCCAAAGCTGCCCATCGACCGCGCCGTCAAGCTCACCGTCGGCATCTGCCGCGCCCTCGAGTACATCCACGCCAACGGAGTCGTCCACCGCGACATGAAGCCGGAAAACATCATGGTCGACGGCGACGACAACATCCGCTTGATCGACTTTGGCATCGCCGCCAACGCCGGTGCCCGCCGCCTCACCTTCGGAAACTTCTCCCAGGGCCTGGGCACGCCAGACTACGTCTCGCCGGAGCAGGTCCGTGGCAAGCGCGGAGACGCCCGCAGCGACATCTACTCCCTCGGAGTCATGCTCTACGAGATGCTCACCGGCACCGTTCCCTTCACCGGAGCCAATCCCTTCGCCGTCATGAACGACCGCCTGCTCAACTATCCCCCGCCACCGATGACGCTGGAGCCATCCGTCACACCGCAGCTTCAGGAGATCCTCTACCGCGCCCTCGAACGCGATCCAAAAAACCGCTACGCCAGCGCCCGCGAGTTCGCACACGACCTCGAGCACCAGGACGAGGTCGGCGTTGCCAGCCGCACCGAAGCCTCCACCTGGAAGCGCAAGGAATCCCCGCCCGCCCACCGCAATCTCCTCATCGCCACCCTGGTCGTCATCCCCCTGCTCATCCTCGCCCTCCTCCTCCTCGTCGCCCGCCACCACTGAAATCCTCCCCCAGATGGGTGCCCCAGGTGCCTCGCTTTTGGGCACCTGGGAGCACAGACCTTGGCCGGGTGCCCCATCCATCGCGCCTTTGTCCCATGCAATGGGTGGGATGCGTACCCTCTCGTCGTCATTCTGGTGTACCCCATTGTTTGTCATTCTGAGCGCAGCGAAGAATCCCCGCATTCGTCGTTGCTTGTTGCAGGCCTGATGTTGAGCCGCTCAGTTTTTAGACAGACTCCAAGAGACTCTTCTCTTCCATTGCTTCCCGAATGTCGTGTATGCTGGGGGTATCATTTCCGGGCCAAGAAATGCGATTCACCTGCTTCCGCTCGATCTTTATCCTCACGCTTGGTTTTGTCCTGCTTCCGGCACCAGGGACCGCACAAACCATCCCACTGGCAACCGACGCGTACTCCTCGGAAATCCAGGCGTACAGAACTGCTCTAACGCGCCTGAAGGCTCATGTCGCCGACCTTCTGGCACACGGCAACTATGAGGAGCTCGACCGACTCGCCGATACAATTTGCACTCAGAAAATTAGAGTGGCTCGCGGTCAGTGGCTGCTGGATTATTTCTACTTCGGGCTCGCGGCTCCCGTCGGTGCAAATCCCGAAGACCACATCGCACATCTGAAGGCCTGGACAACCGCACGTCCCCAATCCATGCCCGCACACCTGGCCTTGGCTGGGGCCTACATTGGATACGCTTGGGCTGCCCGCGGGACAGGTTTCGCCGACACCGTGACCCCCGAAGGATGGGCCCTGTTCAACGCCCGCACCGCGGAGGCAAAGCGTATCCTCGACGACGCTGCCAACTTGACCCCTATGTGTCCGCAGTGGTTCACCATGATGCAAACAGTTGCCAGATCGCAGGGCTGGGATCGCCCGCGCGCCGCTGCGCTCTTTGCCCAGGCCATCAAGTTTGAGCCAGACTACTTACCGTTCTACGTCAACTACGCCGCCTATCTGCTGCCGAAATGGTACGGTCAGGATGGAGACACCGTCGCATTCGCCAAACAGATCGCAGACTCATTCGGTGGCAGCAAAGGCGATCTCTTCTACTTCGAGATTGGCTGTATCGCCCTCGATAGCGATGCCAGCCACCTCGGCTGGGCAAGCGATAGCCACCTCGACTGGGCCCGTCTCCAGCGCGGCCACCAGGTACTGCTCGAAAGGGACGGCCCCACCAACTACGACATGAATAGTTTTGCCCGGCTCGCGTGGGGCTTCAATGATGCCGCCACCGCCAAGCACACCTTTGACCAGATAGGCGATAGGTGGGCAATATATTTCTGGAAGACCCGTGCTCGTTTCGATGAGGCTCGCGACTGGGCGAACAAGTCCCCCGATCTCAACATTGAGTCACCACACACAAGCCCAATGCCCTAGCCGGGTGGCCCGCCCATAAAACCATCTGGGTGCCCCATTCATCGAGGCCTCATCGCGATGAGTGGGATTCCTGCGCCGTTGCCTTTGCCGGTGTTCCTCGGAGGGAGCGTGGGGTTTAACCCCACGAATAATCGCCCCATAAAAGAAGGGGCTTCAGCCCCGGACCTTTCCCACCCCCGCATTTTCTTTCCTCAAAAACCCCAGCAAATCCGGCGGGTGGCCCAGGTCTGACCTGAGTCACAAAATCGGGTGCCCCAGGTCTCGATTCTGAGACCTGGGTTTCGGCGGCGGCAATCGCCTCCCACTCCGAAGTTTTTTCCCCGATTTTCCCCGTAAAATCGCATGTCAAGCCCCTCGACTCCAAATAATCCCAATAACCCCAACCCCATCAATCACTTCCCTCCGAAAAATAGTTGGCATAGTAGTTATGCTCGAAGTCGTATAATTAAAGCAGTAAGTAATAAACAGGCCCGGTCAACCAGCCGGGCCTTCGCATTTAACCCGCAACAACAACCCGTTCCGCATCAACGCTTTACCAGAAAGTCGAATAGAATGACGCTTTTACAAGCTCAACCCGTCAACGCCTCATCTTCTCCCGTAACCCTAACATTCTGGATATTTTAGCTATAACCACAATGCAATGACATTGATGGCGACACCGACTTCCGCCACTCGATTGAATCGAAACAAGTTCCACACAAGATACCCCCGGGAGGGGGAGGGGGGGGAGGGGGGGGGATTGGGGAGAATAAACAGCGAACAGACAGCGAATAAACGGCAATTTCCGCTCGAAGCAGCCAGCTCTACGCTCTATCGAGGCACAAACTCGTCCGCGTGGATCACAAACTCGGGATAGGCGCCCGCGCCCAGCTCGCGAACGTCCATGCCCTGCCGGTGTCCATCGTCGTCCACGCGATAGGTCGAAAAGCGGTTCAGCAGCAGGTTGCCCGCATGGATCAACGGCAGCATGAAGCCCAGCAGCGCGCTGATGCCCACTACCTGCGCCAGAATGTGTCCGCCGCGCGTGCCTGCGGGAAAATGCCCGAAGAGTCCCAGCGCGATCAGCCCCCAGATGCCCGCCAGCGCATGCACCGACACCGCGCCGCCCGGATCGTCCACGCGCAGATGCAGTTCAAAGGCCTCGATCGTGTAGGTTGCCAGCATGCCCGCCACCAGCCCGATGAGAATCGCCGCAACAGGCGAGATCATCGCGCACGACGCGCTGCCCGCCACCAGCCCCGCGATCCATCCATTGGCGCTCAGCGACGCGTCCGGCTTGTGGTAGCGCGAGCGAGTGATGGCCACCGCCGCAAGGCATCCAGCCGAGGCCGCGAGCATCGCGTTGATTGCCACGCCGACCACCTGTTGCGGTCCAGCGCCATAGAACAGAATCGACGCAGCCGAGTCGAGCCCGGTCCATCCCACCAGCGCCAGAATGCAGCCGAAGAGTACCTGCACAATGTTGTGCCCAGGAATCGCCGCCGGCATTCCGTCGTCGGAGTACTTGCCGCGCCGAGGCCCTGCGATCCACGCCACCGAAAGCGCCGTCAGCCCGCCCACCACCTGCACCACGCCCGCGCCGCCCGCATCTGTGAAGCTCGGGATTCCAAAGTTTGCCGCAAGCTGCGCCAGCCAGCCCCCGCCCCACAGCCCAGTGCGCGAAGATGGGAAAAGTCACTGCGCCCAGCAACGCGCTACTGAGGCAGATCGGCCCCAGCCGCCAGCGGTCCGCCCCCGCGCTCAGCGGGATAATCGCCGCCAGTCCAACGGCGAAGAGTTCGAGGCACAGCACCAGCGACCGGCTAAGGCCAGCCGCATCCGCGCCATCGAAGCTGATGCCGCGCGTAAAGAAAGGAGCAGCCCCCAGCCAGTCCCAGTGCGCGCCGCCCGCTGTAAACGAGTGGGTCGCCGCACCAACAGAACCTGCCCACGCAGAGCCGAAGAGGACGAAGACAATCGCCGAAACCGCCAGCGCGCACAGGCTAGCCAGCATGGCGTGGGCTGCGCTGCGCGAACGTCCCAGTCCCTGATGGATCAGCGCCAGCCCAGCGGCCGCAAACGGAATCAGCAGGATGGAGAACAAGCACAGTTCCAGGTTCATCGCTGCTCCTCCGTCATCGACTTGTAGCTTTGTGTGAGCAGAACGAGACCAATAACTTCAACAGCAAAATCCTGCCGCAACAAAGGCAGACCGCTGCTGCAGCGAAGTGAGCAGCACCAGGGAGGCAAGAACCATGAAAAAATCCCGAGAGAAGCAGCACGCAGGCAACCAGCTTCAAGGCGTCTCCTTTGCTAGAGTTCGCTAGGCAGTAAGTGATCGGATGCTTCAGTCTATCAACAACGGTTCCACAACAGACGGAAATCCACGCCGTAGTGCGGAAAACTCAGTATCTGTAGAAATCCGCCTTGTAGGGGCCTTCGACCGGCACGCCAATATAATCGGCCTGCCTCTTGGACAGCGTCGTCAGCTTCACGCCGATCTTCTCCAGATGCAGCCGCGCAACCTCTTCGTCCAGCTTCTTCGGGATCAGGTAGATTCCCACCTTGTAGGTGTCCTTGTTCTTCCACAGGTCGAGTTGCGCCAGCGTCTGGTTGGCGAAGCTGTTGGACATGACGAAGCTCGGATGACCGGTCGCGCAGCCCAGGTTCACCAGCCGTCCCTCGGCCAGCACGAAGATGCTGTTGCCCGCCGGGAAGGTGAACTTGTCCACCTGCGGCTTGATGGTCAGCTTCTTGATTCCCGCAACGGCGGTCAGCTTCTCCATCTGGATCTCGTTGTCGAAGTGGCCGATGTTGCACACGATCGCCTGGTCCTTCATGCGCTGCATGTGCTCCACAGTGATGATGTCCACGTTGCCCGTGCAGGTCACGTAGATGTCGCCGCGGCCCAGCGTCTCCTCGATGGTCGTCACCTCGTAGCCTTCCATCGCGGCCTGTAACGCATTGATCGGGTCGATCTCCGTGACAACGACGCGTGCGCCGAGTCCACGCAGCGACGCCGCACAGCCCTTGCCCACGTCGCCGTAGCCGCAAACCACCGCCACCTTGCCCGCAACCATCACGTCGGTCGCGCGCTTGATGCCGTCCACCAGCGACTCGCGGCAGCCGTACAGATTGTCGAACTTCGACTTCGTCACCGAATCGTTGACGTTGATCGCCGGCACCAGCAGCTTGCCCTGCTCGAACATCTTGTACAGGCGATGCACGCCGGTCGTGGTCTCCTCGCTGACTCCGCGCCACTCTTTCACCACATCGCGCCAGCGCGACGGGTACTTGGCCTGCACCTTCTTCAGCAGGGCCTTGATGACGTCCTCTTCGTGTGCCTCCGAAGGCGAGTTCACCCATGCATCGCCTCTCTCCATCTCATATCCCTTGTGGATCAGCAGGGTTGCGTCGCCGCCATCGTCGATCACAAGCTGAGGCCCAAGCAACCCGCCCTTGCCGTCGGGGAAGTTCATCGCCTCATTCGTACACCACCAGAACTCCTCCAGCGACTCACCCTTCCACGCGAAGACCGGCACGCCCGCCGCAGCAATCGCCGCCGCCGCATGGTCCTGCGTGGAGAAGATATTGCAGCTCGCCCAACGAACATCGGCGCCCAGCGCCACCATCGTCTCGATCAGCACCGCCGTCTGGATGGTCATGTGCAGCGATCCCATGATGCGCACGCCGGCCAGCGGCTTGCCCGCGGCGTACTTGTTGCGGATCGACATCAGTCCCGGCATCTCCTGTTCGGCGATGTCGATCTCGCGCCGGCCAAACTCCGCCAGGCCAATGTCCGCAACCTTGTACTCTGCCGCACAGCCAACTGCCTCTTGATCGTCGCCGTTGCCATCCAAACACCTCTTCAATTGTTTATAGTGATTGTCCGCAAATGTCCCCAGCGAACCTTTACTAGAATAGCATCGCGCGAGGCACTTCGACCGCTGCCGGATCGGCGTGTGACGCTGCACGGCGCTGCGCTGTACTCTCAGATGTGATGCCCAACTTCTGTGACGTTGCGCTGCCTGTGCCGCTGGACCGGACCTTCACCTATGCGGTGAACGGCGTCGAGCCTGCAATTGGCGCGCGCGTACTGGTGCCCTTCGGTGGGCAACGGTTGATGGGAGTCGTGCTCCGCGTGCATGATGATCGGCCCACGGACGCGGTCGGATCAGGCCCGTGCAGCAGGTGCTCGACGACGCGCCGCTGCTCTCCGATGAGCTGATGCATCTTGCGAAGTGGATCGCGCAGTACTACGTTGCGCCGCTGGGCGAGGTGCTGCGTGGCATGATGCCGCTGGCCGCCGAGGTGCGCCGCCACTTCGTCTACCGCATCGCCGAGGCTGGACAGCGCGCGCTGGACGAGGGTGTGACGCTGCTCGATGGAACAACGAAGTCCGCCTCGCGCAGATCTAAATTGTCTGCTGAGGATCAGGGCCGCGAACTCTCGGTGCTGAATTATCTGAACGACGGCAGTCCCGCAAAGGCCTCCGCCGTGCGTTCGGCGACACAGGCCAACAAGGCTCTGCTCGACGGCATGGTGAAGAAGAAATGGCTCACTCGCGAAGCCCTCGCCGAGGAGCGTGATGCGAGACGCACCGAACGGGTCGCCGTACTTGTTCCGGACGCGCGCATCCCCAAGCTCAATGAGAACCAGACCGCCATTCTCGCCGAGCTTGCCGCTGCGGGCGGACGGATGCGCGTGGCCGATCTGCGCGAGTCGATGGCGCTGCTTGAACTCGGCGTGCCCGCCTCGACACTGGCAACCCTGGTCAAGCGCGGGCTGGTTTCGATTGAAGAGGCTGCGGAAGACTTTCATCTCGGTGGCCTTCCGTCCAACGGCAAAAAGTCCGCTCACGAGCACAAACTCAACGAGTCGCAGATCGAGGCGCTCTCGTCGATTGCAGCGGCGATGACGCAGGGCGGGTTCAAACCCATGCTGCTCTATGGCGTTACAGGATCGGGCAAGACGGCGGTTTACGTTGCCGCAATGCAGCGCGCTCTGGATGCAGGCGTCGGCGCTGCTTCTGGTCCCGGAGATCGGTCTCACGCCCGCAATGGTGGGGCAGATGTTCGCCGCCTTCGGACCGCAGGTCGCGCTGCTGCACTCAGGCCTGACGCCCGACGAGCGCGCCGAGCAGTGGCATCGCATCCGTCGCGGCGAGGCCCGCATCGTCGTCGGCACGCGCTCCGCGGTCTTTGCGCCAATGGTCAACCTCGGCCTCATCCTGGTCGACGAGGAGCACGACGGCAGCTACAAGCAGGAAGAGACGCCGCGCTATCACGGTCGCGATGTCGCCGTCATGCGCGCCAAATTTAACGAGGCCGTCGTCGTTCTCGGCTCGGCCACGCCCTCGCTTGAAAGCTGGGCCAACTCTGTGCGTGGCCGTTATACCCGCATCGAGATGCGCGCCCGCGTCATGGATCGACCACTCCCCACGGTCGAACTGGTCAACATGCGCACCGAGTTCAAGGAGACCGGCAAGGAGGACATCTTCTCCCGCCAACTCGTCGCCGAAACCCAGGCCACGCTCGACCGCGGCGAGCAGGTGATGATTCTGCTCAACCGGCGCGGCTACTCGTTCACAGTGCTCTGCCGAAGCTGCGGCGAGAAGATCGAATGCGAGAACTGCGCCATTGCGATGACTTATCACAAACCGGCAGCGGAGACGGACCTGCACGCGCACGCTGGCGACCGGCTGGAGTGCCACTACTGCGGCTACCGGCGCTCGGTTCCGAGGCGCTGCCCAAAGTGCGAGAGCGAGCATCTCTTTTACCTCGGCGCGGGTTCGCAGCAGGGCGAGGAGCGCCTGCAGGAGTTGTTTCCCAACGCGCGCATCGGGCGCATGGATCGCGACACTGTGCGCGGGCGCGGCGACATGGAACGCCTGCTGACGCGGTTGTACGCAGGCGAGATCAATCTGCTCGTCGGAACGCAGATGATCGCCAAGGGCCACGACGTCCACGGAGTCACGCTGGTCGGCGTTGTGGGAGCGGACTCCGCACTCGGCCTGCCCGACTTCCGCGCCGCCGAGCGCGTCTTTCAACTGCTCACGCAAGTCTCTGGCCGCGCGGGCCGAGGAGAACTTCCTGGCCGTGTTCTGGTGCAGACGTATCATCCTGAACACTACGCGATTCAGTGCGCTGCAACACACGATTACACGGGCTTTGTGGCCAGGGAACTCGAGTTCCGCCGCTGGATGCACTATCCGCCATCGAGCGTGCTTGCCAATGTGATCGTTCAGGGTCGGACGCTCGAAAAGGCTGCTGCATTGGCTGCGACGCTGGGCCGCTGGTTCGACTCCACTCACCTCGACAAGGTACGTGTGCTGGGCCCCGCACCCGCGCCGATTGCACGACTCAAGCGCATCTACCGCTTCCACTTTGTGCTCAAGGCCGAGCGGCGCGACGTTCTCGGCCGCACACTGCGCGCTCTGCTCGACTATGCGGAGAGCCAGGCCATCCCGCGCCGCGACCTTATCCTCGATGTGGACGCAATCCATCTGATGTAAGTCTGCCTCTGCTGCTATGCTGAGGCTTGCCGGTCTCCGGCCTATCTGATCGAGGAGTGAGTCCATCTATGTCTGAACCTGTAAAGATTACCGTTCGCCCCAACGGCCCGCTGCTGGTCGAGGGAGCGTTTGCGCTGAGCGATCTCAATGGCAAACAGTGGGACCTGACCGGCAAGCCGGCCGTGGCGCTGTGCCGTTGCGGCGCCAGCGAGAATCGTCCCTTCTGCGATGGTGCACACAAGAAAATTGGCTTTCAAAGCACGCCCAGCCCGGAGCCTCCGGCGTAGTCTTCCGAACCAGTTCTATGCAGGCGAGTTCCATCCAGTGAGTTCGACTCAGTCGTGTTGCAGAGGTGTTTTCCCGGTCAGTTGCCCGCTCAGTGGTGCGCTATCGCGTCGTTGCGTCAGGCGTCTCACCACGACTCTGCTGGCCACTGTCTCGGCTGCTCTGTTGGCACTTGGTACTGGCGTCCGGCCCTTAAGCGCGCAGACGCCTGCGGTGTTGCCCCTCGCGCAGCCAACTCAATCGCCGAGCGCCCTTCATACCTCTGGCGTGAATTCTGCGGCGAGCGCTGATCTTGCTCAATTCATCGGGCAGTATCGCAGCACCGCCAACCCGGACCAGGTGAACTCGGTCTATCTTGATGGCGGCGTTCTCTACGAGGAGAGTGAGCGGCGAGAGCGCCAGAGGCTGGCTCCAGAAACTGTGCCTGGGGCTGTGGACAGCTTTCGGATCGGGTCGCCGCAGGCGCATGTGGAATTTCTGCGCGATGCGTCGGGCACCGTCTACGAGCTGAAGTTTGTGCTCGACAGCGATGGCAGCACGCTGGCCGAGGAGAGGCGTTTCAGCGCAGTTGGGACGCGGCTCAACCACTTCCGCCAGTACATGCGCCAGGAGGCGATGCTGCCCATGCGTGACGGCGTGCGCCTGCACGCGGTAATTCTGCGACCGGCGGATTTGCATGATGTCCCTTCCGCTGGCCTGCCGTTTCTGCTCGCCCGGACGCCCTACGGTGTGGACGACTTCAACTCCGAGAGCGTCAACCACGACAAGCCCGAACTGGCCGCCAGCGGCTACATCTTTGTCTACGAGGACATCCGCGGACGTTATAAGTCCGAAGGAAACTTTGTGATGAACCGTCCCATCGTGGCACACAACAGCGCGAGCGACGTGGACGAGACAACCGACGCGCGCGACACCGTGGACTGGCTGCTGAAGAATGTCCCCGGCAACAATGGCCGCGTCGGCGTCTTCGGCCTCTCATACGACGGTTTTCTTGCCATCATGGCGGGGATCAGCGCGCATCCGGCGGTCAAGGCCATCTCGCCGCAGGCGCCGATGACCGACGTGTGGATGGGTGACGACTTCTTCCACAACGGCGCCTTCCGCGAGAGCTACGGCTTCGACTATGTGCAGGAGATGGAGGCGCAGAAGACCGATGCACTCGTGGACCTGAAGCAGGAGATGTACGATTTTTTTCTACTCCACGACAACTTCGCCGGCGCTGTAGCAACAGTTCCAAAGATGAGCGATCTACCCACAGTGAAGGCCTTTCTGACCCAGCCGGGGTACACCGCGTTCTGGCAAGCGATGGGGGTCGAAGAACGTCTTGCCAGCGTTGAAGTGCCAACGCTCGAGGTCGGCGGCTATTGGGACCAGGAGGACATGTGGGGCACACAGGCCGAGTACGCCGCGCTGAAGAAGCACGATGACAAGGTCTATCTGGTGCTCGGGCCCTGGAACCACGGCGGCTGGCAGGGCACGGCGCGGCGGCTGGGATCGGAGTTTGGCAGGCTGGACTTCGGCGAACCGACCGGAGCAGAATTTCGCAAAAGATTTGAAACTCCCTTCTTTGAAAGATATTTAAAGGACCAGGGTTGGTTTGAACTAACGAATATCGATGGGCAAACAGTTGCAAGTTACAGGACCGGCGTAAACAAATGGATGCGATATAAAGTCTGGCCGCCTACCGATGGCTTTGAACCTGCGCGGCTCTATCTGGAACCGGGCAAGAAACTCAGCTTTACGGTTCCCGCAAGCGACGATGACGCGGTGGCGGCGGCCTATGTGTCGAATCCCGCGGACCCGGTTCCCTACCGTCATCTGCCGATCCAATCGACCTACGCCAAGGGCTCGAAGTGGACCACCTGGCTGGTCGAGGACCAGAGGTTCGTGACCGGGCGCAAGGACGTGGCCAGCTTCACGCATGCCCGCGCTCAATCACGATGTCACGATTACCGGCGAAGTTGTGGCCGACCTCTACGCCGCGACCACGGGAAGCGATGCGGACTGGATCGTCAAGCTGATCGACGTGTATCCAGACGATGCATCTGCACCCAATGCGGGCTATCAGCTGATGGTCGCGGACGAGATATTCCGCGGGCGGTATCTCAAGAGCTTCGAGCAGCCTGCGCCGCTCACTCCGGGCGCGGTGAACGAGTACAAGTGGAGCCTGCACGGCGTGGACCACACATTTCTGAAGGGACACAGAATCATGGTGGAGGTGCAGTCGAGCTGGTTCCCGCTGTACGACCGCAATCCGCAGACCTATGTGCCGAACATCATGGTCGCGCCAAAGAGCGCGTACAAGGCTGAGACGATGACGATCTACGGCTCGGCGAAGTGGCCATCGCATCTGGAGATTGATGTGGAGCGATAACGCTGTTTGTACGTTATTTGTTCGTTGTTTGTTTGCCCCCTCCCCCCTCCCCCCTCCCGGGGGTATCTTGCATGGAACTTGTTTTGTATCAATCGTCTGGCGGAAGTAAATGTCGCCAAAGTAGTCATTGCAGATATTTTATAGCTAAAGTACTTGCAATGAACAGTTTATGATGCGCGAACGGAGCTGATAGGGCAGGCTCGCGGGGTTCGATTCATTTGATCCATATATTAATTGTAGCAAGCGGAGCATAACTACTATGCCAACTATTTTTCGGATGGAAGTGCTTGATGGGGCGGGAGTTAGCTGGATTTTTTGGTGTCGAGGGGCTTGACATGCGGATTTGCTGGGGTTTTTGAGGGTCAGGGAGCGAAAAAAGATTCTGGGCTAAATTCCCTTGATTCTATGCGGCTTATTCAGGGGGATGAATCCCCTGCTCCTTACGGAGAGAGGCAACGGCAAGGGCTGTTGGTTCGGGCTGTGTTGCTCCCACCCACCGCATGAGACAAAGACGCGATGGATGGGGCACCCGATCTGTAAACCCACTCATGCGCAAAGAACGCGCATGGATGGGGCACCCGGCTGATTGATTTGCTTGCGGAGCGTTCCGGGGTAGAATGGCACGCGGCTGGAAACGCGGTTTAGAGATCCTGCCCAATCAACCGCCAGTTTGGCGGAAACGACAACAGAAGGTGGCGAGAAATGCGTATGAAGTTGACGTCTTCGTTTTCTGTACTGCTGTGGGTTGCATCCCTGACCGCAGTCTGCGCGGCGCAGGAGGCTGCCGGAGCTGCCCAGAACACGTCCGGCGCGGCACAGGATGCAACTGTCGTTGCGCAGGCGCCGTCCGGCGTTCCCCACCTGCAGAAGCAGGGGAATGCGACGCAACTGATCGTGGATGGCAAGCCGTATCTGGCGATGGGCGGCGAGCTGAGCAACAACGCGGCGACCAGCCTGGAGAACATGGACACGATCTGGCCGAAGCTGGTGGCTGCCAACCTGAACACGGCTCTGGTGGGCGTCAGTTGGGCGCAGTTCGAGCCGGTGGAGGGCCAGTACAACTATGTGCAGTTGGACGGCGTGATTGCTAAGGCGCGCGAGAACCACATGCATGTGGTCCTGATCTGGTTCGCAAGCTGGAAGAACGGCACGTCGAGCTTTGCGCCGTACTGGGTGAAGAAGGACTATCAGCGGTTTCCGCGGATCCAGATTAATGACGGCAAGACCGTCTCCCTCTCCGGGCCACTGGAGCTGCTGAGCACCTTCGGCGATGAGACTCGCGACGCCGACGCCAAGGCCTTCGGGGCGCTGATGAAGCATGTGGGCGAGGTGGATGGGACCCAGCATACGGTGTTGATGGTGCAGGTAGAGAACGAAGTGGGTGTGCTGCGCGATACTCGCGACCGCTCTCCGGCGGCCAACCGCGCCTACGCCGGGCCGGTGCCAGCAAAGCTGATGCAGTATCTGGAAGCGCACAAGGACTCGCTGATTCCGGAGTTACGCGATGTGTGGGCGGCCAACGGGTTCAAGACGACCGGTACATGGGAGGAGGTCTTCGGACCGGGCAAGCCGGCGAACGTGGTGATTCCGATCCAGACCACCAGCCCGCCGATGAGCGCGCTGGACCATATGACGAACTGGCAGAGCCTGCACTGGCCATCGGACGAGATCTTCATGGCGTGGAACTACGCGCTGTATCTACAGAAGGTGGTGGAGACGGGCAAGGCCGCGTACAACATTCCGATGTTCGTGAACGGATGGCTGCAGCAGGCCAACCATGCGTGGCCAGGGAGCTTTCCCAGCGGCGGGCCGCTGCCCGAGGTGCATGACGTATGGCGGGCAGGCGCGCCGAGCGTGGACATTCTGGCGCCAGACCTGTATCTGGAGTACTTCGACGAGGTGTGCGCACGGTTCTCGCGCAACGGGAACCCGCTGTTCATTCCGGAGACGAGCACCAACCCGGCCAATGCGATCGTTGCGGTGGGGAAGTACAACAGCATTGGCTTCTCGCCGTTCGGGATCGACGGCAACCGGCCGATCGGGGCGGACCTGGCAGGAACGTACTCCATGCTGGAGCAGCTTGCGCCGATGATCCTGGCGCGGCAGGGCACGGATGCCGTGACGGCTGTGCGGATGAACCAGGGCGACGCTCCAAGGGACGTCAAGCTGGGCAACTACACGCTGACGTTCACCTACACGGGACGGAACCAGCGGCTGCCGCCGCAGACGCGAGGGCAGTCTGTGGGCTCTCCGCCGCCACCGGGCGCAGCGCCGGTGAACCCCAATGAAGCTCCGCCGGAGGCCGCGGCAGTGCTGATAGCAACCGGCCCGGACGAGTACTACTTTGGCGGCGGGGGAATGCGCGTGGACTTCACGGCCAACTCGCCGGGGCCCGGCAACGTGGGACTGGGAGATGTGCAGGAGGGCAAGTTTGTCGACGGGAAGTGGGTTGTGACGCGGCAGATCGCGGGCGACGACGACGCACAGGGAGAGATACTGGTGCTGCATCCCAACACCATCCTGCGGGTGACTCTGTACCGCTATCCGTAGAGCGGATTGAGGCTGCAAACGGTTATGCTAATGAACATGACTGAGATGCCCGCATTCAACTGGCACGGCAAGCGCGTCTTTCTAACCGGCCACACCGGCTTCAAGGGCGGATGGCTTGCCCTGTGGCTGGCGCGGCTGGGAGCCGATGTCCGCGGCTACTCGCTGGATCCTGCGACCGAGCCAAACCTGTTCAGCGTTGCGCGCGTGGGCGAGGGACTGGACGATGTGCGCGGCGACATACGGGACGCTGCCGCGCTGGATGCCGCGATGCAGACGTTTGCGCCCGAGGTTGTCTTCCACCTGGCCGCGCAGCCGCTGGTGCGGCTCTCGTACGACGACCCGATCGGGACATACGAGACGAACGTGATCGGCACGGCGCGCGTGCTGGACGCGGTGCGGCGGACGCCGTCGGTGCGGGCCGTCGTCACGATCACCACAGACAAGTGTTACGAGAACAAGGAGTGGATCTGGGGGTATCGCGAGAGCGACCCGCTGGGCGGCTACGATCCGTATTCCAGCTCGAAGGCATGCGCGGAGATTGTCGCGGCAGCGTATCGCCAGTCGTACTTCCCGGTGGCAAAGCTGGCCGAACACGGCGTTGCGCTGGCCACCGCGCGCGCGGGAAATGTGATCGGCGGGGGGGACTGGTCGGCTGACCGGCTGATTCCGGACCTGGTGCGCGGGTTCGTCGCCGGCGAGGCTGTGCGCATCCGCCGGCCAGAGGCGGTACGGCCATGGCAGCACGTTCTGGAGCCGCTGCACGGATACATCCGGTTGGCAGAGCAACTGCTGACACACGATCCGCGGTACGCAACCGCTTACAACTTCGGACCATCGGAGGACGACGCACAGCCGGTGGCGTGGATCGCAGAGAAGATGAAGGGATTCTGGGGCGACGGGGCGCATTGGGTACTCGATCCCGAAGCGGGCGTGCATGAGGCGGGCACCCTGAAACTGGACACCAGCCGAGCGCGAGGCGACCTCGGCTGGACTCCGCAGATGCATCTGGAGACCGCGCTGGAATGGATCGTGCAGTGGGCGCGGGCATGGCAGTTTGGCGCAGATATGCACGCCATCACTCTGGGCCAGATTGAGGCCTATGAGTCGCTGCTGCAAACAGTCAGGAAATAGGACAACCGATCCTTATGCAAACCCACCGCCGCAGCCTGGTCTCTCTGCTCGTTATATGCGCGCTCATGGTGCAGGCTGGACTGATGGCGCAGTCCCCTGCCCCGGTTGCAGGCGATGCGCGCGCCAGCGTTCGCGCGCTCTTTCTTTCGGACATTCATCTCGACCCGTTCGCCGATCCGGGCAAGGTTGCACGGCTGAACGCAGCACCGGCAAGCGAGTGGCCGGCGATCCTGTCGGCGCCAGCCACGCCCACGCAGGCGAAGGAGTTTGCCGCTCTGCAAGATGCGTGCCCGACGCGCGGCGACGACACGACGTGGGTGCTGTGGCGTTCGAGCCTCGCGGCGATCCACAGCGACGCCGCACGCGCGCAGTTCGTCACGGTGAGCGGCGATCTGCTGGCCCACTCCTTCGACTGCAAGTACAAGGCGCTGCTGCCCGTGGCTACTCCTGCCGATCTGCTTGCGTTCAGCGAGAAGACCGTGCGCACGATTGTAGACACGCTGCACGCGGCGCTGCCTGGCGTTCCGCTGTACATTGCGATGGGCAACAACGACTCCGGTTGCGGCGACTATCAGCTCGATGCAACACACGACGCGTTTCTGGGGCTGGTGGCAAAGATTGTCGGCGAAGCCCTGCCCGAGGCAGATCGCGCCGCTGCACTGCGCGATTTCAGCGCGGGCGGCAACTACAGCGTGCCGCTGGCCGGAGTGCCGCACACGCGGCTGGTGGTTATCGACGACCTGTTCTTCTCCGGCAAGTACTCCACCTGCTCGGGCAAGCCGAGCGCATTGCCCGCCGCAGCGCAACTGGCGTGGCTGACCGGGCAGATTGCAGCCGCGCGCCAGCACGGCGATCTGGTATGGGTGATGGGGCACATTCCACCGGGCGTCGATCTGTACGCCACAGTGCGCAAGCGCGCAAACATCTGCGCAGGAGAAAGGCCGCAGATGTTTCTCGGCTCCGAGTCGCTGGCCGAACTGCTGGCGCAGAACGCAGACGTCGTACGCCTGGCGATCTTCGGCCACACCCACGACGACGAGATGCGCCTGCTGCGACGCGACTCCACGGCTGCCAGCGCACATGGGGCCGCACTCGGCGTGCCCGTGAAGGTTGTCGCGTCGATCACGCCGATCAACGGCAACCGGCCCAGCTTCACGCTGGCCGCAATCGACCCGGCGACCGCGACACTGACTGACTACACGGTCTTCATGGCCTCCAACTCTACTGGCGCAGCCGCGACCTGGCCGCCCGAGTACAGCTATTCGACCACCTACCACGAGCCTGCCTTCGATGCGGCATCGCTGGCAAGGCTGATCCCCACGCTGCAATCCGACGGAGCAGCCAAGACGGCGGCCAGCCAGGCCTATCTGCGAAACTACTTCCCCGGCGACATCTCCTCCGTGATCCAGGTTGCGTGGCCGCAGTACGCCTGCTCGCTGGACCACGACTCCGCAGCCAGCTTTACTGCCTGCGCGTGCGCCGCTGGAAAGTAAGCGTGCGATTCTGCAAGACTCAGGGCCCCTCGACCATGCTGGGCAGCAAGTGCTACGATTTTCGGGTCGAACCAGATTCTCTTCACAGCACAAGGAAAAACATGCGCAGCTTCACCGGATTTCTGCTTGCTCTCGCCCTCACACTCACGCTTTCCGCGGCCCACGCCCAGTCGGCGCCACCGGCAGCCACGCCCGCGCCACCGGCAGCACCGGCCGCTGCGCAGCGTCCGGCTGCGCCCGTGCAACCCACGTTTCCAGTTCCTCCGGCACTCAAAAAAGGCGTGGCCTACGCCTGCGGCCAAGGGAAGAACGGCGCGGAATCTCTGTTCGCCACTACGCTCTACTCCGAGAAGACGGCTGGCTGGGACCTGAAGACCGCGCCGAAGGTGGAGAACGGGACGTGCTCGTCCGACAAGCCGTTCTTCTTCTCCATTCCGGTGCCCGAGGGCAACTACCGCGTGAAGATCCTGTTTGGCGGGCCGGCGGACACGGTGGTCACGGTGCGCGCCGAGGCACGCCGGCTGATGCTGGAGAAAGTTGCCGTCAAGGCCAACGCCACCCTGGAACAAGCCTTTGACGTCAACGTCCGCGTTCCCGAGTTCCTCAACCCCGACGGCACGCCCAACCGCGTCCGCCTGAAGCAGCGCGAGTTTGGCAACCTGAACTGGGACAATAAGCTCACCATCGAGTTCAACGGGACGAATCCAAGCTTCCACGCCTTATCCATCACGCCACTGACCGGCTCCTTTGCCGATCCGGTGGTGTATCTGGGCGGCGACTCCACCATGGTCGATCAGGACACCAATCCGTGGGCCTCGTGGGGTCAGCAGTTGCCGCGCTTCTTCCTGCCCGGCGTAGCGATCGCCAACCACGCCGAATCCGGCGAGACCTCGGCGTCCTTCCAGGGCGAGCTGCGCTTTGCCAAGATCATGTCCGTCATCAAGCCCGGCGACTTCTTCTTCATGCAGTTCAACCACAACGACCAGAAGGCCGGCGCCGTGACGCTGGACCGGTACAAGGAGATCCTGACCAGCTTTGTCACCCAGGTGCGGTCCAAGGGGGCCATCCCGGTGATTGTGACCGCGCAGCACCGCAGGAGCTTCGACGCAAGCGGGCACATCACCAACTCGCTGGGCGATTATCCTGCTGCCGCACGAAAGGTGGCCGCCGACAACAAGGTTGCCTTGATCGACCTGACCGCGATGAGCGAGGTGCTGTTCAATGCCTTGGGCGACGAGGGCAGCAAGCACGCCTTCATGTACTTCCCCGCCAACACCTTCCCCGGACAGAACAACGCCTACGCCGACAACACCCACTTCAACAACTACGGGGCGTATGAACTGGCGCGCTGCATCGTCAAAGGCATCGAAGAGAACAAGCTGTACTTCGCCGCACACATCGATCCCACTGTGGCGGACTTCGATCCCGCGAAGCCAGACCCGTTCGACACGTTCAGCCTGCCGCAGACACCCATGCAGACGCAGGAAGACCCAACAAAGATTCCGCAGGCGAATTTGAAGTAAGCCTCGGCAGGCCGCTTCGCTGTCATTCCGCAGCACAATGGTGCAGAACATCGTGGAGCAAGCAAAAGCAGATTCCTCCGCTGCGCTGCGGAATGACAAACATAATTGGTCTATAGCAATAGGGAAGCTGCACTAATCCCTTTTGGCGGTACCCTGCTTGAGCAGCCCTTGATACAGCTCGACGGTCTGAGCGGCGATGGACTCCCAGGCAAAGGTCTCTTCGACGCGCTTGCGGCCTGCTGCACCGAACTGGGCGCAGAGGGCTGGGTTGGCTATCAGCTCGGCGAGGCGCGCGGCCAGATCGCGGGCGAAGCGGTCTGCATCGATTGGAAAACCAGTGACTGGATCGGGATCGAAGGGCACCAGGCGACCGGTGACTCCATCGACCACCACCTCCAGAATGCCGCCGACCGCACTGGCCACCACCGGCGCGCCGCAGGCCATCGCCTCCAGGTTGATGATGCCGAAGGGCTCGTAGACCGAGGGGCAGCAGAAGACCGCGCAGTGGGAGTAGAGCTGGATGGCCTCTTGCTTGGTGACCATCTGCTCGATCCAGACGACGTTGTGCCCGGTGCCGGTGGGGTCTCCGGTGGCGATGGCGCGGCCTCCATCGCGCGTGACCTGCTCGTGCCCGGCGCGCTTGCTTCCGGGCGTCTCGCGGCGCAGGGTCTCGACCTTTGCGCGCATCTCGGCACCGATCTCGGGGGTGTCGGGCGCGCCCGCACAGAGGACAACCTGGGTTCCGGGAGCAAGATAGCGGACCGCATCGACCAGGTGGGTGACGCCCTTCTGCCGCGTGATGCGCCCGACGAACAAGACGTATGGCACAGCGGGATCGACGCCGTACTTCAGGAGCGCCGCGGTTGACGAGGTCTTGCGATATTCCGCGAGGTCGATGCCGTTGTAGATGACATGCACGCGGGTAGCATCCACCTCGGGGTAGGAGCGCAGAATGTCTGCCTTGGTTCCGTTCGAGACGGCGATGATGGCATCGGCGTCGAGGATCGCCGTGCGCTCCATCCAGGAACTCATCGCATAGCCGGAGCCAAGCTGCTCGGCCTTCCACGCGCGCAGCGGTTCCAGGCTGTGAGTGGTCAGCACAAAGGGGATGCCATAGAGCTTTTTGGCGAGGAAGCCGGCCATCGCCGCATACCAGGTGTGCGTGTGGACGATGTCGATCTGCGCGAGCTCCTTCATCTGCACGAGGTTCAGTGCCAGCGCATCGACGGCGGTCTTGAACTTGGCGGCTGGCCCGGAGTCGACGCCGTCGGTAATCCCGGGAGGCGGCACATCGCCGCGCACATGCAGGTTGTCCTCGTCGAGCCGCTGCGTGCCCCAGCAGTGGACTTCGACCTCGATCAGACGGGCAAGCTCGCGGCTCAGGTACTCCACGTGCACGCCCGCTCCGCCATAGACTTCGGGCGGATACTCCCGTGTGATCAAGCCAACCCGCATCGCGATCTCCATTCCCTGAAAAGCAGATTTCCTCGCAACAGGATACGCCTTGAAAGATCCATTCCGATGGACTACCGTGATTCGACGGAAGAACGGCCTACCGTTGCCGCGCACTCAATTTTGAGAGTTAACGCTCCCCGGCAGCCCATCCGCGACAAGACACCCTGCAATCGTGAATAATGGGCAGCGCCGAAACTCATGACGCGCGACAGCCGTATCTCAATCGCAGACCGCCGCTCAGGAATCGACGATCCAGAATGCAGCAGACGCAACCGCCAGCCCGGAGAACCCCATGAACCAGCATCGCACGCAGTCCCTCCTCCCCCTCGCATCTCGCACATTGTTCGCCTCACTGCTTACGATTTCCGTATTCGCACTGGTGCTTGCTCCCGCGTGCGGGGGCCAGACCACGGCAAAGCCAGCCGCGCAGAAGCCCTCGGCAGCCGCCGGACAGACGACCGCTGCAGTCTCCGTTGCGTCGCTGCGCGCGGGATTTGCGAATCCGCCGAACGAGGCGCGGCCGATGGTCCGGTGGTGGTGGTTTGGCCCGACGGTGGTGAAGCCTGAGATCCTGCGGGAGTTGCAGCAGATGAAGGCCGACGGCATTCAGGGGGCTGAGATGGCCTTCGAGTATGCCGAGGTGCTGGACGACCCGGCCAAGGGCCTCAAGACGCTTCCCTTCCTCTCGCCCGAGATGCTGGACGACGTGGCGTACGCGCAGGCTGAGGGACGCAAGCTGGGGCTGCGCATCGACCTGACGCTGTGCTCGGGCTGGCCCTACGGCGGCCCCAACACGCCGCTTTCCGAGGCCATCACAGACATCCGTGTAGCCCAGGTTCCTGTGCCCGCCGGCGCTGCTTCCATCGCAATACCCAGCCTGCGCGAGGGCGAGTCGCTGATCGCGGCGGACATTGCCGACGCAGTTGCCAGCTCAGCAGCGCCTGCGCCTGCCCCAGCGGCGGGAGGCTTTGCCGGCCGCGGCGGGCGTGGCGGCGGTCCAGCAGCAGCCAGCTACGACGCAAGCACCGCCAAGCCGCTCACCGTCTCCGGCAACACGGCCGCCATCGCACCCGCCGACAAGCCGCGCACAGCGCTCTT
This sequence comes from uncultured Acidobacteriaceae bacterium, assembly GCA_963828115.1. Taxonomy (GTDB): domain Bacteria; phylum Acidobacteriota; class Terriglobia; order Terriglobales; family Acidobacteriaceae; genus Edaphobacter. The sequence continues at coordinate 238,992 of CAWHDN010000004.1, forward strand.
CTTCATCCAGAGCCATCCGAGGATGCAGGTAAAGCGCGCAGCCGTGGGGGCCGAGGGCTTCGTACTGGACCACTTTTCGCACGACGCGGTCTTTCACTATCTGCAGAAGGTCGGTACACCGCTGCTTGGCGCGTTCGGCTCGACGCCGCCATACGCCATCTTCTCCGACTCGCTGGAGGCGGGCGGCTCCGGCTGGACCCCCAATTTGCCGGCCGAGTTCCTGAAGCGGCGCGGCTACGACCTGATTCCACACCTTCCGGAGCTGGCCGCCGGAGGCAGCGTGGCGGCCGACACGGTGCGCCACGACTACGGCGAGACGCTGACCGACCTGGTGGACGAGAACTACCTGACGCAGCTCACCAACTTCGCCGTAGCCCATCACACGAAGTTCCGCTCGCAGACCTACGGCGAACCGGCGGTGGACTTCTCCAGCCAGAACATTGCTTCGCTGGCCGAGGGCGAAGGGCCGCAGTGGCGCGCCTTCTCCACGCTGCGCTGGGCCACATCGGCCAACCACGTGTACAACCACGTGGTCAGCTCCGGCGAGACGTTCACCTGGCTGCACTCGCCGGTGTTCCGCGCGATACCGCTGGACATGAAGGCCGAGGCCGACATCGACTTCATCATGGGCGAGAACCAGATCATGTGCCACGGCTGGCCGTACTCGGCGCCGGACGGCGAAGTGCCGGAGCCGGGCTGGAGCCTGTACGCAGCGGCGTCTTTCAACAACCACAACCCATGGCACCCGGTGATGCCCGCCGTGACCGCGTACATCGGGCGCATGAGCTACCTGCTGCGGCAGGGCAAGCCAGCCAACCAGGTCGCCATCATGATGCCGACCGACGACGCATGGGCCACCTTTGCGCCGGGCCGCGCCTCGGTGACCGCGGACATGGGCCGGTACGTCACGCCGGCGATGATGTCCACTATCCTTTCGGCGGGCTATAACGTGGACTTCATCGACGCCAAGGCGATCAACAAGGTTGGCATTGGCACCCACCAGATTCTGATTCTGCCGAACATGCAGCGCATCCCGGTGGAGACGCTGAAGAAGATCGCGGCGTATACCAAGAGCGGCGGCAAGGCGATCGCCGTCGGCCATCTGCCGACGCTCACGCCCGAAGGAAAACCGCTGGGCGATGCAGGCGGGGAGACCTCCGAGATCGCGCTGGTGCCCGACGAGACCGGCCTGGCGCAGGCGCTGCAGCACGCCGCACGACCCGACTTCCAGATCACTGCCACGGACGAAGCAAGCCGCAACACAATCGGCTTTATCCGCCGCAGGTTGGCTAACGCGGACATCTACCTGGTGGTCAACACATCCAACCAGCCGATCGACACTAGCGCTACCTTCTCCACCACGCACAAGTTTGCCGAAGAGTGGGATGGCGACTCGGCGGCCATCTCTGCCGCCTCGGCAACGGCGCAGCCGATCTACCTGGCTGCCTACGGCTCGCGTGTCTTCGTCTTCAGCGATACGCCGTCCACCGCCAAGCCCGCGCCCACGCCCGCGAAACAACTGGCCGACCTGAGCAGCAATTGGAAGGTCAACTTCACAGCCCTCAGCAAGAGCGTCGATGAGTCCACTCCAACCGACTGGATCGCCGACCCCGCAACCATCCACTACTCCGGCGAAGGCATCTACACGCGCGACTTCACGCTAACGGCTGCACCCGCAGGCCCAGTTTTTCTCGAGGTCGACGGAGGCAAGCCGGAGACGGTTCCAGCTCGCGCCACACACATCGCAGCCTACTACGATCCGCCGGTGCAGGCTGCCGCTCTGGTCACCATCAACGGCAAATCGGCAGGAGCGCTGTGGCACCCACCGTACCGGCTCGACGTCTCCAAGCTGCTGAAGCCGGGTGTGAACCACATCGAGATCGATGTCTACAACACCGCGCTCAACGCCTGGTCGGCCCTGCCACCGCACGACTACAAGCCGCTGATCGCCAAGTACGGCGACAAGTTTCAGATGCAGGACCTGAACCTGGTGGCTCCCATCAGCTCCGGTCTGCTGGGGCCGGTCCGCCTCGTGACTGCGGAGGGCAAATGAAACGCCGCACCATGAAGTTTCGCGCAGCGATTCTTGCCAGCGCGATGGCAATCGCGTCCACGGCAATTGCCGCACCGAAGGCATTATTGGTCAATGACTTCGGAGCGAAAGGTGATAGTACTACTTTAGATACTGCGGCCATTCAAAAGGCAATCGACACGGCGGCGGCGAAGAAGGAGACGGTCAGCTTCAAGCCGGGAACCTACCTGACCGGGGCGATCTTCCTGAAGTCCGGCGTGACGCTGGACATTCCCGACGGTGTCACGCTCACCGGATCGCAGCACATCGAGGACTACCCGGAGCACGCCACGCGCATTGCGGGGATCGAGATGACGTGGCCCACGGCGCTGATCAACATCCGCGACGCGCACGACGTGACGCTGACCGGCAAGGGGACAATCGACGGCAACGGGGCCGTGTGGTGGAAGGTGTACACCGAGCTGCGCGCCCAGTACGAGCCCAAGGGGCTGCGCTGGGCCTCCGACTACGACGCCAAGCGCGTGCGGCTGACACTGATTCAGAACTCGTATAACGTCCACTTCGGCGGAGGCATTACGCTGAAGCGCTCCGGCTTCTGGACCGTGCAGGTGCTGTACTCGCACGACGTGGTGATCGACGGCGTCACGATCCGCAACAACGAGGGCGGACGCGGCCCATCGACCGACGGAATTGACATTGACTCGTCGCGCGGAATCGATGTATCGCACGCCGACATCGACGCCAACGACGACGCGCTCTGCCTAAAGAGTGGCCGCGACTCCGATGGGCTGCGAGTCAATCGCCCAACCGAGGACATCAAGATCCACGACTCGATTATCCGGCGCGGGGCCGCGGCCATCACCATCGGCAGCGAGACCTCCGGCGGCTTCCATAACATCGAGGTGTGGAACCTGACCGCCGAGGCTGGCGCGGGCAACGGAGTTCTCTTCAAGAGCGCACACACACGCGGAGGAACGGCAACGGACATCCGCATCCACGACCTCACGCTGACCGGCGTCGCCGTGCCGATCTCCATGACGATGAACTGGAACCCCAGCTACAGCTACGCCATTCTTCCTCCGGGCACCGACACCAAGACCATGCCACCCTACTGGGTGCCGCTGACTACGCCGGTGCCCGAGGCGCAGGGCCTGCCGCACTTCTCCGGCGTCCACATCTGGAACATCAAAGCCACCGGCGCACGGCGCGCGTTTTCGGTCGCCGCCTACCCGAACGCCACGCTCGACAACTTCAAGTTCGACCACCTGGACATCGAGGCCGCCAGCGCGGGGTCTATTGCCGACGTTAAGGACTGGAGCTTTGCCGACGACAAGCTGACCATTGCCGATGGCAGCGCGGTGAAGGTCACTGACTCCACGAACGTCACCGGGTTGCCGGCGACCGCTCCTACAACACCGGCCAAATAGCATCGTTAGAACACGCTCAGTACGTCCGACACTCGGGCGCGAAACGGAATATGATGCGCAAGCCTAAACTCGGCCAGAACTTTCTGATTGACGACGAAGCGCGCAACGCGATTGTGGACGCGCTGGGCGCGCTCGGCGAGCGGACGGTGATCGAGATCGGCCCGGGCCACGGCGCAATTACAGCGATTCTGGCTGCGCGCTGCAGGCGGCTGATCGCCATCGAGGTCGATCCGGCGCTGGCCGCCGAATTGCGCTTTCGCTTTCGAGAACAGCCGCAGGTTGAGGTGGTCGAGGCCGATGTTCTCAAAGTGGATTTCGCTGCGCTGGTGGCGCAGGGCGAGAGCGCGGATGTGGTTGGCAATCTGCCATACTACATCACCTCGCCGATCCTGCTGCGGCTCTTCGCCGCGGGAACGCGCGGGCTGCTGGCGCGGGCCGTGGTGATGATGCAGCGCGAGGTTGCGGACCGGTTGAGTGCCGCGCCTGGCTGCCGCGAGTACGGGCTGCTCTCCGCCACCACGCAAATGAACGCCCGCGTGGAGACGCTGTTCACGCTGCCGCCCACGGCCTTCTCGCCGCCGCCGGATGTTTTTTCGACTGTGCTGCGCCTGGAGTTCGCGCCGCGCTTCGGCGAGCTGGGCGTGGACGCCGCGGGCTTCGACGCGTTTCTGCACCGATGCTTCGCGCAGAAGCGGAAGACGCTGGCCAACAATCTGCGCGCGCCAGCCCCCACAGGCGCGCGCGGCTATTCGGCGGACGAGCTGCGCGCGGCATGGCCTGCCGAAATTCCTGCGCTGGCCCGCGCCGAATCGCTTGCGCTGGAACCGCTGGCCGCGCTCTACCGCGTGCTCGCGCCACTGGGCCAGGACGCGGAATAATCGCTACTGCATGGGTTGCCGCGTCTGCGCAGGAACCAGCGTGAGCAGAGCCCGCGCCCGCATTCGCACTCGCTCGATCACCTCCGCATCGTCCGCAATCGAGCGCAGTGTGGTCGCAATCGTTCCCAACTCGAGCGCGCGCCCGGCAGAGACCTCCTGAGTCAGAGAGCTGATTGCAGCGTCCAAGCCAAGGCGGTCGTAACGATGCAGGTGGTCGAGCGCGCGGCCCTCGTCCATCGTCTCGGCTATGGCAAGGAAGAGGTCGGACAACGCATTCACTCCCTTGTTTTCGGAGTAGTTATAGGTGCAGGAAAGCATGGTTCCGGGAGCAATATAAGTGAGCGTCTTTGTGCCTGTATCCGCCACGTTCTTCGCCTTCGATGCGCACGCAATGTTGAAGTGGTCGAGTTCGCCGGCCAGTGCGAAGATCCTTCGTGTTGTTTGACTGGAGAGCTCATACCTTTGTTCAAAGGCCACGGTCGCAGGCTGCGCCAGAACGCCGCGAACCGCAGGCGCAGTTTGGTCGCCCTTGTAGGTCCCCCGGCCATTCTGGTCGACCGTGAGGATGAATCTTGGGACCTGCAGGCCCGCCCGCTCGAAGGCGAACGTAACATCTGCTGCCGTTTCCGAAGACCGCTGCGCTCGCAGAGTTGCGCCGCAGAGCAGCAGGGGCAGAACGAGTGTGGCGGAGATTGCGTTGCGATGGATGCGCATTAACGGTTCGCTCCTTGCAGAAGCAGCGTCTGCGCGGTGTGGATGTGGCAGATGGCGATGGCGAGCGCGTCGGCGGCGTCGGGCGAGTCGGGCGGGGCGTCGAGCTCGAGCAGGCGCGTCACCATGAACTGGACTTGCTCCTTGGCGGCGAGGCCGTAGCCGGTGACGGAGGACTTGATGGAGAGCGGGGCGTACTCGGCGACGGTGAGGCCGCAGGTGGCGGCGGCCAGCATTGCCACTCCGCGCACCTGGCCCAGCTTCAGCGCGGACTTGGCGTTGGCGGAGAAGAAGACCTCTTCGATGGCGATGCAGTCCGGCTCATATTGCGTGATGCGCGCGATCAGTTCGGCGTAGACCTGCGCGAGGCGTAGCGGCGTCTTCTCTTTTTTGTTGAGGCGGATCGTTCCTGAGGCGACATGGATCAGACGCGGCGTGCGCGCCTCGTGATCCATCTCCACCACGCCGTAGCCGGTGAACTCCGTGCCGCAATCAATGCCAAACGCCCGCATGTGGAGAGTGTAACGCTGAGGCAGGTGGATTTGTGATGGCGCAGGAGGTTCAAGGTACGATGTTCGAGGACACCGAGCTTTGCTTTGCGAGTGACAACGGGGCCAATGTAGAATTGCCGCTTCAGGGGACAACGGGCGCACAGTCAAATCATTCATCAGGAGCTATACAGGGATGAAATTCATCGGCAAGTTTTTGCTCCTCTGTGCGGCGACCGTCGCCGTGGCCACATCCACAAGCTATGGCCAGACGAATTCTCAACAGTCAGAGGCAAAACCCGCTCAAGCCCAACCGACCATCAAATTTGACGTGGTCTCCTTGAAGCCTTGTGAGGACACTGGACTGGCACGGCAAGGTTACCGACATGCCGACGAATGGAGACTACATTGCGATACGCTGTCAGCCAATCACACGCCTCGTCAACTTTGCATTCTCGGATCTCGGTCCATACCAACTGAAGAATGAGCCTGAGTGGGTGGACACTGAGCCATATGATTGTCTGGCCAAGATCGCACCAGCAGATATCGCCACCTGGCAGAAGATGACCTTGGGCAGCAAACGATTGATGGTCCGCATTATGCTGGCCGACGCCCTCAACCTAAAGATGCACATCGAACAACAGCCCCGTCCCATCTATGCCCTGGTGGTCGCCAAGGACGGCCCGAAACTGACCGAGCACAAACCCGGCCCCGACGATCCGCCGCCCGGTTCCATTACTCTTGTCCATGCCGGCGCCCACTGGGTCAGCCCCGACGAGGTTGCCTACACCAACGCCAGCATGAGGGACCCTGGTACTCGGGACTGTCCGCTCGCCTCGACCGCAACGTCGTCGACCAGACAGGCCTCACTGGTCGATATCATTTCAACGTCAAGCCGCTGCCCTATCCACACTACGACCCCAAGTCCGTAAACGTGGAGGATACAGATTTCGCCGGTATCATCGACGGAGTCAAATCCCTCGGCCTTAGACTCGAACCGACAAAGGCCGACAGCTCCGTGATCGTCATTGACCACATTGACCGTCCCCCGACGAACTAGGCATCGCTCCGGGAGATCGAGGAGAAGCTCTACTTGCTGATGCCTTCGAGGGGGGAGCTCGCGGTGGCGTAGAGGCGGCGGGACATGCGGCCGGAGAGGAATGCCTGGCGGCCGGCGAGGACTGCGTGCTGCATGGCTTCGGCCATGAGGATGGGGTCTTGCGCGGCGGCGATGGCGGTGTTCATCAGGACGCCGTCGAAGCCGAGTTCCATGGCCAGCGTCGCGTCCGACGCGGTGCCTACGCCCGCGTCCACGATGAGCGGGACCTCGGTGATGAGCTCGCGGAGGATGCGCAGGTTGGCGGTGTTCTGCAGGCCGAGGCCGCTGCCGATGGGCGCGCCGAGAGGCATGACGGCGGCGGCGCCCGCGTCGATGAGGCGGCGGGCATAGACGATGTCGTCGGAGGTGTAGGGCAGGACGGTGAAGCCCTCCTTGACGAGGACGCGCGTGGCCTCCAGCGTGGCCTGAATGTCTGGGTAGAGCGTGGCCTTGTCGCCGATGACCTCGATCTTGACCCAGTCGGAGAGGCCGACCTCGCGGCCGAGGCGCGCGGCGCGGATGGCCTCGTCGGCGGTGAAGCAGCCGGCGGTGTTGGGCAGCAGGAAAAAGCGCTTGGGATCGATGAAGTCGAGCAGCGACTCGCTGGTGCGGTCGAGGTTGACGCGGCGCACGGCGACGGTGACCATCTCCGCGCCGGAGGCTTCGATGGCGGCCTTGGTCTGCGGGCCATCCTTGTACTTCCCTGTTCCAACAATAAGACGAGACTTGAACGCGCGACCTGCAATGACGAGAGGTTCCATGGAGACATTTTACAGGTTGTTGGTTGCTGGTTGCTGGTTGTTGGTTGAGACAGTAAAGTTGGACGGAAGCCCGCGGCAGAAACACAAAGCTCGCGGCAGAAACACAAAACCCGCACCAAGGGCGCGGGCTTTGCGGCGGTGATCTGTTGAGATTGACCTGAGGCGTCCTTGCCCGGACGGCCCTCGGCGCAGGATTGCAGTATCGCCGAACTACAGTTACAGCCAAGAGCAGGACGCTCTAAGCCTCAGTCACCTCACGATGCGTTTTGCAACTGTTGCAATCAATTTTCATAGGCTGGACCATCCTCCTTTCCCGTGTCTGGTAAGAATATCCATAATCTGCCCATTTTCGCAAATTCCAGGGGCATCAGAATAACCCCGAGTATCTGCATGGCATCGAGTGGAGGAAGTCTCCCACATGGTACTGTCTGCGTGGTAACCGGTTGCGATCAGCGACGCAATGTTGCTCGTTGCGGCAACCGGATAACATCGTTGATGCGAAAGCTCAGGCCCATGCTGATTCCGAAATTCCGAACCTCGCTTCCCATGAACTGCGGAACAATCTGGTATTCGAGGTCGACAACCCTTACCGTCCAGCGATTGCTGAGCATGTAGTCCACGCCGCCGCCGGGCACGAAGGTAAAGAAGGTCCCCTGGGCATATCCAAATGGCGCCTGGATTTTTGTGGCTCCCACCAGAAACTTGGCGTATGGCCGCAGCCGCTGGGGTCGAATGCCGACGTGTACCCCCACAAGATAGTTGGTCTGACTGACATTTTCATCCGTGCGGTAGCGCAGAAACCGCGTCTCCTCTTCGAAGCCGTAACGAAAGGTCGGCTGGACGTCCATGAAGACCATTCCGCCGACGATATTGCGTCCGTCATAGTCGGACGGAAAAACCGAAGCCGCGCCGCCGATCGCAACATAGCTTCCGGGCCCGGAGGCAGTAGCCCGGGCCTGCGCGTGCACTACCCTGCCGCACATAGCGAGCAGAAGGAGTGCGGCGGCAGTTTGCGAGAAGCGGAAAAAGGACTGCATGGGAAGCCTCTTATTGAGTGACCGTCAGGTTCATGACCTGGCTTTCAGTCGCTCCGGTGTTCTGCCCCGAAGCCGTCACTTTGAAGGTGTAGGAGCCGGCGGGCGTGCCATTAATCTGCAGGCCAGCGCAGCCGCTCGCCGACAGCGTGACAGCGATCGCGACGATCAGAAGAAGCAGGCCTTGCAACGAAGCCCGGCGGCGGCGGAAGAGAGCGAATCCGGCGAAGACGCATCCTGGCAGGAAGCAAAGCAGAAGGTTGGAGTTCCGCGACCGGTTGAGGCCCACCAGCGCTCCTGCGCCCAGAGGATCACCCGTGTCGATGGTGAGTTGCACGGTGGATGCGCCTTCACTGGCGAGACTGGTCTGTACGCTGCTGAAGGTGCAGGTAGCGGCGAAGGGCAGGCCGAGACAGCCGAAGAGCAGCGTATCGGTGAATCCGTTGATGGATGCGGCCGACACCTGGATAACTATGTGCTGCTTGCTTTGAATGGATACGCTCGAAGGATTGAGGGCCAGGGTGAACTGCGTCGCCGGGCCTCCGGTGACCGAGGTAGCCAGCGAAGCCGAGGAGGCGTAGGACATATCGCCGTTGTAGGTAGCGACAACATTCTCCGTGATGTTGGCATCGAGGGTGATGTTGATGGTCGCAGCGCCGCTGGTGTCAATCGGACTGCTGCCGATCACCGCGCTGCCGTTAGTAAAGGTGATGGTCCCTGTGGGCGGAACTGGTCCCGTCCAGCCCACGATTCCGATAAGAGTTACCTGCTGCGGATTGGCTGGATCGATCTCAGAGATTGCAAGCGCGGTTGTTGTGGCGCGCAGTAGAACCCCCTGCGTCAGTTCTGGGGAGACGCTGGAGAAGTCATTGTTGTCGCCTCCATAACTGGCGACAATGGTGTGGTTCCCGGCTGCCAGCGACGCAACGGTCAGGGTGGCATGGCCCGTGGCACCCACCGCAGCCGTGCCGAGAAGCGTTGTGCCTTCGGCGAAAGTCACAGTGCCTGTCACCGGCGTGACTCCGCTATTGGTCACAGCAGCGCTCAGCAGGACTGCGCTGAGCGTCTGTGCCGGACTGGCGCTGGTTGCCAGCGCGACCGAGGTTGTCTGACGCACATTGAGCGCAAGCGGAACCGAAGTCGAGGCGCTGGCACGTCCGTCGCCCGCATAGTTGGCGACGATGGAATGCGTGCCCGGAGCCAGCGACGATATGCTAAGGGTAGCGACTCCGCCGGTGTTGAGGGCTGCGCTGCCAATCGCTATGCCTCCATCGGTGAAGTTGACCGTGCCCGTAGCCAGACCGCCGTTGCTGGTGACCGTGGCCGTCAGGACGACTGGCGTTGCGTAGGTTGCCGGGTTCGCGCTTGCCGTCAGAGTCACCTGCGTGTTCGCGCTTTGCACCGTCTGGATCAAGGAAGAGCTAACAACCGCATAGTTGCTGTCGCCGCTGTAGCTAACCGTGATGGCGTGGGAACCAACCGTCAGGGCAGCGGTTTGCAGGCTACCCGCGCCGGTTGCGCCCAACTGTACTGTAGCCAGTGCGTTCGCTCCGTCACTGAAGGTTACGGAGCCGGTAGGGATGAGCGAGCCGACGCCCGACAGCGTTGCGGTGAAGACAACATTCGTGCCCGAGATCGACGGGTTGAGGCTCGATGTCAAAACCACGCCGGCCGCCTGCACGATCTGCTCGCTGAGAGCGGCAGAGATGGAAGTCGTGTGGTTGGTGTCCCCGGAGTAGACCGCGGTCAGCGTGTGCGGGCCGAAGGAAAGGGAGCCGGTTGTCAACGTCGCCGTGCCATTCGCATTGAGCGCCGCCGAACCGATTGCCGTAGCGCCATCATGGAAGCTGATCGAGCCCATGATGTTCACGCCCGAACTGGTGACGACCGCCGTGAGCGTGAGGTTCTGGCCCAGGGTCGATGGATTGGCGCTGGCCGTCAGCGACGTACTGCTTGCGGCCTGCTGCACGGCAATCGTGATGGCATTGGAAGTGGCTGGCGAGTTGTTCGTATCTCCTGCGTACTGCGCAGTCAGAGTATGAGTGCCGATTACCAGGGTCGAGATGCTAAAGGTAAATGTCCCGGTGTTGGTGACGTTCTGCGTGGCAATTACTGCACTGCCGTCACGCAAGGTAAGTGCGCCCGTCGGGGCAATGCCATTGCCGGTCAGGACGGATGTGAACGTCACCGTTGTTCCGACATCCACCGGACTTGCGGGACTCGCCAGAGTCAGACCGGTGGTTGCCAGAGAGATTGTCTCCACCAGCGACGCGGAGGTGCTGGTGAGATAGCTGCTGTCGCCCTGATAGACAGCCGTGAGCGTGTGCAGCCCGACCACAAGCGAAGAGACGGAAAGCGTGGCAACGCCCTGCGCGTTGAGCGTTCCCTGGCCGATGTTTGTGGCGCCGTCGCGAAAGATGACATTGCCCGTCGGAGTTCCGGTGGGGCTGATGACTGTGACCGTGAGCGTCACCGGCTTGCCCGAGAAAGAGGTCGTGCCGCCCGCCGTCAGCACCGTTGTGGTTGCGGTGGATGATATCGCCTGGACCAGGATGTTGGAGGTACTGCCGGCATAGTTTGTATTGCCCGGATAGCTGGCGGAGATGTTGTGCGGGCCGACCGTGAGCGTGCTGACGGCAATGCTGGCAATTCCGGAGGAGTTGACCTGTGCCGTTCCCAGAATCACAGCTCCTTCGCCGAAGGTGACCAACCCCGCGATCGCACCGTCTGGCGATGCTCCCGCACCGATGGCGACCGACGCGGTAAGGTGGATGGTCGCGCCCGCGCTGGCTGGATTCAGGTCGGATGTGAGGACCGTCGTGGTCGGAATCTGCTGAACGGTCTCGACCAGCCCGATGGATGCGCTGCCCGAGTTATTGGTGTCGCCGCTGTAGGTGGCCACGATGGTATGCGTGCCGGGGGCCAGCGTCGCCAGTGTCAGCGATGCGTGGCCATTGCTGTCTACCGCGCCACTGCCCAAAATTGTGGGTCCATCCGTGAACTGCACTGATCCGGTGGGAACTGGACCGATGGTGTTGCTTACGGTCGCCGTAAATGTGACCGGCATGCCCACGTTGACGGTGGGGTTGCTGGAGGCAATCGTCGTCACAGTCGATATCTGATTCACAACTTCAGTCACAACATTCGATTGGCCGGAGGCGTTGCTCGTATCTCCTGCGTACTGTGCGGAGAGGCTATGCTGTCCCGGGGCCAACTGGGTTGTCGAATAGGTCGAGACGCCGCTCCCGCTCAGGCTCACGTTGCCGCTGAGTGCGGTTGCGCCGTCGTAAAAGACCACGCTGCCCGACGGAGTCCCAGTTGCCGCTGTCGCCGTGAGCGTCAGCATGACACTCTGGGTTACGTTCGCCGGGTTGGGTGTAACCGCGAGAGTTAGATTTGGCTGTTGCTTGACGATCTGGACCAGCGCCGGAGAAACGCCCGCCGCGTTATTACTGTCGCCCGCATAGCTGGCCGTCATGCTGTGCGAGCCGAGCGTGAGTGTCGACGTGGAGCACGCGGCGCTGCCCGAAATAAGATCTATGTTGCTACAAATGAGCGTCGTTCCGTCCAGGAAATTGACCGGCCCGCTGCGCGAGGGATCGTCGCTGGCCACTGTCGCGGTAAAGACCACCAACTGACTTACCAGGCTTGGATTGACGCTTGAGACCAGGCTGACGGTCGTCGGCTCGACGCTGAGCACCTGGCCCGAAAGATTGACCGCCGTCGGGGTGTTTCCTGCGTCGGAGTTCAAGGTCACGGAGCCGAGCACAAGGGTGCCGACTACCGTTGGCGCAAACTCCACGCCAAGGTTGCAGGCGGTGGAGGGGGCCATCGGCGTGGTGAAGCTGCATGTGGTCGTCGTGGAATCAAGCGCCGCGTTGAGGAAGACTGGCGCGGACAGATTAAGGTTAAAGTTTCCATCGTTCTCCAGGCCGGTGGTCTGCGGCGCGGAGGTTTTGCCCACCCGCATCACCGGATACGCGAGGGCAACCGGAGTGGCAAGAATGCTCCGGATGCGGTTGTGCAGCGTGTCCGCCAGAAAGAGGTTGCCGCTCTGGTCGAAGAAGAGCGCGTACGGGGCATAGAGGCTGGCCTGGTTGGCAGGCCCGCCATCGCCGGCAAATTGTTCGCTATCGTTGCCGGTTACGGTCTCGATGATACCGGTGCTTGCGTAGACCTTGCGCACGCGGTTGTTGCCCGAGTCGGCAATATATAGATCGCCCGCCGGATTCAGAATGACGCTGGTAGGATCGTTCAGGTTCGCGGCCGTAGCCGCGCCGCCATCGCCCCCAAAGCTCCGGCTTCCAGTTCCAGCCACCGTGGAGATCACGCCTCCACTTACCTTGCGCACGCGGCTATTGGAGAGATCGGCAATGTACAGCGAGTTGTCTATGCCGACGCTGACGGTCCACGGAGAGTTTAACTGTGCCGACGTGGCCGAGATCGTATCGCCGTTGTATCCCGCGGCTCCAGTTCCAACCACCGTTTGGATCGTTCCCGTCGTCGCGTTCACCTCACGGATGACGTTGTTGCTCGTATCCGCAATAAAGAGGTCACCGGCTGAGTCGAACGCGATGCCTCTGGGCGAGGAGAGGTTCGCCAAGGTCGCCGCGGACCCGTCCCCAGAGTAGCCCTGCGCCATGGGCACCCCGGCAATGGTCGTGATGATGCCGCTTACCGCGTCGATGCGGCGAATGATGTCATTGCCGCTATCGGCAAAGTAGATGTTGCCCGCACCGTCCATAATCAAACCGCCGGGCTGGTTGATGCTGGCCCCTGTGGCCGGACCTCCGTCGCCGGAGTAGCCCGATACGCCAGTGCCCGCAATGGTGGTGATGAGACTGCTCTGCGCATCGACGCGGCGGATGCGGTTGTTGTTCGTATCGGAGAGATAAATATTGCCCGCCGGATCGACGATGACTCCATACGGAAGAAAGATTGATGCCTGGGTGGCAGGAACATTGTCGGCGCGGAAGTTCAGTTCGCCATCGCCGGCAACGGTGTTGATGACGCCCGGACTTAATACAGACAGCGATCCAATCGCATTCCCTTCCACGAGCGCGCTGCCGAGCAAGCTGCCGTCGGTTGCCAGCAACACTACAGCCCCGCTGCGCAGGCCTGGAAACTTCGGCGCAAAGACGACGTTGACGGTGCATTGCTGTCCGGAGACGTAGGAGACAGTCGCGGCACAGGTCCCTCCGCTGACGACCGAGAAATCCATGCCGGCATAGCCCTGCAACAACGCCTGGGGCGCAATCGCGACACCGCTCGCGGACAGCGTGACCGTGACGCTCAGCGGTGGAGACTGCTGGCCGACACTGATCGTAATCAGCGAGGGAATTGCGGCACGTGCATCGTGTGCCAGGCAGCCGAACAGGATCGCGCCTACCCATGACAGGTGCAGGACCCAGGCGGTCGATCTTCCATGTTGTGAGTCAGATCTGAATCTGCCGAGACACGGCAGCGAAGAATAGATGTCCTGCACTTCTTGCAGCAGAAACGCCGGTAATCCAGCCCGGAAGATTTCTTTGCCGATCAACTTGCCGTAGACGCTGGCTTTGCAACTCGAGAAGATTACAAGTCCAGCTAGAAACACGATAAGTGCCGAATGAAGGATCATAAGGCACCTCGGTACCCGAGATGCGTATTTCGTGTCAGGTGGAAAAGGAAGTGCGGATTGCGAGAACAATTCCACGAACTACGGTGCCACATACCGTTTCTATCGGCTGGGTAAGTGGCACAGACGGACAATTCAGCGTCGCATAGGGTACGAAAGGGTACTCAGAAACCTCCGCATCGCAGAAAGCCTTTGATCCCATTCTCCGAACGATCACTCAAGAGCAAGAAAAACCGATTGCCCTTTCCGTGAATCGTAGACTCTTGAGGTTCGGCAAGAGGCGGCTTGCGAGGATTCACGCGTCCGTCGAGCGCTACTTCAGATAGGCGCGGACAAGATCGATCAACTCCTCGCCGAGGTCGGGCGTCAGCGGAGCGTGGCCGTCCACGATCAGGTGCACGCGGATGTGGTCTTCCAGCACCTCGGCCATCAGGCTGTTGATGCCTCCGCGCACGGCGGCGAGCTGCATGAGGACCTGCGCGCAGTCGTGGTCGTTTGTGGCGAGCGTACGTTCCACCGACTCGATCTGGCCGTGGATGCGTTTTACGCGGTTGCGAATCTTGGCGTGGTCGCGATCTGTTTGGGACATCTCAATTTCCTTCGTTGCTTCTATAGTAGATTATACCCTAAGGGGGTATACTATATGAAACAAGACAATAGCGTGGCTCAAGGCAGGCCGTCGCAAAGAACTTCAAACCAAGGCGATCCTTTGCATGAGCGTTTGCACTACATTCACACAACACATACAGAATCGGAGCCGGATGATTTATCTCTTCGCAGCGGTTAGACGGCTGGAGGCGATCCTGATGCCGGTGCTGATGACGGCTTCGCTCTTTGGTGGCGCGGCAGGCGATGCAGCGGCGCAGGCGATGAATCCGATATTGGCGGATGCAACGCGACCGGTGCCCGCGCACACCATTCCGCCCGTCGCGGCGGAGCAGGCGGCTCCGGTGTTCTTTCGCCACCCTGACGGCACGCGGTATTTCGTCGCCGGGCAGGCAAACATCATCTTCCAGGCACATGGGCCGTTCCACACGCCGTATGAGGGGACGAACAGCCTGCTGGGGCGCGGGGAGTACAAGACGTCGCTGATCGGCACGCTGTATATGGGCGCGGAGCTGGTGCGCAATCCGGAGCGGCACCTGGAGGCGATCTACGACGAAGAGTCGGCGGGCGGGCGCGGGATCAGCGAGGCGCTGGGACTGGCGGGATTCACCAACCTGGACGTGGTGCGGAATCCGAACCTCGGGCCAATCCCCTACATGGCGCGTGTGCAATTGCACCAGACGATCGGGTTCACCAGCAAAACGGTGGCATCAGGGCGCGGGCCGTTCTCGTTGGCGACCGAGGTGCCGGAGCGGCGGCTGGAGCTGCGCGTGGGCAAGATGGGGCTGCCGGATTTTTTCGACCTGAACAGCGTGGGGACAGACAGCCACCTGCAGTTCATGAACTGGACGACAGACAACAACGGCGCGTGGGACTACGCCGCCGACACGCGCGGCTACACCTACGCCGCTATTGCGGAGTACGACGACAAGGCATGGTCCGCGCGCTATGGCCTTGCCACCATGCCGACGGTGGCCAATGGCATCGACTTCGATTGGAGCCTGAAGCGCGCCAGCGGACAGAACATGGAGGTCGAGTGGCGGCATGGGCTGCTGGGCGGTCTGCTCCCGCCCGAACGCAAAGGGGTGGTTCGTGCGTTGAGTTACGCCAATCATGGGCATATGGGGCTGTATCGCGACGCGGTGAAGGCGTATCTGGCGGGAGTGGATAAGACGCCGGAGATTACCAAGCATGAGACGTTCGGTGCGGTGAAGTACGGCTTCGGACTGAACGCCGAGCAGGAGTTGACGGAGAACCTGCGCGTCTTCGGTCGCTTCGGGTGGAATGAGGGCCAGCACGAGTCCTTCGTCTACACCGAGGTCGATCAGACGGTCGAGGTCGGCGGCGACTTTGCGGGCAGGCAATGGGGCCGCGCCAGCGACAAGGTTGGAGCGGCGTTCGTCTCGAATGCGATCAAGAGCGATCATCAGGAGTATCTACGACTGGGCGGGCTGGGATTCCTGCTGGGCGACGGGAACCTGAACTACGCGCGCGAAGACATAGTGGAGGGCTACTACACGCTGCACACCTGGCGCGGCCTCTCCTACGCGCTCGACGCGCAGTACATCGACCATCCGGGGTACAACCAGGACCGCGGACCGGTGCTGGTGGAGTCGGTGCGGATGCATGTGGATTTCTGAAAAGCAGTTGTTAGTTGCTGGTTGTTAGTTGAAGGTAAGTGGGTGAGTGGAACGTATACTGCAAACGTGACACCGTCATACGTCTTCGAGCTGATCGGGTTTGTTCTCGGACTGCTGTTCGGCAGCTTCCTGAACGTGTGCATCTCACGTTTGCCGGCGCATCAGTCCATAGTGAAGCCGCGCTCGCACTGCATGGCGTGTGGACATGCGGTGCGGTGGTACGACAATCTTCCGGTGTTGAGTTGGATTGTGCTGCGCGCGCGCTGCCGCGATTGTAAGGCGAGGATCTCATGGCGGTATCCGGCGGTGGAATTGGCGGTGGGGCTTTGGTTTGCGATCTGCGCAAATGATCTCTTCAGCCTCGAACTTGCGAAAGTATCACGTTTGAGTGGACCCACCACGGGCGAGTACGTTGACGTCGCGGGCTTCGCCATTCTCGGCTTCCTGCTGATTGGATTGATGGTGATGGACTGGCAGACGCAGCGGCTGCCGGATGCGTTTACGCTGAGCGGGATTGGCATCGGCTTACTGCTGGTCTGCGTGCAGGCTTTCTTTCTTGCGCCGGGCGAGGGTGACATCGTGCTGAACACGACGCACCAGCTTCGGATGTCGAGTCCGGGGAGCTTTGCGTCGCAGGGCAACGTCTTCCTGACCGGGCCCGAAGCACTGATCCTGGGCCGCATCGCGGCGATCGCGGGCGCGGCGCTGATTCTTCTGGTGGTTCGCTGGAGCTACAAGGCGCTACGCAAACGCGACGGCATGGGATTGGGCGATGTGAAGCTGCTTGCGATGATCGCCGCGTTTCTCGGCTTCGGCGAGACGTTGCTCGCGCTCTTCGCCGGAGTGATCCTGGCCAGCGTCTATGGGCTCGCCTTGGTCGCGCGCCGACGGGCCAGTGGAGCAAGCAAGCTACCGCTGGGCAGCTTCCTCGCCGCCGGCGGGCTGTTGAGTGCGCTCTTTGGGCCGCAGATCCTGGCCTGGTACATGGGGCTGCTGCAATAGCGGCTGCGCCGAATCGCAGCGAAAAACGGCCCTTCCAGCCCCTGTTTGCTTGACACTTGACCGGCCCGAATCTAGAGTCAAAGCTGGCGATGCAGACAACCCCATACATCTGGAACTACCTTCCTCTGGCGCTGCATATCGCGGGCGCGCTGGGCATCGCCGGCGGCATGGTGGTGGCGTCCTTCTTCGTCGGCAGGCACAGAAACTACCGCGTCAAGCTGGACCCCTATGAGTGCGGCATGGACCCGGTGGGCGACGCGCGAGGCCGCTTCTCCGTTCGCTTCTACATGGTTGCGATGCTCTTCATCCTGTTCGATGTGGAGGCGGTGTTCCTGCTCCCGTGGGCGGTGATCTTCCGCCGGCTGCCGGCCATCACCGGCTCGCGCGATGTTCGGCTTCTGGGAGATGCTGGTCTACCTCGGCTTTGTCGCTGTCGGCCTCTTTTATGTGTGGAAGAAGGGGATTCTGAACTGGTCGTACGACAAGGGAGACCTGTAAATGTATGATCCGGCAAGCGCGCTCCTGGGCAAGGCCGCCGTCTTCGAGACGATGGCGGAGAACCCGGCCGTTGTGGCGCTGGCGGAGCTGGCCACGGACGCGAAGTTCGACCGCAATGAGCTGACCATCACCGTTGCGAGAGAGAACATCGTTGCAGCGTGTGAGGCTGTGAAGGCGGCTGGTTACAACTTCTTCGAGGATGTGACGGCTGTGGACTGGTTCCCTCAGGAGCCGCGATTTCAGCTCTCGTACCACATCGTTTCGCACGGGCTGAAGGAACGGGTGCGGCTGAGGGTCCTGCTCGACTCCCGCGACGCGAGCGTTCCGTCGATCACCTCGGCGTGGCCCTCGGCAAATTTCTACGAACGCGAGGTCTTCGACCTCTTCGGCATCGACTTCCCCGGCCATCCACGACTCACTCGCATCATGATGCCAGAAAACTGGCAGGGCCATCCGCTGCGCAAGGACTACCCCGTCGAAGGCTACCGGTAAAGCAGGTACGAGGCGCAAGGTACAAGATTCAAGTTAAAGGCAAAGACGCTATGGCACCGCTTGCAGCTCCAGACAGGATTACTCCCGGCGTCGAAGACGTCATCGAGGACGCGAAGCGCCACGGCAACGCGGGCACGGGAGAGCACTCTATGGTGCTCAACATGGGACCGCAGCACCCATCGACGCACGGCGTGCTGCGCGTGGTGCTGGAACTGGACGGCGAGATCGTCATCGCGCTGGCGCCCGACATCGGCTACCTGCACACTGGCATCGAGAAGACCTGCGAGGCCAAGTTCTACCAGCAGGTGGTGCCGCTGACCGACCGCATCGACTACCTGTCGCCGATGACCAACAATCTGGCCTACTGCCTGGCGGTGGAGAAGCTGCTGGGGCTGGAGATTCCCGAACGCGCGCAGTTGCTGCGCGTGCTGCTGAACGAGATTACGCGCATCCAGTCGCACCTGGTGTGGCTGGGCACGCACGCCATGGACATCGGCGCGCTGACCATGTTTTTGTACTGCTGGCGCGAACGCGAAGCCATCCTGCGCATCTTCGAGGCGGTCAGCGGACAGCGCATGATGACCAGCTACTTCCGCATCGGCGGACTGGCGCTGGAGCCGCCGATGGGCTTCTTCGAGACGGTGCAGGAGTTCCTCGACGCGATGCCCGCGCACATCGACGAGTACGAGGGCCTGCTGACAGGCAACCCCATCTGGATGGGACGGCTGAAGGGCGTGGGATATATATCCGCGGCAGACGCGATTGCGCTGGGAGTCACCGGGCCTCCGCTGCGCGCCAGCGGCGTGGATTGGGACCTGCGGCGAGATATGCCCTACTCCGGCTACGAAAAGTTTCAGTTCGACGTGCCCGTCTCCAACGACGGCGATGTGTGGGCGCGATATACCGTGCGCATGTTGGAGATGCGCGAATCGGTGAAGATATGCCAGCAGGCGATGGCGATGCTGGCGGGCCTGCCTCGCGGAGCGGACGGAAAGCCCGGGCCGATCGTGGCCGACGCGCCAAAGATCGTGCTGCCAAACCGCGAGAAGATGAAGACCGAGATGGAGGCGCTCATCCATCACTTCAAGATTGTGACCGAAGGCTTCGCGGTGCCAGCGGGCGAGGTCTATCAGGCCGTCGAGAGCCCGCGCGGCGAGATGGGATACTACGTCGTCTCCGACGGCACCGCCAAGCCCTACCGCGTCCACATGCGGAATCCAAGCTTCGCTACGCTGCAAGCTTTGGAGACGATGTGCAAGGGACGGCTGCTGGCGGATGTGGTTGCGGTGATCGGGAGCATTGATATTGTGTTGGGAGAGATCGATAGATAGCGTTTTGCTTAAGGGCACGGCTTTAGCAGTGCCACAGAGATGAATAGAAGGACGGGCTTTAGCCCCTGAGGTATTGAGTTGCAAGAGCCTCAATCCGAGCGAAACACGCTGATCCGCCACGAACTTTGGGTCTCGATGGTCAGCCTGTTCCGTTCGCATCTAGCGGCGCTGGAAATATCAGGAAAGCTGAGCGGTGTGAAGATCGATGAGCCGTTCGATAACGAAGTGTTTATAGGTTCAAGCGCCGGAGTATTGAGCATGTGGCTCAACACGGAAAGCGGCGAAGGAAGTTTGAGGATTATCACTGCGAGCGTTGACGCCGCGGAACCTTGGTCCATGTCAACCGATGGCACCATCACAATGTTTGGTGAAAGTTTAGATGATATGGAGATCGCCGTAGAGCTCTTTGTTGCGACCCTGATGAAGTAACCGGAGATAATGTAAGAGTGAGCACGATTGCCAATTCGATCTTTTCGCCGGAGCTGGCGGCACGCTTCGACAAGCTGGTGACGGTCTATCCGGTGAAGCGCTCGGCGCTGATCCCCATGCTGCTGTACGCGCAGGATGAGGTGGGGTACGTGTCGGAGGCGGTGATTCAGGAGGTTGCGCAGCGGCTGGACCTCTTCGACCTCGACGTGCGCTCGGTGCTGAGCTACTACTCGATGCTGCGGACGAAGCCTGCGGGCAAATACAACGTGCAGGTGTGCACCAACATCAGTTGCATGTTGCGCGGCGGCTACGAGATTCTCGACCACTGCAAGAAGAGGCTTGGCATTGAGAACAAACAGACCACGCCGGATGGGCAGTTTTCGCTGGAAGAGGTGGAGTGCATCGGAGACTGTTGCTCGGCCCCGGCCATGCAGGTGAACTACGAGTTCCACGACGAACTGACCACGGACAAGGTGGACGAGATTCTCGACCAGTACGCAGCCGGGCAGACTCCTATCGACGCTGCAAAGGACGGGGAGTAATGCCGAGACTTGTCTCCCATCCCGATGAAGTGATCGTCCTGAAGCGGCGCTTCGGCCAGGGTGCGACCAATATCGACCGGTACATCGAACTGGACGGCTACGCCGCCGTGCAGAAGGCGATTGCGCAAGGCCCGGAAGCGATGCCCGGCTGGATCATCGACACCGTGAAGGCAAGTGGTCTGCGCGGGCGCGGCGGCGCGGGCTTTCCCACCGGAATGAAGTGGAGCTTCGTGCCGAAGACAGCGGCCAAGCCGAAGTACGTGCTGGTGAACGGCGATGAGAGCGAGCCGGGGACGTGCAAGGACCACGTCCTCTTCCGCGAGGATCCGCACGCAATCATCGAGGGCGCGATGATCGCGGGGCTGGCTATCGGCGCGAAGACCGGATTTATCTATCTGCGCGGCGAGTATCGGTACCTGCTCAACATCATGGAGCGGGCGGTCGCGGACGCCTACGCGCGCGGCCATCTGGGCAAGAACATCTTCGGCTCCGGCATTGACTTCGACATCATCACGCAGACCGGCGCGGGCGCGTACGAGGTGGGCGAAGAGTCGGCGCTGATGGAGTCGCTGGAGGGCAAGCGCGGCGTGCCACGCATCCGCCCGCCCTTCCCTGCGGTCGTCGGACTGTATGGCGGGCCGACGATCATCAACAACGCGGAGACCATCGCCAATGTGCCGCACATTCTGCTGATGGGCGGCGAGGCCTTCGCCAAGCTGGGCACGGAGCGCAACGGCGGCACTCGTCTGTTTGGAATTAGCGGGCATGTCAACCGCCCCGGCGTCTATGAGCTGCCAATGGGCTACTCGCTGCGCAAGGCGATTTATGAAGTAGCTGGCGGCATTCTCGGCGGCAAGCAGTTGAAGGCCGTCGTCCCCGGCGGGGCATCCTGCCCGGTGCTGCGCGCCGACGAGATCGACATTGGCCTGGACTTCGACCAACTGGCGAAGGCGGGATCGATGCTGGGCTCGGGCGGGATTGTGGTGCTGGACGAGACGGTGTCGATCGTCGAGTTCGCCCTGCGCACGATCCAGTTCTACCAGCATGAGAGCTGCGGCTGGTGCATTCCATGCCGCGAAGGGACGGACTGGATCAAGAAGACGCTGACCCGCGTGTATGAGGGCGGCGGCGCGAAGAAGGACATCGACACCGTGCAGTATATCGCCGGAAACATGATGGGCCGGACCTTCTGCCCGTTCGGAGACGCGGCGGCCATGCCTACGCTGGGCTTCGTCAAGAAGTTCCGCAAGGAGTTTGAGGACTACATCGAGGGCAGGAAGGCCGGAACCGCACTTATGCCCGAGGAGCGCAATTTGATTGGAGCGGGACATTGAGCGATCGCGGGCTGAGAATCGCTGTATTTCTCGCGATAGCATTCGCCGTATTTGCTCTCGGCGTGATGATCCACTCGAGGATGCCGCGCCGAAGCGCCGATCAGGAGATTCTGATTCAGAAGTCGCACCAGAATTGAATGCAGCAAGACATCTGTATAGAAGAGAGATCGGCGATTCGGGGTTAGGGATTTCAATGGCTGATGTAACCATTACCGTAGACGGCAAGAAGATCACCGCACCCGCGGGCTCGCTGCTGATTGAGGTCTGCAAGAGCGCGGGCATAGAGATCCCTGCATTCTGCTACTATCCCGGCCTCAGCCTGCAGGCTGCGTGCCGCATGTGCGTCGTGCGCCAGGAGAAAGTCCCGAAGCTCCAAACCGCATGCACCACGCAGATCGCCGAGGGTCAGGTCTTCTTCACCGACACGCCGGAGGTGATCCAGGCGCGCAAGGCCACGCTGCAACTGCTGCTGGGCAACCATCCGCTGGACTGCCCGGTGTGCGATGCAGGCGGCGAGTGCGAGCTGCAGGACATGACTTTCAAGTATGGCGCAGCGGACAGCTTTTACGCCGAGCCGAAGAACCATCGCGAAGAGCAGAAGTGGTCGCCCGTGGTGTACTTCGACCGGCCACGCTGCATCCTGTGCTACCGCTGCGTGAGGACGTGCGGCGAAGGGATGGATGTCTTCGCGCTGGCGGTGGAAAATCGCGGCTCGTCGTCGATTATCGTGCCGAATGTGCCGTCGCAGCTCACGCCGGACAACCTCGCGCATCTGGACTGCGAGCAGTGCGGCATGTGCATCGACGTGTGCCCGGTGGGCGCGTTGACAAGTGGAACGTATCGCTACAAGACGCGGCCTTGGGAGATGAACCACGTCGCTACGATCTGTACGCACTGTGGAGATGGTTGCAAGACAACGCTGGGTGTGCGCTCGACGGCGGATGGATCGGAGATCGTTCGCGGAGACAATCGCGATAAATCCGGCATCAACGGCGACTTTTTATGTAACAAAGGACGTTACGCTTTCGATTTCGCCAACAGCCGCAAGCGGATCGTGCAGCCGCTGGTACGGCAGGCGAATGGTGAGCTGAAGGCGGTGAGTTGGGAAAAAGCGCTTACCTTCGTTGGCAGCAAGTTTAGCGAGCTGCACGACACGCGCGGCGGCAGGAGCTTCGGCGTGATCGGCGGAAACCGCCTGACCAACGAAGAGGCGTACCTGCTGCAGAAGTTTGCGCGCTCCGTGCTGCACACCAACAACATCGACCACCACCGCACGGCAGACTATGTAGCCTTCGCGCAGTCGCTGGCTGGGAATACAGGACGCGCGGCATCACTGCGCGAGACGCTCACCGCGAAGGCCGTGCTGCTGGTCGGCGGAGATCCAACGAATCAGAGCCCCGCGACCGCGTGGAACCTGCGCAGCAATGTTCGCCTTAACGGAGCAAGACTCTATATCGCGAATACGGCAGAGATCAAGCTGAGCCGCCAGGCCAGGACCTTCCTGCGGGTTGCGGAGTATGGCTACAGCGCGCTCGCGGCGTTTCTCTCGGGCGACGACTCCAAAGCCTACTCAGCCGCCGCCGACAGCGCAGCGCTGGCCAACTTCCGCGACACAATCAGGAACGAGGAGTCGCTGCTGATCCTTATCGGCAACGAGCTGCGCGGCGCGGAGATCAAGCGGCTGATCGACTTCGGTCTCACGCTGCCCTGCGCGAAATTCGCTCTGCTGTCTGACTACGTCAATTCACGCGGCGCCTCCGACATGGGTCTGCTGCCCGACATGCTGCCTGGCTACACGCCCATAGGCCCCATCGACACCCAGGATCCCAGCAGCCGCATTGTTCTGGAGTACAGATCTCCCACCTCGCCCGGCCTCGATTTGCTGGAGATCTTCGACGCCGCCGAGGCAGGCAATCTCTCCGCGCTATACGTCGTCGGCGCGAATCCCATTGCGCGCTACGACGTCGATCCCGCTACGCTCAAGAAGACCTTCGTCGTGGTGCAGGAGATGTTCCTCACCGAGACCGCCGCGCTGGCCGACGTTGTGCTGCCTGCCGCGAACCTCTACGAGAAGTCCGGCTCCGTCACCAATAGCTACGGCGACCTGCAGCAGGTGAAAAAGGCTGCTGACCGCGCGGGCGTGCGCAGCGACTTCGAGCTGATCGTGCGCATTGCCGACAAGATGGGCGCGGACGTTTGCAAGCTCGTCCCCTTCGGCGCAGGCGTGCGCGCGGACATGGGACAGACGCGCGGCGCGCAGTCCGGCGAAGCCGATCGCCATGCCGTGTGGCTGACCGCAAACAACCTGGAGCCGCGCCTCAGCCCCTTCGATCCAGGCGCGATTCTCGACGAGATTCAGCGACTGGTTCCCGGCTACAACGACGTGCTGCGCCTGCAACTGCTCTCCGGCAACGATCAGCATCTATCGCCCGCAGTCGTGCCAATCAAGGACAACGCGGGGCTGGTGCAGATCAGCAACCGCCGCGACCTCGTGCTGCCAGCCAGCAACACGCTCTTTACCTCTGGCTCGCTTGGCCGCCACTCCGCGATCCTCAACGAACTGCAACACTACCAGCCCAGGCAATCCCTGATTCAGATCGACAAACAGACAGCATCCGAATAGAGACCGAGAGAGACCTTGACCCACCTGACCAACTTCGAAGTCTTCCTGCTCCTGAGCGTGCTCAAGGTCGCGGTGGTGCTGGTGATCACTCTGCTGGGTGTGGCCTACACCGTGCTTCTCGAGCGCAAGCTGCTGGCGCGCATACAGAACCGATGGGGCCCCAGCCGCGTCGGCCCATTTGGACTGCTGCAGCCGCTGGTGGATGGGGCCAAGAGCTTTCTAAAAGAAGACATGAACCCGCTGGCCGTGGAGCGGCCCTTGTTCATTCTCGCTCCCATCATCTCTCTCGGTTGCGCGCTGATCTCCGTCGCAGTGGTGCCGTTCGGCGCGGTCACGCGCGTCGATGGCGTGGACCTCTTCCAGATTGCCAACGTCAATATCGGCCTGCTGGTCATTCTCGGCATTACGTCGATCGGCGTGTATGGAATCACGCTCTCCGGCTGGTCGTCGAACAATAAGTACTCACTGCTTGGTTCGCTTCGTTCCACCGCGCAGGTCATTAGCTACGAACTTGCGCTTGGCCTTTCGCTGGTGGGCGTTGTGCTGCGCGCGCAGTCGCTGAACCTGCGCACTATCGTCAACAGCCAGTCCGCCCACGGCGCGCTCTCATGGAACATCTTTGGCGGCTTCCAGATTGTCGCCTTCTTCATCTACCTGATGGCCGCATACGCCGAGACCAACCGCGCGCCATTCGACCTGCCCGAAGCCGAGAACGAACTGGTCGCCGGCTATCACACCGAGTACAGCTCCATGAAGTTCGCCATGTTCTTCATGGCCGAGTACGCCAACATGATCACCGTGGGCTGCGTTGCTACGCTGCTGTTTTTCGGTGGCGCGTCCAGCCCCTTCGGACACATCTTTGACATCCTGCTCAACACGCCGGTTTTTAATGCCATTTTTCCGGTCTGCTGGTTTGTTGTTAAGGTCTTCAGCTTTCTTGCTCTTTACATCTGGGTGCGGGGCACACTGCCGCGCTTCCGCTACGATCAACTGATGAGTTTCGGCTGGAAGTTTCTGCTGCCGCTCGCCATGGCCAATATCATCGTCACCAGCTTTGTTCTTGCGATGCGGGGCTGAATCCGCACTGCCTTACAATCTCTAGACACCGGTAGCTGCTGCACCCGGCACTCAACGGACTGTCTCATCGCGCATCAACGAAGGATGTACGGAACCTCATGCAACTGGCACTCTTCATCATCTTTGGCGCACTGGCACTGGGAGGAGCACTGAACCTGCTCTTCCAGCGCCATCCCATCCACAGCGCGCTGTCGCTGGTGGTTGTGATGATGTCGCTTGCCGTCCTCTACTGGTCGCTGGGCGCGGAGTTCCTTGCAGCGGCACAGGTCATCGTCTACTCCGGCGCCATCATGGTGCTCTTCGTCTTCGTCATCATGCTGCTGAACGCGGGCAAAGAGCAGCGCACCAAAGGCAGCCGCGCCGCATACGCAGTCGGGTTCCCTGGAGCCGCGGCCATCTTCTGCCTGCTCAGCTTTGTCTTTCTCTCCGAGCGCGGCGCGCTGAAGTCTTCCAACATCGGCGGCGACCTGAGCGATGGTTTGGACAACATCGCCCAAGTGAGCGCGATGCTCTTCACCCGGCAACTGCTTCCCTTCGAGGTCACCTCGGTGCTCATCCTCGTCGCGATTCTGGGCGCAGTCGTCCTCGCGCGGAAGGAGCAATAGCAGATGCCAGTGCCCACAGCGTACTACCTCATCCTCGCCGCAATGTTGTTCTCCATCGGCATCGCTGCGTTCCTCATCAAGCGCAATGTGATTACGATCTTCATCTCGATTGAACTAATGTTGAACGCCGTCAATCTGACCTTCGTCGCCTTTGCCCACATGTGGCATCAGGTGAGCGGACAGATATTCGTCTTCTTCGTAATGGTGGTCGCCGCTGCCGAGGCTGCGGTCGGACTCGCAATTATCATCTCCATCTACCGCACGCGACAGACACTGAACGTCGACGAGCTCAACCTGATGAAATCATGAACCCCATGCCCGCGACTTATCTCTGGCTCATTCCGCTGCTTCCCTTCGCTGGCTTCCTGATCAACGGGACGCTGGGGCGAAGGCTGCCGCGTGCTGTCGTCGGCGCCGTGGCGCTGCTCTTCACCGCCGCACCCGCCGCTCTGGTCGCGTGGCTATTGACGACAATGTGCTCCGCAGGCGCGCCCAATACAATCGAATCGGTGATTCGACCCTTTGGACATGAATGGATCGCAATCTCCGGCTTCCACGCCGACTTCGCCTTTACCGTCGATCACCTCACGCTGATTATGCTCGGCGTAGTCACCGGCGTCGGCTTCCTCATTCACATCTACTCGGTCGGATACATGGCGCACGAGGAGGGCTATTGGCGCTTCTTCGCCTACCTCAACCTCTTCATGTTCTTCATGTCGGTGCTGGTGCTGGCCTCCAACTTCCTGCTGCTCTTTGTCGGATGGGAGGGCGTGGGTCTCTGCTCGTACCTGCTGATCGGCTTCTACTTCAAGAAGACCTCCGCCGCTAACGCGGGCAAGAAGGCATTCATCGTCAACCGTATCGGCGACTTCGGCTTTTTGCTGGCAATGTTCCTGCTGATCGTTCACTTCGGCACGCTGAGCTTCTCGCAGATCTTTGCCACGATCACCGATCACCCGGAGTGGCAGCAGCAGGGCGCGCACTTCCTGCCCGCCATCTGCCTGCTGCTGGTTCTCGGTGCAGCGGGCAAGTCCGCGCAGATTCCACTCTATATTTGGCTGCCCGACGCGATGGAGGGTCCCACGCCCGTCTCCGCGCTGATCCATGCCGCGACGATGGTAACGGCAGGCGTCTACATGGTCGCGCGTTGCCATGTTCTCTTCAATAGCTCGCCGCTTGCGCTCACCGTAGTCGCGATTATCGGCGCGGCCACGGCGATCTTCGCGGCCTCAATCGGCATGGTGCAGCACGACATCAAGCGCGTGCTGGCCTACTCCACCATCTCGCAGCTCGGCTATATGTTCATGGCCTGCGGAGTGGGAGCCTACGCTGCCGGCATATTCCATCTGCTGACGCACGCGTTCTTCAAGGCACTGCTCTTCCTCGCCGCCGGCTCTGTGATTCACGCACTCTCCGGCGAGCAGGACATGCGCAAGATGGGCGGCACTGCGCACGCGCACGCCCATCACATTCTGGTGCATGAGCGCGGGAGTCTTCGCCATCGCGGGGATTCCGCCGTTTGCGGGATTCTTCTCCAAGGACGAGATACTCTACCAGACGTTCACCTCGAACAATCCGCTGCACATCGTTCTGTGGCTGGTCGGTCTGCTTACAGCGGGCATGACTTCGTTCTACATGTTCCGGCTTTGGTTCAAGACATTTTTCGGCGAGCCGCGCGTTGAGCAGCACACGAACGCACATCACAGCGTGCACGAGTCGTCCTGGGTCATGCTGCTTCCGCTGGCGATTCTCGCAATTCTTTCGGTGGTTGGCGGATGGATCGGCATTCCCGCCGCGCTCTTCGGCAGCAACCGCATCGAGCACTTCCTGGACCCCGTCTTTGCAAACCCAGCCGCCACAGAAGCCGTCGCATCGGCAACAGGGCATGGGCTTGAACTCGTGCTTGCCGCCATCTCCGTGTTGACCGCGGCGCTCGGCTTCTACATCGCCTACGTCTTCTACTACGAAAAACCAGGAACCGCAGCCGCGCTCGCGGAGCGCAACAGCCGCGTCTACGCGGTCGCCAAGAACAAGTACTGGGTGGATGAGTTCTACCGCGCATTTCTGATTACGCCGATGTTGATGTTCACGCGAGGGATTCTGGAACTCGTCGTTGACAACGGCATCGTCGATGGCTCTGGTGCAGCCGCGGACGCCACCACGCGCGGTCTGGCCTGGATCGAGCGCAAGCAGATATCCGGCAACATTCGCTCCTACGCCGGATGGCTCGCCATCGGCGCCGCCGCCGTAATAGCCGTCATGATCTTCGGCAACTCTCTGTGGGGCCACCTATGATGAACATCGACCACATCATTCTGACCCTCATTGTCTTCTTCCCGCTGGCCGGCGCGCTGCTGCTGGCGCTCTTGCCGGATCGCGGCAAGACGATGCAGTGGGCCGCGCTCGCTGTCACGCTGCTAACCTTCGGGCTCACGCTTCATCTGCCGTTCCACTACTCGTATGCGGGCCATCCAGGCGGCTTCCAGTTCGAACAAAACCTGCCGTGGATTGCCACGCCAGCCATCCACTACCATCTCGGCGTCGATGGCCTGTCGATGTGGCTGATGGTGCTGACCGGTCTGCTCGCGCCGCTCGGTGTATTGATTTCGTGGCGCGCCATCGGCGAGCGCAAGAAGCTCTTCTATGTTCTCTTCCTGCTGCAGCAGGTTGCGATGATGGGCATCTTCGTCTCGCTCGACATGTTTCTCTACTACGCGTTCTGGGAGATGTCGCTGGTGCCGATGACGATTCTCATCGCCACATTTGGACGCAGTGAAAAGCGCCGCCGCGCCGCCATTAAGTACTTTCTGTATGCATTCATCCCTTCCGGACTTCTGCTTGTCGCAATGCTGTGGCTCTACGCGCATACCGGAACCTTCGATCTGCCGAAGCTGGCCGCTCTTGCCGCCGCAACATGCAATCTCGCCCAACGCCGCCGCGCTGTGGATCGCGTCGCTCGGCTTCCTCGTGGCTTTTTCGGTAAAGGTTCCCGTCTTCCCGCTGCACGGCTGGCTGGTGGACGCCATCGCCGAGGCACCGACTGCGGCCGTAATGGTTCTTGCCGGCAAGACCGCGCTCTACTCGATGCTGCGATTTCTCCTTTGCCATCTTCCCGGAGCAGTCGCAGCGTGTCGCTCCGCTGATGATCGCGCTCGCGGCCATCGGAATTGTTTACGGCGGACTGCTGGCGCTGGTGCAGAACGACCTGAAGAAACTTGCTGCATACTCCACGCTGGGCCAACTCAGCTTCATCGTTCTCGGCATCTTCACCTTCACCATTGCGGGACTGGACGGCGGCATCTATCAGATACTCAACGAGAGCCTTGCCGGAGCAGCCCTCTTCATGCTGTTGGGCCTGCTCTACGAGCGCTACGGCAGCTACGACATGCGGCAGTACGGCGGGCTGGCGCAACGGCTGCCATGGGTGGCAACGATGTTCGTCCTGGTGACGCTCTCCATCATCGGACTGCCCATGCTGAACAGCTTCGTCGGCGAGTTCCTCATCCTCTCCGGCTCCATGCAATCGCCCTTCGCGCATCATCACCTGTGGACTGCGATGGCGGCTACCGGAGTGATTCTCAGCGCGGCGTACATGCTGCGGATGATCCAGCGCGTCTTCTACTGCGACCTCGGCCCGAAGCCTCAAACGGTCGCGGGTCGTGACCTGGACGCTCGCGAACATCTGACGCTGTGGCCCGTGGTCGCGCTCTTCCTTGCAATGGGCCTCTTCTCGCAACTGTGGATGCGCGCCATCGACACCTACGGTGCAACGATGGCCGATCACTTTGCAGCCAGCCATGCAATGCCGCCCGCCGACCCTGCGGCGCTACAGACGAATTCGCCTCAAACCACCGCAGGAGGCGCGAGCCGATGAACCTTCCCGCCTCCGTGATCGCGCTGCTGCCTGAGTACGTACTCATCCTCACCGGCGTTCTCATCATGCTCATCGAAGCGGTGCTGAAGCCCACCACCAGCCGCAAGCCGCTTGGCTGGCTGGCTATCGCTGGCACCACGGCCACCGGCTTCATCAGTTGGTATCAGCTTCGGCTCGGCGTGCTCACCGCCTTCAGCGGCAACATCCAGGTGGACGCCTTCAGCATCTTCTTCCATTTGCTCATCGCTGCAGTCGTCGTTGCAACGCTGCTCGGCTCGCTGGATTACTTTGAAGGCCACGCCAGCTATTCGGGCGAGTACTTCGCGCTGGTACTGTTCGGCGCGGTCGGCATGATGTTGATGACCTGCTCGGTCGAGTTGCTGATGGTCTTCATCGGGCTTGAGATTTCTTCCATCTCGACATACATCCTCGCGGGCTTCCGAAAGGGACACGGCACGGCGGTCGAGGCTTCGATCAAGTACTTCCTGCTCGGCTCGTTCGCCACGGCATTTTTCCTCTATGGCATCGCGCTGGCGTATGGCGCAACCGGCTCGACCAGCATCGCCGCCATCGCTGCGGGGCTCGGCGCGAGTACGACGCCACGCATGGCCTTTCTTGCTCTGGGCATGATGCTGGTCGGCCTCGGCTTCAAGGTCTCCGCCGCGCCCTTCCACGTGTGGACTCCGGACGTCTATCAGGGTGCACCCGCACCGGTCGTCGGGCTGATGTCCACCGCGCCCAAGGCTGCCGCGTTCGCCGTCCTGCTACGCATCACGTTTTCGGGATTTCCGCTGATGCAGCACCGCTGGGCCATGCTGATGTGGGGACTCGCCGCGCTTTCGATGACCATCGGCAACCTCGGCGCGCTGAAGCAGACCAACGTGAAGCGAATGCTGGCGTACTCCAGCATCGCGCACGCCGGATACCTGCTGGCTGCCTTTACGGCCTTTCCGTCCGCAGGCATCAGCGCCGCCTGTTTCTACACCGCAGCCTACGCCGCGATGAACGTCGGGGCCTTTGCCGTGGTGACCCAAGCGGGCGGATACAAAGAGACGTTGCGCAGCTTCAAGGACTATCAGGGACTCGCCATGCGTAGTCCCGTGCTGGCTGCGCTGCTCGCTTTCTTCCTGCTCTCGCTGATCGGTATCCCGTTTACCGGCGGCTTCTTCGGCAAGTTCTACGTCTTCAGTGCAGCGATCCAGGCCGGGCACGTCTGGCTCGTTATCATTGGTCTGTTGAACAGCGGCGTCGCCTGCTTCTACTACCTGAGGCTGCTCAGCTCGGTCTACACGAAGCCGGTCGAGACCGTATCCACTCCCGGCCAAACCGACGCCAGCCTCACTGCAACGCCAACGATCAGCGTTCCAGCGGGCATCGCCCTCACGCTCGCCGCCGCAGCCACGCTGCTGCTCGGCGTTCTACCCAGTGCCGTACTCCACCTGGCCAACTCCGCCAGTTCGAGCCTGCGCGCAACCGCTGCAACCACACGGTCTGCGGCGTCCTCCATCGACAGCCAATCCAGCCTGTCCCCCTCAGGCAACGGCCGGTAGCCTGCAATAATAGATACAAACGGGCGCAGATTCATTACAATTCCAGCGACGGCTGCAACCCGCATCCGTCGTCATTCAATCAATCAGTGAGCATACCGGCCATGCAGTTTCACTCCGTCAATAGCCTCAGGGTATTCTTCGTCTTTCTTCTTCTCGTCACATGCTTCGCCACAACCGGCCATGCGCTGGTCGCGCCACATATCGTCACCTCCGATCGCATCGCCGCTGCGGACCGCGCCGCCGATGCGGATCGCATCGCACAACTGGAGAAGCAGGTGGCCGAGAACAAGGCTTCCTCGGCCGCCGCTGCGGCATCGGCAGCCGCCGCCACAGCCACCGCGCAATCTGCCGGAGACAATGCCTGGGTGCTGACCAGCGCGCTGCTGGTGCTGATGATGACCGGCCCAGGGCTCGCGCTCTTCTACAGCGGCCTGGTGCGCAAGAAGAACGTGCTGGGCACCATGATGCAGAGCTTCGCCATGATGGCCGTCATCACGGTGCTGTGGGTGGTCTGCGGCTACTCGCTGGCCTTCGGGCCGGGCAACGCCTATATCGGCGGCCTGCACAACGCGTTTCTGCACGGCGTGGGGCTGACGCCGAACCTGGCCTACGCACCCACCATTCCCGAGCAGAGCTTCATGATCTATCAGCTCATGTTCGCCATCATCACGCCGGCCTTGATCGCGGGGGCCTTCGCCGAGCGCATGAAGTTCTCCGCCATGCTGCTCTTCTCGGTGCTGTGGGCGCTGCTGGTTTACAGCCCAGTGGCGCACATGGTGTGGGGCGTCGGCGGTCTACTGAACGCGGCGGGCAGCCATCCCTGTCTGGACTTCGCCGGCGGCACTGTAGTCCACATCACCTCGGGCGTCTCGGCGCTGGTCACCGCGCTCTATCTGGGCAGGCGGCTTGGCTACCCCAAGGAGGCCATCTCGCCGCACAGCATGGTTCTCTGCTTTATCGGCGCCGGGCTGCTGTGGGTGGGCTGGTTCGGCTTCAACGCGGGCAGCGCGCTGGGCGCGGGCCCGCTGGCCACCAGCGCCTTCGTCAACACGCAGTTCGCGGCGGCTGCGGGCGCAATCAGCTGGGGCGCGGCGGAATGGATCCGCAGCGGCAAGCCAAGCGCGCTAGGCGCCGTATCCGGCGCGGTGGCGGGGCTGGCAACCATTACCCAGGCGGCGGGCTTCGTGCAACCCATCTCGGCGGTGCTGATCGGGCTGATCGCCGGTGCGGTCTGCTTCTTTATGGTGGTCAAGGTGAAGGGATGGTTCGGCTACGACGACTCGCTGGACGCATTCGGCGTGCATGGCGTGGGCGGAACGATGGGCGCTCTGCTGACCGGAATCTTCGCATCGAGCGCAATCAACCCCATCTTCGGCAAGGACGCGCTCGGCCATCCGCGGCCCACGGGCTGGGTGGATGGCAACCCTGCGCAGGTGCTGCATCAACTCACCGCCGCCGCCATCGGCTGGGGCTTCGCCATCGTCGGCACACTGGTGATTCTGTTTGTCGTCGACCATGTTGTCGGGCTGCGGGTCAGCGAGGACGACGAGGAGCAGGGCCTGGATCTAACGCAGCACGGAGAACAGGGTTACGACTGGGACAGCACCACCGCATGAGTATTTTGCCTCATCCGTTCGCAGTTGTACCGTGAACGGATGCGGCGGAATCGCGCTCAGAAGCCGTTGGCCAATAGAGACTCCACCGTCAGCTCGCGCTTTGTTGCGTCGGCCTGCGCGCGACTCTCCGCGTACTTGGCCATCACATCCACCTC
This sequence comes from uncultured Acidobacteriaceae bacterium, assembly GCA_963828115.1. Taxonomy (GTDB): domain Bacteria; phylum Acidobacteriota; class Terriglobia; order Terriglobales; family Acidobacteriaceae; genus Edaphobacter. The sequence goes on from CAWHDN010000004.1 coordinate 272,413, forward strand.
GATATTCACCGCCATCCCCGGCGTGAGCGTATGCAGGTTGGTGGCCGAGTAGGTATGGGGCAGAATGGCAATCCATATCTCTTCGCCCTCGATGCCCGCGACCGTCAGGCTGATCCCCTCGACGGCGATGGATCCCTTCAGAACCACATAGCGCATCAGCTCCTGGGGCAGGCGCACGCGGACCACCCAGTCGGTAAGCCCTGCGCCAGCCTGCGACGCGTCTGGCTGTGTTGCGGTATAAGTCCAGCCGCTCTGCGCGAGGTCAGGCTGGGTTCCCGCTGCGACCGGCTCAATCGAGATCAGCGTGCCTGTTCCATCGACGTGGCCCTGCACCACATGACCGCCCAGCGGCGAACCGGCTGCGGTGGGCAGCTCCAGGTTGACAAGCGAACCCGGCACAAGCGCGAGAGCGTGGTGCGCGCGATGGTCTCCGCGGCAAGGTCGGCCGAGAAGCGTGGAGGAAATGCACCCGGCTCGATGGTCAGCGCAGTAAGGCAGACCCCGCAGACGGCGACGCTGTCGCCCAGATGCAGCCGCTCGACGATCCCCGGCGCGGCAACCGTGAGCCGCGATGCGCCCGCCGTCGGGGTAAACGCGATCACCTCGCCTGTCGTCTCCACCAGTCCTGTGAACATAGCTCTAGCCTAGCATCCGATGGGCGAAATGCTCGAGCCGAGAATGACGACGCATGGCGGGGTTGGGGACAATTCGTGCGATGCTATTAAGAGCCGGGCTGGCGACAGGTTGCGATGGGGGTGGCATGGCGGATATTGCGGCGTTTCTGGCGGGATTCGAGCGGTTTCAGGAGCGGTACTTCGGCGGCGGCGAGAGCGTCTTTGAGCGGCTGCGGCAGGGGCAGAGCCCGCGGGCGCTGGTGATCTCGTGCTGCGACTCGCGGGCCGATCCGGGGATGCTGCTGGGCGCGGGACCGGGGGAGATCTTCGTGGTGCGGAATGTGGCGAATCTGGTGCCTCCGTACAGCGACAGTGCGGAGCTGCCCGGCATACGCGCCGACATCGAGTTCGCGGTGAAGGAGTTGAACGTGGAGCGGATCATCGTTCTGGGGCACTCCGGCTGCGGCGGGATTGGAGCGCTAATGGACGGCGAGGGAGAGCCGGGCGGCAGGTTCGAGTTTATCGGCGCGTGGGTGAGCATTGCGCGGGCGGCGCGGGAGCGCGTGCTGCGGGAGATGGCGGGCGAGAGCCGCGCGGTGCAGCGGAAGGCCTGCGAGCAGGAGGCAATTACGCTCTCGCTGGAGAACCTGCGGTCGTTTCCGTGGATTATGGAACGCGTGGAGGCGGGAACGCTGACGCTGCGATGGATGGTACTTCGACATGGACGCGGGCGAGTTGCTGGGCTATTCGGCGGAGACGGGGAGATTTGCGGAGCTGGTGGCGAGGGCCGGAGATGGCGGGGTCAACGCGGGGTGAGGATGAGAGTGTGGGTGATGGTGGGCTGGGTGGCGGCTGGTGTGAAGGGGAGCGGGTAGGTTGTGCCGCGCAGCCAGGATTGGAGTTGGTCCATGTACCAGGGGCTGGCGGGGTTGCCGGACTGGCCGAGTACCAGGTTGAGGGTGGTTCGGTCGGGGTCACTGAGGTCGGCGGTAAAGCGCTCGGAGGGGCCGAAGGCGTGGCCGACCTGCTTGACGGTGGTGAGGTCGCCGCTCTGCGGCTGCGGGCCGGTCCCGGTGGGTACGCCGAGCAGGAGGCGGGCGAGCAGGGTTACGCGGGAGAAGATGGGGTGGTCGATCTGGAGCGGGAAGGCGCTTCCCTGCTGCCAGCCTCTGAGGTCGCGCGGAGCATGGGCCACGCGAAGGCCGCGCTGGACGACGGCGGCGAGGAAGTCGTCCCATGTGGCAAAGCCGGTGGGGAGCCAGCGGGCGGGAGCGTGGGAGATGAGCTGCTCCTCAACGCTGGAGCGCTCGCCCCAGGTATAGATCTGCCAGAGGTTGGCGACTCGGGCGGCGTCGTTGCGCAGGTTTTTTACCCTGGAGAGGTCCGCGCCTTGCGCAAGCGGCGCGGCAGCCTCTGGAGCGAGCTTTGGAATGAGCAGCATGGGCCAGAAGGCGACGCGGGCGGCGTTGACGATGGCAGGCGCACTGGAGTTGGCATCGACGTTGCCGTTCCAGTCGCGCAGCAGGTCGGCGGCCTGATGCAGCGTCGAATCGTTCTTTAGCGGGCCGGTGGCGTGGTCGATGGAGTAGGCGAGCCGCTGGGCGATGATGTGGTCCAGGTTGGAATAGACATCGTTCTGTAGGGTGAGCATGTCTTGCGCGGTGAGCGGGTGGCTGGGGGCAAGCGTCTTGCCTGTACCAACTCCAGGAACGGGCGCAGATACATTGCCGGGTTCATTGGCGTCGGTCGCTTCCAATTCCATAGGGCTGGCTTCGAGCACGCGGTAGATTCGCTCGGTGCGGTAGGGCGCCATCCAGTCGAGGGTGATGGGATAGCGGTAGCCGTCGGGCGTGACGCGAGCGTTGGCCGTGGCGAGGACGCCGTCGGCGGGATCGAAGGCTTGGGGAAGCTGGTCGAAGGGGATATAGCCTGCCCACTCGTGCGAGGGCGCGTCGGGCGCGGTGGCGTCGGTGGGGACGGGCGAGAGCGGGCCGGGATTGTCGATGTCTCCGCGAATGGGAATGCGGCCCAGGGCGTGGTATCCGATGTGGCCCTGATCGTCGGCGAAGATGAGGTTCTGCGCGGGGCCTCCCCAGGCGGCGAAGGCGGCGAGCATAGAGGTCCAGTCGGTGGCCGAGTCGACGGCGAAGAAGGGCGTAGTGAGGTTGGCGGGATCGTAGATGGTCCAGCGCAGGCTGAGACTGCGGCGTTCGGTGGGGAAAAGACTGGAGACGATGGGGATGTCTGTGTCTCCGTGACGGGTGAGGGGGACATCGAGGATGACGTCGGCGCTGCCGCGGACCTGGATGACTTCGGTCTGGTAGCGGACGGGGAGCCATGTGCCGGAGGGGGTCTGGAACTCGGTGCCGGAAGCGGTGCCGCGGGTGTGCTCGATGTAGAGGTCCTGCACGTCCGCGCCGAGGTTGGTGAATCCCCAGGCGACGTGGTCGTTGTGGCCGCTGATGACGAAGGGCGTGCCGGGCAGGGTAACTCCGGCGGCGTGGAAGTCGGCCAGCGGAGCGGGGTTCGCGGCTTGCAGGTCGGCCTCGTACCACAGCTCTGGCACGCTGAGCGAGAGATGCATGTCGTTTGAGAGCAGCGGTTTACCCGATGCAGTGCGCGAGCCGGAGACAGCCCAGGCGTTCGATCCGGCGACACAGGTGCTGCAGGGCGCGTGGAAGAGGGCAAGGGTCTGATTGAGGGCGAGAAGGTCGGACGGGGAGGTGGTGGCGGGTGTGGGTATGTGGAGGTGCGATTGCGACTCGTCAAGCGGCATCTCGTTGTACTCAGGCTGGGGCGCGGAGACGTCGGGAATGGGCTGGCCGGGGTAGTGGTCGCGCCAGGAGCCTACCGGGTAAAGATCGGCGATGAGGTCGGGCGAGAGATGCGCGGCGAGAGCCTCGCGGCCGAGCTTCGCTGGGAAGCCGGTGGTGAGGTCCTGAAAGAGGGCGAGCTCGACCAGGATGGAGTCGCGCGGGGTCCACGGGGCGGGCTGGTAGGCGAGCAGCCGGAACTCGACCGGCAGGTGGGCGCGCTGGGCGGCGATGGAGGCGTTCACGCCGCGCGCGTAGACCTCCAGCCAGTGGCGCTGATCGGCGGGCAGGACGGCGATGGCGCGGTCGGCGGCGGCGCGCAGTTGGAGGATGCGCTGCAGGCGGTCGTGCTCCAGCATGGAGCGGCCAAGGATGGCGGCGAGCTGGCCAGATGCGTGGCGGCGCAGCAGATCCATCTGCCAAAGGCGGTCCTGGGCGGTGACGTAGCCCTGCGCGAAGATCAGGTCGTCCATCGAGTTGGCGTGGATGTGAGGCACGCCGCGAGCGTCGCGGGCCACCGTTACCGGCGCGGCGAGGCCATGGACGGCGAGCGGGCCATCAAGTTGCGGAAGGTTCTGGCGCATCGCATTGCGGATAAAGTGACGCCCGGCGAGGACTGCGGACGCGGCGAGTGCGGCGACAAGCGCGAAGAGCAGACAGAAGACGAGCAGCCTGTGGCCCGCGGCGGGGCGAGTGGGCCCATCGAGGTCGGCTACGAGAGCGGCTTTGAGTGCGACGTCTGCTGTGGGCGGGGCTTCCGGCTCGGCGTCTGGTGTGGGCGGACCATCGGGCGCGGCGTCTTCTCCGCTGTTGCCTTCCTCGCGGCGCAAGAATCCCCGGTAGCGCAGCTCCATCTTGCTGGGATGAGCGGATGTGCTGGACTGAGTGGAGTTCGGGTCGTCGCTGCTCATGGCTTATGACAAGTCTAATCCAGCAGTGGATCGCGTGTGCGTGGTCGAGATTGGGTCGCCGGAATGGACCTGGGCAGAGTGAGCACGATGACAGCGGCGGTCGCGGCGACGATGGGCAGGATAAAGAGACTTCCCTCCGGCCCGGTGAGGCCTCCGGAGAGGAGAACGCGGCCCGCCGGGCGCGTCGCGAAGAGATGGCCCTGAACCATCATGCCGCTGTCTGCGACGCCGTAGAGGAAGGACTGCGCCCAGTCCCACGCCGCGTGGAAGCCGATGGCCCACCAGAGCGATCCGGTGCGCCACAGGCTAAGGCAGAAGACGACGGCGATGAGCGCGGCGGCGACGAGGCCGATGGGCGACTCGCCCGGGTTGGTTCGATGGCTGAAGCCGAAGCCGAAGGAGAGCAGCAGGGCCGCGGTCCAGAAGCCGGGCGCGTTTTGTGTTGTTGCGCGCGGGCATGTCTGGTTGCAGCATGATGCACTGCAATCTGTCGCGTGCGCTGCGAAGGAGCTGAGCCAGTCGAATATGCCGTTGATGCCGCGCGCGAGGGTGAACTGGAGGTAGCCACGGAAGAAGGTCTCCTCAAACAGACCGACCAGCAGGAAGCCGGAGAGCCAGAGGGCGGCGAAGCGAAGCGCGCTGACACCGAAGAGCAGGCGCGTATCGAAGACCAGCAGGCCGCTGGCGCGCAGGGTGAAGACAAGCAGGGAGAGCAGCGCGACTCCCCAGGCGAGGCCGCTGAGGAAGTTCGGCAGACGGCGCTTGCCGCCCAGTCCGTAGGCGGAGTTTGGGCGGCGCTCGATCTTGCCCATCAGCCATGTGGCGATGAGAACCGAGAGCAACGCTGTCCCCTCGCCCAGCAGGACAGCCTTGGGCGATAGGAGCACGGGAGGAGCGGGGGCGGAGGCTCTGGATGACTGCGGTTTAGGTTGCGCGGTGGCATTCGGCTGCGCGGCTGAGTTCGGCTGAGTAACAGCGGGTTGGAGGCGCTGCGGACTCACGAGGAATCGGCAGCCAGCGATCAGCGCGCCAAGCAGGACGATGTAGAGCAGCAGGCTCCATCCGGCGCGCAGTCCGTCGGAGCCAAGGAATATAGCGCGCAGGGTAAAACTCGGCGCAGACGGCAGAACCGGCGCGGCAATCCGATCGACGATCGCGGCGGACTCGGCAGGTTGCGGCTGGCGGGCTTCTGGCTGGTCTCGGTCAGGCAAATGAAGATCCTCGGTTGAATGAAAGTCTATACGGTAAAAACAGAAAGCTGGTTCCACATGCGTTGTAACAGAGGCTTGACACAGGGACGCGAGGCGACAATCCTAGAGCTTCACATCGCAATGGCTTATTGTCGCGCTGAACAATCTGCGTGGCTGCGAAGATGGAGTTTGGCACGGAGGGATTTCACTTGAACTGCCGCGTTTTTTATCACGATCACTGCTTCGATGGCGCATGCTCGGCGTCGCTGTTTACGCGCTTTCACCGCGAGTGCATCGGGGAGGCGGAGTTCAGCTACCACGGGCTGATGCACAGCGCGGCGGGGTCGCTGTTTGACGAGTCGGCGTTCGTCGCGGGCGAGAATGCGATTGTGGACTTCAAGTACTCCGCATCGCCCAAAGTGACGTGGTGGTTCGACCATCACCAGAGCGCGTTTCTGACGGCGGAAGACCGGCACGATTTTCTGGCGTGGCAGGCGCAGGCCAACTCGGCCAAAGTGATGGCGGTGCGCAAGCCTGCCGATGGCGGGAAGTTTTACGATCCAGGCTATATCTCCTGCACCAGCCTGATCGCCGACGTGGCGCGCGACAAGTTCGGCTTCGACACCAAGCCGCTGGCGGAGCTGATCCATTGGGCGAACATCATCGACGGGGCGAAGTACGAAAGCGCAGAGTCGGCGGTGGAGATGGACGCGCCAGCGATGAAGCTGACGATGGTGATCGAGAGCTCGGGCGAGGGCTTTGTGCAACGCGTGATTCCCCTGCTGACCCAGATGAGCCTGCAGGAGGTGCTCGACCAGCCCTTCATCCAGGCCGAGCTTGGGCCGCTGATGGAGCGGCACCGCGCTGGAATCGAGCTGCTGAGGGAGCGGACAAAGCTCGAGCGAGGCGTCATCACCTTCGACATTACGGACCGGCTGACCGAAGGCTACAACAAGTTCATCCCGTACTACCTGCACCCGGCGGCAACCTACAACGTGGGACTCAGCCTGTCGAGCTTCCGCACCAAGGTCTCGGTGGGAACCAATCCGTGGGCCACGCTGCCGGTCGCGGAGCTGGCGAACATTGCGGATATATGCGAACGCTACGGCGGCGGAGGACACGCGCGCGTCGGCGCGGTCGAGCTTCTCGCCGGAGAAGGTGGACGACGCGAGGAAGGCCGCGGAGCGAGATTGCGGCGTTGCTGAGGGCGCAGGGGTAGAGGCGGTTCAGCGTGCGGTGAGGGCGCGGGTTTTGGTGGGAGACATCCAGCCGTAGTCGATGCGGAAGCCTTGCTTGGCCAGCTCGTTATCGACGTAGTCGCGCTCGAGTTCGTTGACGCCGAACTGCGCGCCCGCCTTTGATGTGGTGTTGATCTGGGTGTATCCGCCGGGCTGGACCTCTCCGCAGGAGTAGGTATATACGTCGCCATCCAGCAGGTTGCGCAGGTTCATCTCGAAGGTCTCGCGGGTCTGGAGCCAGCGGCCGGTCTGGGGCAGCGCGATCTTGTAGACCATGAGGGCGGTCTCGTGGGCGCGGTCGATGACGGTGGTCTCCAGTCGCAGTTCCCTGCCCCCGATGGGCTTGAGGCGCGCGGTGCCCATGACGAAGGGCCCACGTCCATAGACTTGGGCGAAGTATCGCGCGCGGGCCACCTGCATCAGCGCGTCATAGCGGAAGTCGGCCAGGCCGAAGAGCGCGCCGGAGGCAACGTCGAGCCCGGCGGCCAGCGCTCGGTCGTGGTTGTCCATGCGGGCGTGGAAGTTTGCCTTGCGCGGACTGGCCGAGTGCCAGCGGGCGTAGGCGCGCTCGTCCAGCGTCTCGTCCCACTGGACGATGCCGCGCAGCCCAGCATCGGCGAGGGCCTCGTAGGCCTGGCTGGAGAGGTACTCGGTGCAGAGCAGGACACCCCCGCCCTGGAGGTTCTCGACAGCGCGGACGGTGCGGGAGACGTCGCGGACGAGCAGGTCTGTGTCGTACTCCGGGTCAGTGGCGTAGACCAGCTCTACGACGCGGGCGTCGCGGGCGAGCACGGACGCGATTTCGCGGTCCAGCTCGGCGAGCAAGAGGCGATAGCGCACCGTGTCCTTGCGCAGAGCGGAGAAGTTGCAGTAGGGGCAGGCGTCCACGCAGAAGCTGGAGACGTAGATGGGGGAGACGTAGCGGACGCGGTTTCCGCTGGGCGCGCGCCAGTGCTTGCGTGTGTGAGCGCGCAGCATCTCGAACTGTGCGTCGGAGTCCGCACCTGCGGTGACGCCGATCTGAAGCAACTCGGCTACTTCGGCGAGGCTTGGTGGTTCGGATTGGCTGTGCGCAAGTATTTCATCGACGCGCATCGGCGTGGGGCAGCGGACAGAATCCAGAATGCCGCGAACCTCGACATTCCTCTCTGCGTAGACGGAACTGAACAAACTCATGGCTCTATTCTTTCACGCTTGCGAGAGGAGGTGAACCGCGCTGCAAATGAGATTGCACCGTTGCACACGAAGAGCTTTGTCTTATTTGACTTGCATGGTCAGCGCGATCCACGCCGGAGTTCTGGAGCCGGTGCCTGCTTCAACTTTGTCCAGGGTTGGCGCATATTTTGGGTCGAGAGCGGTGGCTAGAGAGAGCAGATTGACGCTGGTCTTCGGGTCCCATTGCCCGGAGTAGCCCACCTCCCCCGCCTGGTCGCGCGCGGCGTCGAACTTGACCGTGGAGTGGACGAACTCCTGATGCGTCTTCTCGCCAGTGGCGTATGGGACAAGCCAATCGATGGCCCTCTCCACCGAGGGAGAGCCGGTGACGGCGGCGTGGAACCAGTCTTGGCCGTGGGCGCGGGCGGCCAACGCAGCAGTGGAGAGGGGCTCCAAATCGTAGACGACGTAGTGCAGCGCGTCGCGCATGGTAAAGTCCATGACCGAGCCGTCGGGGTGGATGTTCCGTTGGACCTGTCGCGTGTACGCGCGGGCGGCGCGGGCGATCAGCGACGAATCCCCTGATTCATACGCGCCCAGCACGGCGAGCTTTACGCGATGGCTGCTCCAATTGTTGGACGGATCCTTGGGGTTGTTCTGATCGAGCCAGTCGAGATAGGTGATGGACATCTTGCGGAAGAGATCGACGGTACGGCTCTCTGTCTTCGGCGGCAGGTCGCCGCGCGTGAGGTCGAACGCGACGAAGAGTGGGCCGAACGGCGTCTCGTCGATGGGATTGCCGCTGACCTTGTAGGTCGCGGCCCACGCGTCGAGAAAAATTGTGGCTTGCGCGAGATATTTCTTGTCGCCGGTCAGGCGATAGGCGAAGGCGAGGCTCTGCGCCATGGGAAAGTCGCGCTCGGCCTCGATGCTCTGGTCGCGAATACCCTGATGGGGCAGCGTTCCCTCGGTGTGCAGTTGCGCCAGGGGGTGCGGAGTGAGGGCGAGCGCGGCGTCAGCGTCGCGGACCATCGCTCGGGCGCGCTGTGTGTCGAGTTGCGAGGGAAGGCTTCGCGCTGCGGCGGGCGAGAGCAGGGCGAAGCTCTGCGCGTGCGCCGACAAAGCAAGCAGCATCCCGCAAATCACCGTGCAAAAACCAGACATATTCTGTGCGCGATTCATGGCAACTACGCCCGATCCTTCATCTGCACCAGCAACATGCGCAGCGCGGTGCGGGCGGCGATTCCGTGCGGCAGCATCGGGGGCATATAGACGAAGGAGCCTGGTTGGGCGTGGACCGTGTCGTTGCCCAACTGAACGTCGGCCTCGCCCTCGAGAAAGTAGAGAACGGCGGGCGTCGGCGCGGAGTGCGCGGAGAGCTCTTCGCCCGCCGCGAAACCGAACAAGGTGACGTTCGCGTGCTCGTCCTTGTGCAGGACGCGGCTCAGGATGCCTTTTTCAGGCAACGCGAACTCCTGTTGCAGGTTGGCAAGAAATGTATAGTCCACGGAGTCCTCTTTCTTGTTGCTCAAAGATCGACCGTGCATGGCCCGCCGGTCCGAGTTTGGCGTTTCCACTTTGGGTCGCCGGGCAGTTACAGCTTGAGTTTGGAGAGGAAGGACAGATGCAGCTTGACGATGTCGTTGCAGATGATGAACGCCGCGAACATCAGGATGCAGACGAAGGCAGCCTGAAAGATGTACTCCTTGATCTGCATGGGAAGGTCGCGGCGGAAGATGCCCTCAATCAGCAGAAGGAAGATCATGCCTCCATCGAGGATGGGAAACGGCAGCAGATTGACCATGCCCAGGTTGATCGAGATCATCGACATGGTGCCGATCAGCGGCGTCCAGCCCGGCGCTTCGGCGGCCTCGTGTACCACCTGGCCGATGCCGATGGGTCCGGAGAGGCTGCGCACCGATACGTGGCCGACGAACATGCCCTTGACCACGTCCTTGATCAGCATGGAGTTGACTTTGGTGAACTTCCACGAGGCCGCGACGGACTTAACGAAGGAGAGCTTCTCCACCTTGACCGGCGGAGGGACGGGGTGGAAGCCGAGCAGGTACACCTTCGTGCCGCCCTCGTCGGTAAGCTGCGGAGTGATGTTCATCAGAATGGCCTGGCCATTGCGCATCACCATCAGCACGGCGGGCGAGCCCTTCTGGTCCTGCATGTAGGCCAGCAGCGTGGAGACGGAGTGCAGCGCCAGCGCGTCAATGCTGACAATCTGGTCACCAGGCTGAAGGCCGGCGCGGTCGGCGGGACTGCCGGGCATCAGCGACGAGACCTTCACCGGCGTGGGCTGCTCCTTCGGAACAAAGCCAAGCGTTTCAGGAGAGAAGTCGTCGGGGCTGGTTGACTTGGAGGCGACGAAGAAGGTGGTATTGAAGCGCCAGCCGTTGTGCATATACGAGAATGGGACCGTCTGGTTGAGGTTCAGAAGGCTGTGGTTGCCGATATCGTCCCATGTGGGGTTCTCGACCGAGTCGAAGTGGACGATCGTGTCTCCGGTCTGCATTCCGGTCCTGGCGGCGGGAGTACCCTGCGAGACATAGTCGGTGACAGCTGGGCCGGAGAGGTACTCATCGACCTCGTGATGCACCATGTAGACGCCGGCCATCAGGACGAAGGCGAGGACGAAGTTGGCGGTGGGGCCGGCGAGGGCGATCAACATGCGCTGCCAGCGGGGGTGGTTGTTCAGCTCGCCGGGATCGTTCGTGACCTCTTCGCCGGGAATCTCGCCTGCCATCTTGACGTATCCGCCCAGCGGCAGCGCGTTGATCTGGTAGTCGGTCTCGCCGCGGCGGATGCCGACCACGCGCTTGCCAAAGCCAATGGCGAAGGTCTCGACCCTCACGCCGCAGGCCTTGGCCACGACGAAGTGGCCGAACTCATGCACCAGCACCATGAGTCCGAGGACTACGAGCAGTTCAACAACAGCGGCAAGAAAGGCGAGAGACAAGTGCGTTTACCTCGTGGATGGTGTGCAGCGCTAACGCGCCGCTTTGTCGATGACCTCGCGCGCGCAGGCCCTGGCTGCCTCGTCCGCCGCAAGCACGTCTTAATAGACGCGGGAGGGTGGTCAGGCGTTACCTTCAGCACCTGCTCGATTGTACGCGGGATGCCCATGAAGGGGATGGCGCCATCGAGGAACGCGGCCACGGCGATCTCGTCGGCGGCATTGAGCGCGATGCAGGCGGAGGACCCGGATTCCGCGGCCTCGTAGGCCAGGCGCAGGCACGGGAAGCGGGCTGGGTCGGGCTGGGCGAAGTCGAGCTGGCTGAGCGCGGCCAGATCGAAGGTGAGGGCCGGAGCCGCAAGCTGGGCGTCCACGCGCTCCGGGTAGGCCAGCGCGTACAGAATGGGGAGACGCATGTCGGTGACGGAGATTTGCGCCAGGATCGAGCCGTCGATGAACTCGACCAGTGAGTGAACGGTGGACTGGGGATGGATGGTGACGCGTACTTTGGCCGGGGGAAGGTTGAAGAGGCGGCAGGCCTCGATGATCTCGAAGCCCTTGTTCATCATGGTGGCCGAGTCGATGGTGATGCGCCGGCCCATCACCCAGGTCGGATGCTTGAGCGCCTGCGCGGGAGTGATGTGGTCGAAGTCGGCGGCGGGCGTGTTGCGGAACGGGCCACCGGATGCGGTGAGCCAGATCTGACGGACCTCGGCGGGCTGGCCGCCGCGCAGGCACTGGTGGATGGCGTTGTGCTCGGAGTCGATGGGAAGCAGCGCGACGTTGTGCTTGCGCGCGGCAGCTAGAACCAGTTCGCCCGCGGCGACGAGGCACTCCTTATTCGCCAGACCGATGGTCTTGCCCGCGCAAACAGCCGCGTAGGTGGCCTCGAGCCCAGAGACGCCGACGATGGCCGAGACGACGAAGTCCACCTCGTGCAGCGTCGCAACGCGGACCGTTCCCTTGGTGCCGTGGAGGACTTCGGTGTCAGTGAGGCCGGCTTCGTGAAGGCGCTTGGCAAGTTCGGCGGCCAACTCTTCGGTGGCCAGCGAGACGATGCGTGGACGCCAGCGCAGGCACTGGGCGAAGGCCACGTCGATGTTGCGTCCGGCGGCCAGCGAGACCACATCGTAGCGCTCGGGGAAGGATTCGCAGATGGAAAGGGTGCTCTGGCCGATGGAGCCGGTCGAGCCGAGGATGGCAATCTTCTTCACAGTTCTATTTTCGCAGATTGAGAGCTGGTTGCAGCGGAGAGAACAAATAACGGGCAACGCTTCGTCAGAAGCGGCCCAGGCTGAAGGCGTCTTTCAGCAGCAGGACGCACCATAGGACAGGCGCGGCGACGAGCAGCGCGTCGATGCGGTCGAGGACGCCGCCGTGGCCGGGAAGGATGGTTCCGGAATCCTTGACGCCCGCGCCGCGCTTGATGGCCGACTCCAGCAGATCGCCCAGTTGCGCCGCCACGTTGATGATCACCGCCAGCACAGCAGACTGCCAGACCGGTTCGACGATGTGCAGAATCGTGTTGCTCTCGTAGGTGGAGAGCAGATTGCCCGCCAGGACGACGGCGAGACCAGCCAGAAGGCTTCCGCCAACCGAGGCGAAGGCCCCCTCCCAGGTCTTGTTGGGGCTGAGACGGGTGAGCTTGTTGCGGCCCCAGCGGCGGCCTACATACAACGCGGCGATGTCTCCCGACCAGACGCAGACCATCAGGAAGAGGAGCAGCGGCTTGCCGTCCCCTTCCGGCCGGTTCCATATCAAGGGGACCAGAGTGAGCGGATAGGCCACATAGACCAGCCCGAAGAGGCCTCGCGCAGCGTCCGGCAGCACGCGGTCGAGCGGCTCGCGGAAGCCCGTCCAGGCCAGCAGAAACAGCGCAAGCGCGCTCAACGCAGGAAGCTCCGCCTCGTTGTGGAAGTTGGGCAGGGTGAAGAGGAAGACCACGGCGGTGCCGAAGAGCATCCACCAGACTGGGATGCGCGCGCCGCTGGTGTTGGCCAGCCGCAGGTACTCGTAGGCGGCCAGTTCGGCAATGAGGGCGGAGACCAGCGTCAGCATCCACGGCTGACCACGGAAGATGAGCAGGACGACGACGAGGATCAGAAATGCTGCGGTGAGAATTCGTTTCATTCGTTTATTTGAGTCTCAAGCAGGATACATGCAGCCGCTCAGAAAATCGCCCTTCGGCTGTTTCCTGTGGTTGGAGGACGGCTGCGCCCCCCTCTCCGGGATCGGGATTATCAACAGCCGCGCGGCAGCCCTGTCGATTGTTCGAGTCTTCAAGCGCCAATGGAACGTCTGATTCAATATAGACTGTCAAGCAACGGGCCGGCAGCCCAGGACTGGTAGCCCAGATAGGAGGTACAGACTCACTCCATTCTGAACTTTTTTATCCTGAACTGCTTCGCTCGGCGACAGAAGTTTGGTACTGTATTTCATTGCATGTTGTGCAGAAACGAAAGTGGATAACCATACTGCCCGCATTCTGCGTCGAACTGTAGGGGTCCGGCAACCCAGCCAGCCAACCAGTCGGTCAGCTAATCCACTAAGGCCAAAGCAAGGAGTGACAAATTGGCACAATATAAGGGTACGGTGAAGTGGTTCAACAACGCGAAGGGCTTCGGCTTTCTGGGGCGCGAAGGCGGAGCTGATGTCTTCGTCCACTACAGCTCCATCCAGAGCGACGGCTACAAGAGCCTGAAGGAAGGCGATGAGGTCGAGTTCGACATCATCGAGGGCAGTAAAGGCCCGCAGGCAGACCATGTTGTGCGCATCAACGAAGGGCCGCCAGCAGCGCTTGCTGCCGCTGTGTCACCGGTCGCTGCGCCGCCTGCCGTCGAGCCGGTGCCTGAGGAACCGCCCGCCGCGGCGGCGCCTGCCGTCGAGCAGACGCCCGAGGAGCCGTCCTAGCGCAGACATCCCCGCTCCCGTGCAGCGTGTTGTGCGCCGTTCAGCCGCACAACGAAGCGGAGAGAGCGACTTAGTGCGTTGAAACCGTGCGCGACTTTAGCAGCAACCCCAGCAGCAGCAGTGCGCCAAAATACATATAGCTTTGCAGTACATTCGCCACCGGAATCGCCGCCAGAAAGTTGAGCGGCGAGAGGAAGTCCGCGATCAGCACCCAGGCCAGCGCCAGAGCCCACACGCTACCCACTCCCCGGCGATAGACCGCGAACCACAGCCATACAAAGATGGGCAGCATCACGCCGTAGTGGTGCTCCCACGCCATAGGCGTCGCAATCACCGAGACCACTCCAATGGCCGCCAGGTCCGCCATTCCGCCGGCCCGTTCGCGCCAGCGATAGCCGAGTACAAGAAGCACAAGAACGGCGGTCGTGGCCAGCGTTACGGCGTAGATCCAGGGAACGAACGGCGGATAGACGTACGGGTGATAGGGCAGATTTTCGCCGTTGAAGATGGCGCGGTTCAGCAGGCCGAAGATCGACTGGTTGGCGTAGTGCGACTGAGCCTTGCGGCTCAGGCCGGCCAGCACGCCCAGGTAGTCCAGGTTGTTGCGCACGCCGAAGACCGCCAGTGAGACCGAGCCTCCCACGGCCAGCGTCACCGCTGCGGAGGCCAGAGCGTTCCACCGCCGCCGCAGCGCCGCCCACAGCAGCAGCAGGCCAAACTGCGGCTTCACCATCGCCAGCAGGGCCATCATCACGCCCGAGGACCGCTCCCTGCGCTCAATCCAGAAGAGAACCAACAGGGTGAAGAAGAGGTCAAGAAATATCTGCGCCTGGCCCAGCGAGAAGGCCAGCGTGATGGGCATGAAGAAGAACGCCGCGAAGAAGGTCGCCAGCGCGGCCCGCCAGCTCAGCGTGCCGCATTGAGGAGCGGACTGCCCTGAAATCTTCGCCGCGATCAGCACCTGCAACGCCAACACCGCGACCACTGCTATCCACGACGCAATCATCAACGCGCGCAACACGGACGTGTCGCTCATCCCCGCCTGTTTCATCCACAACAGCGGCAGCACCGAGGTCAACGGATAGATCAGCGTGTCGTAGAGCTTCGCCTGATAGATTGCCACGCCGGGATGCGCCATGAATGAGTTCACCGAGCCAAGCATCGGCGTCCACGAGTCGGTGAACTGGTGGAAGTGGAAGAAATCCCCATAGCGTACGCGCATCTCGTCCACACCGGTATGAAAAACGAAGTGCGCGATCAGCTTGAACCCGGCGTTCGCCGCCAGGATGTTGAGCAGCACAAACAGCAGCAACCGGCGATCGCCCCTGCCCGGTGCCGCATTGCTCCTGCTGGCTGCCTCAACCGCCGTCGTGGTCACGCTGGTCTCACCTCCAACATTCTATTCTCGCAATTCCCTGCCGCCTTGATGCAATTCTGCGCAGCGCAGGCAAAATCCCCGCCCTTGCTCTTGCCGACCGCTCCATCCTCATAGCCCATAGCTCGAACCGGAAAAATCGCCGTCGCACCCTCGAAAACCCCCGTAAATCCGCTTGTCAAGACCCTCGACCCTCCAAAATCCACCTAACCAACACCAAACAAACAAGATAATTCTTTTTAAAAGTTGGCATACTAGTTTCCCTCCATCCCATATAATTAAATCAGTAAGCAAAATCAAACAGACCCGGCCAACCAGCCGGGTCTTCGCATTTAACCAGCAAGTTGTTGATTCCAGAGATCAAAAAATCTAAGCCATCTGGAATGATAATCATGCAGTCCTGATCCAGATCGAGTCCAGATCTAACCTGCATGGATTGAATATCATAGGACATTTAGGGGGGGGTGCCCCCCATGTAACACCGAGGAGGCACGACATAACCGGAGCAACCGAGCCCACCGGGCCTTCGTATTTATCTGATCCCTTACCACTGACCCATGGCTCTAAACCGTCGCCACCAAGTCCAGACTGAGTCCAGACCTGTTCCATAACAAGTCCAGACCAAGTCCAGACTTAACATACTTTTTTTAAATGCTTTGAGACTTTTTAAAATAATTTGCACATAAAGGGAGAACCCGCATGACCGAAGCAAACAAAACCACCGCGGTTTCTGCATTCCGCTTACAACTTACAACTGTCTTCTTCGCCTCAACTACGTCTCACGCGCTTATCGCGTGCTTAATCAACACGTTTTGAATACTTTACGCCATTCAGGGGGAGGGGGGGAACTTCATGCGATTGCCCTGGCAGCGCAGGCCATTGAGTTCCAAGCCTTACTCCGGCTCTGCTAGCATGGCTGGCACTATGCGAACCTTCGACTCCGCCCGCCGCGATCTTCTGAGACTCAGCAGCATGGGTCTTGCCGCCTCAACCGTCTCCGCCATTCCCGCGTTTGCTGCGCCCAAAAAAGCCAGCTGCACCGTCGCTGTGCCCGATGCTCTTCGACGTGCGTACCTTCGGCGCAACGGGCGACGGCAAGACCGTCGATTCGCCCGCCATCAACAAAGCCATCGAAGCCGCCGCAGCCGTTGGCGGAGGCACGGTCTTTTTCCCTGCGGGGAACTACGTCAGCTTCTCGATTCGCCTGAAGAGCCACGTCGATCTGTACCTCTCGCAGGGCTGCGCCATCATTGCCGCCGAGTCGCCGCTGCCGGGGCAGACCACCGGCTATATGGGCGGAGTCTACGACGCAGCCGAGCCCGATTCTGCATGGGAGAAGTACCAGGACTGGGGCCACAACCATTGGCACAACTCGCTGCTCTGGGGCGACGGCATCAGCGACTTCTCCATCACCGGGCCGGGATTGCTCTGGGGCAAGGGGCTGAGCTTCGGGGCAGACCGCGCCGTCCGCGGAGACTATCCCAAATACACAGCCGAGCAGGCGGGCGTGGGCAACAAGGCCATCGGCCTCAAGAACTGCCACAACGTAGTACTGCGGGACTTCTCCATCTTGAAGGGCGGTCACTTTGGGATACTGTTCACCGGCGTCGATAACCTCACCATCGACAACCTGAAGATCGACACCGACCGCGACGGTATGGACATCGATTGCTGCCGCAACGTCCGCGTCACCAACTGCTATATCAACGCGCCGTGGGACGACGGGATCTGCCCCAAGTCCAGCTTTGCGCTGGGCTACGCGCGGCCCACGCAGAACGTCACCATTGCCAACTGCTATGTGAGCGGATGCTGGGAGCTGGGCAGCCTGCTCGACGGCAGCTACAAGCGGAGGTCGAACGGCGGAGGCGGGCGCATCAAGTGCGGCACCGAGTCGAACGGCGGGTTCATCAACATTGCCATCTCCAACTGCGTCTTCGAGGGCACGCAGGGCATTGCGCTGGAGACGGTCGACGGCGCACTGCTGGAAGACATTGCCATCAGCAACATCACCATGCGCGACATCACCAGTTGTCCCATCTTCCTGCGGCTCGGCGCGCGGTTGCGCGGGCCGGCCGAGTCCACCAAGGTAGGCACGCTGCGCCGCGTCCTCGTCACAAACCTCAACTGCTACAACTCCGGCTCGCGCTTCGGCTCCATCCTCAGCGGCATCCCCGGCTATTTCATTGAAGACGTCAAAATCTCAGACTTTTTCGTGCAGAACGCAGGCGGCGGCGCGGCAAATATGGTTGACATCCATCCGCCCGAGGACGAGAACAAGTACCCCGAGCCGGGTATGTTTGGCGCAACCCCCAGCCATGGCTTTTACCTTCGCCACATCAAAAACATTGAGTTGAGCCACGTCGAGGTGAAGACCGCTGCGCCCGACCCGCGCCCGTCCATCTACCTGGACGATGTGCACCGAGCCGACTTTATCGCCATCACCGCGCCCAGCACGCCGACCGCCTTCTCCATCAATCGCTCCAGCGACGTGCGCATCCTTTTGAGCCGCGCCGCGCCGGATTCGCTCACCCCGTAATGTGATACCAGACTCGGTTAGTCCGAAATCGCAATGGAGATTTGTACCGTTTCGGAATCTAACCGGGGCCGGGAGTAATTTGGATTAATTCTACTAACATCAATAAAATCAATAGATAGTTCAACTATGGCTGCAAGACTCATTCTTGGGTGATTCAGTTTTTGGAAGATACATAATTTTTTAAATACATTTTGCAGAATATTTGGCAACTTTTTCTCAGGGCTCGCGTCTCATGGAGTGTAGCAAGCAACTTGTCGGGCCAGCAGTTCCCACGGTTCCGGCTTCCCCTATCCGCAAGACCACTCCTACCTTTCAGTAAGGCCCCCAGAGCACCGGGGGTCTTCACTCCTTAAGGGGACGGGTTCCTGCCGCAATGCGGTCAGGCACAGACGCATATTGCCGTGTCGCATCTGTTACGAAGAACCCGCGTCCAGGCAGTCAAGCGGAGGCTGCTTCTCTCGCTGGTTTGCAAGAAGGCCAGGTCGTGTGCCGGGTCATTTTGCGTCTGCGCGTGGAAATGCGTGGAAAACTGGCCGCTCGATGCGAGCAACCTCTGCGGATGCTGATAGAATCGATTGAATCCACTCCTAATGGGATTCCGCAGGAGTAGGCAATGCAGGCAATTCTGGCGCTTGAAGACGGGCGCATCTTTCGCGGCAAAGGCTTCGGTGCGCCGGTTGAGGCATCGGGCGAGGTCGTCTTCAATACATCGCTCACCGGCTACCAGGAGATCTTCACCGATCCCTCGTACGCGGGGCAGATTGTGGTGCTGACCAATCCGCACATCGGGAACTATGGGACGACGCCCAGCGATGCCGAGTCCGCGCGGCCTTATATCGAGGCCCTGGTAACGCGCGAGTTCTCCGAGATGAGTTCCAACTGGAGGGCCACCGAGGTGGCCGACGACTATCTAGAGCGCAGCGGCGTTCCCGTGCTGGCCGAGGTGGATACACGCGCCGTGGTGCGGCATCTGCGCACGCATGGCGTGATGCGCGGCGTCATCGCATCCGGTGCGGCGTCTGGACGCAGACGCTCTGGTGGCGAAGGCACGGGCAATCCGCAAGATGGAAGGCACCGACCTTGCCAGCGTGGTCACCGCCAAGACAATCTACCAGTGGGATGCAAAGCGAACCGAAGAACCAGACCGGCGATGCGTATCTGCCAGCGGCCGACGGCGCAACCGATGGCGACTTGCTGCATGTGGTGGCGTACGACTTCGGCATCAAGCAGAACATTCTGCGCATGTTGACCCGCGAGGGATGCCGCGTCACCGTGGTCCCGGCCACCACGACCGCCGAAGAGACGCTGGCGCTCAACCCCGACGGCGTGTTTTTCTCCAACGGTCCCGGCGATCCGGAGCCGCTGGACTACGCCATCGAGACGGTGCGCAAGCTGAAGGGCAAGGTGCCGATCTTCGGCATCTGCCTCGGCCACCAGATCTTCGGCCTCGCGCTGGGCGGCAAGACCTACAAGCTGAAGTTCGGCCACCATGGCGGCAACCACCCAATCCTGAACCACGCACGGGCAAGGTGGAGATCACCGCGCAGAACCACAACTTCAACGTCGATCCCGAGAGCCTGCCTGCGGACGTGGAGCGGACGCACACCAACCTCAACGACCACACGTTGGCCGGCCTGCGGCACAAGACCGACCCGATGTTCAGCGTGCAGTACCACCCGGAGGCCAGCCCCGGCCCGCATGACTCGCACTATCTGTTCCGCGACTTCCGCAAGATGATGGAGGAGTGGAAGAAATGAGCGCAGCGGCCCATCTACCGATTCCGCTTGTGTTCCCTCGGTCGATGAAGTTCGATTTTGGGAGCGAGGACTGTCGGCATATCTGCCGGAGGAGATTCGCGAGATTGGGTTGGAGCGGACAACGATTCCAGCAATTGCAAAGGATCAAGTCCTTCTGGAGAAGATCGAGTCCGCGCTACAGACGGTTCCCACGAAGCATGTGCTGGTGCATGGCGATGCGCGGGAGATGACGGAACTTGGAACAAACTCTGTGCATCTGGTGGTTACTTCGCCTCCCTACTGGACGCTGAAGCGCTACGAAGACTCCGCGGCACAGATGGGGCACATAGAAGACTACGAGGAGTTCTTGCGGGAGTTGGGCGTGGTCTGGAAGAGATGCTATGACGCTCTGGTTCCCGGGGGAGGCTGGTGTGCGTCGTAGGGGATGTCTGTCTGTCGCGACGGCAGAATGACGGGCGACATACGGTTGTTCCCCTGCATCGTCGATTCAGGAACAATGCCGGAAGATCGGGTTCGACAATCTCGCGCCAATCATTTGGCACAAAATTTCAAATGCAGTCTACGAAGCGAATGGAGCAGGCGGTTTTCTCGGGAAACCATACGAACCGAACTCTGTCATCAAAAATGACATCGAGTTCATTCTGATGTTGCGAAAGCCGGGTGGTTATCGAAAACCGGATGCAGCCACGAAATTACTCAGCGTAATTGGGGCAGAGAATTATCAACGTTGGTTTCAGCAAATATGGACAGGCTTGACGGGTGAGTCGACGAAGCATCATCCTGCGCCATATCCAATACAACTTGCAGAGCGATTGATTCGGATGTTCAGCTTTGTAGGGGATGTCGTTCTGGACCCATTTCTCGGAACTGGAACTACAACAGTGGCGGCTGCCAAGAGCGGAAGAAACAGTCTGGGGTATGAAGTTCAAGAGACTTATCTTAAGTCTGCGGTATCCCGAGTTCGGCACGAGACTCAGACGCTGTTTAGAAGACCGGAAATTGTGGAGGTTTGGGACCGATGAGCCTGGACAGACGATGGGACGATAGGCTGCATGAAGCCGTACGTCATTTCTGGCATACCCGTTCCGCTCAAGCAGACAGTCAAGGAACCAAGTCTGGGCAGAAGGACGCGGGGGCGCGGGGGGCTGTTACGGGCGGTAAACAATTGCAAGGGTTTGCTGATCTTATCTGCGATTATCTGGAAGAGTCTGGATTAGACAGACCAAGCATTTTTTGTGACCGCCTTGCAGAGATCCCCGGATGGTACAGGTCGGAGAAGAGGTGGGACTTACTCGTTGTTTCCGATGGGCAACTCGTGGCCGCAATGGAGTTCAAGTCGCAGGTTGGTTCCTTTGGAAATAACTTCAATAACAGGACGGAAGAAGCCTTGGGAAGCGCAACCGACCTTTGGGCCGCCTATCGCGAGGGCGCATTTGCGCCTTCGCAGCGACCATGGCTGGGCTACTTCATGATGTTGGAGGATGCACCGGAATCAAACAGGCCTGTTGGTGCAACAGAATCGCACTTCAAAATTTTCCCGGAGTTTATTGGAGCCTCGTACACGAAGCGATATGAAATTTTGCTCACAAAGTTGATTCGGGACAGGCACTATGAAGTGCCTGATTACTGACTTCATCGCGAGTGGAGGGTTTACAGGGGCACTACCGTGAGCCGTCGGCAGAGCTATCGTTCAACAAACTGCTCACATCGCTTCGCGCCAGAGTGCTTGTCTGAAGGATCAAAGCAATGCACACCGTACTTGCAACACTGAATTGAAGGGAAATGATGCCGCGTAGGAATGACATAGCGAAGATTCTGGTGATCGGCTCGGGGCCGATTGTGATTGGGCAGTCGGCGGAGTTCGACTACTCCGGTACGCAGGCCTGCAAGGCGCTGAAGGCCGAGGGCTACGAGGTCGTGCTGGTCAACTCCAACCCGGCGTCGATTATGACCGACCCCGAGGTCGCCGACCGAACCTACATCGAGCCACTGACGGCGACATACCTCGAAGAGATCATTCGCGTCGAAGCGGAGAGGATGGCTGGCTCCAGTAAACCCAGCGTCGCGGGAATCTTCGCGTTACTGCCGACCGTGGGCGGGCAGACAGCGCTGAATCTTGCCGTGGAGCTGGCCGACTCCGGCGTGCTGGAGCGATATGGCGTGGAGTTGATCGGGGCCAAGCTGGAGGCCATCAAGAAGGCCGAGGACCGGCTGCTCTTCAAGGATGCGATGAAACGGATCGGCCTCGATCTGCCGAAGTCGCAGCTTGTGGGCACCGTGAGCGACGGGCTGACGTTTGCCGCGAAGATCGGATTCCCGGTGGTTATTCGTCCCAGCTTTACGTTGGGCGGATCGGGCGGCGGAATCGCATACAACCGCGAGGAGATGACCGGCATTCTGGCGCACGGGATCGACCTCTCGCCGGTACACGAGTGCCTGATCGAGGAGAGCGTGCTGGGCTGGAAGGAGTACGAGCTGGAGGTGATCCGCGACCTCAAGGACAACGTCATCATCATCTGCTCGATCGAAAACTTCGACCCCATGGGCGTGCATACCGGCGACTCGATCACGGTGGCACCGGCGCAGACGCTGACCGACCGCGAGTATCAAAGGATGCGCGATGCGGCCATTGCCTGCATCCGAGAGATCGGCGTGGAGACCGGCGGCAGCAACGTGCAGTTCGCGGTAAACCCGCACGACGGACGCATGATCATCATCGAGATGAACCCGCGCGTCTGCGCGCTCGTCCGCGCTTGCCAGTAAAGCCACCGGCTTCCCTATCGCCAAGATCGCGGCGCGGCTGGCCGTCGGCTACACGCTGGACGAGATACAGAACGACATTACCAAGGCCACGCCTGCCTGCTTCGAGCCAACCATCGACTACGTGGTGGTGAAGATTCCCAAGTGGCAGTTCGAGAAGTTTCCCGGCGCGGATGAGGGGTTGGGGCCGCAGATGAAGTCTGTGGGCGAGGTGATGGCCATCGGGCGGACCTTCAAGGAAGCGCTGATGAAGGCCGTGCGCTCGCTGGAGACGGGCAAGAAGGCCAGGGCCGAGGATATTGAACCGCGGCGCCTGACGCAGCGGTTGGTGACGCCGCATCCGGAGCGGCTGGCCTATGTGCGCTACGCCTTCGAGAAGGGAATGAGTGTCCGCGAGGTGGCGCGCTTCACCTCGATGGACCCGTGGTTCCTGAACCAGATCAAGCAGATCACCGACGAGGTCAAGGCGGTTGCGACGGTCGGCTCCGATGCGACAACCGCGGACGATCTGCGCGCGGCCAAGCGGATGGGCGTCTCCGACGAGCGGCTCGCATCGGAGTGGAAGCTGGACGGCGCGGACCAGGTGCGCGGGATGCGAGCGAAACTCGGCGTCAAGCCGGTCTTCAAGCTGGTGGACACATGCGCGGCGGAGTTCGAGAGCTACACGCCGTACCTCTATAGCTGCTACGACGAGGAGGACGAGGCCGCGCCGACCGCACGCCGGAAGATCATCATTCTGGGCAGCGGGCCAAACCGCATCGGCCAGGGAATCGAGTTCGACTACTGCTGCTGCCACGCGGCGTTTGCCCTCAGAGAAGACGGCTACGAGACCATCATGGTCAACTGCAATCCCGAGACCGTCTCCACCGACTACGACACCAGCGACCGTCTGTACTTCGAGCCGCTGACGCTGGAGGACGTGCTGGCGGTGTATGAGCACGAGGCCTCGAGCGGCGCGGAGATCGGCATGATTGTGCAGTTCGGCGGGCAGACTCCGCTGAACCTCAGCCTGCCGCTCAAGCGCGCTGGCGTGCCCATCATCGGCACATCGCCGGAGTCGATCGACCTGGCCGAGGACCGCAAGCGATTCGGCAAACTGATTACCGAGCTGGGAATTCCGCAGCCCGAAGGCGCCATGGTGACCTCGGTCGACGAGGCGCTGGCGGGAGCAAACCGCGTGGGCTATCCCGTGTTGCTGCGGCCCAGCTATGTGCTGGGCGGGCGCGCCATGGTGATTGCGTACGACGACGAGGCGGTGCTGCGCTACATGAGCACGGCGATTGAATATTCGCACGAGCGGCCGGTGCTGATCGACCACTTCCTGGAAGACGCCATCGAGTGCGACGTGGACGCGCTGTGCGACGGCACGGACGTGGTGATCGCCGGGATCATGCAGCACATCGAGGAGGCTGGCATCCACTCTGGCGACTCATCGTGCGTGCTGCCGGCGGTGGACCTGAGCGACGATGTGCTGCGCACCATCCGCGAGCACACGCGGAAGCTGGCCATGGCGCTGAACGTGATCGGTTTGGTGAACATCCAGTTCGCAATCCAGCGCGGTAAGGTCTTCGTCATCGAGGTGAACCCGCGGGCTTCGCGCACTGTTCCCTATGTATCGAAGGCGACCGGAGTGCCGCTGGCCAAGATCGCGTCGCGGCTGATGGTGGGACGTACGCTGAAGGAATTGCTGCCGGAGTACGTGGCGAGCGGCGAGGACCTGAACACGGGCACGCACTACTATGTGAAGTCGCCCGTGTTTCCCTGGGGCAAGTTTCCCGGAGTGGACACGGTGCTGGGGCCGGAGATGAAGTCCACCGGCGAGGTGATGGGCGTGGCCGACAGCTTCGGCGAGGCCTTTGCCAAGGCGCAGATTGCCGCGGGGCAGGTGCTGCCCGTGAAAGGAACCATCTTCCTCAGCGTGAACGACCACGACAAGGAAGGCGTCGTCGATCTGGCGCGGACCTTCGTCGAGATGGGATTTCACCTCGTCGCAACACACGGAACGGCGGATGCGCTGGAGGCCGCGGGGCTGCCGCCGGAGCGCGTCTACAAGGTGAAGGAAGGACGGCCCAACGTGGTCGATCTGATCAAGGGCGACCGCATTCAGTTGATCATCAATACGCCGCGCGGGCAGGAGACGTTCTTCGACGAGAAGGCGATCCGGCGGGCTGCGGTGCTGGCGCGGATCCCCACCATTACCACGTTGGCCGCGGCGCAGGCTGCGGCCGAGGGCATTGCCGCACTACAGCGCGGGACCCTGAGCGTCTTCGCGCTACAGGAGCTTCACGCGGAGCACGCGACGGCCTAGCATAACGATGAGATGACACGCCGGTGAATATATAAGTGAACGGATTTTTACGTTCGCTTGATGATGAAGACGGTCTTGTCGTCGATCTCGTCGCTGTGGCCCTCCTGGCGAAGCCGTCCGTCTCGTTTCAATGCATAGTCCAGGACCGCGTTGCAGATGTCTTTGGCAGCCTTCTGTTTGTGTTCGCCAATGATTGCTTCAATCCGGCATTTTTCCTGCTCGTCGCTGCCATCGTAGACGCCGTCGGTATAGAGAAAGAGAATGTCTCCCCTGCCCATGAGCGTAATCATGGCGATATCGGAGGAGTCCATCCGCCGCTTCCTCAGTTTGATGGATACATATTTGTTCCGGTCGGGATGGTCTTCGGGGATCTCCAGTCCGAGCGCCAGAAACTGCGCCATCCGGTCTTTGCCAATTTTCATGAACCTCTTGTACTTTGCCGAGAAGACCAGCGGAGGCGGATGGCCGAAGTTGACGAAGCGGAACTGTCCGTTCGGACGAATCTCGCCATAGAGCATCGTGGCAATCTCTCGCGAGCTTGCATCCATGCTCCGGCCCAGGGCATTGCGCGCGGTCGCCGACTGGGCAAGCCTCAGGTTGAGCTGTTCAAATAATCTGGGTGTGCTGGTCCCCACGCGGTCCAACTCCGAGAGCATGAACGCCTGCAGGGTGTCGTGTATGGTGGACGCGATCTTTGCCGCAATAATCCCGTGGCCCTGCGCATCAACCAGAAGCACTCCGGCGGTTGTGTATAGTTCCCGCAGGTTCTCGACAATCCTTAACTGCTCCGAACTCTTGGCCTTTCTGAACTGGACTCCGTCCTCATCCGTGTAGCCGGGCTGCGACGACATCCACTGGACATGATCATCGACGCCGCTTCGCGCCTTTTTCCCTTTGGCAAGTGGTACCAGAACCTCATTCGCCAGCCACTCGGCCTGGGCGATTCGTGCGTCGATGTTGTAGCGCTGCTGAAAATTGATGTACTCAAAGACATCGCCGCCGACGGCTTCGGCTGGAATGGTGTTTCCATGCATGTCGATGCCAGGCAGATGAGGAATCACGCCCTCGACCGGCATCAGCTTCTTCCGCAGGTACTCATCGATGGTCAGAGGATGGTAGTCGTGGGCAGCTTCGCTCAATGGCACAGGTTCTCAATCTCCCGTCAGGTTCACTGATTAGCGTCTTTCTTCCAGCATATATCAGCAAAGGCATGTGCTCCCAAGGCCCCCGCAACGACTACAGTTCTTGTTGAAGCCGGAACATGGGCATGGCCCAGGTAGTTCCAACGCCGCCGCTGGGTCATCTCGCTAGAACCGGATTTCGTCGCGTGCAATCTCCCGGCGATCTTCCGCCAGAATGGTTGCCCGCTCCAGCACATTCGCCAGTTCGCGCACATTGCCGGGCCAGTGGTGCTCCATCAGCCTCGCCGCAGCGCCGTCCGAAAGCCGCTTCACCGGCATCTTCTTGTCCAGTTTACCCAGCAGATGCGCCGCCAGCGGCAATACGTCCTCCATCCGTTCGCGCAGCGCCGGCAAAAAAACCGGAAACACCGCCAGCCGGTGATACAGATCGAGCCGGAACGTGTGCTCGTCGGCGCGCTGCTGTAGCGGCACATGGGTCGCCGCGACCACCCGCGCATCCACGCGCACGACCTCGTTGTTGCCCACGCGTTGCAGCTCGCCCGACTCTAGAAAGCGCAGTATCTTGGACTGCATTGACAGCGGCATCTCGCCGATCTCGTCCAGAAACAGCGTGCCTCCGTTGGCCGCTTCGATCATGCCGGTGCGCGGCTGCATCGCGCCCGTGAAGGCCCCCCGCGTGTGCCCGAAGACCTCAGCCTCCAGCAGCGATTCGGGGATTGCCGCGCAGTTCAGCACCACATAAGGCTTGTCTGCGCGCGGGCTCAACAAATGCACCGCGCGTGCCACCCGCTCCTTGCCCGTGCCCGTCTCGCCCTCGATCAGCACCGTCGACGAGTACTGCGCAACCAGCCGAATCAGCCGGGCCAACTCCACCATTCCGGCGCTCACGCCCACCATCCCTGGAAGCAGCTCAGGCAACGGCCCCTCCGGTATCTTCACTTTGCTCCTGTGCAGGAACGCTGCAGCCTGTAGTGCGGCAACCGAGCGCTCATCCCCTGGGGCCAAACGATCCGCTGCGGCGATCTGCGGTGCCGCCACCGGCGCCTGCATCCACGCTGCGCTATCGCCCGCGCCGGTTCCACATGCACCTTGCTGCGCCTGTCGCAACGCGTGCAGCAGCTCGTTTCTGCGAGGGCTGCGCGCTCCCCCATCGTCCGCGACTCCGTCGATCCGCAGCAGGTCCATCACCGGATGCCGCATTCGCATCTCCCCGGCGAGTTCGTCCACTTCCAGGTCGGGCAGCACGCTGTCCAGGACCATTGCCTCCGCGCCCTGCGCCTCCAGCAGCTCGATCGCCTCCGCGCCGCCTGCCGCCTCGCGCACCTGCCAGCGCATCGCTGTCAACTCCTGCCTCAGGCGCGCCCGCAGGGTTGCATTCGCGCTGGCCAACAACACCGTCCTCGCACCGGCCTTGTTGCCGGCGTCCTCTCTGCCCAGTCCGTACCCCATATAAGCTCCTCAATCGGCTGTCGTTCGATCTGTCTCTGCGTGAACTCCGGCCCCCGTTCGATGGTCCAGGGCCGTTCCGATCTGAAGTAGATAAGTCACGAGTGCAAAAGAAGATGCATCCGCCCAACTTTGGCTCAAACAAATTCGTTATTGCGGTCAATTACGAGTCATAGAAAGAAAAAGACGCCGTGCTCCTAGAAGTCTCCGCCGAGGAGCGCATACCCGTGACCAGCGCGCCTAGCCTGTATCCCATCCCGCGAACGGTCTCGATCAACCCCGTGCCGCCATCGTACTTGCCGTCGTCTCCCAGCTTGTGCCTCAGATAATTGATGTACACCTCCACCACATTCGTACTAGACGCCGCCGGCGTCTGCCACACCTCGGCCATCAATTGGCTGCGTGAGACGCACTCCCCGAGATGCAGCATCAGAAACTCCAGCAGCGCAAACTCCTTCGCCGTCAACTCAATCGCACGCCCCGCACGCGCCACCGTGTGCTCGATGCGGTGCAGCTCCAGATCGCCATGGCGCAGCACTGGATCGGCAACCCGTACATGCCGCCGCAGCATCGCACGGCACCGCGCCGTCAACTCATAGAAGCTGAACGGCTTCAGCAGGCAATCGTCCGCCCCCATGTCCAGGCACTGCACCTGCACATGAGGATCGCCGTGGTCGGACAGCACCAACACCGAGACACCGCCATGCCGCGCTCGCATCTTCGTCAGCACCTCCAGACCATCCCGCTTGGGAAGACTCAGGTCCAGCAGTACCAGATCCGGATGCTCCGCCGCGGCCCGTGCCAGCGCAGAATCCCCGTCCTCCACCCACTCCACACGATGCCCTTGCAGCTCCAACCCAGACTTGAGAAATGCACCCAGGGCTCGATCATCTTCCACAATCAGTACCCGCATTGAAATACCCCCACCCCCAATCTATGTCCAGCAACCAGACTTAGGGGTACAGGATGGTTATCTTCTTACTGTCCAATAACTATCCAGGCAGTACCATGTTGGAGTTGGATGCTTTTCCACAGGTTGTTCACTAAGTAGTGTCAACTTGATGTCCAGTTCCGAAACGGGAATTCATAGAGCAAACTGATTTCCAGCAAGTACGACTGACCATAGAATGGCTTGTAAATTGCTTAAATTAGCGGAATAACCTGCCATCCGTGCAACTCCTCAGCCAGAGTAGGCAGCAATGGCCTCAACCGATCTTCCCAGCGCCATTGCACTGAAGTCGATCTGCGAGGCCATTGCTGCAACTAACGGAGGATTGCCCGTGGTCTATGGGCGGTGGTAAGCCGGGGCGAGCTGATGGAGGGTGTAGCCCGCAGCAAGTCGCCACCTCAATTTGCATTCCAGAGCAGCAGAGCGCAGGGCCAGATAAGTTGTTGAAATAATTGGCTCCTCAGGTAGGACTCGAACCTACAACCCTTCGGTTAACAGGGGAATTTTGCGGTTTGCACAGCGTTGCACCGGATTGCACTTTCGTTGATTATAAATGACTTATCTATGTACTATCGTTGCACCGGATCGCACCCAAAAGCATGAATTTCTCAATCCGAACAGCCACCAAAACAGCCACCACTACCCCCCTTCGGTGTCATAGTTAAATACAGCGGAACATGAGGGTGGGAGACGATGGCAAACGCGACGGTCAAGAAGCCGAAATCGATCAAAGGAGTCTACGAGATGCCGGCCGAAGAGCGGAATCTGGTGGATTCTCTATTACGTCGAAGGCAAGCGGCACCGGGAGAAGGTCGGGCGCCGTTCCGACGCGGTCGCTCTTTATCAACGCCGGAAGACCGATGCCCGGATGGGGATCAAAATGCCAGAGATCCGCCCTCGCCGCGCTGTGCTCTTCGAGGAGATCGCGGCGGATGCCCTCGTTTACTCGAAGGAGCATAAAGCCTCGTACCGCGGTGACCGTGCGACTGTCGTCAAGCTCCTGCCGGTCTTTGGCAAGACTCCCATAAACGAGATCACGCCACAGACGATCAAAGCCTACCTGGACACGCGAGACGATCTGAAGAAGACGACGATCAACCGCTATCGCGGGACATTATCGATGATCTTTCAGGAGGCTATCCGCAACGGCAAAGCGACGGCCAACCCGGCGAGACTGGTCCGCCTTTACAAGGAGGAGAACGGCAGAGTCCGGTTTATCTCCTATGAGGAAGAGGCGACCATCCGTGCCATCATTCGCGAGAGGTGCCCAATCCATGAACCCGAGTTGACCTTGGCCCTCGAAACAGGAATGCGGCTGGGCGAACTGTACTCGCTCGAATGGGACCGTGTCGATCTGGAGCGCCGGCAGTTGATCCTACTGAGAACCAAGAACGGAACGGCCCGCGTGGTGATTCTCACCGAAGCAGCAGTCAGCGCCCTCAAAGAGCTATGGCAGCGCCGCAGCTCGACTTCGCCCCATGTGTGCCTCACACGCTATGGCGAACCAATGATCTCCCCCCGCGCCTGGTTTGAGCTGGTCATGCAGGAAGCCGTGAAGAAGAACAGTTCGCTTCGGGACGTTACCTGGCACATTTTCCGGCACACGTATATCTCTCGCCTCGTGATGGCCGGGGTCGATTTGAGAACCGTGCAAGAGCTTGCCGGTCACAAAGACATCAAGATGACCGTTCGCTATGCACACCTTGCGCCGGCACATAAGCTGGCGGCGGTAGACAGACTGGCCGAGTACCGCAAAGAACAAGAGATGGCCGCCTAGTCATAAGGAATCACCCTCGTAATATGCAAAATATACGATCCTGTCGTATATTTTGCATATGTGGATTTCACGCGCAGTTGAACCCCGGCTAGAACGCTCCGCCAAGACGCGGCCCGTCATTGTGCTTACTGGAGCCAGACAGACCGGCAAGACTTCAACCTTCCTGCGCCTGTTCCCCGGACACTCATTTGTCTCCCTGGACCTACCCACTGAAGCCGAGCAAGCCGAGAAGGAACCCCGCACTTTTCTGCAACGCCATCCCCCGCCCGTCATCATCGACGAGGTGCAATATGCCCCCGGCCTCTTCCGGCACCTCAAGGCGGAAGTGGACGCCAAGCGAACGCGCAACGGTCAATTCCTGCTGACCGGTTCGCAAAAGTTTACTCTGATGAAGAACGTCTCTGAGTCGTTAGCGGGCAGAGCCGACATCGTGGAACTCGAAACGCTGTCCTTCGCTGAGATTCGGGCGGCTCTACCGGATACCGGGGTTGAAACAGCTATAGTGCGCGGCGGCTTCCCGGAGCTGTATGCCAACCCGGATATCGACCTTGTTGCCTTCTACAACTCCTACCTAGCTACCTATCTCGAACGCGATGTCCGCGCCTTTTCCAACGTCGGAAGTCTGCGAGACTTTAAAAGATTTCTACGCGCCTGCGCCCTCCGTTCCGCGAACCTTTTGAACAAGGCCGACCTGGCCCGCGACGTTGGAATCTCCCCTTCAACAGCGAACCAATGGCTGTCTATGTTGGAGGCTTCCGGGCAAGCCGTATTGCTGGAGCCGTGGTTCTCGAACCGCACAAAATCCATTGTCAAAAGCCCCAAACTCTACCTCACCGACACCGGCCTACTCTGCGCTCTCCTAAATATTCGATCCAAGGAAGACCTTCGCCAATCACCGGCAGTCGGGGCCATCTTGGAGAGTGGTCTTCGCTCAACTCCGCGCCCGCGAACGCAACGCCGGACGCACTGGAAGCCTCTTCTTTTGGCGCGACCGCACCCGCGAAGTGGACTTCGTGGTGGATGCCGGCGGACGCCTGGAGCTGTTTGAAGCGAAGTGGACAGAGCTGCCCGACATTGGCGACACCGTGAACCTCGACTTCGTGCGGAACGTGTTGGGCAACTCGCGTGTGACCGGCGGTTCGGTCGTCGCCCGAACACCAGTAGCTTCCCATTCCCTAACGGATTCCGGGCTGTACCCGTGACAGAACTCGGTTGAATCTCCGCCGTCGCCGTCGCTCTTTCAAGTGTTCCTGGACACATGAGAAGAGATATTCTTCTCATAACCAGCGCATCACCCGGAGCGGAAACGTCAAGTCAAGGTCGCGCGCGGGCCAGCAATCCCGCACGAGCGGTCTTTGCTCGTGTGGGATGCTTGAGCGCGCCGCGTAGCGGGCGAAGCGCCTTGACGGACGCCGGAGTGGAGGGTACTTCGCCACTGCCGCTCAGGGCTTCTTGCCGCCTCGCTGCTGCCACTCTTTCAGCAGCTCCAGCCCACGGCTCGACTTCCGGTTTCCACTTCCGCTTCGATCTTCTGGTACGTCTCCAGCGTCATCGTCTCGCCTGTCGCCAGCTTCGGAAGGACGTTGATAACAAGCAGCCGCAACGCCGTGATCTCCTCCAACTCCACGCTCGGACGCGACTCCGGCGCGGGCTGTTTCTCCTGCTCGATCTCGCGCAACACAAGCCCGCGTATCAGCTCCGAGGGCGACTGCTGGAGCTTCGCCCAGCGCCTCGAACTCGTGCAGCTCATGCTCATTGAGCTTCGTTCCAACGTGGTTCGTCCGAAACTTCGCGTGCCTCGCCCGCTCCGCCATCAAGTTGCTTTCATCAAGTATTGCCATCGCTCCACACCTCTCGGAAGGCCGCGTTTACGGATGGAAACGCGGGTTTCCCCAGGACTCCATGCAACCGCCTATCTCTCAGATGCAGAACACGTTCCCCCAGAGCGCCCCCAGGTTTCCCAGCAGTTCCCTCCGAGGGGTGGAGTGTCATAATCCATCCGGAGCAAAGCACCATGCCCGCAGTGGCGATATATTCGGCGGAAGGAACTGCATTCGATTCGCTATGCAACGCGCAGCGCAACGTACTTCGATTCGCTATTCATTGCGCATCGCAACTGAATAGCGGAGTGCAGCGGAATGTCCGTCGCGCCGGTGCCGGTGCCCATGGCGCCGAGGTGTAGCTATAGCCCGCCACCGCCGAGGAGTTTTGCGTCGCCGTGTTGAGCGAGGTGAGGCGATTCATGCTGTCGTACTGGATGGTCGACTGCAACTTGTTGGGATCGGTGACGGTGACCAGGTTGCTGGCCGTGTCGTAGGCGTAGGCGGTGGTGTTCTGGCCGGGCGAGGCGTTGTCCACCACCGTGCTGAGCCGGTTGAGGGTGTCGTAGGTGTAGGACATGGACGCGCCGTTCAGGCTGGACGAGTAGATGGAGGCCACCCGGTCACCTGCTGCTGTCAGACAAAGGCTCCTCTACCGCCGCTTGCTCCGCAAAAACGCTGTTGGAGTCTGAATAAGAACGAAGATCGCAAGTGATTCGTAGCCGTTGACCCAATGGACCGCAAGGGGCATCAGGGATGCGACGGAAACGACGAGACAGCATTGTGCACCATCCCAGTTGAAGGCCCAACCGGCATCTTCAAAACGTCCACTAGCATTCATCAGCCAGGCATAGATCAAAATGAAGTAGCCCAAACGCGCAATCCACGTACCAATTCCGCCGTTTGACATACTATCCATGTAAACCAGTGGAGCCCAGAGGAAGGCAATCACCAGGAGACGGCGCAAGAAGGAGAAGGGACAAACCAAAAATGGTTTCGCAGTCTTCCTCCTTTCTGCAAGTTTTTTGCTGTATTTATTCTCGACCTTTTGCGAGGTAGCTGTCTCATCATGCCGTGGCTTGCTGGGTAAAAGCGCTAACGGAATCTGAATCAGCAGGAACAATGCAAGCTTCTCATAACCGTTGATGAGCTTACACGGCGGCAATGTGGACGCGATATGCACAGCAGCAGAGATGAGAAACCCATATGATTGCGGCGACCACCCAGCACCCACTATGCGATGTAGCATTTCAATTAACAAAACACCGCCTATAATGAAATAGCCGCGCCCCATATGCGGTGACCGCCCTGCATCCTCCATGCGGCCAAATACCTTAATCAACCACACAACGCTCAAGATGAAATAGCCGAGACGTGCAACCCACATTCCGGTTCCCCGACCTGACACATCATCGAGCAGTATCATCGGCAACCAGAGGCATGCGAGTGTCAAAAGGCTTCGCAAAAAGCCAACCGGCCCAACCCGCGGGAGCGGTGGAAACACATCTTTTTGGACAGATGCCTTCTCGTCATCTACTGCAATCCTGCCCTGGGCGTCAGATTCCACGATCACTGTCTTACTAGGAATCAAACATCCTGTAAGCAATAGAAATGCAAAGAGGGCAAGACCGATTGGCCATGTTCGG
>CAWHDN010000005.1:0-67771 GCA_963828115.1 uncultured Acidobacteriaceae bacterium
CGAGGTACGCGCCCGATCCCATGGAGAGCGCGGAGGCGATCATGCCGGCGAGGCCGGCGATGAGGACGTAGTGCGCTCCGCTGGGGCTGGCTTCGGTGGCCCCGGCGACGCCGGAGACGATGCCGAAGATGGCCCCGAGGCCGTCGTTGACGCCGTAGATGGCGTCTCCGATCCAACTGGCGGAGCGGGCCTTTCCCTTGTCGCGCGCGGCCATCAGATCGTCGAGCGCGCGCTTGGCCTGCGCCGGCTCCATCTTGGTGGGCGGCAGGACGCGGCGGATGAGGTTGCCCAGGGTGGTGTAGTGCTCGCGCTCGTCCTGCAGCACCTGATGCAGGATGGCGATGGTGGGTTCGTCGCCGAGCTCCTGGATCTGCTTGCCGTAGTGGGCGATGTCGCGGCTCTCGTCGAGTTCCAGACGGCGCAGGGCAAGGTCGAGGCCGCCGATGCGGTTGGAGAGCGAATCGGCCTCGCCGCCTTCGCTGCCGGTGTACTCGGGGACGGGCGCGCCGAGGGCGGTGAGCCGGCCAGCCCAGAGATCGGCGTGGTGCTGCTCGGCCAGGGCTAGATGGTGCAGCGAGCGGCTCTGCTGCGGATCGGTGGCCTGCAGCGAGAGCGCGTTGTAGGTGTGATAGCCGCGCATCTCCGTCTGCCAGTTGCTGGTGAGCGCTTCGACGAGGTGTTCGGTGTCCCTGGTATCCATGCGTAACAGTGTGCCACGCAATGGGTGTTTGCGTCGCGTGAGATTTGTCTATCGCTGCAAAAACCAGAGGCTGAGGTTGAAGGTGATCCATGCCATGGAGTAGGCGACTGCGCTCATGTAGACGAGCTGGAAGAGGGGCCATCGCCAACTGTTTGTCTCGCGCTTGACGGTGGCCAGCGTGGAGGTGCACTGCATGGCCAGGGCAAAGAAGACAAGCAGCGAGAGCGCGCCCGCCAGACCGATGGAGCCGCGCAGCGCGAGGCCGACCTGGGGCGTGTGGTAGAGCGTGCCCAGCGTGCTGACGACGGTCTCCCGCGCGGCGAAGGCGGTGAGCAGGGCGACGCCGACGCTGCGGTCGAGGCCGAGGGGGCGGAGCGCGGGCTCCATGGCGTTGCCGATGGAGCCGAGGTAGCTCTGGTCGATGGGGCTGAGCTGGCCGTGATGCACGGGGAAGTTGGCCAGCATCCAGACCACAAGGCTGGTGACCAGGATGATGCCTCCAACACGCGAGACGAAGATTCGGGCGCGGTCGAGCAGATTGATTGCCAGCGAATGCACGAGGGGAAGGCGAAACTCCGGCAGCTCGATGGCGAAGGCGGAGTCGTCCTTGCGCAGCAGCGAGAGATGCAGCAACCACGAGGTGATAAGCGCCGCGACCATTCCGATGGCGTAGAGGCCCATCATGGCGCAGGCGCGCAGGCCGAGGAACTGTCCGACGACGGGGCGGTCTGGGATGAACGCGGCGATGACCATGGTATAGAGCGGCAGCCGCGCGGAGCAGGTCATGAAGGGGGCGACCAGGATGGTGGTGAGGCGGTCGCGGCGGCTGGCGATGGTGCGGGTGGCCATGATGGCCGGCACGGCGCAGGCGTAGGCCGACAGCAGCGGCAGGAACGAGCGGCCGCTGAGGCCGAAGCGCGACATGGTGCGGTCGGCGATGACGGCGGCGCGCGCCATGTAGCCGGAGTCTTCCAGCAACGCGATGACCAGGAAGAGAAGCAGGATCTGGGGCAGGAAGGTGAGCACCGAGACGACGCCCGTCCAGAGACCGTCGATCACGAGCGAATGCATGACGCCTGGGGGAATGAATGCGCCAAACCAGACGCCGAGCGCGGTCAGAAATTTCTGGAAGAGATTGCTGGCCGGAGCGGCGACACGGAAGATGGTCTGGAAGACGGCCAGAGTAACAATGAAGAACAGAGCCGGGCCAAAGACGGGATGTAGGGCGACGCGGTCGATGCGGCGCGACCACTCGGATGGCAGCGGACGGCGGTAGAGGCCCTGGTTCTCAATCTCGGACATGCTGCGCGGACAGCCCATCTGGCGCTGCTGGACGCGGGGCTGCATGACGGGCAGCAGCGGGGACTTGGCGGAGGCGGTCTTGACGCCGACAAAGCGGCGGATGGCATCCATGCCGCTCCCCGTGCCGGCGCTGACCATTGCGACCGGGGAGTTCAGGGTCTGGGCCAGCGAGAGAGGGTCTAGAAAGCCCTCGCGCGCAGCCAGGACATCGGTCATGTTGACGACCACCAGGGTGGGCAGATGGTGCGCGATCACCTGGCGGGCCAGGGTCATCTGGCGGTGAAGCTGGGTGGCATCGAGAACCAGAAGGACAGCCTCGGGCTTCGGCTGGCCTTCAATTTCGCCACGCAGGGCGCGCACGGCGATGCACTGGTCCTCCGAGGTGAGGTCGGATTCGTCGCCTTCCAGACTCCAGACGCCGGGCAGGTCGAGGAGTTTGGTGCGGGTCCCCTTAATCTGGCCTTCGTGCTGCTCCACGGTGACGCCGGAGTAGTTGCCGACCTTCTGACGCAGGCCGGTGAGCCGGTTGAAGACGGTGGACTTGCCTACATTGGGGGGGCCAATAATCGCTACTGTGCGGAATCCTGGCAATCAGCCTTCCATCCTGACGGAGATGAGGGCCGCCGTCGCCTGGCGCAGCGCGACATCCGCATCGTCGACGCGGTAGACCGAGAGCGCTCCGCCGGAGACACTCCGGATCAGCTCCACATGCGCTCCAGGGCAGAAGCCGATGCAGCGCAGATAACAGAGATGCGGATCGTCGCCCATCTTGGAGATGAGGGCGTGTGTGCCAACGGTTAGATCGGAGAGCGGAATCGTCTGCGGACTCATAGGTTAAACCAATCCAGCACTTAGAAAATGCTGATGGAACGTCCCTATCAATTTTATATAGGACTAATCCAGTCGTCAATCAGCGCGATCTGAATAGAGCGGTAAGAGCAGTATCCAGCTCACTAACAAGCGCGGTTGCATTGCGGGAATTGCGGAGGGAATGGGGCGGGTGGCCGTGCTATGGTGAGGGTGCGGTGGCCAGTTTATACAGTGACGAGCAGGAGTCCCCGGAGCCGGGGAAGCGGGGGTGGTGGCGCCGGTTTTTTGGGCGCTTCAGCGGCGGGAACGTGCTGCATGGGCCTGCGTACCGCACGCGGCACCTTGCGTCGCGGGCGACGTTCACGGTGCTGCTTGGGCTGTCTGCGGTATTTGGGGTGATGTGCGGGCTGATGCTGGTGTACTCGATCGACCTGCCGCAGATGAACGATCTGGCGCGGTATCGACCGAGCACGACGACCGAGCTGCTGGACATCCATGGGCGGGAGATCGGGTCGTTCGCGCTGGAGCGGCGGGTGGTAGTGCCGTATACGGCGTTCCCGCCGGTGCTGCGGGACGCTCTGCTGTCGATTGAGGACAAGACGTTCGAGCGGAACTGGGGAGTGAACCTGGTTCGGGCGGTGGGCGCGGCGTGGAGGGACCTGCACTCGCGCAGCCGGGCGCAGGGCTCGTCTACGCTGACCATGCAACTGGCGCGGAACCTGTTTCTGTCGAACGAGAAGACGTATGGGCGGAAGCTGCAGGAGATATTGCTGTCGGTGCAGATCGAGCGGGTGTTCACCAAGGACCAGATCTTTGCGATGTATGCCAACCAGATCTATCTGGGGCACGGGACGTATGGGTTCGAGGCGGCGTCGGAGTACTACTTCAGCAAACATGTGGGTGAGCTGACGCTGCCGGAGGCGGCATTGCTGGCGGCGCTGCCCAAAGGCGCTGAGTACTACTCGCCGATCAATCATCCGGAGCGTGCGCTGAAGCGGCGCAACCTGGTGCTGAGCGAGATGCTGGCGGACAGAAAGATTACGCGCGAGCAGGAGGAGGCGGCCGAGGCGATGCCGCTGGGGCTGAAGATCGAGCCGCCGCCGAACTCGGTTGCACCGTACTTTGTGGAGGAGGTGCGGCAGCAGTTGGAGAAGGAGTATGGCACGGAAGAGGTGCAGGGCGCGGGGTTGAAGGTGTATACGACGCTGGATCTGGACCTGCAACTGGTGGCCAACAAGGCGGTGCTGGACGGGACGGCGGCATATGAGCGGCGGCATGGGTGGAAGGGGAACCTACAGAATGTAGCGGCGGCAGGAACCGATCTGGAGACGTATAAACATGCGGACTGGGCGGGCGATATCGAGCGGGGCGGATACTATCACGCGCTGGTGACGGAGGCGGAGCCGGAGCGGGTGATGGTGAAGATCGGGTCGACGCGGGCGGTGATGACGCAGGCGGACTGGGCGTGGACGCAGAAGACGGCGGGAGACAGCTTTCTGCGGGTTGGGGACGTGGTGTACGTGCGGCTGGGCGATAGCTCTGCCGACGGGGTGCAGCACGCCAACTGGAGCAGGACACGGGCGCGCAGGCGTCGCTGATGGCGGTTGACAACTCCAACGGCGAGGTGCTGGCGATGGTGGGCGGGCGGGACTTCGCGCTGTCGCAGTTCAACCGGGCAACGCAGTCGGAGCGCGAGGTGGGATCGTCGTTCAAGCCGTACGTCTACACGACGGCGGTGGAGGCGGGAGCGAAGCCGGATGACCTGATTGTGGATGGGCCGGTGAGCTTTTCCACTCCCAACGGGCCGTACACACCGCACAACTACGAGGGCGACTACAAGGGGACGATGACGCTGCTGAATGCGTTTGCCGAGTCGCGGAACATTCCGGCGCTGAAGCTGGCCGACAAGGTGGGGATACGGACGGTGATTGCGACGGCGCACCGGTTTGGAGTGACGAGCAATATTCCGGCGTTCCTGCCGGTGGCGATCGGGGCGGCGGACATCTCGCTGGCGGAGCAGGTGGGTGCGTACAGCGTGTTTCCCAACGACGGGATACGGATCGAGCCGCACACCATACGCAAGGTGGTGCGGGCGGACGGGTTGCCGGTGGATGAGCCGCCGCCGACGGTGACTGAGGTGATCTCGGTGGAGACGGCGCGGACGATGATGATGTTCCTACAGGCGGTGACGCGGATGGGCACGGGCGCGGCGGCGGCCTCGCTGAAGCATCCGCTGGGCGGCAAGACGGGGACGACGAACGACTATACGGATGCATGGTTCATCGGGTTTTCTCCGTCGGTGACGTGCGGGACGTGGATCGGGTTCGACGACCGGCAGACGCTGGGGAAGAAGGAGACGGGAGCCGAGGCGGCGCTGCCGATGTGGATGGACTTTATGAAGGTGGCGATTGCGGGCAAGCCGGATGAGGCATTCCCGGAGGGGAACGCTCCGAAGAAGGAGCTGGAAGTGCCGCTGACGCCGCCGGCGGGATCGCCCGTGGTGAAGGCGATTCCCAAGGCTCCGGTGGAGCAGGACCCGGACGCCATCGAGCCGGATGAGAATGCGGCTCCGAAGGGTGCGCCGGGAGATGGGACGACGGGTGGGGGGAGTGCTCCGCAGTAGATCATGGTTCATCGTTTTATTAACGCTTGACGTTAGTAACGTGTAGCGATACTATTGATCCGTGATTGTCAGCTTTCGGGATTCCGACACGGAGTTGCTGTGGGATACGGGGAAGAGCCGGCGCATTCCGGCAGAGATTCGGCGCACGGCATGGAAGAAGCTGGCGATTCTGAATGCTGCGGTTGAGATTGCCAACCTCAGGGTTCCACCCGGCAATCGCCTGGAAGCGCTTACCAAGGACCGCAAAGGGCAGCACAGCATCCGGATCAACGACCAGTACCGGGTCTGCTTCCGCTGGCTGGACGGAAATGCCTGCGACGTGGAGATTGTGGACTACCACTAGGGAGAGGAGACGAGATGGCTAAGGCATTTGCGATACATCCCGGAGAGATTCTGCTGACCGAGTTCATGGAGCCGATGGGGCTGACTTCGTACCGGCTGGCGAAGGAGTTGGGCGTTCCGTTGCCGCGTGTCTACGAGATTGTGAAGGGGAAGCGGTCGATCTCGGCCGATACGGCGCTGCGGTTCGGGGCCTACTTCGGTCTGCCGGCGCAGTTCTGGATGAACCTGCAGAACGAGTACGATCTGCGGACGGCGCGTGCGGATGGATTGGAGCAGATCAGGCCGTACAAGGCGGCTTGAGGCGCTGCTCTAAATTAGTGAGTTGCAGAGGGTGAAGAAGCGGCGGGCGCGGGTGACGTCGCGGGCGATCTGTGCGCGCAGGGTTTCGACGTCGGCGAAGCGCTGCTCGGGGCGGAGGCGGAGGAGGAAGGTGAGGCGCAGGGGGGTCTGCCGGGTGAGCGGGATGGGGTGGAAGTCCAGCAGGTGGGACTCGACGGCGAAGGATGCTGCGCCGAAGGTGGGGCGGATGCCGACGTTGGTGACGGCGTGGAAGGTTTCGGCGGCGGGGCCGAGGCCGACGGTAAGCGTGGTGACGTAGACACCGTGGGCGGGGAGAAGCTCCGGGTAGGGCTCGAGGTTGACGGTGGGAACGGCGTAGCGAGTGCCGAAGCCGCGGCCGGAGGCGGGGTGGCTGTCGATGGAGAAGGGGCGGCCGAGCAGGACGCGCGCCTGGCTGACGGCCCCGTCTGAGACGAGCGCGCGGATGCGGCTGGAGGAGACGGTTCCGCTACGCAGGCTGAGCGGGGGATGGATGATGACGGAGAAGCCAAGCTCGCGGCCCAGGGCCTGCAGGCCATAGGGGCCGGTGACGCCTGCCTCGGCCTGGTGGCCAAAGCGGAAGTTGGCGCCCTCGTGGACCTCGGTGACGTGGAGGGTTCCGGCCAGAACGCGGGTGGCGAAGTCGCGGGCGGAGCAGCGGCGCAGCTCATCGGTGAAGGGCAGGACGAGTGTGGCGTCGATCCCGGTGGCGGCGAGGAGTTCCAGCTTGCGGGCCAGCGGAGTGAGGAAGAGATGCGGCCGCTCCGGGTGCAGGACGCGGGCGGGATGCGGCTCGAAGGTGATGGCGAGAGAGAGGCCGGAGAGCGCGCGGGCGCGGCGGATGACCTCGGCGATGACTCCCTGATGGCCGAGATGCACCCCGTCGTAGTTGCCGATGGTGGCGACGACGGGGGTGGTCGGGGTGGGGAGTTCGGCGAGTTGGCGGTAGATGCGCATGGGGCGTTTGATTCGTGCCAAGAGTTTGCGGCTACTGGGAAAGAAAATGCGGGGATTCTTCGCTTCGTTCAGAATGACAATTCAATAAAAATCAGGATGACAACTCGAAGATGCTAAGGATGACAATTTCTATGGGGATTGCGGAGGTTCAGTAGAGCCCGGGCTGATGTCGAATGTGATTTGCAGGCCGTCGTGGGCGAGGCGGATGTGTGGCGGGAGCGCGGCGTTGGTGGAGTCGTGGTCGAGGCCGTGGGAGATGTGGGTGAAGAAGGCGCGGCGGGGAGCGAGCTGCTCGACGATGGCGATGGATTTGGCGAGGTGGGAGTGGGTGGGGTGAGGATCGGGGCGCAGGGCGTCGAGGATGAGGACGTCGAGGTTGGCCAGCAGGGGGACGCTCTCCGGGGGAAGGTCGCTGAGATCGGTGAGGTAGGCGGCGGAGCCGAAGCGGTATCCGGTGATGGTCTGGCGGCCATGGGTGACGGGGACGCGGAGGAATTGCGCGCCGAAGAGATCGACCTCTGCGCCGGGGAAGGCCGAGGGGATGCGGTGCAGGTCGACGCGTGCGGCAGTGGGATAGCGATGGCCGGCGGCGAAGGTGTAGCTGAAGATGCGCTCGAGGGTCTGGGCAGTGGCGTCATCGGCGTAGAGGGGCAGGTCGATGTGCGAGTGAAAGCTGAGTGGGCGGAGGTCGTCCATGCCGAGGACGTGGTCTGCGTGGCCGTGGGTGTAGAGGACGGCATCGAGGCGGCGAAGGCGCTCGCGCACGGCCTGAGCGTGGAAGTCGGGGCCGGTGTCGATGACGACGTTGTGACCCTCCCAGGCGATGAGGACCGAGGGACGGGTGCGGCGGTTATGCGGATTGGGCGGAGGAAGATGCGGCTGCGGAGGCGTCGCCGAGACGCAGACATCGCACATGCATCCCAGTGTGGGGACGCCCATCGAGGTTCCGGTTCCGAGGAAGGTGAGTGTAGCGTGCATAGGCCTCTAGCGGACGATGGTGGGGCGGCCTGGGGCGGGTGCGCCGGGCGCGCCGGGCGGTTGGCGGTTGGCGGCTGAGCGGGCCAGGGCCTGCGTGACTTCGAGAAAACCCATGCGAATCTCGAAGAGGGCGTTATCCAATAGTTGAGACTCGGCGGGCGTAAGGTTTCCCTTGGTTTTTTCGGCGAGGATGGCGAGCATGTCGACGCTCTGGCGCGCTCCCATGAGGTCGATTCGGGGCTGCTCGCCGGGCTTGGTTGCACCGCCGAGCTGCAGGATCGCGCTCATGTATATGGAGTGGACGATCTGCTCGAAGTTCATGGCAGGCGGATGCTCCATGCCGGGGTTGGCGGCGCGGACGGCGGTGTCGAGGTGGTCGGCGGTCTGCTGATATGCGGCGTTGGCCTGCTCCATCTCGCTGGCGGTTGGAGGGGGCGGAAGCTCGGCTTCGGAGGGAGGTTCGGAGGTGGGCGGCGCTGGCGGTTCCGGCGCGGCGGCGTTGGGGGACGGGAACTCGATCGGCGGATCGTGCGCGGGCGGCGCGGCGGAAATTGCACTCGATTCTCTTGGTTCGCGCTCCGGGGATGGATCGGCATCGGGACGCGGGGTTCCGTCGGAGGTGAACTTGCGGCGGTCGGTGACGACGAAGGGCTTGTTTTGTTCGGACATGGTCAACACTCTTTCGGGTGGTTCGGATTCGGATGGTGCAGTCTGCGTGGTGTTTGGATTCAGACAATCGTTTGGGAAAACAGGCAACGACGAAATGCGTGGATTCTTCCCCTTCACTGCTTTCAGGGTCAGAATGACAATCAATTTTTCAGAAGCATTCAGGTAATTGCGTAGGGCAGGACGATGGGGGTTGCGGTGCCTCCGGGATAGGTAAGTGTAAGTGTGAGGTTGTGGGCCTGAGCATTTTCGAGGGCCTCGCGGCGGATGATGCCGAGGGCAAGCTGGATGGGCGCGGGCTGGTTCGGGAGCGAGATTGCGGCGATGCTGGTGAGCTCGCCGACAGGTGTGGATTCTGCTTCGAGTACAGCGCCGGGGGTGGGCAGGGGGCCGGTGAGGACGAAGCCGGAGAAGGCGCGGTGGACGCCGCCGCGCGAGTGGATGCGCTCGACGATCTCCTGGCCGAGGTAGCAGCCCTTGGTGAAGTTCAGGGCGCGGGATTGGACGCCGATGGGGCTGGTCTCCTGCGGGAGGTCGCGGTCTG
This sequence comes from uncultured Acidobacteriaceae bacterium, assembly GCA_963828115.1. Taxonomy (GTDB): domain Bacteria; phylum Acidobacteriota; class Terriglobia; order Terriglobales; family Acidobacteriaceae; genus Edaphobacter. Next base: position 9,241 of record CAWHDN010000005.1, read on the forward strand.
TGATGTCTGTGCCGTAGCGGGGCGTGCCTTCGAGGATGCGGAGCTGGTCGAGAGCTTCGGGGGTGGTCTGGGCAAGGCCGGCCTCGGTGAGGGAGGTTGCGAGCGAGGCTGTGTCCTCACCCTGGGGCCAGAGTTCAAAGCGCGGGACCAGAGGACTATGAATGCGGTGTACTTTCAGCCTGAGGTCTCCGAGGATCTGGCCGGCTTCATGGAGAGGTTCCTGTATATGAAGGCCGAGTTGGGCGAGCATCGCGGTGGCTTGCGGACCAGCGACGGTTAGTCCTGGGAATGTGCCGAGGTCGGCGAGCTCGACGTCGTCCATGATGATGAAGCGGTCGAGGTGGGCGAGGAGCTTTGCGATCTGGTCGCGGCTGGTTTCAAGCAGGATGGAGTCTTCGAGCATCCACGCAGTTGCATCGCCCTGAATACGGCCCTGGGCGTTGAGGAAGAAGTTGTAGCAGCCCTCGCCGGGTTTCAGGGCCTGGATGTTGTTGGTGGCCATCCCGTTGAGCCAGCGCACGCGGTCGGAGCCGGTGATGCGAATCCAGCCAATGTCGTCGAGCGGGGCGATGGCGGCGGCACGCAGCAGAGCGGCGAGGGGCGCGTCGGCGGATTGGAGTGGGGTGGTCATTTCGGAGGGTGCGCGGAACTGCGTACACTGTTGATTATAGCGACCGTGTACGAGGTTGCGCGGAGGTCTGGCGTGGGTTTGCTGCGGCAAGAGATTGGGTTGACGGAGAGTTGCGATGGGCCGCGGATGCGCGGGCTGACGGCGTTGGTTGCGGTTGCGCTGTGCGTCGCGGCTATGCTGAGCGCCGCGTGCGTTGCGCAGACGCCGGCGACATCAGAGACGAACACGCCGCCAACGGCGGCTACAGCGAGTGCGGCGACGGCTGCCCAGGGCGCGGCGACGAGTACGCCGGGTGACGCGACGCACGCTCCGCTGACCAAGGCGCAGGCCAGCGAGTTGTTTCGCTCGGTGGACGAGATCCTGTCGTTTGCCAGCACGGACACGGGCCTGCCGATTGTGCATAGCGTGAAGCGCAAGTTGATTACGCGCGACGAGGTGAACAAATATCTGCGCGAGAAATTCGACGAGGACGCGGGAGCGAAGCGCCTGGCGCGCGCGGAGATTGTGCTGAAGAAGTTTGGGCTGTTGGACCGCGACTTCCACCTGCAACCGTTCATGATCGGGCTACTGACCGAGCAGGTGGCTGGATTCTACGATGACAAGACAAAGACGGTGAACCTGCTGGACTGGATCGAGCCGGAGGAGCAGAAGCCGGTGCTGGCGCACGAGCTGACCCATGCGCTACAGGACCAGCGGGTGGGGCTGACCAAGTGGTCGGAGGTGGGATCCGAGGAGATTGCGAAGAACGTGCAGCAGGACAACCAACACATCCAGACGGACGAGGCGGACACGGCGCGCGACGCGGTGACCGAAGGGCAGGCGATGGTGGTGTTCCTGGACTACTCGCTGCGGCAGACGGGCAAGACGCTGGCGAACTCGCCGGAGATGATGGAGCGGCTGAAGGAGACGCTGTCGGACACCAGCGGATCGCCGATGATGGCGCGGGCTCCGCTGCTGCTACAGCAGTCGCTGCTGTTTCCCTACAGCGAAGGGATGAGCTTCGAGGACGCGATCCTGGTGAAGGGCGGAAAGGAGGCTGCGTTCGGGGCGGTGCTGGCGAACCCGCCGAGTTCGACGTTCGAGATTCTGCACCCGGAGGCGTATGTGGCGCACACGCCGGTTCCCGTGCTGCGGCTGCCGGACATCCATCCGCTGATCGACGCCGAGTACACGCCATACGACGTGGGCGTGATGGGCGAGTTCGACGTGCAGGTCCTGACGGAGCTGTTTGGCGGGGATGCGATTGCGGCGGCACTGACGCCGGAGTGGAGGGGCGGCGTCTACTATGCGGCGCAGAAGCGGTCGGCGGTGACGGCGGAGGCAAAGGCATCGACGGCATCAATTGGGCTGCTGTATGAGTCGAAGTGGAGGAATGAGGACTCGGCGCGGTCATTCCTGCGCGTGTACGCGGACGAGTTGCCGCGCAAGTACTCTGGGCTGGTGCGGCGGACCAAGGACGAGGCGGACGGGAGCGAGCAGGTCTACTCGACCAACGAGGGCGATGTGCTGCTTACGATCGATGGGACTGGAGTCTTCGTCAGCGAAGGATTTCCGCTGGCGCTTGCGCGCAAGCTGCGCGACAGCGTTGTGAGCGTGCAGTCGGATGGGCCTCTGGAGGTGGCGGGGCTGAAGACGCAGAAGCAGACTGGCCATTTCGAGACTGGGCTGCCGGGCCCGGGACTGTCGGATCCGGGACTATCGCTGGTGCGGCTGATGTCATCGACGGGAGTGATGAAGGCAGCGATCGGACTCGGAGAGTAGCGCGCAGGAACGATATACTTTTAGTCGGCAGGAGTGAAGTTGTAGCTGGAAACGGTGCGCGCAGAGCGGACGGAAGAGGAGCGAGAGACTTGCAGACAGCGGAGATTGGCATCATCGGCGGCAGCGGACTGTACGCCATGCCTGGACTGACGGGAGTGCGCGAACACGTGGTGGAGACGCCGTTCGGCGACCCGTCGGACGCATTCATCTTGGGAGAGTTGGAGGGGCGCAAGGTGGCATTTCTGGCGCGGCATGGGCGCGGGCACAGGATCCTGCCGAGCGAGTTGAACTTTCGCGCGAACATTTATGCAATGAAGGCGCTGGGCGTGGAACGTATCCTGTCCGTATCGGCCGTGGGATCGCTGAAAGAGGAGCACAAGCCTACGGACTTTGTGATTCCGGACCAGTTCATCGACCGGACGTTTGCGCGAGTGGGGACGTTTTTCGGCGAGGGGATAGTGGCGCACGTCGGGTTTGGCGATCCGGTGTGCGCGACGGTGTGTTCGGCGATCGAACAGGCCTGTGCGGAGGTTGGCGTGGTGGGCAAGCGCGGCGGAACGTACGTGTGCATGGAGGGACCGCAGTTCTCCACGCGCGCCGAGTCGAACCTGTATCGGAGCTGGGGCGCGGACGTGATTGGGATGACCAACCTACAGGAGGCAAAACTCGCGCGCGAGGCGGAGATATGCTACGCGACCGTGGCGATGGTGACGGATTACGACTGCTGGCGCTTAGGGCATGACGATGTGACCGTCGAGCAGGTAGTCGCGGTGATGCACCAGAACTCGGACAATGCGGCGAAGGTGGTGAGGATGGCGGTGGCACGAATGCCAAAGGACCGGGGCTGCGCGTGTGCCAGCGCGCTGAAGTATGCGGTGATGACGGACCGGAAAACGATTCCGCAGGTGGCTCGTGAGCGGCTTGGATTGCTGCTGGGAAAGTATTTGTAGCTTCATTTGTTACGTATATGGCTTTGATTGGATCAATTGCTTCTTAATGAGTTACATGTCCACATAATTATTTCAACATTAGTTACATGTTGTTTTTGGAAAGCGGGAACATGGCGATTCTGGTGGTTGGATCGGTGGCGTTCGACAGTATTAAGACGCCGAATGGCAAGGTGGACCATTGTCTGGGCGGCGCGGCGACGTACTTTTCGCTGGCCGCGAGCTATTTTACCGATGTGCGCGTGATCGCGGTGGTGGGCGAGGACTTTTTGCCCAAGCATGAGGCTGTGTTTACGGCACGCGGCATTGATATACAAGGCATCGAGCGCGCGCCGGGGCTGAGTTTTCATTGGACCGGCGCATACGCGGGAGCGATGAACGAGGCCGAGACGCTGGGCACGGACCTGAATGTTTTTGAGAAATTCGAGCCGAAGATTCCCGAGGCATATACGGATAGCGAGTATTTATTTCTGGCGAACATCGACCCGGTGTTGCAGGCTCGGGTGCGCAGCCAGATGCCGAAGGTGCGCATGGTGTGCGGCGATACGATGAACTACTGGATCAGCGCCCACGCCGAAAACCTGGCAAAGGTGCTGCGCGATCTGGACGTGCTGCTGATTAATGATGGCGAGGCGAGAATGCTTTCGGGCGAACAGAACTCGGTGCGCGCGGCGGAGCGGGTGTTGGCGATGGGGCCACGGTCGCTGGTGATGAAGCATGGCGAGTACGGCGCGACGGGGTTTTTTGGGACGCTATCATTTGCGGGTGGCGCGGTGCCGAAGCCGTTCCGAGCGCCTGCGCTGCCTCTGGCCGAGGTGGTGGATCCGACCGGCGCGGGCGATTCGTTTGCCGGTGGATTCTACGGATACATTGCGTCGCAGCCAGAGCTGACGCCGGCGGTCTTTCGACGGGCGATGTTCTATGGCGGCGTGATGGGGTCGTTTGCGTGCGAGCGCTTCGGCACAGAGCGGTTGCAGACGGTGACGCGCGAGGAAATTGACGCACGGTTTGAAGTGTTCCGGGAGATTTCGCATCTTGACGCAGCGGTCTAAATCGGGACGGGCACCCTCGGGACGCACGATGACGGCACCGCGCGGACCGCTGGCCTTGCGGTTTGGGAGGGCTGGCGCAGGCAAGGCGGTTGCCACGGATTTCTATTCGGACGCGGTGCAGCCGGCGACGGGAGAAGAGATCTACGCCATTACGATGGGCGCTGTATTGCTGGGCTTCTTGGCGCTGATTGTGTGCTTCACGCGCGGGTACGCATTGTTGTATGGCGATGCGGTGGCGCATCTGGGGATTGCGCGGCGGATTCTGGACACACGGAATCCAGGTCTGGTGCAACTGGGCGGGGTGTGGCTGCCGCTGCCGCACCTGCTAATGCTGCCGTTTGTGCAGAAGATGGAGTGGTGGCGTAGCGGGCTGGCTGGGGCGTGGCCCTCGCTGATCTGTTATGTGCTGGGTGTGGCGGGGTTCTTCCGGCTGTGCCGGCGGATGCTGGCTCCGCGCTGGGCGCTGGTGGCGACGGCGTTCTACGGGCTGAATCCGAACCTGCTGTATCTTTCGACAACGGCTATGACCGAGCCGCTGTTTCTGGCGCTGCTGATCTGGATGGTGCTGATGACGGTGGAGTGCGTGGGCGCGATCCGCGCAGACGAGCAATCGCGAGTGGCACGGCGAATGATCTGGCTTGGGCTGCTGATCTTTGCGGCGGTGTTTACGCGCTACGACGGATGGGTGCTGGGCGCGGCGGTGTGGTGCGTGGTGACGTGGCAGTTGTGGCACGCGGGTGCGATGTGGAGGCGTGTGGCCCCGTCGTTTGCGGTGTTTACGCTGCTTGCGGTGGCGGGGCCGGTTCTGTGGCTATGGTACAACCAGCACTTCTACCACGATCCGCTGGACTTTATGCGCGGGCCCTACTCGGCACCGGCGATTGAGAAGCGGACTTCGCCGCCGGGATCGAAGCACTATCGTGGATGGCACAACGCGGGGTGGGCGTTGCTGTTTTATACACGCACGGCGCAGGTGGTGGCGTCGGCGTGGGAGACTGGCTTTGCAGTAATGGCGGCGGCGGTGGCGGGGCTTTGGATTGCGCTGCGGCGAGGGACCGCGCGCGCGTCGCTGCTGCTGTGGGTCCCACCGGCTTTCTATGTTTATTCGGTGGCGTATGGGTCGGTGCCGATCTTTATTCCCGAGCTCTATCCGCACTCGTACTACAACGCGCGGTACGGGATGGAGATGCTTCCGGCGCTGGCGCTGTTTGCGCCGGTGGCCATGGCGGCGTGGGAGCGACGGTTTGCGAAGACCCGCGTTCGATCGGGAGATGAGGCCGCGGCCAATACCGGTGCGGGTATTTCAGCGCGGCCGCTTTATCTGGCGGCGCTGGCGCTGGCGGTGGTCAATCCGCTGGCAATGGTCTATGGGACGGCTTTGGTGCAGAAATGCGCAGGGTTGATCGAGCATCATCCGAGCAACCTGCTGGCGCGGTACGATACGCCGCTGGTGCTGAAGGAGGCGCTGGTGAACTCGACGACGCGGGTGCCGTTTGAGCAGAACCTGGCGCTGGTGCTGGAGGACCTTCCGCCGGGCGCAGCGATCCTGATGCAGGAGTCGGACCACATTGGGGCGCTTGAAGACGCGGGGATTCCTCTGCGGCAGACGATCAACGAGAGCGACTACGACAGTTGGCACGCGGCGTTGCAGGCTCCGGCGGAGCACGCCGCGTATGTGGTTGCGCTGGAGGGAGACGCGGTTGCGAAGGCCGTGGAGGAGCATCCCGAGGGCTTGCAGGAGCTGACGATCCTGTGCGGGACGGGGCAGCCCTGCGCGCGGGTTTATCAGTCGGAGAGCTATGCTGCGGCGGGCGAGACAACGAGGAGGTAATATCCTTCGCGGCTGTGGTGCTACTATCGCAGCGAAGTCAAAAAATGCTCATGATCGCTACATTACCGATTCACTTCAGCACGATTGAACAGATGGCGTTCTCACAAGGGGCCACCACGCGGCTGCTGATGGCGTGCACGATGGGCGGCCTGATCGGGGTGGAACGCGAGTGGCGGCACAAGGCTTCGGGGCTGCGCACCAACATGCTGCTGTGCATGGGATGCGCACTGTTTACAGTGCTTTCGGGCGTGCTGGCAGGGCCGGGGATCACGGACAAGAGCCGGGTGGCGTCGAACATTGTGCAGGGGATCGGGTTCCTGGGCGCGGGACTGATTCTGCATACGAGGAACCGGGTGCTGGGGCTGACCAGCGCGGCGACGGTGTTTGTGGTGGCGTCGATCGGGATGGCGTGCGGGGCGGGGTTGTATGTGGAGGCGGCGATCGCTACGTCGATTGTGCTGGTTGCGCTGCGGCTTGTTGGACTGCTGGAGACGCGATCGGGATGGAAGCGCTATCCGATGCTATACGAGGTTCGAGGGAGCGACGAGAAGCAGATGTTCGCGGCGATCCTGGCGGTGCTGGACCGCGAGCACCTGCGGCTGAATGTTACGAAGAGGGACAGGCTGGGCGAGTTGGAGCGGGTGTCGTTTACCATCTCGGCGAGCAAGGTGAAACATAAACAACTGCTGGCCGAGCTGGCGGCGGGCGACGCGGCGGACAAGGTGGTTGCGTTCAGCGACGACGAGGAGGACTGAGATCAAACAGAGTGGGCAGGCAACAATCCCGTTTGTGAAGGCACATGCGTGCGGCAACGACTTCCTGATTCTGGAGGAGGCGGTTGCGGCGGGCGCTCATGCGGCGCTGGCGCGGAGGCTATGCTCACGGAACAGCAGCATTGGCGCGGATGGGATCGAGTTTCTGGATCGCGATCCTGCCCGGCGGGCTGGCGGCGAATTTTTTCTGCGACTCTTCAACGCGGATGGGAGCGAGGCGGAGCTATCGGGCAATGGGACGCGCTGCGTGGCTGCGTGGCTGGCGCATAGCGAAGGGCTGCGCGAGGTTGCGATCGGTACGCTGGGCGGAGTGCGGAGCTGTCGCGTGATCGAGACGAATGATCCCGTGTACCGGATTGAGACCGGGATGGGCGTGCCGCAGGTGCAGGCGCGGACGATTGAGATTCCCGGAGTGGGCGCGGTGGCAGGGGCCGTGGTGAACGTGGGGAATCCTCACTTCGTTCTGTTTGTGGAGCGGGAGGACTTTGGCGCGCACGGGATGACGTGGCAGGCGTTGGGGGCGAAGATCAGCGCGAGTCCGCTGTTTGTGCAGGGGACGAACGTGGAGTTTGTGCGTGTGCTTTCGGCTGGGGAGATTGCGTTTCGCATCTACGAGCGCGGCTGCGGGCCGACGATGTCTTCGGGAACGGGGACGTGCGCGTCTTCCGCGGCGGCGATGGCGTTGCGAGGGACGGCACGTGAGTTGACCGCACTGGCTGAGGGCGGAGAGCAGAAGACGGTTTGGCCCGCGAACGACGCGGCGATGCGGCTGACCGGGCCGGCGGAGATTGTCTGCCAGGGCGAGGCCTTTCAGGTGGATGCGTCGGTTGCGGAGGCGGGACTTTGAGTGCGCTGATAAAGCCGGCGGCACTGCGGGCTGGGGCTACGCTGGCTGTGGTGTCGCCTGCGAGTACGCCCAGGCGGGATGAGGTGCAGGCTGGAATGCAGGCGCTCGAAGGACTTGGCTATAAGACGGTACTGATGCCGAACGCACTGAAGCCTGGGCCGCTCTATTATGCGGGGACGGTGGAGCAGAGGGTTGCGGATCTGCACACGGCGTTCGCGGACGCGGCGATCGATGGGATTGTGTGTACACGCGGAGGGTGGGGATCGGCGGAGCTGCTGCCGCATCTGGATGCGGAGCTGATTCGCGCCAACCCGAAGGTCTTTGTGGGATACAGCGACCACACCTCGCTGCATGTGTGGCTGGCGCGCGAGGCGGGGCTGGTGACGTTCTATGGGCCGATGGTGGCTTCGGACTTTGCGCGGACGGAGGGAGTGGACGCGTCGAGCTGGGGCCACGCGACGCGCTGCGATGCTCAGTGGTCGCTGGGCGGGGAGGATGGACTGCGTGTGCTACGTGCCGGCTTGGCTGAGGGGACGCTTGCGGGTGGATGTCTTTCGATTTACGCGGAGGCCCTGGGCACGCCTTATGCCGCGTTGGCGGCGAATGCGGAGGAGCCGCGAATTCTGTTTCTCGAGGACATTGGGACAAAGCCCTATCAGTGGGACCGGATGCTGCTGCATCTGCGCTACGCGGGAATGCTGGAGCATGTGACAGGCATCGTCTTCGGCGATATGCGGCAGTGCGTCGCGGCGGAGGAAGAGATTTGGCTGGAGGCCGCAATCCTTCATGCGCTCGCGGATTTTGCGGGGCCGGTGGCGATTGGGCTGCGCTCGGGGCATGTGGAACCACCGAATGTTACGGTGCCGCTGGGCGTGCGCGTGCGGCTGGAGTTGAGCGTAGAGGGGAACCCGCGGATGGACTTTCTGGAATCTGCGGTTGCGGTCTAGTCTTGTAAGAGACGATGACAAAGATAAATCAGGGTTCAAAGCACATACATCTGATTGGGATCTGCGGGACGGCGATGGCGTCGCTGGCGGGGATGCTACAGGCGCGGGGGCACAGGATTACCGGCTCGGACGCGGCGGCCTATCCACCGATGAGCGATGTGCTGGCTGGGCTGGGGATTCCGTTGATGCAGCCTTATGCCGAGGCGAACCTCGATCCGCGACCGGATCTGGTGATTGTGGGCAACGCCATCTCGCGCGGGAACGTGGAACTGGAGTTTGTGCTGGACACGCGGATTCCGTTTACGTCAATGGCGGCGGTGCTGCACGACGAGTTTCTGGCGGGGCGCGAGTCGCTGGTGGTGGCTGGCACGCACGGCAAGACGACAACGACCAGCATGTTGGCGTGGATCTATGAGGTCGTCTCAAGGACGCGCCCGGAGCTGGCGCCGTCATTTTTGATCGGCGGCGTGGCGGAGAACTTTGGCACGAGCTTCATGGTGCGACCGGAGATCGACGGGGTGAGGCAGCCGTTCCTGCTCGAAGGCGATGAGTACGACACGGCGTTCTTCGACAAGGGGCCGAAGTTTCTGCACTACTTTCCCGACGCGGCGATCCTGACCCATGTGGAGTTCGACCACGCGGACATCTATGTGGACCTGGCGGCGGTGAAGACAGCGTTCAAGCGGCTGGTGAATTTGATTCCACGGCGCGGGCGGCTGGTGGCGTACGACGGCAGCGAGAATGTGAGCGAGTGCGTGGCGCGAGCGTTCTGCACGGTGGAGCGGTACGGATTTCGCGCGGAGTCGCATTGGCGGCTGACGGATCTGCGGCATGAGGGCACGGAGTCGCGCTGGACGCTGCTGCGCGGCGGCACAGTTTTTGCCGAGCTGCGGCTGCCGATGGCGGGCGAGCACAATGCGCTGAATGCGACGGCTGCGGCAGCTCTGGCTGCTGGACAGGGCGTTCCTGTGGCGGCGATTGTGGAGGCGCTGGCGACCTTCCGCTCGGTGAAGCGGCGGCTGGAGGTGCGCGCCGAGGTGAGCGGGGTGACGATCATCGAGGACTTCGCGCACCATCCGACGGCGGTCCGCGAGACACTGCGGGCGCTGCGCAGGGCTTATCCGGGGCGGCGGATTGTGGGCGGTGCTGGAGCCGCGGTCGAATACGCTGCGGCGCAATGTTTTTGAGCACGAGTTGGTGGAGAGCCTTGCGCTGGCGGACCGCAGCGTGTTGGCGGAGATTTTCAAGTCGGAGGCAATTCCGGCGGGCGAACGGCTGCATCCCGAAAATGTGGTGGCGGCGTTGCATGCGCGCGGGCTGGAGTCTGCGGTCTATGCCGATGCGGACGCTATCGTTGCGGCGATTGTGCCGGAGCTGCGAAAGGGCGATGTGGTGGCGATCCTGTCGAATGGCGGGTTCGGCGGGATCTATGAGAAGCTGCCGAAGGCGATTGCAACGCTGGGTTGAACTGTATCGACATCTGCGACATGCAGTTTAGGCAATTTCTTGCTGGAAATGGACCGAGGTTCGTGGCACGACAGGCGGCTTCGGGGTCCTTCGACTGCGTGACTCGCGATGAAACCGTGAGTCACTTCGCTCAGGATGACAACTCTGATGGATCAGCACAGCTATACAGAGATGCTCTGACAGGTGAGGGCGGATTCGATGGCGTGGGCGACGCCGTCGTCTCGGTTGGAGCGGGCGATGCACCAGTTGCGCGCGCGGGCGAGGGCTTTGAGGTCCTCCGGCGCGTTTTCCATGAGGACGGCGCGGCCCGCGGCCTCGAACATCGTGACGTCGTTCCAGTTGTCGCCGATGGCGAGGATTTGCGCGGGGTCGATGTCGCGCGCGCGGGCGAGCGAGAGTAGAGCGGCGCCCTTGGAGCAGTTGGCGGGGAGGATGTCAATGATGGAGAGGTCGCGCGCGGGATACTCGGTGCGGTGCAGGCTGAGTTGGTGTTGTGGTTCGGACATATTGCTTCCCACCCATCGCGATGAGACCGCGATGGATGGGGCACCCGAGCATTCGGATGCATGGGTGGAGGCGGTGACTCCGGGGTACTCCAGCAGGCGGGCCTCGGCGCGGGCCATGCGCTCGAGGGTGCCGCAGAGCATGGCCTGGATGGGCGGGTCGGAGGGATCGGCGAGGGCGTCTTCAATCGGAGTGACCTGGCTGAGGTAGGGCTCGTTGGCGGCCATCCAGCGCCCGATGCTGGCGGTGAGCTGGTCGAGCCGCTCGACGACCAGTGCGCCGCGGGAGTCTTCCCCGTCGGGGCCGGTGCGGTCGAAGGTGAGGACGAGGGCGTTGCGGAAGTCTATTACATGAGCGCAGAGCCAGAGGGCCGTGGCGTAGGGAAGGTGGGTGCGGGTGAGGAGTTGGGAGGGGATTTTTTCTGCCCCGAGTGTACGGGTGACCGTGCCGTTGGAGCTGATGAGGATGGAGTTGTGGTCGAGGCCGAGCGGGCGCAGAACGCGCATGGCGAAGCTGTGGCGGCGTCCGGTGGCGATGACGAGCTGAACTCCGTGGGAGTGGGCGGCGTGGAGGGCACTGAGGTTGCGCGGGCTGACGCGTCCGTCGTCGCCGAGCAGAGTGCCGTCCATGTCGATTGCGATGAGGCGTATGGAGTTGTTGTGAGCTGCTGCCGGCAAGTGGCCCCCGAGAATTCAGTATAGAAGGTTCAGAATCTCGTTGTGACATATGGCACACACCGCGTGGGGTATAGTTGCTATTCTGGTTGGACGCGATGGAACTACGGGAAAAACTCGATGAGTTGCGCGGGGCTCTGGGGGCGCTGGATTCGCTGATGGTGGCGTACTCCGGCGGCACGGACTCGGCTTTTCTGGCTTATGAGGCGCACCGCGCGCTGGGCGAGCGGATGCTGGCGGTGATTGCCGATTCGCCATCGCTGCCGCGCGGAGAGCTTGCCGCGGCGCTCGACTTTGCCTCCGAGCACGGGATCCCGGTACACATTCTGCAGACGCGCGAGCTGGACGACCCGGAGTACGCGCGCAACGATGGCGACCGCTGCTTCCACTGCAAGGACGAGCTGTTCACCCAGATGGAGGCGGCGCGGGTGAAATTGGGGTTCGCGCAGATTGCGTACGGCAGGAACCTGGACGACGACGGCGATCTGCGGCCCGGGCAACGCGCTGCCGCGATGCACAACGCGCTGGCTCCGCTGGCCGAGGCGAAGCTGGGCAAGCAGGAGATTCGCACTCTGGCGCGCGAGGCCGGGCTGAAGGTGGCCGACAAGCCGGCCAGCGCATGCCTGTCTTCGCGCATCGAGTATGGGCGCACAGTGACGGCGGAGAACCTGGGCCAGGTGGAGCGCGCCGAGGATGCGATGCACGCGCTGGGCTTTCTGCATGTGCGGGTGCGCCACCACGGCGAGCTGGCGCGGGTGGAGATTGCGCGCGAGGACCTGCCGAGGGCGCTGACTCTGCCAATGCTCGACCGGATTACCGCGGCGCTGCGACCGCTGGGATTTGTGTATGTCACGCTGGACACCGAGGGCTACCGGACGGGGTCGATGAACGACGTGCTTCCGGTTTCGGCGATTGGGCCGGCGCGGTAGGGGCGACGGACACAAACCACAGGGACACGATAGAGTTCCAAGAGAGAGATTTTATGCGCGTTGCTTACATCGACTGCTTTGCCGGAATCGCGGGCGATATGCTGCTGGGGGCGCTGGTGGATGCCGGAGTTCCGTCCGAGGTGCTGCTCGACGCGACCGCCGCGCTGGGCCTGGGGGCAAGCCTGCGGATCGAGCGCGTGGACCGCAGCGGGATTGCGTGCAGCAAGGTCCATGTGCTGGTGGACGGCCATCTGGCGGAGGCCCACGCGGAGCCGGAGCAGGCGCGCGCGCATTCACACGAGGCGCATTCGCACGACGATTCTTCACATACTCACGACGAGCATTCGCATTCGCACGACCACGAACATTCTCACGACCACGAACATTCCCACACGCACGGGCGTTCGCTGACGGCGATCCGCGGCCTGATTCAGGCGGCGGCGCTGGACGGGCCAGTGAAGCAGACGGCGGTCCGCGCCTTCGAGCTGCTGGGCCACGCGGAGGCCAAGATCCACAATGTTCCGGTGGAGGAGATCCACTTCCACGAGGTGGGCGCGGTGGATGCGATCGTGGACATTGTGGCGGCCAGCGCGGGGATTCATTCTTTGAACGTCGCAGCGTGGCACTCGTCGGCGATCAACGTCGGCGGCGGAACGGTGGTTTGCGCGCATGGGACGTTTCCTGTGCCGGCGCCGGCGACCGCCGATCTGCTGCGCGGGCTGCCAACTTATTCGGCGCACGTCCAGCAGGAGCTGGTGACGCCGACGGGAGCAGCGCTGCTGCGCGCGATCAACCCGGAATTTGGCCCGCAGCCGGCGATGAGAGTGGAGCGGATCGGATATGGGGCGGGCACGCGGAACTCGAAGGACTTTCCCAATGTGCTGCGGATCAGCGTCGGCGAGACGAGCGAGACTGACGCAGTCGCCGGGCAATCGCACGCAGCGAACTGCGAGACGGTGACCGTGATGGAGACGGCGCTGGACGACCTCACGCCGCAGGTTCTGGCGTATGTTGCGGAGACTGCGCTGGCCCAGGGCGCGCTGGACGCGATGCTGACGCCGGTGATCATGAAGAAGGGACGGCCGGGCACGCTGCTGACGGTGCTGTGCAATCCGGCCCAGAGCGCGGCGCTGGAGCGGCTGATCCTGACCGAGACGAGCACGCTGGGAGTGCGCATCCGGCAGGAGAAGCGGTCTTGCCTGGAGCGAAGACATATTCCCGTTGCGACAAAGTACGGGGAGATTCGCATCAAGGTGGGCACGCTGGGCGGCGAGACGATGAACGCTGCTCCGGAGTATGAGGACTGCCGCGCGGCGGCGGCCAAACATCACGTCGCCATCAAGCAGGTGCAGCAGGCCGCCATCGCCGCGTACCTGCGACCGGAGACGGCGAACGAAAGCGGGACAAAAACGATATGACAAGCTCCGCTCTGCTGGAACTTCTGGCCGCGGTGGAACGCGGCACGTTGACGCCGGAGGCAGCGGCCGAGCGGCTGGCGACACTGCCGTTCGAGGACCTGGGACATGCGCGCGTGGACCATCACCGCAGCCTTCGCATCGGTCTGCCGGAGGTGGTCTTCGCGGCGGGCAAGACGGCGGAGCAGACGGTGGCGATCTTCGCGAGCCTGGCGGCCGACGGCGTGGACGTGCTGGCGACGCGCGTGGAGCCGGCCACGGCGCAGGCTGTGCTGGCGGCACATCCGGCGGCGATTTACAACAATGTTGCGCGCACCGTGGCGCTGCGGCAGACGGCTGGCGCGAGCGAGGCTTGCGCGAATGAGACGAGGGGACACGTTGCGGTGATCTGCGCGGGCACCAGCGATCTGCCGATCGCGGAGGAGGCGGCGGTGACGGCCGAGACCTTCGGGGCGAAGGTGACGCGGCTCTACGACGTTGGCGTGGCGGGACTGCACCGTCTGCTGGCGGTGCGCGACGACCTGAAGTCGGCGCAGGCGATTATTGTGTGCGCGGGGATGGAAGGCGCGCTGCCGTCGGTGGTGGGAGGACTGGTGGCGGTGCCGGTGATCGCGGTGCCAACCTCGGTGGGCTACGGAGCATCGTTCGGCGGGGCGGCGGCGCTGCTTGGAATGCTGAACTCTTGCAGCCCCAATGTCACCGTGGTGAACATCGACAATGGATTCGGCGCGGCGTATACGGCGGTGCTGATTGCGCGGGCCTCGTCGCAGAAGCGGCATTAGCAGTTAGTTCAGGGGCTTGCCGAACTCCTCGGAGAAGACGGTGCGGCGCATGTCGAAGCGGCCGCCGTCGAACTTGTCCGGCCCCTTGAGGTGTCCGACGGCGAGCAGCGCGACGACCCAGTAGCTTAGCGGAAGGAGCAGAACTTCATGCACCTTCTCCTGCTCGAATCCCTCCATGGGCGCTGTGTCGTAGCCCATCGCCTCGGCCATCAGCATCATGTGGGTGAGGGCGATCATGACGTTCTTGTTGAGCCAGCCGTGCATCTCTTCGGTGGAGAAGTGGGAGAGGTAGTTGGGAACAGAGTTGCGTGCCTGGGCGGCGTAGCCCTCAGGCATTCCACCCTCAAGTCCCTGGGCGAGCATGGATTCGAGGTCCTTGCGCCAACCGTCGGCGTCTCCGCAGGCCACGATGACGGCGGACGCCTCCTCGACCTTGCCCTGGTTGTAGGAGGCGGAGCGCAGGCGCTTCTTCTGCTCGTGGCTCTGGACGACGATGAAGCGCCAGGGCTGCATGTTGTATCCGCTGGGCGCGCTGAGGCCGGCCTCGAGGATGCGGTGCAGATCCTCGGGCGGGATGGGGGCAGCGTCGAAGCTGGGCGTTGCGCGCCGCTCGCGGATTGCCTGGCTTAAAGGTTTTTCGTGTTTTGCTGTCTTTGCTGTCATCGCTCTTTCTTGTCCAGACCGCTCCATCGACAGGGCCCTGGCCACCAGCTCAAAAGCCACATGGAACGACTCTCAAGATAACACTCCACGCCCACATTGCGCATGGAGAGGGGGTTGGAACCCAGGCGCGAACCGCTGGCCGGGGAGTGACCGGGCGGTAAACAAAACGTTCGCGCGGGAGCTGCGTCCTATACCCTAGAAGACAATGAAACACATCTCTGCAATGCGTCGCGCCATTCTCCTGCTGTTCGCGGGAGGCGGGCTGGCGTTCGCGCAATCCCCTGCCCTGCCCGCGACGCCGCCCACGGCGGCGCCTGCCTCCGTCCCGGCGACCGTCGCAGCAGCCGTTCCCGCGCAGCCAGTGTCACACCGCGCCGTGGTTGTCTTCTCCGGCGGCCAGCTTGAGATTACCGCCGACAACTCCAGCCTGAACCAGATTCTGCGCGACGTGTCACGGCTGACCGGGATGAAGATCACGGGCGGAGTGGCTGACCAACGCGTCTTCGGGAAGTATGGACCGGGCGCGCCAGCCGGAATTCTGGCCAGCCTGCTGGAAGGCACGGGCAGCAATATGCTGTTGCGCGAGAGCGCGACACACACGCCCAAGGAGCTGATTCTGACACCGCGCGCAGGGGGAATGACGCCGCCCGGTCCGTTCGCGTCCGGCTCGGACGAAGACGCGCCCGCCAGCGCTGTAAGCCCGTCGCAGCCGGCCGCTCCGCCCAACCCGCAGAGCCAGGCCCCAGCGCAGCCTTCCGCTCCACAGACGCAGCCGACTGCTCCGCAGACGCAGCCAGCAGGCGGGTTTGCCGGCGCGCCAGTGGTGACGCCAGTGAACGGGACGGGGGCCGCTCCCAGCAGCGCTCCGCCCTCCACGGGCATACCAAACCCGCAGTCGCCGAACGGTGTTCTGACGCCGCAGCAGATATTCCAGCAATTGCAGCAGATGCAACAGCAGCAGCAACAGCCAAGCTCAAAATAAGCGAAGTTCCGCCCTGCTTCGTACAAAATGCGGGGATTCTTCCTGCCCCAGCCAGCAAGCTGGCCGGGGACCCTGTTCGCTGCGCTCAGAATGACAATTCTTATCCCACTGCCTGGATTGAAAAAATGCTCTAACGGCGCTGGCTGCGGGCGATGGCGGCCTTGGCCTCGTTGTCTGCCTCTCGCTTGCGCTCGGTGGCGCGCTTGTCCCACTCCTGCTTGCCCTTGGCGAGGGCGAGCTCGCACTTGACGCGTCCGCGGCGGAAGTAGAGCCGCGTGGGGATGAGGGTAAAGCCCTTCTGCCGGGACGCCACCTCCAGCTTGCGAACTTCGCTTTTGTGCAGCAGGAGCTTGCGTGTGCGCAGCGAGTCGTGGTTCATGGCGTTGCCGTGGGAGAACGGGCCGATGTGCGCGTTCAGCAGGAAGCATTCGCCGTCCTTCAGCAGGCCGTAGGCGTCCTTCAGGTTGGCCTTGCCCTCTCGGATGCTCTTGACCTCGGTGCCGCGCAGGGCGACTCCGGCCTCGAATTTATCGAAGAGCATGTAGTTGAAGCTGGCCGAGCGGTTATAGGCGGCATCGCGCACGCCCGAGGCCACCGGGTCGCGGTCCTTCGGCTTCGCGGCGGGTTTGGGTTGAGCGGCAACGGTCGGATTGGAGAGCGAGCGGGGCATGGGGGAAACATCTACAGTTTAACATGCGGATGAAAACCGACTCACTTGTCCGCACTGGCAACGTCTAACCTACACCCCGCAGGCGTAGTGCAGGATTTAGGCGGGGAAGAACCATCCGAAGACAGGGGATATGGCGCACAACTTGAAGAGGCCCATCGCGATGCGAATGTTATACTCGCCACAGTTCCACAAGTCCAAGGAGTGCAACCGTCTGGCAACCGGCAACCCAGAGCGCAGCTCTATTCCTGCCGCATTACAGTTTTGGCGGTTGGGGGCGAGTGGTCTCTCCAGTTGGCACAGTTCCTCATCCAGCGGGGCGATCCAACGGAGACTTAACTTCGGCTCGACACAGAACATTGGCGCAAAGGAAGCAGACAGCATCGGCATGACTCGCAGGCACCCATTCTTGCTCCCCCGGCTCTCATTCTTCTTGCATCGCGGATGCGCCGCCGCGCTGACGTTCCTGTTCACGGCGCTCTTCGCGGCTTCAGTCTTCAGCCCATCGGCCGAGGCCCAGATGGCGAGTACGTGGAACCGGCGCGGCCAGACAGCCGAACTGCGCCAGGACTACGACGCGGCCTACGAGGACTACCTGCACGCCCACCAGAAGGACCCCGCCGACATGCGCTACCAGGCGCGGCTGGACCGGATGCGCTTCCAGGCGGCGGCCATGCATGTGGATCGCGGCCGCGTGCTGCGCCAGAACGGAGACCTTGCGGGGGCGCTGAACCAGTTCACGCGCGCGTTGCAGATCGATCCGGGCAACGAGGCGGCGGCGCAGGAGGTGCAGATCACGCAGCGCCAGGATCAGACACCGGGCGCCTCCAACGCACCTGTGGGAGCCACCGATGACATTGCCGAACTGAAAGAGATCGGCGACATCTCGGCTCCGCTGGAGCTGAAGCCCGTCTCCGACGACCCCATCACGCTGCACACGGTGGAGGACATCAAGAACATCTACCAGGTGATCGGCAAGATGGCCGGGCTCAACGTGATCTTCGATCCCGACCTGCCCCCCAAGCGCATCCCGGTCGATCTGATCAACGTCAGCCTCACCGACGCGCTGCGCATCGTGGGCACCGTCTCGGGCACCTTCTATAAGCCGGTGACCTCGGACACGATCTTTGTTGCGCAGAACAGCACCACCAAGCATAAGGACCTGGACGATCTAGCGGTGCAGACCTTCTACCTGACCAATGTCAGCCAGCAGAACGATGGCAACGAGATCGTGACCGCACTGCGCAACCTGTTACCCGCCGACGACAAGATATATCTGATCCAGTCGCAGAATGCGATTATCATGCGCGCTCCGCAGGAGCATCTTGTGCTGGCCGAGAAGCTGCTCAACGACCTGGACCGCACCAAGGCCGAGGTGGTGGTGGACGTGGCCATCCTGGAGGTGAACAAGGACAAGATGCGCAACCTGGGCATCAGTCTGCCTCAGTCGTTCGGCATCACCCCGCAGGCCAACAACAGCCCCACGGGACAGCGACGGCGACCACGGGCAGCACCAGCAACTCTGCATTCACGTTGAACACGCTGGCCAACATGAACGCCACCAACTTCGCGGTGACCATTGGGGGAGGCACGCTGAACGCGCTGCTGAGCGACACCGACACCAAGGTGCTGCAGAACCCCAGCATCCGCGCCACCGACGGGCAGACGGCCACGATGAAGATCGGCTCCAAGATACCGGTGGCCACGGGCAGCTACTCGGCAGGCGCGGCCACGGGAATCACAGCGGGCATTGGCGTTCAGACCCAGTTCACATACATCGATATCGGGGTCAACATCGACATGACGCCGACCATCCATCTGGACCGTGAGGTCTCGCTCAAGCTCTCGGTCGAGGTGTCGACGGAGAGCGGCTCGGTGACGATCTCGGGCGTCACGGAACCGATCATCGGGCAGCGCTCGGACAAGACTACGATTCAGTTAAAGGACGGGGAGCCATGCCTGCTGGCCGGGATCCTCACCAAGCTGGACAACTACAGCAACAGCGGAACGCCGGGGCTGTCCAGCATTCCCCTGATCAAATACCTCTTCGGCTCCATCAACAAGGAGGTGCAGGATGACGAGGTGGTCTTCATCCTGATCCCGCACATCGTTCGCGAGTCGGTGCTGACGCGGCTGAATACGCGCTCCATCGACACGGGCACAGGAGCCACCATCGAACTGCGCCACGCTCCCATCGACGAGATCCAGGCGGAGAGCACGGAACAGACCAGCGCCGCTCCTGCCTCGAATACCACGGCCGCCAACGCGGCAACCGCCATGGTGCAGCAGATGAGGCAGCAGGCCATGCCGCCCAGGGCAGGAGGCAATCCGCCAGCCGCGAAGACCCCCGCCGCCCCCGCCGGCCCGGTGGTGACGCTTACCATGGTTCCAGCCAACTCCACGCAGACGGTGGGCAGCACCTTCCAGGCCTCGGTATTTCTCTCCAACGCGCACGATGTCTTCAGCGTGCCGCTGGACATTCAGTTTGATCCCAAGATTCTGCAACTAGTGAACGTAGACACCGGAGGACTGCTGGGCGGCGACGGCCAGGCTGTCGCGCTGGTGCACCGCGACGAAGGCAACGGCCACGTCACGGTCTCCGCCTCGCGGCCACCCGGCGTCGGTGGAGTCAACGGCTCTGGGCAGGTGTGCATCTTTACCTTCAAGGCACTCGCTGCGGGCGACAGCAATATCGCCCTGGTCAAGGTCGGAGCCCGGAACAGCCTACAGGCCAGCCTGCCCGCGGTCGGCTCCCAGGCTGTGGTCCATGTGAAGTGAGGTTCAAGTTGCTAGGTTCAAGGTTCAAGGTTCGAGGTGCAAGCTGTGAGGTGCCTGGTGAGAGTTCGAGGTGCTAGGTTCGGGGTGCCAGGTTTAAGGCGCTGGTTGCGAGGCCGATCCCTTGAACCTCGAACCACGAACCTCGGACATGACTCCGGCCTCACCCTGGTCGAACTGATCATCTGCGTGACCATTATCAGCATTCTGGCCTGTGCCGCGCTGCCGGTAGCGCGCTTCCAGGTGAAGCGGCAGCGGGAGCGCGAACTGCGGCGCGACCTGTGGGAGATGCGTGACGCCATTGACAAGTACAAGGACGCCGCCGACCGCGGAGGAATCCAGATCAAACTCGACAGCCTGGGTTATCCGCCCGACTTGCAGACCATGGTCGACGGGGTGGATATCCAGGACAAGAAGGTGCGCTTCCTGCGCGAGATTCCGGTCGATCCCATGACCAAATCCACCGAGTGGGGCCTGCGCTCCAACCAGGACGACGCCGACTCCACTTCCTGGGGCGGGCAGAACATCTTCGACGTCTACACTAAGAGCGACGGCACCGCGCTCGACGGGACAAAGTACAACACATGGTAAGCCTTCGACAACTCGGCTCCAGCTCCTCGCTCACCAGGTTCGAGGTTCAAGGTTCAAGGTTCAAGGTGCCACCAGCCAAACGCATGACGCCCTCGAACCTCGACCCTCGAACCTCGTACCACGACTCCGGCTTCACGCTGATGGAGCTGATGATCGTTATGCTGATTATCGGCATCCTGGTCACCATGGCCATCCCCGTCTACACCCGCAATGTTCAGGCCGCCAAGGAGGCCGTTCTGCGCGAAGACCTGCAGGTGATGCGCACGGCCATCGGATCGTATACGGTGGACAAACAGAAGGCGCCGCAGTCGCTGGAGGACCTGGTCAGCGGCGGCTACCTGAAGGCCATCCCCAAAGACCCCATCACGAGCCGCACCGACACCTGGATCACCGCCCAGTCGGACACGCTGAGCTCCATCGACCAGACCGACTCCGGCGGCATTGACGACATTCACTCCGGCGCGCAGGTGACGGCGACCGACGGCAGCTCCTACAACACCTGGTAGCAGGGCGCGCGCCCGCCAACCCCAAGCGCGGCACAACAAAATGGAGCATACTACGTCTAACTAATGTGTGGGTGCGTCCGTTTGCAGGCAGACCGGCCCCGCGGAGAATCTTATGCGTCCTGAAACCAAGATCGGTCTCGCCGTCCTGCTTGCCGCAGTCCTGCTTGCCCGCGGAGCCTCTGCGCAGCAACCCGCGCCCTCCTCGACGACCCCAGCGACCACGCCATCGACGACCACGCCATCGGATTCGACGGCAACCGCTCCGGCAGCAGTTCCGGCAGACACCGCAGCGCAGCCCACGCCGCAGACAGGAACTCCCGCAGCCTCCACGCAACCAGGCGCAGCATCCACCCAGCCATCCGCCAACAGCTCGGACCGGCCCGCGTTTGGGGTTCCCAACGAACCCAGCGCGAAGTCCGACACCGGCGCTGCCAAGCCTGACACCGCATCCAAGCCGCCGGCCGCCAAGAGCGCCGAGGCTGCAAAGACCGACGTTCTTCCCTCCCCCGGCGAGGCGCTCGACCCGAACATCAAGAAGGGCAGCGAGGACGACGTGGACGCCATCGGCACGCGCAACATCGGCGCGCGCGGCATCACCAACTGGCTCTCCACCAACTGGGAGATCAGCACCGGCAAGCAGTACTCCATGGAGATCGAGAAGTCCGCCCACCTCATCACCGACCCGGTGGTGGTGGAGTACGTCAACCGCGTCGGCCAGAACATCGTGAAGAACTCCGACTGCAAGGTGCCGTTCACCATCAAAATCATCGACTCGGACGAGATCAACGCCATGGCTCTGCCGGGCGGGTTCTTCTACGTCAACTCCGGGCTGATCCTGGCAGCCGACGAGGAGGCCGAGCTGGCCGGCGTTATGGCGCACGAGACCGCCCACGTCTGCGCCCACCACGCCGCGCGCGGCCAGACCAAGGGCTACTACGCCGAGATTGCCTCCATCCCGATCATGATCCTTGCCCAGGGAAGCTACGCCGGCCTCGGTGTCTACGAGGCCTCGCAGCTCGTTATCCCCATGGGCCTGCTGGAGTTCTCGCGCGAGTACGAGGCGGAGGCCGACTGGCTCGGCGTGCAGTACATGTACCGGGCGGGCTACGATCCGCAGGCCTTCATCCAGATCTTCGAGAAGCTGGACGCGCTGGAGAAGCACAAGCCGGGAACGCTGGCCAAGGTCTTCGCCGACCACCCGCAGACGCCGGACCGGATCGCCCACTCCGAGGAAGAGATTGCGACCATCCTGCCCGCGCGGCCGGACTACATGGTGACCACCAGCGAGTTCGACGACATCAAGGGGCGACTGGCGCGCATCGAGAACAGGCGCAAGCTGAACGACAAGGGCAACCCCAACGCGCCCACCCTGCGCCGTACCGGGGGCACCAACAACGACCCCAACTCCACCAGCGGAACCTCCACCACGGACGGCAGCGACCGCCCAACCCTGGGACGCCGAGACTAGAGCATTTTCGGAATACACGTAGACTTTTCGAAGATCATGCAAGGTGGATTTTCTTGAGGAAAATCCACTGGAATGCGGAGGCTTCGGTCTAGATTAATTCCGAAAACGCTCTAGTCGGCATCAACGGCGTGAGCCTGTGGTTGCGGATGGCGTTTGAGTTGCAGCATCGGTTGGCGGGTTCGGTTTCCACACGCTCATGCCGTTCTGTAGCGTACCCACACGCGTGTAATGCTGCGAGACATAAGCCGCGACCGGAGCCAGACTCAAGGCGGCATTGCGTTGACGCGGCACGAAGAAAGATGATTCCAGCAGATAAAGAAGAGCCATTCTGTCCTGCCGGGAAAAGTCGGCCTCCACAGTCGCGTCGCCATCGAGCAGCAGCGGCGAGCCGGGATGGGCTGCAAGTTCTTCAATCTTTTCCTGAATCTGCACGGGAAGGAACACGTCGACATTGCCCATGTAGTAGCCCTCGTCCAGGCAGGGGCCGGGCGGCACGCCGTCCGCCGGAACGAGGTAGACACGGTCGCAGGGCACTGCCTGATACAAACGATCACGCTGTCTCACCGCGTCGCCGATGCGCAGCAGAGATTGCTGCATCCCGGGAGTGCCATAGAAATTTGCGCGCACATAGCGCTGCACCGGCGTGGGATCGATGCCCGAACCCACCAACACCTGTTGGACAGCATCTTTGGCTGCCACAATTACAGGGACGGAGTTGAACAGCACCGCCGGCACAGCCAGCAGATACCAGGCCAGCGGAACCCACCAGCGCGCAATCGACCCACGGCCGAAGATAACGAAGACGCCCACCAGCATCGCCGGCCAGGCGGATTGCAGATGCCCGACATCGCATCGGCCCATCGCCGCCGGAAGCATCGCCGCGCCCGCGCAAACCAGCGGCAATGTAACCGAACTGCACTCCCCCTGCCGCAGCCGCTGCGCTAGAAAACAGGCTGCGCAGAGATAGCAGCCAAGCACCAGGCATACCGACGGTGAGGGGAGCAAGGGAAAGTTGTACCCGCCGCTTGAAATACTGTGCATCGTACGAAACATCGACATCCCATTCGCCAGCGCGAATCCGACCGCAAATCCGGCCAGCATCATCGCCAGCGCGCCCCACGAAAACGCGTTGCACTTGCGCGTGGCAAGATAGGCGAGATAGATAGTAAGTCCAGCGGCAGCGCCCACACCCTGCTCCGGCGAATAATACAACGCAAGCAGGACACCCAGAACAGCCGCGCCAGCGGTCCATAGCGGACGTCTCCATCTCCAGCAGACACGATGCACCATTAACACCACAAACGCCGCACAGAAGATTCGCAGCGCCGTGTAATTCAGGCCCCGGCTAGCGATCGCGGGCGCAATCAACACACAGATCAGCGTAAAGATATGGGTACGCCTGCGCGACGCAATATCGACCGAGCGCACCAGTTCCCACACCATCCAGATCCCGATCAGCCAGGACGCAACCCAGACAATCGAGTAACCCGTCGCATAGCCTACATGCAGCAGCCTGGCGACCCAAACCTCCGGATAGAGCAGCAGAGGCCCATAAGCAAACTCAAACTGGCGATAGGGAATCAACCCCCGCGACAGATGATCCAGGCGATCCAGAAAATACGGGGCCTCACCGATCATCGTCTTACTGACAGTGATCGCAACTCGGAAGACACAGAGAACAAATACGACGATCAACGCCCAAAAGAGGGCCTTGCGCGGAAGAGGCTGATCCTCCTGCTCGTCCAGCGGTTCCGCTCGCACAAAGAATGCGAAGAGAAGACAGCCCATAAAAAAAAAGCCGGCCGCAGCATGATTATTGAACCCCGCAATATACGAGAGCGAGACCGACGGGCTGACCGGAATCAGATACGGCAAGACGAAGGTCGCGCAGCCAATCGCCAGCAACGCCACCACGGCCTGCCAGCCGAACCCGAAACAGTAAGCCGACCAGCCATGGTTTGTACCCGAGCCGTCAGCAGAGCCGCGCATCATACGACCTTATAACACACGCGAATAGAGTCCAATCCATCGAACGCGGTAAAATGAACCCCATGCGTACGCAGAAGACAGGCTATACCGACACGCACGCCGCCGCCGGGCTGGACGCGAAGTTTCCCTCCATCGACACCTGGGCCAACCAGTTTCGCGGCTACGAGATCGTGGTCGACGACCCCGAGTTCACCTCGGTCTGCCCCAAGACCGGACTGCCCGACTTCGGCCACCTCACCATCCGCTACATGCCGCGCAAGCGCTGCCTGGAGCTTAAGAGCCTGAAGGAGTATCTGTTCACCTACCGCAACCTGGGAATCTTTCAGGAGAACGTGGTGAACCAGGTGCTGGACGACGTGGTCAAAGCGTGCAACCCGGTGTGGGCCAGGGTGACCGGCGACTTCCGTCCGCGCGGGGGAATTTCGACGGTTGTGGAGGCGAGCTACCCGAGGCCGAAGGGGAAGTAAGCGCGGCGAGCTGAGTTGCCGCCTGCTATTCTCGCCAGAGATGCACGAGCCGTCGCCCAATCTGATGCAACACGCGAACCGCCTGCCTTCGGTGGCTGGAGCGGCGACGGCGCTGGCGCTGCTGACCGCGCTGAACTTCGTCAACTACATCGACCGCTACATCCTGCCCGGCGTGCAGGAGCAGGTGAAGCACGAGTTCCATGTGTCGGACGCGGCGCTGGGCTCGATCACCTTCTGGTTCTTCGTCACCTACATGCTGGCCGCGCCGCTGACCGGATGGCTGGGCGACCGGCTGCCGCGCAAGCCGCTGATCGTGCTCTGCGCGCTGATGATCTCCGCGGTGAACGTTCTGACCGGCACGGTCCATGCCTTCGATTCGCTGCTGCTGCGCCACGCCGTGCTG
This sequence comes from uncultured Acidobacteriaceae bacterium, assembly GCA_963828115.1. Lineage (GTDB taxonomy): Bacteria > Acidobacteriota > Terriglobia > Terriglobales > Acidobacteriaceae > Edaphobacter. The sequence continues at coordinate 34,312 of CAWHDN010000005.1, forward strand.
GGAATCGGCGAGGCATCGCTGGGCATCTACGCGCCCGCTCTGCTGGCGGATTTTTATCCCGAAGAAGACCGCAACCGCATCCTGACGATCTTCTACACCGCGATTCCGGTGGGCGCGGCGATCGGCTACCTGATCGGCGAGATGGTGGGCGGGCGCTGGGGCTGGCGGATGCCGTTCTACGTCTCCGCCGTGCCGGGGCTGCTGATCGCCGCGCTGATTTTGATCTTCCTGCGCGAACCGCGCCGTGGAGCATCGGACGCGAAACCTATCGGGGCGCGAGCACAGGGCGCAGGCAATCTCGCTGGCGCGCAACGCGCCATATCTGTATGCCACGCTGGGCATGGCGATGACGACGTTTTCGATGGGCGGGATTTCGGCCTGGATGCCGAGCTTTTTGGAGCGCGCGGGATTTTCGCACTCGACCGTCGGGCTAACGCTGGGCGGAATTACGGCGGGCGCGGGACTGGGCGGAACGGCGGTCGGCGGATGGTTGGCGCAACGGTGGCTGCGGACAAACCATCGCGCACTGTATCTGGTCTCCGCGTGGTCGGCTCTGATTACGGTGCCGTTTGGCGTGGTCTGCTTCTTCGGCCCGCGCGCGACGATGCTGCCCGCGCTGGCGATGGCAATGTTCTCCATCTTCCTGGGGACGGGGCCGCTGAACGCAGCGATCGTGAACGCCGTACCGGCCACTGTTCGCGCAACGGCCATCGCTGTGGAGTTGTTCCTGATCCATGCGCTGGGCGACACGCCATCGCCGCGGCTGATCGGAATGGTGAGCGACCACACGACGCTGAGCACCGGACTCGGGCTGACGCTGGTGTCGATGCTGGCTGCGACGGCGCTGCTGTTTGTGGGCGCGCGCACAGTGCCGCGAGACTACGTCGAGTAGTCGGCGTTGATGCGGACGTACTCGGCGGTGAGATCGCAGGTGAGGAAGAGGCACTCGCCCTTGCCCTCACCGAGGTCGATCACGATGGTGTACTCGGACTGCATCATTGCGTTGTGCGCGGCGGACTCGTCGAAGCCGGGAACGCGGACTCCATACTCGAAGACCGGCTGGTCGCCAATCCAGATGCGCACGCGCGTGGGATCGAATGTGGCTCCGCTGTAGCCGGCGGCGGCCAGCAGACGTCCCCAGTTGGGGTCGGCGCTGGACCAGGCCGTCTTGCAGAGCGGGCTGTGCGCGATGGCCTTGGCGACTAGCTTGGCATCTGCCGCAGTCGCCGCGCCGCGAATGTCGAGGGTGACGGAGTGGCTGACGCCCTCGCCGTCGGCGACGATCTGGCGGGCAAGCGAGTGGCATACCTCGGCGAGGGCCGCGTCGAAGGCCGGAGAGAGTTCGCGGCTGAGGCGCACGCCGCTGGCACCGCTGGCAAGCAGCAGAACGGTGTCGTTGGTGGAGGTGTCGCCGTCGATGGAGATGGAGTTGAAACTGGGTCCGACCGCAGCGGCCAGCGCTGCCTGCAAGTGCTCCGCGCAGGCCGCGACATCGGTGAAGAGATAGACCAGCATGGTGGCGTGCGGCGGGCCGGCGGGCGCTCCCAGTTGGGGATGGATCATTCCCGCGCCCTTGGCTGCTCCCCAGATGCGCACCTGCTTGCCGTCACTCTCAACGACCGCGTATGCCGTCTTCTGCTTCGTGTCGGTGGTCATGATGGCGCGCACAAAGGCCTCTGCGTGCTGCCCGGTGCTGCCCAGCGAGGCCTTCAACCCGGGTATTGCGTCGACGACTTTCTCGGCCGGGAAGGGGACGCCGATGATTCCGGTGGACGAGGGAAAGACCTCGTCGAAGATGCAGCCGAAGCTCTCGGCGGCGGCCACGCAGGTGGTGACGCAGCCCTCGATGCCCGGCTCGCCGTTGGCGCAGTTGGCGTTGCCGGAGTTGACCAGCACGGCCGCGACGCGTCCTCCGGTGGCCGCGAGATGCCGCCTCCCAACCGTTACGGGAGCCGCAACCACGCGGTTGGTGGTGAACATGGCCGCGCCAACCGCCGCGCCGGCATCGCGCACGACTGCAATGGCAAGGTCCAGATTGCCGCTGGCCTTGATTCCAGCTCGCACCGCGCCCCACTGGAACCCGGCGGGCAGAGCGGACGCCGTTAACTCCGCATTGTCGTTCATCCCTTTACTTTACCAAGCTGGGGGAGCCTTGCGCTTCCGTCCCATGGAGAAACCGCACTCGCGGAGCGCAACCAAATGGCGTATCTTGGGTCTAATTCAGCAGGAGTACATAAGGCAGCGGCGGCGAGAATGACGCAAGCGGGCCGTATGAACTCGAGCGGCTGTGCAGTCCGCGCAACCCGCCGTTTGAAGGCTGCAACGGGCAAGCGAAGGACCGGCAGAACGAGGAGATGAAGATGAAGATCACGCGGGTGTTGATGAGTACGATTCTTGCTGTTGCGATCGCCGGAGCGCTTCTGTTCACCCCGACCGAGGCCAACGCACGGGTGTTCGTCTCGGTCGGCTTCGCGCCTCCGCTGATCCCGATGTACGCGCAGCCCATCGCGCCCGGCTACGGATACATCTGGACGCCCGGCTACTGGGCCTACGGCGACGACGGCTACTACTGGGTGGACGGGGCGTGGGTCGAGCCACCCTACGAGGGCGCGCTGTGGACGCCCGGCTACTGGGGATGGGGCGGGGGTGTCTACTTCTGGAATGCTGGCTACTGGGGACGCCATATCGGCTACTACGGCGGCATCAACTACGGCTTCGGCTACTTCGGCACCGGATTCTGGGGCGGATACTGGAGGGGCGGGCGGTTCTTCTATAACGGCGCGTACAACCACCTGGGCTTCCACGACGGCACGGTCTACAACCACCCCGTGGCGGGATTCGATGGACGGCCCGGCGGCGCGGGCTTCGCGCACGGCACAGTTGCAGGATTGAACGGCAGACCTGTTGCGGAGAACCGCGGCTCGGGCATCAACGGCAACAGCATTGCCAACCGCGGAGCCGCAACAACCAATAGCAGCGGAGCACGCGGCTACTCCGGCGCTCCAGTTGCACGCGGTTACTCCGGCGGCGGAAGCTATGGCGGAGGCGCACGCGGTAGCTACGGCGGAGGCGCTCGCTCCTACTCCGGTGGTGGCGCACGCACAGGTGGCGGCGGAGGCGGACGCAGCGGTGGAGGCGGACGCCGGTAAGCAGATAAACCAATCAATCGAATTAATCAAAGGGCTGAGGCAAACAATCCTCAGCCCTTTGATTTTTTTGCTGAAGGTCAAAGGCTCACAGCAGCTATCGGACACTTGCAATTGAACCCTAACGCGCGAGTTCCACAACCATCGATGCGATCTCGTGCGCTGCGCCTGGCCGGGCCAGTGATCGAGCGCGCTCGCCCATTGCGCGCAACGCAGCCGGATCTGCGAGCAGGCGCGAAAGCTCATTCAGCAGGCGCTCGGGACCGGCCAGCTCCGCCTCGGTCAACATGCAGGCCGCGCCGGCCTGGAGGAAGACCTCCGCGTTGCGGCGTTGGTGGTCGTCCGCGGCAAGGGCAAAGGGAACAAGCAGCGAGGCCTTGCCGGCCGCGCCAAGCTCCGCCATGGTGCTGGCGCCGCTGCGGCAGAGGAGCAGATCGGCGGCGGCGAACTCTTGCGGCATCTGTTCCAGATACGGCTGCACGCGGACGCGCTGCTGGCCTGCCAGACCGGCGCGCGCGTAGGCTTCGGCCGTCGACTGCGCGGCACGCGCGCCCGCCTGGTGCACAATTTCCAGATTTGCAAACTGATCGAGCAGCCGTTGCGCGATCTTTGGCATTGCTTCATTCAGGACGCGCGCGCCCTGGCTTCCGCCGAAGACCAGCAGCCGCGGAGGCGCGGAGGCGGATTTCGGCGCAATTGCAAAAAAATCAGCCCGCACGGGAATGCCGGTGACGCGGGCATTGCGAAAGTAGCGCTCGGTCTGCGCGAAGTTCACCGCGGCCGCGCTCACCCATCGCCCGACCAGCCGGTTCGCCAACCCTGGAACGGCGTTGGGCTCAAAGGCCAGCGTGGGAAGACGCAAGAGAATTGCAGCGAGCATACCCGGGCCGCTCGCGTATCCACCCACGCCGACAACGACCTGCGGGCGAAACTGGCGCAGCAGGCGTACGCACTCCACCACGCCCAGCGGCAGATCGATCGCGGTGCGCAGGCGCGTTGCCAGGCTGACATTCTTCAACTGGCCGGAGCGCACCAGATCGAGATGGAAGCCCGCCTCGGGGACCAGGCGAGTCTCCAGCCCGCGCGCCGTACCCACAAAACGCACCTCGGCGTTGTGCGCGTCGCGCAGCTCACGCGCAATGGCCAGCGCGGGAATCACATGGCCGCCGGTGCCTCCACCGGCAATCAGTATCCGCAGTGCCTTACCGCCGACTCGCTGACTCGCCGACTCGCTGACTCGCTCTGTCATCAATCGATCTCACGCGTAATGTTCAACAGCACACCCATTCCGGCCAGAGTGAAGAAGAGCGAGGTCCCGCCGAAGGAGATGAATGGCAGCGTGATCCCCTTGGTGGGAACCAGCGCGATGGCGACGCTGATGTTGAAGAAGGCCTGGATTAACACCGCGCTGGTGAGCCCAAAGGCCAGAAAGCGCGCGAAGGGATCGGTGGAGAGAAACGCGGCGCGCAGTCCGCGATAGCCAAAGTAGCAGAAGAGCGCGACCAGAGCCAGCGCCCCCAGCAGGCCCAGTTCCTCGGAGATGTTGGCGAAGATGAAGTCGGTCCAGGCTTCGGGCAGGAAATAGAGCTTCTGCCGGCCCTCCATCAGGCCCAGCCCGGTGACCCCGCCCGTCCCCACCGCAATCAGCGACTGCGTGATGTGGAAGCCCTTGCCCAGCGGGTCGAGTTCGGGATGGAAGAAAATTTCCATGCGCGCGCGGCGGAAGGGCACCATCCAGAGCATGTAGTACATCACCGGCGATGAGGCCAGCATGCCGACGCCGATCCACTTTACCTGCATTCCGGCGAGATAGAGCATGGCCATGGTGACGGCGGCGCAGACCAGCGCGGTACCCAGGTCCGGCTCCTTCAGGATGAGTCCGATGAAGACCAGCGGAGGCAGGGCCGCGCGCAGGATGGTTCCCTTCCAGTCGTCCATGGTGTGGATGCGCGTCTGTAGAAAGTACGCGAGAAAGAGCACCAGCACGGGCTTTGCCAGCTCCGAGGGCTGGAAGGTGAAGAAGCTGCCAAGCCTGAACCAGCGGTGGGTGTGGTTGAGCGCGGGCATGGCGAAGACGCCCACCAGAAGCATGGTGGTGAGCGCGACCGCGCAGCCGACAAACGGATAGCTGTTGTAGCGGCGGTAGTCCACGCGCATCAGAGCGAAGAGCGCAACCATCCCGAAGAGGGCGTACATTCCCTGCTTGGCGACGTACTTATAGGGCGAACCCGACTCCGCCTGCGACATCACCGCCGAGGCGGAGAAGACCATCACCAGCCCGAAGAGCACCAGCAGCAGCACAGTGCCGAACAGCCATTTGTCGACGCCTACGCGCTTTGCCATTCCGCCCGCTTCCCTGCTCTCTGATTAAACCGAAGCACCCGGATTAGACCGAAGCGCCCGCCAGTGCCTTCACCAGTTCCTTGAAGACGCGCCCGCGATGCTCATACCCGGTGAACTGATCGAAGCTCGCGCAAGCCGGAGCAAGCAGCACCACATCGCCGGGCATGGCACTCTGCGCGGCCTGGCGCACGGCTGCGTCCAGCGTGCCCGCTGAGACTATCTTGACGACTCCCGCCAGATGGCGCTCGATCTTCTCCGCCGCCGAACCAATTGTGTAAACAGTTTTGACGCGGGCGCGGAGCAGATCGGCAAGCTCGGTGTAGTCGGAGTTCTTGTCCTTGCCGCCAAGGATCAAGATGAACGCCGCTGGCGAAGGCCTCAAGCGCCTTCTTGGTCGCGTCCACGTTGGTCGCCTTGGAGTCGTTGTAGAACGCGACGCCGCGCACTGTGGCCACAAACTCCAGGCGATGCTCGACGGCCTTGAAGCCGGCGACCGAGGAGCGAATCGATTCGGCAGAGACGCCGCCCAGCCGGGCCGCGCAGACCGCCGCAAGAACATTCTCCACGTTGTGCGCGCCCTTGAGCGGAATCTCCGCCAACGGCATCACAGGCTCCGGCTTCGCACCCTCGCGCGGAAGGAAGACGATGCTCTCGCCATGCACGAACGCGCCCTGCTTGATCGGCGCGCCGCCCGCTGAACCAGAAGACCTGCGCCTTGGTCCGCGCGGCAAGCATCTGGGTTGGCTTGTCTTCGGCGTTGAGGACGAAGAAGTCGTCGGCGGTCTGTTGCGCCGTGATGCGGGCCTTCATGGCGGCGTAGTTCTCGAAGGTGCCGTGGCGGTCGAGGTGGTCTTGCGTAATGTTCAGCACCACGGCTATGTGCGGGCGGAATTGCTCGACCGTCTCCAACTGGAAGCTGGAGACCTCGAGGACGCTGGTCGTCTGCGGCGTGCTCTGGGCGATGAGGTCGATGACCGGCGTACCGATGTTGCCGCCGACCAGGGTTGGGACGCCCGCATCGGCGAAGATCTTGCCCAGCAGAGAGGTTGTGGTGGTCTTGCCGTTGGAGCCGGTGATGGCGACGATCTGGCCCTGCAGGAAGCGGCTGGCCAGCTCCAGCTCGCCGATGATGGGCAGGCCGAAGGCGCGCACCTGCTTCAGCTCCGGCGTGTCGAAGGGGACGCCGGGCGAGACGACGATGAGGTCCTGGCGGCGGAAGGTGAGCAGGCCGTGACCGCCGGTTTCCACCATGACGCCCGCATCGAGCAGCGCGGGAATCTCGCCGGCCAGAGCCTCCGCGCTGCGCGAGTCCGAGACCGTGACCTGCGCCCCGCGCTCACGCAGAAACAGCGCCGCCGACTTCCCGGACTTGCCCAGGCCAACCACCAACACGCGTTTATTCTTCAGTTCCATCGAACCACCTTACCTGAGCCTTCTAAATATTGCTTCATCGTCGTCAGCGCAACACTAACAGTCTACTGGTATCATCTCAGCAGGAATGGCGGGAGTAAACCATGACGCGGACCATTGAAGTCGAGATCGACGAAGCGGGCGCGATTCACCCACTCGACCCGGCCCTGAAGCTGCCACCGGGTAGAGCCGTCCTGGCCTGGCCTGAAAGCGAAGATCTCTATCCGGCTCTCATGTCGGAAAAGGCGCTTGCCGATTGGCTTCGCCCCGAAGAGGAAGAAGCATGGGCGTATTTGCAGCAGGCCAAGTAGCGCTACTTCCATTCCCGTTCTCTGACCTGAGCCGTAACAAGCTCCGTCCCGCCGTTCTTCTCGCAGGCGCTAGCCGCGAGGACTGGATCGTATGCCAGATCACCAGCAATCCCTTTGGCGATAACCGCTGCTTTCCTCTCACTCCGTCGGACTTCTCGGACGGAATGCTACAGCACGTCAGCTATGTACGCCCCGGTAAAGTGTTCACGGCCCACGAATCCCTGATCGCTGCTGTAATTGGAACGCTCAAGCCTGAAACGCTTACGACCGTTCGCAATGCCGTCATCGCGATCCTTCAGCAACGCTGAATTCTTACCTCAGCTTTAGCGTCGTCAAAGCGAAGAGGGCGAAGACGAGGGCCATGATCCAGAAGCGGACGATGACCTTGGACTCGCTCCAGCCGAGCAGCTCGAAGTGGTGGTGCAGCGGGGCCATTCGGAAGATGCGCTTGCCGCCGCGCAGCTTGTAGCTGCCGACCTGGAGGATGACGCTGGCGGCCTCCATGATGAAGACGCCGCCGATGAAGGGCAGCAGAAGCTCCTGCTTGATGATGACCGCAACAGTCCCAATCGCCCCGCCCAGGGCCAGCGAGCCGACATCGCCCATGAAGATCTCGGCGGGGTGGGCGTTGTACCAGAGGAAGCCGATGGAAGCGCCGACCATGGCCCCGCAGAAGACGGTGAGTTCGCTGACCAGGGGCATGCGTTGCAACTCGAGGTAGTCCGCGAAGACGACGTGGCCGGAGACGTAGGTGAGCACGGCGAGCGCGCCTGCGGCGATGATGGTGCATCCGATGGCCAGGCCGTCGAGGCCGTCGGTGAGGTTGACCGCGTTGCTGGTGAGCGTGATGACCAGCATGACAAAGATGACGAAGGGGAGATACGCGATCCAGTGTGCGTGCGGGACGTGACCCATCCACTGCCAGACGAGGTCTGGGCGGAAGTTCTTGGCGAAGGGCACCATCAGTCTGGTCGAGTAGCTGCCGCGCACGTCCAGGCGCACCAGTGTGGCGGCAACCGCGGCGCTGGCCGCGAATTGCAGGCCGATCTTCTGCCAGAAGGTGAGGCCCTTGCTCTGCTTGCGCACGACCTTGATGTAGTCGTCGGCAAAGCCGATACCGCCGAACGCAAGCGTGGAGAGCACCACAACCCATACAAAGGGGTTGGAGAGATCGGCCCAGAGCAGCGTGGGAACCAGGATCGAGATGCAGATAAGCACGCCACCCATGGTGGGCGTGCCCCCCTTCTTGAGGTGGGACTGCGGGCCGTCGTCGCGCACATACTGACCGATCTGGAACTCGCGCAGCTTGTCAATCACATAGGGGCCGATCAACATACCGATCAGCAGCGCCGTGAGACTGGCAAAGACCGTGCGAAAGGTCAGATACCGGAAGATCCGGAAGACCCTGAAGTATGGAAACAGCTTCTGATAGAGCAGCCAATAGAGCAATCCGCGTCCGCCTTTTAGAGCGCAGGCCATCGCGGCCCGCGCTTTGCACACATGGCTATGTTAACAGGCTCTGCGGAAACCCGGCGAATTACGGCGTGGTGGAATCCGGCGCGGCACGGCTCATCAGGACGCGTACGTCGGTGGACTTGTTGATGGAGAATGCGGTCGGCGTGCTGGGCGCGGTGATGGCGAAGAAGTCCGCGCGGTGCACGTCGTCGAGGTAGATGGCGGCGCGGGCGTCGGCTGCTGCGGGAGCGACCTCGACGTGGCTCATCTCCAGGCGGTTGACGTGGCGGAAGTAGAAGCCATGCGCGGGCAGCGGGCCAAGCATTCCCGGCTCGGGATACTTGTTCTCATCCTCGGGAACCTCGATCTTCATCTGGTCGGCGGTGCCTCCTCCGACGTGCTGGACATAGACATCTGAGATCTTGAGGTCTTCGACGGCGTAGCCGGGAATGCCAGTAATGTTGGAGCCGTAGCGGGCGGCGGAGTTGTAACAGGTGATGTTGGAGAGAAGGACGCGGCGCAGCGTGCCGACGACGGTGCTCTGGTCGCCCGTGCCCTTGGGCCCGCGCAGGCGCGCGCCGAGGCGAAGGAAGATAGGGCAGCTGATAATGTCGCGCATGGTGATGTTGGTGACGGCGATGTCTTCCAGCAACGCGCCGTCGACCGTTTCGAGAGCGAGTCCCTGGCAGCCCTCGAAGACGCAGTTGGAGACGGTGATGTTCTTGAATCCGCCGTTGGACTCGGTGCCGCACTTGATGCGCCCGGTGCCTCCGACCTTGCGGTCGGCCTCCATCGTGAACTTCTTCCATGTGCCGTCGAGAACCGTGCCGAGCTGATAGCAGCCGCTGACGAAGCAGTTGGTGATGTTCATGTTCTCGCAGGCGCGGTTGTAGCCGAGGGCGAAGCTGGACTTGGGAACGATGGCGTCGTCCCATGGGGAGTTGACGGTGCAGTTGGAGACGCGGACGTTCTTGCAGCAGTCAATGTCCATGCCGTCGCGGTCGGTGTCGATCTTTAGGTTGTCGATGGTGAGGTTGTCGACGCCGGTGACCAGGATCGCGAAGTGGCCGCCCTTGAGCATCGAGAAGTCGCGCAGCGTGACGTTGCGGCAGTTCTTCAGGCCGATGGCCTTGTTGCCGACGCCAGACTGTTCGGCCTGGAACTGGGTGTAGTTGCCGCGGCCACGACCTGCTGCGCCAGCTCCACCGGGTCTGGCTGTGCCTGCTGCTGCTCCGCCTGCTGCTGCGCCGGGCGCGGCAGATGCCGCGGGTGAGTCAGGCCTGCCGGGGCCAAAGCCTGGGCCAGAAGCGCCTGCACCGGCGGGGGCGCGTCCAGGGCCAGCTCCGAAGCTCAGCCCTCTGCCCCAGATGAGACCGGGACCAGTGATGGAGAAGTCGCTGATGCCTTCGCCCCAGAGCAGCGAGTTGTGCCAGTGGTTGTGGCCGTAGTCCTGATAGGCGTCCCACGCGGTCTTGGGCTCGGCGGCGTCGTAGGTCCCGCCCATGTAGCCGGTGGTTTCGCCGGGCTTGGGCGAGTCGGCAGCGATGATGGCGCAGCCCTGCGATAGATACAGATCGACGTGGCTCTTGAGCCGGATGGAGAAGCAGATGTAATTCCCGCCGGGAAAGAGGACGGTGCCACCGCCAGCGGCAGCAGCAGCTTCGATGGCCTTGTTGATGGCGGGCGAATCGACCGTCTTGCCGTCGCCCGTGGCGCCAAAGGTGCGCACGTCAAAGAGGAGTGGCGAGAGCGCCGGTGCAGCGGCTGGCTTTTTGGACGCAGCAAACGCGGGGATGACGGAGACGGCTGAGGCGGCAAGACCCATGCTGCTGAGTCTCAGAAGATCGCGGCGGGCGGAATCGAAGGTTTTCATGTCGCCCGCCATGCTAGCAGAGCCGATGGGTGGTTGAAAAACATTTCCGACGGGGATCCCTCATCAGGGATGAGGCTGTAGAGCGGCGTGGTCGTGGGACTTCCAGAGTTCGAGGTACGCCACCAAGCGCACGACATGGAAGAGGTCCGACGCGATGAGATAGAGGACGGTGACCGCGGCATACCACCAGGCCATGAACTGCGTTGTGGCCACGCTCTCGAAGGGCAGCGGGCAGGCAGAAAACACCATCGCCAATACGATCAGTGCGATCTTGACGATGCCCATCACCAGGTTGATCTCGATCAGCCGGGAGCGCAGCGGCCCAAGGCGAAAGGCGGCGGCCAGGCTGGCGCGCGCGCCCAGATTGCCGAGCATCGCAAGCAGCGGGGCAACCGAGAACACCCAACTGACGATGGCCCACAGGGTAAACATTCCCAGCGTCGCAATGATGACGATTGCGCAGTAGAGCACCAGGTCGGGGTCGTGGCCCGCGGCGATCGGACCATTCAACGCGACCACCGCAGCCGCCTGCATCGACGCAAACCACAGCGTAAAGCCGCCAAGCAACGCCGCCATGCGCGCCGCCTGCAGCACCATCAGCGTGACGGGGCGCGCATGAAGCTGCGCATCGAAGCGGCGCAGCACCAGGACGCGGCCAAACGAGGAGACGACGATCCACGCGACCAGAAGCAGCGGTGCCATCCACGCGGCCACTTGCAGGAGCGGCGGCAGCAACTGCATGCCCACCTGCGTCAACGTGGCGGCGGCGCTCATCGGGTCGAGCAGCGAGATCTGCCGGAGCGCCGTTGTATCGACCTGCGCTTTGCGCCACACGCCGAGCGCCAGGGTTGCCACTAGCGCCATTGCAGGCGCGCCGAACACCCAGCGCCACAGCACCTCCAGCGCAGTCAGCGAAGGCCGCTTCCAGCACGCCGCGAACGTATGCACAAAGGACTGCGTCCCACGCACCGGCGCGGCGCGGTCGGCTGCCATCTACCTCACCACAATATTTACGAGCTTGCCCGGCACCACAATCACCTTGACCACGGTCTTGCCCGCCATCCGCGCGGCGACCTTGGCGTCGGCCTGCGCCGCGGCCTGAATGGTCGTCTCATCGCTGCCCGCGGGCACGGTCACGACGTTCGCAAGCTTGCCGTTGACCTGGACTGGGATTTCGATCTCGGCCTCGCGCGCAAGCTCTGAATCGGCGATGGGCCAGGCGGTACGGAAGACCGCGCCCTGGCCGCCGAGTTGCTCCCAAAGTTCGGCTGCAAGGAATGGCGCAAACGGCGCGAGCAGCAGCGTGAGATTGCGGAAGACCTCTGTAATCGCGGAGCCGGAGATTTTGCCCTCATCCATCAATGGCTCTGCCGCTGCAATCTCATTGACCAGAATCATGATGGCGGCGATGCAGGTGTTGAAGTGCCAACGCCCGTTGAAGTCGCCGGTGATCTTGGCGATGGTCTGATGCAGCGTGCGCAGGAGCTTGGCCTCCGCCGCACTCGGTGCTGACTCGCTAACTCGCTGACTCGCTGACTCGCTGTACTTCGTGGTCAGGCGATAGACGCGGCCAAGGAAGCGGCTGATGCCGGCGACGCCTTCCTCCTGCCACTCCAGGTCGCGGTCGGGCGGCGCGGCGAAAAGCGCATACATGCGCGTCGCGTCCGCTCCGTAACGCTCGATCATCAGGTCGGGCGAGACGACGTTGCCCTTCGATTTCGACATCTTGGCGCCGTCTTTAATCACCATTCCCTGCGTAAACAGGCGCGCGGCGGGCTCGTCGTTCTGGATGAGGCCGAGATCGCGCATGACTTTGGTCCAGAAGCGCGAGTAGATGAGGTGCAGGATGGCGTGCTCCACGCCGCCGATGTACTGGTCGATGGGGAACCAGTAGTTTGCCTTCTGCGAATCGAAGGGAGCGGCGGAGTTCTTCGCGTCGGTGTAGCGATAGAAGTACCAGCTCGAATCGACGAAGGTGTCCATAGTGTCGGTCTCGCGGCGGGCCGGGCCACCGCAGACCGGGCATGTGGTGTTGACGAACTCCGCGATGCGGCCCAGCGGCGAGCCGCCCTGCTGGGTGATCTCCACCTGCGCGGGAAGCAGCACGGGAAGCGCGCTTTCGGGCAGTGGGACCACTCCGCCCGGCTGCGTGCCCGCGTGGCCGTTGGTGCAATAGACCATGGGAATCGGCGTGCCCCAGTAGCGCTGGCGGCTTACGCCCCAGTCCTTCAGGCGATATGTAACCGTTGCAGTGCCAAATCCATTTGTCCTGGCGAATTCCGCCATCTTTTGCTGCGCTTCGGCGCACGATTCGCCCGTCCATTGGCCGGAATCGGCCAGCGTGGCATCGTCTTCGGAGATAAAGGGCAATGCCTGCGAATCATCTGTACCTTGATTGGGAACAATTACGCGACGCACGGGAAGGCCGTATTTATTGGCGAATTCGAAGTCGCGCTCGTCGTGGGCGGGGACGCTCATGATGGCGCCGGTGCCATAGTCGGCGAGGATGTAATTTGCAACCCAGATGGGTACAAGTTCGCCATTGAAGGGATTGACGGCGAATTTTCCGGTGTCAACGCCGTGTTTTTCAATCGCGCCAAGGTCGCCGGCCTCGCGCGCGACCTTCTGCTGGGCGAGCATCTCGTCTATCTGCGCGGCCAATCGCGAATTGCCGGCGGCAAAGCTCTTCGCCACGGCGTGCTCCGGCGCAAGCTGCACGCTGGTGGCGCCGAAGATGGTATCGACGCGTGTGGTGAAGACGGTGATCTTCTGCACACTCTGCTCGCTTGATGCAACCACGAAGTCCACCAGCGCGCCTTCGCTGCGTCCGATCCAGTTGCGCTGCATGGTGCGGACCTTCTCCGGCCATCCGTCCATCCGGTCGAGGCCGTCGAGCAGCTCGTCCGCATATTTTGTGATGCGAAGGAACCACTGGGTCAGGTCGCGCTGCTCTACGAGCGTGTCGTCGTGCCGCCAGCAGCGGCCATCGACCACCTGCTCGTTGGCCAGCACGGTCTGGCACTGGGGACACCAGTTGACCTTGCTCTTCTTGCGATACGCCAGCCCCGCGTTGAACATCTTCAAAAAAAACCACTGGTTCCAGCGGTAGTACTCGGGCAGGCAGGTGGTGACTTCGGTGGACCAGTCGTAGCTGAGGCCCATGCGCCGCATCTGCCGCCGCATTGCAGCGATGTTTGCCAGCGTCCACTCGGCTGGCGGCGTGTTGTTCTTGAGCGCTGCGTTCTCGGCGGGAAGCCCAAAGGAGTCCCACCCCATGGGGTGGAGCACGTTCGCGCCGCGCATCCACATGAAGCGGGCGAGCGCGTCGCCGATGGCGTAGTTGCGCACATGGCCCATGTGCAACTGGCCGCTGGGATAGGGCAGCATCTCCAGGCAATAGAACTTGGGTTTGCCGCAGTCATGGCCCTCGGCGGCATAGAGCGACGGATCGGCGTCCCAGCGCGCCTGCCATTTGGGTTCAAGTTCCGCGGGGTTGTAGCGCTGCTGCTGCTCACTCGTGCTTTGTGCCAACTCTTCCATATTGATGATTGTAAAGAAGTCGGCAACCGGCGGTTGTTATTCCGTATCGATTCAGGGGTCCCCCCCTCCCCCCCATCCGGTAAAGTATCTGAAACCATAGAGTTCCAGACATTTGTCTGCAAAGTACCTCCTCTAAACGAGTTAGATACTAAATATAAGAAAATAAAGGCCACAATAGAGCGTCCTGGGGTTTTGTATTCTTCCAACCCTAGTTTAAGGATAGCAGGTTGGGCATAACTACTATGCCAACTATTTAAATGAATTATATGGTTTAGATAGTTGGAGTTATGTTGATTTTGGAGGGTCGAGGGGCTTGACAGGCTGAGTTTGCCCGTAAAACAGGGAAATATCTTTTCAAATCATTCGATTGCCTTGGCAGGCAGCAGATTTGCATGGTCTCCCATTCATTCCGCGAAGTGCGCGGAATGAATGGGGCCTCCGGCACTAAACCTTCATCTAGCTAAGCCTTTAACTTTTATCATTCAGCATGGCGTGATCGAAGACCCTCTCCTTAAACTCCCGGCTCGATACCGCTTGCACATACTCTTCGTCCGTCACGTCGCATGGACATAAGAACTTCCTTACCTGCGCTCTCAACAACTCCTCGCAGGCCGCATCGATCTTCTTTTGATGATTGTCGAAGTTCGTACGCCACGCGTCATAGAATTCGATGTATGTTTTGATTTTCGAATATTCCCTCTGATTGCGTATCCAATTCCACGTCAGCAAATCGTAGATTATGATTGGGCTGCCGAATCGCATCCAAAGAAACTTCGACGCGGCTGACGTTAACTCGTGGCCGTATGTCGGTTTTAATGTTTCGACCAACTTCTTGACGCAATCCTTCGCGTCTTCTTCTGAGGCTGGCTCATTGATCTCCTGTAGGGCGTCCCATACAGGCGAGAGTCTGGCATTATCTCCTTCCAATCCCAACCTGAAGTTTCGTGCGGTTCCGTATATTTTTGCTACCTCGATAAGCTGTTCACGCGCCTGCTCTGGTTCAGGTTGGTAGCCTCTCCTGAAGCCCAACACATTTCTGGCTTTTCTGTCGCAGACAACCCAGTTGTCTACGTAGGTATGAGCTGCGTAGTGAAAATTCAGCGACATGATGGACTCCTTATTTCTGCGCGGGGGTGGCGGGGGATTTGATGATTTTGTATCCGGCGGGGGGAAGGAAGAGGGCGCGGTCGGGCTGCTTGGGGGTGAAGTCTTCCAGCTCCATCTCGGTGCGTCCGCGCACGGGGTCGTCGATGAGGTCCTGCATGACGATGCCGAGGTCCATGGACATCCACTGTTCGTGGATGGAGACGATGGGCTGCTTATTGCCCTGCGCGCCGCGGGGAATGGTGATGGTGGTGCGGAGTCCCTGGGCCTCGACGCCGTCGATGGTGGTCCTGCCGAGCAGCTCGGTGCGGACGATCCGGGTGGACTGGCCGGGGGTCTGCACTTCACTCTCGGAGTCGCTCCACGCGGGAAGTGCCTGCAACTTCAAAAAAGCCTCGGGCTGGGAGATGAGGTGGGCGACCTTGAGCACCGGGCCGCCGGTACTCCACTCGAGGAAGGTGCCTGCCAGCGGGTCGGCGATGCGCACGTTGAGGCGATCCCTGGACTGGCCGTCCTTGTCGAGCCAGCACCCGATGGAGGTCTCCATGCGCGTTTTGCCGGAGGAATCGCGCGCGCTGAGGGTGCGCGTGACTCCATGCACCATGCTGCCGTCGCTCATCTGCTGGTCGAAGGTGACCTTCAGCATGGCGCTGTAAGGCAGGCCGGTGACGCTGATCACGGTGTTTTCGACGTAGCTGCTGACGCCGGGAGTGCATGGGTCGCTCGGCTGGGACGCGACGGGGCTCGCGCCCTGCGCCGCTGCGTGTGGGGCGAGCGAGAGCAGGCTGGCGACTGCCAGAAGCAGAGCACCGCGCATGCAAACCTGGGAAAGATTCCGCTGCAACATTTTTTTCTCCTGAACCTGGCTGCAAGGATACGCGCGCCGCCAAGTTCAGGGAAATACGATCTTTGTGCTACTCGGCCAGCGCATGGGCCATCAGTCTGCCGCCAGCGCCTTGAGGGTGGCGACGTTGCGGGCCTCGTCGCCGGGCTCGTCGACGGGGGTCTCGGCGATGAAGGCGCAGTGGGCGAAGCGCGCGTCGTGCAGCAGGCGGCGGAAGGGCACCGCGCCGATGGTGCCCTCTCCGATGTGCTGGTGGCGATCGAGTTTGGAGCCGAAAGCGGCCTTTGCGTCGTTGCAGTGCCAGACCTTCACGGTGTCGAAGCCGAGGGTTGCGCCGATCTGCTGCATGGTGTCGTCGTAGCCCGCGTCGGAGACGATGTCGTATCCGGCGACGTGGATGTGGCATGTGTCCAGGCAGACGGCGACGGGAGCGCAGGGGCGGAGGCGGTCGACCAGTTCGGCGACCTGTTCCAGCTTTCCGCCGAGAGAGAACTCCGCGCCCGCCGTGTTCTCGATCAGAATATTGAAGTCCTTCCCAGTAAAGTCGATTCCTGTGACGGCGCTCTCGATGGACTGGGCGGCGAGGCGCAGGCCCTCCTCGCGGGTCAGCCCCTTCCAGCTTCCTGGATGCAGGACGAGGAACTCAGCATTGAGGGCCAGGGCGCGCTCGACTTCGCCGCGAAACGCCGCAACGGAGTTGCCACGCACGGTTTCGGTCTGGCTGCAGACATTAATAAGATAGCTGGCGTGGATGGCAACGGGGCCGACGTCGAACTCGGCGCGCAGGTCGCGCATCTTCTTCGCGTCAGCGGGCTTGACCGCCGATGCGCGCCACATGCGCGGGCTGGAGGAGAATATCTGGAAGGTATTGGCGCCGATCTCGACGGCGCGGTTGACCGCCGTCCAGCATCCGCCGGTGGTGCTGAGGTGCACGCCGATCCGCCGCGCGCCGCTGTCGAATTTCCCATCTTTCGCCATGTCTTCGAGACTACCTGAGAAGAATATGCAGCGCACACTCAATCTGTATGTGTATCATCACCATGCCCGGAGATTCTACCGTTCGCCGTCCGGCTAATGTACCGCGAATTTGCGAATTCTGGAAGACAGAAAGGAATCAACCGATGCCTGCTGCACAGAGTTTCAAGAACCATGTACGCTGGGACCCCGCATGGCACTTTTTCCTGGTGCCGATGCTGATGCTCAACATCGTCTTTGCCGCCTACAAACTGGTGCACGACTGGCACTTGCCGTCGAACCACCACTTCCTGTTCGGCTGGTGGGTGGTGATGGCGATCGTCCTGTTCATGGTCGCGATGAAGACCCGCATGTACCCGATGAAGGTGCAGGACCGCATCATCCGGCTGGAAGAACGGCTGCGGCTGCAGGCGCTGCTGTCGGCAGAAGCCTTTGCAGCCAGCCAAGCGCTGACGGAAGGCCAGCTGATCGGTCTGCGCTTCGCCTCCGACGCCGAACTGCCAGCGCTGGTGGCACGCACGCTGAAAGAGAAGATGACACGGGAACAGATCAAGGAAGCCATCGTCGTCTGGAAGCCGGACACCTTCCGCGTCTAGCTAAGTTTTCACGAAGGATGGAATGCATGTACTCCATCCTTCGCGATCTTTACGGAGGACGGGAGAGGACGGAGTGTGCGCCGACCTCGCCCAGGGTTGGATGACGCGGCGGCCCTAGTAGATGTCGCGGCGATAGCGCTTCTGCTGCTTCATGGCGGCGAGGTACTCGGCGGCGCGGTCGAGGCTGCCGTTTGACGCCTTGGCGATCGCATCGAGCAGGGCCTGCTCGACGTCCTTGGCCATGCGAATGGCATCTCCGCAGACGTAGAAATAGGCTCCGCGCTCCAACCATGCGTAGAGTTCCTCGGCGTTCTCGCGGATGCGGTCCTGCACGTAGATCTTGTTTGCCTGGTCGCGCGAGAAGGCGGTATCCAGGCGGGTGAGGGTTCCATCGGCCTGCATCTCGTTCCACAGATCCTCGTATAAGAAGTCGGTGGCATGATGCTGGTCGCCAAAGACGAGCCAGTTCTTGGCGGTGTGCTGCTTGGCGCGGCGCTCCTCCAGGAAGGCGCGGAAGGGCGCAATCCCTGTGCCCGGGCCGATCATGATGGCCGGGGCCGAGCTGTCCTCGGGCAGGCGGAAGTTCTGGTTGGAGTGCAGGAAGATGGGCAGGATGGCGCCGACCTGCGCTCGCTCACCCATCTGTCCGCTGGCGACGCCCAGGCGGGTGCGGCCATGGGCGCTGTAGCGCACAACGCGCACCGTAAGTTCGACGGTATCGGGATGGACGGCCTGGCTGGAGGCGATGGAATAGAGGCGCGGCGCGAGGCGGGGCAGGACGCTGAAGAGCTCCTGGGGGGACGTGATGGCTCCGGGAAAGTCTGTGATGAGGTCGATGAACTCGCGGCCCCAGCAGTACTCGTCGGCGAGCAACTTGTTCTCTGGGCCGCTGAGCCGCTGGAGCGCCTCTGGGCCGCGGCCGCCCACGCCGGCCGCCGCGGGCAGCTTGGCGTACTGGCTGACGGTGCCGCGCGCCAGCTTGCCGATGGCGAGCCATGTGCGCAGGGCCTCGGCGAAGCTGATCTGGTTCTTGTAGTGGTCGATCACGGGCTCCTGGCCGGTGAAGCCGAGCGTGTAGAGGACCTCGTCGACGGCTTCGGCTCGGTTCTCGGGAACGACACCGACGGCGTCACCGGGCGTATAGGTCATGCCCTCTCCGAGCGAGAAGGCGAAGTGGCGGGTCTCCTTCTCGGAGCCCTCGCCGCTGAGGAGGCGATTTGCCAGCACGGTCGAGTTGTATGGATTGTTGCGCGTGTACCTGGGACGCAGCGCGGCATCCGAGGGCGCCTGATCGGCGGATGGCGCCGTCTCTTGCAGCTCATTCATGGGTTTATTGTAACCCGCAGGGGCGGATGTTTTCCTGCCCGGCATTGATCGGCCAGAGCCGGAGCTTCGGGCCGCCGCTGCTAGAATCAAGCCATGACTCAGCTCGACGTTGTGTACTGCTACGGCGCCGCACCCAGCGAGCGCAGCCTGCTTGCTCTCTCGAAGGTGCGGGAGGTATACGGCGTGCGCCTGGTGGAGGTGCGCGAGGCCGAAAAGACGGTGCGCGTGGAGTACGACGCCAGCCGGCTGACCGGCGCGGTGATCCACCAACTGCTGCGCCGCGCCGGGCTCGACATCGTCGAAACAGTTCCCGAGAGTATGCAGCCGGAGGAGACCGCAGGCGCGGCCCTGGGATAGATCGATTGGCGAGACGCCTGAAGACCAGCCCTGTAAAATCAATTTGCGGCTAATTTTCTCCACAGCGTGCGCCCGTAGCTCAGTTGGATAGAGCATTTGGCTTCGAACCAAAGGGTCGGGAGTTCGAATCTCTCCGGGCGCACCATAGAATCAATCGCTTACTGAAAACAGGAAAGTAAAGCTGGCATCCATTGGCATCAATAAGGATGGGTTAAGAAACAGAGCAGAGCACTCTTGAGGTGTTAGGAGTCTCCTACTGGATGGTGAGGCTGACGGAGCCCGAACTCGTCGCCTGCTGAGTCGATGGGGGTGGTGCGGAGCCCCCGCCGCAGCCGATACTGAGGGCCGCCGTAGCCAGCAGGACCAGCCCCAGACAAGCCGTAAGCCAGATGCCCCGCGCCGCCAGTTTCCTCCTCATGAAACCAAGAGGCAGAAGAAGAATTGGCAGCAGAAAGGCCGTGCTGGTTACAGTTTCCGTAAAGACCACGATGATCTGATACGTTCCCTTGGGCGTTGTCGGGGAGGTGGTGATCGTCACCGCATTGGTTGTCGAGGAGTAGCTGCACGCCGCTCCCGCAGGAAGGTTCAGGCAGGTTACGGAGACGCTGGTCGTCGACGTTGGCACAGTAACCGGATAGCTGGCCGTGGAACCGGCAGTCACTGTCTCCGTGGTTGAGGTAATGGTTGGCCCGGTTGTTCCAGTCGCGGCAGTGTCCACTTCGAACTGCCATGCGTTGGACGTTCCCCCGCCCGGCGCTGGACTCTGCACCGTAATGGCGATGGTCCCCGCAGTGGCAATATCAGCCGCTGGTACCTGCGCCGTGAGCTGGGTCGCGCTCACATATGTGGTGGTGAGGGCCGAAGCTCCCCAATAAACCGTCGAGCTAGCGATAAATCCCGATCCGTTAACCGTGAGCGTGAAGACTGCGCCGCCTGCGTTGGTAAACGCAGGAGACAAACCGCTGATCGCCGGGGCAGGATTCGCTATGATGTAGGCCGCGGATGCCACGGCGCTGGTGGAGTAGCCGGTGGCCGTCGCAATCGCCTCCAGCGTCTCTGTGGAGGTGACGGGGATCGCGCCGCTATACACCGTCGAACTGGTCGTCGGCGTTGTGCCGTTGGTGGTGTAGTAGATGGTTACGCCAGTCGTCGTATCGCTGATCGTCACCGACAGCGCAGTGGTGTAAGTGCCGGCCACGGGCAAGAAGGTTGGCGTGGTGGCAGCTCCAATCACGTTGACCACGATGCTCTGCGTCACCTGCGTCGCCGCCGAGTAGTTGGTGTTGCCCGCTTGGTTGGCAGCCACTACTACAGTTCCAACTCCGGTTATGGTTAGCGTGCTACCGCTAATTGTTCCCGGGCCGGAGACAACACTGAAGACCACCGCATTGCCCGAGGCTCCGCCGCTTGCAACCAGCGTGATGGGCGAAACACCGTAGGTTACCGGCGATGTTGGCGCGGTGAAGCTGATCGTCTGAGTCGCTTGGTTGACCACGACATTCTGCGTCACCTGCGTCGCCGCAGTATAGTTGCTGTTGCCCGCTGATAGACGGCAGTGATGGCGTCGAGCGTACTACCGTGGGTGCCGCTGACTGTAGGTCGCCTGTCCGCCGCTAAGCGTGACGGGTGAGCCCACCGCGCTACTGTTCCCACGCCAGTGATCGTCAGCGTACTACCGTTGGTGCCGCTGACTGTTCCCGGTCCGGAGACAACACTGAAGACCACCGCATTGCCCGAGGCTCCGCCGCTTGCAACCAACGTGATGGGCGATACGCCATAAGTCACCGGAGACGTGGGCGCGGTGAAGGTGATGGTCTGTGTGGCCTTATTCACCGCCTGGCTCAGTGCAGTTGCGGCGCTGCCGATGAAGTTGCTGTCGCCGCTGTAGACGGCGGTGATGGAGTCTGAGCCAATAGCGAGAGTGCTGCTGCTGTAGGTCGCCTGTCCGCCGCTAAGCGTCACGGGTGAGCCCACCGCGCTGCCGTTCACGCTGAATTGCACCGTGCCCGTCGGTGTCCCGGTCGATGGGGCCACAGGTGAGATCGTCGCGGTGAAGGTCACGGGCTGGCCAAAGATGGCCGGATTCGCCGAAGAGACCCGCGACGTTGCCGTATTCGCCTTATTCACCACAACGCTCTGCGTGACTGCGGTCGCAGCCGTGTAGTTGGCGTTTCCAGCCTGATTGGCGGTTACCACCACAGTTCCTACGCCGGTTATCGTCAACGTACTACCGGTAAGCGTGGCTGGGCCGGTCACGCCGAAGGTGACAGCGTTGCCCGAGCCGCCGCCGGTGGCGCTGATCGCGTAGGTGAGATTCGAGCTATAGACAGCCGAGGCGGGCAGGCTGTCAGTGAAGGCGATCGTCTGCGCGATCTTCGACACAGGGATCGACACGCTGTCGGACGTATGGATGGTCTCGGCGATATTCAAGATGGTCGCCGGAGTATCCGACTGCGCATCCGTGACGTGGATCGTCTCGGCAATCGCCAGTACGGTCGGGGCCACTCCAACTCCTGTGCCCGTCAGGTGCGATACCTGCGGCGTGTTGGGCGCATTGTCCGCGACGGAGACATACGCCGAGAAGGGTATGGTTACAGAATTGACCGTGGGGCTGTCGGATGTCGGCGTGAAGGTGACCGGGATGGTGCAGTGCGCCAGCGGCGCCAGCGACGTTCCGCAGGTCGTGGCGCCGATGGCGAATTGGCCGGTGTCTGTGCCGGTCAGGGTGATGGAAGAGATCGTCAACGGCACGTTGCCGGTGCTGGTCAGAGTGAGGTTTTTGGCGGTGCTGGTGATTCCGACGTTCTGCTGGCCGAAGTTCAGTTGATCTTCCGTCAGGATCGCGTTTGGCGTGCCTGTCAACCCGGTCATGCCCGCGGTCTGCGTCGCCGGAGTGCCGCTTATCATATCCGATACATTCACCGTGGCGATGAATTGGCCAAGTACGGCTGGAGTAAATGTGACCGCTATCTGGCAACTGGAGTTGGCCGCCAGCGCCGCTCCGCAGTTGTTGGTCTGCGCGAAGAGGGACGCGCCGCTCCCGGTGAGGAGGATGCTGGTGATGGGGAGGCTGCTCGTCGTGTTATTGCTCAACGTAAAGTTTTGCGCGGACGTTGTGACATTCACCGTGCTGACAAAGCTGAGCAGGAAGGGCAGCAGCGTCACCGGCGCGGCCGTCCCGCTGGAGGCGCCGTACAGGTTGATGGTCTGGGTTGGCAGCGCTCCATTGTCCGTAAGCTGGTCGGTGTCGAACAGCGGGTTGCCGGCGACGGTGGGCGTGAAGTCGATGCTGTATGGGCACTCGGTGCCGGGCGCAAGCCCGGTGCTGTTGAGCAGGATGCAGTCCGGCGCCGAGACATCGCGCGTGAAGTCCGGGGTGGAAATGCCGTAGGCGATGGGACTGGTGAAGGGGCTGTTGAAGGTAAGCGGGCCGGCATTGCCGGCGTTCAACACCGTGACGGTCATCGGTCCAGTCACGCTGCCCGTCGGCAACTGCACGAAGGTTCCATCAGAGTACCAGGGCGAGAATTCCAGGGTGGATTTGGAGACATCGATCTTGCGCACCCCGCGCGACTGCTCCATGATGTAGACATTGCCCAGGCCGTCCACGCGGACAAGCTCAGGCAGCGCCAGCGAGGCCAGGTTTGCCGAGCCGTACCCGAAATCCCCGAATCCGCCGAAGTCGCCCACGTTGTAGTTGTACCCACTGCTCTGGCCGACGATCGTGGTGATCGTCTGTGTCGCCTGGTCCACGCGGCGCACATCGCAGGCGGTGTTGTCCTCCAGGTACAGATTATTGGCCGCGTCCAGAGCAATGCCTCCCAGTCCGCCAAAGCCCGCGGACAATGCCGTGCCGCCATCGCCGACGTTGCCGTAGCAGACGTCCTGTTGGTAACGGCTTGCTACTCCGCTGCCGGCCACCGTGGTGATGATGCCGGTCAGGGCATTCACCATCCGCACCTGGAGACCTTCGTCGATGTAGAGATTGCCGTTGCTGTCGAAGGCAATATCTCCGGGGATGATCTTGGCCGAGGTCGCCACGTCCTCCATCTCCGCTGTGACCATACGTCCCATTGCCCGCGTAGATGGTGACGATGCCGGTATGCGCATCCATGCGGCGCACCACGGCGTTGTAGACCGCCGATTCAGTTCCGTTCACAATCGGACCAAAAACATATCTGTCGGCGAAGTAGAGGTTGCCCGCCTGGTCGAGCGCGATGCCGGAGACGCCGTCGAGCGTGGCGTTTGTACCCGTGCAGCCGTCGCCAAACGAGTCTGTCTGTCCGGGGCAACCTACGCCGCTGAACGATGTCAATGGACTGCCGCTGTTCAATGTCGATGGAGTACCTTCGTTCGCCCAAGTCACCGAGCCATCCACCACGGTCTGGCCAAGGGTAGAGGGAAACGCTGGCCCCGTATTGCCGGACGTTCCACCCTGCGTAACGGAGTAGATAAAATTCGCGTTGTGGGTTCCTGGGCCGGGTACGTTCGGCACCGTGAGGGTCTCCTGAATGATGCTCCCCGGATAGAAGTAGGTGTTGGATTCCCATCCATTGCCCTGGCCGCCGGTGTTGCTGAGGTTGCCGAGAACCGATGTAATGATCTTGGTGACGGGGTTGATGTAGCGGATGCTGGGCGCGCTGTTGGCCGCGTTGTCGCCGATGTAAAGCCCACCCACACTGTCCACGGCCAGCGGTCCGCCGTCCTCGACATTCGCACCCAGCGCAGCCCCCCCGTTTCCGTTGAGGTACTGGTCATACCCTCCGCAATTGAAAGGGTTACCGGCAAACAGATGGATGTTGCCTTGCGGATCGACACGCCAGATGAGGAAGTTCATGCTGTCGGATAGATACAGATTACCCGCCTGATCCAGGGCCATGCCGTTCAGAAATCCTACATACGCATCGGGTGCAGGGGTTCCGTCTTCTCCGGCGACTCCCGTGCAAACGCCCCCGCTGCCGCCCACATAATTGCTGATGATTCCGGGCGTCAGCGCCGCCACCGGGCCTGTTCCCGTTCCCGTCAGGGCAAAGGCGTAGGGCGTGCCTCCGCCTTCCGTGGTCGTCACCACCAGTGGCGCGTTGCGGAACCCCGGTGCGGTGGGAGTAAAGGTCACGGGTATCGAGCAGATCGTTGCAGAGGCATTTACGGTTGTGCCATCCACGGTGCATCCGCTGACGGTTCCCAGCGCGTACTCCGTAAATCCGGTCTGCATGGCGATCGACTTGAGAGCAAGGCTATTGTTCAACTGCAAGGTGACGGTCTGCGTGGTGCCTTGCCCAACAGCAGTCGCAGGAAACGTCGCGTTGCCGATGGTGAAGCTAGATCTTCCCGCCGAGATGAAGCTCGAACCGACCAGGCCCACGTTCTGCGAGGCGTAGTAGTCTCTGAGGCCTGTTCCGCCGGAGTTGTCGTTGACACTCAGCGTTGTGGTAAAGTATCCCGGCATGTTCGGCGAGAAGGCCACCGAGACGGTGCAACTGGCGCTGATCGCCAGTGTCGCGCCGCAGGTGGTACCAACCACGCTGAACATATCCGCCTCATTGCCGGACAAAGTGAAGGCTGCTGTCGGAGCGCTGGTATAGCCGTTAAAACATACTGGTATGGTGCTTGGCGCGACGACAGCCGCGCTGCAAAAAGTCAGCGGAGCATTGCCCGTGTCGGTCACCGTCACGATGCTGGCGGCGCTGGTGGTCCCCGGAGCAGTCAATGGGAATTGGATGCTGGAGACCGAAAGGTTCACCAACGGCGCGGTCCCCGTGCCATTCAAGGTTGCAGTCTGCGTGCCGCCTCCGCTGCTGGCGTCATCGGTGACGGTCAGCGTCATGGTCTGCAGGCCAGTTGCGGTGGCGGCGTAGGTGACGGAAAGCGTGCAACTGGAGTTGGCCGCCAGCAGTGTCCCGCAGTTGTCGGTCTCTTTGAAGGGGGGGACGGTATATTGGTTGGGGTTGATGGAAATGATCGTCAGCGGGACATTGCTGGTATTGGCCAGGGTCAGGGTCTGCGCGGTGCCGTAGCCCATCTGAACCACCCCCGTGAAGCTGAGTGGGCCACCGGTCAGCGTGGCCGTGGGATAGGCCCCGTTCCCCGAGAGCGATGCCGTCTGTACCCCGCTCCCGGTCGTCGCGTCGTCTTGCACCGTCACCATACCGGACTGAAGCCCCGTCGTTGTCGTGGTGAAGGTCACGCTGATGGTGCAGGAGGACCCAGCCGCCAGCGTGCTTCCGCAATTGCTCGTCGCGGCAAAGGCCCCCGAGGCGACGATGGAGGTGATGGCCAGCGGAGTTGTCGTACTCAGGTTGGTCAGCGTCAGATTCTGCGCAGCACTCGCTCCCGTATTGGGAACACCCAAAAAGGAGAGCGGCCCGCCGGTCAGTGTAACCGTCGGCGCTGTGCCGGAGATGGTCGCCGAAAGATTGATGGCAAGCGGCACGCCGGCAAACGAGACGCTGTTGTCCGGATACGTTGCGGAGCTGGAGACAGGGCCATCCGTAGTCGATTGCACCGTGACCGCGGCGAGACAGGTCTGCCCCGGAGTCAGGTTCATGGCAAGCGTTCCGCAATCCACCGTGCCGGCCGGCAGCGAGGTGGGCGCAACCACCTGGAACGGGGCCGTCACCACCAGCCCGGTGGTTCCCGTGTTCTCGGTCAGCGGGGTCATCGTACTCGGAGCGGTCGATCCGAGCGGATAGTTCTGAATATCCGCATCCGCGATGGAGACCGTCTGCTGGGGGTCCTGGACCCCGAAGTTCGCGTTCGGGAACGCGAGGCTGGTGACCGATGCATTCACATACCGAACGCCATCCGGCTCCAGAATGTATAGGCTTCCCGTGCCATCGACGACCATCGCCTGCACGCCGCTCAGCCCGGCGGTCGTCGCGTTGCCCGCATCGCCCGAGGCGACGCAACTGCCATTCCCGGCGACCGTGGTCGTCGCGTACGGCAACGAGATCAGCAAGCTGTACTGGTTCACCGCGCAAGTGTTTATCAATCCGAAGTAGATATTGTCGGAGGCATCCACCGCGATACCGTTGATCTGTTGCCCCCAATAGGCCCAGCTCATCGTGCCGCTTACTGCATCGACCCGACGTATGGCAAAGTCTCCAGCGTCGAGGATGAAGACGTTGCCCTGCGAGTCCACGGTCACCGCGTTCGGCTGGTTCAGGCTGGTCGAGATCGCCGGTCCGTCGCTGCTCGAAGATGTACTGCCCTGCCCGCCCGCGATGGTGTAGATATTACCTGCCGTCGCTGTTACGCCGGACTCCGTATGAATCAGGCTGGCCAGCGGCGTTCCACCTGTATAGACCACGCGGATAACGTTGTTCTGGGTGTCCGCGATATAGAGGTTTCCATAGCCGTCTACCGCAAGGCCATGCGGATTGTAGAGCTGCGCCGATGTGGCAGGGCCACCATCGCCGGTGTAGTAGCCGGCGTTGCCCAGCGGCATGCCCGCAACCGTGCTCATGAGGCCCGTCGTGGCGTTCACCATGCGCACCGCCTGACTGCCGTCCGCGATATAGATATTTCCCGCCGCATCCACCGCGATGCCTTGCGGGTTGGCCAGCCGGGACTGCGTGGCGAGAAGGCCGTCCGAGTCAAAACCGAAATTGTTCGAGTAAGTAGGACTATATGTGGGCGCTTCGCCCGCGATCGTGTAGATATTGCCCACCACGGCGACGGTGCCGGAATTTTCCAGCGCGATCAGGCTGGCAAGCTGCGTGCCGCCCTTGTAGACCACCCGGACCACGTCGTTGTAGGTGTCCGCGATATAGATGTTGCCCAAACCGTCCACCGCCATCGCCGCCGGGTTATAGAAGATCGCCGCGCTGGCTGGGCCTCCATCGCCACCGTAGGGAGTGTTGACATAATCCTCGACCGCGGTGTCGCTGCCGACGAGGTCGGAGATCAGTCCAGGGCTCATCGCCGCCACCGGCCCTGTCCCGGTACCGGTTACGGCAAAGCTCACTGTCACCGTGGCACTGTTATCGGAGTCGAAGAGGCCGATCTGCACCGGCGCGGAACGTCCGATGGGCGCTGGCGCGCTGGCCCAGCCCGGCAGCTTCGGCGCGAAGGAGATAGTGAGTGTGCAGGGTGTCCCGGCCGGGAGATAGTTTCCGAT
The DNA here is from genome assembly GCA_963828115.1 of uncultured Acidobacteriaceae bacterium. Lineage (GTDB taxonomy): Bacteria > Acidobacteriota > Terriglobia > Terriglobales > Acidobacteriaceae > Edaphobacter. The sequence goes on from CAWHDN010000005.1 coordinate 61,711, forward strand.
TCCACAGCTCACGCCGGTCAGCGCGTACTCGCTATACGCCGGATCGATCAGGACCGAGTTGAGCCAGAGGTCGTCGCTGTAGGTGAACGTGACGGCCTGCGACGTGCTGTGCCCGACCTGCGTCAGCGGAAAGACCTGGTTGGAGACAGTGAGCGTCTGCGCCGAGGCAGAGACCGCAGCCATCCCCACCGCCAGCAGACCGAGCGCCAACGCGCAACCTGCGCGCACAGACGCACCGGCACGACGACAGCGAGCCTCGCCCACGCTCCGGCGCTGTCCCTGCACCCCATTCAGAACTGCCGCAAACCCGATTCTGTCTCTCATCGCCGCTCTCCCTTCCACTTCGCCCGAACCGTTGTGCCGAAGAAGTTAAGAGAAGCTGATGGTGACCGTGACGGTGATGACCTGCCCCGTAGTCACCGCAAGAGGACCGCTCGGGACAGCAGTATAGGTCAGAGGAAAAACTTCGACTAACTCATTGCCCGAACTGCCTGAAGACGTAATTGTCGAGCTCAGATTACAGGCGTTCGAACCAATATCCGCAGAGCGATCATGGTATGTGCCTTGCGGAACAAAGCCCGATAAAAAGCTTTGGTTTTTATTCATGCAAAGGGGTATGTATGTTCCCACGGCACCGATCGAAGTCAGCCCGCTGGGAACTGAGTAGTTTCCTGAGAGCACCCAGTTCACGGACGGACTGAACGATACCGTTCCGATCAGACCAGTCGCATAAGGCAAGCCACTGCTGCCGCCGGGATAAGACACGCCGTTTCCGAAACCCGGAAGCAAACTCGTCGAATCGGTGACAAACATATAGCACCCGGCAATGAAGCAACTTGGACTGACGGGCGTGGACCATTTCCTCGTCGTATTGCATCTGCAAATCATCGAACTTCTTTTTGAACTGGCCGATGATTTCGTTGATCTTGTTGCGGATCGGCGACGGATCAATTTCGATGCGGTCATAAACCGTCGCCAGCTTGCGCAAAAGTGTATTCGTAATTTTGCGGTTTGCCGGAATAATGATCTCGCCGGTCTCGGAATTGACCACGTCGAGCGGAATTTTTTCGCCAAGCAAAATGTTGCTCAACGCTTCCGTCAACTGGTCGCGCTGCTCCTCGGTCTTTTTCTTGTGATCCTCCTCGATCTGTTTCGAGTGCCGCCGTTCCTCGCTGGAAACGGTGTGGCTCGCGCGGTCGGCGTCTTTTTTCGCCGAAACCTTTACATCCATGACGATGCCGTAAGTTCCCGACGGAACCTTGAGCGAAGTGTCCTTCACATCGGCAGCCTTTTCGCCGAAGATGGCGCGGAGCAGACGTTCTTCCGGCGCAAGTTCGGTTTCAGATTTCGGCGTGATTTTGCCGACGAGAATGTCGCCGGGCTTCACTTCCGCGCCAACGCGAATGACGCCGTCGGTGCCGAGATTTTTCAACGCTTCATCGCCGAGGTTCGGGATGTCGCGCGTGATTTCTTCCGGTCCGAGCTTCGTGTCGCGGGCGGCCACTTCAAATTCATCAATGTGAATCGAGGTGAAAATGTCGTCCTTCACGATCTTCTCGCTGATGAGAATCGCGTCCTCGAAGTTGTAGCCGTTCCACGGCATGAATGCGACCAGCACGTTGCGGCCGAGCGCCAGCTCACCGTTCTGCGTGCACGGACCGTCGGCGATGACCTGGCCTTTTTTGACATGGTCGCCCTTCGCCACCAGAATTTTCTGGTTGATGCAGGTCGCCGCGTTCGAGCGCATGAACTTGCGGATGGGGTGAACCCACACGCCGTTCGCCGGATCGTGCTTAATTTTCTTTTTCGTTTCCGGCAACTTGCCATCTTCGGTGATGATCACCTGATTGCCGGTGACGAAAGCGACTTTGCCGCTTTCGTCGGCGACGGCGACGGCGCGCGAATCGCGGGCCACGCGGTCTTCGAGACCGGTCGCCACGAGCGGCACTTCGGTGACGAGCAGCGGCACGGCCTGGCGTTGCATGTTCGAACCCATCAATGCGCGGTTTGCATCATCGTGTTCGAGGAACGGAATCAGCGCCGCCGCGATGGACACCAACTGCTTCGGTGAAATATCCATGTAATCCACGCGCGCCGGCTCGACATCAATGAAGTCGGTCCGGGAACGGCAAACCACGCGGTCAGTTGTGAAATGTCCCTTGTCGTCAATCAACGAATTCGCCTGCGCGACGATGAATTGTTCTTCACGGTCGGCGGTCAGGTAATCAATGTGATTCGTGACGCGACCGTTCTCGACTTTACGATAAGGCGTTTCGAGAAAGCCGAAATCGTTGATGCGCGCAAACGTCGCGAGCGACGCGATAAGGCCGATGTTCGGGCCTTCAGGCGTTTCAATCGGACAAATGCGACCGTAGTGCGACGGATGCACGTCGCGGACTTCAAAGCCCGCGCGGTCACGACTCAAGCCCCCCGGCCCGAGCGCCGACAAGCGGCGTTTGTGCGTGAGTTCGGCGAGCGGATTAATTTGATCCATGAACTGCGACAACTGGCTGCGGCCAAAGAAATCGCGGATGACCGCCGAGAGCGCCTTCGGGTTGATGAGCTTCTGCGGCGTCATCGCCTCGACGCTCTGGTCGAACAACGTCATGCGTTCCTTGACGAGACGTTCCGTGCGCGACAAACCGACACGGCACTGGTTGGCGAGCAATTCGCCCACCGTGCGGATGCGGCGGCTGCCGAGATGATCAATGTCATCCAGCGAACCTTCGCCCTTTTTCAATTTCAAAAGATACTTCGTCGCGGCGACCAAATCGTTCTTGGTCAGAATGCGCGATTCTTCCTTGTCCTTGAGACCGAGCTTCTGGTTGATCTTGTAACGACCAACGCGTCCCAAATCATAGCGCTTCGGGTCAAAGAACAGACGCTTGAGCAACGCACGGGCGTTCGCCGCCGTCGGCGGATCGCCAGGGCGCGAACGACGGTAAATATCCTTCAGCGCTTCTTCTTCATTCTTGGCCGGATCTTTTTGAGGCACTTGATCATGTTGCCTTCGTCCACCGAAGTGTCCACGACCTTGATCTTGGTGATGCCGAGTTCGGCAATCTGCTTGACGACGGCCTTCGACAGCGGCTCAAATGCGCGCGCGACGACGAGGCCTTTTTCCTCGTCCGTGGCGTCCTGCACCAGCACGCGGTTCTGCAAATCCTCGAGCTTCTCGGCTTCCTTCACCGTGAGTTCCTCGATGGTGTAGAACAACTTCAAAATTTCCTCGTCCGTGCCGCGCGTGAGGCCGCCATCATTCTTGGTCTTGCTGCCTTTTTCCTTTTCCTCGTGGTCGAGGAATGACAAGGCGCGGAAGAACGTCGTCGTCAAAAATTTCCGGCGGCGTTTTTTGCGGTCGAGATAAACGTAAAGCAAATCACTTGTGTCGAACTGCGCTTCATACCAGGAACCGCGATCCGGAATCACCCGGAAGCTGTGCAGCAATTTCCCGTTCGGATGCTGCGTGGCCTCGAACGCGATGCCCGGCGAACGGTGCAACTGCGAGACGACGACGCGCTCCGCGCCATTGATGACAAACGTGCCCTGCGGCGTCATCAGCGGGAGTCGCCCATGAAAACTTTTTCTTCCTTGGCGCTCTTGGATTCTTCCTTGAGCAAAAACGTGACGTAGAGCGGCGCGCCGTAGGTCAGGCCTTCGCGCAGGCATTCCAGCCAGTCCAGCTTCGGCTCGCCGATTTCGTAGGAGGCGTAGTCGAGCGTGATCTTGCCGTCGTAGCTCTCAATCGGAAACACCTCGCGGAAAACCGATTCGAGGCCGACGTGCTTCTGGCGCTTGGCGGAGGAAATTTCCGCCTGCAAAAATTCCTGGTAGGAATTCGTCTGCAATTCGATCATGTTCGGCGGCGCAATGATTTCCTTGATTTTGCCGAAGTTGATACGTTCTGTGGCTCGCGATGGCATTTTTAACTTTCTGGTTTGACACGGCAACAGCGCCGCGCCGAAATTTCATTTAACGACACAAGGCAAGCCCGCCGCGTTCAACGGCCGACTTGCCAAACCTGCAACCGACTTGCTTTTTAACTTGATAAACTGCAAATAAATCCAAATCCGCCCGCACCGGCGGGTGAAAAGGGCGGCGTCCCCGTCCAGCGGGAAACGCCGCCCGATAAAACGTGAACTACTTGACTTCGACCTTCGCGCCGGCTTCTTCCAGCTTCTTCTTGGCCGCGTCGGTGTCCGCCTTGTTCGCGCCTTCGAGCACGACCTTGGGCGCGCCTTCGACCAAGGCTTTCGCTTCCGCGAGGCCGAGACCGGCCTTCACTTCGCGCACCGCCTTGATCGCGGCAATCTTCTTTTCCGCCGGCACCGACACGAGGACCACGTCGAACGTGTCCTTCGCGGCGGCGGCCGGAGCCGCAGCGCCACCGGCGGCAGCGCCACCAGCAGCCGCAACCGCGACGGGCGCGGCGGCGGAAACGCCCCACTTGGTTTCCAGTTGTTTCACGAGGTCGGCGGCTTCGAGAACCGTCAACTTGCTCAATTCTTCCACGAGGTTTGCAATGTCAGCCATACTGTTTTTCTTTCTTTCGTCTCGTCGTTGCCGGGGCCACGGCATTTTGAGTTCACGGCCTGTGAACCGACGATTTACGTCTTGTTGTTGTTTGTTTGTCCGGTTTGCTGGCCAGAGCAACCCGGAAATTGTTCAAGCGGCTTCGGCCTTCTCGGACTTCGCCTTGATGACCTGCGCGAGCTGCGACGCCGGCGTGTTGATCAAAATCGCCAGCTTCGTCGCCGGCGCGTTGAGCAGACCAAGAATCTTGGCGCGCAAAACATCCAGGCTCGGCAAATCCGCCAGCGCGACAATCGCCGACTCTTCGAGCCGCTGATTGTTGAGATAGCCGAATTTCAATTTCAGCTTGTCGAACTCCGCCGCAAAATTTTTCAGTGCCTTCGCGGCGGCGGAAATATCCTTCTGCCCGGTCACGACGGCGAGCTGCCCGGTGAGGGCGCCGTTCAATTCACTGACGCCGGCTTCCTTGGCCGCGATCGTGAAAATGGAATTCTTGACCACATGCACTTCCGCGCCAGCCTGCGTCAGGCGCTTGCGCAGTTCGGTCATGTGCGAGACCTTCAGTCCTTGATAGCCCACCACGATGAAGAACGGCGAGGCGTTCAACCGGGCGGCGTATTCCTTCGTCAAAAGTTGTTTTTCAGCACGCATGATTCAAATTAGTTGGATGAAAATTCACGGATGTCAACACGCACCGGCGGACTCATCGTCGCCGACAACGTGCAAGAATTGATGTAGGTGCCCTTGACGCTGTGCGGACGCGCCTTGGCGACAGCTTCGATCACCGCGCGGGCGTTTTCCTCGATCTGCTCCGGCTTGAACGAAGCCTTGCCGACAATCACATGGACGTTGGCCGCCTTGTCCACTTTGAACTCGACGCGACCGGCCTTCACTTCCTTCACCGCTTTCGCCGTGTTTTCCGTGACCGTGCCGGTTTTCGGGTTCGGCATCAGGCCGCGCGGTCCGAGAACCTTGCCGAGCTTGCGGACTTCCACCATCGCTTCGGGCGTGGCTACCGCGACATCAAAATCGGACCAGCCGCCCTGGCATTTGGCAATCATGTCCTCAAAGCCGACGTATTCCGCGCCGGCGGCTTTGGCCGCTTCGGCAGCCGCGCCGTTTTTGGCGAAAACCAGAACGCGCACGAGCTTGCCGCTGCCGTGCGGAAGCGGCACCGTGCCGCGAACCATCTGGTCGGACTGTTTCGGATCCACGCCGAGGCGGAACGCGAGGTCGATCGTTTCGTTAAATTTTGCCTTCGGGAACTTCGCGAGGACGCCGACGGCTTCCTTCAACGGATAAGCCTTCTTGCCGTCCACGACTTCCAAAGCCTTCTTGTATCTTTTACTGGGCATTTATGTTTTTGCGGTGCAAGCGAATCAAAAGATTCTCCCGCGGTTGCTGTTTAATTTAACCGACGACTTCAATTCCCATGCTGCGTGCCGTTCCTGAAATCACGCGGAACGCCGCCTCTTCCGAGGAAGAATTCATGTCTTTGGATTTCATCTTCACGATGTCCAAAACCTGT
>CAWHDN010000006.1:0-268069 GCA_963828115.1 uncultured Acidobacteriaceae bacterium
AAGAATGGTGCGAAGGCTGTGGCGATCTTCAACTTTGGCGAATCGCCGAGCGAGATGCGGAAGGACACGCTGCACCTGAAGGAGATGGGATTCGCTGGGGCGGTGACGGCGCGCGATGTGTGGGCGGGGAAAGATTTGGGGAAATCACCGACGCGTACAAGGTGACGATTCCAAAGCATGGAGTGGTTCTGCTGGTGGTGCGGTAGGAAGTTGCAGGTTACAGGTTGTCAGTTGTTGGTTGCGAGGCATCGTGCAAGTGGGTTTGCACGACGTGGAGGAGAGCTTCGGTCAACAGCGGGGAGTCGTTGAGGCTGGCGGTGCGGTAGAGGCGGAGGCCGAGGGTGCGGGCGCGCTGGGCGAAGGCGATGTCGATGTCATAGAGGATCTCGACGTGATCCGAGAGAAAGCCGATGGGCTGGAGGACGACTGCGGAGTGTCCTTCGGCGGCGATGGCGGCGAGGGTATCTTCCACGGTGGGGCCGATCCAGGGGCCACCGGCGACGCCCTGGCTCTGGAAGGCGAAGAACCATTTTTTCAGGTTGGGGAGGCGGTGGGCGGCGGAGGCGAAGACGAGCGCGGCGGTGCGCTTGGCTTCGACGGGGTACGGGTCGGGGGTGGGACTGGGCTCGCTGGACTGGATGGTGCGGCAGGGGACGGAGTGGGCGGTGAAGAGGATGGGGAGGGCGGCTTCACCGCGATTCTGTGATTCGACATCCCACATCTCAGAAGCGAGATGTGGGGCACCCGCTTCGGCGCAGGCGTGGGGATATGTGTCGATGAGGCGCTGGGCGAAGGCCTCTATGAGGGAGGGTTCTTCGGACCAGGACTCGATGAATGTAAGGGAGGGTTTCGCGGCGGAGGGACTCTGCGTGGCTTCGGCATCGAGCGCGGCGGTGAGGGCGCGGCGGTAGAGGCCGGTGCTGGTGCTGGAGTTTTGCGGAGCGAGGCAGAGGGCGAGGATGCGGGTGATGCCGTCGGCGCGCATCTGGCGGACTACATCCGCGATGAATGGGTGCCAGTTGCGCATGGCTGCGTAGACCGGGAGAGGATGGCCTGCGGCGGCGAGGGCGGATTCGAGCAGGCGGGCCTGGGCGAAGGTCCAGCGGGTGAGGGGTGGGGGATCGAGGGTGGGGATGTCGCGAAGACCAATTTGGGCGTAACGGTGCTGGAGTTCGGCGACAACCGAGGGCGGGAGGGCGCGGCCGCCGGTGACTTTGGCGAGGTACTCGGCCATCTCGCCGAGCGTGTTGGGGGTGCCATGGGCGAGCAGGAGGACGGCGGTCGAGTTGGGTTGGGCCTGGTTCATGCGCATTGAGCAGCACCTAAAGAGAAAGGTGGTCAGGTGGTGGCTTTGATCTGGCGGGTGGATTTGATCTGGTTCACGACGGCGAGGACGGCTTCGACGGGGGTCGAGGGGACGATGCCGTGGCCGAGGTTGAAGATGTGGCCGGGACGGCCGGCGGCGGCGGCGAGGACCTCGGCGACGCGGGCGTGGAGGACATCGGGCGGGGCGAAGAGAGCGATGGGGTCGAGGTTGCCCTGCACGGCGACGGCGTGGCCGAGGGCGCTCCAGGCCTGGTCGAGCGGGGTGCGCCAGTCGAGGCCGAGGACGTCGGCGCCGGCCTCTCGCATGGCGGGGAGGAGCGAGGCGGTGTCCACGCCGAAGTAGATGACGGGGACGCCGAGGGCGCGGATGCGGGTGATGAGGTCGGTGGTTGGGGCGAGCACGTATTGGCGGTAATCGGTGGGGGAGAGCGCGCCGGCCCAGGAGTCGAAGACCTGGATGACATCGGCGCCGGCGGCGACCTGCTGGGCGGCGTAGTCGGCGAGGACGGTGACGAGCTTCGACATGAGGATGGGCCAGGCGGCGGATTCGGGATTTGTGGGCTAAGTGCGAAATGCGGGGGTCCCTCCACTGCGCTTCGCTCCGGTCGGGATGACGGAGGTTGGAGAGTTTCCGGCTCCGGTCGGGATGACGGTGGTAGTGACGTGGGTTGTGAGGCGTACATGAGGCGCTTGGTTTCGATGTAGTTGCGGGAGCTGCCGCCCTCGATCATGTAGCTGGCGAGGGTGAAGGGCGCGCCGCAGAAGCCGATGATGCCGAGCTGGTCTCCGTCGGCACGCGGCGAACTGAAGTGGGCGGCGACCTTCTCGATGGCGCGGGCGACGTACAACAATTCTTCAGTCCGGTCGGTGCGGAGGGCGCGGGCCTGGTCGGCGGTGCGGATGGGTGCGAGGATGCGTGGGCCCTCGTCGGCGACGAACTCGAAGTCGAGGCCCATGGGAGTGAAGGGAAGCAGGAGGTCGGCGAAGATGATGGCGGCGTCGACGCCGAGGCGCTCGGCGGCGGTGATGGTGACCTCGGCGGCGAGGTCTGGAGTGCGGCAGATTTCGAGCAGGGAGTGGTGCTTGCGGACGGCGCGGTACTCCTGCATGTAGCGGCCAGCCTGGCGGAGGAACCAGACGGGGGTGCGGTCGGTGGGAAGCCGGAGGCAGGCGCGAAGGAAACGGCTGCCACCGGAGGCGGCAGCCGTTTCAGGTTGGAGAACCGCGGGGGGGGCCGCGGTCTGGGCCGCCGGGTTCGCTGCCCGATTGGTTGCAATGGGGTCAGCGTGTGGGGCCACCGCTCGATTTTGACCATCGAGTCGAGTGGTTCCGGCCAACGGCGCAGCTTCGACGCAATCGGACCCTGGGGCGGCGGATGTACGGTTCAGAGAATCGTTCTGAAATTGACTCAAAGGGTTTGGTCTCCCAACACTTCGAGCGTAGCATCCTCCGGGGGGCCGGCGTTAATCTCCTGTGCGCGGAGCGGGCAGTGGGCCACAACTCCGCGAATGATGCGGCGGCTTGTTGCGCCGACCGCTTGCTGCATAGGAGTACTTTGCTCCCGAAGGAGGCACTCCGATATTCCCTATCGGTGACATGGGGATACAACTTTTGGCAGGGTTGAGGATCAGGGCTCGATGCGGAGGGAGAACTCTTCGATGACGGGGTTGGTGAGGACCTCGCGGGCGATGCGTTCGACCTCGAGTTGGGCCGCGGCGGGGTCGGATGCGAGGGAGTCCTCGAGGGTGAGGAGGAAGTACTTTCCCTGGCGGACATCGGCGACACCGTTCAGACCCATGCGGCGGAGCGCTCCGGCGACGGTCTGGCCCTGGGCATCGAGGACGGTGCGCTTCAACGTGACATAGACATGGGCTTTCATGGGTCTGATTATAAACTTACGGCGGGGCTTGAGCATCACTCCTGATGTTGTACAGAAGACGAACTGCGACGCCGAGATGGATTCGGCCCCAGATGCGAGGAGACGGATGGGGAAGTGGAGAGGGACGCAAGCAGAAGGGCCGCCTGTGCAGGCGGCCCTTTGTTCTGGTTGAGGATATTGGAGCCTACGGAAGAGGTTCTCTAATTGACGGTGATGTAGGCGTACATGGTTGAGTTGGGGGTCTGGTGGGAGGCCATGACGACGACGGGCTGGGACGCGGGGACCGAGGCCGGAGCGGTGTAGAGACCAGTGGAGCTGATAGTTCCGTACACGGTGGAACCGCCTTGGACGGCTGTGGCTGTAGTTGCCCCAACCTCCCAGATGGCTGTGTCGTCGGTGGAACCGGCGGGTAAGCCATTGATGCAGGTGGTGCCACCGCCGGGGGCTATGCAGGGAGGTGCTCCGGCCACACCGCCGAAGAACTGATAGCTGGTGCCATGGGGAACGGTCAAGACGCTGGTGGTGAGTCCCGAGGGGGTGGTGGGGGTATGGGGTGTCAGGTAGAGGGTGGGCGTAGTGCTATTTTCGTTGTAATTCTCAAACAACTGGTAGGCAGAGGTCACCGAGGAGGGATTGTCGGGATTGTTGGGCACGGATACACCGACCAACGTGTAGCCCATTGGAATACCCGTCATCTGCTTGGTATTGGTTATGAGCGTCGGAACTCCGGTGCCTGGCAGAGACTCAGTGGTATAGGAGATGGTGTACTGCATGTTCTGCGCTTGCACCAGCTCCGCGCCGGAATAAATTGGAATTTGGCCGCATGAGTAAATGGCGGTGTTGCCGCTGGTTACGACTAAATAGCCAGTGTTGCCAGAGATGCTCGACTCGCCGACCGGCGTACTGGAACCCGAGGCGGGCGGATTGGGGATGCCAAGGTTATTCGTCGGATAGACCTGCCAGGTGAGGTTTGACGGAGCATTGGTGACAGTCGCGGTGAGGTCGATGACTTCACCCTCACCGCCATTTGGCAGCAGAATCACGCCGGGCTGATTCGGATCCCACGCGGCGGTAGTGCCATTTGTACTAATGGTGCCGCAGTCGGAGCACGATTGCGTCAAAACGATGCCTACGTTCGAATAGGTGAAACTGGCGGGGGCCGCGCAACCGATCAGAGAATAGGTGAAGGCGGCGATGGTGGCTATGGCGAAAATCTTCAAGCAAAGTTTCATTGGGGGAATCCTTTGTAATGCGGAACCAGAAGAAGCATATCTAAAAATTCGCGTTCACGAAAGTATTTTTTTACGCCTGACAGGATCCACGCCGTACCCGGCTGCCTGCGACCGATTTGCTTAGAGAGAGGAACTGTACCACCATGACAGCATAACGCGCCAGAGTTATCTTGCTGGACGGTTTGGGGGCGGAAATTTGGGGGACGAGGCGCGGCGGGCCAAGCCGAAGGCGAGTGGACCGAGGGCCGCGACCAGAGCGGCAAAGGCGAGGGCCGGGAGCGGGCCGACGCGCTCGGAGCGGGCCGCAACGAGAGCAAATGCGATGAGCAGGGCGGGGCCGACGCCGGCCAGCACCGCGGCGGTCAACCCGCCGGGGATGCGGAAGGGGCGGGCGAGGGCGGGCTCACGCAGGCGGAGGGCGACAAGGGCGACGAACTCCAGCAGCAGGGAGGCGCCGTAGAGGACGAGATCGATGGAGATGAGGCGCTCGAAGGAGAGGCCAAGCGCCAAGGCCCAGGCGGCTGCGCAGAGCAGGACCGAGGCCCATGGGACCGGGGCGCGGTTGGGACGGGCAGAGGAGGTACAGGTGAGGAAGCGCGGGAGCAGTCCGTCCTGGGCCAGGGCGTAGGGCACGCGCGCATAGCTGAGCATGAGGGCGTTGAACATTCCCGCGCCGCTGAGCATTCCTCCGAAGACGACGGCGAGGGCGAGGACGGTTCCGAGGAGACCGGGGCCGGCGATGGCGCGCGCGGCGTCTGTCCAAGCGCCGGTGGTGAACTGGCTGGCAGGGACGCCGCTGATGCCGACGGCGGCGAGCGGGACAATATATGTTGCGGCAACCAGCGCAGCCGAGATCAGCATGGCGCGCGGGTAGTTTCGCTGAGGAGATTCCACCTCCTGGGCGACGGTGGAGGCGTTGTCCCATCCCATGTAGTTCCATAAAGCAATGGAGACGGCACCGGCGAGGGAGGGCGCGGCGACGGGCGCGCGGAGCAAGGTGAGCGAGTTGCGGAGGTGGTCTGTTAAGAAAGGATGCCGGTGGCGTGAGCGAAGAGTCCCTTCCAGAGGCCGGCGGCGACCAGGACGACGAAGGGGGCGAGCAGAACGGTGAAGAAGCCGATGGATCCCTCGCCGACGGACTTTGCCCCGCGCAGGTTCCAGGCGGCGCAGGCGAGGACGACGGCCAGCTCCCAGAGCGTGGCGCGGGACCCAGAGGTGAGGCTGGGCGCGACGCGGGAGAGATAGAGGACGAAGATGACAGGGTAGATGGCCATGTCGAAGACGCTGGCGGTGAGCGAGAGCCATGCCTCCTGAAATCCCCAGAAGGGGCCGAGGGCGCGGCGTACCCAGCAGTAGTAGCCGCCCTCCTGCGGCAGGGCGGCGGCGAGCTCGCCGACCATGAGCGCGGTGGGCAGGCTCCAGACCAGCGGGATGAGGAGCAGGAGGAGGAGGGCGCGGCCGTAGCCGACGTCTCCGAGGATGTCTTCCAGGCCGTAGGGGCCACCGGCTACCATGAAGTAGGTGGCTGCGACGAGCGGGAGCAGACGCATCTTGCTGTTTGGTTTGCGCACGCGCCGGCCTCCGGGGAAGATTTGCTGTTGAGGAGAATTTACCTGAAGCGGGAGGAAAAGCGCAGGCCGGTCAATGGCGCAGGTGAGATTGCGATGGAAAGAAAACTGGACGGGAGGCTTGCTTCATGACGCGGGAGTGGGGAAACTGTTTATAATCGGGAGATCCCGGCACTTGTTTGCGAGGAGTTGCGGGGAGGGTTGGAGAGATGGCCGAGTGGCTGAAGGCGGCGGTTTGCTAAACCGTTGTAGGACCAAAAGTTCTACCGGGGGTTCGAATCCCCCTCTCTCCGCCACGTAGTCTTAAGCTATTTATTTTCTTCAGATTATATCGAAGAAACAGCGCACAGCCGGGCAATTTCTGCGAGGTTGTTCCACCAGAGAATCTCCGCTGCTGCCGGAATGCCGCCCGAGAAAGGGCCGTTTCTCTGATCGGACTTTTGAAGGTCCGTTTTTATAAGAAGTCGTTGGTTCGGTTCGGTGGCATACATTTCCCATATGAACTGTTTTCAAGTTGCTCCGAAACAAATAGCAATCATTCTCATATGGACAGACCCCTACGAAGCGCTGGAAGAGCGTGGAGCGTAGTACACGATTCGGATTCCAGCCAACGACCGCCGGATGCGGATATCGCGGAGTTGATGAGTCGGGTGGTGGGCTGCCTGGCACCACAAGCGAAGGATGGGTAGCGGTACGGGTTCCAAATTGCGCGTCGTCCGCCCTGAGTTGGCGACTGTAGAGGAATAGAGCGCCCGGCAGACGGTCCTCCTACGGCTGCCACAGGGAATCTCATCCAGGGCACTGGCAGCACCGCTCATGGATGTCTTTCATGAAGCCGCAAAAAAAAATAGATCGTATGGAATCTGTGTGCATCAAAAGGGGGCTTCAGATTAAAAAATTCCAATTTTGAGCGGAACCCTGCCCTCCCAGCGGGCCATTGCGGAGTATAGGAACGCTGCACTGCCATCTTCGATCCAAGAGATCGAAGGCGGATGCAACTCATCCCTCGCAATGGAGAATGCAGATTATGTTTGACTGCTCCCCCGCTGACCACGCCCGCTCGTTTTTCGCTCAACTCTGCAAAACACGCTTTACCGGATTCGCCAGCCGAACTGAGGCCCGGAACATTTCGCCGAGGCAGGAATGCCCTGCGGCGGAGAGCCTGGGCAGCGAAACTGTGCGCGAAAGCGAATGCGCGCAGACCTCTTTGAGAGCGGGATTTGGCGACATGGGGAAGAAGTGTGTGCGGCTGGCGATGGCTGGCGCGGCGTTGGGGATGCTAATGCTGAGCGGCGCGCAGAGTTCGCAGGCGCAGACGGCGCAGCCGGGCGCAAGCGTGACATCGATTTACACCGATCTGGCTGAAGGCGCAGCAATCGATGCTTCCGGAAATGTCTATAGTGGGACCGACTCCGGCACCGGTATCTGGAAGTCCACCTACAGCAACGGCTCGTACACAACGGTGAATATCGGGGCCCTCGGGGTGAGTTTGACCGGCGACAACATCTTCGCCCTTGCGATCGACTCCTCCGGCAACATCTATGCAGCGAACCAGGGTGGCGGGACCATTATCAAGATCGTTCCGGGCAGCGGTGGGACCTATACGGCGACGACCATCATCACGGGCATATCCGGCGGTTCGGGAACGTCCGGCGTGGCAGTGGATGCGTACGGGAACATCTACACCAACAACTACGGCAACTCTCTATACAAATACATCTATTCCGGCGGCACCTATACGCAGCATGTGATCGCGAGCAACTTCAGCCTGGCAAGAGGCATGGCGGTAGATAACAACGGATATATCTACCAGACCGATGAGAGCGCAAACCAGGTCCGTGTGTTTATCCCCTCGGGCTCGATTGCGACTACAACAACCTATACGGCCGGAACTGTGTTTACCGGACTTTCATCGCCCGCCGGAGTCGCAGTCAAGAATGGCATCGTATACATCGGAAACGGTACGGAACTGCTGCAGGAGACGCCGAACGGCAGCGGTGGGTATACCCAATCCGTGGTGGCAACCGGTTTTGACGCGCTGCGCGGCATTGCGCCGGACAACTCCGGAAACATCTTTGTCTCCGATCTGGACCTCGGCCTCAAGAAGGTGACCAATGCCCTGCAGGACTTCGGCACGGTGACAGTCGGCACGACCTCCACGCAGCAGTCGATTGCGTTTGAAGTGCTTACGGCTGGAACTTTGGGAACGCCCGTGGTGCTGACCAAAGGCGTCACCGGACTCGACTTCAAGCTGGGTACGGGCAGCACCTGCGTGGGGAGCCTTGCCGCGAATACAGCCTGCGTGGTCAATGTCACGTTCACGCCGCAGTACGCGGGCGAGCGCTACGGCGCGGTGGAGCTGACCAATAGCAGCGGCGCTGTGATCGCAACCTCTCTGATGCAGGGGAACGGTAGCGGGCCGCAGGTGACCTATAGCCCAGGCGTCATCACCACCGTGGCTGGCACAGGCGTGGCGGGCTTTAACGGCAACGGCATCGCGGCCACCAGCGCGGAGATCTTCGCGGACGACAATGGCCCTGCGATGGATGGCGCGGGCAATCTGTACTTTGGGGATTTATACAACTACGAAGTGCGCAAAGTGACGGCGGCGACGGGCCTCATCAGTACGGTGGCTGGCACAGGCGCAGCGGGCTATAACGGCGACAACATCGCGGCCACCAGCGCTACGGTAGCGCCCGAGTCGGTTGCCATCGACGGGGCGGGCAACATCTATATTGCAGACGGCGGCAACAACCGCATCCGCAAGGTGACGGCGGCGACAGGCCTGATCAGCACGATCGCGGGCACGGGCGCGTCGGGCTATAACGGCGACAACATCGCGGCCACCACCGCGCAGGTGGGCAACCCCTATGAAATCGCGGTGGATGGATTGGGCAATGTGTTCATCTCGGACACCGCGAACCATCGCATCCGCGAGGTGTCCGCGGCAACGGGCATTATCACCACGGTTGCGGGCACGGGTACGGGGGGCTATAGCGGCGACAACGGCGCGGCCACCAGCGCGGAGATAAGCAATCCGCGCGGCATCGCAGTGGATGCGACGGACAATCTGTACATCGCGGACTACGGCAATGAACGCATCCGCAAGGTGTCGAATACAGGGATTATCACCACGGTTGCGGGCAACGGCAGCGGCGGCTATAACGGCGACAATATCGCGGCCACCAGCGCAGAGCTGAACATCCCGCTGGGAGTTGCCGTGGATGCCGCTGGCGATCTCTACATTGCGGACGCGGGCAACAATCGCGTGCGCGAAGTGATCGCAGCGACGGGCGTCATCACCACAGTGGCGGGCAACGGCACTGGAGGATTCAGCGGAGACGATGGCGCGGCCACCAGCGCGGAGTTGAACGGCGACCATGCTCTTACGCTGGACAATACTGGCGACATTTACCTCACCGACTCCGGCAACGAACGTATCCGCAAGGTGACGGTGACGGCGGCGGCGCCCTTCGCATTCGCCAACACGTACGTCTACAGCCCGAGCGCGGACAGCCCGAAGACGGAGACGATCGCCAACATCGGCAACGCCGCGCTGACCTTTGAAGTGCCGGGCGTAGGCACGAATCCGAGCGTCTCCTCAGGCTTCTCGATCAGTAACAGTTCGACCTGCCCGCTGCTTTCGACGCTATCGAGCGCCGGGACGCTGGGTGCGGGCGCGTCCTGCACGGACTTGATCAGCTTTACGCCCCAGGTGGTTGACACCATCGGCGGATCGGCCATTACGACGGACAATACGCTGAATGTCGCGAATAGCACGCAGTCCGTTGGCTTGAGCGGCACCTCTTTGCCGCTGCTGATCAAGACGATCACGTTCCCGCAGCCAACGACGCCGGTGACGGTCGATAGCACGGCAACCCTGGGCGCGACCGCCAGCAATGGCGACCCTGTCACCTACAGCATCACATCCGGCGCGGCAACCATCAACGGGTCGACGATCACCTATACCAATACGGGGACGGTGACGATTGCGGCGAACTCAGCGGAGACCTTTGACTACGCAGCAGCAGAGACGGTGTCGGTCAGTGTCGTGGTGAACGCGGCGGCCAGTTCCTATGCGGCGCCAGACGAACCCGTAGGCAGCGCCTCTGCAACCCAGACCGCGACCGTGAACTTCACCACCGCCGGTACGCTGGGTGCGATCAATGTGGTCACCAAGGGCGCGCCGAACCTCGACTTCAACTTCGTCAGCGGCGGCACCTGCGCCACGGGTACGGCTTACACCGCAGGCCAGGCCTGCACCGTGCTGTACAGCTTTACGCCTCTGTACCCCGGCGCGCGTGAAGGCGCAGTGGTGCTAGAGACCAGTGGCGGCGCGGTGCTGGGCACATCGTATCTCGGCGGCACGGGCATTGCTCCACTCGGCCTGTTTACCACCACCTCGCAGACCCTGAGCGTCACGGGCCTGAGCGGCGCGCGCGGGCTGAGCGCGGACGGCTACGGCAACCTGTACGTGCTTGAGACCGGCAATGCCAAGGTGGACGAGATTGCGGCGGGCACCAACAACGTCACCACGCTGACGACCATCGCCGGCACCGGTTCGGGCGGTACCGCCGTGGATGGCGCAGGCAACCTGTATGTGGGCGCCACGGGGGCGCAAGCCATCTACGAGCTGGTCGGGGGCAAGCTGCCCGCGATCACCGTGGTCACCGGCACCTGCGGCAGCGACGACAACCTTGTGGTGGATGGCGCAGGCAACCTGTACTTCAGTTGCTATACGTCGCAGGGAGGCGCGATCTACAAGGTGGATGCGGTCAGCCATGCCTTGACGCAACTGCTTCCCGGTGGGCTGGGCCATCGCTTTGTGGCCATGGCGGCGGATGCGGCTGGCAACATCTATGCGCCCGACTTCAGTAACGCTGTACTTTACGAACTGCCCTTCGGAAGCAACAGTTTGACCACGCTGGTTAGCGGCGGCGCGCTCTACCAACCGCACGGCGTGGCAGTGGACCCAGCAGGGAACATTTACGTCACCAACATCAACGGAAGCAACATACTGCGCTACGCGGCTGGCACACACGCCCTCACCACACTGCCTGCCGCGGGCCAGCGCGGCATCGCCATCGACGGCAAAGGCGATCTCTTTACCCTTACCAGCGACTCCACTATTGCCGAATACGCCCGCACCACCGCGCCGGGCCTCACCTTCCCCAATACAAAATACGGCGCCAGCAGCAATTCGCTGCAGACGGTCGAATTCGAAAATGACGGCAATGCGGCGCTGGCCATCACGAGTTACAGCGCTACCGCGAACTTCAATGTGGGCGGATCGGGCAACACCTGCGCGGCCGGTTCTCTTGCCTCAGGCGCAAGCTGCTTTGTCGGCGCTCAATTCGCCCCAACCGCGGTTGGTTCGCTGACCGGTACTGCCATCATTGTCGATAACACGCTGGGTATTGCCGGCACCTCGCAGAACATCCCACTTTCAGGTACTGCAACTCAGGCGACACCGGCAATCACATGGCCGACACCGGCTGCGATCACGTACGGCGTGGCGCTGAGCGGGACGCAGTTGAATGCTAGCTCGACTGTGGCTGGAACGTTCAGCTATAGCCCAGCCTCGGGCGTCTTGACGGTTGGTTCGCATCTGTTGTCGGTGACTTTCACCCCGACGGATGGGACCGATTACACCTCGGCAACCTCGTCTGTGACGCTGACGGTGAACCAGGCGACGCCGGCGATTACATGGGCCACACCGTCTGCGATCACCTACGGAACGGCGCTGAGCGGGACGCAGTTGGATGCAAGCTCGACTGTGGCTGGAACATTCAGCTATAGCCCGGCTGGCGGCGTGTTGACTGCCGGATCGCATCTGCTGTCGGTGACTTTTACGCCGACCGATGGGACGGACTACACCTCGGCAACCTCGTCTGTGACGCTGACGGTGAACCAGGCGACGCAGGCAATTACGTTTACGCCGCCACCCTCCGTGGTGCTGTATGGAGTAGCGCCGATCGCGCTGAGCGCAACCGGCGGTGCATCGGGCAATGCCGTGGTCTTCAGCGTTCTCTCCGGACCGGCTTCGATCAACGGCAACCAGCTGACGATTACCGGCACGGGCACCGTGGTGATCGCGGCGGACCAGCTGGGCAACACGAATTACACGGCAGCGTCGGAAGTGACGCAGAGCGTACTGGTCAATCAGGCGCCGCAGGCAATTACATTTACGGCGCCATCCGTGGTGCTGTACGGAGTAGCTCCGATCACGCTGAGCGCAACCGGGGGGGCATCGGGTAATCCCGTAGTGTTCAGCGTTCTCTCCGGACCGGCTTCCATCAACGGCAACCAGTTGACGATTACCGGCACGGGCCCCGTGGTGATCGCGGCGGACCAGTTGGGCAACACAAATTACACCGCAGCGGCAGAGGTGACGCAGTCGGTGACTGTTCTGCCCATCGTTTACACGGCGCCAACGGAACCTGTAGGAACGGCCAGCGGAACACAGACGGCAACCCTGCTCTTCAACTCCAGCTTCACGCTGGGATCGATCAACGTTCTCACCCAGGGAGCGCCTGGTCTTGACTTCAATACAGCCGGTGGGGGCACCTGTGCCGTAGGATCGTCCTACTCGGCCGGCCAGACCTGCACGGTGAACTACACCTTTACGCCGATAGCGCCGGGCACGCGGTTTGGCGCCATCACGATCGTTGACAACAGCTCCAACCTGCAGGCCAGCCTCTACCTGATCGGCAGCGGCACAGGGCCGCTGGCATTGTTCAGCAACGGCGGACAGAGCGCCTTCCAGAACACCTCCGGCGCTCTGAATGGGATTACTACGGATGCCTCCGGCAATGTTTACTACACGACCTTCAATACCAACAACAATGGCGTGTACAAGGTCGCCGTCGGTAGTGGAATACCAACCCAGCTCATCGGGGGCCTTTCGCTCGGTGATGGTGTGGCGATCGACGGCGCGGGCAATGTCTTCTATACGGACTACAACGCCGGGACGGTCAATGAACTTCTGGGCGGGAGCGGAACTCCCATTCTGATTGCGACTGAGCCGAGCCCGGAAGGACTGGCATTCGATGCTCAGGGAAACCTGTATGTAGTTGTCTCTGGGAACCAGAACGTCGTGAAATTGCTGGCAGGCAGCTTCGCGCCCTCGACGACCTACGGAACCGGCCTCGCCCATCCGCAGAGCGTTGCGGTTGACGCCGCGGGGAATGTCTACATCACGGACCGGGATGGCGGGCAAGTAGTTGTGGTCACGCCTGACGGAGCAACCCAGACCCCCATTGCCACCGGGCTGAGTATACCGGCTGGAATCACGCTGGATGCCGCCGGAAACATCTACGTCGCCGCGATCGGCAGCGCGGAAGTGGAAGAATTTGCGGCTGGCACATATACGCCGACCACTCTTGGTTCCTTTGTGCAACCGGCCTTTGTCGCGCTCGATCCCAGCGGCAATGTTCTTGTGGCCGACCGCGGCACCAACTCCATCCAGCAGCTGACCAGGGCCACGCCCGCGCCGCTGAGCTTCGCCACCACCAGCGAAGGCTCCACCAGCAGCGACAGCCCGCAGACGGTGACGCTGACCAACGATGGCAACGCTTCGCTGATTCTGAGCGGCCTGGCGACGGCATCGGCGAACTTCTCGCTGAGCGGCTCCTCGACGTGCAGCTCCAGCACAACCCTGGCGATCAACGGCGCATGCACCATCGGTGTGAACTTTGCGCCGACGGTCCCCGGCAGCCCGCTGACGGACGCTGTGACGATCGCGGACAACAACCTGAATGTCGTGGGCGCCGTGCAGACGGAGCCGCTGAGCGGCACGGGCACGCAGCAGACCGCAATCGTGACGGTTGCTCCGGCGACGATCAGCTACACGACGACCCCGACGACGCTGTCGGCTTCCGTCGCGTATCTCGGAGCGACTGCGCCAAGCGGCACGGTGAGCTTCACCATAGATGGCAACAGTGCTGTACCGGCAACCTGCGCGGGTCCGTCTTCGCCGCTGACCTGCACGGCCAGCTACCCGACCGGGACGCTGTCGGCGACGGCGCACACGATTACCGCGACGCTTGCGGCTGACACCGACTTCGCCACTGCCTCCGGTCTGGCGACGCTGACGGTGGCGCCGATTGCGCCGACCATTACGTTTGCCGTGGCGAACCACACCTACGGCGACGCAGTGGTTACGCTGTCGGCGACGTCGAACTCCGGCGCGCCCATTACCTACTCGCTGGTAAGCGGTCCGGCAACTGTATCGGGATCGACGCTGAGCATCACCGGCGCGGGTCCGGTCACAGTGCAGGCTGCGCAGATTGCGGCCGGCAACTACATTGGCGGGTCGCAGAACGCGAGCTTCACGGTTGCGCAATTGACGCTGACCGCAGCCATCGTCGGCACCCCGACCAAGACATACGACGGGACCACTGGCGCAACGCTCACTTCGGCGAACTACCAACTCTCGCCGCTGGTGGGTTCCGATGCCATCACCGTAACGCAGCCCTCGGGCGTCTATGCATCGGCGACCGCAGGACCGGAAGGAGTTACCGCGACCCTGTCGGCGGCGAACTTCAGCGCGGTCTCCGGGCTGCTATCGAATTACATCCTCCCGGCCGTAGCAACCGGCCCGGGGACAATCACCCAGGCTGCAACCAGCTCGACGATCACCTGGAACGCGCCTGCGGCAATCACATACGGAACTGCGCTCAGCGTGGCCCAACTCAATGCAAGCTCAACCATCGCGGGCAGCTTCAGCTATAGTCCCGCGGCAGGGACGGTACTCGGCGCTGGAACGCAAACGTTGAACGTGACGTTTACGCCTACCGATGCCACTGACTACACCAACGGCAGTGCCTCGGTCACGTTGTTCGTGAACCAGGCAACGCCGACGATCACCTGGCCGACTCCGGCTGCGATCACTTATGGCGCGGGGCTGAGCGGTACGCAACTGGATGCGACAGCCTCTGTGGCTGGAACGTTCAGCTATAGCCCTGCCTCGGGCGTACTGACGGCTGGATCGCACACACTGTCAGTGACGTTCACCCCAACGGATGGGACGGATTACACCTCGGCAACCTCGACGGTTGCGCTGACGGTCAACCAGGCGACGCCGACGATCACCTGGCCGACTCCGGCTGCGATCACTTATGGCGCGGGGCTGAGCGGTACGCAACTGGATGCGACAGCCTCTGTGGCTGGAACGTTCAGCTATAGCCCTGCCTCGGGCGTACTGACGGCTGGATCGCACACACTGTCAGTGACGTTCACCCCAACGGATGGGACCGATTACACCTCGGCAACCTCGACAGTGGCGCTAACGGTCAACCAGGCAACGCCGACGATCTCCTGGCCGACCCCTGTCGCGATCTCCTATGGAACGCATCTGAGTGCGACACAGCTCAATGCGACGGCCTCCGTGGCAGGCACCTTCTCCTATAACCCAGCGGCGGGGAGTGTGTTGACGGCTGGATCGCATCTGTTGTCAGTGACGTTCACGCCGACCGATGGGACGGACTACACGACGGCGACGGCAACCGTGAGCATCACGGTCGCGCCGATTGCTCTCACCATCACCTCCGGCAGTCCGACGACAATCTACGGCAGCACGTTGCCAGCGATTGTGCCCAGCTACAGCGGGTTCATCTCCGGCGACAGCGCATCCAGCCTGAGCACGCAGCCGACCTGCACGACCACGGCGACCAGCGCGAGCAATGTAGGAAGCTACCCGACCGGTTGCTCAGGCGCGGTGGATGCGAACTACATCATCAGCTACAAACCCGGTACGCTGACCGTCACGCCCGCTGTGCTCACCGTTGCCGCCAACAGGCTGACCTTTGCCTACGGCGGCGGTGACGGCGACAACGACGAAGACGACGTCACCCACCCGATGACCTACGCCATCACCGGCTTCGCGCTTGGCCAGACTGCTGCAACCGACCTTACGGGTACGCCGTCGGAGACCAGCAACACGCCCGAAGGCGGGCCGGTGGGCAGCTACACCATCACCATGGCAGCCGGAAGCCTCAAGCTGAAGTCGGCCTACAGCAGCAACTACACCATCAGCTACGTCTCCGCGCCGCTCGTCATCACCCCGGCTGTGTTGACGGTGACCGCGACCAGCCAGAGCGATGTCTACGGCGCGATCGATTCGGATAACTGTGGCCAAGTAAATCGCCACCTGACCTACACCGTCACTGGCTTCGCCTATAACCAGAGCCAGTACCAGGTGCTCAACGGCTCTCCCACGGAGACCACGACGGCTACCGCGAAGAGCAATGTTGGGTCCTACCCGATCACAATCACTCAAGGCAGCCTGTCATTGCAGCGGAACTACGCCAGCAATTACACCCTGGTCTTCGTCAACGGCACGCTGACCGTAACCCCGGCCAGGTTGAACGTGGTCGCCAACTCCTATAGCCGCCAGATCAACCAGCCGAATCCGGCCTTCGGCTACACCATCAACGGCTTCGTCAACGGGGACAGCCAGACCAGCGCAACCACGGGCACACCGGCCTGCTGCTCCACGACGGCTGTTACCAGCAGCCCGGCGGGCATCTACGCCATCACCATCGCTCCAGGCAGCCTTGCCGCGAAGAACGGCAACTACACACTCAACTTCGTGAACGGTGTCCTGGTCGTCTACAACCCCAGGGACAGGAACGATGCGCACTGCGATGGCAACGGCAACTACAACTCCAATCCCCAATACGACAACAATAACTGGCCGGACAACTCCAGCTACAACTACTACTGGGGCAACGGCGGCGGCGGCCCCAATATATACCATTGAGGTAAGAAGGATTGAGATCGGTACTGGAAATGGATCAGGGCCTAAGCCATCACCATGTGGCTCGGGCCCTCGATCTTTAACCACGCAGCACTTATCGATTCATCGCACCAGCAATGAGTCTGATGGAATTCCATCGAACCCGCAAATGGACTATTCGTTTTAGTGGTACCGCAAAGCTATATATCTTTTGATGGTGCATACCTTTCTGATAGGTCTTCGGTGTAGCGATGAAGTATCAGGTATCTCAGTATATGAATGGTTCTCCTCTTCGACTTAGCGATATTGATAGAACGTAACGCGCATCACGGTCGGCGGCTGGGACGTGTTATTCCCCGCTCCTGTGCCACGGCCGCCTCTGCCTTGGGCGCCGAGTGGTATCTGGGAGCCGGGCAGGTTGTTGTTGGCTTCGGCGGAGACGTCGTAACCGCGGCCCATGATATCGTCGCCGTTGACGCGGCGTTGCATGACCCAGATGCCGTTCTTGAATGCGCCGCGCTCCATTATGGCGGGCGCAGCGACCCTGGCGTTGGGGATGTTGTTTGGCAAAACAACGAACGGGAACGGGGCGTTGGCCGCGAAGTAATACTCATTTGGTGCGGTGTTGATGATGAGCACGAAAGGTTTGTCGAGGAAGGATAGCCCAACACTGCCGCCGCGTCCTACTGCCTGAGGCGCAGCCTGGGCAGTTGCAACAACACTGCTGCCGCGTCCTGCACCCTGAGGCGTAGCCGGGGCAGCTTCACCAGCTGCGCCGCCGCGAGTCCCTGACACGGGGGTGAAGTCAAAGACATATTGGCCCACCGCGACCTTCCCGGGATTCTGCCCCGGTTCCAGCTCGATCAGTTTGATTGCATCTGGCTTGCCTTGCGCCTCGGCAATCGCGCCCGAGATGGAGTTGATGAATTCATACGACCGCACGAACGGGTCTTCCGAGGCCACGCTCCGGCTACCGTCGACGCCGAAGGGGGAGAAGCACAGGAGTTTGAGCTGCGTAAAGCCTATCCACGCGTTGTTGGCGTTCAGTCCGGTTTCGGGATTCCAGGCGGGGTTGCCATTGCGCGAGTAGGTCTGGATGATTCCGGCGTAATCCGGCAGGTAGATGTCCGGCGACAGGATGTCGATTGCCGGCCCGCCCGCCCGCCAGATGTCATGAACCAGCGGCTCGGGCCCGCCGCTGGGATAGTCGCCCGCGCCGATGTCTGCGGGCTGCACGAGCCAGGTGTTGACATACATCGGGATCGGATATTCCTTCTTGCCCTGCGCCGCCACGTATCCGATGTAGCGGGAGTAGTTCCACGCCATGAAGATCTCATCCGTGTGGTTGAAAAGCTCGGCACCGGCCGGACGCTTAGAACGATTGGGGCTATTGGGCACCGGTGGATCATCCGCCGGACGCTGAACGTTCTTGCCGAAGACCTGCTCCCAGGTGCCGCTGGTCCTGTCGCCTGCGGCGTCCCAAATCTTCTTCAGTTCCGGCAGCAGGTGGTCCTTGTTCTTCTGAAGATAGTCGGTCAGCTCCTTCGGGACCGGGCCGGCAAAGGCGGCATTGGCGGCGGGGCCGAAGTCCCGGGTGGTGCCCATGGTGCCGACTTCATTTTCGACCTGAAAGGCAATGACCGTATGTGTCTTGTCCACCTCGCGGATGTGTCGCATGACGGCGGCGAATGCTGTGGCGTCGGCGTTGCGGCTGTTTTCACTCAGCGTGGAGAGTATCTCAAGAGTCTTGCCCTGGGCGTTGACCACGCGCGGGAAGCGGTCCTGGTTGGCCTTGACCCATAGAGGCGGGAAGTGCGACAAGCCGTTCTTCCAACTGGCCATCCAGAGCAGGACGAGTCGCACATTGTTGGCGCGGGCGGCTTCAATCTGATAGTCGATCATCGAGAAGTCGAACTTGCCTTCTTCGGGTTCAACCAGGTCCCAGGAAACGACCGTAAGGACGGTATTGAAATTGGCCTGCGCCAGGCGCGCGATGGTGGCCTTGGTGGCTTCGCGGTCGGACGAGGCGGTATTGGACAGTTCGCCCGCAAGGCAGATGAAGGGGCGTCCATCCACAATCAGCTTGGTCATCCCGTCGCGCTTCTCCAGGTGGGGAATGTCCTTGATGCTGACCCTGACCGGCGGCTTGTTTTCAACCGCTGCCGCTTGCAGATTCGCCGTCATGAACGCGGCGCACAGAGCCGGAACCGCAAAAGATGCTAACCGATATTTGGGTGACATGTTTGATTCTCCGTTTTGTTTCGAACTTTCACTTCGCCGAAATACAAGATGGCAAAGTTCACACAGCTTAGCACGATCCCTGATGCGAAATAATCACACGGTCGAACATCTGCGAAATCCGATGGTACGCAATAGGGGAACAGCGACATATCGGTGATCTCCGTTGACTTGGCAAGGAGGGTATCAAGAAGTCGATCCGAATCCCCTATCAGGGAATTGCTGTTCCCTGATAGCGCAGTGACCGGGCGATTGGATGCTCGAACGGCAGCTTCAGGCTTGTCCGTAATCCGCCCGGAACCTGGGACCAGCCGTTTGACCCCGCCCGAGGGACCTTTCATGGATTCGTACCAACAAACCATCGAACTCTATCGAAACCGCTACATTGAGGGAGCGTGGTCCAGCTTATGCGATATGGCCAGATGGCTTCTCGCCTTTCAGCATCTGATCGATCGTCTGAATGTCGACTAAACCGTTGCATCCGTAGATTGCCGGAAGCACTTTGCCCGGCGAGTATATTCGCCGGAGCTCAGCGACCTTTTCCGTGCCAGAACGATATGACGGAAGATACATTCGGCCCATCAGGGGATGACGTCCCCAGGCGCCGGACAGTTTATCGGCGCGTTCTTCCGTGACCAGGAAATCGCGCCGCAGCGTGGCCCGCACTTCGGACTGTTGCCTTCCTTCGCCCCAGGTCAGATACGACGACTGGTTCTTTGCATCATCCTGCAACAGGGCCAGCAGCACGCCGATCTGCAAGTCGTCGTCGGCCAACTGGTCGACTTCGGTGACGCCATGTGCGATCAGAATCGCATTGTTGGCGATTCCCTCAAACAGCGTGGCGGCACGCGTGTTCATGGTGAGGACCGTGGCCTCGAAGCCCACTTTTCCGCGGACATACAAGTCCTGCAGGTAGGCAAAGGTAGTGACGTGTCCCGGTACAACCTCGTGACTTACGAGTTGCTCAAACTCCGGATATGAGATCTGCAACGAAGCATTGATCTCGTAGGCCGCTTCGTATTGCGGAGTGCCGTCGGCGTTGCGCGCCCGGCCGAAGTAGTTCATCGAACCGGAAAACCAGGCGTCCTTGATGGGCAGGAAGTCGATGTTCGCCCGAGGCACTCGCATAAACTCCTGGGGAAGGTACGACAGCAGGTGTTTTGCGCTGAGGTTATCAAAATGGGCGATCACGGCGGCGCCCAGTGCGCGTACCGATGCCATCGGGACCACACGTTCCCGGCGCCAGGCATCGACTGCCTCCAGTAGCCCGTCCGCACTCGACGAGGAGTATCCGGCGCGGCCCAGCAATTCAGCAACGCGCTCACGCTTTCTCTCCGGCCTTGAGGGCTCAGGCAGCTTGGCCGTCGCTGCTTCAACCGAACGAGCGTAGGGCACCGGGTCACCCTTGCCGAGAAGCTCCATGGCCAGGTCCCACATGGTCTCCAGAGAAACCGCCATCCCGGTAAGGTAGGATTGGCGCAGCCCCCCGATCGAGCCTGCCTCCTGACGGATTCCAGCGATGGCCTGGGGAAGGTCTACTTGGCGTAGATACTGCTCCACTGCGTCCCGATCGACGCTCTTGCCCGAGACGCCGCCGGATTGCCGCAAACGCGCCGCTGCCGGATGCGTGTAAGCAGATGGCATCGGCTCATCGGAAAACCAGGAATCGGCAATGAATCGCCCCGTGCCCGAGGGGCACAGAACGTCACCGCCCCAAAGTGTGTCGATGGCGAGTACGGCGTTGGCAACGAACCTTCCCACTTGGTCCATCAGATCACCCTTTCCTTCCTCAAAGAACCGAACCAGAGATACAGACAGAGGCCAACAAAAA
The DNA here is from genome assembly GCA_963828115.1 of uncultured Acidobacteriaceae bacterium. GTDB lineage: Bacteria > Acidobacteriota > Terriglobia > Terriglobales > Acidobacteriaceae > Edaphobacter. The sequence goes on from CAWHDN010000006.1 coordinate 20,813, forward strand.
GCAGCGCGGAAACGGATTGAGAGACGGGATCGTACGAATAGAATGGGGTCCTGATCAGGTTCTCGCGATACCCTGGGATGAGCCGCAAGGCCGCGCCCAACACGCCTCCGAGTGCGCCGCCTGCCATCAGTCCCGAAGCAATGATTACACCGCGCTCACGAATCCCCTTGCCGTGCGCGCCTCCGGCTCTTTCCGAACGCTTATTCAGAAGATGCGATAAGAACCCGCCCACCAAGGCGGGAGTGTTCAGTTCCAGCGGCAGATACATCCCCAGAGCGAAGATGAGAGAAGGCTGGCCGAGCATCTCAAGTACCAGCGTAACCATCGCTCCCACACCGAATAAGAGATAGGCGACCGGCTGGTGGCTCATGAATCCCTCGACCAGGGCCTTCATGATGGAAGCCTGCGGCGATGCCAGAACCGGCCGCGGGTCTCCTGCCATCGCTTCTCCGAACTGAAACGTATGGGCCAGCAGGACGATGGTCAGCCCGGCGGCGGCCGCCGCAGCGAGGACGCCCAGAAACTTCACCTTCTCCTGCGCCGCTGGAGTGGAACCGAGCCAATAGCCGGTCTTCAGGTCGGTGATGGTTTGTCCAGAGATCGAAAGGGCTGTGCACACCATGCCCGCGATGGCCATCACGAAGAACATCCCGGTGGTTCCAGAGAGGCCGAAGCGCAATAACACGGCCGAGGAGATGATGATGGTCAGCATCGTCATCCCCGAAACCGGATTGCGGGCCGTGGTTGCAATGGCGTTGGCCGCCACCGAAGTGAAGAAGAACGAAAAGAGCAGTGTCAACCCAAGGCCCACCGCGACTACCGTCCAGGAGACGCGGAAACCTCCAAAGAAGGCCGCCACGCCGATCGCACCCAGCACCACGCCGAGTAGGACAAAAACGATCGGCAGATCGCGGTCGGTACGCTCCGTTTGCACGGCCTCGCCATGGCGAAAGGTGCGCAACGCGATGGCAAACGATCCGGCAACCGTCCGCAGCGATTTGACGATACCGATAATGCCGGCCGTGGCAATGGCCCCCACGCCGATAAAGCGCACATAGTTGCTGTAGATCTGTACCGCGCTCATCTTCGAAACGGGAATCACTGCGGGGTATACGGAGGCGTCAATATGGTTGCCGATGAACCATATCAACGGGACCAGAACGAAATTGGAAAGAACGCCGCCTGCGCAGAGGATCATTGAACTGCGCAGGCCCATAACATAGCCAAGACCCAGGATGAAGCCTATGGCGTCGAACCTGAATACCATCCGGGCCCGTTCGGCAAGAGAATGCATTACTGGAACGAACTGAAAATCAACGTACTCTTTCCACACTTGAAATGTGGTTACGAAAAGGTCGTAAACGCCCGCGATAGCGGTTGCCTGCAGCAGCAGCTTGGCCTGCGAACCGCCTTTCTCTCCGGTAACGAGTACTTCGGTGATGGCCGTCGCCTCAGGATAAGGCAGCAGGCCGTGCATCTCACGGACGAAGTACCGCCGCAGGGGAATCAGGAAGAGAACACCGAGACAGCCGCCCGCCAAGCAGATGAAGATGGTCTGCACCGGATGAGGATCGAGGTGAAGAATGTACAGCGCCGGGAGCGTGAAAATGGCGCCGGCAACCACGCCGCCGGCTGCGCCGCCAATCCCCGTGATGATGACATTTTCAAGCAGGCTCGACCGGCGCCTGTAAATGCGTGCCAGGCCGATGGTAAGGATGGAGATGGGGATTGCGGCCTCCATCACCTGGCCAACCTTCAGTCCCGAGTATGCCGAAGCAACCGTGAAAATCGCACAAAACACAACACCCCAAAGGATCGAGCGCGACGTAAGCTCCGGCACCTTCGCCTTTGCGGGCACGATGGGCTGGTAGGATTCTCCGGGTTTCAGTGGCTGGTAGGCGTTTTCTGAAAGAGACTTCGTTTCGATATCGGCCATCGATGGATGATCCCCCTATCGGCGACGCATGGGCCAGCTATTCAAGCACTTTGGCCGACGCCAATCCAAACCGCTCTCCCGCTTCATGCACTCCCATAGGATGAATCATGGAGTTCACCACCGCGACGGAGTCAGATCAAGTGTGAAGGTCACACCGGCCTGTGACAGTCTACCTCAAGACAGGATCAGAACCCGGCTCGGTGTTCGGTTCGATTTCGTCAGGAAACTGATTTGTCTCTTTCTGGTATAGGTTCACCCGGCAGTCCATTCGAGGCTAGGGATGTAAAGTCTCTAGTCCAACCATCACCGACACGGCTTCTATCGAACAATGACGTTAATGGAATTGTCGTTCACCGCTGGCGCAGGAGATACTGAAGTGCCCAGCCAGTTGGCCCTCGGGAGGTTACGAGGCTGCCCCAGTTCACTCGCCATATCGGCATCGACTACTCCAGTGCGGAGACATCGGATTGGCGCAGTCGATGAACGCTTGATTCTGCGCTCGAAAACATATACTTAGCACGAAGGATCCCTGGTTGGCCGACGCCCGAAGTGGAGAGGAATTATGAAGAAGAGCGCAACACGCGTGTTGACTGGCATTGCTATCTTGACGGGGGTGTTCATTTTTGGCTTTGCCCTGCCACATGCAAATGCCCAGGAGGCAGCGAATCTGCCTTATATGAACCCGAACCTGCCTGCCCAGGAACGCGCAATCGACCTGGTGCATCGCATGACGCTTGCAGAGAAGGCCTCGCAGTTGGTCAATCAGGCCCGTCCGATTCCGCGTCTCAAGGTTCCGGCCTACAACTTCTGGAGCGAGGCGCTGCATGGCGTCGTTAGCAACGGCACCACGGAGTTTCCTGAGCCGATCGGTCTCGCCGCGACCTTTGACGCTCCGGGGGTTCACGCTATGGGCGCCGACATTGGCGTGGAGGCGCGGGTTAGGCATATCGTAGCTGACCGCCAGGGAGGCAACGCCGCCGACGGTCTCGATTTCTGGTCCCCCAATCTGAATATCTTCCGCGATCCGCGCTGGGGCCGTGGCCAGGAGACCTATGGCGAGGACCCCTATCTCACCGGCCGCATGGGAGTCGCCTTTGTCACCGGAATACAGGGTGACGACCCCAGGTATACCCGCGCGATCGCCACGCCAAAGCATTTCGCCGTGCATAGCGGCCCCGAGCCAACCCGGCACTTTGCCGATGTGGATGTGACCAAGCACGACGAGCTCGACACCTACGAGCCTGCGTTCCGCGCCGCCATCACCGAAGGCAAGGCCGGGTCCATCATGTGCTCCTACAACTCCATCAACGGTGAGCCGGGATGCGCCAATCAATTTTTGCTACAGGACCAACTGCGCGGGAAATGGGGATTCCAGGGATATGTCGTCTCCGACTGCGACGCGGTCAAGGACATCTTTACCGGGCACCACTTCCGGCCTACGCAGGCGAAATCCGCGGCCATCTCAGTGATCCGCGGCATGGATAGCGACTGCGCCGACGGCATGTCGAACACCCCCAGGGACGACAAGGACTTCCAGACATTTATCGATGCCGTTCAGCAGGGGTACCTCCCCGAGAGCGCCGTCGACACGGCTGTGGTGCGGCTCTTCACTGCTCGCATCAAGCTGGGCTTGTTCGATCCTCCGGAGATGGTTCCGTACAACAAGATCGACGAGAAGGAGATGGACAGCCCAGAGCACCGTGCATACGCCCGCAAGCTCGCCAATGAGTCGATGGTGCTTCTCAAGAACGACGGAACACTTCCCCTCAAGCCTGGGATCAAGAAGATTGCCGTCGTAGGCCCGCTCGCTGACCAGACCATTCCATTGCTCGGAAACTACGCCGGACAGCCGACGCATATCGTCTCGGTGATGGATGGCCTTCATGCGGAGTTCCCGAACGCTACCATCACGTATGTTCCGGGAACCCAGTTCCTGCGCAATGACGGCGATCCAGTGCCGGACAGCGTTTTAACCAACGCGGATGGAAAGCCCGGCCTAAAGGCGGAATATGGCGAATCTCGCGGAGGCCGGCCCGGTCCCGGAGCAGCCGCCACGCCGCCGTTTGCCACGCGAAACGAGCCGAACATCAATCTGACCGAAACAAATCTGCCCTCGCAGGCTGCCGGTAAAACGTCCTTCGGCGTGCAGTGGTCAGGGTTCCTGACGCCTCCGGATTCCGGTGACTACCTGATCGGCCTGCGCGCCCAGGGATTTGCGCGACTGTCGGTCGACGGCAAACAGGTGGCGACGGCAGGCAGATCGAACGGGATCGACTCAAGGGTTGGTCGCGTCCACCTGGAAAACGGCCAGAAGGTCGCGCTCAACGTAAATTACAGCAGCAACAATGGGCATCCGCACGTGCAACTGATCTGGACAAAGGTCAGCAATGTGCCTTCACCTGAGGCAATTACCGCGGCGAAGAACGCCGATGTCGTCATTGCCGTCGTGGGCATCACCAGTTCGCTGGAAGGCGAAGAGATGCCGGTAAGCGAACCCGGATTTCTCGGCGGAGATCGCACCAGCATCGACCTTCCCGCACCCGAGGAAGCTCTGGTGGAAGCAGTCGTCGCCACCGGCAAGCCTGTCGCGGTCGTCCTGATGAATGGCAGCGCTCTGGCTGTCAATTGGATCAACGATCACGCAAATGCCGTTCTCGAATCGTGGTACTCCGGCGAGGAAGGCGGGGCGGCAATCGCCGAGACGCTCAGCGGCAAGAACAATCCTGCCGGCCGGCTGCCGTTGACCTTCTACAAGGACCTCTCTCAGTTGCCCAACTTCGAGGACTATACGATGGCAGGCCGGACCTACCGGTACTTCAAAGGAAAGCCGCTCTACCCGTTCGGATACGGACTCAGCTACACGACGTTCAAATACAGTGACCTCAAGATGCCGCAGCAACCCGTGGATGCCGGAAGTCCTGTAGACGCCGATGTAACCGTGACGAACACAGGCAGCAGGGCAGGAGACGAGGTTGTGCAACTGTACCTGAACTTCCCCGATGTGAAAGGTGCGCCAGCCGTCGCCCTCCGCGGCTTCCAGCGCATTCATCTCGAAGCCGGCGAGAGCCGGTCAGTCCACTTCGAGTTGAAGGACCGCGATCTGGGCATGGTGACCGAAGAAGGAAATCCGATCGTCGCTCCCGGCGAATACACCATCAGTGTCGGCGGAGGCCAGCCTGATACTCTAGCGCCCCGAGTCAGTGGACACTTCCGAGTTGAGGGTCAACTGGCGTTGCCGGAATAGCAGGAGATCCACCAGTTCAAGTTAGTGCAGCGAAAATGATTGAGAGGCATCGGCAGCCACCCAATCGGGTGCCCCCATGTCGAGTTCGTCGTGGAAGATATGCAGGGAATGACAGGCCACGTCACCCAGGTTGCCCGTGCCGAAATTCCACCAAGGCCGCCAATATCCGTAATGATAGATATTGTGGTACAACCTCGCTTGAATCCTGGATGCTCGCCTTGGAGGTGACCTCGGAGGCAAGACACGCCGCCTTGATCCTTCTCGCCTCTGCGACCGTGCGCGTAATTGGCTTGGCGCAATAGATGTGCTTGTTCATTGCCAGGCCCGCCAGTACCAGGTGAGAGTGCCAGTGGTCCGGTGTGGCAACGATCAGCGCATCGAAGTTCTTTTCCTCCTTGTCGAACATCTGCCGGAAGTCTATATGGAGCCGGGCGCGGGGATTGAGTTTGAACACTGCCTCGAAATGGGATTGCAGCCCTCATCCTGGTTCACACTCAGCTGCTGCACAGTTCTTCAGCGAACAGATCGCGATGGGTGAGAATGAGCCGGTCAGCGTTTTCGAGCAGCAGCGCGTATGCCCCGACTGCGGCGGCAGCGAGGGGAGCGAAGACCCAGACACCCAGCCATGGTTTGCCCAGGTAGTCGCTGAGAAGCGTAGCCGGGACCTGGAGGAGAATGCTTCCCAGGAGGATGGCAAACACCAACAGACCGTTGGTCTTGCTCGCCCCGGGAGCCCGCATCTGGCTCGTCTGGCCGGGGACGAATTTGCGCGGTGCCTGGATGGAACGCAGCGTGCCGAGGGTTAGGTTGACGAAAACGATGAAGATGATCCAGAAGGCAGCGGAGAACTGAGACGAGAGTGCAATTGGTACGGTAGCGAGCACCATGACGATGGTCCACGCGAGCACGGTTTCGACCAGCAGCAGCGCAAGGCTCGCGATGTTCTTGGCGAGGATGACGTCGCGCAGGCGGACCGGCGCGAGCAGATAGAGTTGTACCCCCGCGGCGTCCGCGCCGAAGACGTTGTAGAGCGTGCCGAGCAGTCCGATCAGAGCGTAGCCGAGCGATCCGGAGAGCAGGTAGGAAGGATGGCGAGCGAGCATTCCCCTGGCGAAGATGAAGACGAAGACCAGCGGCGTGATCATCTGGATAAGCTGGTTGCTATTGCCGCGGAGGTAGACCCACTCCTTGCGCAAACATGCAGTGACGGTGGGCGAGAAGAGCGCGCGCGCGGAATTTTCCGGCGGTACAGTGGGGGCGAGCGATTGCAGGAGGCTTCTCGAACTGGGGACGACAGCCGCGGGGGTGCTGCGGGCCACGCCTTCGCTCAGGTATTCACCGAGGAACTGCTTGTGCAGGCGGATGGCGAAGGCAGCCAGGAACAGTCCCGTCCAGGCCAGCAGCGCGGAGAACTGCGCGAACCGCGCGAGTGGATGCTCCGCCAGGAAGATGGAGTTGGTCGCGAAGCCGGGCGGCAGCCACAACAGAAAATGGTTGGTTCCATGCATAAAGGTGGTGAGCCAACTGGTGCTGGGGACGCGTCCGTTATGCAGCGTGGGGTGGTGGAAGTTGAGGAGCTGGAAGCTGACGAAGAAGAGCGCCATCAATGCGGTGAAGATCTCGCGGGCGCGTCGCGTCGCCAGCCAGCGTTCCATCCATACGGCAATCATGCGCGAGAGGAAGATGTTCATCGCGGTGTAGATTGCGAGGACGACAAATGCTGCGGGGGCAAGCGACGGATCCGCGACGGTGATGCCGATGGCCGCGGCAAACAGTGCAAAGCAGCCGACGATGGTGCTGGCTGTCAGCAGTCCGAGCAGCACGCGCAGGACGAGATACCGGCCGAAGCGCAGCGGAAAGCGCAGCAGCGAGGAGGCGTCGAAGCTGGCGGCGGTGGCGGCGATGCCGGTTCCACTGATAGCGATGAGCTGCCATATGAGGGCGATGCCCCCGAACAATACACTGAGCCTCTGCGGATGGTGGCTGCTGACTGCCATCCAGGCGAGGAAACCGGATCCTACCATGGGGCCTATGATCCATAGAGCGAAGATGGGCCAGAGGATTATCCGCAGGATGATGGAGACAACCAGTCCAGCGATCTTGCCCTGGCTGGTCTGGCGCCGAAATCCATTGGCAAACATCCGCCAGCGCAGCCACGCAATGGCAAGAAGCTGCGTTGCCGCGGGAATGTCGCGAGCAGCCGGCGCAGGCCGGGACGGCGGCGCGGACGCGGAGCGATCGTCTAGCTGAGCCACGAGAGCTCCTGTTCCGGCGGTGTAGCGGAGAGATTACCCGAGCGGTCCGTGCCAACGATTTCGAGGAAGATCTGCTCCAGGGTCAGGGGCGCGCTTCCGGAGCTCGCGACGCCTGCGCGCAACTGTTCAATCGAACCCTGCGCTACAAGCTGGCCGCGGTGGATGATGCCAATGTGCGTGCACAGGCGCTCGACAATCTCCAGCACATGTGAGGTAAGAAAGATGGTCGCGCCGCGAGCGATCATCCGCTGCAACATCGACTTCAGCGTGCCGGAGGCGATGGCATCGACGCCCTCGAACGGCTCGTCCAGGAAGAGGATCTTAGGGTTGTGGATGACCGCGGCAGCCAGGGCCAGCTTCTTTTGCATGCCGTGGGAGAAGTCGGTGACCAGCTTCTTCTGCTCGTCGGCAAGGTTCATAAACCCAAGCAACTCCTCGCTGCGCTGCAGTGTGGTCGCCTTGTCGAGGCCGTACATGCGCCCCACAAAACGGAGGTATTCGCTCGCGGTCAGGCGTCCGAACAATGCCATGCCTTCGGGAACGACACCGATCTGCTGCTTCAGCTCCGCGGAGTTCCGCGTCAGGTCCTGGCCAAGAATTCGGATGGTGCCGGATGTGGGTGCAAGCAGGCCAGTCAGCATCTTGATAGTCGTTGACTTGCCCGCGCCGTTGGGGCCGAGAAAGCCGAAGAACTGCCCGGCTTCAACGGTGAGGTTCACGTTATCGACGGCGGTAAAATCCCCAAACCGGCGGGTGAGAGCGGTTGTATCGATCGAGGGTGTCATGTACGGATCATTCTAACGGCCTGAGTCAAAACCACCATGACGAAATGTGCGCTCGTCTGGGAATAGGTCCACTACTCCAAGGGGCGGGGCAGGGGACAAGGCAATCGCGAGAGATGATGTGGGTCAGCATAATGTGCCGGGGAGGCCGAACATTCCAAAAACACCGTTTTTCGAGCGGAGTCAGTTGAGGAGCAAGGCGTGTCGGAGAATTAGAAGAGGAATGCTCTCGATTCCGCGGTCGAGTCCAGGGCAGCGCGGAATTGCTCAGTTTCTCGGCCCAATGCCAGCGTTGCCCTGCCATACTGCTGAAGAGCGGTACAATTCGTGCGAATCAGTGCCGGAAATGGAGATTCCAGTTAGTATTGCAATCACGGGAAACTACGGGCACGGGTGGTCGAATGTCGGAGATTGTTCGCGGCGGCCCTATCATTCAGCCTTCCCTTTCGTCTAAGGGACGTAACTGCCAAGACAGGTTTTGTGGAAGGAAGCGACGTTGCCCGTACCACAAGAGAGATTCGGCGCTAAAGGGACCGATTCTTCAGCTCCGAAGGCCACGCAATTATTTGATGGCCGGATGATTTTTCGGGCCAGGGGGTGGCGTCTTGGAGTCATCCTTCTATGCATCGCGACAGCGGCCTGTCCGGTTTTTCTACTGTTGAGCAGGCACCGCGCTGCTCGCCGCAGCGGGCTGTCCTCTGCAAGCACTTCGAGTGACAGCAATCATTCGTTGCGCCTGAAGGGGATGACGGAAGCGGTGGAAAAGCGCGCCATCCAGACTCCGATGCTCGCAGGGGAAAGGTCGGGAACGCTGACAATCGTCAAGTTGACACCGGCCGGGACCGTGGTGAAACGCGGAGACCTTCTGGTGGAGTACGACCGCCAGGCCCAGTTGCGCGACTTTCTCGACCGGCAGGCGACGAACAACGATCTGATCAGCAAGGTGTCCGCGGCGGAGCAGAATGAGGATGCCGCGCGAGCCAAAGACCAGACCGAGATGAAGGCGGCGGAAGACAATCTGGGGAAGGCTGAGTTGGAGATCCAGAAGGTAGAGATTCTGTCGCGGATCGACACCGAAAAAGCCCAGGAGAACCTGGACGAGGCCAAGGCGACACTGGCCCAGCTACAGCAGACCTACGAGCTGAAACGCAAAGCCGCGCAGGCGTCGATTCGCATCCTGCAGATCCAACTGGACCGCAATCGCGAGACCATGGCGCACGCCGAGGCCAATGCCGCGCTACTCGAGGTGCATTCGCCGCTGGACGGGGTTGTGGTACTGAACACGATATACAAACAGGGAACCATGGGCGAGGTGCAGGAGGGCGATCAGGTTCGCTCCGGCGTGGCATTTATGCAGGTGGTGGACCCTTCGCGAATGGACGTTCAGGTCTCCGTCAATCAGGAGGACCTGTTGAGCCTGCGGATCGGGCAGACTGCGTCGGTCCATCTGGATGCTTATCCCGGACTGGTGTTTCAGGGGCGGCTGGAAAATGTCGGCCCCATGGGCCGCACCGGCGATTTCTCCAACAAGGTGCGAACGTTTTCGGCTGTGTTCTCCATTGTGGGCAACGATCCAAGATTGATGCCCGACCTCTCCGCGTCCGTGGATGTGGACCCGGAGAACAGCAGCGGAGCGGTTGACGGGGCCAGGCGATGAGCGCATTTCACAGGCCGATGAGCGCATTCCGCAGGCTGGGCGTCGCGCCCGTTGTGGTGGCGGCGCTGGTGATCGGAGGCGGAGCTATCCTGGGCTACACGCGGTTGGCGAAACATGCGCCCGGAGCTTCCACCTATCAGGTGAAGCGCGAGGAATTTCTTGAGGTCATTCAGTTTCGCGGGCAGGTGAAGGCGATGCGTTCGGTGACGATCACCGCACCGGCGGAGGCGGGCACCCTGCAGATCGTCAAGATTGCGACGGATGGGTCGCATGTGAATCAAGGCGATGTTGTGGTCCAGTTCGACGCGTCCAAGACGGAACAGGACCTGGCGCAGTACCGGTCAACGCTCAAGTCGGCGCAGGCGGAGATTGACCAGGAACGAGCGCAGGATGTGTTGAAGGAAGAGGAAGACACAACCGCGCTGCTGAAGGCGCAATACGACGTGGAGAACGCAAAACTGGAGGCGAGCAAGCAGGAGATCGTCTCGCGGATCGAGGGGGCGGAAGCAAATCTGAAACTGGCCGATGCCCAGCAGTTGCTGAACGAGATGCAGGTGAAGCTGAAGGCCGACCAGACGCTGGACCGGGCTGCCGTGGCGAGCAAAGAGCAGGCCCGCAAGAAGGCAGCCTACGACGCAGAGACCGCGGAACGGGCCCTGGCGAAGATGACCCTGCACGCACCGTCCGCCGGAATGGTGAGCCTGATCAGCGGATGGCACGGTGGAGGAGGGGACCAAACGACCTTCAAGCCGGGAGAGCCGGCGTGGCCCGGGGCGCCCATCGCAGAGCTGCCGGACGCTACATCGTTGCGCGTAGCCGGACGCGTGGACGAGACGGAACGCGGGCGACTGGCCCTGGGGCAGGCAGTCTCGGTACAGTTTGACGCCATACCAGACCGGCAGTTTACGGGCAGGCTGGAACAGATCAGCACGATTGCATCGCTGGACTTCTCAGGGGCGTGGCCATTTCCGCTCAACTTCAACCTGCGGATCGCACTCGATCAGCAGGACACGCGGCTCAAGCCTGGCCTGACCGCGCGGGTTACCGTCGTGGTGGACCGGGTCCCCGATGCCATCACGATTCCTGTGCAGGCGATGATCCAGAAGACGGGACAGACGGTGGTCTACGTTTGGGATGGCACGAAATTTCGCGAGCAACCGATCGTGATTGGGCGGACAAGCCGCGACCGGGTACTGGTGGCCAGGGGATTGAATCCGGGAGACCGCGTAGCGCTGAGTGATCCCACGGTGAAGGAGTGATGCGGACGCGATGAGATGGCGCTCAGTGGCGGGATGGTCGGCCTTGACGTTGGTGGTTGCCGCAGGCGCGGTGCTGCTTGCCTCGAAGCGGCCTTCGCGGCTTTCCAGCAAGTCCGAGGTGAAAACGGCCGGCGATGGCATTCCTCTGGCTGCGGTCGAGCGCGGAGATATCGATATGGATGTGCATGCCACCGGGGAACTGCGGGCCAGCCACATGGTGGTGCTGACCGCTCCCTCGGTGGGAGGCGGATCGCTGGAGATCACCCAACTGCTGGCGACCAGCTCTGCGGTGAAGAAGGGCGATATTGTGATCGAATTCGATCCCGGAGAACAGCGCTACAAACTTGACCAGAGCCGTTCGGAGCTGATGCAGGCCCAGCAGGAGATCGCCAAGGCAAATGCCGATGCCGCGGTGCTGGCAGCGCAGGACAAGGTGGCCGAACTAAAGGCCCGCTACGGCGTGCGACAGGCGGAGCTGGACGTTCAGAAGAATGAAATTGTCAGTTCGATCGACGGCAAAAAGAATGAACTTGCGCTGCAACAGGCGCAGCGGGTGCAGACTGAACTGCAACAGGACAGTCAATCGCACAAGGAATCCGGTCAAGCCGCCGTCTACCTGGCGACCGAGAAGTACAACAAAGCCAAGATAGCCATGGAGCAGGCGCAACAGAACATCGACAAGATGCGGGTCGCCGCGTCCATGGATGGCATGGTTTCAATCCAGAAGAACCCGCCGACGGACTTTTACTATTCGGGCATGGCATTGCCTGACTACCACGCGGGAGATGTGGTGAATCCGGGCAGCAGGATCGCTCAAATTGTCGATCCCAGGGGGCTGGAACTGAGTTGCAAGCTAGGCGAGCGCAGCAGCAGCAGCGTGGCTATCGGTGAACCGGTGGAAGTGGTGTTCGATGCGATGCGCGGCCGGACCTTCCATGGCCAGGTCAAGACCATTGGCGGAATGTCCAGGTCGCAATTTTTCGATAGCGGAGAGGGCGACGGAGTTGAGGTTACGGTGCAGCTTACAGAAGTTGATCCACAGATGCATGCCGGGTTCACCGCGCAGGTCCTGTTTCTGGGCGAGAAGAAGAAAAATGTTCTCTATATTCCTCGACAGGCCGTCTTCATGAAAGACGGCAAGAGATTTGTTTACGTGAAGACCGGTAGCGGCTATGAACAGCGAGAGATGAAGATCGACGGCGAGAGCGAAAGCAGGGCCGTGGTTGAAGGGCTGGGCCAGGGCACGCTGGTCGCCCTGGTGGACCCGACAGCGCCGCGCAATCCGGGCAATGCGAGTGGTGCCGCAACCGCAGCCGGAACGGGGGCGCCATAATGCCGAAGACGTCGCTTCTGAATCCGGGAGGCGTGTTGCTGGGGTATCAGCAGTGGACGCGTGATGCCCAACTGGGCATGCAGAACCTGCTGGCCCACGGACTGCGATCTCTGCTGACCATGCTTGGGATGATCTTTGGCGTGGCGGCGGTGGTGGCCATGCTCTCCATCGGCGCCGGAGCCAGGCAGAAGGTGATGGCGTTGATTGAGCAGATGGGCGTGCGCAACCTGATTGTCGAGGCCAAGGAGACGACGGAATGGCAGGCGCATCTGAAGATGCGCAAGATATCTCCTGGACTGACTTTTGAAGATTACCGGGTGATTCTGGCTGACGTGGATGGGGTTGTAGCATCATCGCCGCGCAAGCGCATGACGCCTACCAAGACCATTCCAAAGTCGCAGCAGGACAACCCTGCCATCTATGGAGTGCAGCCAGGGTATCGGCAGATCGCCGGACTGCACCTGGTGGACGGACGCTTCTACAACCAGGACGAAGAGGACCGCGGAGCGCCCGTCTGCGTGCTGGGCATCACTGCGCGCTGGAGCATGTTCGGCGACTCGAACCCGATCGACAAGTATGTCAAGCTGAACGACCAGTGGTTCCGCGTGATTGGAGTAGTCAGTCCACTACTCAGTGGACCGACGGAGAGCCCGGATGCGCTGTCGGTGGACACGAACAACCTTATTTATATTCCGCTGAATGCTTCCATTTTTCGCATGGAAGATACATACAGCGATGTGCGCGACGAGATCGATGGAATCTATCTCAACCTTGGCCAGAATACCGACATGACCTCGGCGGCAGGCGTGGTGCGGGCGATTCTTGATAGTTCGCACCATGGGGCGAGAGACTTCAGCGTGATTGTGCCGGCTGAATTACTGGCCGAGCAGAAGCGGACGGAGAACCTGTTCAATGCAGTGATGGTGGCAATCGCATCGATTTCACTGATCGTCGGAGGCATAGGAATTATGAACATCATGCTGGCCAGCGTCTCGGAACGAACGCGGGAGATTGGCCTGAGGCGGGCCGTGGGCGCCAGGCAATCTGATATTGTTCGCCAGTTTGTGGTGGAGGCGACAACTATTTCGTTCCTGGGCGGCAGCGTGGGGATTGTGTTCGGCTTTCTAATGTCGCGCCTGATCGCATGGCTTGCCGGATGGTCGACCATCGTGACGATAGGGTCCATTGCGCTGGCGTTTCTGGTTTCCATCAGCGTAGGGCTGGTGTTTGGCATCTATCCGGCGATCAAAGCGTCGCGATTGGATCCGGTGGATGCAATTCGCTATGAGTAAGAATGAAGTTTCCGAATCGCGTGCGATTCAGCAATTGCTTAATTGTTAGCTGCCGATTTCGCGCCATCCTACAAACTGCTGGAGTATCAAGATGAATAATCTTCGCGCCAAGATAGTGCTTCTTGTACTGGTATCGATCGGTCTATGGGGCCGCGCTCAATCCCCGGAGAGTTATCGCAAGCTGCTGACTCAGCAGGTGCGCTCTGGAAAGATGACGCCGCCGCAGCATTTCGATGAGTATGTGAAGGACGGAAAACTCAGCATCAGCCTGGACGATGCCGTGAGACTGGCGCTGGAAAATAACAGCGGCGTTCGCATTGAGGAGACCCAGGTAGAACGGCAGAAGTTTACCCTGCTGGGGGCCTGCCAGCCATTCGATCCGACACTGCAAACGATCGCGAACGCCAATCGCTATTCCACTCCGGGAAGCAGCGAACTACAGGGCATTGGGCAGACAGGCAGCGTCGCGCAGAACTCACTCACGCAGTTGGGGCAGATCAGTTATTCGCAGATGTTCAAGACCGGGACAAATATCAGCGGGACTGTGTCGAGCACTAAGTCGTCGACCAATAATTCCTATTTCTATTTCAACCCGTCTTATAGCTCGACACTTAACTTCCAGTTTACTCAGCCACTGTTGCGCAATGCCGGAAAATTCGCCAACACGGCCCCTTTAATCATTGCTCGCCGGAGCTTGCAGCAGTCGCGGGCCAGCTTTGCAGCGCAGGTGAATGACTTAATCTTTCAAGTGGTGAGCCAGTATTGGGCGGTGGTGCAGGCCAGTGGAAATCTTAAGGTGGACCAAGAGTCGCTCAGCCTGGCCGAAGCCAGCTATCAGCATGACAAGCGGGCCCTGGAACTGGGAGCGCTGCCGCCGCTCGATATCTACCGGTCGCAATCGGAGGTTGCCGCACGCAACCTGCAAGTCATCCAGGGACAATACGCATTGAAGCAGGCGGAAGACAATCTGCGGCTTACGATTGGAGCCAACCAGAACCAGGCAATTCATGCGCTCAATCTGGAATTGACAGAGAAGCCGGAGCCATCGGGAGAACTGGAATCCATCAGCATGGACGACGCGCTGAAGAGTGCGCTGGCTGGACGGCCGGAGGTCGAAGTGGCAGACGACTCGCTAGAGAATGACAAGACAAACATACAGCTTGCGCACAACCATTTATTGCCCGATCTGTCTCTGACCGGCTTCTACCAAAGCAGCGGCTTAGGAGGCAATCAGTACGACCTCAACACCGGAGCGCTGATCTCGCGGGGCGGGTTTGGCTCGTCTTTCGGTCAACTGTCCGGATTTGGATTTCCAGGATATGGAGCGTCGTTGACCTTGAACCTTCCCATCAGGAACCGGGGCGCGCAGGCGAATCTTGGCAGCGCACTGGTTTCGCGCAGTAGCGATCTGTACACGGCGCGTCAAACTCGCGAAACGATTGCCTCGCAGGTCAACAATGCGGTGCGGATGCTCGAAGAAGCGAAACTGACTCTGGAAGCGGGCAAGCTCTCCTACGATCTGGCCCAGAAGTCGCTTGCCGCCGACCAGCGTAAGTATGAACTGGGCGCGGAGACCAATTTTTTTGTGCTGGACGCGCAGAGCAAGCTGGCACAAGCAAACCTGGATCTGTTGCAGACACAGATTGATTATCAGGTGGCTCGTGCTGAGGTGGATCACGCGACTGGCAGCCTGTTGAAGCCGTACCGCGTGCAGATTGACGATCTCTCGCAATAAGATCTTGTGGCTTCTTCTGGCGCGCTGATTCTAACTTTCTGTAATGTGAGGTGTGAGTCAAGCTGCCCTTCGAAGAGAAGGCCGTCCTCAGGTCAGGAGCCTTATGGACCCGCCCTGGTACTGAACTCGCAGGCCGATGTGCGGCAGCACGGTCCTATCCCAACCCCTGACACATTTTGTGTCAAGGATGGGATCACGACCCCTTCACCTCAGCGAGCAAGCTCGCCGGGGACCCCGACCCGGAGCTGGTTACCGGACGGTCAGCAACTCGGTCTCGTACGGCTTCAGCTCGAGCTTCACCGTAACCGTGCCTTTGCCAGGCGTTGAAGTCACTGGAGAGACCGATCCGGTGGCCGGATCCCATGCCTCCACCCTCCTCCCAGCGGTTTTCAGAGTCACCGAATGAGAGCTGGTCTGCGCGCCCTCGTTGAAGAACAGGAAGATATTCGCATCCTTCAGCCTTCGCGTCATCACCTTCAGCGCCGGATCGGCTGAGTCCAGCTCGACCTTGCGCGCGCCCACTACCGCATTCAACGCCGTCTCAATCGCTGCCGGAACCACCATCGGAGCGGGTGGCGCCGCCGGCGGAGCCCCCGGCGGAGTCGGTGTCGGCGGAAGCTGCGCCGAAGTCTCCACCGTCGCCCACGCAAAGTCATCCGCTGTTGCCGCCCTCGCATCCATAATCGTCTTGCGCGAGATCAGCGCCGGCGTCCGTCCCAGGAACAGCACCTTGCCTCCGCCCTTCGCAAACGCCCGCAGCCGCGCAAGTTCCACCTCGGACAGAACCGCCAGCGACGGCAGAATCACCACGCGATATTTGTTCCCGCTCATCGTCTCGAACACGCCCGGCCCCGCCTTCAGGTCCGTCGCCAGCGCATTCAGCCCAATGATGTCGAAGTCGATCTGCTGCTCCGCAAGCATCCGCTCCGTCGACACATACGCCACATCGCTCGCCGCATCTCCCAGCCACAGTGAGCTCGACGGCAGGTACAGCGCAACCTCCGCACCCGGCCTGCCCATCGCCATCACATACGTCAGCCGCCGGATGTAGTCCATCAGCGCCGGCCAGCCCGGATCGGCCATCGCCGCCGGCACCCTCGGCCTCGGCGGCACAGCCGTCGCCGCTCCCGCCACAGCAGGCGGTGGGCCCATCGGCCCGCTCGAAGCCCCGTACGACATCCCCTCCGTCAGCGTAATCCCGCGCACAATCTGCTCATTCAACACATAGCGCGCCATCGCCAGGTCCGGCGCTGGCCGGTACGCCCCAAAGCTCTCCGTAAACGACCGCGGATGTCCGTAGATGTGCGCCGCGCTCGAGGCCAGCCGCGGATAATCCGCAATCGTGTCCGTCCATATCTGGTGCCAGATCGCGTCGATCCCCGGAACCTCGACGTACTTCATGTCGCGCATGAAGTCGCCTTCCGACCGCACCAGTTGCATCTCCATCTCTTCGTGGTTCAGATGCACCTGGTACTCCACGCCATGCGCTGCGCACCATTCGCCCTGCACCTGGAAGAACCCCGCGGCGAACATCTGCGAGAACACGTCGTAGTAATCCGCCTTCGCCCGCAACTCCGTATCCGTCAGCTTCGCCGGCATCTCGCCTCGCCCACCGGAAGCCATCAGCATCGCCGCCAGATACGGTCGCACATCGTATCCCTTCACCTGCTCAAAGCGATCGAAGAACTTCGGCGTCCACGGCAGCCCTGCAATCGAGTAGTCCGGCTCATCCCCGCGAAACCCGATGATCGTCTTGCCGAACTCCTCCGGCATCGCCTTGTAATATCCCTCGTGAGTGAACTGTATCCAGGCCATCGTCGCCGCCGGATCCATGTAGTCCTCCAGCGACTGCGTCGTATCCTTCTGCCGAGTCAGGTTGGTCGCGCTCGCCGTGGGCGACGTGCGAAACACATGGTCCACCACCCGCACCGTCCAGTCCCCACCCACAGGCGCCGGCCAAGCAATCGCGCCGTCTACTATCGGCACCGGAACCCTCTGCCCTGTCGCATTCGTCGCCGTCACAGCTATCGTTTCCGACCCCACCGCCTGCTTCAGCGTCTCTCCGCCCTTCACCGGCAGCGTCTGCGCAATCGTCAACGCCTGCATGCGCAGTTCCGGTTTCAGGGATGAGATCAACCCGCCCGCAAATCCGCTCGGATACCCCGCATCGTCAATGATCCACACCCGCAGATTGCGCTTCTTCGCCTCCTCCACCAGCACCTTGAACATCTGGAAGTACTCGGGCGTCAGGTACGCCTCCGTATTTCCTCTCCCCGGCTGCACCGTCACTGCATGAAAGCCCAGCCGCACCGCCGTGTCCAGATCGCGCTCGAAGACTTCCCGCGTCACCGCGCCATTCAGCCCGTAGTACGGCTCCGGCCCGTACTCCGGCGGAGGCGACTTCCACGTCTGCTCGACCTGAGCCGCGGTGGGCATCTGCATCTTCTGCCAGGGATGCTGGACGGCATTCGTCTGAGCAAGCGACAGTGGGGTTAGCAAGATGAGCGCGCATGCAATCGTTCCGGTCACAGTCGCGAAACCCTTGGGCTGGCAGTCCGATGCGATCGGAACGCAGTGATTCACTTCGATCGAAGATAAACCTCTCATCTTAACTCCTTATAGTTGGCAGTTTAGTACCGTCGGATCGGTAAGGAAAAGTGTGCGTCCAGAGAAGGCTGGCATGAACAGTGGGCGGGAGTCTCAACGGGGAAAAGTCCAAGCCCCGCAGCTTGAATAGCAGGAAGGAAGGAAACTAAGAATCCTGAAGCCTATTGACAAAGCCATCGGCTCCAGGGCATCCTTCGACGGCATAAAGCCGATCGCTCCGAGCGATCAGCAGATGCGGGGTAGTTGCTCGCCGAACATCACGTCGAGTACACGCGTGCCGCCGATCTCAGTCTTCATCAGGACCATGCCGGGGTGAGTGTCAACCACCTCGCCGATGACGGCGGCGTTCGCGCCAAGCGGATGTTGGCGCATTCGGTCGAGTACGGCTTCGGCCATCTCTGGCACAACGAAAGCAAGCAACTTGCCTTCGTTGGCGACATACAGCGGATCGAGGCCGAGAACTTCGCACGCGCCTTTGACGGACTCCCGTACGGGGATGGAACGCTGGTCAATGACGATGCCGACCCTGGCTTGGCGGGCGAGCTCGTTGAGTGTGGTTGCAACGCCACCGCGGGTCGGGTCGCGCATGGTGTGGATGAAATCGCGGCGCTCGATCGAGGTGGAGAGCATCGTGACGACAAGCTCGTTCAGCGAAGCACAGTCGCTCTCGATCGCACCTTCAAATTCGAGGCCTTCGCGCTGCGACATGATCGTCATGCCGTGGTCGCCGATGGTGCCGCTAAGAATGATCTTGTCACCCGGGCATGCCTGGTCGGCGGAGATGTTGACATCGTTCTCGATAATGCCGATCCCCGTCGTGGTAATGAATATCTGATCGCCCTTGCCCCGGTTGACCACCTTGGTGTCGCCCGTGACGAGTTGGACTCCGGCTTCAGCGGCGGCGGCGCGCATCGACTCGACCACACGGCGAAGATCGTCCACCGCGAGACCTTCCTCGAGGATGAAGGCGGCCGAGAGATAGAGCGGCCTTGCACCACTCATCGCCAGATCGTTTACGGTTCCGTGGATTGCGAGCCGGCCGATGTCCCCGCCGGGAAAAAAGATCGGCGTGACGACAAACGAGTCCGTGGTGAAGGCAACGCGCAGATCGCCGATTCTGAGTACGGCCTGGTCGTCCATCTTGTCGAGCGTGGGATTGCGGAAGGCCGGCAGAAATATCTTCTCGATGAGGTCGGCGGTCAGCTTG
Organism: uncultured Acidobacteriaceae bacterium; assembly: GCA_963828115.1. GTDB lineage: Bacteria > Acidobacteriota > Terriglobia > Terriglobales > Acidobacteriaceae > Edaphobacter. The sequence goes on from CAWHDN010000006.1 coordinate 40,120, forward strand.
CCCCCGCTGCCGTGGCCCAGCACAATCCGATTGTGGTCGAAGATGGGCAGCGGGCAGGAGCCGAACGGCGCAGACGCTGGAACAATGTCCGGGCCACTAGCTCCCAGGATTTTGGAGGTTTCATCAGCGGTTGGCATGGACATCTTCCGTTTCACTGTTCGCTTGATGATACGGATCGGACCCGTGGGGACTTAGGTGACGACCATAGGCGTAGTAGGCGGCGCATGCTCCTTCGGCGGAGACCATGGTGGCGCCGAGCGGGCGTTGCGGCGTGCAAAGGGTTGCAAAGGCCGGGCAATCATGTGGCTTCTTGAGGCCGCGAAGAATTGCTCCGCTGATGCAGATCTCTGGCTCCTGCGGCGCAATCGCGTCCACGTCGAAGAGTTTCTCCGCGTCATGGCGGGCGAACTCCTCGCGCAGATGGTAGCCGCTGCTGGGAATGGTGCCGATACCGCGCCACTTGCGGTCTCCGACTTTGAAGACCATGGCGATCAGCTTCTGCGCCGCCAGGTTCCCCTCGCGATTGAGAATGCGGGAGTATTGATTCTCGACGTTAGCGCGGTCCGACTCCAGTTGCCGGATCGTCATCAGCGTGCCTTGCAGGATGTCGAGCGGCTCGAAGCCGGTGATCACAATGGGAACGTGGTAGCGGGCGCTGATGGGATCGTACTCCCGGGTTCCCATGACGGCGCAGACGTGGCCCGGACCAAGAAAGCCCTGGACACGGTTGCCGGGCGCCTCAAGGATGGCTTCGAGTGCAGGCGGAACGAGTACGTGCGAGACCAGCAGCGAGAGATTGTTCAGGGACTCTTCGCGGGCGCGCCAGGCCAGCATGGCGTTGGCCGGAGCGGTCGTTTCGAAGCCAATCGCAAAAAAGACGACCTGCTTCTCCGGGTTTGCGCGGGCAATTTTGAGGCAATCAAGCGGCGAGTACACGACGCGCACATCGCCGCCAAGCGACTTGATGGTGAAAAGATCGCCTTCCGAGCCAGGCACGCGCAACATGTCTCCGAACGAGCAGAAGATGACATTGGGCAGGCGTGCGATGGCGTGCGCTTTGTCGATCATCTCCAGCGGCGTAACGCAGACGGGGCAGCCCGGCCCGTGAACCAGTTCCACCGCGGCAGGCAGAAGGTAGTCGATGCCATTCTTGACGATGGAGTGGGTCTGGCCGCCGCAGACCTCCATCACGACCCAGGGACGCGTCAGCGTTCGCCGTATCTCGTCGACGATCTGGGCCGCAATTTTTCGGTCGCGATATTCGTCGAGGTACTTCATCGCCCGTCGCCCCCAGGGTCGACTTTGACTGGCACGAACTGGGCCCGCTCATCATGTTCATCGTTCACGGGAGTTTCCAGTTCTGTCAGTTGGCCAAGCTCACGCAGGGCCTGGTAGGTGCGTTCCGCCTCCGCTTCGTCGATCCGGCTCAGGGCGAAGCCGACATGAACCAATACGTACTCACCGGCCTGGACCTCGGGAACGTATTCGAGGCAAGCTTCGCGGACAACACCGCCGAACTGGACCTTCGCCATGCGAAGGCCGTGCTGGTCGAACGTGCTGAGAACCTTGCCGGGAATGGCGAGACACATGCTGGACTCCTATAAACTGCGAACGATCCCTACAAGTCAGCCTCCAACATGGAGGAGTTCATCGGCGATGACGGCCTGTCCGAGCGAGATTCCGCCGTCGTTTGCGGGCACCGCGGCATGAAGAAATACTTCAAAGTCGCGGAGCCGTAACTCTACCACCGTACGACGCAAAAGGTACATGTTCTGGAAGGTCCCTCCACTCAGACATACGCGACGCAGGCCACTGGATAATCTGATTCGCGAGCACACCTCTACAATGGCTGCGCTCAGCGTATTGTGGAAGTGCGCGGCGATCTCCGCAACGGGGCGCCCTGCGGTGATTGCTTTGACGATAGCGACGATCGTGGCACGGAGATCAACGATCAGGATGTCGCTTGAAGCCTCGCCTCCTTGTAGGTCGAAGGGATAGCTGCCGGCAATGTCCGGTGCGGCGGCCGTTTCCAGCGCGATGGCTGCCTGACCTTCAAAGGTAACCTCCGAGGCCAGGCTGAGCAGCGCTGCCACCGCGTCGAAGAGCCGGCCCGCGGAGGATGTATCGACCGTCTGGATGCGCTGCGCGAGCATCGCATCGACAAGCTCGAACTGCTTGGACGGGGTCGAATCGAAACACGTCAGGTGCGGAAGGCTCTCTGCGCCGAACGCGTCGCGCAGATAGCTCAGGGCCATGCGCCAGGGCTGGCGGACCGCCGCGTCACCGCCCGGCAGCGGGACGTAGCGCAGATGCGCGCGCCGGGTGAATTGCGAGTGGCCTGCGACAAGGAATTCGCCGCCCCAGATGCAGCCGTCGCTGCCGTAGCCCGTGCCGTCGAAGGCGACGCCAATCACCTCTCCGCCCAGGTGGTTCTCAGCCATGCAACTGGCGATGTGGGCGTGATGATGCTGAATGGCGAACCTGCGTTCAATCCCCGACGCGAGCGCCATGCGCGTGCTCCTGTATCCCGGATGAAGATCGTGGGCCACTGCGCGTGGCTCTACACGGAAGAGGCTCTTCATCCGCGCCAGCGTCTCCTGGAAGAACTCCTCCGTCTCGAAGTTCTGAAGGTCGCCGATATGCTGGCTCAGGATGGCATGGCGTCCTTTGGTGAGGCAAAACGTGTTCTTCAGCTCACCGCCGAATGCGACCAGTTCCGGCACGGTGCGGCCGAGGTCGATGGCGTGGGGGACGTATCCGCGCGAGCGCCGCAGGACGCGTTCGCGGCCCTCGAAGGTGCGCACCACCGAATCGTCGACACGCATGGCGATATCGCGATTGTGCAGGAGGAACCAATCGACGACGCCGTCAAGCCGCCGCATCGCTTCGCTGTTCGAGACCACAATCGGCTCTTCGCTCAGGTTGCCGCTGGTCATGACAAGTGCCGGGAACTCCGAAGCCTGGTCTGGCGAATCGCTGAACAAAAGGTAGTGCAGCGGAGTGTACGGAAGCATAACGCCGACCGTATTGTTGCCGGGTGCGATTCCAGCGGCGATCGGTGCTGTTGGGATGCGCGGCATGATGACAATGGGCCGCCGCAGATGCAGCAGAGCGGCCTCATCGCCGGAGGAGACTTCGCAGAGCAATCTAACCGCGGCGAAGTCCCGCACCATCAGGGCGAATGGCTTGGCGGGTCGCTGCTTGCGCCTGCGGAGTTCAGCGACGGCTGCCTCGTTGGACGCATCGCAGGCCAGCAGAAAGCCGCCCAGACCTTTGATTGCCAGGATTTCGCCTTCATGCAGAAGCACCCTTGCCTTGTGCAAAGTCTCAAGTGAGTTGCGTCCGGTAAATAAGTCTGCTCCGAGAGGTTCGCCAAGACCCACCAGTGCAAGCGAAGGCCCGCACACAGGACACGCATTGGGTTGGGCATGAAAGCGGCGGTCCGCAGGGTCGGCGTACTCCGCCGCGCACGCCGGGCACATCGTGAAGCTGGCCATGGTGGTGGAGGCGCGGTCATAGGGAACGTCACGGATAATTGTGTAGCGCGGGCCACAGTGAGTGCAGTTGGTGAATGGGTAGCCGTAGCGGCGGTTGAGTGGATCGCCCACGTCGCTCCAACATGCATCGCAGGTACCCGCGTCGGGCGAGACCAGGGCAAATTCGCCAAGCTGTCCATTGCTGGGCAGGATGGAGAAGACGGCGTCACCACGAGGTTCGATCTCGCAGACGGAAACTCCGGCAAGTTCGGCTAGATGCGGGGGATTTGCGCTCAATTCCCTCAGAAAAAGATCGACTGCGGAGAGTTCGCCTTCGATTTCGATGGTGACCCCGGCCGATGTGTTGAACACGGCACCGGTAAGCGACAGCGACTGCGCCAGTGCGTACACAAATGGCCGAAAACCTACGCCCTGCACAATCCCCTTCACATGAATGAGTCTGCGTACTGCCGGCGCGATGGGGAGTGTGGCCATGGTGGGGGTCAGGGCAACTGAAGCGGAACCAGCGCATCCTGCCGCGCTTGGGCCATACGATGTTTCATCCAGGCGAGCCATGCATCCAGCCCTCCTTCGGCCGTCGAGGACGTGCGCACGATCTCGATGCCGGGATGCACCAGCCGCGCATTCGCCTCGACAACCTCCGCACTGAAGGGTACATAGGGCAGCAGGTCAATCTTGGTGAGGATGAATAAATCCGATTTAAAGAATATGGATGGATACTTGAGCGGTTTGTCGTCGCCCTCGGTCACGCTCAGCAGCACAATCTTCGACGCCTCGCCAAGATCGTAGCTCGATGGGCAGACAAGGTTGCCGACGTTTTCGATGAAGAGCAGATCGATCTCATCCAGGTCCCACGCTGCCAGATGCTTTTCAATCATGCGGCCGTCAAGATGGCAGGTGCCGCCGGTCGTGATTTGCTGCACGGGAAACCCGTACTGGGCCAGCCTGCGCGCATCGTTATCCGTCTGTATATCTCCCGTGAGCACGCAGACCCGCGTCGCTGGATCGAAGCTGGCAAGCGTGCGCTCCAGCAGTGCCGTCTTGCCCGACCCCGGTCCGCTGATCAGGTTCAGGCAAAGCACACCGTGCGAGCGGAATCGTTCCCGAAGAGATTCGGCGACAATCTGGTTCTCACTCAGCACCTTTGACTTCAACGGCAGGCGTTCCACTGGTCTCTACCTCCAGATAATCGAAATCCAGTTCGTCCCCGCTACTCAGCGCGGTGTTGCACCCTGTACACATCGGACATCGCGAATTGTATTCCACGACCGCAAACTCCTTGCCGCAGTCGTTGCAGATGCGCCGCTGCGGACAGACCTGTGCATCCAGTTGCAGGCCCTCCCATTCCGTACCTCGCACCACCGACTCGAAACAGAAGCTGAGTGAATCCACATCGACCGCCGCCAGTTCTCCAATGCGCAGGCCAACACGCATTGGCCGCGCTCCGGGATAACTCCCCAACTCCTTGCGAACGGCCTCCAGAATCGATTCCGCGATGGAGAGCTCATGCATGACCAGACCCCGTGCCGCTCTTACTGCGATGCCGTGTCGGCAATCGTCTCATGACGTCACTGCTCATATACTCTGCGCGGATCCTCGAGGATGCTCTATCTGCGACGAGAGTAGTGGATGCCAGCAGATGACAATGTGACGTGCATCACAAGTATACCCTTCGTCACACCACCCCACGCCAATCAAATGTGACGGCGGTCACATTCACCGGTTGTGGCACGGCGTAGCTTCGCAGCATTCGTCGGAGATTTGCATCGGCCGCACGGCTGACATCGCGCCGCGGCCCATACGCATCTCACCGGTGCATGCACGAGCGAGCGAGGTCGGCATGGGTCAATCTATTTGGCAATCGATGCAGCAGAAGGGCTACAGCCGCAGAGACTTCATCCAGTTCTGCACTGCAGCCGCAACCGTAGCTGGCTTGGGGCGCACCGGCGTGAGCCAGGTTGCAGCGGCCTTTGAAAAGGCGGAAAAGCCCGCCGTGGTGTGGCTGCACTTTCAGGAGTGCACCTGCTGCAGCGAGTCGTTCCTCAGGGCCTCGCACCCCATCGTCCTCGATGTGCTGCTCGACGTGCTCTCGCTCAACTACACCGAGACGCTACAGGCAGCCGCGGGATTCCAGGCCGAAAAGTGCCTCACCGACACCATCCGCGATCACAAGGGAAAGTACATTGTCCTGGTCGAGGGCGCGGTGCCCACCGGCAAGGACGGCGTCTACTGCATGATCGGCGGCAAGACCGCGGAATCGATCCTGCAAACCGTCTCCAAAGATGCAGCCGCCATTGTGGCGTGGGGAAGTTGCGCCTCCAACGGGTGCGTGCAGGCGGCCAAACCGAATCCGACCGGCGCGACGCCGATCTACAAGTTGGTGGACAAGCCGGTGATCAACGTGCCCGGCTGTCCGCCGATCGCGGACGTGATGATGGGCGTGGTCACCCACCTCCTCGTGCTCGGCCAGATCCCCGCGCTTGACGATCTGGGCCGCCCCAAGGAGTTCTACGGTCGCCGCGTCCACGACACCTGCTACCGCCGCGCCAACTACGACGCCGGCCTCTTCGTAGAGGCCTTCGACGACGAGAACGCGCGCAAGGGATACTGCCTATATAAGATGGGATGCCGCGGTCCGGTCACCTACAACGCCTGCTCGGTCATCAAGTGGAACGAGGGCACAAGCTATCCCATCCAGTCCGGCCACGGATGCATCGGATGCAGCGAGGCGGGCTTCTGGGACAACGGGCCGTTCTACAATCATCTGCCCTCGTTCCCCGGCTTCGGCGTGGAGAGCACCGCGGACACGGTGGGCACGGTGGTAGGCCTCGCCACGCTGGCCGGAGTCGCGGCCCATGCCGTGGTGACAAACATACGCAAGCGGCGCGTGATCGCGGAAGTTCACGCCGAAGACCAGAAGGAGCTCTGAGCCATGGCACGCGTAATCGTCGATCCGGTAACTCGAATTGAAGGCCATCTGCGCATCGAGGCGGTGGTGGAGAACGGCGTCATCACCGACGCATTCAGCGCCGGCACCATGGTCCGCGGTCTGGAAAAGATCCTCATCGGCCGCGATCCGCGCGATGCCTGGGCCATCACGGAGCGCGTCTGCGGCGTCTGCACCACGGTTCATGCGCTCACCAGTGTGCGCGCCGTCGAAAGTGCGCTGGGCATCACGGTCCCGCCCACAGCCGAGATCATCCGCAACATCATGATGACCACGCAGTACGTGCAGGACCATGTGATCCACTTCTATCACCTGCACGCGCTGGACTGGGTGGACATCGTCAACGCGTTGAAGGCCGATCCGAAGAAGGCCGCCGAACTGGCGCAGTCCTTCTCCAAGTGGGACAAGAATACAGCCGCGCACTTCTCCGGCGTGCAGGACAAGATCAAGTCCTTCGCCGCCAACGGCCTCGGCATCTTCGCCAATGGCTACTGGGGCCATCCGGCCTACGTGCTGCCGCCGGAGGTCAACCTCATCGCCGTCTCCCACTACCTCGACGCGCTGGTCTGGCAGAAGGAGATCGTCAAGATTCACACGGTCTTCGGCGGCAAGAATCCGCATCCGAACTATCTGGTCGGCGGCGTCCCCTGCTCCATCGACATGAACGAAGTGGCCGCCATCAACTCCGACCGGCTCAACCTCGTCTCCCGCCTCATCGACCAGGCCGATGAGTTCATCAACCAGGTCTACATCCCCGATGTGCTTGCCGTCGCGTCGTTCTACAAGGACTGGGCAAAGTACGGCGGCGGCCTCAGCAACTACCTCAGCTACGGCGAGTTTCCCACCAAGGGCTACGGCCAGATTGAGTCGTTCAAGTACCCGCGCGGCGTGGTGCTCGGGCGCGACCTAGGCACCGTGCATCCGGTCAATGCGACCGATACGCAGGAGATCAAGGAGTACATTGCGCACTCCTGGTACAGCTACGATGGCGGAGACAGTGAAGGCCTCCACCCGTGGGCTGGCGAGACGAACCTCAACTACACCGGCCCCAAGCCGCCCTTTGAGTCGCTCGAGGGTTACGAGAAATACTCCTTCCTGAAGACTCCACGCTGGAAGGAGCAGGCAATGGAGGTCGGCCCGCTGGCGCGGCTCATCGTCGCCTATGCGTCCGGACGCACGGACGTAAAGGACCTCGTCGGCGATACACTGGGCAAGCTCAATGTACCCGTCGGCGCGCTCTTCTCCACGCTGGGACGCGTCGCGGCGCGTGCGCTCGATGCAGCGTTGGCGATGGGCTGGCTCAAGGAGTTCTATGCGGAACTCATGGCCCGCGTGAAGATTAACGAGGTCTCCACCTTCAACGGCCAGCTCTGGGAACCGAAGACCTGGCCCGAGGATGCAGAGGGAGTTGGTCTCACGGAGGCTCCTCGCGGCGCATTGGCCCACTACATCAAGATCCACAACGGGGCCATCGCGAACTATCAGCTTGTAGTCCCGACCACATGGAACGGTTCGCCGCGCGACGCCAAACAGCAGCGCTCGTCCTTCGAGCAGGCGCTGATCGGCACGCCCGTAGCCAAGATCGACGAGCCGCTCGAAATCCTTCGCACCATTCATTCCTTCGACCCGTGCCTGGCCTGCGCCGTGCATCTGTACGATCCGCAGGGACGGCACCTCCACCAGGTCTCCTTCGAGTGAGATTGCCATGAGCGCTCCAGACATCGGAATCGGCGCAAACAGCGGTTCACCGGCGGCAATCCCGCAGCCGGTGGAGTATCGGCGCATCTATGTGTGGCAACTCCCGGTGCGTCTCTATCACGGCATCAACGCGCTCTGCCTGGTTGGCCTCTGCGTCACCGGCTACCTGATCGGCGCGCCCCTCAACGCCATTCACTCCACCGAGGCCTACCAGCAGTACTGGTTCGGATGGGTGCGCTTCCTCCACTTCGCCTGCGCCTTCGTCTGGATATTCAACTTCGCCGCGCGCATCTACTGGGGATTTGCCGGCAACAAGTACGCTCGCTGGACCGCCTTCTTCCCGCTCAAGCCATCGCAGCGGCAGGAGATCGTCGACGTCATCAAGGCCGACGTATTGGAGACCAAGCTGCACGGGCCCATCTCCACCGGCCACAACGCGCTCGCCGGCCTCATCTACTTCTTCACCTTCCTCGCCTTTGTCGCGCAAACCATCACCGGATTCGCGCTCTACTCCAGCATGAGCAACTCCTGGCTCCCGCGCATGTTCACCTGGATCGTCCCTCTGATGGGCGGCGAGTTCCGCGTCCGCTTCTGGCACCACCTCTTTCTCTGGTTCTTCGTCACCTTTGTCATCGTCCACGTCTACCTCGCCTTCTATCACGACTACATCGAGGGCCGCGGCACGGTATCCTCCATTATTGGAGGATGGAAGTTCGAGCGCGAGAAGCGCGGCAAATCAGAAAAAGCCTGACCAACCGAGAGCAGAGTGACCGAGAGCAGCGCGAACAGTAATCCGAACAACACTCCGAAGGTCCTTGTGTTGGGACTCGGAAACGTCCTCATGTCCGATGAGGGAGTAGGCGTCCACGTCGTTCGCGCCCTTGAATCGCACGCGCTTCCGCCCAACGTCGAGTGTCTCGACGGCGGCACCGGTGGATTTGTACTGCTTGAGCCGATGCAGAACGCGGACCGCATCCTCATGATCGATGCGGCGGCCGACGGCAATCCCATCGGCACCGTCACCCGCACCGTACCTCGCTTCTCGCGCGACTATCCACCCACGCTCACCGCCCACGACGTCGGCATCAAAGACCTGCTCGACCTCTTCTACATGCTCGACGGTGGCCGCGAGGTAACCCTTTACGCCATCTCCATCAACCCGCAGCAGCCCATCTCGCTGGAGCTATCTTCTGTGATCGAGAAGGCTGCAAACGAGGCGGTTGAGCGAATCCTTGGGGAATTGGCGCCGCCCCTCTGTTTGTCATTCTGAGCGCAGCGAAGAATCCCCGCATTGGCTCTTGCCGTTGCCTGTTCTTGCCGTTGCCTATTCTTGTCGTTGCCTGTTCTTGCTGTTGTTTGTTTTCCGCTGTCGTCCTGAGCGAAGTTTGGCGCGTTCTTTGCGCCAAACGCAGTCGAAGGACCCCGATACCGCTCGCGCCCTCCCAACCCTCCACCCTTTCTCCCACAAAATCCCCGCCCATGCTCTTGCCGGCCGCCGGCCGCTCCATCCTTATAGCCCATAGCCCATAGCTCATAGCCAAAACGGAAAAAACGCCGTCCTACCCGCAAAAACCCCAGCAAATCCGCTTGTCAAGCCCCCCGAAGCCAAAAAAATCCAATAACTACCACCCCATCAACCACTTACCTCCGAAAAATACTTGGCATAGTAGTTATGCTCCAACGCGTACAATTTAAATAGGGGAGAATTGCCAGAAGCCGTCGGGTGTGGCGGCCTCTCTCAATTGCGCGATTGGTGCCATGTAAACTGTTTGTTTTCTTATCGATGATCCTTAACCCCTTGCAGAGGACTCCTTTGCAGGTAAATTCCTGCATCTATAGGAATCCGGCTATTTTAGCTGGGGGGGTGGGGGGAGGGGGGGGAGAAGAAAAAATGAATAGAAGGCGAAATAACGGCAACTCGACCGCGATTGACCTGAGCCGTCTAGCCGTGGACGGAGATGCCGTCGAAGGTGAGAACGACGCGCCTTCTCCGGCGTGTGAACGGGGGGTTCATGCGGGTTTCTCCAATCGGTAGACTACGTCAGCTTGAGTCCGGTGATCTTCAGCGCATAAACAAAGTCGCAGGGCTTTTCCGTTGGGAATATCACCTTCAGCCCATCCGCGTCCTGCGTAAACTTGAGCGGCCCGGCATGGCCGAGCAACTCGACCTTCTTGACGTTACCCTGCACCGGCGCGCCCTTGGCCAGCGAGGCGATGGTGACGGGCGCGTCGCCCGGCCAACTCATCACCGTCGCGTAGAGCGTGTTGCCGTGGGTGGTGAAGCGGATGTCCGCGGGCGTATATCCGTTGCGCGAGATTCCGCCGCCGCTCACTCCGGTACCGCCCATGTTCTGCCCGTTTGTGCGGCCTGCAAAGTTGCCTGCGGCGCGAATCTTGACCATTGCAGCGGCTGCTGCGTCGGCCACAGGGCCCTCGCCATACTTTGTCCACGGGCGAGTCGAGTAGATCGCCTCCCCGTTCACTTCGAGCCACTTGCCGATCGCCAGCAGCACGTCCTGTTGTTCCTGGGGAATGGTGCCATCGGCGCGCGGGGAGATGTTGAGCAACAGATTGCCGTTCTTGCTGCTGTTCTCGACGATCTTCCAGACGAACTGGTCGGGCTTGTACGGTTTTTGCTCTGTAACATAGCCGAACTTGTCCGTGATGGGATCGTCGGGTTGCCAGATCCAGTCGACCAGTTCCATCGGCGCGCGGCCCTCGCGTTCGTAGTCCATGATCTGGCCGGTGACCCACGCGGCTCCCTTGGCGCTAATGCCCACTTGCTTGCCCCATTGCCGGGCGCGGTTGAAGTAGTAGGCGGAAACCTGCGTCTTCAGCGGGTCCGTGTTGTGGTCGGTGTTCATGTCGAACCACAGCATGTCGGGCTGGTACTTGTCGATGGTCTCGATGCGCTTGGCAACCCAGTCGTGCATGAACTTGATACGCGCCGCATTGCTCTTGTCGGCGACGTTGTAGAAGGCGGCCCACTTTGGGTCGTATTCATCGCTGCCAGGAAGTGCGGGAATAAAGACGAAGTGGAAGAAGGAGTGATCGGAGATTCCGGTCTTGAGTCCGATCTTTCGCACCGCTTTGATGAGGTCGCCGTCCAGGTCGCGGTGCGGCCCATAGTTCACGGCGTTATACGGATTGATGGCGCTGTCCCAGTTGGAGAAGCCGTCGTGATGCTCTCCCGGCGCAAGGACGTATTTGGCGCCGGCCTTCTTGAAGAGCTGCGCCCACGCGTCCGGATCCCACTTGGCCGCGGTGTACATCGGCAGAAAGTCCTTGTAGCCGAACTTGGTGGGCGGCCCGTAGTGCTCGGTGTGCCACTGCATGACGTCCTTATTGCCGCCATACATGTAGCGGACATACCACTCGCTGGCGTGGGCGGGCACGGAGTAGATGCCCCAGTGCATCATGATTCCGAACTTGGCGTCGCGGAACCACTCGGGGTCCTTGTAGTCCTTCTGGATGGAGTCCCATGTGGGCTGGAAGGGGCCGGGCGGCAGAGCAGGCAGGTTGGCCAGCGCGGCTGCGATCAGCGCCGGCGAGTCGTGGTTGGGCCAGGGATCGCCGGGGGCATTGGATGCCACCGTTGCAGGCGCGTAGGCGGCGACCGCGCCGGGCTCTTCCACCTGCGGCGGCGTGTTCTGTGCGAGTAGCGCCGCGGCGGCGCTTTGCCCGTGTGCCCGCGCCAGACCGGCCGCAACTGCGGAAGCTGCCGTCATCTTTGTGAAATCCCGGCGTGTGAATGTGCGTTTCATTTTTGTAACCTCATGACTTTCCTATATTGACTCTCCGAGAGGCGACCCGGATCGATCTCCTAAGTAAACTTGCAACCGCACTACGCTTGCAAACACGATGGTTCAGAATGGAATCAGTAGGCCACCAACCGGACGGGGCTCAACAGGCCCGAAGTAGTGGGTGCTGAGGGGGTGCCACGGCCTGCTCCGCTTCCAGCAGTTGATGCCACGGCTGGGGCTGCCCCCGGCACAGCCGCTCCCGATGCTGCACCGGCCTGTGACCGTCGCCTGGCCCCCGCAGCGGGCTCCATCCCTCCGTTAGCAGGCAGCGGTGCCGAACCAGGTGCAGATGCAGCAGCAGGTGGAGTAGATGCAGGCGGCGCGCCTGCTCCCCGGCCCTGGCTGGCTGGCCCATACACCTCGATCTCCAGGTCGTTTTTACCCTGCTTCAAATCACTGGTCACATCCCAGCGATAGGGCTGGAACGACCGCGCGCCTACCTCTTTTCCGTTGAGCGTGACGTGCGCGTAGTCATGCACATCGCCGATCTCCAGATAAACATGCTTGCCGGCAGGCTTGGCGGGCGCGGTGAATTGCAGGCTGTAGGTTGCCGGGCCAGAGAAGGATGTTACGCCCAGTTCCTCCCACGACTTGATGGGTGTGGTCAACTGCTTGCCCTTCAGATCCAGCTTCCAGTCTCCGTTAAAATCCGCCAGAGTTTTCCCGGACACGAAGGACGGTTCGGCGGCGGCGACTCCAGCGGGCCGCGGGCCAACCACGATCACCTTAGCCTCATACGGCCCGAGCACCAAAGGAATCTGCACTGAATTTTCCTCGGCCTTCGCTGCGGTCATGGGATGAATCTCACCTGTTGCCATGTCCCAATTCTGCGCCTGGCCGTGTCCCTGGAGGGTTGCAGTGCGCGTCTCCGGCTTGTCGCTCTCATTGAAGAAGAAGTACATGTCGCCGTCGGCGAATTTTCGATGGGTATAGGTGAGGCGGAGGAATTCGGAATCCAGCTTTACATCAGGTCTCGGCAGCGCAGCGATCACCGCTGGTGTAATGTCGCCCGAAGACTCAACCAGCGTGGCGAAGCTCAGGTCCGGCTTCTCCTTCGCGTCCATGAACGTCTTGTCCAGGACCAGCGTAGGCGTCTTGCCCACGAAGATCACCTTGCCGCCCGCCTTGGCAAACTCCTGCAAGCGCGCAAGGCCCGTGCGGGTGATGACGGTCATCGACGGCAGGACGATGGCTTTGTAGGTCTGCCCGCTGAGGTTCTTGAATCCGCCGTTCTCGATCGTCGCCGCCGAACTGAGCGACTGCTCGTCGAAGTAGTCCCAGTCAATCTGGTGCTCGAAGAGTTGCCAGCCGAGCTTGGTTGTGCTGCGGTCGGCCTCGGTCGCAGCATCGCCGCCGAGCCAGATGGTGTTGCCGGGATGGTACAGCCCAACCTGCGCCGCAGGACGGCCAATGGCCATCAGATAGCTGGCGCGGTTCGCGTACCAAAGGGTCTGGGGCGTATCCGGCGGAGGTGGCGCTGATGACTGACCGCCTCCGGAACCGCCGGCGCGCAGCCCGTTGGCGCGAATCTGCAGCGCGTCGACCCCGCGCACCAGTTGAAAGTTCATCTGGTACTTGCCGTCGACTCCCGATCCGCCGCCCTCTTCCGCCCACACCTGCGGCCTGCCGAAGAGGTGCGCCGCCGAGCTGGCCAGCTTGGGGAAGTTGTTGTTGGTGCTCCAGGTCGCGTCGAAGCGGTGTACCGCGCTGGGAATGAGTTGGTTCAGGTTGTCGATTCCCGGAACCCCTACATATCTCTCATCGCGGAAGTAGTCGCCCTCGCTGTTCTCCAGAGAGAGCATTGCCTCTTCGTGGTTCAGGTGGACCAGGTACTCCACGTTGTGCGCCTTCGCCCAGTTGGCCTGCTCGCCGAAGAAGGAATTGCGAAAGATGCCGCTCCACACGTCGTAGTAATCGGCCCTGGCTAAATTCGACTGCTCGGTTGGCTGGCCGTCGAACCACGCCGGAAGAAATGGCGTCAGATCATACCCCTTCTGCGCCTTGAACTGCTCCAGCAGCGTAGGCGTCCAGGGAAGACCGTTGCTGCCTGGAATGATGGCGCTGCCAGTAGTGTTGTTCTCGCTGTAGTCGGGCTCATCGCCAAAGAAGCCCATCACGATCTTGCCGAACTGGTCTCCTACCGCGCCGTAGTAGGTCTCATGAGTGATATGCAGGAACGCGTCGGTTGCCTTTGAGTCCAGGTAATCGATCAGCGAGTAGGTTGCGTTCTTCGCACGAGTCCCGTCGGCACGATTGTCGTTGCGCGTTGGCGAACTGAGGTAGATGTGCCGCAGGAACTTTACCTGACAACTGATCGGTGCCTGGTACTTCAACTGCATGTCCGCCGGAATCGGTATCGGGATCACCGTCTGGTTCCCCTGCACCGCCCAGATCGCCAACGTGTCCGGAGGCACAGGCATCTCGAGCACCTGGCCGGTCACCACATGCACCGAGATGTCAGCGGTCATCACCTGCATGCCAAGCTGCGGGTAACGCTCCGTGATGTAGCCGCCCGCGAAGCCGCTCGGGTAGTTCGACTCATCCTGGATCCAGAACCGCATGTTCCGCTTCGCCGCCTCCTGGACGATGAACTTCACCTCGTCCATGTGTCCCGGCGACAGGTACGGCGGTTCGCCCGGAGACTTGTGTCCCGATGCGAGGTTAAAAACGAACATCCCATTCGCCGACATGCGATCCAGATCAGCCGTAATCCGCTGCTTGAGTGCTACGGGATCCGGGCCGTCCCATCCGGTAAACGGAGAGATTGCGCCATACTCATGCGGCGGTGCCTTGAAGTTCGCTGCTGCCTGGCCCACCGTCGGCACCGTAATCTCCTGCCAGGGACGCTGCGCCAGCAACACCGGCGCTAAAAACAGGAACAGGAGAGTTGTAAGAGTGGTTTTCATGGCGCGACTCCGGAGGCCTGATTCTGGTTCGCCGTCGAGTATACGTACCGGTGTCAGCAAGGCGCAACGCCGCCGCTTCCGGCAACGATGTAAGTCGGACCGATGCATACGGAAATCTATGACTCCTCGGTGGGGCCTCAACCTTATCTAAATGCCGTGTCCAGTTCTAGCAGGGCGCACTACGGGGCATACCACATGCCCTTAGCAACACGGCGAGTCTGGCTGAGGGCTGGATGGGAGAGAGCGCGTGCTGTGGTTTGACTTGAGGCGGAGGAAATTGTGAGAGCGCTCTTAGCGGGGGACGCTCTTGTTTGGCACTGCGACTGCTTTCATCCGTGCTGGAGGCACAGGCGATGCAGGTGACGACGGCGACCAGCGACGCGCTGCAGAAGTATCTGGATCTGGCCAGCGACCAGATGAAGTTGACGGCGGCCAATATGGCGAACGTCGATACTCCGGGGTACAAGACCCAGGGCTTCGACTTTGCGCAGGAGCTCTCGCGAGCGTTGGGCACGAGTGCGTCGAGCGAGATGGCGGTGAAGGCCTCGGATGTGCAGGGGCTGACGGCGCGGCCGGATGGCAATAACGTGTCGATGGACCGCGAGGGGATGCAGTTGGCGAAGGCGCAGTTGGAGTTTCGCGCCGGAGTTTCGTTGCTGCGGAGCCAATATACGAGGGTGATGGATGCGATCCACGCGGACAGCAAGTAGGCAGGTTCAAGGTTCAAGGTTTGAGGCTCAAGGTTTGAGGTTCGAGGTTTGAGATTTGAGTTGCGAGGTTTGCGATGAATTTGTTTGGGGTGATGGACATCAGCGCTTCGGCGTTGCAGGCGGAGCGGGTGCGGGCCGAGGTGGTGGCGGCGAATATGGCCAACGCCGAGACGACGCGAACCGCGGACGGTGGGCCGTATAAGCGGCAGCATGTGGTGTTTCAGGAGGCGGGCGGGGATGGGTTTGCGGCGTCATTGCTGGGGAACGGTGGGGTTGGAAGCTCATTGCTGGGGACGGCGGGATCGAGTCTGGGGTTGGGCGATGGATTGGCCTCGGGGATGGGATCGACGGCAGCACGCGGAGGCGTTGCGGTGGCTGGAGTAATGACGGACGAGAGCGCACCGCTGGAGCGGTACGATCCCAATCACCCGGATGCGGGGCCGGATGGCTATGTGGCGTATCCCGACATCAATCCGCTGACCGAGATGGTGGATCTGATGGGAGCGACACGGTCGTATGGACTGAATGCGACGGCGGTGCAGGCGGAGAAGGGCATGGTTACGGCTTCGCTGGAGATTTTGAAGTGAGGCAAGGGCGAAGTACAAAAGCAGATTTCCCCCCTTTGGCTTCGCTCAGGTTGCGGAATGACAGATGAAGGATAAAGAGCTTGGAGGTGCGACGTGGTTGATGCGGTGAGTGGGATCAGTTCGGCGGTTACGGGTGCGGCTTCGGCGCTGACGGGATCGGCTGCGGCGGGCGCGGGAGGCGCGGACGCGGCGACTCCATTTAGCGGGATCCTTCAGTCGATGGTGGAGCAGACATCGGAGCTGGATGCGAAGGCTTCGCAGGCTGTGACGGGCCTGTTGAGTGGGCAGGGCGTGGAGATCCACGATGCGATGATCGCCACCGAGAAGGCGGACATGGCATTCGAGCTTGCGTTGCAGGTGCGCAACAAGGCGGTTGGGGCGTACCAGCAGATGATGGCAATGCAGTTCTAAACAGGCAGATGGAAACGCGGGACGAGCCGGTGAATCTGGAGTGGCGGAATGGCTGACGGGGGACAATCGGGCAAGGGGCTTGCGACCGTCGGCGGTGCTGCGCAAGAGAGCGCACTGGAGCGCGCAGGGGCGCTGGCGGGCAACGTTCGCGGGCGATTCATGGCGATGTCGCCTGGGCGGCGGAGATGGATGGTCTCGTCGCTGCTGATGGTGGCGGCGATGTGCGCGGGGATGATGTGGTATGCGGGACGGACGGACTGGCGGGTATTGTTTTCGGGACTGGACGCGAAGGACACGCAGCAGGTGGCGCAGGAGTTGACGGCGGCGGGGATTCCATACCAGATGACGGAGGATGGAAGCGGCATCGAGGTGGGCGCGGACCAGGTGGACAAGGCAAGGATGGAGGTTGCGACGAAGGGGATGCCGCAGTCGGGGCGGATGGGATTTGAACTCTTCGACAAGCCGAACTGGGTGGGGTCGGAGTTCGACGAGAAGGTGAACTATCAGCGGGCCATGGAGGGCGAACTGGAGCACACGATCGGAACCATCGCGGCAGTGCGGTCGGCGCGGGTGCATCTTGTGCTGCCCAAGGATTCGTTGTTTGGGGATGAGGCGAAGTCGGCGAAGGCTTCGGTGGTGTTGCAACTGAAGCGCTCGACGATGCCTCCGGAGCAGGTGGAGGCAATCCGCGGTCTGGTGGCGGGTGCGGTCGAGAACCTGAGCCCGGAGGATGTGACGCTGGTGGATGCGGACGGACGTCTGAACCTGAATGCGCGCGGGCCGGGAGCGGTTGCCGACGATGCGGAGCGCGGGCTAGAGGACAAGCTGGTGGCCATGCTGGAGCCGACGGCGGGAAGCGGCAACGTGCGCGCGACGGTGAATGTGAGCTATGACGAGAGCAGCGAGGAGAAGACCGACGATGTCTACGATCCGGCGCAGGTGGCGACGCTGACGATGCATAAGAGTGAGCAGACGGTGGGGCAGAAGACGCGCGTGTCGGGTGTGCCGGGAACGGCGAGCAATACGCCGGCTGCTGCTGCTGTGGGCAGCGTTGCGGCGGGACGTGCAACGGTGGGGAGTGCGGCGGCCGCGGTGGTCCCACCGTTGATGCAAACGGCGAATTCTGCGACGGCGGGAACGGCTGGAGCGACGCAGAAAGAAGCGGGGCTGGCGGTTTATCCGCAGAGCGGATTGCAGGGTGGCGAGGAGACGGCGACGGACGAGAGCGGGAGCTATGCGGTGTCGCGTCATCAGTCGCACATGGAGCAGGGGCCGGGACGGATACGGCGCGTGACAGCTGCGGTGGTGGTGAACGATCGCATGTCGAGCGAGGGGACGGGCAAGCAGGAGCACGCGGTATGGAAGCCGCGCAGTGCGGAAGAGATGCAGCAGTTGGAACAACTGGCGAGAGCGGCGGTTGGATTCGACGCCACGAGGGGGGACCAGGTGGTGATTGAGAACGTGGGCTTCTCGTCCAACATGCCGGAGATCAAAGGGCCGCCCATGCAACGGTTGATGGACGAGACGAGTTCGCTGCTGAATGCGCAGCCCGGCCTGCTGAAGACAATGAGTGTCCTGGTGCTGGGGCTGCTGCTGGTGATGCTTGTGCTGAAGCCGATGACGAGTCAGATGATGACGGCGCTGAGCCAGACGCCGCCGCTGGCCTTGTCCGCGGGACACGGCGGGGCTGAAGCGGGAGGGATAGCGGGACGTGCATCGGGTGGGCTGGCCTCTGGGCGGGCGATAGATGCCCAGGGACTCTATGAGCACGTCTCCGTGCAGATTCGCAGGGAGCCTGCGCAGAGCACGCGGCTTCTGGAATCGTGGATCAGCGAGACGACGGAGGAGGGAGACTGATGGCAACGCCCGCAGTGGTCACACAGCCAAGAGAGACGCTTCCGGCATCTCTGGTGCAGCCGGAACAACCGGGGGGTGCATCGACTGAAATGTCGGGACTGCACAAGGCCGCAATTCTGATGTTGGCTGTGGGCGATGATCTGGCCAAGGTGTTGTTCAAGAGCCTGTCGAAGGCCGACGTACAGCAGGTGACGAATGAGATTTCCGCGCTTGGCGATGTGCCGCCGGAACAACTGCTACAGGTGCTGACGGAGTTTTATGGGTTGCTGCAGACGAAGCAGTATATGGTGCGTGGAGGCCCGGAGTACGCAAGCCGTCTGCTGGCAGAGGCGTTTGGGCCGGCGAGGTCCGCGGAGTTGCTGGTTGAGGCGCGGAACATGCGGGAACAAACGCGCGGCGACCTGTCCATGGTGCAGAAGATGGATCCGCAGCAGTTAAGCAAGTTTCTGGAGAACGAGCATCCGCAGACGGTGGCGCTGGTGCTGGCGCATATGGACCCAAAGCGCGGCTCGACACTGTTGATGCATCTGGACAAACAGTTGCGCGTGGAGACGGTGCGGCGGCTGGCGGAGATGCGGCAGTTCTCGCCTGAGATGGCACAAAAAGTGGGGGTGATCCTGCAACGGCGGATGGAGGCGCTGGGCTCAACCGGACGGAGATCGTATGCGGGATTCAAGGCGGTGGCGGACATGTTGAACCGTCTGGATCAGGAGGCAAGCAAGGGGATTATCGAAGAGATCGAGCGGGAGGAGCCAACGCTGGCAATCGGCATTCGCAACCTGATGTTCACCTTCGAGGACCTGTTGACCGTGCCGGAGGTGAGCGTTCGCGAGCTGGTGGCTGCCGTGGACAAGCGCGTCCTGGCGCTGGCGTTGAAGGGATCCAAGGAGAACCTCAGGGCGCATCTATTCAAGGCGATGAGCACGAGGGCGGTGGAGATGTTGAAGGACGACATGGAGACGATGGGGCCGGTGCGGACCAAGGAGGTGGCGCGCGCGCAGCAGGAGATGCTGACCCTGGCGCGCACGCTCGAATCGGAAGGAAAGATCACGCTGAAGATCGAGGCTGACGATGAACTTGCCGTCTGAGGCGCAGGGGGGAGTAGCGGGCGGAGCACCGGGCGCGAGACAGAGATATATCCCGGCCGTAGCGACCAACGCTGAAGCGATGGCTGCGTTTCATGTGCCGGAGAAAATTGTTGCGCCGTTCGAGTTTCTCTCGCTGGCAGGCGAAGAGGTGGAGGCGATGAGGTCGCAGTTCGGGCCGAAGGCGAGGAAGCAGGCGTGCGAGCCTGGGGCTGGACGGCAGACAGGAAATCATGCGTCGGAGGATGCGAGTGAGAATGGCGCTGCGGGGGCTGGATTCGATCGCGTGGGGAAGGATGGGACCTATCGGAGTGCGGTCGAGGTCGCGCAGTTGGAGGGAATGCGGGAAGGGGAGTGGAAAGGCCGCCGCGCAGCGCGCGCCGAGATGGAGGCGGAGATGCAGGCGTCGGTTGTGCGGGAGCGGGAGCGCCTGATTGGCGTAGTGAAGGAGTTTGGCGCGGCGCGCGAGCGGTATTTTTCCGGTGTTGAGCAGGAGGTAGTGAAGCTGGCGCTGGGGATTGCGGAGCGGGTGCTGCACCGCGAGGCGCAGATCGATCCGCTGCTGCTGACGGGCGTAGTGCGAGTGGCGCTGGAAAAGATGGCGGACCGGAGCGGCGTGGTGCTGCGGGTTGCGGCGGCGGATGTCGAGGCCTGGAAGCGGATGTTCCAAGCGACGGAGCCGTCGGAACGGCCGCGTGTGATGGAGGACGCGCGGCTGGAGCGGGGAGAGTGTGTACTCGATACAAAGATGGGTACAGTGGAGCTGGGTGTGAGCGTGCAACTAGAGGAGATCGAGAAGGGGTTCTTCGATCTGCTGAACCACAGGCCGGTGCAGTAATGGAGACGATCTCGTTTGCGCCCTACTTCGAGCGATTGGCGGTGCGGCCTGCATGGCGATGGCATGGGCGCGTGGTGGAGGCGAACGGACAGACGATTGAGTCCGAGGGGCCGCTGTGTTCGGTGGGCGAGTGCTGCGAGATTGTGGATGCGGAGGGTGGACGGCACGAGGTGGAGGTGATCGGGTTTCGCGGGCCGCACGTGCTGGCTATGCCGCTGGACGCGACCCAGGGGATTCGCTACGGCGACGCGCTGGCGGCACTGGGAGTGGTTCCGCAGATGGGGTTGAGTGAGCAGATGACGGGCCGCGTTCTGGATGCGCTGGGGCGACCGTTGGATGGCCTGGCCCCGCTGCGGACCGGCGAAACTTGGCCTCTGGACGGGGTTGTGCCGCAGGCTATGGAGCGGGAGCCGATCCGTGAGCCGCTATCGACGGGCGTGCGCGTTCTGGATGGAGTGTTGACGGTGGGACGCGGGCAGAGGGTTGGGATCTTTGGCGGGTCGGGGGTGGGAAAGAGCACGTTGATCGGCATGATGACGCGAAACACGGCGGCGGACCTAACGGTGGTTGGGCTGGTGGGCGAGCGCGGACGTGAGGTGAGGGAATTTTTGGAGGACGCGCTGGGCGAAGAGGGAAGGAAGCGCTCGGTGGTGTTGGTGTCGACGTCGGATCAGACTCCACTGTTGCGGATGCGGGCGGCGTTGGCGGCCACATCGGTGGCGGAGTTCTATGCGTCGCGCGGCAGGCATGTGCTGCTGGTGCTGGACTCGCTGACTCGATACGCCATGGCTGCGCGCGAGGTTGGACTGGCGGCCGGTGAGCCACCGGCGAGCAAGGGCTATACACCGTCTGTGTTCTCGCGGCTGGCGCGACTGGTGGAACGTGCTGGGAACTTCAAGGACGGCAGTATTACGGCGTTCTATACGGTGCTGATGGAGGGCGACGATCAGCAGGACCCGCTGGTGGATGCAGTGCGCTCCTTGCTGGACGGGCATGTGGTGCTGTCGCGGGCGATGGCGGCGGAGGGTTGGTACCCGGCAGTGAATATTCTGGATTCGATCAGCAGGCTGATGCCGGCGGTGACCAGCGCGGAGCATCTCAGGAAAGCGGGGTTGGTGAGGCGACGTCTGGCGGCGTATGCGCGGAGCGAAGACCTGGTGCGCATCGGGGCGTACAAGGCCGGCGCCGACGCGGAGCTGGATCAGGCGCTGGCTGCAAGGTCTGTGCTGCGCGAGTTTCTGGAGCAGAACTCCGGGGAGCGGGTGGGCATGGCTGAGTGCATTGCGCGCTTGCAGACGTTGGAGATAGGCGCGTGAGGGGCAAGGCGAGGCGGCTCGACCAACTGCTTGCGGTCCGGCGACTGAACGAGGACCTGGGTCGCAGAGTCCTGGCGCAGGCGCTGGCTTCCGTGGCAGAGGTTGAGGCGGCGTTGGCCAGGCAGGAGACGACCCTGGCGGATGCGAGGCTGGCGGCGCGCAGAGCGTTGACCTCCGGTGATCGCGGCGAATGGCTGATGGCGGATGCGCAGACCGAGGTGGCGGGATGGAACCGGGGATGGCTGGGAGTTCTGCTGGAGACGCGGGCGGCCGAGGTGCCGCAGGCGATGGAGATGTTCCTCGAAAGCCGGCGCGAGCACGAACAGGTGAAACAACTGGTCGAGAACGCTCAGCAGGTGGAGGAGATCGAGGAAGGACGCAGGGTGCAGGCCTCGTCCGACGATTGGTTTCTGAGCAGGCGCATGAGGACGGCGCGGTAGTCTGCGCAAGATTGTTGGGCCGAGACTGGAGAAGGTCTATGCGACTGTTTTCCCGGGGGAATACGGCGTCTGTGCCCGGAAGTTCGGGCTCGCCTGTAACGGGATCGCCAGGTGGTTTATGAGGCATTCCTTATCGGAGACGGTTTCAGGGCAAAAACTTTGGCTGCTAAAGTGCTTTGCACTCTGTGTCGAGAGGCAGGGCCATATGCACGCAGCGCACATTGGAAGCATGGAGGCTATATCGGATGCCCCGCCGCTGAAGGTGAGCGGAGCGGCGCATCCATTGCTGCAAGCGGAGAGCTTCGGTCTGTCGTGGCAGAGGGAGATGAATTCGCGCGCTGCGAATGCACTCGCCACGAGTGCAAACGCGGCGAATGCAAACGTGACGGACGCAATGCGGCGAAGCATGGCGGGCAGAGAGGTTGCGTCCGGAGCGGTCCCGCGGGACAAAGAGAGTTCCGCATTGACGGTCGAGTCAAAGTCCGCCGGAGACACAGAACAAGAGCCGCTGAGCAAGGTGAAGGAAAGTGACGTGTTGAAGCTTGTGCCAAAGACCGCAGCGGACAGCGAGGCCGGAGTGGAAGCGGGGCCGGAGGTCAAGAGGGAAGGGAGTCTCCCGGTCGCGCCCGATGGTCTGTCCGTGCCGTCGAAGGCGGCTTCGCCGGGGATGAAGTGGGAGTTGTCTTCGATGATTGGGACGAAAGAGAAGAACGCAGTTGCGAGGTCAATTCACGGGACGAATGAAGGACCTGCGCCGGCTCTCGGTAATGAGGCTACGGTCTTTGCGACGCCGGAGTTGATGGCGCAGATGGGAGTGGGGCAGACGGTTGCAATGCCGATTGCCACTGCATCTGGCGGTCATGCGGATTCGCAGGACGTGCAGGCAGAGGATGCGGCCGGGAAGAGTTGCTCGACGGAAAAGATTGCATCGCCGGGGATAAAGCGGGATTGGCCTTCTGTGGCTGGAAAAGTCGCGACGGCACGAAGAGAGGCGACGGTGGGGAAAGAGACAGGGGCGACATCTCTGGAGCCTGAGGCAAAACCCGGAAAGGTGCAAATGGTTGCGGCTTCGGGCGCGAGTGATTCTGTCAGAGGAGCGACTCTGGATGGTTTGCAACAGGCTTCGACTGTGTTGCAGCCGGTCTCGACCGGGACGGCTGGCGTTGCAGTCCAACCGATGAATTCGATCCATGCATCTGCGCCGTCCGCGGCTGCGGCGCTGCGGTCCGATGCGGCAGGGTCTGCGGAGGGAGCCGTGAGCGCGGGGCATCCGGTGATGGCGGCCGGGCCCGGCCGGTTGGACGTTGGGGTCTTCGACGGGACACATGGCTGGCTCAGGATTCACGCGGAACTAGGTGCGGGCGGCGCTGTGAATGCGTCGCTGACGGCCAGCGCGTCGGCGCACGAGGCGCTGCGTGCGGCGGTGCCGGAGATGGCGAGATATCTGGAGTCGGAGGCGGTGACCGTGAGCAAGATTGCGGTACATCGAATTGCGGAGAACTCGAGTTCGATGAGCTTGCCGCCGGGAGGAAGCCAGCAGGATGGTGACACGCAGGGGCGTCATGAGACGCGGGATGGAGCTGGGGCAACGCAAAGAAATTCGACGTTGGAGAACGGAGATGGGAGCGGTCCGGCCTCCGCCAGGGTGAGTTCTGCGACGGACGAATCGGCTGCCGGTGTATCCGGCTTCAGCGGTTGGATTGGAGGCCTGTCCGGAGTCATGCCTTGGATTGCAACGGCGGGGGGGTACTGGGAAGGCGGCAGCGGGAGCTGGTTGAACGTAAGCGCATAGGTTTGGTGGGGTTCGAAGGTCGAGGTACAGGGTTCGAGATTTGAGTTCGAAATTGAGGAGAGGCTCGAAAGGAAAGGAACAACGATGAATAGTATTCAGCAGATCGTGACGGGAGCGGCGCAGATGTCGAGCTCAGCGAGCAGCGTGGCGAGTGCGCTGGCAAAGCCGAAGGTGACGACGGGCAGCGGCGCGGCGGCGACTACAACCGCGACGACGGCGGCCGCGGACAGCTCGACCATTACGGCGAATGATTTTCTGACGCTGCTGGTGGCGGAGATGAAGAACCAGGACCCGACCCAGCCGACGGACCCGAATGCATACATTACGCAGATGGTGGACGTGAACAGTTTGCAGCAACTGATTGGGATCAACTCCGGCATCACATCGCTGGACACGGCGGCGGGCGTGACGCCTGCGTCTCAGACGACAGGCTCATAGCGGGCATCTTCCTGGCGGCCGGAGGAGGTGTGCGTCCAGCCGTTGTGCCGCGGCGATCTGCCAGCCACGCGGTCCGGCAACGATTCAAGCAACTACTTTTGAGTAACTACAAGGAGAACGGCAATGCCATCTTTTTCAATTGCACTTACAGGGCTTGAGGCGAATTCGGTTGCGCTAGACACGATTGGCAACAACCTGGCGAACCTGAACACGACGGCGTTCAAGGGCCAGACCACGAGCTTTTCGGACCTGTTCTACCAGAACATCGGGAGCACAGGTTCGGGAGACGCGCTGCAGGTGGGGCTTGGAACGCAGGTCTCAGGGACAAACACCGATTTCTCGCAGGGATCGCTGTCGACGACGACGAATTCAACCGACATGGCGCTGAACGGCAGCGGCTTCTTTGTAGTGGACCAGGGTGGGCTGGAGCAACTGACGCGCTCCGGGGACTTCCAGCTGGATCAGAGCGGCAACCTACAGACGACCACCGGGGCCGGAGTAATGGGATATGCCGCGGCCAATGGCGTGGTGAATACAAACACTCCTCTGACCACGTTACAGATTCCGGTGGACGCGACCCAGGCAGCGCAGGCGACCGAGAACTTCGGGATCACGGCGAACCTGGATGCCGCGACGGCCGTGGGCGGGACGTTCTCCACCACCATCACGATGTATGACTCGCTGGGCACCAGCCATGCGGCGACGGTGAACTTCACCAAGACAGCGGACAACACCTGGAGCTACGCGATCTCGTTGCCGGCGGGCGATGCGACGGGTACACCGGTGAACAACACGGGCACGCTGACGTTCAACTCATCCGGCGCACTGCTGACTCCGGCGGCGAACGTGAAGGGAATCTCGTTTCCGACCCTGTCGGACGGAGCGAACGACATGACGTTCAACTGGGACCTGTACAACTCGGCTGGCGCGCCGCAGATTGGACAGACGGTGGGAACATCGACGGCGACGGCCAGCACGCAGGACGGCTTTGCCAGCGGCTCGTACAAGAGTTTCTCGGTGGATTCGGCGGGCGTGATCTCGGCAGGTTTTTCCAACGGACAGACAGAGACAATCGGTCAGATCGCGGTTGCTTCAGTGACCAATGAGGAGGGCCTAACCGTAGAGGGAGAAAACAACTACCAGACGACGGCGGCATCGGGCGCGGCCAGCGTTGGCGCTCCGGGAGCGGGCGGGCGCGGGTCGATCGAGGACGACACGCTGGAGCAATCGAACGTGGACATCTCGACGGAGTTCGCAAACCTGATCGTGGCGCAACGCGCGTTTGAGGCAAACTCGAAGACGGTGACAACCTTCGATACGGTGACGCAAGAGACGATCAACATGATTCACTAGATCCAGAGAATCCGCAAGGATGGCGGTGATCGTGAGCGGTAGTTGTGGGCTGCGTGAACGGGTCTGCAATCGCTGCGGTGTCTTCGATGGCTGCGCAGCTGGCCCTTGGGTGAAGGGTCGCTAATTTTCCGGCGGATCCTTTGGCACTCTTCGTGCAGAGGTCCTGTACATCATGGCGCCGGCTTCTGAGTTTCGGGAACACAACGCGGGCGTGCTGGGCGGCCAGCTTGCCGTACCGTCGATTGGGCTGGCGTCCGGGACACAGGCGATGGAAGCACATCCCGCGTGGCCAATGATCTCGCGTCTGCCGGTAATTCTGGAGGTGAAGATACCGTTGAGCGGATTCAAGGTGAGTGATCTGCTCAACCTACGGTGCGGACAGACCATTGAGAGCGCATGGGCGGCCACGGAAGAAGTGCCGTTGAAGGCGGGCGCGCTACAGCTAAGCTGGGGCGAGTTTGAGGTTGTGGGCGAACGCATGGCGCTGCGGCTGACGAGGTTGGCTTAGCAAAGGCTGAGGATGCGGTTGGATGTCTTGCTGCGGACATTTAAGGAGTCGACGATGGAAAGAGTGAGTGAGGGTCTTCGGGATGGAAAGGCGAGGGAGCCTGAGACCGGGTTGGCGGCGTGGCTAATGGCATGGTTTCAAACGCCCCTGCGGGTGAAGTTTTCAGGGATGGGCAATGTACGCGCGAAGCGGCGAATGGAGTTGGTCGAGATGCTGCAACTGGGCGGCAGGCGGCAGTTGATGCTTGTGGTGTGCGATGGGCAACGCTATCTGGTGGGAGCCGGCGGCGACAGCGTGCAGTCAATTGCGGAGATGAGAGAGCCGTTGGCTGCAAACTACGTCTCCATTGCGATGAGCGAGGCGACGGACACCGGCAGGGAGAACGCCGCAATGCAAGGTTCAGGACAGGAAGCGCGATGCAGTTGTTGAGTCGTCTTCCGCGGACGAGATTGCGCCGGAGCGGAGCGTTGGCGGCCGTCGCAATGACGGCGATGCTCGCGTTGCCGCGGCCGGTGCGGGGCGAGTGGATGCAGCAGGCAAGTCCTGGCTCCGGGGGCGGCTCGGGTGTGGCGGCGGAGTCGTTCTGGGTTACGCCGTTGCCTCATGCCGCGGTGAAGCCTGCGCAGACGGTCCAGCCAGTACAGAAGGGGAAGACTTCCGTGGGGAAGCAGACTTCGGGCGCGGGCGCGAAGAAGACTGCGTTGCCGGTCATCCCAGCGGCCAAGGCTGGGGCGGACGACCTTGGGCTGAACAGTATTGCAAGCCAGTTGAATGGAGGGCAGAGCGTTCCCTGGTCGATTGTGATCGGGCTGACGCTGCTGACTCTGCTTCCTGCATTGCTGCTGTCGATGACCCCGATGGTGCGGCTGCTGGTGGTCTTCCACTTCCTGCGCCAGGCGCTGGGGACGCAGACCGCACCGTCGAACCAGGTGCTGATGGGACTGGGACTGATGATGACGTGGTTTCTGATGCAGCCGGTGATGGTGCAGGTCGACCAGCAGGCTCTGGCCCCGTACCGCGCGGGAACAATCACAGGCGAGCAGGCGCTGGAGCTGGGCGCGGCCCCGGTGAAGACGTACATGCTGCGCTTTGCGCGGGAGAAAGACCTGGCGCTGTTCGCGTCGGCTGGGATGACAGCGCGGCCAAAGACGGCGCAGGACCTGCCGATGCAGGTGGTGGTTCCGGCGTACATGCTGAGCGAACTGAAGGCCGGGTTCCAGATTGGGGCGGTTCTGTTCCTGCCATTCCTGCTGGTGGACCTGGCGATCGCCAGCATTACCACCTCGGTCGGGATGATGCAGTTACCGCCGGTGGTGATATCCACGCCGGTAAAGATCCTGCTGTTTGTGATGGTGGATGGATGGAACCTGCTGGCGAGTTCGTTGCTGAAGAGTTTTTGAAACAGGGAACAGGGAACAGGGAACGGAAGACAGAGGCGAGGGAATATGGGACCGGATATGGCGGCGGAGTTGGCGCGGAATGTATTGGTACAGGCGATGATCTTATGCGCACCGTTGCTGATTGTGGCGTGCGCGGTCAGCGTTGTGCTGAGTTTGGTGCAGACGCTGACCAGCGTGCAGGAGCAGACGCTGACGATTGTGCCACGGCTGTTCGCTGTATTTGCGGTGACTGTGGTGACGATGCCGTGGCTGGTGCGGCGTCTGGTGACTTATACGGTGGAGCTGTGGTCGGACTTTCACCGGTACCTGGGATAGGCAGAAAGACGCGTGCAGATACCAAATGCGGCAACGATGCTGACTGGGCACGAGATCGCGGACTGGCCACAGTTTCTGTCGGCCGGCGTGCTGGTGATGGTGCGCACGAGCGGGCTGCTGGTCTTTGCGCCGCTGTTCTCTTCGGCTGCGATTGCCCCGCGGATCAAGGCCGGGTTCGTGATTGCGATGACCGTGCTGTTGGCCCCGGTGGTGGGGACTCTGCCTCATGCGCGTGTGGAGTTGGACATGGTGGGACTGCTGGGAGAATTGGCCGTGGGACTGACGTTCGGGTTTGCCCTGAGCCTGATTATGGAGACGCTGATGTTCGCGGGGCAGGTGCTGGGGATGCAATTCAGCTTCTCGCTGGTAAACCTGATGGATCCGAACAGCAACATCGAGACGCCGGTGCTGGGGCAGATGCTGAACTGGATGGGGATTTTGGTACTGATCGGCGCGGGGCTGGATCGGTCGCTGCTGGCTGCGGTGATGCGCAGCTTTGCCGTGGTTCCTGTGGGCCAGGCGGTGATGAAAGCGTCGACTTGCGCGGCGCTGGCTTCGATGATGGGCGGGGTATTTCTGGCGGGGCTGCAACTTGCCGCACCGGTGATTGCCGCGGCTCTAACGGTGGAGATTGTGGTGGCGCTGGTGGGAAGGCTGTCTCCGCAACTGCCGGTAATGCTGGTGAGCATTCCGCTGAAGACGTTGGTCTCGTACGCGGTGCTGATCGGGTCGCTGGCGGTGTGGCCGGGGTGGATTGAGCGGCACTTTACGGCACTGCTGGACCAGGCGGCGAAGCTGGTGGCATCATGAGCGAGAAGGGGACAGAAAAGGCAACCGAGCAGCGCAAGGAGAAGGCGCGCAAAAAAGGCGACTTCGTGCACAGCCGCGAACTGCTGAGCGCGGTGTCGATGCTGGCGGGTGTTCTAGTGCTGGGTGTTTCCGCGCGGCAGTTTCTCTCAGACTGGGACGAGGTGTACACGCGCAGTCTGCTGTTGGGGCTGAGCGGCATGGGAACGGAGGATTTCGACCGCGCTATCGTAAGGATTCTGGTGCCGTCGCTGCTGCCGGTTGGGCTGATCCTGACGGCCAGCTTCAGCGCCGCGCTGATGGCGGGAGCGGGACAGTCGGGTGGGCTGAAGATCAACGGGGAGGCGTTGACGATCAAACCGGAGCGGCTGAACCCGGCAACCAATCTGGGAAACATCTTCAGTCTGCGGTCGATGACGCGGATGGCGAAGTCACTGATTCCGGCAGTGGTGGTGGTGGCATTGGGAGTGAGGGCGATGCAGGAACTGGTGCTGCCCATGCCGGTGATGAGCGTTGTTCGACTTCCGGTGACTCTGGACGCGTGCTACGGCTTGATGGTGAAGGCGGCGTGGGTGATGGTGGTGTGGTCCGCGCTGGACTATGCGGTGGAGCGGATGGCCTGGAACAAAAAGTTGCGCATGACCAAGCAGGAGATGCGTGACGAGGTGAAGGAGACAATGGGAAATCCGCAGGTGAAGGGGCGGATCCGGCGTATCCAGAATGCGATGCGGCGTCGCAAGGTAAAGGCGGACATCTCGCGCGCCAGCGTGGTGGTTACCAATCCGACGCACTACGCGGTGGCGCTGGAGTTCAGCTTCGAGTCGATGCTGGCGCCGACCGTGCTGGCGAAGGGACAGAACCTTCACGCGCTGAGGATCCGCGAAGAGGCTCGCTGGGCCGGAGTCCCGATTGTGGAAAATCCGCCTCTGGCGCGGTCGCTTTATAAGGGTGTCGAGGAGGCGCAGGCGATTCCGTATGAGCTGTATGCGGCGGTGGCGGGGATTCTGGCATTTCTCTATCGGCAGCAGGTGGAGAAGGCGGCGCGGGATCGCAGGGCAGCCGAGGGGCCGGCGAAGAAGCCGGTTTCATCGGTGAAGCAGACATCAACAACTGAGGAAAGTGTTGCCGGAGGTGGGATGTGACGGTGCAGGCGGCAGGAACCAATAGCGGATGGACGAAGGCGAAGCGCAACGCGCTGATGCTGCCGATCGCGGCGATCAGCATGGTCTTTGTGATGCTGATCCCGGTGTCGAGCTTCATTCTGGACATCTTGCTGGTGGTGTCGATGACGGCCTCGATCATTGTCTTCCTGAGCGCGATCCAGGTGCGCAAGGCGGTGGACTTCAGCGTGTTTCCGACGTTGCTGCTATTGCTGACTCTCTTCCGGCTGTCGCTGAATATCGCATCCAGCCGCAGGATTCTGTTGCATGGGCACGAGGGAACGCACGCCGCGGGCAGCATGATCGAGTCGTTTGGTCAGTTTGTGGTGGGCGGCAATTACGTGGTTGGGTTTGTGCTGTTTCTGGCGTTGATTGCGATTCAATTTTTGGTTGTCAGCCACGGCGCGGTGCGCACGGCGGAGGTGACGGCTCGGTTTACGCTGGATGCGTTGCCGGGCAAACAGATGGCGATCGACGCGGACATGAACGCAGGGCTGATCGACGAGCATGGAGCGCGCAGGCGGCGGGAGGCGATCGCGCGCGAGGCGGAGTTCTATGGTGCGATGGACGGCGCGGCGAAATTCAACCAGAGGGACTCGCTGGCAACGATCCTGATTACGGCGATCAATATTATTGCGGGGCTTGCCATCGGCGTGCTGCAGCAGGGCACAGACCTGATGACGGCGGTGAAGACGTACACCATCCTGACCGTGGGCGATGGGCTGGTGACGATGATTCCCAGCCTGCTGGTGACGGTGGCGGGCGCGATGGTGCTGACGCGGGCGTCGTCGGCGGGACAACTGGACACAGAGCTGAAGACGCAACTGTTTGAGCGCCGAAACTCGTTGTGGATCGTGTGCGGAGTTCTGGTGGTGATGGCTGCGGTGCCGGGGATGCCGAAGGTGGCGTTCCTGCTGATGGCGGCTGCGATGGGAATGCTGGCGCGACGCATCCCCGAGCAGGCTGCGGTAACGGATACGGCGGACGCACTACAGGATGGCGGAAAGACGGCGGTGGCGACGGCGGGATTGGCCCCAAGCAACAACCTCGCCGGGTTGCTGAAGATGGACGATTTAACACTGGAGATCGGGTTCCAACTGATCTCGCTGGTGGACGAGAAGCAGGGCGGGCAGATGTTGAGCCGCGTGCGCGGCCTGCGTCGGCAACTGGCGACGGAGTTGGGGTTCATTGTGCCGCCGGTGCATATTACGGACAATCTGCGTCTGAAGCCGAGGGAGTATGTCGTGTCGCTGCGCGGAACCGAGATCGGGCGCTGGCAGACCGAGCAGAACTGCGTGCTGGCGGTGAACAGCGATCCCAAGGCGCGGCCGATTGCGGGAACAGAGACTCAGGAGCCGGCGTTTGGCGTTGCGGCGCGCTGGATTGCGCCAGGGTTGGAGGAGCAGGCGCTGGCGGCGGGCTACTCGGTGGTGGACCAGACGACCGTGATTGCGACCCACGTTGGCGAGTTGATACGAAGAAATGCCCAGGAGCTGTTGGGGCGGCAGGAGGTGAAGCGTCTACTGGATGCGATGAACGAGAATTATCCAAAACTGGTGGAGGAGCTAGTTCCCAAGCTGATGACGCTGGGCGAGGTGCAGAAGGTGTTGCAGCAACTGCTTCGAGAGCAGGTGTCGATCCGCGATCTGGGGGCGATCCTGGAGATATTGGTGGAGGCGGCGCAGCACTCCAAAAGCACGGTGTATCTGGTGGAGACGGTGCGCCAGGCGATCGGGCGGTCGCTGGTGCATCCATTGCTGGATGCGGATGGCGGGTTGCGCGTGCTGGTGCTGGCGTCCGGGCTGGAGCAGGAGATCGTCGGGACGTTCGATCCGGAGAGCGCGTCACGGCTGCTGGGCGATGGCACACGGCCGGCCCCTGCGGCCTTTTTGCGGCGGATTGTGGAATCTGTGAAGCAGCTTACGGGAGGGGGGCCGCTCTCGGCCCTTCCCGTGCTGTTAGTTCCAAGTCCGGCGCGGTATCACATGCGGCGATGGCTGGAGCCATTTCTGCCCAAGGTCACGGTGCTTTCGCCGGCGGAGATCCCGCCCATGGTGCGTGTGAGGAGCGTTGGAACGATCGGGTAGGAGCGGTTCGAGGTTCGAGGGATGCTGCACTGCTGAGGATTGAAAGCGGGTCGGAGGGAATGGGATGGAGAAGCATCTGGACCAGAGCGAGATCGACTCGATGTTTGCGTCGTCCCGGGAAAATACCGTGAAGCAAGAGACGGCGGTGCCGTCGGATGACGCGTCGCCGGAGCGAAAACATGTGGCGTACGACTTCAATCGCGCGGGTCAGATCAACAAGGAACAGATGCAGGCGATCAGTACGGTGAACGATCTGTTTGCGCGCAACCTGACCCATAACATGGGTGCGTGGCTGCGTACGGAGTTCGGAATGACTCTGGTTTCGGCCGAACAACTGGTTTACTCGGAGTTCACGGAACGGATACCGGAGCTGGCCTATGTGTGTTCGGTGCGGCTGGACCCGCTGGATGCGCTGGGTGTGCTGCAGATGGATCTGGCCATGGCACCGCCGATTGTCGATCTGCTTTTGGGCGGGGTTGGCCGGGCCGGGCCGCCGCGCAAGTCGACGGACATCGAAGATGACATCCTTCTTTCGGTGATGGAGATTGTGGTGCGCGAGTTGAACATCGCATGGCAACCGGTGGGTTTGAAGTTCGCGCTTGAACGGAGGGAGCCGGGAGCGGAGGTCTCCCGGCTGATGCCGCTCAGTGAAAAGACGCTGTGCATGAGCTTCGAGATACGCATGCCAGAGGTGCAGGGGACTCTTAACCTGTGTCTGCCCGCGGTTGTGCTGAATACCATTCTTCGCAGGCTGATTGCGGAGCGGGACAGGCCGAGGCGGCGGTCGTCGGAGGCGCGCGCGAGGATGGCCAGTCTGATGGAGGAGGCCCAGTTTGGCGCTGCGCTCCAGTTTCCAACCATGCACTTGAACGCGCGGGACCTGGCGGATATGGCGCCTGGCGCTGTGTTGCGGCTGCCACTGCCGCGTCAGGCCGTGGCAGAGCTTCGCGTGGGGGGCCTCGCCATCTTTCACGCCCAGCCGGTGCGTTCCGGAGAACATCGTGGCGCGCAGGTGAAGGGACACACAGTCGACGCGCAACGGCCAGGAGTGCAATAGACAAGGCATCCGCGGAAGATTGCGCAAGCGGAGCGGGCGAGATCCCACTTCGAGGCAGATTAGAACGATGGGGAGGAACGGAAGATGGATGAACCGATTGCGGAACAGGCGGGGGAACAGGAACCGGCACCGGGTCCTGCGAGAGATCTTTTGCTGGAGATCGAGCTTGACGCTACGCTTCAGTTTGGCTCTCGCGAGATGCCGCTGAAGGAGGTGCTGGCCTTTGGGCCGGGAGATGTGCTGGAACTCGACCGGCAGGTTGCAGATCCGGTGGATCTGGTGGTTGGCGACAGGATCATGGCGCGCGGCGAGGTGGTGATTGTCAATGGCAACTTTGCCCTGTTGGTGACCGAAGTGGCGGAACCGCAGATGCGGCTGGAGAGCATACGTTGCCTGTTCTAGGAGGGTAGAGGCTGGGGCAGGCAGAGAGCGACCGGCAGATGCACAGGTGGCCGGCGGACCGGGATAGAGGTGTCGATGGCGAATCGGTTGGGCGTGAAGATGGAGATCGGAAGGGATGTGTACCGGCCATCGGGCGCAGCGGGTGCGGTGCCTCGGCGTGACGTACATGGGGCTGCGGCGTGGGGGAGCGAACGGGCTGGGTGTGGCAATCCGGCGTGTACCAGAGGCTGGCTGAGGTTGTTGAAGGACCGGCGGCGGCCAGTGTTTGAAGGGCACTGGGGATGCAGCGCCGAATGTGTGCAGACGCTGGTGGAGGCCGCGGTACGGCGAGAACTCGGAGACAGCGCCGTCGCCGAAGAGGACCGGCAGCATCTGCATCGGGTCCCGCTTGGGCTGGTCCTGCTGGCGCAGGGACTGATCACTCAGCCGCAGTTGCAGCATGCACTCGATGTGCAGCGACGTGCAGGACGCGGCCGGATTGGAAGCTGGCTGGTGGCTGAGTGCGGACTGAAGGAAGAACGCATCACTCGCGCACTGGGTCTGCAGTGGAACTGCCCGGTGTTGCCGATGGAGGGGTTCGATCCGGCAGCGATGGCGCTGCTTGCGCCGAAGGCACTGGTGGAGAGACTGGGGATGGTCCCGCTGCGGATTGCTGGCGGACGCATCCTTTACCTTGCGTTCGAAGACCAGTTGGACGCTTCGGCGGCGTTCGCGATGGAGCGCATGAGCGGGCTGAAGGTGGAGAGCGGACTGGTCGACGGAGCGCAGTTGAAGGCTGCGCGGCAACGTCTGCGCGAGTGCGACTTTGTGGCTGCGGCGTTCGAACAGGTACCGGACATCGAGTCCGTGTCGGGCAAAATAACGCTGGCGTTGGGCAAGCTGCAGCCGAGGGCATCGCGGCTGGTCCGGGTGCATCAGTTCTACTGGTTGCGGATGTGGCTGGAGACGGGCGCGATGAGCACCCGCGATGGAGGCGTTCCCGCGACGAAGGAAGATGTTGTGGACCGCATTTATACGGTGGGGTACGAACAGTGAACTCATGCTCTTCTCACGCAGACGTCAGGCAGGCCGAATGAAACGTCGATCATGTTGTACCCCCCCGGTGCGAATAGCGTAAAACATTCAAAAAATGCGAGTTAAGCACGCGCTAAGCGCGCGAGACGTAGTAAAGGCGAAGACCAGCGGGTTCGGTTGCGACGGACATGCGGATTTTTCTTTTGTGTACGAAAAAGTCTAAAGTATTCAAAAAAGGCATGTTAAGTCTGGACTTTTTTGTTTAAGTCTGGACTAAGTCTGGACTTGGTAGAGACGGTTGAGGGTTAAATGCGAAGGCCCGGCGATTGGCCGGGTCTGTTTGGTTTTGCTTACTGATTTAATTATACGGGATGGTGGGAAACTAGTATGCCAGATTTTGAAAAGAATTATGTTGTTTGGATGGTGCGGGTTAGGGGGATTTTGGGGCTTCGAGGGTCTTGACAACAGGGAACAGGGAACAGGAAACAGCAAGGGCAAGGGCGGGGATCTTGTGGGGAGAAAGGGTGGAGGGTTGAGGGGGTGCGAGCGGTATCGGGATCCTTCGCGCTCGAAAGACGCGCTCAGCGACTGTCTGGATTGTCAAGAGCGGGTTGTGGGAAAGCGGAAAACGGAGGACCTGTTTTCCGCTTTCCCACAACCCAGGCTACGGCGGTGGGCAGGCAACGGCAAGGGCGGGGAGATTGTGTAAAAATTGCTGGCACTGTGAGGTCGCGTGAAACTTCGTTCTCTGATTGCCAGTGTTGCGCCGGTTGCTGCATCGTTCTTTCTTCTGATGGGTTGTGAGGCTGGATTTGCGCAGGCTGCTGCTGCGGCCGCTTCAGCTCCGGCTGCGGTTGCTGCAACTGCTGCTGCCCCCACTGCGGCCCAGGCTTCTGCTGTTGCCGCTCCCGCTGGCGCGCCGCGGCGCGCCGCGGAGGCTGCTCCGGCGAGCGTGGCGGAGCCGGTGGCGGGACGGGCGCAGGGATCGGGCGACGCACTGACGCTGTGGTACGACTCGCCGTCGAAGGTGTGGACGGATGCGCTGGCGATTGGCAATGGGCGGCTGGGTGCGATGGTCTATGGCGAGCCGCGGCACGAGCGGTTGCAGTTGAACGACATTACGGTGTGGAGCGGCGGGCCGGAGCCGGAGCAGAACCGCGCGGACTCGTCGAAGGCGCTGCCGGAGATCCGCAAGGCGCTGGCGGCGGGGACTGGGCGGCGGCCAGCTAGCTGGTGGGGCACAACATGCTGGCCGGGGCGTACAACCCCTCGTATGAGACGCTGGGCGATCTGGACCTGGACTTCGCGCTGCCGGAGGGCGCGGTGACAGATTACTGGCGCTGGCTGGACATCGGGCGGGCGGTTGCTGGCGTGGAGTTCAAGGCGAATGGTGCGACCTACAGGCGGGAGTCATTTGCCAGCCATGCGGATGGGGTGGTTGTGACGCGGATCAGTTGTACACAGCCAGGCGCGGTTGGATTTACGCTGCGGCTGTCGCGGGTGGCGAGCGCGAAGACGGTGGCGGTGGGCAACGACACGCTGGCAATGACGGGGACGACCGATCTGCCGGAGCGGCAGGCGCGCGGACGCACAGTGAAGGCACTGGCCGGCAATGTGAGCTATGAGGCCCAGGTGCGGGTGAAGGCCAAAGGCGGGACGGTCAAGGTTGTCGATGGCGCGATTGTGGTGACAGGCGCGGACGAGGCTGTGGTGATGCTGGCTGCGGGGACGAGCTACATTCTGGATTGGGACAAGGGGTATCGCGGAGTTGATCCTCATGCGGCGGTGACACGGAGTTTGGCTGCGGCCTCGGCCAAGAGCTATGCGGCGCTGCTGGCGGCGCACGAGGCGGATTACAAAAAATTATTCGATCGCGTGAAGTTCTCGCTGCCCGATGTTGCGGCTTCGCCGGAGACAACCGATCTGCGCATCAAGAACTATGGCGATGGGACGAAGGACCCGGCGCTTGCGGTGCTGTACTACCAGATGGGGCGGTATCTACTGATCTCGTCGAGCAGGGAGGACAATCCTCTGCCGACCAACTCGCAGGGGATCTGGGGCGATGGGCTGGAGATGCCGTGGAAGGCGGACTACAAGGCGAATATCAACTACGAGATGTTCTATTGGCCGGCGGAGACGGCGAACCTGTCGGAGCTGCATATGCCTGCGATCCGGCTGGACGCGAGCGTGGTGAAGCCGGGCGAGGCGACGGCGAAGGCGTACTACAACGCACCGGGTTGGGCACTGGCGTTTACGACGAATGCGTGGGGATGGACAGCTCCGGGCGACGGGATGCCGTATGGAGCGTTCTTCGGCGGCGGCGGATGGATGATGCAGGACCTGTGGGAGCACTACGCGTTCACGCGGGACAAGGTCTATCTGGCGAAGTACTACCCGGTGATGAAGGGTTCGGCGGAGTTCTACCTGAGCATTTTGCAGGAGGGGAAGGACGGGTTGCTGAGCACTTCGCCGTCGCTGTCGCCGGAGAATGGCTTCAAGACGGACGAGGGCGTGCGGGGGACGGTCTCCGACAATACGGCGGTGGAACGGGAGATTGTGTGGGACCTGTTCACCAATGTGATTGCGGCAGAGAAGGTGCTGGGCGTGGACGCGGAGTTCCGCGGGAAGCTGGAGGCGGCGAAGGCGAAACTGCGGCCGCTGGAGATCGGCAAGGCGGGACAGTTGGAAGAGTGGGGACACGATTGGGACCTGAACGGCGATCTGCACCATCGGCATGTGTCGCATCTGTATGGGGCGTTTCCGGGATGGGAGATCTCGCCGCTGCGGACGCCGGAGCTGGCGGCGGCGGTGAAGAAGTCGCTGGAGATGCGTGGCGATGAATCGACCGGATGGAGCAACGCGTGGAAGATCAACCTGTGGGCGCATCTGCGCGATGGAGACCACGCGTTCAAGATTCTGGGTTCGCAGTTGCAACTGGTGACGAGCGGAGGGACGAACTACTCGAATGGCGGCGGGACGTATGGCAATATGTTCGACGCTCACCCGCCGTTCCAGATCGATGGGAACTTTGGGAGTACGTCGGGGATCGACGAGATGCTGTTGCAGTCGAGCGAGCGGTATGAGGATGCGGCTGCGTCCGAATGTGGACCGCTATTATGTTGATCTGCTGCCGGCGGTGCCGAGCGTGTGGCGGAACGGGGTCGATCCGCGGGCTGAGGGCGCGGGGCGGGTTCGAGGTCAGCGAGGCGTGGAAGGATGGAAAGCTGGTGTCGGCGCAGGTGAAGAGCGTGGGCGGAACGCGGGGACGGCTGCGGTATGACGGGAAGACCGCGGAGTTGGCGCTGCGGCCGGGGCAGAGCGTGCGGGTGACGGCAAGGGAGGGGAAGCTGGAGTTGACGCCGATCCTGACACGACCGTAGCGAGCGGGCTGTGGTCAGGGCGTGCAGGCAACGGCAAGGGCCAATGCGGGGATTCTTCCCCATCGGCAAGCTCAGGGTCAGAATGACAAACGAACAACTGACAACCCACAACTGATTTCAGGCGTGGGCGTGTTTGGAGCCACCGGTGGCGTGGCGTTGTGAGGGGTGGTCGCTGGAGATGGCGCCGTCGTGGAGGGTGACGATGCGGTGGGCGTACTCGGCGATGTCCGGCTCGTGGGTGACGATGATGACGGTGTTTCCGATGGCGTGGAGGTGGTCGAAGAGGGCCATGATCTCGTCTCCGGTCTTGGAGTCGAGGTTACCGGTGGGCTCGTCGGCGAGGATGATGGAGGGGTGGTTGACGAGTGCGCGCGCGATGGCGACGCGCTGGCGCTGGCCGCCGGAGAGCTCGTTGGGCTTGTGGGTCATGCGTGCGCCGAGGCCGACGGATTCGAGGACTGTGGTGGCGCGGGTGATGCGCTCGGCGGACGGGGTGCCGTTGTAGATGAGGGGGAGCTCGACGTTGTGCAGGGCGGTGGCCCGGGCGAGGAGGTTGAAGGTCTGGAAGACGAAGCCGATCTCCTTGTTGCGGATGCGGGCCAGCTCGTCGTCGTTGAGGGAGCTGACGTCGTGTCCGTTGAGCCAGTAGCGGCCCTGGGTGGGGGAGTCGAGGCATCCGATGAGGTTCATGAGGGTTGACTTGCCGGAGCCGGAGGGGCCCATGATGGCGACGTACTCGTTGTGCCGGATGCGCAGGTTGATGCCGCAGAGGGCGTTGACCTGCTGCTCACCCATCTCGTATGTCTTCCATAGATTGCTGGTGACGATGACCTCGCCGGTGGCGGGGCCTTCGGCGTCGAGGAGGGTGGGGTCGGTGGCGGTTTCAAGGGGCATCGGGCGCTCCGGTTGGTGCTGGTTCTAAGGATAGTTCCAATTCCGGCTATGAGCTATGTTGTGCCTCAGGTAAAAAGAACAAATACAGAGATTCTGGCTACGCCAGAATGACGACTCATCAGAGGTGTTTCGCCGATGACGACTCTAAACGGTGTCATGATTTGCTGTCGTCGTCGGTGGTGGTGGGAGTGGAGTTGTCGCGCTTGACCGGGGTTCCGCTCTTGAGGGCGCGCAGGATCTGATAGCGGCCGATGACGATCTCGTCGCCCTGCTTGAGGCCGGAGAGGACTTCGATGTCTGTTGCGCCTGTGACGCCGGTGGTGACGGGGACGAAGTTGGCGCGGAGCTTGCCATTGATGGTGGCGAGGACGTAGACGCCCTGGGCGAGATTGGGTTTGACGGGCGCGCCGGAGGAGTCAGCGGCGGAGGAGGGTTTGCCGGCGTGATCGGCGAGGACCTTTTCGGCTGCGATGTCGCGCTGGACGAGGGCCTGGATGGGGAGGGTGAGAGCGTTGGGCCGCTCTGCGACGGTGATCTTGGCGGTGGTGGAGAGGCCGGGACGGAGCTCGGCGAGGTTTTCGGTGGGAAGCTGGTCGAGAGTGACGACGACCTTGAAGTCCTTTGCCTCTTCGGTGCCGGTGGTGGACTGGGAGGTGGCGATGCCGGTGGTGCGCAGGAGGGCCTGGTCGCCGACCTCGGTGACGTGTCCCTTGAAGGTGCGGCCGGGGAGGGCGTCGACGGTGACGTCGGCGGACTGGCCGAGGCGCATGTTGACGATGTCAGTCTCGTCGACCTTGACCTCGGCGGTGATGACGGACATGTCGGCGAGGGTCATGAGGGTGGAGCCCTCGGCGTTCTGGATGCCGACGACGACAGTCTCGCCCTCGCGCACGGGAACGTTGGTGACGAGGCCGTCGAAGGGAGCGCGGGAGATGGTCTTGTCGAGGGCGTCGAAGTTGGCGCGCTGGCTGGCGACGGCCTGGTCGAGGTGGGCACGCTGGCTGGCGGTCTGGGCGCGGGCCTGGGCGAGAGCGGCGACGCGCTGGGCAAGGGTCGCGTTGGAGACATCGAAGGCGGCTTTTTTGGCGTCGAAGTCCTGCTTGGCGATGAGCTGCGCGGTGTAGAGGGCCTGGGCGCGGTCGAAGTCGAATTTTTTCTGCTCGAGGTCGGCCCTGGCCTGGGTGATGTTGGCCTGGGCGGTGTTCTCGGCGGCGACGTAGGAGGCGATGTCGGTGCGGGAGCTGGCGATGTTGGCCTGCTGAGCGTCGACGGTGGCCTCGGGCTGGACGCTCTCGACGCGAGCGAGGATGTCGCCCTTGTGGACGTGGTCTCCCTCCTTGACGTAGAGGTGGGTGATGCGGCCGAAGGAGGTGGCCCCGACGTTGACGTAGGTCTTGGGCTTGATCTGGCCGGTTCCGCTGACGGTGGAGACGAGGTCCTCGCGCACGACCTTGCCGGTGGCGACCTTGGTAATGCCTGCCTGGCCGTGCAGGATGGTTCCAGCGGCGATGCCCGCAATGACAAGGACGATGACGACGATGATGATGATCTTCTTCGTGCTCATGCGATCTTTCTATGCTCCTGAGGGGCGCGGCGTGTTGGCGGTGCGGCTGAGAGTGGATACGCGTGGACGGCGGCGATGGTTCCGTAACAGAGACGAGATTGGCGTCGGTTTGAGAGCGATCCCTTCGATGTCGATGATAGCAGGAAGGGGCTTCCGGTTGGCTTGTAACGGGGAGGGGGGCGCACTACAATGAGGCACAGGTTCTGTCTGTGCGGCGAGATGGGCGCGAGACGGAGCGATGCGGTTGATGTTTCCGAAGCAGGAGTATTGCAGGCGATGAGAGTAACGGGTGGATTGGTTCTGGGCGCGATGTTGTTTTCGATGGGGTGGTGCAGCGCGCAGGGGCAGCAGGCGACGGCCCCCGACGGGGTGACGCAGACAGCGCCGACGGTGGAGAAGCCAAACCCGCTGAAGCGGCGGATCACCGACAAGGAACGGATCCAGCAGCAGAAGGACCTGAAGCAGGAGCTGCGCGGCGACTTCAAGACCTGGCTGGACCAGGACGTGGTGTGGATCATCTCCGAGACCGAGCGGCAGGCGTTCAAGCAACTGACGAACGACGAGGAGCGGGAGCAGTTCATCGAGAACTTCTGGCAGCGGCGGAATCCCAGCCCGGACTCGCCGGAGAACGAGTATCGCGACGAGATCTATGCGCGGATCGCATACGCGAACGAGCACTTCGCGGCGGGCAAGCCGGGATGGATGACCGACCGCGGGCATATCTACATTGCGTACGGACCCCCCGACGATAAAGATACGCACCCCAGCTCGGGCGAGTATCAGCGGCCGATGGACGAGGGCGGCGGCAGCACGGTGGCCTACCCGTTCGAGATATGGCACTACCGGTATCTGGAGGGGATCGGCGACAACATCGACATGGAGTTTGTGGATACGTGCCAGTGCGGCGACTACCACTACACCATCGACCGGTCTGAGAAGGATGCACTGTTGCACGTTCCCAATGCGGGGTTGACCCTGGCCGAAGAGAGCGGACAAGCCAAGAAGGAAGACCGGATGCAAGGTGGCGGGCTGGAGCAGCTTGGCGGAACCCCCGGGCAGCAGCAGCAACTGCAGAACAAGCAGTTCGACCGGCTGGACCAGGCGGCCAAGATCATGGCGCCGCCTCCGGTGAAGTTCCAGGACATGGAAGAGTTCATGGCGAGCACCAAGATCCTGAGCGGGCCGCCGTTCCTGTTCGATGTGCGCACGGACTATCTGAAGGTGACCAACGACACGGTGATTGTTCCGATCACGATCCAGGTGAAGGTCTCGGACATCACATTCGAGACCAAGGACGGGGTGTCGGTGGGGAAGGTCGACGTCGAGGGGCGCGTGTCCAATATGACGCACAAGGTCGTTCCCGGGGGCTGGTTCGGGGACACGGTGGAGGTGAGCACGCCGAGCGAGTTGCTGGCGGCGACTCAGAAGGGGTACAGGGTGTACTGGAAGGCGCTGCCGCTGAAGCCTGGGCTGTACAAGATAGATATCGTGATCAAGGACGTGAATAACCCGGACCACGTGGGACGATGGACGCGGAGCGTCAACGTGCCGAAGTTCGACGACGACACGCTGGGCCACTCGTCGCTGATCCTGGCCGACCAGATGGAGCGCGTTCCGTCGAAGGAGATTGGCGGCGGGAACTTCGTGATCGGCAATACGCGAATCCGGCCGCGCGTGGCGGTCAATGGGTCCGTGACGACGCCGGTGCGGTTCAGCCGCGCGC
Source organism: uncultured Acidobacteriaceae bacterium (assembly GCA_963828115.1). GTDB lineage: Bacteria > Acidobacteriota > Terriglobia > Terriglobales > Acidobacteriaceae > Edaphobacter. The sequence goes on from CAWHDN010000006.1 coordinate 82,109, forward strand.
AGAACCTGAACTTCTGGATGCAGGTGTATAACCTTGGGATCGACGAGAAGAGCAAGCAGAACAATGCGACGATCAGCTATGAGATTATGGACCTGGGGACGAACAAGCCGGTGCTGAATACGCAGGAACTGGCCTCGGCGCTGAGCCCCAATGCGGACCAGTTGACGCTGGAGAAGAGCCTTCCGCTGGCGAATTTGCAGCCGGGGCAGTATGAGGTGAAGATCAAGGTGAACGATGCAGTGACCAAGCAGGAGACCGAGGAGTCGGCAAAGTTCAACGTGGACTGATTGCCATGTCCGAGATGCAACGGGCTTGCATGGAGTGAGATTGCATGGAACGGGGTCGAAGCGCCGGAATCGAAGAGCGCTCGGCGGAAGCGAGTTGAGAACGGATGCGCGGAGATGCGGCGAAACGATTACGCGGATGGTTTGCGATGATCGAGAGCCGGCGCAGAGCGTTCTGACGGGCCAAATTTTTGCGGTCCGCTTTTGGAGAAGGCCGACGACGCACAGGGGATGCGGACTGTGCAACGTTGCTGGATACGATACGGGCTTGCACTTGGCGCGCTGATGCTATGGCTGACGCCGGGGATGAGTGTTGCGGCTACGCCTGCGACGGTCTCTGGCGTGGTGCGCGACGCGCGGGGCGTGGCGCAGATGGGCGCGATGGTGGAGGTGCTGGCCGCATCGGGCAGCGTGGGCACGGCGTTTACCGACATGGCTGGGCGATACCGGATCGCCAACCTGCTTCCGGGCCAGTACCAGGTGAGGGCAACGGCGGCATTGTTCATGCCCGCGACACGGGGCAATCTGCGGCTTTCGACGGGGATGCGGGCGACGGTAAACCTGACGCTGAGCATGCTGTCGGACACGGCGGTGTGGCTGCCTGCCGTGAGACGCAAAGCAGACGAGCCGGACGACGACTGGACATGGACGCTGCGCTCGGCGGCGAACCGTCCGATCCTGCGCATGATGGGCGATGGTGAGGTGGTATTGGCGTCGCCGGATGCGAGGGAGGGCCGGAACGGAGCGGCGATTCAGGCGCGCGCCTCCATGATGAGCGGCAACGGCGGGTTTGGCGGGGGCGGAGTCCATAGCGTGGTTACGCTGGACCGGGCAGGGAACAACGGTTCAGATGGAATGATGCGGGCCGACGTTGCGACGGCTGGGACGGCCTATGGACGGGCGCCTGCCACCGAGCTGGATGCGGGATACGAACGGCGGGGGATGCTGGCTGGCGGGTCGCGGCTGGTGATGAGCTACGCGTCGCATCCGGAGATGATGAGCGCCGGCGGCGCAGGCGGCGAGACCATGGGCATGCAAATGATGCGCATGGCGAGCGCGGAGAAGATGCAGCTTGGTGACGCAGTGGACGTGGAGGCCGGAGGCACGGTCTACATGATCCACACTGCGGGAACTGCATTGACGGCCCAGCCGTTTGTGAGCGTGACGGTGCATCCGGGCGAGGTGTGGGCGGTGCGCTACAGGCTGGCGACCTCGCGCGACATGCAGGGCTTCGACGATCTGGATTCGATTGCGGCGGAGCTTCCGGTGGCAGCGGAGTGCGGCGCACGGCTGTGCACGGAAAGCGGCAGTCACCAGGAGATCGCGTTGAGCAGGAGGGCCGGAGGCGGTCTGCTACAGGCAGCGGTGTACCACGACGCGATCGGGCGGTCTTCCATCGCAGGCACGGGAGCGATGAGCGCGGCGGAGCTGGCTGGAGGCGGAGGTTCGAGCGGAGTTGTGGTGGACACGGCGACAGGGAGCTTCCGATCTCTGGCCGCGGGAACCACGACGAATGGAGTGAGCGTTACGCTGAGTGAGCCGCTGACGTCGAGCCTGTGGGCGGCGCTGGAGTTTGCGAGCGGCGCGGCGCTGGAGACAGGGAGTGAGTCAGGGACGGCGGGGTTGCAAGCGACATCGGCCGAGGCGGCGACGGTCGCCATGAAGGGACGGGTGCCGCGCACGGGGACTGAGTTGCGCGCAGCGTACCGCTGGCAGCCGCGGCATCTGGTGACCGCGGTGGGGCCGTACGAGGCGTTCAGCGACCAGGCGTTCCTCAGCTTCTATCTTCGCCAGGCGGTGAGTTGGGGAGACAGATTGCCCGCTGGGCTCGAGGCCACCATTGACGGCACCAACCTGCTGGCCGAGGGCTATCAGCCATTTCTATCGGCGGATGGACGGACGCTGTTTCTGGCGCAGACTCCGCGAACGATCCAGGGCGGCCTTTCGTTTACGTTTTAGGGCGTCTCCGGAACTGCCATGGAGCAACAGGAATAGTCATTCTGATCCTGAGCGCAGTCGAAGGGGAAGAATCCCCGCATTTCTCCCGGCATCTCTCTCTCGCTGCATGGTCTACACGATTGCCAGGAACGCAATCATCTTTATTTATATTGCGCTGCGGTATTACGGTGCGGTGAATCATCCAATCCGGGAAGTGGATTCGAGTGCATCTCGCAATAATTAAATATCAAGATAATTAAATTTCAAGCAGGGAGGTGTACAAGAGAAATGGTTTGAATACAATATTGTCTGTGACGCTGAACACAGACAACCGTGTTCTCGCGGTACGATTTTAGTATGAGTCATAATTTGTCGCGAGACGCAGCTTAAGCGCATGGATGACCCGCACGGTGGCCGGAGGATTGGACGGGCCGCATGCACTCAGTCGGTTGAGTAAACAGTGTTACTCAAGGATCGAGCCTGCCTGCCGCCATCCTGTACCCAGTGTTTGCCCCGCGAATTCCATGCCCAATGCCTATGGAGGATTTACTGATGAAGCAAGGCGTGAAGGAAGCACCGCTTGCAAAAAATGCAGGCACAACCTCGACCCCAACCAAGTACACATACTTCTTCGGCGGCGGCAAGGCCGAGGGTAACGGCAGCATGAAGGATGTGCTGGGCGGCAAGGGCTCAGGCCTGGCCGAGATGACCAACGCCGGCTTGCCTGTACCCCCGGGATTCACCATTCAGACCGAGGCTTGTCGCGAGTACATGCGCGGAAAACTGAACCCCCAGATCAACGTCGAGATGCTCGAAGCGCTGAAGCGGTTGGAGAAGCTGCAGGGACAGGATCTGGGCGCACCCGAGAATCCGCTGCTTGTTTCCGTACGTTCCGGCGCCAAGTTCTCCATGCCCGGCATGATGGACACCATCCTCAACCTGGGCCTGAACGACCGCTCGGTCGAGGGCCTGGCCGCGGGCAGTGGCGATCCGCGATTCGCCTATGACTCCTATCGCCGCCTGATTCAGATGTTCGGCAACGTCGTTCTCGACATCAACAAGAAAAAGTTTGAGCACATCTTCGACAGCGCCAAGGCGAGCGAGCACGTCAAGCTGGACTATCTGCTCAGTGCCAAGGCCCTGAAGAATGTTGTCGTCGAGTACAAGAAACTGATCAAGAAGGAGACCGGCAAGGACTTCCCGCAGGCCCCGCTGGAGCAGTTGGTGCAGACCCGCGACGCCGTCTTCCGCAGTTGGAACAGCGAGCGCGCCAAGACGTATCGCCGCATCAACCGCATCGACGACTGGCTGGGCACAGCGGTCAACGTGCAGTGCATGGTCTTCGGCAACATGGGCGAGAGCTCGGGCACAGGCGTTGGATTCACACGCAACCCGGCCACCGGCGAGCACGCCTTCTTCGGCGAGTACCTGATGAACGCGCAGGGCGAGGACGTAGTCAGCGGTATCCGCACTCCGATGCCGATCAGCGAACTCGAGCGCGCCATGCCCAAGGTCTACGAACAGTTGCGCACATGCACCTGGCGCATGGAAAAGCACTACCGCGACATGCAGGACTTTGAGTTCACCATTCAGGACGGCAAGCTCTACATGCTGCAGACACGCAATGGCAAGCGCACCGGCCTGGCCGCCGTACGCGTCGCCATCGACATGGTGAAGGAGGGCCTCATCACCAAGGAAGAGGCCGTTCTGCGCGTCGAGCCCGACCAGATCTACGACTTCCTGGTTCCCCGCCTGGTCGAGAAGGGCGAGAAGATCGAGGTCCTCGCCACCGGCCTTCCGGCCTCGCCCGGAGCAGCCGTCGGACAGATCGTCTTCACCGCCGAGGATGCGGTGAAGGCACGCGCCACAGGGGCCTTCAAGGACATCATCCTGGTCCGCGGCGAGACCACGCCGGAAGACATCGCCGGCATGGAGGTCGCATCCGGAATTCTCACATCGCGCGGCGGCATGACATCGCACGCCGCCGTCGTAACCCGCGGCATGGGCAAGTGCTGCGTGGCTGGCGCCGGTGATTGCGTGGTCGACGAGGCGCACAAGGAACTGCGCGTCAAGGGACACACCTATCGCCATGGCGATTGGATCTCGCTGGACGGCACAACAGGCCGTGTCATCGCAGGCCAGTTGAAGACCCTGCCGGTGCAGCCCAATGACGCAGACCTGGTCACCTTCATGAGCTGGGCCGACCCGCTGCGCAGACTGAAGATCCGCGCCAACGCCGACATTCCCCGCGACGCCAAGCAGGCACTGCTCTTCGGCGCTGAAGGCATCGGGCTCTGCCGCACCGAGCACATGTTCTTTGCCGAAGACCGCATCGAACACATGCGCGCCATGATTCTGGCCACCGACGAGAAGAACCGCCGCGCACCGCTCAAGAAGCTCCTGCCCATGCAGCGCGCCGACTTCGTCGGCCTCTTCAAGGCGATGGGGCCGCTTCCGGTCACCATCCGCCTGCTCGATCCTCCGCTGCACGAGTTCCTGCCCAAGCGCGAGGAGCTGCTGGTGGAGATTGCGCGCTTGGAGGAGACCAAGCCCCGCTCGCCTAAGCTCAAGGCCCTGCGCCCGCTGCTGGCGCGCGTCGAGGAGCTGCACGAGACCAACCCCATGCTTGGCCTGCGCGGCTGCCGCCTCGGTATCGCCTTCCCGGAGATCACCGAGATGCAGGTGCGCGCCATGATCGAGGCTGCCGTCATCATCAAGAAGAAGGGCGGGGAACCGCACCTTGAAATCATGGTTCCGCTCATCGGCTCCATCGAGGAGATGCGCAACCAGACCGCCATCATCCGCCGCGTCGCCGCCGAAGTCTTCAAGGAGAAGGGCGTCACGGTGGACTACAAGGTGGGAACGATGATCGAACTGCCACGCGCCGCGCTCACCGCGGACAAGATCGCCGAGGAGGCCGAGTTCTTCAGCTTCGGCACCAACGATCTTACCCAGACCACCTTCGGCATCTCGCGCGACGACATCAACAACTTCCTGCCCGCATACATGAAGGCCGGAATCTTCAAGCAGGACCCATTCGCCACGCTCGACCAGGCGGGTGTGGGCCAGCTTATCGAGATCGCCACCGACCGCGGTCGCGCCACACGGCCCAACCTCAAGGTCGGCATGTGCGGAGAACATGGTGGAGATCCAGAGTCCATCAAGTTCAGCCACAGGGCCGGACTCGACTACGTCTCCTGCTCGCCCTACCGGTTGCTGGTTGCCCGCCTCGCGGCGGCCCAGGCAGCGCTGGAAGAGAAGCAGGCCGGCGGCGAGATGAAAGACCTGCTGCGCACCGGGGGCTCAAGCACCCAATAATCGCAGCGCATTGCTTTGACAAAGCCGCCGTTGACCGCAACCTCATGGTCAACGGCGGCCTAGTCTTGCTATAGGATTTTGAATTGCCGCAACCCTCCGATCCAATGACCGACGAATCGCTCCCCCACTCCCAATCCGCCCCTCCCCTTCGCATCCGCCTGGCGACTAGCGCCGATATTCCGCGCCTCGTCCCAATGATCAACGCCGCCTTCATCGTCGAGACGTTTCTCGAAGGCACGCGCACAGACATCGACCGCCTCTCCGCCTACATGCTCAAAGGCGAAGTCCTGCTTGCCGAGGACGACTCCGGCCAGCTCATCGGCAGCATATACACCGAGCTGCGGGGCGCGCGCGGCTATCTCGGAATGCTCGCCGTCGATCCCGCGCATCAGCGCGCGGGCCACGGACGCACCCTCATGCTCGCCGGCGAGGACTACCTGCGCGGCAAGGGCTGTATCGCCGTGGACATCTGCGTCATCGCGTGGCGCACCGAGCTGCCGCCCATCTACCGCCGCTTCGGCTACGTCGAGACCGCCATCGAGGACTTCAACCCCTCGCAGAAGCTCAAGCCCGGCGTCCCACCATGCCAATCCATCCTCATGTCCAAGCCCCTCTAACCGGCCGCCGAGATGTTGCCGAAAGAGGTATACTGGACTCAGTTCTTTGAGTGCCAACAGCATGTTTCAGCCAGCCCCACATGGGGGCGTCACGGCTTCGACGGGATTGCTAGCGGCAGAGAGGCATGCCGGGGTGTGGACACCCGTAATCGCTCACAAAATCATAAGTGCCGAACCTCAGTTCGCTCTTGCTGCCTAATTAATTAGACAGCCGATCGCCTCCGCTTCGCCTATGGGCGGAGTCCGATCGTCGCACAGTAGGCTGGCCTGAACTGCTCCGTCTGAGCGGAACAGGCGAGATCGATCAGACTGGTCGTCGCCGCATCTTTGCCCATTCTAAGCGCCGCCGACGAGAAAAAATGAACCGGGAAAAGCATGAACGCTCTCTGTTGAAGGTAGTTTCGGACGCGGGTTCGACTCCCGCCGCCTCCACCAAGTCCAACTTATTGGAAACAACTAGTTATATTCGATATAGATATTATTTGTGCTAATTTTGCGCTGCCATTCTTCAGTGTTTAACCGACTGAGAGACGCAAGATGTGCACAACTATGGCTTAGGTTGTAACAAGCAAGGTCACAAACAGGGTGACAGGAAGCAAGCTGAGAAGCTCTGCTAAGGACTGCGAAGAGCTACTGGAATACTGTGCTGCGATGACATGCTGGGAACCAGAGTCGAGAGGGAGAGGCTGGGTCCGGCTGTTCCACAAGGTGTGGGTTCAGGAACAGGGATCAAGAGAAGTCCAAGACTCAACTATCACGATGTACTTCCGCAACGACGGCCGGAGTTGTAGTCGATGGTGACAATTTCTACCTGCATAAGATGATCTCTTGCCTTGACTGCGACAGAACCGCCAAATTCCCATGGCCTGTCGAAAAGCCTTCGGCTTTTCCCGCCTAAGCTAGTCAACTGCCTAATATACAGCGCAATTAGCTTGACATACATAAAAACGCCTCATATATTAGGCATAATGTTGTCTATATCCTCCATTGCGGAGCAGATCAAGATCCGGCGCAAGATGCTGGGCTGGACTCAGTCGGCACTCGCCGAAAAGGCGCACGTCAGCCGCGCGACGCTCGACGCGCTGCAGAACGGCCGCCGAGGTGAACTCGGCTACTCAAAGATCACAAGGATACTCGCAGCGCTAGGACTTGAACTGAAACTGCAGGAGGCGAGCACACGCCGGCCGACGCTCGAAGAACTGATGAACGAGGAACGCAATGATCAAGGTCTGGACCGACGCCGCTGAAGCAGGACTGCTCGACCGCTTCGGCGCTCGGGGTAGCACATTCGTGTATCTGCCCGGCGCACCACCGGTGCAAGCGGTGTCTGTGACCATGCCCGTGCGTCTGCCCTCCTGGAACATCCAGTATGGCCTTCCCCCGATCTTCGAGATGAACTTGCCCGAGGGAGTGTTGCGTGAACGCCTCCGCCTTGCCTTCGCAAAAGCAACTGGCACATTCGACGAATTCGACCTGTTGGGCATTGTCGGTCGCTCCCAGCTCGGTCGTATCCGCTATACCGGTCAGAAGGAGCAATTGCAGGAGGACGTACCCTTTCAGTCGGTCGATGAGATACTGGAGAAGCGACGTGGTCGGGACCTGTTCCGCTACCTCATTGATAAATTTGCTCCCTTTTCCGGAATCAGCGGCGTGCAACCGAAGATACTGGTGCGCGACGAAGCCGCGTTCGTTCCTCTCAGTAAGACGAAACAGCGGCTCTCTCAGAGCTACAGGGGGGCAACCCACATCGTGAAGTTTTGGGAGCAGAACGAATACCCTCAGCTTGCTGCGAATGAATACTTCTGTCTCAAGATTGCCGAGCAATGTGGTCTCGACGTGCCAACTTACCGGTTGGCCGAGGATGGACTCGCGCTGGTCGTCGACCGTTTCGATCTACGTCCGGACGGGACGTATCGAGGCTTCGAAGACTTCTGCGTGCTCAACGCCTGCCGCACGGATGAAAAGTATCGTGGCAGCTATGAAACCTCGATTATGAAGCGCTTCGCCGAGTTTGCGAATTCATCGCATGTCGGCGAAGATATGGAGCGCCTCTTTACCCTCATCGTGATCAACTGCGCACTGCGTAACGGCGACGCACACCTGAAGAATTTCGGCATCGTCTACGATGACGTGCAGGGAGAAGCGAGGCTTGCCCCGGTCTACGATCTCGTGACAACCTCCGTCTACCTGCCCAAAGACAGCTTAGCCCTGACACTCAACGGCACGACCAGATGGCCGAGCACGAAGGAACTGCAGCGAATGGGTGAGACCCGAATGAGCGGTTCTCCTGCCCGGGTCAAGGGAATCCTTGAACGAGTCGCCGATGCAATGGCAACTACCTCAACTTCATTGCGCACCTATATCGACGATCATCAGGAGTTTGAGGAGATCGGTAAACGCATGCTCCAGCAATGGGAACAAGGCATTGCAATTTCCCTTAATCAGTGACAGCGAATCGTGTCAGTGGCATCCAGGTCTCCTTGGGCCTTACCCCGCGAAAGAAATTTCTCTCAAAAACCCCAGCAAATCCGCATGTCAAGCCCCTCGCACCAAAAAAATTCCCATAACCAACACCATATCAACCACTTCTCCCCGAAAAATACTTGGCATAGTAGTTATGCTCAAACGCGTAGAATTAAAACAGTGGAAAAGAAATCCAGCCCGACGATCTGCTTCCGACGCAACCTCCGGGAGCATCCAATTTGTTTTGAATACCTTAGCATCAACTCATCTATTTTGACTACTTTGGCGGCACATCAACCCGCCAGTTCATTCAAAATAAATTAGTTACACCCAAAATACCCCCGGGAGGGGGAGGGGGGGGAGGGGGGCGAACAACTGAAGAACAAATGGCGAACAATCGTCAACGATGATGAAATGCCAGCAAGCCGTTTTCGCAATCAGGTAATCTGATTCAGTCGCATTGATCGCTCTGAAAATCATGCCCAATCCGAATCCCAAAACCGCAATCCTCCTCATCGATTGTCCCGACCGCAAGGGAATCGTCGTCACCATCATCAACTTCCTCGTCGAGCGTTACGACATCAACATCCTCAACGCCGACCAGCATCAGGATGTCGAGCTTGGCCTCTTCTTCATGCGCGTCGAGTTCGTCACCGAAGCCGCCAGCTTCACCGAACCCGCATTCCGCGCGGCCTTCGAGCCCATCGCCCGCGAGTTCCAGATGAACTGGCGCATCGAGTTCGCCGACGCCCAGCAGAACGTCGCCCTCTTCGTCTCGCAATATCACCACTGCCTCGTCGATCTGCTGCATCGCCACAAGGCAGGCGAGTTCCGCTGCAACCTCGCGCTCATCGTCAGCAACCACGAGGCCGCTCGCCCGTTGGCCGAGTTCCACAAAGTTCCGTTCCACTTCATGCCCGTCACGCGCGACAACAAGCAGCAGGTCGAAACCGCACAACTTGCCCTGCTCGCCAAGCACAAGATCGACCTCATCGTCCTCGCTCGCTACATGCAGATCCTCTCGCCCAAGTTTGTGGACGCATATCCGCTGCGCATCATCAACGTCCATCACTCGTTCCTGCCCGCATTCACCGGCGCCAAGCCGTATCACGCGGCCTTCGCGCGCGGCGTCAAGCTGATCGGAGCAACCAGCCATTACGTCACCGCGGAGTTGGACGAAGGCCCCATCATCGAGCAGGACGTTGCCCGCATCTCGCAGAACGACCAGCTTCCCAGCCTCATCCAGAAGGGCCGCGATCTGGAGCGCATGGTCCTCTCGCGCGCCGTGCAGTGGCATCTCGACCACCGCATCCTCAGCTACGCCAACAAGACCGTCATCTTCGCCTGAGTTCTCGCGCTTGGAGTTATATGCCGTTTGCAGTTCGCTCCCACTTCGACTGGCGACTCCGCACGCGCAGCCTCGCGCTCGGCCCGCGCACGCTGGTGATGGGAATTCTGAACGCGACACCTGATTCCTTCTCCGACGGCGGACAGTTTCTCGATCCTCGCGTCGCGCTCACCCACGCGCTCCAGATGCTCGACGAAGGCGCAGACATCCTCGATTTTGGCGGCGAATCGACTCGGCCCAACGCCACGCCCATCACGCCAGCCGAGGAGCAAGAGCGCGTGCTTCCCGTTCTGCGCGCGATCCTCGCCGCGCGTCCCAACACGATCCTCTCCATCGATACGACTCACGCCGAAACTGCGCGTCTCGCCATCGAAGCTGGCGCGGAGATCGTCAACGATGTCAGCGGATTCTTGTGGGATGAAGAAATGGCTGCGACCTGCGCCTCGCTCAACTGCGGCGTTGTCCTGATGCACACGCGCGGTCGCCCGCAGGAGTGGCGTTCGCTGCCCGCACTCGCGCCCGACGAAGTCCTCCCGCTAGTCCTGCGCGAGTTGGAAGAGCGCTTACAGGCCGCGCTCGCCGCAGGCGTCCGTCGCGAGGCCATCGTCCTCGATCCAGGCTTCGGCTTCGGCAAGGCCTTCGACGAGAATTTTCCCCTGATCGCGCAGTTTGACCGGCTCCACTCCCTCGGCTTTCCGTTGCTCGTCGGCCTCTCGCGCAAAGGCTTCCTGCGCCGCACCTCGCAGCAGAAAGATCAGCCGTTAGCTGAACCGATGCGCGCATTGCAGGAGGCGACCACCGCCGCCAATACCGCCGCAATCCTCGCCGGAGCCCACATTCTCCGCGTCCACGACGTTTGCCCAGCGCGCGAAGCCGCTGCTATCGCCGACCGCATCCTCGCCGCTGTAGCCGTCGCGCAATCTTCGGAGTAACCAACGATCATTTCTGTTCCCGAACCATAAACCGTTTCATTGGTGCTATTCTGTAGGCGAAGGAAAGCCGAATGCTCATCGCACTTCTCGTCCTCCAATCCATCGTCCTCCTCGCTGTCCTCGCGCTCACCCTTCGCAAGCCGGTTGCCGCCGAACCTGATCCCCGCCTCGCCGAGTTCTCCGGTCAGCTTACTCACCTCGAAGCCTACATCCGCGAGACACTCGCCCAAATACGCAGCGACATCCCCAACGAGGCCAGCCGCACTCGCACGGACAACGAGGCGTCCGCCAGTACGCTGCGCAACGAGGTCATCGGCAACATCACCACACTGGGCGATACGCTCAAGGCCGAGCTTGCAAAGTTTGGCGCGGACAACACCGCAGCCGCCGACAGGCTGCGCAACGATGTCGAGCAGAAAATGCACACCATCTCGCAGAGCTTCTCCGACTTCAAGACCGAGACTGGTCTCAAGCATTCCGCCCTGCAGGAATCCATCAATAACAAGCTCATCGAACTGATGAGCAGCAATACCGTGCATCAGGACAAGCTCCGCAATACTGTTGAGCTGTCCCTCGCTACCCTCAACAAGGACAACGCAGCCAAACTCGAAGAGATGCGCGTCACCGTGGACGAGAAGCTCCAGTCCACGCTGCAATCCCGTCTTACCGAAAGCTTCGGCCAGGTTACCGACCAGCTGACCAAGGTTCATGCTGGCCTCGGTGAGATGACCAAGCTCTCCGCAGGCGTCGATGACCTCTCCCGCATCTTCACCAATGTCAAATCACGCGGGCAGTTCGCCGAAGCCATGCTCGACAATCTGCTCAAACAGATGCTCGCTCCCAGCCAGTTTGTACGCAATGTTCAGGTCAAGCCTGAGACGCAGGAGGTTGTCGAGTTCGCTGTTCGCTTTCCCGTGCCGAATGGAGATGTTCTTCTGCCCATCGACTCCAAATTTCCTCGCGAATCCTGGGATCGCCTCGAAACTGCCTACGATACGGGCAGCGCAGCCGAGATCGCCGCTGCGCGCAAGGCGTTCGAGAGCGCCATTCGAACAGAGGCGAAACGAATCAGCTCGAAGTACATTAACGAGCCTGTCACCACTCCCAACGCTGTCATGTTCCTACCAACCGAGGGCCTTTACGCCGAGGTTATGCGCCGAGATGGTCTACACGACGACATGCAGCAGAACTTTCACGTCATGATCGCAGGCCCCAGCAATCTGTCCGCGATCCTCACCAGTTTTCAGATGGTCTTTCAGTTGGTTAATCTACAGAAGAAGGGTAGTGAAGTATGGAATGTCCTCGCTGCGGCGCGCGGTGAGTTTGGTAAGTTTGGCGATTTGATGCAAAAGATGGAATCGCAAGTTGGTACGGTGCAAAACACCATCCAGAAGTTAGGTGTGCGCACACGAGCCATCAACCGCACTCTGCGGGATGTCAGTTCAGACGCCTCCGATACGACCCTGCCCGCCCCGCCCGTATCGACCGGATTCGATGGGCTATTGCCGATGCTAGCCGCCACCGAGGATGAAGAATAGTCGCCGTCAACCAAACGGTACCCCACATTTCTCATCCCTTTGCTTTACACTCGGCTAGGCGCTCGGTATCCTTGAGACTTGTGCATACGGCACAACAGCATCGCTGTAACCCCACCGCATGGCCAGCGACCGGATTTGAATCGCCCGCATCGGATTTTGTAATGCCGCACCCGTTTATGAAATGAAATACACAGGAGAACGAAATGGCAGCAGTTGATGAAAAAGTAAAACAGATTATCGTCGAGCAGCTTCAGGTGGATGAAGCGGAAGTCACCCCAGGCGCCAGCTTTCAGGAGGACCTCGGGGCGGACTCGCTCGACGTCGTAGAACTGGTCATGCAGTTCGAAGAGGCCTTCGACATCCAGATCCCCGACGAGGACGCCGAGAAGATCAAGACCGTCAAGGACGCCGTCGACTACATCGAGAAGAACCAGAAGGGCGCCAAGTAACAATGGAAGCCACGCACCCGATAGAGCAGCAGCCCTGGCGGCGCAGAGTCGTCGTCACCGGTATCGGCCTCGTCTGCGGGGTCGGTAAGACCGCGCCTGAAGTCTGGGAGGGCCTGCTGGCAGGCCGCAGCGGAATGGCGGAGATCAAGGCATTCGATCTCACCGGCCACCCCGTGCGCATCGCGGCCGAGGTCAAGGACTTCGATCCGCTGCACTTCATCGAGAAGAAAGAGGCACGCAAGATGGGACGCTTCATCCATTTTGCGATTGCCGCAGCGCAGGAGGCGATGGACCACTCCGGCCTCAAGATCGACGAGTCCAACCGCGACCTGGTCGGCGTTCACATCGGCTCGGGCATCGGCGGCTTCGACGTCATTGAGCGCGAACACACGAACATGCTGGCCGGAGGTCCGCGCAAGATCTCTCCCTTCTTCATCCCCGGCGCCATCGTCAACCTGGCCGCCGGACACGTCTCCATCCGCTTCGGCGCGCGCGGCCCTAACGAGGCCACCGCGACCGCATGCGCCTCTTCCGCCCACTCCATCGGCGACGCCTTTCGCATCATCGAACGTGGCGATGCAGACGCCATGATCGCAGGCGGCACCGAAGCAGCCATCACCCCCATGAGCGTCGGTGGCTTCGCCGCCATGAAGGCGCTCTCCACGCGCAACGACGACCCCACCCACGCCTGCCGTCCCTGGGACAAGGACCGTGACGGCTTCGTCTGCGGCGAGGGAGCCGGAATCCTTATCCTCGAAGAGCTGGAGATGGCCCGCGCTCGCGGCGCACGCATCCTTGCCGAGATTATTGGCTACGGCATGTCCGCAGACGCATACCACATGACCGGCATGGCACCCGAGGGCGAGGGATGCCGCCGCGCCATGAACGCCGCCCTCAAGGTGGCGGGCATCTCGCCGGACAAGATCGACTACGTCAACGCCCACGCCACAGGGACCCCGGTTGGCGACTCGCTCGAATCCAAGGCCATCGAAAATGTCTTCGGCGAACGCGCGCTCGACCACACCCTGCTGGTCAGCTCCACCAAATCCATGACCGGCCACCTGCTGGGTGGCGCCGGAGGCTTGGAAGCCGGCATCACCATCCTCGCCATGCTCAACCAGATCGCCCCGCCCACCATGAACCTCGACCAGGTCGATCCCGTCTGCCGCCTCAACTACGTCCCGCTCAAGCCCCAGCCCGCCAGGATCGACTACGCCCTCTCCAACTCCTTCGGATTCGGCGGCACCAACGGCTCGCTGGTCTTCCGCCGCTGGATTGAGTAGTCTTCGTCGCTTCATCGAAGAGCGCGTTCTACAGAACGACAGAGTCTTGTGGCCGGATGTCTCCGGCCACAGTCGTCTCCGCCCTAGCTGAACGCCGCTCCTGCAATCGTCACCACCATGCCGATCAGCCAGAAGATGCCCACGATTACCGCCGACTGCGCAATCTTCTTCTTCGCGATGATGGCCATGCCAATCACCTGGAGCACCAGCGACCATAGCTTCACTACATCGAAGGAGCTCAGCAACCCCCTCAACCACGGAGCCGCATCCGGCAGGTAATACCCCAGGTTCGTTCCCACCGGATTTTTGTAGTCGTATCCCTCGGCGTTTCCGCCCAAAGTGAGCGCAAGAATCGTCAGTAGCGCCGTCAGCAGATATGGCAGCGCCGAGTATATTGACACCGCAAACACCTGACCAAACTTCGTCGAAGCTCCCAACCCGACGTTGAACGACGCCCACAGAATCAGAGAATAAATCGCCAGGAAAATCGCGACCATGGAGAAGCTGCCATAGGTGATGTATTTGGTCACCTCAACCTGAACCTTCACGGCTTGAGCCTTTTGCGCGGGCGTCAGATCGGCCATCCGCTCCTGAGCATTCTGGCTCATGCGCATCTGGTTGTCGAAGACCTGGTCGAATCCCACCTTCCTGTCCACCACAAAGGCCGTCGCCACAGACGATACCACCAGCAGCACAAACGGCAGCCACCACGATGTACTGCGCAGAATGTCCTTGAACGTCGCCGTTGGCGCGATAAACGTGTCTACCACCCGTTCCATCTGGCTCAGGCCGCGCGGCCCATCCACCACAACCCCGACCTCATCCATTGCGTCCCTCCGTTTGCATTGACTGCTTTCGGATTGTACCCTGCAACCAGTCCGCAAGCCCAGAGAATCCTATACACCACCGGCACAGACAGGAAAGGCCTCCCGAACCTGCCGGGAGGCCTTTCCTGCTGCTTGAAGCAAACGGTTTGTTACATCGTGACTCCGCCGCCCAGCTTCTGTTCCTTCTTCATCTCGTTCGCCTTGCGCGCGCCCATGGCTTTATTGGACCATAAGTCCACCTGGGACATATCAGCCTTGCGCTCCGGCTCGTTGCCGCACTCCAGGTCGGCCTTGCGGCGGTATGTGAGCTGGATGTATTGCATCGCATCGTCGTAGGTCGGGTTCAGATCGACCGCCTTGTTCAGGAATTGAAGGCCCTCACTTGTCAAATCCGTATTGGCCGCCTGCATCTTCGCGCATGCGCCCTTGGTCATCTTCTTATTGCCCGAGCCATCGTCGGTCAACCCATCCGCTGCAAGGATCGCGACAGCATTCTTGTATGACAGAGTCCAGTCCACGAATCCGACGATGTAGTAGGCCTCCGGATCGTCCGGCGCCACCTTGATGACCTTCAACTCGTATGCCTTGGCCTCATCGAACTTCTGGATGTTGCGATTGATCGACGCCACCTGCTTCAGGGCCGTCAGGTCGGTCGGATCCTTTGCCAGTACGGCATTGAACCCATCCAGCGCCTTCTGCGCGAAGGCCAGGTTCTCCGGAGTCAACAGGTTCGGAACCACCTGGTAGGCGTACGACGTGGCCAGGTAGAGCTTGGCGTTTTCAGAGCTGGGGTCGAGCCTCACCGCGGTTTGAAAGTTGCTCACCGCCTCCTCATACTGGCCGTTTTTGAATGCCGCAACCCCCTTGTTAATCTGGTCGCGCGACTTCAACTTGTCGCAACCGGTCGATGTTCCAAGCAACACCAGCAGTGCTACTGAAACGGATATTCGTGCAGTCAATTTCATGGCGCGGTGAGTCTCCTTCAATGAGGCGCGTAGTTCAGATGCAAAAAACGCGGAATTGGGCTTTCTCTAGTCTTCACGATTGTAACGGTTGCAGACCTGCCCTGACCAGTGACGAGGATCACTCTCTTCGTGAAACTTGGCGCTTGCACCGTATTTGAGTCAAAGGAACCGTCTTCAACTCTCGCCGCTGCCAGGCCCAGGCCCGCTCCCAACAGACCACGCCGCGTCAGACAGATTTCCGCGGCGGTGGGCAATCGATTCCATGTTGAGGGCAACCAATCCATAGACGAGTCCCGCGGCCAATAGGACTCGCATCCAAATTAAATAACTGTTTCTATCCGTTGTGAGTTGGATGAGTTGCATGGGCCGGTTTTCTCGTTCATCTCTCCATCTCATTCCGCTCAACGCGAGACACCCTCTGCCCGGCGGGCAGAGGGTCTCTGGGAGTGCGTATTCGGCTGCTCGTAGTCCTACCGCTTATACTCGGGCAGAACCTGGTAGCCGGTGTGCAGAAGCTGACTCGGCCTTATGGCTTGCCGGAGCGCCCAGGAACTCGTCATAGAGCTGCTTGACGTACGGGTTGTGGTGGGAGCAGCGCAACTGGTCCGCGAAGTCTTCGCTGTAGAGTCCAGCGGCCCGCTTGGTGCGCAGTTCGTTGGTGGCCCCGTAGGGCTGGCCGCCTCCGCCCACGCAACCGCCGGGGCAGGCCATCACCTCGACGAAGTGGTACGGCGGCTCCTCGCCCGCTTCCTTGGCCGCGCGGATCTTGTCGATCACCTGCTCAACATTGGCCAGTCCGTGAGCCACGGCGATGCGAACATTTACACCGGCCACCTCGATGGAGGCTTCCTTGACTCCGGTCAACCCGCGCGTCGCCGTGAAGTCGACCTTGGGAGCGTCCGCGCCGGTAACGTAGAAGTACGCTGTGCGCAGCGCAGCCTCCATCACGCCGCCGGTCGCGCCGAAGATCGTCGCCGCGCCCGTGTACATGCCCAGGATGTGGTCGCACGGCTCGTTGGGAATGGTCACGAAGTCGATGCCCGACTGCTTGATCATGCGCGCAAACTCGCGCGTGGTGATCGATACATCCACATCCTGATAGCCGGAGGAGTACATCTCCTTGCTGCGGATGATCTCTGACTTCTTCGCCGTGCAAGGCATTATCGAGACCATGTAGATCTTGGCCGGATCGATCCCCTGCTTCTGAGCGTAGTAAGTTTTGGTGAGCGCGCCAACCATCGCGTGCGGCGACTTGCAACTGGAGAAGTGCTGGATCATATCGCCGTGGAACTTCTCCATGAAGTTAACCCAGCCGGGGCAGCAGCTTGTGATCAGTGGCAGCACTCCCTTGCCTTCCAGCAGGCGCGATTTGAACTCGGTAGCTTCTTCGATGATGGTCAGGTCGGCGCCGAAGTTGGTGTCGAAGACTGCTTTGAAGCCCATGCGCCGAAGCGCGGCGTAGATCTTGCCCGTCATGTTCTCGCCCACCGGAAAGCCGAAGGCCTCGCCTACGGCCACGCGTACTGCGGGCGCAATCTGCACCACGCAGAATGCATCCGGGTCCTCCAGCTTCTCCCACACCTTCACCGACTCGTCGTACTCCACAATGGCCCCTGTTGGGCAGTGCGCGGAGCACTGCCCGCAACGCACGCAGGGCGAGTCCCACAGCGGGATGTCTCCGGCGGCGGCGATGCGCGTCTCGAACCCGCGATTGAGGAAGCTCAGCGCCCACACGTTCTGGTCCTGCTGACAGACCTGGATGCAGCGTCCGCAGGTGATGCACTTGCGCGAGTCCAGAACAATGCTGTGCGTCGAGTCGTCGATGGGGTGTTCGGGAACGATGCTGTCCAGCCCCGTCCACGTCAGCCCGAAGTCGGCGGCCAGGGTTTGCAGCTCGCAGTTCTGGTTGCGCAGGCAGGTCAGGCACTCGTTGGGGTGCCGCGACAGAATGAGTTCCAGCACCGAACGCCGGACATCGACGATCTCCGGCGTCTCCGTAAGGATCTCCATCTTGTCTTCGACGGCCGTGCAACAGGCGCGCAGCATCTTGCCGTTGTTCTTAATCTGCACGATGCAGATTCCGCAGGCCGCCGTGGCATCCAGATCGGGATGCTTGCACAGCGTGGGAATGCGTACATGGACCTGGCGTGCGGCGTCCAGAATGGTGGTGTCCTTGGCGACTGCGACGGGCAACCCGTTGATCGTGGCGTGAATTGTATTGCTCATGGCGGCTTTTTCTCGATCCGTAGTGGTCAGGCTTTAGTGGTGGCGACCGGCAGCAGCCGCTCGGTGAACTCATGCTCAAAATGACGAATGGCGGAGAGCGTCGGATTGGGCGCGGTCTGGCCCAGCGCGCAGAGCGACGCCTTCTGCATCGCCTTGGCGACCTTGCGGATCGTCTTGATGTCCTCCGCAGTTCCCTTGCCATCTACGATCTTGTTCAGCAGATGTAGCATCTGCGTCCCTCCGATCCGGCAGGGAGCGCACTTGCCGCAGGACTCATCGACGCAGAAGTCCAGATAGAACTGGGCCAGCTCAACAACGCTGTCGTGCTCGTCGATGACAATCATGCCGCCGGAGCCCATCATGGACCCAAGCTGCTGCAGGTTCTCGTAGCTCACCGGTGTGTCGAACTGGTGCTCGGGAATCATGCCGCCCGAGGGACCGCCAGTCTGGATGGCCTTGATCTTCAGTCCGCTGTCCGTGCCGCCGCCGATCTTTTCGATCACATCGCGCAGCGTCATGCCCATCGGGACCTCGACCAACCCATTGTTCTTGCTCTTGCCGGTCAGCGCGAACAGCTTCGTCCCCTTGGACTTCTCCGTGCCGCGCGATGCGAACCACTGTGCGCCTTTCAGCAGGATGGACGGCACATTGGCCAGCGTCTCCACGTTGTTGATGCAGCTTGGCTGATCCCACAGTCCCTTGACTGCGGGGAACGGCGGACGCGGACGCGGCGTGCCGCGCTTGCCCTCGATCGACGCGATCAGCGCCGTCTCTTCGCCACACACAAACGCTCCCGCGCCCAGGCGAATTTCAAAGTCGAAGGCCCAGCCGGAATTGAGTACATTCTTGCCTATCAGTCCGGCGGCGCGCGCCTGACGCAGTGCCTTCTCCACCCGCTCCACAGCCAGCGGATACTCGGCGCGAATGTAGAAGACGCCATTGGTTGCGTTCATGGCGCGCGCTGCAATCAACATGCCCTCGATTACCGCGTGCGGATCGCCCTCCAGCACCGATCCATCCATAAACGCGCCGGGATCGCCCTCGTCGCCGTTGCAGATGATGTACTTCACCTCCGACTGCACCTTGCGCGTCAGATCCCACTTCAGTCCGGTCGGGAAGCCGGCGCCGCCGCGCCCGCGCAAGCCACTGGCCAGCATCTCCTTGCATATTTCCTCGGCGCTCATCGTCAGCGCCTTGCGCAGCGCCTTGTAGCCGTCGCGCGCAATATAGTCGTCCAGCTTCTCCGGATCCATCTTGCCGTTGTTCTCCAGCACCGAGTACACCTGCATGGCGAAGAAGGGATCGCTCAGGTCCAGAGTGTGGCGTTCCAGATCGCCGCCCGGCTTCTCGATCTTCTTGCCCTCCAGCACAGGAACCACAACCTGGTCGACGATCATACCCGCCATCTCCGGCTTGATTTCGGAGAAGAGGATGTCCTTCTGCGTCTTCGAGGCCATGCGCACCAGCGGGCCCTTGCTGCAAAGCCCCATGCATCCACTGCCGTTTACCTGTACTCTGGATTCGAGCTGTTTGGCCTTCAGCTCCGCCTTGAGCCCGGTGATGACACCCAGGGCCTCGGACGATTGACAGCCTCTGCTCGAGCATGTGAACAGGCGCACATCGAAGGCTTGCTGCTTGGCAAGCTCCGCGGCCGCTTTTACTTCAAGTTCTTCAGGTTTCATAATCTTCCTGTGGTTCGATCGGTTCGATTGAAAGAACTCCCACTGGCGGGAGTTTATTCGGCGAGAGATTCATGGTCGGCATCGGCCATGGGCTTGTCGATCTGGATGCGCTCGATCACATGATGGCTGTCATTGGTCTTCAACTTGGCGTAGACCTTGCCGTTCACCGAAACCAAAGGCGCCAGACCGCAACAGCCCAGGCAGCGAACAGCCTGCAGGTGGTACTCCTTGTCCGGCGTGCTCTGGCCTTCGTGAACATTCAGTTCTTTTTCTATTCCGGCAAGCAGATCAGCCGATCCCTTGATGTGGCACGCCGTGCCCAGGCACACCGAGATGACGTACTTGCCCGGGGCCTCCAGCTTGAAATAGTTGTAGAAGGTGACCACTTCATAGATGCGCGCCAAGGGCACGCCCATCTCGCGCCCCAGCCTCATGGCTGATTCGCGTGGCACATAGCCAACCCTGCTTTGCAGGTCGTGCAGCGCCATTATCAGGCTGCCCCGCTTGTTCTTCCACTTGTTTGCGATGAGGGTGATCTCGTCTTTAGGGTCTGCCGCGGCCTTGGGTGCCGCTACCTTCACTGCCGTTGCCACATCAATTGGTGTGCTCATCGTTCCTCGTCCGCCGCGCTTTCCAGACCTTACGCCCCAGGGAAGGATGTCCAGCCTGGCACACCTTCTGGGCGCACGGGTAATTGCGAGGAAATACTACGCTGTTTGCTGTACGTTCCAGCGGTATTCCCCGCGAATCCAGGCGCCACTCCTGTTGGTAACAGCTAGCGACTGCGGGAAACATACCAGCGGAGAATGGGCGGTGTATGTGATGGCCGTCATACTACCCATTTATTTTTGTGTGTTAGAGAAACCGCGGAACTCACAATTAACTGAGTAATCCATTTGATTCACAGAGATACTCCCCGCCGTCGCCCGATTATCGGCTTATCGCCGCAAATCCCTGCGGTTGCCCCTTCGCGTTTTATGATCGGCTTCCCGCTCAGTGCGCCTTAACTCCAGCCAGCGCCCGATAGCCCGCCAGAGCCGAGGGAAATGGCTCTAGCGCCCGCGCAAAGATGCCCAGGCTGTACGCAATCGTCAACCCATAGTTCGTGATGGCGACTCCCGCGTGCTGGCATTGCAGAATGCGGCTCAGCATCTGCCGCCGGTTCCACATGCACGCCCCGCAGTGGACCACCAGCTTGTAGCTGCTCAGGTCAGCAGGGAAGTCGCGTCCCTGCACCGTCTCAAACTCCAGCTTCACCCCGGTATACTGCGTCAGCCAGCGCGGGATCTTCACCCGTCCGATGTCCTCGCCAATGGGGTGATGCGTGCATGCCTCCGCAATCAGCACCCTGTCACCACTGCGCAGCCGCTCGATGGCCAGCGTCCCCTCCACCTGCGCCGTCAGGTCGCCCTTGAAGCGCGCCATCAGAATCGAAAAGCTGGTCAGTGGAATCTCCTCCGGCGTGTCCGCTGCAACCTTCAGAAATGCCTGCGAGTCCGTCACCACCAGCTTGGGCGGAGTCTTCAGCCGCTCCAGAGCCGTGCGCAGTTCGCGCTCCTTCACCACCATGCACAGCGCGTCGCTGTCCAGCAGGTCGCGGATTGCCTGCACCTGGGGCAGGATCAGCCGCCCCTTGGGCGCTTCCTTGTCGATCGGAACCACCAGAACCGCCAGCTCGCCGGGCCCAACCAGATCGCCAACAATCGCCGGCGAATCGATAAAGTCCGCCGGAGCCAACTCCAACAGTGCCTCGCGCAACTCCGGCAGCCCATGTCCGGTCAACGCCGACGCCAGCACCACGCGCAACTTGCTTGCGCGCAACCGCTCCTCCAGCGCCGCATCCGGCGCGGCCACGTCCACCTTATTAAAGACAACAACGGCTGGCGTCTGCCGCGTGGCAAAATCCGCCAGCAGCCCGTCTTCAAACTCACCCCAGACTCCAGCCTCGGCCACCAGTACAGCAATCTCCGTCCGCTCCAGCGCCTGCCGCGTCTTCTCCACACGCAGCGCGCCCAACCCGCCTGCTTCGTCGATCCCCGCCGTATCGATAAACAACACCGGCCCCAGCGGGAGCAGCTCCATCGGCTTCTCCACCGGATCGGTCGTCGTTCCCGCCACATCCGACACAATCGACACATGCTGCCGCGTAATTGCGTTCAATAAACTCGATTTGCCCACATTGCGGCGGCCAAAAAAGCCGATGTGCAATCGCAATCCCTTGGGTGTTGTACTCATCTCAATCTCTCCTCATCTTGCTCTTCGGAGGGAGTGTGGGGCTTCAGCCCCACGAAGAATCCCCCAATTATTTAATGGGCTTTAGCCCCGGCGCTTCTGCTTTCTTCAGCCCGGGCGAACCCAGCCGGCAGACCGCCTCCGGCCCGATCGCCTCGTCGAACTCCGCCGTGCTCATCCAGCCCAGCTCCGCAACCACCGCGCGCAGCGTCTTGCCCTGCTCCTTTGCCAGCCTCGCCGCCTCGCCCGCCCGCTCGTATCCCAGTGCTGGAACCAGCGCGGTCGCCGCCGCGGTCGAGTTCTCCACATGCGCGCGGCAGCGCTCCTCGTCGGCCTCAATCCCATCCACCGAGAGTCGCGCCAGCAGATCGTCCGCCCGCGCCAGCACCTCCAAATTCTCCAGCAGGCAATCGGCAATCAGCGGCAGAAACGCATTCAGCTCCAGACTTCCCGCCGCGCAGGCCGCCGCGATCACACTGTCGTTTCCCATAGCCTTCATCGCCGCCTGGGTCGCGGCCTCGGGAATCACCGGGTTCACCTTCCCCGGCATAATCGACGAGCCCGCCTGCCGTGCCGGCAGACGAATCTCCCCGAAGCCCGCGTCCGGCCCCGACGACAGCAGCCGTAGGTCGGTGCAGATTTTAATCAGAGAAACCGCGTGCGCCCGCAGAATCCCCGAGACCTCCGCAAAGACATCCGCATTCTGTGTCGCCTCGACTAAATTCTCCGCGCGCGCAAATCCAATGCCGGTCAGCCCGCGCAACTGCTCCACGGCGCGGAAGATGAACTCGCGCGGTGCCCCCAGCCCCGTTCCGATCGCCGTCCCGCCCAGGTTCACAACCCTCAGCCGCTCCTCGCATTTATAGATGCGCCAGCGGTCGCGGTTCACCGCCTCGGCATACGAGCTCATCTCGCGGCCCAGCGTGGTCAGCACCGCATCCTGATACTCAGTCCGCCCCACCTTCACTACATGCGCAAACCGTCGCTCCGCCCGCTGAAACGACTCCTGCAACGCAACAACCTTCTTCTCCAACTCATGCAGCAACCGGATCGCCGCTAGCCGTAGCGCGGTGGGATACGTGTCGTTGGTCGACTGGTGCAGATTGATGTCGTCCAGCGGCGAGACGCGCGCGTACTCACCATGCGGCAGCCCCAGAATCTCCAGCGCGCGATTGGCCAGCACCTCATTGACGTTCATGTTGGTGCTTGTCCCCGCGCCGCCCTGCAGCGCGTCCACCACGATCTCACCCGCCAGCATCCCCTTGCTGAGCTCACGGCAGGCCTGCTCGACCGCATCCGCCTTGGCCGCGTCTCCGGCCCATGCGCCCAGCGCGCGATTGGTCGCGGCGCAGGCCAGCTTCACCTCGCCGAAGGCCCGCGCCAGCGCCGGATGCACCATGCGCCCAGCCAGCGGAAAGTTCTCCAGCGCCCGCGCCGTGTGGATGCCGTACCGCGCCTCCACGGGCAGCGCGCGTGGCCCCAGGGAATCTTCTTCGATGCGTTCGCACTGGCTCATCCTGTCCTCTCTCGCCGGGTCTCGCTGCATCCTCTATTGTCGGTCCAGATTGCCCGATGCGCCAATCATCGCATGGTCCTCCAATCTTGTGCTGTGACCGGCGTCTCAGCTATCGCACCGCCTCTGCCTTAACATAAGAGACGACAACTCTCACGGAGCAGCCATGAAGACCGCCATCGAAGCCATGCACTCGCGTCGCAGCATCCGCACCTACACCGCAGAGTCGGTTGATCGCGCCACCATCGAAGAGATCGTCAACTGCGCGCGCCTCGCCCCCACCGCCATGAACGACCAGCCCTGGGAGTTCGTCGTCGTCACTGAAAAATCCTCCCTTGCGCGCATTCCGCAGCTCCTGGGCCACGCCGAGTTCATCGCCAACGCCGCCTTCTGCGTTCTCGTCCTCGCGCGTCAGACCTCCTGTGCGGTGGAAGACTGCTCGGCCGCCACCGAGAACCTTCTCATTGCCGCCGAAGCGTACGGCCTGGGTGCCTGTTGGGTCGCCGGCGCGCCGCAGCCCTACGCCCCAGCCGTCGCCAAAGCCTTCGGCGCGCCCGACTCCCTCACCCTCATTAGCATCGTCTCCGTCGGCCACCCCGCCGAGTCACCCTCCATAGAGAAGCGTCCCCTCGCGGGCCTCCTCCACTGGGAGCATTTCTAGACCCTTGTAGTCTCTCGCCCTATCCCTTGTGACCAGTGTCACTGCCCGTGGTACTCGCCGCGTGTTATTTCTCAATACAGCGTTGCTTGGGCCATAGAAGCGCGCTCGCAGCCGCGAGACAACCTTGTGACTGGCCTGCCAATCCGCAGGCGGCGCAGCACCGTCCAACCGTGCTGAGGAGCTTCGATGACAGCAATCTCCGAACAGGCCACCTACATCAACGACCAGGCAATCCTCGATTGCCTCAGCCACACCGCGCAGCCCGAGCCCGCCCGTGTCCGCGCCATCTTTGCCAAGGCCCGCGAGATGCAGGGCCTAACCTTCGACGAGGTCGCAACCCTCATTGCTTTGCAGGATCCTGAGCTGACGGAAGAACTCTTTGCCACCGCGCGCGCCGTCAAGGAAGAGATCTACGGCTCCCGCCTCGTCATGTTCGCCCCGCTCTACATCAGCAACCGCTGCACCAACGAGTGCAGCTACTGCGCCTATCGCGCCAGCAACCGCGAGTTGCACCGCATCACCCTCTCGCAGGAAGAGATCGCCGCCGAGATCAAGGTCATCATCGAGCAGGGCCACAAGCGCATCCTCATGGTCGCCGGCGAGGCTTATCCCAACTCCAACAGCCTCGACTACGTCTATGAGGCGATCAAGACCATCTATGCCACGCGCAGCGGCAACGGCGAGATCCGCCGCGTCAACGTCAACATCGCGCCGCTCCCGGTGGAGGACTTCCGCAAGCTGAAGGCCTGCGGCATCGGCACCTACCAGTGCTTCCAGGAGACCTATCACCGAGAGACCTACGCCAAGGTCCATCCCCGCGGCCGCAAGTCCGATTACGATTGGCGCGCCACCGTCATGGACCGAGCCATGGAGGCTGGCATCGACGACGTCGGCATCGGCCCGCTCTTCGGCATCTACGACTGGCGCTACGAAGTCCTCGCCATGTTGCAGCACATCCATCATCTGGAAGAGCGCTTCGGCTGCGGCCCGCACACCATCAGCGTGCCGCGCCTGGAACCCGCCGCCGGAACCGACTTCACCGCCACCACTCCGTGGAAGGTCAGTGACGCCGACTTCCTCAAGCTCATCGCCATCCTCCGCCTCACCGTTCCCTACACGGGAATGATCATGTCCACCCGCGAGTCCGCCGAGGTGCGTCACAAGAGCTTCCAGATTGGCATCTCGCAGACCTCCGCCGGCAGCCGCACCGATCCCGGCGGTTACGAGCTCGCCGCAGGCGACTTCAACAGCAGCCAGTTCGCCGTCGGAGACACCCGCCCCGTCGACCAGGTCGTGCGTGAGATCGCCGAGATGGGCTTTACCCCATCCTTCTGCACCGCCTGCTACCGCCTCGGCCGCACCGGCTCCGACTTCATGGACGTCGCCAAGCCCGGCGAAATCAAGTACCACTGCGAGCCCAACGCTCTCTCCACCTTCACCGAGTATCTGGAGGACTACGCCAGCCCAGAAACCAAGGCCGCCGGCGAGAAGCTCATTCTCACCCACATCGCCGAGATGGACGCGAAGCAGCAGCGCATCGCCAAGCCTATGATCGCCGCCGTCCGCTCCGGCAAGCGCGACGTCTACGTGTAATCCGGAGTCGCCGCAATGCCTCGCATGACCCACGACGAGATACTCCACTGGCTGCGCGAAGAAGACCCCGCCGCGCTGGCGACTCTCTTCGCCCGCGCCGATGAGGTCCGTCGCACCCACGTCGGCGACGACATCCACCTGCGCGGCCTTATCGAGATCTCCAGCTTCTGCGTCCGCCAGTGCCACTACTGCGGCCTCCGCATGTCGCGCACCATGCCCCGCTACCGCATGTTGCGCCAAGAGATTCTCGCCGGCGCGCGCTCCGCAGTCGATCTCGGCTTCGGCACGGTCGTCCTGCAGTCCGGCGAAGACTTCGGCATCGAGGCCGAATGGCTCGCCGAGGTCCTACGCACCATCAAAAAAGAAACCCCGCTCGCCATCACTCTCAGCCTCGGCGAACGACTGCCCGATGAACTCCGCCTCTGGCGCGCCGCCGGCGCAGACCGCTACCTGCTGCGCTTCGAGACATCTGACCCCGCGCTCTACACCGCAATCCACCCGCAGCGCGGCGCAGCGATCAGCGACCGCGTCGCCCTGCTGCGCGAACTCCGCGCTCTCGGCTATGAGATTGGCAGCGGAGTCATGGTTGGCATCCCCGGCCAGACCTTCGAGATGCTCGCCCGCGACATTGAGATCTTCGAGGCGCTCGACCTCGACATGGTCGGCATCGGCCCCTTCCTCGCCCACCCCGACACGCCGCTCGGCGCGCCCAATGTCAAAACCGCCGGTGCCGACCAGGTCCCCAGCAGCGAGTGGATGGTGCTCAAGGCCGTCGCCCTCACGCGGCTCGTCTGTCCAGAGGCGAACCTTCCCAGCACCACGGCGCTTGCCACCATCAACACCGTCGATGGCCGCGAACACGGCCTCCAGAGCGGCGCCAACGTCTTCATGCCCGTCCTTACCCCCGCGCCCTACCGCCAGATGTACCAGATCTACCCCGGCAAGGCATGTCTCGACGAGGATGCCACCCAGTGCAACTCATGCCTGCGCGCCCGCATCGAGCGCCTCGGCCGCACCGTCGGCGAAGGCCCCGGAGGCCGCTTCACCCGCACCGCCAGCCAATCCGCCCCAACCCTCCGCAGCCAACCCCACTTCAGCCCGCAGAAAAATTCTCCCTCGCCTCTGGTGGTCCTGCCGTAACCACTCTAGTCGGGAGGCCCGCCACCACCTGGCCCTCCACCACCCGGCCCGCCACCGCCTGGCCCGCCATCCGGAGGAGGTCCATCCGGCGGCCCGTCATCGCCATCGTCAGAATCATCCCCTGACTTCTTCGCCCGATTCGCCTCGTCCTTCGCGTACTTGCTTAACTGAGCGTCGGTCAGTTGCCTCCTCACCTTCAACACCGTCTGCTGATGCACCCTTCGCACCGCTGCGGCCCACTCCGCATCTGTAAGCGACACGTCCTCGCCCAGCGTGTGCACCTGCCTCTGCTGCTCCAGCAGCAGTGGTTGGATCTTCGCCTTCTGCTCTTTGCTCAGGCCGTAGCGCTTGGTCATGCGCGCCAGTTCCTTCGCGGCGTCGTACTCTTTGCTGGCCACTGTCAGCGACTCAACCTTGTTTGCCGTCGCGCTTTGTGCAGCCGTCGCCGAACCGTCAGCCGTCAGGTTTTCAACAGTCGTCACGCTCTGTACATTCGCCGTCTGTTCCATCTTTGCTCTCGAAGCCGCGCTCTGCGCCACCGCCGCGATGCCGGGAATCAGAAGTAAAAGGAAGGCGAGCCCGAGAAAGACCTGAAAGACACGGGCCCTGGAGAGGCTGCCGAAGATATCAACGAAGGAGCTAGTTTTTTTTGTTATCAACAGCTTTGTCATAATGGCCCGCTTTGTATGCTCGCTTTGTTTGAACTGCCACATTCAGAAGACCTCAACTCGTGGTGTCCTGCGGTCATGATGGGTAACATCTTGTAATAAAGTGTCGTCTTTGCTGTGACCATTTGTTACATTTCTGCTTCGCCGTTTGCGGACTGGGAGCATAAGCTCAAGAGAGCGAGAGATACGAGTGGAAGAGGTTCTCCTTATTGACGACGATGTCGAGCTTTGCTCGATGCTGGCCGACTA
This sequence comes from uncultured Acidobacteriaceae bacterium, assembly GCA_963828115.1. Taxonomy (GTDB): domain Bacteria; phylum Acidobacteriota; class Terriglobia; order Terriglobales; family Acidobacteriaceae; genus Edaphobacter. Next base: position 110,035 of record CAWHDN010000006.1, read on the forward strand.
CCTTGGGCGGTATGGTTTTCATGTCTTCGCTGTTCATCGTGGCGACACCGGACTGAAGGAAGCGCTGAAGAAGCAGTATGCGCTGGTCCTGCTGGACGTGATGCTTCCAGGGATGGATGGTTTTGAAGTGTTGAAGCGGATACGGGCTGTCTCGTCGGCCAGCGTATTACTGCTCACTGCTCGAGGCGATGACATCGACCGCATTGTAGGTCTGGAAATCGGGGCGGATGATTATCTGCCAAAACCATTTAATCCACGTGAATTGTTGGCCAGAATGCGCTCGATCCTGCGCAGAAGCTCCAGCACCGAAGCCGCAATCGAGCATACTCTGCTGCGAGTGGAAGGGCTGGAACTGGATACCGCCGCAAGAACAGTGTTACAGAACGGACAAAAAATCGATCTGACAGACGTTGAATTCGAGTTGCTGAAAGCGCTGTTGCAATCTCCAGGAAAAGTTGTCACGCGCGAAGAACTAGCGGAAAACGTACTCGGACGAAAGTTTCATCCCTTTGATCGTAGCCTGGATATGCATATAAGCCGGTTGCGAAGAAAAATGAGCGGGAATGGCATGGATGAGGACCGAGTAAAAACAATTCGTGGAACCGGGTATCAACTCGCTGTACATGGCAGTCATCCAACGGCAAAGGACTGAGCAATGCGCGGCCTCTTTTTCAAGGTCTTCATTATTTTGTGGATTGCACAGAGCCTGATCTTTGTGATCTCGACGGCTCTGATTGTCCGGCATCATTTTGACAGTCCGATGGTTGTCTTCGATGCACTGTATAGCAGTTTGCGCAACGAAGCCAGGGAGAGTGCGGCCACCTTCGAAACCGGAGGCTGCGAAGCGATGCGCGCGTATGCTGGAGCACACGATCATGCTATTGCCTTGAAAGATGTGGCAGGGAGAGACTTATGTGCCGTATCGGGTGCGCAAGGTCTGGCAATGGAGGTTATCCCCGGGATTATTTCCGGCAAGCAGGAGGGTCTCCAATATGTATGGAGTGTGCCGGTTACATCTGCTAGTGGAAAGCAATACGTTTTTTTGCTGAGCAGACCACACACACCGGAAAAAGACAACTTGGGTCAGGATCTGCTGCACTTTGCATTTCCACAGTTGCCGGTCGCAATCGTAGTCGGTGGAATCGCAACATTTGTACTCGTGCTTCTCGTCACTCGACCGGTTGTGCGGTTGAGAAAAGCAGCGCATGAACTGGCGCAGGGCAATCTGAGCGCGCGGGTGGCTGGGCCGGTCTCACAGGTGCGCATCTTTGAAGGGGATGAGATTCAGGCGCTGGTACATGACTTCAACCACATGGCGGAGAGGTTGGAATCGCTAGTGAACGCGCAAAAGCTTCTTCTCAGGGATGTGTCTCACGAACTGCGCTCGCCGCTGGCACGGCTCAGCGTCGCGCTGGAACTGGCGCGTGAAGATGCGGCCCCAACGATGACAGCGCATCTGGAACGTATCGAGCGGGAAGCCAAGCTCCTGAATCAATTGATCGGTCAGTTGCTTACGCTGTCGTCCATGGAGGCAATTGAAAAGATAACGAACTTTGAGCCCCTATCTCTCAATGTCTTAGTCGAGGAGATGGTTCCCGATGCGGCATATGAGGCCCTGCAGCGGCAAAGTTCCGTGGTGTTTCGCGCCAGCGATCAGTGCCTCATCCTTGGCAATCGGAAGTTATTGCACCGGGCCATCGAAAATATCGTGCGCAATGCCATTCGATACACCAAGGTATGTTCCGAGGTGGAGATCAGGCTTATCTCCACGCTGGAGCAGGGGAGCCTGATGGCCGTACTGGATGTGAGCGATCATGGCCCTGGCATTCCAACGAACGATCTCAACTCCATCTTCCTTCCCTTCTACCGGGTTGATCACGCGCGAAGCCCCCACTCCGGAGGATTCGGAGTGGGACTCGCCATTGCGGACCGCGCGGTGAAACTGCATGGCGGCGACCTGCGCGCGTTCAACCGGCCTGACGGTGGTGCAACGATCCGAATGCGGTTTCCGGTCATTGATGTCAAGCCCTGCAAGCAAAGGGATGGCACAAGCCAAGATGCACGTCTATAAACTCGTTGAATAATACTTTGAGATATTGTGCGTCCTGCTGGTTTAGACGTATGAGGCCGTGGTCTAAGTTTTTGCTTAGCTTTGCTCCGTTGTTGCCGTGCTGTAGCGGAGTCCGTCGTCTGACAGCAAACCGGATGAGAATGGGGTACGACTCTTTTAAGTTAGATTTCAGATGAATCGCCTTCCTATATCATTAACTTAGTCAACATCAATCAACAACTTCACCTGCAATGCTACGAGATTGTGTCGTGCTGCCGACGATGTACAGGCCAATTCTCAAATGGAATTGACTGTTCGAACCGGGGTGTATCATCCCATCCAGGCTTTGCCATGCCAGCTACCGTGATGCTCGTCATGGCTGCCAGCGCCCGCCCGGTGAAACAATATCTTGGGAAGGCCGCATGAGCACGATCGTTAATGTCCCAACAAATACGGAGGGGGAACAGGCTGAGTGGAAGCCTGCGGCGAATCCGTGGATGATCGCGGTATCGGTGATGATCGCGACCTTCATGGTGGTGCTCGATTCCTCGGTTGCCAACGTGGCACTGCCGCATATCGCGGGAAACCTCTCAGCTTCCACGGATGAATCGACGTGGGTCCTGACCAGCTACCTCGTCTCCAACGCAATCATGCTTCCCGCCGCTGGATGGATCACGCGGCGCATTGGACGCAAACGTCTGTTCATGATTTCGATCGTGGTGTTTACCGGGGCCTCGCTGCTATGCGGGATTGCCATCAACCTACCGATGCTGATCCTGGCGCGGGTACTGCAAGGCTTCGGCGGCGGCGGCATGCAGCCCTTGGCCCAGTCTATTTTGCTGGAGAGTTTTCCGCCGCGCCAGCATGGCACGGCGATGGCGGTTTACGGTGCGGGAATTGTGGTTGCCCCGGTGATCGGCCCGACTCTTGGAGGATGGATCACCGACAGCTATTCCTGGCGCTGGATCTTTTACATCAATCTTCCGGTGGGTTTGCTGGCCCTGATCATGGTCAACCTGTACATCGAAGACCCTCCCTACATCAGGCAGGCATTTCGTGGCGCAATCGACTATCTCGGTTTCGGGTTGATGGCCCTGTGGCTGGGCTCATTGCAGCTGCTGCTGGACAAGGGACAGGAGGCCGACTGGTTTGCCTCAACCTGGATCCGGTGGATCACTGCAATTTCCGTGATCGCATTTGTAGTATTTATTATTCGCGAATTCACGGACCCCGAACCCATTGTGCAACTGCGCGTGCTCGCCAACCGCAACTTCTGCGTGGGAACGCTGATCACGGGCATCTACGGCTTTGTACTCTATGGAACCACGGCCCTTTTACCGTTGTTCCTGCAGACCCTGATGGGGTATCCCGCACTGGACAGCGGCCTGGCCGTCAGTCCACGCGGCATCGGCTCGCTGGCTTCCATGGTTGTGGCAGGAATACTGATCCGATATGTTGATGGACGCCTGATGGTGGCAGCCGGCTTCGCTATTCTCGGCTACTCCACCATTATGTTGAGTCATATCAACCTTGGTGTTTCCATGGTGTCGGTCATCATTCCGAACGTGCTCAACGGCTTCTCCGGCGGCCTTATCTTTGTCCCCATGACCACCATGGCCATGGGCAGGCTGCGCAAAGAGGAGATCGGCAATGCGTCCGGCATATACAACCTGATGCGAAACATTGGGGGCAGCATCGGCATCTCCAGTGTCACTACCATGCTGGTGCGCGGCTCGCAGACCCATCAAAACTTTCTGGCGGCCAACATCACAGCGGGAAATTCCGGCGTCGCTGCAATGCTTTATGGGATGCAAGCAAAATTGTCCCTGAGCGGGACGGAACCATACACCGCCCATCAAAAGGCCCTGGGAGCGCTCTACCAGAACATGCAGCGGCAGGCGTCTCTGCTCGCTTATATCGATAATTTTCGATGGCTGGGGTATCTCGCGCTGCTCTGCGTACCGCTTGTCTTGTTGTTTCATGGCGCGCGGAAGCGTTCGCAGGATACTCTGAAGGGCAATAGTGAGTGAGGGGTAGCAGACGGCATAGTTTTCTAATAGTGGGAAAGGATGGCGGCATGTTCAACGTTTTGACGATTGCAAGAGAGTACGGCAGCGGGGGTGCCGACATTGGGCACAAGATAGCAGGGCTTCTGGGCTGGGAGTTTCTGGACAAGCAGATCATTGAGCGTGCCGCTGTGGCGGGGCAGGTGCGGTGTGACTGGATCGAGGCTGCCGATGAAAAGTCGCGTTCCTGGTGGAAGAACGCGCTGCAAGGCTTCGAGATGTCTTTGACCGTGCCTGTTTCGTCCCTGGATTATGACAAAGTGCAGGAGGCCACTGCGCGAGTGATTAAAGAGGCTGCCAGAGTGGGCAATTGTGTTGTCATAGGGCGCGGTTCGCAGTGCGTATTGCGGCATAGTCCACATGTTCTTCACGCGCTGGTGTATGCACCGCTGGCGGAAAGAGTGGAGCGGATGAAGCTCCGTCATCCGCGCGAGCGTGACCTGCGGGCGCTGTTGCAACGCATGGACTCCGGTCGAGCGCAATATACGCAACACTATTTCGGCTGTGATTGGCAGGATCGCCGGCTCTATCACCTTTGCGTCAATAGCACGCTGGGACTGGATACCTGCGCTGAACTAATCGCTAAGTCATTGCGCTAACATCGTAGAATCAGGACCGCTCCACATTGCGCAGTGCTCCCAGGCAGTTGAGCCGCTCACCCCAGTTACAATAGAGATAAGACCTGTTTTCCCCCTTTCGCATTGTGTCAACATCCAGCGTTCAAGAAACCGCACCGCAGCTGATTCCAGATAATCAAGTCACGCGTCGCATTCTTCCGGTAGTCGGCTTCACTTTTGTCGCCTACTTCTCAGTCGGCGTTCCTCTTGCGTTACTGCCCACGTATGCCCACCTGCAATTAGGCGTCAATGCCTCCATAGCTGGGCTTCTGGTCAGCATTCAATACATCGCCACGTTTGCCAGTCGCCCGCGTGCAGGGCGCATGGCAGATACGCGCGGCCCACGACAGACTGTCCGCTATGGCCTGCTCTTCTGCGCCGCCAGTGGATTCTTTCTTCTCCTTGCCGCTCTGCTCAAGCACTCCTTCTGGTTCAGCATCGACAGCCTTGTACTCAGTCGCCTGGTTCTCGGCGTCGGAGAAAGCATGACCTCCACGGGCTCCACCATGTGGGGCATCGGCCGCGTGGGCAGCGAGCGAACGGCTCGCGTCATCTCCTGGAACGGAGTCGCCAACTATCTTGCACTCGCCATAGGTGCGCCGGTTGGCGTCCTTCTCGGATCGCGCTGGGGATTCGCCGGTGCTGGTCTCCTCATCCTTCTTGTCTGCATTGCAAGCTATGTCGTCGCAACTGGCTTGGCGCCGACCGCTCCGCTCAAAGGCCATCCTGCACCTCTGCCTCTGCGCCGAATTCTCCTGCGCGTCACTCCCTACGGCCTTGCACTCGCTCTCGGAGGCATGGGATTTGGCATCATCGGCACCTTCATCACTCTTTACTTTATCCATCGCAGTTGGCAGGGAGCAGCGCTCTCACTCACCATCTACGGACATCTCGTTTATGGGCGTGCGTCTTGTCTTCCCCGGTGTCATAGATCGCTTCGGTGGATTTTCCTGTTGCCATCGTCTCCTTCATCGTGGAGCTGGCCGGCCTTCTCCTGCTCGGCTTCGGCAACTCTCCTGGATTGGCCTACGCGGCCTGCGGCCTTGCTGGCCTCGGCTTCTCCTTTGTCTTTCCAGCGCTTGCCGTCGAGGCTGCCAACGTCTTCCCCACATCGGTGCGCGGATCGGTGCTTGGCGTCTACTCCGCCTTCATCGATCTCTCCCTCTTCCTCTCCGGCCCCATCGCTGGTGTCATCATCCACCTCTATGGATACCTGGCAGCCTTCCTTGTCATCGCAGGCGCAGTCCTGCTGGCTCTTACTCTCTCGATATGGCTGGCCTTTTCAGCAAAGCCACCCATCATCGCTTCTACCGGCGCGAAGGTCGCGCGTGAAGACTGAAGTACGATTACCAGTTGAGTTTAAGAGCCATCTGAATGCGCCGGCTGGCAGCTGCGGTGTTATAGAGACCAAAGCCCGGGCTTGAGAGATTCAGAAAGTTGGTGCCCGAGACCGAGAGATACGGGTTGTTGAACGCGTTGAACAGGTCGGCGCGGTATTCAAGGTTCCAGGGGCCGGAGTTGAGCAATCCTCTCTCGAAGACGCGGATGTTCTTGGAAAAGGTCCAATCGAAGTTGATGAATTTGTTCAAGCGGGCCGTGTTCCGGCCGCAGTTCCCATTGTTGCCGAGCAGAACCGGGACGTACTTAGTGTTCGATGCCGGGTTGCCCATTGTGAACGAGCCGCCTGGAGCGCAGTTAGGCCGGGAGTTGTCGAGGCCCGAGACTGTATTGCCGTCCATATTCGCGTCCGGGATTCCCGCGACCGAGCCGGTGATGACCGTGAACGGGAGGCCGGACTGAAACTGGTTGACGGAAGAAAAGGTCCAGCCGCCGAGGATGTGGCCTTCGATTCCCTTTTGAATGCGGAAGACGGGGACCTGCCAGACGTGAGAGAGAACAAAGCGGTGACGAACATCGAAGTCGGAGTTGCCGCGCTCCGCTCTGGGATTGAACTGGTCCTGCTCGAAGTTGGTATCGAGCGCACCCTGGGCGGGGGTGTAATCGGAGCTGTTGTCGATGGAATGCGACCAGGTATAGGAGGCGCGCACGAGCAGGCCATGGGTCAGACTCTTCGACACGGAGGCCTGCAGCGAGTTGTATGTGGAACTGCCGGTGTCGCCGATATAGCTCACGTCGTTGAAGCGCGGATCGATGCGTGGGTTCCCGGGGCCATTCTCGGAGGCATAGAACGCCTGGAACTGCGCGAGACGATTGGTCTGATCGGCAAGGCTTGTGGCCGGAGCGGGACGGTCCGCCGGAAGCGTCGAGTTGATGGGCTCGTAGGTTGTGAGGGCCGACCCGCGAGAGCCAACGTAGGACAGCTCCGCCATGACCGACGCTGCAAGGCGAACCTCAACGCCGAGGCTGTATTGCTGTTGGTAAGGATTGCGGATGTGGGGATTCTCGGAGATCACGCTGCCAAGGTTGGTGACATTGTTGAAGCTGCCAGCCTGTGCAGCCAAAGTTGTCTGCAGTGGAGCTGTGCCTGCCAGGAGGTTGGCGAGGGTGTTCCCTCCGGTGAAGCTGCTGAGCGTGCCTGTGTAATCGGTGGGCGGCGCGGTGCGGCCAGCTTCCAGGCCGTTGAAGATGAGCGAATCGTAATAGACTCCATAGCCGCCGCGGAGCACGAGACTTCCGTTCGTGGGTGCCCAGGCGAAGCCGAAGCGCGGCGCCAGCAGGGCGGGATGCGCGTCGATCAGAGGATTCTGCGTGTTGAAGACGCCGAGCGGCCCGCTGCCGAGTTGACCGATCTTCCCCGTCCCTGCGATGTCAAGCACTGACTGTTGATGGTTGGCGTCGATCTGGCTGCCTTGAAATTCATAACGCAGGCCAAGATTCAGGGTCAGGGTGGGCCTCAGCTTCCAATCGTCCTGCACGAAAAGGCCGTTATAGTTCTCACGATACCCGCGATAGGTATTGCCAAACTCCTGTGTATAGCTGGCGATGGTGCCAGCCAGGAAGTCGTTCACCGAGGTGAAGGTGAATGCGCCCAGGGCATCCGTGTAGTTGAGCGAGTTGTCTTCGATATGGCGCAGATCGAAGCCGGCCTTGACGATGTGTCGTCCGTGGACCCAACTGAATGCGTCGCTCCATTGATAGACGTTGAAGACGCGCCCCTGGGGCCAATAGGAAACCGTGCCGAAGCCGACCAGTCCGGTGACGTCGAAGCGTGGCGTCGCCGTCTGAGTGAGCGGTTCAAAGAGGGCGCTCGACCGTCCGTAGGCAATACGCATCTCGTTGCTCATATTGGAGCGCGGCGTCCAGGTGTCGGCGATCATGGCGTTTCTGCCGACCGGATCGAAGCTGGCGTCGTCCTGAGGCAGGGAGTAGTTGGAGACACGTTCGACGTATGTGCCGGTGTTGCTATAGAAGCGCAGTGTCATGTTGTTCCTGGCGGAGAAGGAATGATCGGCGCGCAGCAGATATTGGTTCCCGGTTGAAGGATTGGGCTCGGCGATGGAGGACGTGCCGATGAGCGGGTCGCCGGTTGCGGCCGTGGGCAGAGGGAGCAATTGCAGCAGACCTTGTACCGTGGTCGACGTAACGGAGCTGCGAGCGGCCGCGGTGGGCAGGTCCGCAACCAGGGTGGTTCCTGCGCCATGGGTTGACCGGCCCTCGTACCCGGCGAAGAAGAAAGTTCGGTTGCGCAGGACCGGGCCGCCAACAGTGAAGCCGTAGTAGTTCTGAACCAGGGGGTCGGGTCTGCCCGTTGTGTCGAAGTAGTCCCGCGCGTTCAACGCAGCGTTCTGCAGAAAGTCATATGCGGTGCCGTGCAGGGAGTTGCTTCCGCTCCGGCTGACCATGACGATCTCGGCGGAGGACTTGACGCCGTATTCCGCGGCCCAGTTGTTGGTGAGGATCTGGAACTCACCGAGCATGTCGGGCGTGGGTTCGGTTGCGAGCGCGATGCCGCCGAACTCCCAGTCGTTCGCGTCCGTATAGTCGAGCTGCGTGGAGGTGGACTTGGAGCGTCCGCCATTCGCGTCGATCTGGCCAGCCTGCGCGCCGTTGACGGTGGTGAACTGCCCTCCGCGTGGATTGAAGGTTGGCGTGGCCCCGGACGCAAGAATCACCAGACTATTGAGGTTGCGGTTGAGGTTGGGAAGTGTGCCAACCTCGGTCTCGTCGTATGTGACGCCTCGCAAAGGATCGGAGGCATCGAGCAGTGGCGCTCGATCCGCCTGAACGTCGATGGTGGTGGACGCCTGTCCGATCTGCAGCGTGAAGTTCTGTGTGGTGGTTTGGCTGGTGGAAACGGCGATATCGGCGGATGGAGAAACAAAGCCTGTCGCCGTGACGCGAAGACGGTATCGGCCTGGCGGTACAGCGGTGAAAGAATAGACACCGTTGGGGGTGCGGGGAAAGGTGCGCTCCTCCCCTGTATCCAGACTCTTCAGCTCGACCGAAGCGTCCTTAACCAGCGCGCCCGATGGGTCCAGAACAGAGCCTTGAACCAGTCCCGTGGTGTACTGGGCCAGGCAGTGAGAGGAAATCAGAAGCAGAATGGCGATCGCGAACCATTGAGCAAGCATGAGTCTCTGGTGGGCGAGTGGCATGAACTTGCTCTGGCGGCCTCTTGAAGACTGAGGTCCACTGAGCTGCAAAAACCTTCGACACATCACAATCCTCCGGGTAATACGACGATGCCCGGCCCGCGCCTGAGCGATCGGTTACAGTTTTAGAAAGGTCGCCAGAAGCCCGTGGCGCCAACGTTGCAGCAATACGATCTGGGGATTTTGAATCCGGTTCGGAAACAGGCGACACTTCCATGTCCACGTTTCCACTCCAAGGATTTCAAAATGGGGTGGTTCCCATATTGTATTCCCAGGGACTGTTCCAAAAGGATGCTCGACATCATCACATCGATTGACCCTTTATGAAGCACCACAAGTGCTTTAGAAACTGCGCTCGCAATCCCAGAAGGCTTGCCAAGGCGCAGGGTGTATCCCATGAAAACAAGACGATGAATGAGTCCAGAAGCGCTGTTCCGTATGGTGTGGGCGAGAAGCGATCCACAGGCCTCACTCAACGCCGAGACTCCTCAACCATCGATCCCGAGTGATCGTTGCGTCTCGATCGAGAATCACAGTAATTTTGGGTCTACCCTTGCCATCCGGTTTATGAGTTGTGTGTCGAAACATTCCCCCTGCCTATGGGTTTGCACCGATAGCGACACGAATACAGGGCGGGGCATTGCCTTATACTGACCGCACCGGAAGTCTCTCAAGATAGGTTCGGGCGTGGGTCGAATCAAATGGTGCGACATGGGAAACTTCTGGATCGCGGCATCGGCGATGGCGTTCCTGGCTATGAGAACGGCGCGCGCGCAGAAGCCCGTGGCCTCCGGGATAGACCCGGTGTTTGAAGCGCCGACGGCGCTGGCTCCGCAGAACCGCATTGACGAGCTGGTCTTCGCGCACTGGAAGCAGATAGGCGTGGAACCATCGCCACTCTGCTCCGATGCAGTGTTTGTGCGACGCGCCTATCTGGATGTGATTGGCACCCTGCCGACAGCAGCCGAGGCGCAGGAGTTTCTCGCCGCCACCGACCCGCGCAAGCGCAGCCATCTGATCGACGAGCTGTTGGAGCGCGATGAGTTTGCTGACTACTGGGCCATGCGCTGGAGCGACGCGCTGCGCATCAAGGCTGAGTTCCCCATCGAATTGTGGCCCAACGCGGCGCAGAGCTATCACCACTGGGTGCGCGAGTCGCTGCACGAGGAGATGCCCTACGACGAGTTTGCGCGGGAGCTGTTGACGGCCAGCGGAAGCAACTTCCTGGTGGCACCGGCGAACTTCTACCGCGCCATGCAGGACAAGGCGCCAAAGACCATTGCGCGCAACGTGGCGCTGACCTTCATGGGGACGAAGGCGGAGAACTGGCCGCCGGGAAAGCTGGACCAGATGGCGGTCTTCTTCTCCCATGTGGGATACAAACCGACGCGCGAATGGAAGGAAGAGATCGTCTTCTTCGACCCGGCGGGCGAGGAGGGCGGGGTCAAGCGGACTGCGGCGGAGCTTGCAGCCGTAAGCCTGCCACGAATGGCCGAGCTTCCCGACGGCAAGCGGGTGCGTCTGGATGGGGATGAGGACCCGCGCAAGGTCTTTGCCAACTGGCTGACGACGTCCGACAATCCGTGGTTCAGCCGGGCGATTGTGAATCGCGTCTGGTACTGGTTGATGGGCCGTGGGCTGACGGCTGATCCCGATGAGGCAGGGCCGAATGCTGCGGTGGAGAATGCCGCGCTGGTCAACTATCTGCAGCAGGAGCTGGTGCGTTCGCACTTCAATCTGAAACAGTTCTACCAGCTGATCCTGACCTCGGAGACCTATCAGCTCTCTTCGTTACCGCAGGGCGATGCGGCGAAGAGTCGAGCGCACTTTGCTTCCTATTCACCGCGCAGGCTGGATGCCGAAGTGCTGATCGATGCGCTCTGCCAGGTGACGGGGACAAGCGAGGACTATTCCAGCGCGATTCCAGAGCCCTTCACCTTCATGCCGCAGGGACAGCGCGCCATCAGCCTGCCCGATGGCAGCATCACCAGTTCGTTTCTGGAGCAGTTCGGCAAGCCCTCACGCGACACCGGCTTGCAGTCGGAGCGCAACAACTCGCCCACCGACGCCGAGCGTCTGCACATGCTGAACTCGTCGCACATCCAGAAAAAGATTCAGCAAGGCCCTGCGTTGCAGGACCTGCTACGCAATGCGAAGAGCGGCGACGAACTGATCAACTCGCTGTATCTGACGATTCTTTCGCGGATGCCGTCGGCGGATGAACGCACCATCGCCAAACAGCGACTGCAAACGGGCGCGCGGCGGGACGCGGTGACGGACCTGGCGTGGGCAATGATCAACAGCACGGAGTTTCTCTACCGGCACTAATTTTTCCGATAAGTTCCAGGCAGTCGAAGGCAGAAGGGACGAAGCCATGAAGAAGGATGAAATATACGGAACAGAACCGGCGGTCCGCTCGTTGACGCGGCGCACTCTGATGCAAGGCTCATTCTTGAGCGCGGCGGCCTTGATGGCGCGCGGCTTCAGCCTGCCTGCATGGGCTACTACGCCTGCTTCGCTGGTGACGACAGGGAAGGCAAAGTCGGTCATTCAGATATGGATGTGGGGCGGTCCGGCGCATCTGGACACATTCGATCCCAAGCCGGAGGCCGGCACCGACTATAGCGGCCCGTTGAACCATCCGATCGCCACCAACGTCAGTGGCATGCAGATCGGAGAACTGATGCCGCTGCTTGCCAAACAGGCCGATAAATACTCGCTGATTCGCAGCATGACGCATGGGCTGTATGCGCACGAGACGGCGTCCTACACGGTGCAGACGGGGCGGCTCAGTGGCGGCCACGACGTATTCCCCAACGTCGGCGCGGTGGTCTCGCTGTTCAAGGGATATCGCGCCGGTTACACGGGGCTGATTCCGCCCTACATCGTGCTGACGGAGCCGCAGGGCCGCTTCGCCGAGGAGGGATTCATGGGGCAGCAGTACAAGCCCTTTGCCACGGGAGGCGATCCGAACCAGACGCGCTTTGCGGTGGAGGGAGTGGTCGTTCCCGGCGTCAGCGACCAGCGCCAGAAGGACCGCCGCGCGCTGCTGCATCAACTGGATTCGCTGGGCCATGCGTTGAAGGACGATCCGCAGGTGGCCGCGCTCGATGCCACAGAAAAACAGGCGTATGAGCTGATCCTCGGCGACGCGGGCAAGGTCTTCGACCTGTCGCAGGAGAAAGACGACCTGCGCGACCGCTACGGCAGAACAACATTCGGACAGTCGTGCCTGGCAGCACGCAGGCTGGTGGAGCAGGGCGTCCCGTACGTCACCATCAACTACAACGCGGGATGGGACACGCACAAGCAGAACTTCCAGACCATGCGGCGCAGGCTGCCGGAGATGGACAAGGGCCTGTCCACTTTGTTGCAGGACCTCTCGGATCGCGGACTGCTGGAGAGCACGGTGGTGTGGTGGTGCGGCGAGTTCGGACGCAAGCCAAAGGTCGACTGGGAGGCGCCGTGGAACGGCGGACGCAATCACTGGGGATCGGTCTTCAGCGCACTGGTAGCGGGTGGTGGCTTCCAGGGCGGACATGTGGTCGGCTCGTCCGACGCGCGCGGCGAAGAGGTGAAGAGCAGGCCCGTCTATCCGCTGGATCTGATCGGCAGCATCTACCAACAGATGGGAATCCCGCCGGATGCGCGCCTGCCCCATCCCGAAGGACTCGACGTAACGACAATTCCCTCGAAGGCAGAGGGCCTGCCAATGGCCGGATTGTTGAAGGAGCTGGTGTGATCCTGCGCTGCAAAAATGTCTGCGTCATGACTCTGCTGGCCTGCTGTGCAATCATGGCGTCGGCACAGCAGGGCACGCCTCACGCGGGCTACGTCTATCCGGCGGGCGGACAGCAGGGCACCAGCTTTGAAGTGGTGGTTGGCGGCCAGTTCCTGAACGGCGTGAATGCCGCGCTGATCACAGGCAATGGGGTGAGTGTCTCTGTGCTGGAGTGGGTCAAGCCGATCCAGCCAGGAGAGGCCAGCACCATGCGCGACCGGCTGAAGGTGTTGATGGACAAACAGCGGGGGATTGTCCCTGCGGCGAATCCTGTAAATAATCCAGCGGTTAGTCCGTCTAATAATTCGGCAGTCAATTCTGCAATTAATCCGGCGAATCATTCTGCAAATAATCCGAAGCCCGCGGCAGCGGCCGGATCTCCCGCAATGAAGCTGACCGACGCAGAGCTGAGCGAAGTACACGATCTGCGACTGAAGCTGCTTCTCTTTCAGAGGCGCACAACCAATGTTTCCATCGCGGAGAAGGTTCGGCTACAAATCAGCATCTCGCCCGATGCGCCGGCCGGACAGCGTGAACTGCGTCTGGCTGCAACCAATGGCATAACCAATCCACTGTACTTTATTGTGGGCCGGCTGCCGGAGTGGAGCAAGCCGCCAGCCGGAAGCGTGACCCAGAGCGACCTCGACGAGCAACTGAAGCAGCCCAATAGAGGCACGACGAATAATCCTCCACCAACGCCCGTCGTAGAGATGACAACGCCTCTGTTGGTCAACGGACAGGTCACTCCAGGCGGCGTGGACCAGTATCGCTTTCATGCGCACAAGGGCGAGCAGCTGGTGGTTGCGGCCAGCGCTCGCGAGCTGATCCCCTACATCGCCGATGCGGTTCCGGGATGGTTCCAGGCCTCACTGACGCTCTACGACGCCAGCGGCAAGGAGATGCAATACGCCGACCATTACAGCTTTCATCCCGACCCTGCCCTGCTGGTCGAGATTCCGGCCGACGGCGAATACACTCTGGCGATTCACGACTCGATCTATCGCGGCCGCGAAGACTTCGTCTACCGCGTGGCTCTGGGCGAGCTCCCGTTTGTGACCGGCATGTTTCCCCTGGGCGGCAAAGCGGGCGCAAAGACGCCAGTGGAGTTCACCGGATGGAACCTAAGCCAGTCGCGGACGACCGAGCATTCGCGCAGCAAAGACAAGGGCGTGGAGTTGCTCGCACCGGAAAATGTGGAGCTGAACGCGCGGCCCTTTGCCTTGGACACTCTGCCCGAGAGCATGGCGAAGGAGCAGAACCATACGCGGGCCGATGCGCAGAAGATCACGCTGCCGGTGATTGTGAATGGGCGGGTGAACCGGCCCGGCGAGTGGGAGTACTTCCAGTTCAAAGGAAGGGCCGGAGAACAAGTCGAGGCCGAGGTCTATGCGCGCAGGCTCGATTCGCCACTCGACTCGATCCTCACACTGACGGATGCGAGCGGCAAGGTGCTCGCGGTCAACGACGACTTCGCCGACGAGAGCGCCGGCCTGATCACCGATCAGGCAGACTCGCGCATTCTGGTCCATCTGCCCGCCGATGGCAGCTACTTTCTGCGGCTGGGCGATACCGAGCAGAACGGTGGGCCGCAGTATGCTTATCGCCTGCGCGTGAGCGCTCCGCAGCCGGACTTTGAACTGCGCATCACGCCTTCCAGCATCAACGCACGCGCTGGATCGGTTGTGCCGATCACCGTCCACGCACTGCGCCTTGGCGGCTTCGACGGCGACATCGTGGTCAAGCTCAAGGATGCTCCTCAAGGCTTCCTGCTCAGCGGCGATGTGGTTCCCGGCAACCAGTCGCAGGTGCCCATGACGCTGAGCGTTCCTCTGCAGGGCGGCAACCGGACGAGCCATCTGTCGCTGGAAGGCTTTGCTACGGTCGGCGGCAAGCAAGTGCAGCGCAGCAGCCTCCCCGCGGAAGATTGGGAGCAGGCCTTCTTCTATCACCATCTGGTGACGACCACCGAGATGCTGCTGACCGTGAGCGGACAGCAGAGGCGGCCGACGGGATGGAGCGCTTCCTGGGACCATCCACTGGAGTTGCCGCAGGGACGGCCCGTAATGGTGAGGTTCGATCTGCCGCCCGCGCTGAACGGACAGGTGAGGTTTGAGCTGACCGATCCGCCGCCGGGCATCGCGATAAGCCGCACAGCGCCTGTCGAGGGCGGAGTCGCCGTCTACCTGATGGCGGACAAGGCCAAGGCCGCCTCTGGGCTGCGTGGAAACCTGCTGATCTCGACCATCATTGAGCGTCCAAACGCGCAGGGCAACGGGAAAATTGTGGCGCAGACCATGTTGATGCCGGCGCTGCCCTTTGAAGTCTTCGCAGCTGCAGTCCAGCCAGATGCAACCCATGACTCCGCTGCGTTGCAACAACCGAAGTAACACGATATTTACAGCAATAACGAAGGGAGATGACCATGCTGCTTGACCTGGAAAAGCCAACAGAGACACATGCGCCGATTGCCCGACGCGCCATCACCAACCTGAACGCGCTGGACGAAGCACCCGATTACGGCAGCGCCTTCTCCCGCGGGCTGCGGCTGGACTTCAACGGCGTGACGATGCTGATGATCTCCGGCACGGCCAGCATCGATGAACAGGGAAGGTCGGTGCACATCGGCGACTTCAGCGCGCAACTGCGCCGCACCTTCGATAACATCAGCGCGCTGCTGGAGGTCGAGGGTGCGACGTGGAAGGACGTGGTGCGCACGCGCTGTTTCCTGCGCGACATCGACCGCGACTATGCGGATTTCAACCGTGGGCGCAATGAGTTTTTCCGCCAGCAGGAACTGGACCCATTCCCGGCCTCTACCGGGATTCAAGCAAAACTATGCAGGCCGGAACTACTGGTGGAAATTGAAGCCATGGCTATGTTCCACACAAAATAAGTAGAACGTCAGGAATCAGCCCGCCTGTGGCTTGTTTCAATCGTCATTCTGGCGCAGCCAGAATCTCCCTATTTTGTTTGTAGCGCCTTTGCATCTTCAGGAGATCAGCTCTAAATGGACCGGATTCCAGATCGCTCACTAGCTTATAAGTCTCTTATTTTGATTGATTTAGAAATGGTGACACAGCAGGATTCGAACCTGCGACTTCCATCGTGTGAATCTGCCTAATATCAATGAATTCGTAGAGTTATAAAGAGTCTGAAGGCATGCAAAGTCACGTTGAGGAACGATCGGATTCCTTATTGTTCCCTCGTGTAGGGAAAGACGGTGGGTAGACCTTGCTGCCGTCGTAGAGTTCGAGACGGAGGTAGTCCCAGACAACGCCGGTGGTGAGGGCCCGCGGGGACGATGGGTCACCGCTGGGGTGGATTGACGGGGTTGTATCTGCTCGCCAGCTCCGTCGTCGAGACCACGTCCGCTGCTGGCGGATTCACTGCCTTCTCCACCTCGACGCCGAAGACGTAGCTTGGCCCAAACATGTTGCCGGTGAATATCACCATCTTCTTGTCCGGCGTGAATCGCACGTTGGGCTCTTCGTGGTAGTTGTGGTGCTCCATGTTAACGAGGCGTTCGGTGCGGAGGGTGCCGGGCTGCCAGAAGTCGGGCGAATTGACGGCGAGGGCGTCGCCGCGAATCAGCTGTGGGTGAAAGACCATGATCCAGGAGCAGTCATGCCCGCCGGGCGCCTTGCTGCCGAAGCTGCCGTCTCCGGCAAAGAGGGAGAGGTCCTTGGTCACGTTGACGTGGATAGAGCCGTCGTCGTGGTTGGTTTTATAGGCGAAGCGCTTGCCGGACCTAACATCGTAGCCGGCAATGAAGTTGGAGTCAGCGTTCCTGGGATAGTCCCACTGGTACCAGATGGTCTCGCCGTCGGGCCCCCAGAACTCGTGGCCCCAGATCTCCATATACATGGTGCGCTTGTGAACGAGGGTGTTGTGGGTGCCGTCCGTGTGGATCATCCAGAGGCGGTCGACATCCTGCCATATGCCCTCGTGGCAATACATGAGGAGGCTGGGATCGGTGGGCGAGAAGAGGAGATGGTTGACCCAGTCGGTGGAGTGAAGGAGAGGCTTGACATCGCCGGGCTTGGCGCCGTTGGGTCCGGGCTCGAGGCGGAGGGTGAAGAGAACGAGCGGCAGGCGGGCGGCCAGGCGCGCGACCATCATTGCGCTCTTGTTGGGGGGTTGATAGTGCGGGCCCTGGGCGGCGCTTCCGACGCGGTTGTCCGGATTTCCAGCCGCCCCGGGCGCTGCGCCGGCAGGTTGCGCGGGCAGGTTGGAGCCATATTGCTTGCCCGTGTCGTCCCCTTCGACGTAAGTGCCGGCGATGAGCGTTTCGTCCGCATTGACGCTGACGACCGACCAGCCGGAGGTGTTGGGTAGATGAGGCACCACAGCCAGTTTGCGGATGGCGCCGGTGTTGGTATCCGCTTTGTAGACCGACGTGACGTGGCTGGCATCGGTTGAGGTGTAGAAGACGCTGTTGGTCTTGTGGCCGGCAACGAGGATATGGACGGTGCCGGGGACGGGTCCGGTTGCATCCGCCGAGCGCGGTGGGTTGGGCACCAGTAGCCGTGTCTGGCGCGTGGCAAGGTCGAGCACGTGGATGCCGTCCGGCGCGGAGTAGATCATCTGCTTCTCATCCGGTGTGTAGGCGTTGATGTTGAAGTAGAAGGCGCCCGAGTTCGGCTCGTCGCTCAGACGCCAGACGCGATGGCCAGTGTCTTTATCGACCCACGTCTTTGGCGGCATTGGGTCGCCGGGTTTCGACCCCACCAGCGAAGCTGGCGGGGACCCCGCATTGGTCTGCGCGATGCAGGCGAGAGGCAGCAGGACGAGAGCAAGTGCAGTTACTATGTTGGGGCGCATAGGACTTCTCCTTCATACGGCAGCGCCGGGACGAAAGACGCGACCGGTTGGATAGACTGAATTCGCCATGCACAGTCGAATGTGCCACCGTGCGAATCGCATAAAAGGTATACCCGGCGATTCGCTGGACTCGCGAGCTACTTCGTCGCGAACGGCGAGAGAGTTACCTGGACTTCCTGCGAAAGACCGTCGGTGATGGCGACGGGGCTGGAGGTGAAGGTGACGGTGGCGGGTTTGAGGCCGTCGCGCGTAGCGGTGACCTTGATGGTGCCGGGTGTGAGCGTTGAACGGATGGCGACACGGTTGATGCCATTCTCGGTGTTGAGATAGAGGTTATTGGTTGTGTTGGTCTTTCCGGAGTTGTAGCCGCCGCGCCAGATGGCGGGGGCGGAGCCGTTTGCGCCCACTGCATTCATGGTGAAATCGACGCGGGCGTCGTCGGTGGGGCAGCGTTCGCCCTTGGCGTCAACGACTTCAAAGTCGATGAGAGCGTAGTCGCCACCATCGGCGCGCATGCCTCCGGGCGCGGTGTGGAGGGTGAGTTTGATTGCGGCAGGCGGGCCTGCGGTGCGGAGTTCATGGGTAGCGACCACTGCTTTGCCCAGGTAGCCGACGGCCTTGATCGTGCCGGGCGCGAAGGCGATGTCGGGGAAGGTGTACAGATAGCCGCTCTCGGGCGTAGTGAGCTTGCCTTTGGATACGCCGTTGACGAAGAACTCGACTGCGTCGACGTTGTTAGCGACGACGTACATGGGCTTGACGGTCTTGGTGCCGTCGGGTTGGGTGAGCGGGTAGCTCCAGTGGCCGATGATGTGGATGTCAGGCTTCTCGTTCTGCATGACGCGTTCGACGAAGTAGATCTCCTTGGGCAGGCGCACTGCATCGACCTTGCCGCTGACGCGGGCCACCTCGCTGGAGTCCTGGCGGCCGTCGGCGTTCTCGTCGGTGAAGTAGATGGAGGCGTAGGCGGCGAACTTGGAGTGGTTCGGATCCGTGTTGGAGATGCGGTTGGAATAGAAATTCCAATAGCGTTTGATCTGCGCCAGGGCGAAGGTCTCGGAGTTGTAGTTCCAGGTGTCAGTCGGGCCCTTCTTGAAGCCATAGTAAGGCGGGGAGTAGTTGTCCCAGAAGCGGCGCGCGCCTTCATCCCGGAAGTCTTCGGTTTCAATGATGGGCTCGCGGTTGCGAATGTCGTCGTTGTAGGGTCCGGCGAGCATGGTGCCCCACCACTCGGCAACGGCTACTGCGCCGGGCTCGCGAAGTGAGCGGCAGCCCATGACGCGACCGCCGTGGGGATCAAACTCTTTGCGGAGGGCGACCATCTGTTCCATCTGCGGGCCGGTGACGCCGGTGTTGCCGGCCTCCCAGAAGAGGATGCTGGGGTTGTTGCGCAGGTAGATGATGGAGTCGCGCATGACTTCGGCGCGCTGGTCCCACTGGCGGCCCATGCCGTCCTCTTCTTTGTCGGCGGCGGGCGCGATCTCGACGATGCCCATGCGGTCGTAGGATTCGACATCTTCCTTCTGTGGAGTGACGTGCATCCAGCGCATGTAGTTGGCGTGGTCGTCGCGGATCATCTGCGCGGTGAAGTCGTGCATCCACTCGGGGTAGCCAGCGCCGACGCCGGCCCATTCGTCGGCGGAGCGCTCGGAGAATCCCTTGAGGTAGACGAACTCGTCGTTGATGTAGACGCCGCCGGTACCGACACCGCCCTTGAACTCGGTCTTGCGAAAGCCCGTCGTTGTCTTCACGACGTCCACCACCTTCCCATCCACCGCCAGCATCGAGTACACGTCGTACAAGTTCGGCTCATCCGGACTCCAGAACTTCGCGCCGGTTAGCGTTGCCGTCGCCGTAAGCACCGTCTTCGCACCCTGCAGCACATCCGTATTGGTGCCCTGCATCGATGCCCGCACCACGCCGTCCCTGTCTATCACAACCGCCGACAGCGACACCTTGGAACTGGGCGCTCGCCGGTCGGCCGTCGCGTTGTGAACCTGGGACTCCACCGTTACATCGCAGCTCTTCCCCGCAATGTTGTAGTTGGTGCAGTAGATGTAGGTCCCCGTCGTGCCCAGTCCGTCGTAGAGCGGCAGCGTCTGGTAGATATTGCCCGTCAGGTGCAGCCATACGCGGCGGTTGATGCCGCCGAAGTCGGGGTTGAAGTCGTTGGCGTTCCATCGGAAGGCCGTGTTGGTGGCGCGTTCCTTATAGGCTGTGGTGTTGTCCACGCGCACAGCGATTACGTTCTCCTGGTCGCCGAAGTGTACGCCGGAGGTGATGTCGACGCCGTATGCGGTGACTCCGTTTTCGTAGAGACCGAAGGGCCTGCCATTCAAATAAATCTCTCCGGCCTGGCGCATACCTTCGAATTCGATGAACACCTTGGAGCCAGCGGCATCGGCGGGGAGTTTGAAGTGTTTGCGGTACCAGCTGATCCCCTTGTAAGTCCCGCGGTCGCCGCCGCTGTGATCGATGATGACGCGGAAGGAGTCGACGTCATTGAACGTATGCGGTGTGCTGACCGTCTCCCACTTTGAATCGTCAAAAGCGACCTCCTGTGCCCCCACGATGTCGCCCTTTGTGAACCTCCAGTTCGCATTGAAGTCGTAAGTCGTCCGCGCCGTTGCGGGCATGGTGAACTTTGCGCCGACGGCCGGAACCGGGGGCGGGGGCAACGGAGCTGGGGCAGGCTCGGCGGCTGCTGGAGGAGGGCGCCGGGCGCGAGGCTGGGCAGGAGCCTGACTCGTGGGCTGGGCCCCAGGGAGGGTGCCAGTCTGGCTGGGAGCCTGGGCTACAGCGGACGCGGCGAGGGCGAGAGCGAGGAGGGGAAGTAGCGTGATTGGCTTCATGGCTGGCAAGTTTATTCCGATCAGAGAATGGCTGGCAAATGGAGTGGAGATGAAAGTGAGTGTCGGCGCTGTTATCTTAACAGAGCAGTTTTCGTGGTAGTTTCATCGCTCGGGTGCTTCTTTTGCGCATTGCGCAATTTCGGCAACGAGGGGAATTGAGAGAATTACACTACCGTGGATTTGATCTGAAACTTAAGAATTATTAAGAGGCGAGTCGGCCTTGAATCCTGGGCCCGAGACTGTTGCGGCTCTCCAATAGGTATGCGCCAAACCAACTGCCGGCCGAGTGGCTCATTCCTTTTCGGGGCAGGAAAAAGCCACTAGCCCGCTGCTTAAGGTCCCTAAGCTTCAAAATAAGCCGGCCGTGGTGCAATCCTCTCAACGCCTCATGCTCACATGAAAGCACGCGAGGCAATTGAGGAGATGCAGAATTATGAAATCCATCGCAAGAGTCCTGGCCGCCGCAATCTTCGGCACTGCCTTGGCGGCGACGCCCCTGTTGGCGCAGACGGTCACCATCGACTACGACCACACCATCAACTTTCTCAAGTTCAAGACCTACACCTGGGAAAAGATCCACGCCACCGACCCCAACGTCGAGGACCGCATCAACATCGCCCTCAACCGCGACATGGAAGGCCGCTACATGACCGAGGTCGCCAGCGGCGGCGACGTCACCATCACCGCCGTCGACGCGACCCAGGACAAGGCGGAGTTCATCAACTTTTACAGATCTCTCAGCGGCTTCGACTGGCAACACGTATCGGGTGCCTCAGGGTTTCTGGATTCAGGAACCGCCTTGCAGGATGTCCCTCTGGACACGCTCATCATCGATATATACAACCCCAAGACCCACCAACTCCTGTGGCGCGGCGCCGTTACCGAGCCGGTGGCGAAGAGCGAGGACAAAAATGACCGCACCATCGACCACGCCGTCACTCTGCTGATCAGCAAGTATCCGCCAAAGTACAAAAAGCCATAGCTTCGCCGCTGGGCAGAGGGTGAGTTTAGACGTCTCCCTAACTCACCCTCTCCTCGCAACTCCATCTGTGCGAGACTTAGGAACGATAGCGGTCGCCCTATAATCGCCGCGTCCTGAGGCATGTACAGATGGAGCCTGCGGAGAAGCAAATACAACTTTCCCTCTTGCTCGTCGATGACGACTTGGAACTGTGCGGCATGATGACGGAGTTCTTCGCCGAGGCTGGCCACTACTTGGACTGCGTGCACAATGGCCGGGACGGCCTCGATCGAGCGCTTAACGGAGCCTACGATCTCGCGATTCTCGACGTCATGCTACCCGTCTTTGACGGCTTCACCCTGCTGCAGCAGTTGCGCCGGCGAAAGGACCTTCCCGTCATCATGTTGACCGCGCGTGTGCAGCAGCATGATCGCATCATGGGCCTCAACACCGGGGCCGATGACTATCTTCCCAAGCCCTTCGACCCCGACGAACTCCTCGCGCGCATCCGCGCTGTTCTGCGCCGCGCCGATACCGCGAACTGGCACGCCGCCGCAATAATCACCATCGGGGACATCCAGGTAAACCCCACCACTCGCGAGACCTGGGTCGCCGGCTCGCCTGTCGAACTCACCCCGCTCGAGTTCGACCTGCTGGAAATGCTCATGCGCTCCGCCGGCCGCGTTGTCTCGCGCGACGAGATCACCAGGGCCCTCTTCGAGCGCGATGCCACACCGTATGATCGCTTTCTCGATGTGCACGTCAGTCATCTGCGCAAAAAACTCGAGGGCGGCCGCAAGCTCATCCGCGCAGTCAGGGGAGTTGGGTATGTATTTACCGGCGCGAATTAAGTTGTGGCCCATGAAGTCGCTCTATTTCGGTGTCGCGCTGGCCATGGTCACCACACTGTCCATCTCCTTCGTCATCTTCCACTCCATCTCGAATCGCCTGCAGCAGAAGACCATCGATCCCGCCTTTGACCGCATCGACGAGTTGGAACTCGAAAGTGCGCGCGCAGCCTTAATCAGCGGTGGCCCGCCTGCGCTCAATCTCTATCTGGCTAGGCTCGATCACATCTTCCGCGGTTCATCCCACTACCTGCTCGACTCCCGCGGCGTCGACGTCGTCTCCGGCGAAAATCGCGCCACGTTCCTACCCCCTCCACCGCGCTCCCGTTGGCGCACACGCGCGAACGGCCATTACATCCGCGCCCACCGCTCCTCGGACGACCAGTACTGGATCGTCGCCGTGGGTGTGCCCGAACAGCCGCAT
The DNA here is from genome assembly GCA_963828115.1 of uncultured Acidobacteriaceae bacterium. GTDB lineage: Bacteria > Acidobacteriota > Terriglobia > Terriglobales > Acidobacteriaceae > Edaphobacter. Next base: position 133,008 of record CAWHDN010000006.1, read on the forward strand.
ACCTGGATCTATCTCCCCTTTTACTTCCTAGTCATCGGCGCCACTGTTGTCCTCTGCTGGCTGGCATGGGCTGGCGTAGTCTCCCCGATTCGTAGAATAGCGACTTCAATCGCGCTCTTCGGTGAGGGGAATCTCTCCACGCGGGTGCAAAGCCAGCGTCAGGACGAGATTGGTCAACTCGGGCGTTCCTTCAATCAAATGGCCGACCAGTTGCAAACCCTGATTACAAGTCAGCGCCGGCTCCTTGGCGACATCTCTCACGAACTTCGTTCCCCGCTCACGCGCCTCAAGTTCGCCATCAAGCTCGCCCGAACCTCCGCCGACAGCAAGACGGCGCTCGATCGCATCGAGCGCGACGTAGACCGCATCGCTGCGCTCGTCGGCGATATTGTGGAGATGAACTTTATCGAGTGCGGCCCCCCCGGGCAGGAAGCCGAGATCGCGCGTGCCTCCGACATCATGGACGAGGTCATCCGCGATTGCACTCTGGAAGCTGAGGTTCGCGGCTGCCACATCGCCGTCAAAGGCAGCCTCGCCGGGGAGATCGAAGGTAATCGCGAGTTGCTCCGCCGAGCCGTCGAGAATGTCCTCCGCAACGGCATCCGCTACTCTCCAGATCATTCCACCATCGACATCTTCGTCTCGGAGAACATCCATACTGCCGCCATCTCGATCCGCGACTACGGCCCGGGTGTTCCCGAGCAAGTACTCACGCAAATCTTCGATCCCTTCTTCCGCGTGGAAGAGGCGCGCAACGCCATGGGCGGTGGCTCCGGCCTCGGCCTCTCCATCGCCAAGCAGGCCGTGCAACTGCATCACGGCACTATCACCGCCGAAAACGCATCTCCCGGCTTGCGCGTACAAATCACCATCCCCCTCCGTTCAGTCGCAAGCCTGAACTAGTGCGGCCCGCCTGCACGATTCACCGCACGCATCGGCCGTTTACCGAATTCTCAGCCCCACCACTTAAGATTCTTAAGCTCCAATCCCACCCCCCACATTTCTAATCTCCTCATGGCCTCGCTCCCTGACACATAATCCCCCGAGGCCATTTAAGGAGAAATAAATGAATCGTCTCGCTGCCTTTGCATCCATGCTGGTTCTGTTCGTCGCCTCCGCGTTTGGCGTAGGTAACAAGCCCCAGACCGTGATCATTCCGGAGAACGTGCAGGTCGGATCGACGCAACTCGCCGCAGGCACCTACAAGCTGGCATTCACCGGCACCGGATCAGACGTTAAGGTCACCCTTACGCAGGCAGGAAAGACCGTACTCACCTTTGCGGCAAAGGTTGTCGAACAGAGGAACAACCCCGGAGTGGACCTCTATACGAATGCCGGGGTCACAACGCTGAAGTCGATCAATCTGGACACGGTCAGCCTGCAGGTGGAAGGCGCGCCCCTCCCCGGCCAATAATCCGGCGCAGAAGAGAGACCTTGTAGCACTGTGGAAGGCCAGCAACAAAGTCTCGCCGATAAGGCCGGCGCAGCACATTCATTCTCGCCTGCCATCCTCTTCCGCTTGGTCCTTCCTCCCAGGCTGTATTACTTTCGCTTGCCGTTGACCCCAAGAATCCGGATCACTATCGTAGGAGCAGCGAAAGGCAAGGTCACACCATGCTCACTCTCGATCGCCGCAGATTTCTCGCTGGTTCCACCACTCTCGCAGCCATGGCTTCCATTCCTAAATCGGCCTTTGCCAAGTCGGAGACCATCGAACGCGAAGCCGGCGTCAAGCTCAAACTCGGCCTCAACTCCTACTCCTTCAACAAACAGCTTCGTGAAGGCTCCATGACCCTTATGGATACTGTTCATTTCTGCGCGAAGCAGGGAGTGGATGCGCTGGACGCGACTGGATATTACTTCCCGGGTTATCCCAATGTGCCAACCGACGAATATATCTACGCCTTGAAGCGTGTTGCGTTTGTGAACGGAGTCGCCATCAGCGGCACCGGCGTCCACAACGATTTCGCCGTGGCGGACCCGGCGGCGCGAAAGAAGGATGTCCAGCTCATCAAGGACTGGATCGTGGTCGCAAGCAAGCTCGGTGCCCCGGTGATTCGCGTCTTTTCCGGCTCATCGCGTCCCGCCGCGGAGTTCGAGAAGATCTTCGCATGGATGGTTCCCAACCTTCAGGAATGCGCAGCCTTTGGCAAAGAGCATGGCGTGATCGTTGGGCTCCAGCAGCACAACGACTTTATCAAGACAGCCGCGGAGGAGATTCGTCTGATTGACGCCGTCGGCTCGGATTATTTCGCCTGCATTCTCGACATCGGCAGCCTGCGTTCCGCGGATCCGTACGCCGAGATCGAGAAGATGGTTCCCTACGCGGTGTCCTGGCAGATCAAGGAGGAGGTGGGTCGCAACGGAAAGAGCGAACCCACGGACCTCACAAAGATCAAGGCCATCATCGACCAGTCCGGCTACCGCGGCTATCTTCCCTTTGAGGCCCTGGACTCCGGCGATCCTCAGGCGAAGATCATCGCCTTCCTCGATACGATCCGCCGGACCTTCGCAGCGTAGTTTCCCCGCCCCCGAAAAGTTGGCCCCCTGCCTACTTCTCTGCGGGGCCCTGCAATTGCTGGGGCCAGAAGGGTGCAACGCCGTCAGTCACGACCACAGGCTTCGAGGTTATGTGTATCAGCGCGGAATTCAAACCATCGCGCTTGGCCGTGACAGTGATCGTACCAGCCGTCAGGGTCGAGCGGACGGCGACGCGGTTGATGCCGCACTCGGTGTTGAGGTACGTGGTTGTTGGTGGATTCGAGCTTGCCGCTGTTGTAGCCGCCGCGCCAGATGGCGGGGCCGGTGCAGGTGAAGTCGACGCGCGCGTCGTCGGTGGGGCAACGGACACCCTTGGCGTCGACGACCTCGAAGTCGATGAGGGCGATGTCTTCGCCATCGGCCTGCAGGCCGTGCGGGCCGAGGATGGGAGTGAGCTTGATGGCAGCGGGCGCACCGGCGGTGACCAACTCCTGCTGTGCGGCGACTTTGTCACCGTTCTTGCCGATGGCCTTGATGCTGCCGGGGGCGAAGGCGATGTCTGGGAAGGCGAAGATCCAGCCGCTTTCGGGTTTGGAGTTGACGCCGGCGGACTTGCCGTTGACGAAGAGCTCGACCGACTGGGTGTTGGCGATGACGTAGATGGTCTTCTTAGTATTGGAGCCATCGGGCTGGGTGGCGGGGTATGTCCAGTGGCCGAGGATGTGCAGGTCGGGCTGGTCGCTCTGGATGACTCGGTGGGCGAAGTAGATCTCCTTGGGCAGGCGCATGGAGTCCACCTTGCCGCTGACGCGGGCGACTTCGGAGGAGTCCTGGCGGCCGTCGGCGTCCTCGTCGGTGAAGTAGATGGAACAGTAGGCGGACCAGCGGGAGTGCGCGGGGTCGGTGTTGGAGATGCGGTTGGACCAGTACTCCCAGTAACTGCTTGATGCCGTCGAGGGCAAAGCTCTCGGAGGTGTAGAGGAAGCCGTCGCGCTTCCAGGTGTCGTTGGGGCCCTTCTTGGCCTTGTAGTAGGGCGGCGAGAAGTCGTCCCACATACGGCGGGAGCCTTCGTGGCGGTAGTCTTCTGACTCAATGATGGGTGCACGGTCGCGCCGTTCGGCCGAGTAGGCGCGGAACATCGCCTTCGGGCCGTTCAGCGTTTCCACTCCTCTGTCCTGAGCCATCATCACGCCGTAGTACTCCGCAATGGGGGTTGTAGCCGTGTTAATCGCGGCGTTGGCGTCGCCACGCGCGCCCATGGCGCGGCCACCGTCAGGATCCCATTGCTTGCGCAGATCGACCATTTGTTGCATCTGGTTGGGCGCGACCATGGTGTTGCCCGCCTCCCAGAAGAAGATGCTGGGGTTGTTGCGGAAGTAGATGATCGAATTACGCATCACCTCGACGCGCTGGTCCCATTGGCGTCCCGTGACATCGCGCTCGCTGTCGCCGGCCGGACAGACCTGGACGATGCCGAAACGCGCGAAGGAATCCGCATCCACCTTCTGCGGCGAAATGTGCATCCAGCGCATGTAGTTGCCGTGGCACTCACGGATCATTCTGGCGGTGTAGTCGTGCATCCAGTCGGGATAGCCTGCGCCGACACCAGCCCATTCATCGGCCGCGCGCTGGGAAAATCCCTTGAGATAGACGAACTTCTCGTTGATGTAAAGGCCGCCCGTGCCCGCGCCACCCTTGAACTCAGCCTTGCGGAAGCCGGTCTCCATGCGATTAACATCGACCACCTTTCCGTTGACCTTGAGGATGCTGTAGACATCGTAGAGGTAGGGGGCTTCGACGCTCCAAAAGCGCGCGTTGGTGAGGGGACCGGTGGCGGACATGACGCTTTTTTCGCCGTCCACCATGTCAACCGGATCGCCATCGAACTGCGCACAAACGCGTCCATTGTGGTCGACAATGACGGCCGAGAGGCCCACCGTCGCACGGTCGCCCGAGGTGTTGTGGACCTCGGCATCGACGGTGACGTCGGCGGTCTTCTTGGCGATGTTGAAGTTGCCGGCGTGGATGTAGACGCCCTGGCTCTCCAGACCGTAGTAGAGCGGCAGGGTCTGGTGGATCTTGCCCGTGACATGCAGCCAGACATGGCGGTTGATGCCGCCGTGATTGGGGTTGAAGTTGTTCCCGCTCCACTGGTAGCTGGTTCCCACGCAGGGGGTGCCATCGGCGTTCTTTGGGTTGGCCATGCAGAAGGCGCGTTCCTTGTAGGCGGTGGTGTTGTCCACTTTGACCGCCAGCACGTTCCCCTGTGCGCCGAGATGCACTGCGTCCGTAATATCAATGCCATAGGCGGTGACGCCGTTCTCATACAGGCCGACCTGCTTGCCGTTGAGGAAGATGTCTCCAGCCTGGCGCATGCCTTCGAACTCGAGGAAGACGCGGTTGCCGGTAAGCGCGGCAGGGAGCTTGAAGTGCTTGCGATACCAGGAGAGTCCTTTGTACGTACCCATGTCGCCGCCACCATGGGAGATGAGCTTGCGGAAGGAGTCGACGTCATTGAAGCTGTGGGGTGTCGCGACTGTGGTCCACTTGGAGTCGTCGAAGGCGGGAACTTCAGCGCCGGAGATATCTTCACGGATGAACTTCCAGTCGTAATTGAAGTTCAGCGTAGAGCGTATGGATTTGGGAGGAGTATATGGCCCGCTCGCGGTCGGGGCAGCGGCGAACGCTGGATAGGCCCGGCCTAGCACAACCGGCAATCCCAAAGCCATGAACGTGCTATTCCCAATGAACTTGCGGCGAGTGACTTTGTGAGATGACATAGGGCGTTGGCACCTTTCGGACTTCGGGTCAGCGGGAGGCGGTGGTTAGGGGTGGAGCGACAAGAGCGTCCGGCCTGCCGCCGTCGGTAAGGGTGACGGGCTGGTTGACGGTGACCCTGGCGACCCTAGGGGCGGCGGTTTGCACGGGTGCGGTGGATGCGAAGAGAGCCGAGAGAGCGAGAAACGCGGAACTGAAGACAACCCGTGACTTGGACATGTCGCAACCTTTAAAACCATCAGAGGGGGTGCAGTTCTCGAGCACGAAGAGAATCCGCAAAGGACATCGAGTAGTGTAATCCTGCCGGAGCCTCTATTAGCAAGCCGAATTACTTGGGAGCATGAGGCGCTGAGAGGATTTCACTACGGTCGTTTGTTTTTGTACCTTAAGAATCTTAAGCGCAAGTTGCGGCGTGTTGAGCCGGTCGCCGAGGAGGGATTGCTTCTAACCCGTGGGTTGTGGAATGGAGCAGAGATACTAACTACAACCTCTGACTGTTTCAGCACACCAACGATCTGCTCCATACTGAATCACTTCCTCTTGATAAGCAAAATCCTCCGCCCTCTTCTGGCTCGGTTCTTGCCGAAGACTAACACACAAATTGGTTTAAAATTACCGGGCCGATCAAGGGGGCAACGATTCACGCTAAACAGCTTGTGGCGAGTGAGGCCTTTCCGTGCTGTTGCGAATCTGCACCAGCCCGGCGACCAAACGCGCCTCGCGGTGAATCGACATGCCGGCGGTCTCCACACCCGTGCGGACGAAGGATTTTTCGCAGTCCTGACTCGACGGGCCGCGCATGTTGCCTTCCATGTAGGCGAGGCCCGGGCATCGCGAACAGGAACCTTCGCCATGCGAACAGGTGGAACAGACCGGCAGATCGCTTATGGTGATCGAGCGCACCTCGGTCATTTGCGGCGAGTGCTTCCAGATGTCGAGGAACCGGCTGGTGCGCACGTTGCCGGTCGGCAGAGGAAACTGCACGCAGGGATAGACATCACCGTACGGCGAGACGTAGCAGAAGGTGTGGCCGGCGCTGCATGGCAAAGTATTCTGTGCGTCCTCTGCTGTGGGCGGCCCTGCGGGCGGGGCGCAGAACTCCTGCGGGCTGGTGCCCAGAATGGAGGCATCGCGGAAGACCTGCTGGAGTTGGGCGCGTTCAATATTCAGGTTCAGGATGGAGCGGTTTCCATCCATCATGGGAGTAATGGTCGGGTCGATTGTAAACTGGGCGCCAACTTCGGCGGCCAGCGCCTGGACTCCGGGATAATCCTGAAAATTCTCGCGCATCAACACGTTGGCGAAGACCACTTTGACCCCACGCTCGACCAGAAGCCGCACCGCCGCGATGGTTCGCTTCAGCGAGCCCGGTAGCTTGGTAATGGCGTCATGCACCTCGTCGCGGTGCGAGTAGACGCTGATCTGCACGGAGTCCAGCGCAAGCGCCTGAATGCGGGCGGCCTCGGGCTGGTGAATCATCACCGCGTTGGTCTTGAGTTTTACGCAGAAGGAGAGACGGCGCGCGTGCTCGACGATCTCGAAGAAGTCGCGCCGCAGCATGATCTCGCCACCGCTGAGTGTCAGGAAGAAGACACCGGCCTCGGCCATCTGATCCAGCAGCTCCTTGATCTCTGCGGTAGTCATCTCGCCGCGGTCGTCGTGGTCCAGGTAGCAGTGCACGCAGCGCTCGTTGCAGCGATAGGTCAGGTCGAACTGAACGGCCAGCGGAACACCCAGCCGCTGGGCCTTGTCGCTCATCTCCTGGATCAGCGCGCTCATTTCTCCTCCGCAATCGGCTGGTTTGAGACCTTCAGGATGCCATGCTTCGCCAGTCCCTCCACCAGCTCTTCGGCATCGCGCAAGGCGGCGACCGGGTCAACTTCAAAGTTCGCACAGACGCTGCGCTCTACGATCTCGGTGAGCGGAGTGACGCCGTCGGCCGCCTGCCAGATCGCCGTCGCCGTCTCATTCAGGTTGAAGAGCGTCGAATCGCGGGCGGACATGATCATCATTTCGCCGCCCAGCAGGCGCGCGGCGACCTCACGGGTTCGAGCGATATACATGGGACTCATACTATCAACTCCCACACGCGGGAATCAGGAACGAAGGTCAATCGGCGCACCGGAACGTACTGCAGCAGATGGCAGGCGGAGTCGAAGACGTTGCCAACCAGTTCGCAATCCTGCGCAAAGAATAATATGCACCGCATCACCGCGCGCAACGCGTCCGCCTCGGCGACAGGGTCGATGCGGTTCTCCGCGCCCTGGGCGAGCAGATACAGGGCGGCCAGCGGCGCACGCACATTCTCGCCCGGCTGCGCCAGCTCGCCGGCGAAGGGAGTGCCGTAGGCAAAATAGCCATCGGATTCGCGGCGGAGATAGGAGATCTCGTCGGTCAGCAACGTGGCGTCCGGCGGCGCCAGCCGCGAGATGGTGGTCTTGCCCGCGCCGGAGACTCCGGCAAAGAGGAACGCGCGGCCGTTGCGTACGACGCTGGCTGCATGAACCAGCAGTCCGCCCTGCTTGGCAAGAAGTAGCGAGTGAACGATGCGGAAGGCCGCGTCGATCGCATACGGGTTGGCGGACTGCCAGATGCGCCCGTGGCGCAGAGCGGGGTCCAGTTCCGCATGGAAGTCGCCACGCTCCAACACCCAGTGGCCTGCTTCGAAACACACACTCAAATCTTCGTCGTCGCCGATTGCAGTTGGAATACTGCTTGGCGGAACAATCTCGACCTCGAACTCAAAGACCGGTTGCGCGGCGGAGTTCACAAAGCCGCCGTAACGCTCCTGGAGTATCTGAAGAAACTCTGGGCTGGCGGTGCGTACCAGGACCGGCATCGCCCCGATCTCGATCAGCACGTCCTGTGCGATCGCGGAGCCCATCAGCGGGCCCACGAGAGCCTGGATGATCTGCGCAGGCGGAGCAGGGTGCGGGTGCATAAATCCGAATGGCGCATGATCCAGGAGAAGCCGCGATGCCACCAGAGCGGAGACAGAGCGACCTGGCGGCCGTAGCGGAGAATGGAGACGACCTCGCCGAGGACCTCCTCGCCGGCAAATGGGGGGTCCTCGCGGAGATGCGAGTCGCCTCGGGTGAGGATACGATCGTCTTGTCTGCCGACCATCCTGTGCGCTATAAATCCCCGGTTACGACAGCACAGGACAATACATCCGGTGAGCAGTTCGGCAGGGCTTCGCCGGCGAACGGTCAGCACGTCTCCGGGCCAGACGGAGGGCAGCATACTGGCTCCGTTGACCTTCAAGCGCACTTCTCCAAACTGACGAAGCACCTCCGCGACCAGGTCGTGCCTGGCCTCGTCGAGAAGCTCTTCGTCCGGTTGTGTTGGATACTGTCCCACCATCAAGAAACCACCTGTTCGCGGGGCTGCCGTGCAGTGGCAATCCCCCTCAGCCGGGCTACGAAGACTTCCGGTTGCTGCGGCACTGCGACTGGGTGGATTGCACCTTGCCGCATCGCAGAGCGCTGGTCTCAAAAACACTCTCGTAGCGGAAGACTGGTTTCTGGTAGGGTGCTTTTTTCTTTGGCTTCTGCGCCAATTCTTGCCGTTCCTCTGTGCTCATCGTCGTTCTCCCCCAATTCCACAACTAAGAACGCGCCCTGAACCTTATTGTAGCGACTGTACAGCTGTGGCGCTCCCCGTGCCGGTTGCCGCACAGAGATTCGCCGTAGTTCCACCGAGGCCAATGAAGTAAATCTCCGAAGCCCCGGCCTGCGTGCCGGTCGGTATCGCGTTATCTACGATGAGGCCGCCCGTCACAAAGCACTTGAAGGCGGTGCCGTAGCTCTCCGCCAGAGAGGATGAAAAGACAGGAGCACCCGTACTGACGTTATAGGCTAGGATGCACCCGTCTCCCGCAGCGGTTGCACAGCCGGTTTCGCTTGCATTGTAGGCGCTGAAGAAGATGTAGTCGGTGCCTGTGGTCGTCGCCGTACCGCTGGCGACACACGCATTCGTGCCGTTGTTGCAGAACTCGGTAATCGGCGACGGATATGGAGCCGTACCGTTGATTTTGACGGCGACGGGCGTGCCCATAGCTCCGCTGCTTGAGATGGGTACTCTGTAGAGTGAGCCGGAGGTTGAGTTGATGTTTCCAACTACATAGAGGTTCCCAGCCGTTCCGTTGTTGGACGAGTAGTAGATATTGTCGAAGGTTCCGGAAAAGAAATAATGCTCCCCGGCGGCGCCACCGGCAACGGCGCCTGTCCCCAAAGGTTCGCTTGTTCCCACGGCGGTGCCGCTACCGGTAAACGTAGTGGAAAATTGGTAGACGCAGTTGTCCCCGGCGGTTGTGCAGCCGGTCGTCTGGGCAATCGTGTCTTCGACGAAGACGTACACCTTACCTGCAGTGGAGTCCACCAGCGGAGCGTCGTAGATTCCGTGTAAGTGGGTAGTCGTCAGGGTTGCCGAATAGGCGGCTATGGCCCCTGTGCTGCCGGTGACAGAATAAAGAACGGCGCCGTCGCTAGCGACGAAGACACGGCCCGTGGTGTAATCGTAGATCGGCGACCCGAGGTCCACCGTGCCCAGGGCAACTGGATACCCGCTGGTTACTTCAGCCGGGGTTCCGCTGACGAAGATGTTGCTGAATTTGTGCAGCTTGCCGCTGTTGTCCCCAACGTACAGCACATCGTCGTAGTACTCGTAGAACGGCGCGGACCATGTGTCGTTGGGCGACCCGTTCAGAGTGATCCTGGTCATGCACGGAGCGGTGCAGGCGCGATAGTTCGCAGCGGTCACATTGGTTGTGGCCGTGTCCAGTGCAACAACCGAAGTGCCGGTGGCCCACTTGAGGAGCACCAGGCTGGCAACACTACTGCTGTTGACCTGAATAAACGCCACCTGGTCCCCGGCCAGGGAGAGCACAGGCGAGGTCGTGATTTTGCTGCCGTCGGCAGTAGTGGATCCCTGCGGATAGGCGGTGTTGTAGGCCCAGAACGTTTTGGGGACGACCGAACCGCTCGTCCCGGCCCCGCAACCCGTGCCGGAGGGGCCAGAGGTCCCATAGAGCTCGTTGTAGGCCAGGATCGTCGACTGCGTGGTGCCCGATCCAGCGGCCCCCGTCGGGTAAACGATGTAGTCCGAGGCGCAACTGTAGGCATTCGTATTGAACGAAAACTTCGCCGGGAACGTGTTGGGATTCACCAGGCCCGTGCCCAGCGACTCGCTCCAATCCTTGTGTATGGTCGAGGTGGACTCCACATGCGGCCCGCCGCCGGGTGACACGTTGGGGCGGAGCGATGGGTCCCGCCTCATCTGATGCAGCGCGTAGCGGGTGCTGTTGCGCACGTCCTGCGAATGGGGATCGTTCTCTTTGCCGCGTTTATCCGCCGCCGGGCCAGGATCGGAGAAGACCAGATGGTGGTGCGTCCAGTCGGTTGGACGGCCCGTCGTTACCGGTGGACCCGCTTGTGCAAACGCCGGGAGGCTGGCCACAGCGAGGAGCGCAACGCCCGCAAACGCAAAGGCCACGCTGCCGCGCCTGATTGCCTGAGACTGTGGATTTGGCGTGCTGTTGCCACCGCAGCAGCGAGAGACCTGATTAAGTTGCGAAATTCGACCTGAGAAATATCCAACTGCCAAATAACTCATATTGCCTCCCTGGGAAAGACCAGCCAATGCTGCAAGAACTGCGCAATACTGCAAGTACGTACTGGCCCGGCCCTACAGAACCCGCACTCATTTTTCTGGGTGAAGGCTGAAACACCGTGCATCTCCGTAAAAAAACAGAGGGTAAACACTGCTTGAGAGATCGCGGGTCGCTTCTTTGCAAAACTCCGCTTCAGCTATACTCCATTCTAATCGCGCGATAGGCCGCACCAATTATTCGTTTTGTCTTCATCCGTGGCACTTTAGTGACTGCATTAATGACACTTTAGTGTTACGAGCTTGCGGACTCTGTCGCATAATTTATCGGGGATGAGAAATCATGGGGGTTGAGAAGTGAGTCCACTGGCCGATAGTCCTTACAGGCACTGGATCGATTGCCATGTGCGCTGGATTGTCTTCGCCCAGGGCGCGTGGGATGAACCGGGCGGGGACCCGCCTGGCCGTGGATGACTGCGCTCTATCCGCCGCGGATGACCGTGCAGCGCAAGGCCCGCACCAGCAACTCCTGTTGGTTTGCGCCCGTGGCGGCAGCGTGGATAACGCTCACGTAAGCGGGCTGGCACAACAAGTCACGGACTGGGATGCGTTGATCGAAGCTGCGGAGTACCACGGCTTGGCGGCGGCTCTCTTCCATCTCGTGGCTGAGACATCTCCCGATCTCGTTCCGCCGGAGGTTGCCAGCCGGCTGCGCGGCGTCTGCTACGATTCCGCCCGGCAGAACCTGCTTCTTACCTCCCAACTGCTCGCGTTGCTGGATGTCTTCACAGCCCACGGCATTGCCGTTGTGCCCTTGAAAGGCCCCGTGATGGCCGAATTGCTCTATGACGATCCGGCGCTGCGGTCGTCCTCCGATCTGGACCTCCTGGTGCGGAGTCAGGACGTAGCGGTCGCATTGCGGCTCCTCGCGCAGGAGGGATACACGCTCGGCGCAAATATGGAGCGATTGCCGCTGCGCCTCCTGCTGCGCCTCAACCGCGAGTTGTTCTTCCGCCGGCCGCGCATGGCGGATGTGGACCTGCAATGGGAGACCGGCCCGGCGCATTATCCGTTCCGCATCAAGCCGGAGATATTGTGGCGCTCGCTGGGCCGAACCCAGATGGCGGGCAGGGAAGTCCCATGCCTTTCGCCGGAAGCTCTGTTGTTGTTTCTCTGCATACACGGCACGAAACACATGTGGTCGCGTCTGCAGTGGCTGGGGGATATCGCCAGACTGGTGCGAAAGCCTCTGGATTGGGATGTTGTTCTGCAATTGGCAGAAGTGGCAAGATGTATGAGGCCGCTGCTGTTGGGGTTGTTGCTGGCGCACGAGTTGCTTGACGTGACAGTTCCCGAGGGTTTATTGGTCCGTGCTCGCGCGACACAAGCAGTCCAAGCACGGGCGAGAGAGGTAACATTGCGGTTGATGCGGACCCATCCGACTGAACCGCAAAGCTGGGAATTAACTGCGTTCAACGCACGGATGGCGGAACGAAACTGGGATAAAGCGCGGCATTATGCCGCGCTGCTCAAGGCCCCGACGGATCAGGAACTGAAGTTGTTTCCCCTGCCTGCAAAACTATTCCTTCTCTACTATCCAGTGCGTGCCGCCCGCCTAGCGCTAAAATACGTCTCGCGGCTTGTTCATAGATGAAGACATGTAAAGGCCCCCTTGATCGACCCGGTATTTTGAACCAATTTGAGTGTTAGTCTTCGGCAAGAACCGAGCCAGAAGAGGGCGGAGAATTTTGCTTATCAAGAGGAAGCGATTCAGTGTGGAGCAGATCGTTGGTGTGCTGAAACAGGCATGGGAGACGATCAGACGGGATTGAGCCTCGCCCTTGTTGTAGCCTACAAAGGCTTCGTGATACGCCCGTGCGCTTCTTGAACTGTAGGCAAAGATTGCTTGGCTTCCCGAAGAAGATGGATGGCGAAAAACAAACCCGCAGATCCACCGCCGACGATGGCGACGCGATCGCTGTTCAGGAGACGCGTTGGTCGGGCTGGATTTTTCATTTTGCTTTCCCGTGCATGAGAGAAGATACCGCCCGAGTGCCGGCCCGCAATCTTTTTTTGCATTCGTTACAAGAGCAAAAATCCGGTAGTGAACCCGCTCTCATGAACTCCGCGAGTCGATGCTGATGGTGTATGACACCGTATCTAGCGCTCGATCTTCCTGATAAACAGCCAAAGTCCAGCCAGCATGATCGCAATGGCAAGGAAGCAAATTCCGAGTCCGATACGACGTTGGTTGCGCTCAACCATCGCGTCCTTGCCGGCCTGCTGATCCTTGGCGGCGATCTTGAGGCCGGCCTGTACATCCTGATCCACCAGGGCCTGCTGGTAGGTATGGATGGTAACGCGCGCTTTGATCAGCTGGTCCCTGGCCTGGCTTTGTGCCAGCCGGGCCTCACTCACATCCATGCCGGAAGCCTCGGCGACAGAAAGCGTTTGATCGGCCTGTGTAATGGCGCCGTCCAGTTGCATCAATCCGCTCTGAATTTTTACCCTTGCCTGGTCACACCTGTCGCCCGGTTGATGACACCGCATGCAGACGCCTTGCGGGCCAGTGCCGAGCATGGCGTCCGATGGCATGTGTATGCCATGATTTGAGTGACAGACAACGCATCCGGGCAGGCCTAAGGCATCAAAGGCCGCTTTGTGCGAACTCTTTTCGTACATCTGGGCCTGGAAGACGTGGCAGTTGGCGCAAACATTCTGCACCTTGTCCACGCCCGGCGGCACCGCGCCATGGTTTCCGTGGCAGGTAGTGCAGGTAGGCGCGCTCAGATCGCCATTCACCATCATCGCCTGATAGTGCACGCTGGTTTTGTACTTTGCGAACTGATCGGTAGGAATGCCGTATGGCTTCATGTACGCCGCGTCAGAATGGCAGCGCGAACATGTAGTCGCGATGTTGACGGGGTTGACGGTGGACCGCGGATCGCTGGGCGGTCTTATATCGTGGACGCTATGGCAGTCGATGCATACGGCAACTTTGCTGTCTCCCGCGGCCTGGCGCTTGCCGTGCACGCTGGTGTGATACTGGTCCAACTGGTCGGTGCGAAGGCCGGGATCGTACTGCTTCATGTAGGTCGGATTGGAATGGCAGCTCGCGCATAACTGCGGGACCTGCCTGCGATCGATCTTGCCCTTGAACCCGGCCTTGGCGCCCATGGATACGGTCGGGTCGTAGCTGTTTGCGTCGCCTCCATGGCAACTGGTGCAGGTCAAGCCCTTTTGTGCGTGGATGTCCTGACTGAACTTCTCCTGCGTAACGCCCAGCGGGTCCGGCATAGCGGAGTGACAATCCAGGCAGGAGTTGGTGGTTTGCCCATAACCCAGGCATACTCCGAGCACGATGACCCCGGCCAGCCCGGCAGTACGGGCTGCGCGCAACAGCCGGAACTTATTTCGCAAGAAAGCCATAAGCACTCATACCCGCCACATACATAAGAGCAAAGATTGCCAACCCGGTGATCCACCTCTTTGGGCGTGAGGGCGGCTCGCTATCGAAAAATGGAAGCAGGAGCCACAACAAACCGGCCAGGCCGCAACCGACAATACCCAAAACTTCCCCCTCCACGAACCACACCTTGGAGGGAATGATTTTAAGCGTCTGGTACATGAACAGGAAGTACCACTCAGGCTTGATGCCGGCCGGCGCTGAGCCAAACGGATCTGCTTTCACGCCCAGGTTCCAGGGAAAGATCGCCGCCAGAGCGCCCAACACCCCAACCGTCACGTACCAGGCCATCATCTCCCGCAGCATAAAGTTGGGAAAGAACTTCATCTCTCGTTTTACCGAGGGATTTTCCGCCCACTCCGCTTCGATTTTTGGAGGAACGCTCATGCCCAGACGCTGCACCAGAAAAAGGTGGATCGCGATCAGAACCACAACCAGTCCGGGTAGAACAGCGACATGGAAGCCGAAGAACCGGATCAGCGTAGCGCCGGTCACCTGTGGGCCGCCACGCAAAAAGATCATCATGGGTTGGCCGATAATCGGGACCTGTCCCACCATGGCGGTCCCGACTTTGGTGGCGAAGAAGGCTAGCGTGTTCCATGGCAGCAGATAGCCGCTGAAGCCAAATCCCATCACAAGGAACAGAAGAAGCATGCCGCTAATCCAGGTAAGTTCCCTGGGTTTGCGGTAGGCCTTCAGGAACAACACGCTGAACATGTGCGCAAATGCAGTAAGGATCATGAGGTTGGCCGACCATGAATGGATGGAACGGATCAACCAGCCATAGCGCACCTTGGTCATGATGTACTGCACGCTCTCGAAGGCGTCATTGGCACCGGCATGGTAATACAACAGAAGCAATATGCCGGTGACCACCTGCACCCCGAACAGAAACAGGGTGATGCCACCGAAGAAATACCAGTACGTCAGGCGGTGAACGGGGACGGTCTTGTGGCGAAACGGGGCGATCAGGTCGTCCAGATGAAGTCGTTCATCCAACCAGCGAAGGATGGCGGCGATCATGGTCAAGCCTCCCGTTTGAGGGTGACGACAATCTCGTCGCCGCGCAGGTGGACATCATAGGCTGTAAGTGGCTTTGGCGGCGGCCCTGAGATGTTCCGGCCATCAATGCCGTAGATGCCGTTGTGGCAGGGACACCAGACCTGGTGCAGATCGCCGCGATACTGCACGGTGCAGCCCAGATGGGTGCATGTGGCGGAGAGCGCTTGATAGCTGCCGTCGCTGGTCAGAATGAGCAGCCCGGGACTACTGCCAAATCGGAAGATTGCCCCGGAGTTCGGCTTCAGGTCCCCGACCTTGCCAGCTACCACTTCGTTCACGCCGAGGTCTGCGACGGGTGGAGGCACTACATAGCGCAGCACGGGATAGAGGAAGGAAGCAAACGTGGCAAGAATGCCGCCGCCAAGGAAGTATTCAATCGCGCGGCGACGCGTCGATCCCGGTGGTGTGTTCTGGTCGCCGTTCATGCAATACACCTCCACCGCAACAATCTCTTGCAAGCAGGATTGTCAGTCGTATAGACCGCTATCCCGCCCTGGTCAAGCAGAAGACTCTTGCGCCACAACTCTATCTCTCGCAGTCAGACTTCTCAAAGGAGAATCATGTAGTTTGTTCTACTTCTAGTCTGTGATCTACGTCACAACCTGGAAGATTAGGAAGAGCCAACTCCTTACGGTCGATCTGAATCGGGTGGTTAACAGGTGGGAAGTCTACGAAATTGAAGGCGAACGAGCTGCCAGCACACCGCCGATGAAACGCGAGGGTTGAAGTCAATTCCTCCCAGACTTGCCACACTGACTCCCATCCCATTGCGCTTCACTGAATGCTTGTTCTTCTTGAATACTATTTCTGCAATGTGCGGACGTAGGCGATGACGACTTTGATCTGATCGTCCGTCAGCTTGGCATTGGCGGCATTCGCGGGCATCTTGTTCTTGCCATTCTTCACGGCGGCGATCAGTTCAGCGTCCGTGGCTTTGACGACCGTCGGGTCCTTGAAGGATACAGCCTTCATGGCCTTGCCGGCCGGGGTGGCGCCCAGACCGTCTGCGCCGTGGCACATGGCGCACTTCGCTTTGTAGGTGTCCGCCCCTGAGTTCTGAGCAAACGCCGGTGTGACGATGGATGCTGCAAGGCAGCAGATTGTCGCAAGTCTCAGCTTCAATTTCACCGAATTGCTCCTTTGTGCCGAGTCTTTTGTCCTCCTGCCCGGCTAAAACACTATACATGGAATTTCCTTTTTCGGCCCTGGTTCGCCCGGATTATTCCTCTCCTCAGTAGTATGGCAAGGGCAAAGAAGGAATGCCAACAGTCGCATCACCCTGGATCTGTAAACCCGTGCAGTGTCTGCGGATATACGAGAGGCAAGCGGTAAACAAATCGAAATGCTCTTAGGAGGAAGCGTTTCAGTACAGTCGTCCGTACCGTCAGCCGCCTGAGCAATTCAGGCTGCGGCTGCAAGTGGTTCATTTCGATTAGGTTGTTGGTGGGCACAGCAGGATTCGAACCTACGACTTCCACCGTGTGAAGGTGGCACTCTACCGCTGAGTTATGCGCCCGGTACCCGCCTGGAGCCCATCCGGCATCCGGCAACACCGTACCTATCCAGCATACACGGGGATGCCCCACTACACTAGACGCGGTTTCACGGATCCTGTGGCCTGACGAGGATTGTGCAGTGTGGTTTTCCTTGAGGAAAACCACGCGAGCGTCGAGTGCCCCGGATCAACCGCCTATTAAATCGCTCTGCCGCGGCAACCTCCACCAATCCAACTCACGGGCCCGCCAAGTACAATAGGCAAGCCAGATGTTCCCTCCGCCGCAGAATCCGCCCGGTACCCGCCCCCCGTCGTCCCATCCCGCCGGAACGCCTCTTCACGACACTCCGCACGTCCTCACGGACGACCGGCCCGGCGACCGGCCCGACGATAAAATTCAGGCGGATTTTGACGCGACAGCGCAACCTCACGACGAAGACGGTGTTATGGAAGACATGGCAACACTGGCCGTCAACCCGGGTCTTCTCGATGGGGCCCTACAGCCATCTGTCGCGCAGGGATCGGCGCACTTCCCCGAGATGGAAGACTCCGCCATCATGTTGGAGCTGCGCGATGGCAATATGTCCGGCTTCGATTTTCTCATTCAGAAGTACCGCAGGCCGATCGTCAACTTCATGTACCGAATGGTGCATAACCAGGCCATCGCAGAGGAGCTTGCCCAGGAGGTCTTCCTGCGTGTCTACCGTTCGCGCCAGACATACCGCGCAGAGGCCCGCTTCAGCACCTGGCTCTATCGCATCGCCACCAACCTCGGCGTCAACTACGCCCGCGACACACGCCACGAGCGCGCCGCTTCCACCATCTATCTCGATCAGGCGGACTCTGACACCGGCCTTACGCCCGACGTCGCAGACGCCACCATTAGCGCCGAGGACAGCATGCTTGGCCGCGAACGCATGAGCGCCATCCGCCAGCACGTCATGGCGCTCCCTGAACGCCAGCGTATGGCCGTCCTCATGCACAAGTACGAGGGTATGGACTACAAACAGATCGGTGATGTCCTCAAGCTCAGCGAGTCCGCCACCAAATCATTGCTCTTCCGCGCCTACCAGACCCTGCGCGAGAGGTTGAAGGAGTTTATCTAGAGGAATATTTTGTTGATGACGACTCGCCCCCTATTTGTAGGGCCTGCTTTCGCAGGAGGTCGGTTGAACGGGTGAGCGGCGGTTGAACTCGCCGCCCGCTTTACACAGCAAGACGCGCAAGGCTGCTACAAGATGCGTCGCCGAAGGAAAGGAACAACCACAATGAACTGCAAACTCTGCCATGCCGCCCTGCCCAATCTGTTGTTGGATCCCGCCGCGCCCGAAAACGCCGCTGCACGCGACCACATCGCCGCCTGCGCGGCCTGCGCGCATCAACTCGCCACGCTCCAGGCCACCCTCTCTCTGCTCGACACCTGGCAGGTCCCCGAGGTCTCGCCCTACTTCGACCAGAAGCTGGCCGTCCGTTTCCGCGAGGCCCAGTCCGCCCCCTCCGACGGCTGGTTCCAGCGGCTCAGAACGCGCCTGCTCTTCAATACTGGTCGCCACCTCCGCCCCGCGCTTGCAGGGGCACTGGCCCTTGTGCTCGTCGTCGGTGGAGGCAGCATTGGCATCGCCACCTTCCAGCATCCTCACCCGGTTCAGGCTTCCGCAGTCGTCAACGACTTCCAACTGCTCGACAAGAACGAGCAGGCGCTGCAACAGATGGATCAGCTCCTCCGGGACGACGCGCCCGCCGCAGGCAGTGGCGCCACGTCTCCTCAGATATAAGTACGTCCTCGCGGATACTGGCTGTATGCCTTGCAATCGTCTCTTCCCGCAGGCCGCATAAGAGAGATTGCAGATTGGAGAAATGAGTATGGAAAGATTCAGGCCGGAAAGGAGGCAAAAAATCTCCACAATCCTCGTCCTTCGCAGTAGACTTTCAGTTGCATCAAGGGAGCCGGCGAATGTCAATGCAAACGGAATACAATCCAATCTGGATGGATTCCGCCCATAGAGCATCCTCTGTTCGTTGTTTCGGTTCCGCCAGGCGCAAGAAACTTATCATGAAATTGCATCTTCCAATCCGGTTCTGTCTTGGCACGGCATTTGTTCTGCTGTTTGCCGTCTCGCCGGCGCCGGCCCGCGGCCCCAAACCCCCCTCTCCGCCACCCCAGCCTGCTCCCAGGGCCTCGCGCTCCGAGCCCCGCATCGCCGCCAAGCCGGCCGAGAACCAGGAACATCTCCAGCAGTGGATAGACCACCATAGCAATCTCTCGCTCCCCGAAATGCAGAAAGCCCTGCAAAACGAGCCCGGCTTCCACGAGCTTCCCCCGCAAACCCAGCAGCGCTATCGCGACCTCCTCGGCCGGCTCTACAACATGGATCCACAACAGCGCAGCCGTATGCTCGACCGCAACGAGGCCTTTGAGCGCCTTACTCCGCCTCAGCGTCAGCTATACCTGGATGCCGAGCATCAGTGGAGCGTGCTTACCCCGGCTCGCCGCCGCGTCATGGCCCGCGTCATCCTCGATCTCCGCGAGATGCCCCCCGATCAGCGCCAGTTGACCCTCAACTCCCCCGCCTTCCGCGCCCAGTTCTCCGACGATGAGCGCACCATGCTCTCCACCCTCCTCACCGTCGAGCCCTACACCCCACGCACGTACGTCCCCGCCCCCTAAAGCCTAGGCACTGGGGCTGGTCTTCCCCTGCTTCACCAGCGGGGTCACCATTGCGCTGGTGTCTTTCAGCGCTGCGATGTCCCGGTCGTACCGCCCTGCAATCGAGTTGCCCCGGATCGCCGCCATCTCCTCCAGCATCTTCAGGCCGTCCTTCAGGTAGCTCATCCGGCTGCGCTCGTCGTGTCCCCACGTCACCGGTACCTCGCGAATCTTGTATCCCAGCTTGCGCGCGATGAACAGAATCTCCGGGTCAAACCCCCACCGTTCGATCCGCTGCAGCCGGAAGATCACCTGTGCCGCCGCCCGCGTGAACGCCTTGAACCCGCACTGAGTGTCCTTGAACGGAAGCCCCATCACCGTCCGCGTCACCCCGTTGAAGCATCGCCCGAAGAACCGCCGGTACAGCGGCTGGTGGATCGTCTGCCGTGTGCGATCCATCCACCTCGATCCAATCGCCACATCCGCCCCATCCCGGATCGCCGCCAGCAGCCGCTCGGCCTCTTCCATCGGTGCCGACAGGTCCGCGTCGGTAAACATCACCACCGCGCCTGTGGCCTGCAGCAACCCATTGCGCACCGAGTAGCCCTTGCCGCGATTCCCTTCGTTCTGCACCAGATGAAGTCGCGGGGTCCGCGCCATCCAGCCGCGCACAATCTCCACCGTCCGGTCGGTTGAGCCGTCATCGACCACCAGCACCTCGGCATCCCATCCCTGCCGCTCGACGCACGACATCACTCGTTCCAGAGTCTGCTCGATGCGCACGCTCTCGTTGTATGCCGGAATCACAATGCTCAGTTGCGGAGTTGCCATTCAATCCCCAGGGTCTTCGTTCCTGCCCGCCTCACATTCAAAGTGCCGTGGAGCGGGAACTGCGTCAGGCGCTTCTCTTCCTTATGAAACCTTTGTACGTCCCCACTAGTAGCTTAGCCGCATAAATCGCATCCCGCGACCCACTTTTTTCACCAGCAATCCACCATCCGCGGTCCTTACCGGTTCGACGCGGCCTGCAACGATTTATCGAGAGCATCCTTCAGTTGCGGCGCTACAAACGCAAGCGAATACTCCGCGTGAGAAAACCGAAGCAAGTGCTCCAGACCTTCCTGAGACTGATCGGGCGTCAGACGAGTATGCGACTCAAAGAACGACTTCGCGCCGGCCTCTTCCTTCTCGGCGTCCATCTGTAATCCGGAGTAGATCCGGATCGCTTCTGCCGAGATGCCGTACGCGCTAACCTCCTCCGTCGACATATGTTCCAGCGCTCCCGTCGAGAGTGCTGTCTGCCACGAGTTGGAAACAAAGAAGTACCCCGGGTTGGCAATCTTTGCCAGCCGCTGGTTGACCTGCTCGGGATGTTCCTTAATCAGCGCGGGGAAGTCGGCCACCAGCGCCTTCAGATCCGCGTTGTCCTGCGTCACCCTGCTCAACTCATACTTGCAGTTTTCCAGGTTCCCACTCATCTCCCGCCGCACGCTATCGCGTGTTTCGCGGACTAGGCGATGATTGTGAATTGTCTCGCGCACCCCATCCAGCCCAAGCGCAATCAGAATGCCGCATGAGACGACCGCGATATGGACAAAGAACTGTTTCCAGGTGAGTATCGGGTGCAGCGGTGCGTGGATATCCATGCAGGGAAGTGTACAGGAACGCTCGGCTCATAATCCGGAAAAGCTTCATCGCAAGTTGGCGAAAAATGATCTAAACTCCTCATTATGCCGGAAGATATTCCCACCCCGCCCCAGCCGCCCACCGCCGACACTCCACTGCCGCCGTCCGCCACAGCCGTCCCGCCGGTCGCTCCGCCCTACGCCTACGCTCCGCCCTCTGGCGCTTCCTACGCCCAGGCCGCGCCCTATGCGCCAGCAGCCCCCTACGCGCAACCCTCACCCTGGCCCGCCTACCCACAGCCACCCCGCCGCCGTCACTCCGCATGGTTCTGGGTCGCCATCCTCGGAGGCTCCCTGGCCGTCATCGCTCTGCTCTTCACCGCGCTCGTCTGGTCCATCGTCAAAAGCGTCAGCGGCGACACCTCCGCTTCGATCGACGGCTTCAGCGGTTCCAGGATCGGCGTCATCGACATCGACGGCGTCATCCTCGACGCCGACAAGGTCAACACCCAGATCCGCAAGTTCGGCGACGACTCCTCCATCAAGGCCATCATCCTGCACATCAACTCCCCAGGCGGTGGTGCCGCCGCCAGCCAGGAGATATACAACGAGGTCGTCCGCGTACGTCAGGACAAGCACAAGCCCATCGTCGCCTCCGTCGAGTCCGTCGGCGCATCAGGCGCCTACTACATCGCCAGCGGTTGCGACAAGATCTACGCCAACAACGCATCCGTTGTCGGCTCCATCGGCGTCATCATGGAGTGGACAAACTACGGCGACCTCCTCAAGTGGGCCAAGCTCAAGAGCGTTGTCATTCACACCGGAACCCTCAAGGACGCCGGCGACCCCACACGCGAGATGACCCCTGCCGAGCAGGCCTACTTCCAGTCCCTGGTCGATAACATGTACGGCCAGTTCGTCCACGACGTCGCCACCGGCCGCCACTCCACCGACGATAAGATCCGTCCACTGGCCACCGGTCAGGTATGGACCGGCCAGCAGTCCCTCCCCTTGGGCCTCATCGACAAGATCGGAGGGTTCCGCGTCGCCCTCATGGACACCGCCAGCTCCGTCGGCATCAAGGGAGAGCCCACCATCGCACGCCCAGCCAGCGATAAAAAAGGCCTCCTGGCCGCGCTCTCCGACGATTCGGACAGCCTCTTCCCCAACCCCAGCAAACTCCTCGACCAGGCCCCAGGCTTCTATTTCATGTGGAAGTAAAATTCGCTGTTCCACCTTGAGAGGCGATCTTCAATGCCAGAGTCATCGACCTTCCGTGTTCCCATTATCGTGTGGATCATCCTTCTGCTTGGACTGGGATACGCCGGGTATTGGCGCTTCGACCATACCTTCATCAGCCCGGGCCTTAAGGAATCGCTCACCGCCGCTGTCGATCCCGCCAACACCGAGAGCGACATTCTGGCGGATCTCCGCAATGCCCAGTCGCAGATCCACACCACGCGCGACGCCGAGGTCGAAGCAATGCTACAGCGGGCCGTGCTCCTGATGCAAAGCGCAGAGGCGGCCAGCCAGACAGCTAACGCCAGTGGCAACTCAGCCGAACTGGACAAGTACATCGCCCTCCAACAGCAGTACAAACGACAGAACATGAAAGTCCCACAGAGCCTCAAAGACTACATCCAGAGCGCAACCCAGGAAGAACAGCAAGCTAAAAAAAATCCCAGCGCAGCCGAAGTACTCGACCAACAAGTCGCCCAGGAAGACTCCGCCCAGGCGGCGCACCTGTTCCAGCAACTCCGCGCCGCACTCGGCCTTCCCCCTTTGCCCACAAAGTAACCGCCATCCTCAAACTCCGTCATCCCGACCGCATCTTCTCAGAAGAACCGCGACAAACCAGCTACAGTTCACTGCGGAGAGATGGGCAGCGTCTCAGGCATCATCGGCGGCATCGTCACGGCCAGCACATCCAGGGGATCCTCTTTCAACTCGGGCAACTTCTCTTCCAGCGCGATCTGTAGCACCTCGTCCATCTGATTCACAAAGTGCAGCTTCATCTCGGTCTTCAGCAACTCCGGCAATTCGGCCAGGTCCTTGCGGTTGTCCTCGGGCACGATCACCTCGAAGATTCCAGCGCGGTGCGCTGCCAGCAGCTTCTCCTTCAGTCCGCCGATCGCCAGCACCTTGCCGCGCAGCGTTATCTCGCCGGTCATCGCAATGTTGCGCCGCACCTTGATCTTGGTCAGCGCGCTGGCCAACCCAGTTGCCAGCGTAATTCCCGCCGACGGTCCGTCCTTCGGAATCGCGCCCTCGGGAACGTGGACGTGAATGTCGACGTGGCGATAGAACTCCTTGCTCAGCCCAAGGTATTGCGAGCGCGAGCGGATGTAGCTGAGCGCGGCCTGTGCCGACTCCTGCATCACCTCGCCAAGCTGTCCGGTCGTCGTCAGCTTGCCCTTGCCGTCCAGGACCTGCACCTCGGTCTGCAGGATCGTTCCGCCGACCTCGGTCCATGCAAGGCCGGTGACCAGGCCGATCTCGCTCTTCTCATGCACCTGCGAGTCGCGGAACTTCGCCACGCCCAGCACCTCGCCCAGGTTTTCGCCCGTCAACATCTCGCGATGCTTCGCCCCGCTCTCCACCACCTTGCGCGCCACCTTGCGGCACACATTGCCAATCTCGCGCTCCAGATTGCGCACGCCGGCCTCGCGCGTATATCCGCGAATGATCGCCCGCAGCGCATCGTCCTCGAAGACGATCTGCTCCTCGGTCAGCCCCGTGCCGACCCGCTGCTTGCGCACCAGGTACTGCTTGGCAATCTCCATCTTTTCCAGCTCGGTGTACCCGTGCAGGCGCAGAATCTCCATGCGGTCCTGCAAGGCGCTGGGAATCGTGTGCAGCACGTTGGCCGTGGTCACAAACAGCACGTTCGACAGGTCGTACTCCACATCCAGATAGTGGTCCTGGAACGAGCCATTCTGCTCCGGGTCCAGAACCTCCAGCAACGCGCTGGCAGGATCGCCGCGGAAGTCCGAGGCCATCTTGTCGATCTCGTCCAGCATGAAGACCGGGTTCTTCGTCCCCGCCTTCTTCATCGACTGGATGATCTGCCCCGGCAACGCGCCGATGTATGTCCGCCGATGCCCGCGAATCTCAGCCTCGTCGCGCACGCCGCCCAGGCTCATGCGCACAAATTTCCTGCCCGTCGCCCTGGCAATCGACATTCCCAGCGAGGTCTTGCCCACGCCGGGAGGTCCGACAAAGCACAGAATCGATCCCTTCGGATTCTTCACCAACTGGCGCACCGCCAGAAACTCCAGAATCCGCTCCTTGATCTTCTCCAGCCCGTAGTGGTCTGTGTTCAGGATCGTCTCCGCGTGTGCAATCGAGCGAATCTCCTTCGAGCGCTTCTTCCACGGCACTGCGAGCAGCCAGTCCAGATAGTTGCGCGAGACGGTCGACTCAGCCGACATCGGCGGCATCGCCTCCAGCTTGCGCAGTTCCTGGAGCGATTTCTCGATCACATCCTTCGGCATTCCCGCTGTCTCGATCTTCTTCTTCAGCTCGTCGAACTCCGACTTCTCGCCCCGGCCAAGCTCCTTCTGGATCGCCTTTATCTTCTCGTTCAGGTAGTACTCTTTCTGCGCCTTCTCCATCTGCCGTTTCACCCGCGACTGGATTGTGCGATCCATGTTCAGCTTCTCGATGGCCACATCCAGCACGTCGCCGACGCGCGCGAGCCGCGTCTCAGGGTCGAAGACATCCAGCAACTGCTGCTTCTCGTCGATCGACAACTGCAGGTTCGCCGCAATCGTGTCCGCCAGCTTGGCCGGCTCGTCCATCCGCACGCCCGCGGCCATTGTCTCGTGGTTCAGCGACTGCTGCAGCTTCACATACTGCTCAAACAGCGTGTGAACGCGCTGCATCATCTGCTCAACCTGAGGCGTCATTTCAAGATGCGTCTTGCCCGTGTGCACGGTCGCGACAAAATATCCGTCCTCATCCGACACCTCAACCGACCGTGCCCGCTCCACGCCCTCCACCAGCACCTTGATGTTGCCGTCGGGCATGCGCACGCTCTGGACGATATTTCCAATCGTGCCGGTCTCATAGATGTCGTCCACGCTCGGCTCATCCACCGAGGCGTCGTGCTGGGTCGCCAGAAAGATCTTCCGGTCACCGCTCAACGCCTCCTCCAGCGCGCGCACGCTCGATGCCCGTCCCACCACAAACGGAGTCATCATATGGGGGAAGATCACCATGTCCCGAATCGGCATCATCGGCATCCGTCGGACTTCACCGGTCAAAACGGTCTTGGATTGGTTTGCCATGGTTCACTCCATCAGACGTACCGTCCACTGCCGCGGGATGCATCCCGCGGATATGCTTCCCAGTGATTGTAATGCCTGCGTGCCGGTTCTTCCTCACACCCTTTGGTAACTCGGCAATAAACTACCGACTCATTCACAGACCGCGAAAGTCCGAGCGCCCACTCAGTTCTCACGCACTTCGCGGGGAACGTGCGTTCCAAGCGCGGCGAACCGCACAACTGTTGTTGGTTGATGTTTGTGGGATATTCACGCACACGCAAATCGCCGCTGCTTTATCCAGCCTTTTCCAGCAGCGTCAGCAGCGTCAGCGAATGCTTCTTCACCATCTCTGCGGTAATCGTCAGGTCGCCCGCCTTCTTGTTGCCGGGGACATAGTACATCAGATCCAGCATCAGCTCTTCGAGAATCATGCGCAGCCCGCGCGCACCCACCTTGCGCTGCAAGGCCTCTCTCGCGATCTCACGGGCTGCATCGTCGGTGAAGGTCACCTTCACGCCCTCGTAGTCGAAGAGCTTTGCATACTGCTTCAGAATCGCATTCTTCGGCTTGGTCAGGATCTCGATCAGCGCCGACTCATCCAGTTCATCCAGAATACCCAGCACCGGCAGACGTCCCACAAACTCCGGAATCAGCCCATACTTCAGCAGGTCCTGCGGCTCCGCCTGGCGCAGCAACTCGCAGTCCCGCTGCGCCCGGATCGGCGTCACATCGCCTTCCTTCGCATCGGGGTCTGCAATTGCGCGGAAGCCCAGCGCCTTCTTGCCGACTCTCCGCCCGATCACCTTCTCCAGCCCCACAAATGCCCCGCCGCAGATGAACAGGATGTTGGTCGTGTCCACCGCCGTAAACTCCTGGTGCGGATGCTTGCGCCCGCCCTGCGGTGGAACATTCGCCACCGTCCCTTCCAGTATCTTCAACAGAGCCTGTTGCACGCCCTCGCCCGAAACGTCGCGCGTGATCGAAGGGTTCTCGTCCTTGCGCCCGATCTTGTCGATCTCGTCGATATAAATAATTCCGCTCTGCGCCCGCGTCACATCGCCCTCGGCTGCCTGCAGCAGCTTCAGGATGATGTTCTCGACGTCCTCGCCCACATACCCGGCCTCGGTCAGCGTTGTCGCGTCCACAATCGCGAACGGCACATCCAGCATCTTGGCCAGCGTCTGCGCCAGCAGCGTCTTGCCCGAACCGGTCGGGCCGACCAGCAGAATATTCGACTTGGTCAGCTCCACATCATTGCTGCGCGAATCGTTGCCGCGAGTCTTGTTCATCTGGACGCGCTTGTAGTGGTTGTAGACTGCCACCGCCAGCTTTTTCTTGGTCTGCTCCTGCCCAATCACGTACTCGTCCAGAAACGCCTTTACCTCTTGCGGCTTGGGAAGCTGCGCCGGCGCAGCCCCCGGCAACGCCTCGCCCCGGTCGTCCTCGAGGATCGAGTTGCACACCCCCACGCATTCGTCGCAGATGTAGGCCCGTGGATAGTCGGACGGCGACGAGATGAGCTTCGCCACCGCGTCCTGCGACTTGTGGCAAAACGAGCAGCGAAGCGATTCGTCTGAACCGCGGGACGTTTTCATGGTTGCAGCAACTCCTAGGGAACTATTAAAGTCTACACCTGAACGATCCTTCATCCCACTACACGGAAGTCACCGAGATACCCCTTTCTGGGGACACACTTCCGTACCACGATCTGATAGCTCCGAGTTTCAACAGGAAAGAATCGTGATCCAGAGCGAAGGCTAAGAAACACCGCATTTCGCTTTTGTTCGCGCCCGGGAACACGAAACCCCGGTCGACTGGGCCGGGGCTTCTGTTCGCAACAATTCAAGACCTATGTTCGTGGCCGGTCGATGATGTCGTCGATGATTCCATACTCCTTCGACTGCTCCGCCGTCATGATGAAGTCGCGCTCCACGTCGCGCTCGATGCGGTCCAGCGACTGGCCGGTTGACTTGCTCATTAGTTTGTTGGTGATCTCGCGGATGCGCAGAATCTCTCGTGCGTGAATGTCGATGTCAGTGGCCTGCCCGCTCAGCCCGCCCATCGACGGCTGATGGATCAGGATGCGCGCATTGGGCAGCGCGAACCGCTTGCCCTTCTTGCCCGCCATCAGCAGAAACGCTCCCATCGACGCCGCCTGCCCGATGCAGAACGTCTGCACATCGTTCTTGATGTACTGCATGGTGTCGTAGATTGCGAGGCCTGCCGTGATCGAACCACCCGGCGAGTTGATGTAGAGCTGAATGTCCTTCTCCGGGTCCTCGCTGGTCAGAAACAGCAACTGCGCGATGATGACGTTGGCTATGTTGTCGTCGATCGGCGTGCCCAGAAAGACGATGTTGTCGCGCAGCAGACGGCTGTAAATATCGTAGGCGCGTTCGCCCCTGCTCGTCTGCTCGATCACCATCGGTACTAATCCCATGTTGTTCTCCCTCTTGCTCTCGGTTTTGCTGACTTGCCGAGCTTCCGACTCGCCGACTATAGCATTTCACGAATTGGTGAAGAAGTGGAGGCCAGTCCGGAAGAAGGGCAATCGCTGAGCAGTTAATTATTTGCCGTAGGGTACCCCTTGGGGCAGTCGCAGGCTCGGATTGCCGTTTGTTCGCTGTTTATTCGTTGTTTGTTCACCCCCCCCCCCCCCCCCTTGCTGTTGAATTTCGTGCAAGTTGAATTGAATCAGTAGATTGCGTGTGGTGCTGGACGCTAAAATCGTCATTGCAGATGGGTTACGGGCAAAATCGTGTAAACATTCGGGTTAGGGGTGAAAAATGGGAGTTTTCGGGTTATGGCCGGTAAAAGCGTCATTTCATTGTAGTTACCTATAAAATAGTCATTCGCAATGACTTGCAGCGGTAAGCGGCGAGTTAAATGCGAAGGCCCGGCTGGTTGGCCGGGTCTGTTTGTTTACTACTGCTTTAATTATACGCTTCGGAGGGAAACTACCATGCCAACTGCTGGGAACTATTATCTTGATTGTTTTGATAGGGTTAGATGATTTTTGGGGCGGAGGGGGACTTGACACTCGAATTTGCTGGGATATTCGAGGGTAAATTGCAGAAAGATATTTCGACTCATGCGATTGCCCTGAGGAAGCTCTAACAAGTCCCTGGAATTCCCCTCGGCACAAGCAACGACGGAGATTCTGACCCAAAGTCGGGTCAGAATGACGCTTCCAAGGAGGGTCAACCAACTTAAACAGAGATTTACTAAGTCCGGAAGTGCCATCTGAAGTGCGGGAGATCTTCATTGTGACCTGGTCGAAATGCCAAGCTGAGTGAGCAGGAAGGCGTAATCGAAGGCGATCTCCTTGAGGTAGTCGTAGCGGCCGGAGGCCCCGCCGTGACCTGCGTCCATGTTGATGTGGAGAAGGAGTGGGGTGGCGTCGCGCTTGAGGGTGCGCAGCTTGGCGACGTACTTGGCCGGCTCCCAGAACATCACCTGCGAGTCGTTGAGGCTGGTTTTGACCAGCATGGCCGGGAGGGGCATGGGCTGGCCTTCGGTGGACTTGAATCCGTCGAGGTTCTCATAGGGCGAGTAGGCGAGCATGGTGGCGAAGGCCTCTGGTTCGTTGGGGTTGCCCCACTCTTCATACTCGGCGATGGTTAGCGGGAGGGTTGCGTCGAGCATGGTGTTCATCACATCGACGAAGGGGACATGGGAGAGGACGACGCGGAAGAGGCTGGGCCTTCCGGCTGCGGCGGCGAGGTTGACAACCGCGCCCATGAGAAGTCCTCCGGCGCTGCCGCCTTCGATGGCTACTTTGTTGGCGTTGCCGTAGCCGCGCATGACGAGTTGCTCGACGGCGGCGATGAAGTCAGTGAAGGTGTTGCGCTTGAGCTGCATCTTACCGGCGTCGTGCCATTGGTCGCCGAGCTCGCCACCGCCGCGGATGTGGGCGTAGGCCATGACGATGCCGCGATCGAGCAGCGAGAGGCGCGGGGGGCTGAATCCGACTGGGAGGGGGTAGCCATATGACCCGTAGCCGTATACATAGAGTGGGTTCGCGCCATCGCGCTGGAAGAGGTCGCGGCGGTAGACGATGGAGGTGGGGACTCTGGTGCCGTCGGAGGCGGTGATCCAGAGGCGCTCGGAGGCATAGTGGGCGGAGTCGAAGCCGCCGGGTACATGTTGCCGTTTGAGCAGCTTCGACTCGCCGATGGCGACATCCGACTGCGCGCGGGCGACGTTGTACTCGTAGACCGAGGGTGGCGAGACGAGCGACTGATAGCTGTAGCGGAATACGCCGGTGGTGAAGATGCGGTTAACGTGCGCGGCGGCGGAGTAGGTTGGCTCAGGGAAGGCGATCTCGACCGGCGGTTCGAGCGTGCTGTCCACACGGAAGCGGAGGACCTCCAGCGTGGGCAGGCCGAGCTTGCGGCGGGTGGCTACTGCGAAGCTCTGGAAGATGTCGAAGTCTTCCAGGGGATGGACTGGATCGAGCGGGACCAGCTCCTGCCAGTGGTCGCGACCGGGAGTGGCGACCGGCGCGGCGACGACGCGGAAGTTCTTGCCCGCATCGTTGGTGCGGATGTAGAAAAGGCCGTTCCGATGATCCGGGTAATACTCCTGATCGTCCACGCGCGGGGCGATGAGGCGGAAGTCTCCGTTTGGCTCATCGGCGGGGAGGAAGCGGACTTCGTTGGTGGTGTGGCTGCCGGACTCGATCATCAGGTAGAGGCCGTCCCTGGTGCGACCGACGCCGAGGTTGAAGCGGGCATCCTGCTCGTCGAAGATGAGTGCATCTTCGACGGAAAGCTGGCCGAGGATGTGGCGGAAGATGCTGTCCTGGCGCTTGGTGGTCTCGTCCTCGGTGGAGTAGAAGAGGGTGCGCGAGTCTGCGGCCCAGGCGAGCGAGCCGACGCGCTTGGCGGTGTCTGCGAGGTCGGATCCGGTGCGAAGATCACGGATGTGAAGCGTGTACTGGCGGAAGCCGGTGGAATCGGTGGAGTAGGCGAGGAGGTTGCCGTCGGGGCTGATGGCCATGGCTCCGACGTCCATGAATGGCTTGCCCTCGGCGAGCTGGTTTACATCCAGAATGACCTGTTCGGGCTGGGTCGGATCGAAGGCGGAGTTGAGATCGGGATTGGCAGCGGCGCGGCGGCAGTGGATGGGATATTGGCTGCCCTTGACGGTGCGCGTGCTGTAGAACCAGTCGCCTAGACGGTAAGGGACGCTCTCGTCGGTCTCCTGGATGTGGGAGAGCATCTCGTCGTACAGCTTGGTCTGTAACTCGGCAGTGGGAGCCATGACGGCGGCGGAGTAGTCGTTCTCGGCGTTAAGGTAGGCGAGCAGCTCGGGCGAGTTCTTGTCGCGCATCCAGCGGAAGTCGTCGTGCAGGGTGACGCCGTGGAGCGTAGTCGAGGCGGGATCGCGGCGGGCGATGGGCGGCTGAGGAGCAGACGGATTCGATTCGGCGGGGTTGCTGGCGTGAGACATTGCTGAGTGAGACTCCCAAGTGTTCCATGGATATGATCGTTTGGATGGCACGCGATGGAAGGGGATGTTGCCAGTTCAGAGCTTGTGGAGATAGGATAACGCTCCAAGCAAGGGAGTGCTGCAGGCGGTTGCGAATTGGGAACCAGAGCGAGGAGCTTTGCTATGAATAAATGCAGATGGATTGCGGTGGCTGGAGCTGCGGTGGTGTTGCTGCCGTTGGCGCTGGTGGCGCAGACGGATACAAGTCTTACACCGCAGCCTGACCAGCAGAGTACGATACCGGCGACCGGACCGCAGCCAGCGGCTGGGCCGAGTTCGATGCGCGAGACGCTGGGCGCTCCTGGAGTTAGAGGGCAGCAGTTGGCGGACCAGGTGTTTCTGCACACCGCCACCGAGGATGGCATCGCGGACGTGATGCTGGGGCGGCTTGCGGTGGAAAAGGGCGGACTGGATGTGAAGACGCTCGCGCAGAAGATGGTGGACGACCACACGGCGATCAACAAGGACATGGCAACGGTTGCCGACGCGCTGGGTGTTCTGCTGCCGAAGAAGATGAACAAGGACGACCAGGCGGAATATGACAAGCTGAACGGCCTCGCGGGCAAGGACTTCGACACGGAGTACATCATTTTCATTACCAAGGCACACAGGAATAACCTGCACGACTTCTACATGGAGGCCTCGGTGGCGGCCGATCCTGGGTTGGCGGCGGAGGTAGTGAAGGCCATGGCGGTGATGCGCGACCATCTGGGACAGATTGCGAAGGTGGCTGCGCAGGATGGGATCCCGTTGCCTCCGCGTCCGCCACGACCGGGCGGGGCTCCTTCGGGTCCACCACCACCACCTCCTGTGGCGAAGCAGTAGGGAGTTTTGCAGAATATGGAAAGAGGGCCTTTGGGCCCTCTTTTTTGTGCGGGGTGGCGCAGATGGAAGAGACATCCGCGCTGGAAGGTCAGCGGTCAGGGAGAATCGCGGGAGCTACGCGCCATTTGTTCGGTGTTTGATCGCTGTTCGTTCTCCCCCTCCCCCTCCCATCCCCCCTGGGGGTGGATTGGTGCGTAAGTGGATTGTTATGTGGTGGCCACAGGGATAATACCCATAATGGATATCTTAGGAGCAAGCGGTTTTGAATCAATCGGTTACGCGGGATGTGGCTGGCCATAATATTGATTGCGTTGAGGTTGCGGCTAAAAGATTCAGGACATAAGGGTTAGGGGTGATTTCCTGAAGGTATAGCGGAGCTACAAAGGCAACGACAGAGATTCTGAGCTTCGCTCAGAATGACGAACAAACAAAGGCCAATACGGGGATTCTTCGCTGCGCTCAGAATGACAACTCGTGGTGGCTGCGCCAGAATGACGATTTCAGTGGCGGCTGCGCTCAGAATGACAACTTGCGGTGGCTGCGCCAGAATGACGACTCCTGGGGCTGCGCCAGAATGACGACCCGTGTGGACGTTGCGGGTAAAAGATTGATTCGGTGCGGCTTATTCAGTTGAGAAAGAACGGTGCGAGCGGGCGGCGGAGGTCTGTTTCCGCACGGTCAAAGCTGCCCCTCGATGGATTTGATCCATATATTAATTGTAGCAAGCGGGGCATAACTACTATGCCAACTTTTTAAATGAATTATGTGGTTTGGTTGGTGTGGTTTAGGGGGATTTTGGGGCGTCGAGGGGCTTGACACGCGGATTTGCTGGGGAAAACGGGGAAAGATTTTCAGGCGGGTTCGACTGGCAGCAGCTATAGCGCGGGCCTTCAGCCCGCAGGCTTGTGGCGGGCCTGATCCTGGGGCTGCGCCCCAGGCTGCGATAGAACGGGCCGTTGGCCCTTTCCAGGCAAAGACAAAGGTGGTGGTTCGGGCTGTGTTGCTCCCACCCATCGCATGAGACAAAGGCGCGATGGATGGGGCACCCGGCCGTCCGTTGCTCCGGTCGGGATAACGGGTATAGGCTGCGCGCTCCGGTCGGGATGACGGATTATAAAGTCTTCAACAACTAATGCCGATTCTATATGACGATAGGGCCTAATTCACTCTTCTGGACGGTTGGCCGATAGAGCATCAGAGGCTCTATAGCCGGCTGCTGAATTGCTGTGTGTTCTGGCTACCCTGACCGGAGTCGTGGGGACAGAAGACGCGCAGACTTATCGGCGGGACGAGGCACGAAGGAGATTTCCATGCGGCGATGTTCGATTGCGGCAACCATTCTGTTATTGATTCACTACTTCTGGAGTGGGAGCACGGCAACGGCGCAGAGCATGGACGACCTGAACCTACAGGCCCATGGCTATGCGACCCAGGGGTTCATCTACAGCACGAGCAACAACTGGAACACCACAGACTCGACCGACGGCAGCGCGGCGTGGATGGAGGCGGTGGTCAACGTCACGGCGCAGCCCCAGCCCAAACTGAGCATCGGGGTGCAGGCGCGCTATTTTCTGCTCGGCACATATGGCAATCAGATCAAGCTGGACTTTGCGCAGGGTGACTACAAGGTCAACGAGTACTTCGGCTTTCGCGTGGGCAAGGTGAAGACCCCTGCCGGACTGTTGAACGAGACGCAGGACATCGACCCGGCTCAGCTCTGGATTCTGCTGCCACAATCCATCTATTCCGTTGCCGGCCGGGACTCGAACCTGGCCCATCTGGGAGGGGTGGTCTATGGCACGTTGGCGCTGGGCAAATCGCTCGGCAAGGTGGAGTATCGCGCGTTTGGGGGCGAGCGGGTGATCGATACCGACGATGGGGCCCTGGTGCAGTTCACCGATCAGGGATTCCAGATGCCGAATGGCCTTTCTGGACGCGTGTTTGGCGGAAGGCTCGACTGGAAGACGCCGCTTTCGGGATTGATGATTGGCGCCAGTGAAGAGTCGGACAACCCATCGGGCAATGTGACCCGGGGCACGTTCCAAGGTACGATCGCCGGGAACCCTATCAGTACGCCTCATGTGTTTGCACAATATGAACGAGGCAAACTGATGGTGGCGGGCGAGTATCGCCGGGGCACGCCGAACGACGTCATACGACTTACCGGGCTGCCTCCGGTCTATGTATACATCGACCAGCGCTCTTTCTACGGGATGGCCAGCTACAAGATCAGTGAGAAGCTGAGCGGGGGGCTTTACTACAGCAGCTCGCTCGACCGCAAAGCGGCCTTTACCAGCGCCCGTTACCAGAAGGACTGGGCGCTCACGGGCCGCTACGACTTTAATCCATTTCTCTACGCCAAGTTTGAGGAACACTTTGTGGACGGCACGGAGACCGGCTACAGCATTACGGACAATGCGGGCGGTTTGAAACCAAATTCGCGGATGACGCTGCTGAAGATTGGGGTGAGCTTCTGAGCAGATGCGTATCGCGCTTAGACCATTACGCGTGCGGACCAATCCATATCACCGAGGTAACCCTCTTGTATTCGCAGCCGATAACATAACTGACACCCTCATTCCGCTTTCAGCAGCCGGGCAGAAACGATGAGAGACGATGCAAGGGCCAAGGAGAGAGATGTGAAACGACTTCCAATTGCAGCCGCCGCGCTGCTGGCTTTGCTGTTTCCGGGCGCGGACCGTTCGTGGGGGCAGAGCATGGACGACCTGAACCTACAGGTGCATGGCTATGCGACGCAGGGATTCATCTACACTACGAACGACAACTGGAACACGACAAACTCGACCGACGGCAGCGCTGCGTGGACTGAGGCAGTGGTCAACGTTACGGCGGAGCCGCAGCCTAAGCTGCGCATCGGCGTGCAGGCGCGATATTATCTGCTGGGCACCTACGGCAACCAGATCATGCTGGACTGGGCGCTGGGCGACTACAAGGTGAACGAGCACTTCGGCATTCGCGTGGGCAAGGTGAAGACCCCGGCGGGGCTGCTGAACGAGACGCAGGACATCGACCCGGCACATCTGTGGATTCTGTTGCCGCAGTCCATCTATCCGGTGGCCAGCCGGGCATCAATCCTGACGCATTATGGGGGCGTGGTCTACGGCAGCGTTCCTCTTGGGGATTCGCTGGGCAAGATGGAGTATCGCGCCTACGGCGGCCAGCGGGTGCTCAGTTCAGACGACGCATACCTGCAGCCGTATCGCGATGAAGGGCTGACCCTGCCGAATGGGATTACGGGGCGGATGTTTGGCGGGACGCTGATGTGGGACACCCCCGTCGAAGGATGGATGGTGGGTTCGAGCATCGACGCGGAGAACCCGACGGGAAGCGTAGTAGCCGGACCTTATACGGGGACATTTTCTGCCCATCCGTTTTATCCATACTACTTTTACAGCAAATATGAACGGAACCGCGTGATGTTCGCCGGCGAGTACAACCGGCTGTCGGCGAACACGCAGATCCAGTTTACTGGCGCTCCGCCAACGGCCTACCTGACCGACCGGCGCGCTTTTTACGCGATGGCGAGTTACAAGATCAGCGAGAAGCTGAGCGCCGGTTTGTACTACAGCGGTTCGACCGATCGGCAGGCCGCCTTCACCAGTTCACGATATCAGAAGGACTGGGCGCTCACCGGCCGCTACGACTTCAATCCATTCCTATACGCCAAGTTTGAGCAGCACTTCATCAATGGCACTGAGATCGGCTTCAGCACCCTGGACAATACCGGTGGATATAAGCCCACGACACGGATGACGCTGCTGAAGATCGGGGTGAACTTCTGATGGAAGGCATAGGAGAAACACCCATGAAACGACGACTCTTGCCTCTCCTCTTCGGCCTGCTGGTGCTGGCGACGGTCCAGCGCGCTGCTGCGCAGGTGGCAATCATTGTGAACCCCAATGTGACTGTGAACAGCATCACCAAAACGGAGCTGCGCGACATCTTTACCGGTGCCTCCACGAGTCTGAGGAACGGCGCGCAGGTGACGCCAGTGCTGCTGAGGCAGGGGGGGGTGCAGGACGAGTTTCTCAGTCTCTATATCGGGAAGACCGACAGCGGGTTTCGCGCCGGCTGGCGGAGCATTCTCTTCAGCGGCCAGGGCGCGATGCCAAAGACGCTGGATTCGGAGGCCGCGGTGGTGGAGTATGTATCGCACACCGCTGGCTCGATCGGGTACATCGGGCGAGCAGCACCGCATGAAGGGGTCAAGATTCTGGTTGTGAGGTGAGCACCGTGATTCAGACCCTGAATATGAAACACAGCATCCGGACACGCATCCTGGCGATACTGGGAATGCTGGCCATGGGATACCTGCTGCTGCTGGCACTGGAGCAGATCAGCGCCAACGCGACGCGCGCGCACATGGACCAGATCTCAACGTCACTGTTTCCTGCTGCGCTGCGCGTGCGCGATGCGGAGTCCTCCTTCGACCAGATGACGAAGCGCTATAAAGAGGCTGTGCTGATCGAAGACCCGGGCACGCTGGATGCCGCCGACAAAGATGCCGATGCGGTTGAACAGGACTTGAACAGGCTGCGTGGCTCTGTTGCATCCTTTCCCGCGATGGCTCGCAGGGCTGACGATCTACAGGCGCAGTTCTCCAGTATTCGTCCACGTTCGCGTGAGACCTACGGCGCCCTAGTGGCGAGCAAGGAGAATGTGACGGCGGGGGTGCAGAACCAGGTTGTGGCGCTGGCCGCGGACGACCGGAACCTGGCCTCGGCAATGCTGACGCTGGACCAGACGATCGGCGTTCAGTTCAAGGGCGAACTGAGCGACATCGACCTGTGGTCGGCGCGTTCCAGCATCACCGGCTGGGTGATGCTGATGGTTGCCCTGACCGGATGCATCGGCGCGTGGTGGGTGCTGCAGTACAAAGTCATCCTGCCGCTACAGGGGCTGGCCGGCCGGATGAGGGACATTGCCGGGGGCGATGGCGATCTGACCGCGCGCGTGGAGGTGCATGGGCACGACGAACTCGATGAGGTAGGACACTGGTTCAACGTCTTCATCGAGCGGATCGAGCAGATCGTCCTGCGCGTGACCAAGAACGCGCGCGCTCTGAATGAGGCCGCCAGCGGCCTATCCGGGATTGCGCACGAAACCGCTTCGCAATCGGAGATGCAACGCGACCAGGCGATGCACATAACATTGAGCATGGGCGCGATCTCCACCGCAGTACACGAGATCAGCGAGACCACGCAGAACGCGGCGCGGGACGCACGCACGGCCGAGGAGAACGCCCACGCCGGCGGCGAAACCATCCAAACCACCGTTGCCTCGATTCAGCAGATGCTGGAGGCCAATCAATCAACCGCGACCAAGATCGGTGAGTTGGGCCATGCGAGCGACGCCATCGGGACGATTATTGGTGTGATCGACGACATTGCCAACCAGACCAGCCTGCTCGCGCTGAACGCCAGCATCGAGTCGGCCCGCGCCGGGGAACATGGGCGCGGCTTCGCAGTGGTGGCCACAGAGGTGCGCCGGCTGGCCGAACGCACCAGCCGCGCCACCGGAGAAGTGGACCAGATGGTGCGCGATATACAGGCCGGGACCGCCGAGGTGGTGGAGGCCATGCGCTCCAGCATGCAGATGGTGGAGCGCGGCGTGGACTCTGCCCGCTCGGCTGGAGACGCTCTGGTCAACATCATTCAAGGATCGGAGGCGGTGCAGAAGAGGGTCGCTCAGGTTGCCATCGCGTCCGCCCAGCAGTCGTCTGCAACCCAATCGGTGAACGTCAACCTGAACGAGATATCCGGCATCATCGAACGCACAACCAACAGCTCCGCGCGGTCTGTTGTCGCGTGTGACCGGCTTGCCAATCTGGCGGCAGACCTGAATGAGCTGGTTGGCTCCTTCAAGGTGCGAGATGAGCAGCTATACGCCCGGAACAACAGCCAGCGGGCAAGCGATCTACCCGTGCATTCCACGGCCATTGTTGCCAGCGGCTGGCCTCATTGAGGCCGGGCAGCTACCTTGGAACGCCTGCAAAGGTCAAGCCCCGATTCCATCCCTGAATTTCGACGGGTTACCATTCAAAGCTGCTCCTCCAAAGCTTCTCCATACGCACAGAAAGCGCTGTCAACCAGGCGCTCTGTCCCCCGGCAGACGATCTCATCGGAAACGCAGGGATCAGAGGCCGGAGGCGCGAATGGCTGCCAGAATCCAGTGCAGCAGCAGTTGCGGAGCGCAGCCTAACAGCACCACGGAGGCGGCCAACAACAGCATAAGAATCTGGCTGAGAATCGGGGAGTTGAATTTGTTGGCGTCGGCGGGGAGAGGCGCAACATAGACGCGCTTGAGCACTTGCAGGTAGTAGTAGAGCGAGACGGCGCTCATGGCGATGGCGAGGATGACCAGCCAGAGCAGTCCCATCGACCCTGGCGACGCGGCAAGTACGGAGACAAATAGATAGAACTTGCCGAAGAATCCCGCCAGGGGTGGAATTCCTGCCAGCGAAAGAATAAAGATTGCCAGGCAAAGAGAGAGTACGGGCGCTTGTCGACCGAGCCCGTCGAAGTCGGAGAGCTGGTCGCTGCCCTTCTGCTGCTCGACGACCGCGATCACTGCAAAGGCGCCAAGCGTTGCCAGCGCGTATGTCACAACGTAGTAGAGCAGCGCGGCGAGGCTCTGTTCGGTGTGCGCCACAATTGCCAGAAGCATGTAGCCGGCGTGTGCGATTGCCGAGTAGGCAAGCAATCGCCGCAGACTGGTCTGGCGAATGGCGACCAGGTTGCCCAGCAACATCGAGGACGCAGCCATCAGGGCCAGTACAGGAACCCAGCCGCGCACAAGATGCGGCAATACGGCTGTGCCCTCCGCGCCCGCAAATCCCAGGGCCATTACCTGAAAGAAGATAAAGAAACTGGCAACCTTGGAGCCGGATGCGATAAAAGCCGCGCTGGGCGCGGGTGCGCACTGGTAGACGTCCGGCGCCCAAAAATGGAAGGGAACGGCGGCGACTTTAAAGCCAAGGCCAATCGCGGCGGCGCCGATGGCAATCACGAGCAGCGGGTTCAGCGCGGGGCCATGAATTGCGGCTGCAATCTGCGTGAGGTTGGTGGAGTTCGACAGACCATAGAGCAGGCTGAATCCAAACAGCAGAAACGCAGCGGACATTCCGCCGAAGAGATAATACTTGAGCGCGGCTTCCCAGGATTGCGCACTGCGCTTGTTGAAGGCCACCAGAATGTACAGCGACAGGCTCAATAGTTCCAGCGAGATAAATAGAACCAGCAGATCCTGCGTGCCGACCAAAAACATCATTCCAGCGGTGGCGACCAAGAGCAGAAGGATAAACTCGCCAACGTGCTCGGTGAAGGTCGAATCCACAGAGAGGAGCAGCGTGAAGATTGTCAGGACGAGCAGCGCAATCTGGACCAGATGGGTCAACGGATTTACGATAAGCATTCCGTTGAGAATGCTGGCCACCACCGGCGCCAGCAGAATCCGCACGATTGCACCCGCGCAGCCGAGGGATGCGAGTGCCGCGGCAACAGCGAATCGAACACGAGTGTTGCATCTGCGCAGAACCATCAGATCTGCCGCCATCACAATCAGCGCCGTGGCTACAACAATGACCTCAGGCAACGCGAGCCGCAGCAACTGCGTATAGTCGATTGCGATCATTGCCAACTCCCTTTGCGCAAGCCTTCAAACAGCGGAGAGTTAAACGCTGGAACGATGACATTCAGAAGCACTTGTGGATAGAGT
Source organism: uncultured Acidobacteriaceae bacterium (assembly GCA_963828115.1). GTDB lineage: Bacteria > Acidobacteriota > Terriglobia > Terriglobales > Acidobacteriaceae > Edaphobacter. The sequence goes on from CAWHDN010000006.1 coordinate 172,493, forward strand.
CCGATGAGCACACTCGCGCCGATCAGAATCATTGCACCGAGGCGTTCGGGAAATGAGATGGGAGGCAGCGGCGGACTGGGGGGCGAGGACTCGACGCCTGCCTCCGCAAAAAATGCCTTTTGCATCGCTCGCCAGATGTACACGACGCCGACAATGATGCCGAATCCCACGCAGAGCGCAAGCAGGGGGTACGCGCGCCAGACGCCGATCAGGACCATCAACTCCGCGACAAACCCACTGAATCCGGGCAGGCCCATGCTAGCCATTCCGGCAATAACAAAGGTGACCGCGGCAAACGGGATTACATTATTGAGGTTCATCACGCCGAGTTTCGCCAAGTCGCGGGTATGGGTGCGGGCATACACCATGCGGCCTACAACAGCGAAGAGCAGCCCAGCAAGAATTCCATGGGAGAACATCTGTAGTACCGCGCCGGAGAGCCCAAGCTGATTCAATGTCATCAGTCCGAGCAGAATAAATCCCATGTGGCTGACGCTCGAATAGCCGATGACGAACTTAAAGTCTTTTTGCACCAGCGCGACCAACGCGCCATAGACGATCCCAATGACCGCGAGCAGGGCAAAGAGATCGCGCCACGAACCAAGGCCGAGCACATGGAAACCCCATGGCCCGAGGCCAAGTGGGAAGAGCGTCATAGCAACGCGAAGGCAGCCATAGGCACCCAGTTTCATGACCACTCCGGCGAGCAGCATGGAAGCCGCCGTGGGCGCGGCGACGTGGCCCGTCGGCGCCCAGGTGTGAAAGGGCCATAGGCCAGCGAGGATTGCAAAGCCAACAAAGACGAGGGGAAAAGCAAGCATCTGGAAGTGAAGCGAAAAAGGGAACTGTGCGAGATTGAGGAGTGACGTTGACTTTGCACCAGCCACAACGTAGGCGGCTATAAGACCTATCAGCACCATTGCGCTGCCGACAAAGGAGTAAAGCGCGAGTTTCATCGCTCCATATTCGCGCCTCGTCGAGCCCCAAATGGCGATCAGAAAATACTTCGGAATAATGACGAGTTCGTAGAAAACAAAAAGTAGAAATAAATCGCAACTAAGAAATACGCCATAAACGGCGCCGATGAGCAGTAGATAGAAAGCAAAGAATTCCTTGGTGCGTTCAACAATGTCCCACGAAAACAGGATGCCAGTGATGGCGATAATTCCCGTCAGCAAAAGCAGCGTCAGGCTAATTCCGTCTGCCGCGAGATGATATTCAATGCCGAGGGATGGGACCCAGGGCACGCGAGTAATCGTCAGCATCTCTCCGGTACGATGTAGCAGGAAGTATGTAAGCGTAATTCCAAAGCAGGCCACAGCGGTCAGCAGGGCCAAGATGCGCGCCGAGGCCACGCTGCCCCTGGGCAGCAGGAGCAAGCCAACTGCCCCAAAAAACGAAATATAGATTGTCCATGCAAGCATCATCAAAACACCACGTTCACTTATTGATCAAAACCTAAGATGTTGCACCATCATAATAGCTGTATTGTTGACAACTCCGAGAATAAGTTGGGGATAAAGGCCCAGCACAAACATCAGGCCGATTGCGGGGGCCAGAGCCATCCGTTCACCCATTGTAAGATCGGGCAGACTGACCCATCTCTGATTGAGCGGGCCGGAAAAAACATGCTGTAGAATTCCAAGAACAAAGATTGCAGTTACAAGCAGTCCTAACACTGCGAGCGATGTCGCCCATGTCACGAGTGGAAATGATCCTTTGAAGATCAGGAACTCGCCGATGAACCCATTCAAGCCCGGCAGACCCAAAGTTGAAAACAGGGTAATGCCCATGAGTCCGGCAAAGACGGGTGCGACCTTGCGCAGGCCTCCGAAATCATTCAGACCGCGTAAACCGCCGCTCCGTTTTTCCAGCATGGCGACAAACCAGAAGAGCGTTGCGGCAGTCAGCCCATGATTAAATGTTTGCAGCAGGACGCCATTCATAGCGGCATACTTATCAGCGGTAAGCGCTGCGTCTCCTCCGGTAAACTTAGCAATGGCAAAGATCGCCAGCAGGCAATAGCCGAGATGATTGATCGAGGAATAGGCGAAGATCCGCTTCAGGTCTTTTTGTGCAAGCGCGGCGTAAGCGGAAAGGACAACGGTCGCCACCGCCATCCACAAGAGTGGAGTCAGGACAATCTGCATCTGCGCACCGAAGATGGGCAGCAGAATTCGAAGAAATCCGTAGACTCCCATTTTCGACATCGCGCCGGTGAGCAAAATAGTAGTTCCAGTAGGCGCTTCACAGTAGGCTGAGGGCAGCCAGGTGTGAAACGGGAATATTGGCACTTTGACAGCGAAGCCAAGGAACGCTCCGGCAAAGAGGATCAGCGCCACATGATCTGGCGTGAACCGGTGCCAGGCCAGTTTATCGACCACGGACGTCATAAGCTGTCCATTCTGCGCCAGCGCCGCGAGGTCGATGAAGTCGAATTTCCTAGTAGCAAGAAAAATGGCTATAAATGCCAGCAGCAACGTAATGCTGCCGACCATTGTGTAGACCAAAAACTGCGTAGCCGCGCTGGCGCGCCGCGGGCCGCCCCACAATCTGATAAGGAAGAAAGCCGGAATCAGACTCAATTCCCAAAAGAGAAACCAGTGAAAGAAGCTTAGGGCGGTAAACGTGCCGAAGAGACACGCCTGTAAAACGAGGATCAAAGAATAATAGAGATGAACTCTCTCCTCAATCTGCCACGAGGCAAGCATCGCGATAGGCACCACAATAGAACTAAGCAATACCATCAGGAGTCCCAAGCCATCAATACCGACGTGATACTCCACACCCAGGGCGGATATCCAGTTGTACCGCTCTTGAAACTGGAGACTTGCAGATGAAGAATCAAAGTGGTGCCACAAAAACAAGGTCAGCACAAAAGCGGCAAGACCAAAGATCAGCGCTGACCAACGAACCAGGTTCTTGTTTCGCCCACCAAGCACAAGCAAAATAAGCGCGCCAACGACTGGTATTGCGGTCAGAAGTGAGATCCAGGGAATGGCGATCATGGCCTGGCCCCCCAGAGGAGTACTACGACGAGCGCGATGAGCGCACAGCCGATAACGCCCATATAGTTCTGTACCTGGCCATTCTGAAGCAGCGACAATATCTGACCGCTGCGCGAGACACCCTCGCAACCCTCGTCAAATCCGGAGTTCACAACGGATGCGTCAAAGAAGTTGTCAAGCCATGCAACAACGAGAACCAGATAGGAGACTGTCTGCACCGCTCCGTTCCAGACCCATCGATCGAGCCAGTCGCAGACCCCGGCACTCCAGGCATTCAGGCGCAAAATCGTCGCGCTATAGAGTGCATCAACAAAAAATGCGTGGCCCAAAACGGTAAAGGCAGGTGGCTGCAGCTTTCCCAGTTCATCCTCGACTCTGGCGCTTTCGATCGGTTTGCGTCCATAGAACCACCAGCCCAGGCCAATGCCAATAAAGACAAGGAACGAGGAGGTGAACATAATAGAAAGAATGCCGTGGCTGGAGAGTGCAGAAAAGCCAAGCGAAACTGGCTTGTTGTCGAGGAACGATTGAAACCATGGCCATGCGGGGGTCCCGATGAAACCGAGTAACACGGCGAAGGCGGCAAGAATCACCAGCGGGATGGTCATTACCGCGGGGCTCTCGTGCGGGTGGCTTGTGGCGTGGGATGAATCGTGGTTTGCTTCGGCTAGGCGCGAACTACCAGCAAAGACGTAGTAGACCTGGCGCGTCATGTAGAAGGCGGTGAGGAGCGCGCCGAAGGCTGCCATGTAGAACGGGGCCTGGGAGAGGTTCCAGTTATGCGCGGCGCGAAGAATCTCGTCCTTGCTCCAGAAGCCGGAGAAGAAGAACGGGAATCCGCAGAGTGCAAGCATCCCCGCGGAGTACGCGGCGAAGGTTATAGGCATGAACTTGCGCAGACCGCCCATGCGACGAATGTCCTGCTCGCCGTTGCAGCCGTGAATGACTGAGCCTGCGCCGAGGAAGAGCAAGGCTTTGAAGAAGGCGTGGGTGATGAGGTGGAACATCCCGACGGCAACGCCGCCGACGCCCAGACCCATCATCATGTAACCGAGCTGCGAGATGGTGGAGTAGGCGAGGATTCGCTTGATATCGAATTGCGCGATGGCAGTGAGCGCGCCGAAAAGGGCGGTGATCGCGCCAACCCATGTGACAACCTGTAGCGCAATGGTTGGAGTGAGTGAGATGCCTGCACGGGCGCTCATGAGGGGATAGATTCGGGCGATGAGAAAGACACCGGCAGCTACCATGGTTGCCGCATGAATCAAGGCGCTGACGGGGGTGGGGCCTTCCATTGCGTCGGGAAGCCAGACGTGGAATGGGACTTGGCCGGACTTACCGGCTGCGCCGCAGAAGATGAGAATGCCGATGACGGTGGAGAGGGTGAGGCCGAAGACGGCGGTCTGCGCGGTGAGGTGAGTGAGCGCGGAGGTTTCAAGGCAGCCGGCCCCAGCGTTGTAGAAGAGGAGCGTGCCGGTCTTCGCGTAGAGCCAGACCATGCCAAGCAGGAATGCGAGATCACCGATGCGGGTGGTGATAAAGGCTTTCTTTGCGGCGGCCGCGGCCTCCGGCTTGTGGTACCAGAAGCCGATGAGGAGATAGGAGGTGAGGCCGACGATCTCCCAGCACATGAAGAGCAGAAGGAGGCTGTTGGCGATGACGACGCCCAGCATGGCCCCGGCGAAGAGCGCCATAAAGCAGAAGAAGCGGGTGAAGTTCTCATCGTGAGCCATGTAGCCCACGCTGTAGATGAAGATGAGCAGGCCGACGAAGGTAACCATCACCAGCATTACGGCGGTCAGCGGGTCGAGCATCCAGCCGAGTTGCAGCCACTCGTTGCCGAACTGGAACCAGCGGAAGTTAAAGGTGAGGACCTGATCGGCGCCGTGGTTGGCGAGGACATGGGCGAAGGCGCAGAGCGAAAGCAGGAAAGAGACGGCCAGGGAGCCGATGGCCAGCGCGGCGGCGAGGATGCGGTTACGCCGGCCCAGCAGAGCGCTGATCGCTGCCGCGAAGACCGGCAATGCGGGAACAAGCCACAGGTTTTGAACGATCCAGGTCATTGAGTCTCAGAGGGTGCGGTTGTGTAACTCCGTTAGTTGTCTATGACGGGAAACGAAATACGGAGATTCTGGCTACGCCAGAATGACGGAGATAAGTTAATATGACGGCGGCAGTTATCCTTTCAGTGAATCCATCTGGTCTAAGTCGGTAGTTCTGGAATGCCGATACGCAGCGAGAATAATAGCCAGCCCGACTGCTGCTTCGGCCGCGGCGACGCTGATGGAAAAAAGTGCGAATATGACCCCGGTCAAGGCCGAGGGGTCCGGGCCGAAGCGCCAGAAAGCGATGAAATTTATGTTGGCTGCATTGAGCATAAGTTCAATTCCAATAAGAACGAGAATTGCATTGCGCCGGATCAAAACTCCGGCAAGGCCGATGGAGAAGAGAAGCGAGGACAAGAGTAAATAGTTTTGCAAGGAGTTCATTTCATCTCCTCTTTGCGGTCCATCGCGATGACTACGGCGCCGATGAGCGCGGCGGTCAAGAGCAGGCCCATGATCTCCAGCGGCAGGATGTAGCGATGCATCAGCGAGTCGCCGATCTGATGGACTGTGGCGTCGGGTTGCGGCGGCAGGACTTGAGTGAAAGCCGCGCTGGAAGAGATTGCCCGAGCGAGAACCGCGAAGACAGCGGCGGCGACGATGCAGCCCACTATCCATTGAGAAGAGAAGACAGGCAAGTTCGCAGATTCCGGGTTGTGCGTCATCATGATGGCGAAGACGGCGAGAATTGCCACGGCGCCCACATAGACCATGATCTGCGCAAGACCTACAAATTGCGCACCAAGCTGAAGATACAGCGCGGCTATTCCGGCAAAGCCAAGCGTCAGCGCCAGAACGCAGTGAACTGCGTTGCGCAGGCCCATGGCTGCCGCCATTCCGGCAACCGTAAGCAGGGCGAGGACCATGAAGGATGCAGTCATATCGAAAACTCAATCGTATGCGCAGTTAGATTTATATTTCAAAACCGAGATCAACAAATATGGAATCCAGAAAAAGTCTGTACGGTGTTTGCATTCCCTCGGGGGCTAAAGCCCCATCAATATTCTGCCGTTTCGGACGGGCTGAAGCCCGTCCCTTTCAAAGCGAAATCGATTCATAAAACTCATAACGTCACTCGGAATAATGATAAGTACGGACCTGGAATTTTTTCTTATGTTTCAGCCCGCGGCTCAGCAGGATGCAGGGAACGACAACCATGGTACTGCAAACAAGCCAACGCAGAGATCCGGCGGCCATGAAGTGCCAGAGGCCGGCGGTAAAGAGATTAAGAAGGGCCATGGGAAGCATGAACTCCCATGCAAGGTTCATCAACTGGTCCATGCGCAGGCGGGGGAGGGTCCCGCGAATCCAGATGAAGACGGAGATGATGGCGAGCAGTTTTGCGAAGAACCAGACGTAGGATGGAACCCATGTGAGGAAGGAGAATGGCGCGGACCATCCGCCGAGGAAGAGGGTGATGGCCATTCCGCTGGTGGCAAACATACCGATATATTCGCCCAAAAAGAAGAGGGCGAATTTAAAGCCGGAGTATTCCGTGTAGTAGCCGGCGATGATCTCGGATTCGCCTTCGGGCAGGTCGAATGGCGAGCGGTTGGATTCTGCCGTGGCGGCGATCATGAAGAGGACAAACCCGGCGAAGCCCCAGGGAGTGAAGACGAACCAGTGCGGCCAGATTCCGGTGTAAGTCGCCTGAAGGTCGACGATGGAGACGGTGGAGAGCGAGCCGGACTGCATGATGACGACGATGGAGGCAAGAACCAGAGGGACCTCGTAGCTGATCATCTGCGCGATGGCGCGCATGGCCCCGAGCAGGGAGTACTTGCTTCGGCTGGACCATCCGGCCATGAAGACGGCCAGTTCCATCATGGAGCCGACGGCGAAGAAGTAGAGGACTCCGGCGTTGAGATTGACGAGCACCATATTTCGGCCGATGGGGAGAACCGCATAGCCCAGGAAAGACGCCGCGACCAGAAGGACCGGCGCCAGAAAATGCACCGCGTGGTCCGCGGTGATTGGGACGATGTCTTCCTTGGTGAGCGACTTGACGCCGTCGGCGATGGGTTGCAGGAGGCCGCAGGGGCCGACGCGGTTTGGGCCGTAGCGGTTCTGGATGCGGCCCAGTCCCTTGCGCTCGAGCCAGGTGGTGAGTGCGAACAGCGTGGCGAAGACGATAATGATGGCCGCAACCGACAGGATGGCCGAGCAGAGCGGATGAATGGCGGCGGGGAGATAGCTCAGCAGCCAGTGTGCGGCAAGGACGAAGATCTGATCGAGCTGTTGCGCCAGGGGAATGAGGTGGGTCATCGTGGCCCACCGGTCTCAGGTTGCGCCTGTGTTGTGGCTATGAGCTTTGCATCGGAAGCGGACTTAGCATCGGCGGCAGCCTTCGCCTTGGCTTCCTGCCGTGCGCGCTCGGCTGCGCGGCGCGCATCCACGGCGGCGGCCTCGGTGGGGTGAATCGAGTTGTAATACTCGTCGGATTTGGCGAGGCGCTGCTTGTTGAGCAGCAGGCCGGCGAAGCGGTCGGGGGAGCTCAGGTCGGTGACCACGTCCATCTTGATGGCATCGAAGGGACAGACCTCGACGCAGATCTGACAGCTCATGCAGACGGAGATGTCGATGTTGAAGGCGGCGGGGTAGAACTGCGGTTTGCCGTATGCGTCCGGCTTCTTGTCCTTACTTTTTTCGATGAAGATACACTTTGGCGGGCACTCTTTTTCGCAGATCTGGCAGGCGACGCAGCGCATTCCATCGTGCCAGTCCGCACCATCGAAGACGAGAAAAGGGAAGCTGCGCGCGCTCTCGATCTGCGGGTCGCGCTGCTCCGGATACTGGACCGTGGTGAGACGGTCTTTGCTGACGTAGCTGCCGAAGAAGTTTCGGGCCGTCTCCGCCATTCCCTTCAGGATGCCTTCACCTACCACTGCTGTTCCTCCATGCGCATTCCCTCATCGATCCACCTCGCCGAGGACGATGTCTATGCTGCCAAGAATTGCGACGACGTCCGCTACATTCCGCCCCACGCAGAGGTCTTCCAGCACGGTGAGGTTGATGAGGCTGGGGGGACGGACGCGATAGCGGTAGGGGTTGGGCGAGCCGTCGCTGATGAGATAGAAGCCAAGCTCCCCCTTGGGCGATTCGATGCGGCCATAGGCCTCGCCGGGCTTGGGACGGAAGCCGCGGACCTTCATTTTGGGATCGACGATCGGGCCGGCGGGAATATCGCGCATGGCCTGTTCGAGGATGCCGACCGACTCGCGCATCTCCAGCAGACGGACCATGAACCGGTCATAGACATCGCCGTGGCTGCCCAGCGGCACGCGGAAGGCGAAGCGATCGTAGATGCTGTAGTGGTCCACCTTGCGGATGTCGTAGTCCACTCCGCTGGCGCGCGCCATGGGGCCGCTGATGCCGGCGCTGATGGCCAGCTCGCGCGAGAGCACGCCGACCTGCTGGGTGCGATCCATGAGAATCTCGTTGCTGACCAGCAGTTGCTCGTACTCATCGAGGAAGCGGGGGAAGCCGGCGACGACACTTTTTGCCTGATCGAGCCACCCGGAGGGAAGGTCTGCGCGGCATCCGCCGAAGCGCATGTAGTTGCACATCATGCGCGCTCCGGTGAGCGACTCGAAGAGGTCGAGGATTTTTTCGCGCTCGCGGAAGGCGTACATCAGGGGGGTTCCGCTGGAGCCCATGTCCTGCATGAGGAAGCCGATGAGGCAGGCGTGGTTTTGCAGGCGGGTGAGCTCGCCGGTGATGACGCGCAGGTACTCGGCGCGCTCGGGGACCTCGATGCCGGCGAGTTTTTCGACCGCCAGCGCGTAGGCCCAGTTGTTGGTGATGGAGCAGATGTAGTCGAGGCGGTCGGTGTAAGGCATGGAGCCGAGATAGGTCTCGGATTCGGCGATCTTCTCGTGGTTGCGATGCAGGTAGCCGAAGACCGGCTTGAGGCGGACGACGTGTTCTCCGTCGAGCACGACGTTCATGCGGAAGACGCCGTGGGTGGATGGGTGCTGCGGGCCCATGGCGATCTCCAGCAACTGCTCTTTGCTGGTTTCGGAGAGCGGTTCCAACTCGGACGGATCTGTGGGGCTGGCGGCGGTGATCATCGGCCACCCCCTGGTCTGCGTTCGCGAGGTGCTGGTTGGCGCGGCGCAGCACTTCATCGTGCGCGGTTGGCTCATATTCAAAGTCATCCGGTTCCACGTAGTCCCTGCGCATGGGATGATCCTGAAACTCGTCCCACAGCAGCAGGCGGCGGAGGTCGGGGTGTCCGTCGAAGACGACCCCGAAGAGGTCGAAGATCTCGCGCTCCTGCAGCTCCGCGCTGCGCCAGACGGGAGTGAGCGAGGGGAGATGGACGTTGGCGTCGCGGTCCTGGGTACTCATGCGAAGCACGAGGGGGCCGTGCTTTTTTTCGACCGAGTAGAGGTGATAGACGACTTCGAGGGAGCCGGGAGATGGCGGTTGCGCGCAGCTCCTCGACGTCCTGCTCTATGCCGTCGATGAGCTTGCGGAGCCTTCACTTTTTCCGTGGTCTGCTTGCCCGGCCAGTCGATGCCAGTGACGTTGGAGCAGAAGTCGAAGCGCAGGCCGGGGGCATCGCGCAGACAGAGGGCCAGGGCGACGGCGTGCGCGGCGTCGATGCGCAGCGAGTGCTGGCCCGACGGGCTGGGGTTGGCAACCAACTCCAGGCGGCAGCCGGTGACGGCGGCTTCGAGTTCGGATTTAATGGCTTCGAGATTCATCCGTACCTGCCTGCGGCGAAACTGTTTGCAACGTGCCTGTTTGCGAGATCTGAACCAATGGAGCCTTCCAGAGATTCGGGTTCTTGGCTGGTTCCAGATCGTGCGCGCCGAAACGGGGCACGGGGAACTCGCTGGGTTCATCGGCGTTGAGATGACGCGGCCGGTTTGCTCCGGTTAGTTGCTGCTGGTCGATCCTCTTCTGCAACTCCATGAAGGCATCGAGCAGTGCCTCGGGACGCGGCGGGCAGCCTGGAATGTATATATCGACGGGGATGTAACGGTCAATGCCCTTGAGGACGTTGTATCCCTGCTTGAAGGGGCCTCCGGAGATGGCGCAGGCGCCCATGGAGATGACGTACTTCGGCTCCGGCATCTGGTTGTAGAGGCGGACGACCTGGGGGGCCATTTTTTTGGTGACGGTGCCGGCGACGATCATCAGGTCTGCCTGGCGGGGGGAGGGGCGGAAGACCTCGGCTCCGAAGCGGGCCATGTCGTAGCGCGCCATGGTGGTGGCGATCATCTCGATGGCGCAGCAGGCGAGACCGAAGTTCAGCGGCCAGAGGGAACTGGAGCGGCCCCAGTTGTAGAGCTGCTCGAGGGTGGTGGTGAAGATCCCCTGTTTGCTCAGCTCGTTCTTTAGCTTTTCATCCACCACTGAAGTCCTTGGTTGCAAATTGGTTCGAGCCGTTTTGACCGCTGGTGCATTTTGTTGCGCATTGTGCGAAATACGGGGATTCTTCCCCTTCGACTGCGCTCAGGGTCAGAATGACAACTCTTCTATTGCTTCGCTTAAAATGGCGACCATTGAGTTGCTTGCTCAGGATGACGGTTAATCGCCTCTGTGGCAAGGGTTAAGATGCGCTATCTCCAGACCAGGATGTTCTTTTGGTAGGCCCAGACAAGGCCTTCGACCAGCAGGAGCAGGAAGATCAGCATGGCGATGGATTCCGCCGCCGAAAAGCCGGTGAATGCCACCGCGAAGGGAAGCAGGAAGATGGCCTCGACATCGAAGACGAGAAAGATGATTCCGTAGAGGTAGTAGCCTGGCTTGAACTGGATCCAGGCGTCGCCGGCCGATTCGAGCCCACACTCGTATATGGCGTTCTTGCTTGGGCCGGGCTTGTGGGGGGAGAACTTGCGGGCCCACAACCAGGCCAGCAGAAGTGGCGTGAGAGCAAACAGGACAGCCGCCAGCAACAGGACAATGACGGGCAGATAGGGGCTGTTCGTCATGGATTTCCGGCCTCAGACCCCACTCTACCAGACGCACCGAGGTTAGTGTTGTGATCGGGCTCACTTCTTTCCCTATTCGCAGGGCGCAAAATTAGGTTTGGTAATGAACTTTGGAGGCAACAGAATGAGTGAACAGCAAACGGCGATTCTGGACGGAAATGAGTCCTGTGCACGGGTGGCGTACCGGCTTTCGCAGGTGATCACCATCTACCCGATCACCCCTTCGTCCACCATGGCGGAGTGGGCCGATGAGTGGCAGGCAGCGGGACGCAAGAACATCTGGGGCACCGTGCCACTGGTTGCCGAGATGCAGAGCGAGGGCGGGGCCGCGGGCGCCATGCATGGCGCATTGCAGGCCGGGGCGTTCAGCACTACATTTACTGCGTCGCAGGGACTGTTGCTCATGATCCCCAACATGTACAAGATCGCCGGGGAGCTGACCAGCAACGTCATTCATGTGACCGCGCGCGCGGTGGCGACCCATGCGCTGTCCATCTTTGGCGACCACTCGGATGTGATGGCCTGCCGCTCCACGGGATACGCCATGCTGTCGTCGGGCTCCGTGCAGGAGGCTGCCGACCTGGCCCTGGTGTCGCACATCGCCACGCTGGAGTCGCGCGTTCCGTTCCTCCACTTTTTCGATGGATTCCGCACCTCGCACGAGGTGAACAAGGCGATTACCATCTCCGACGAGACGATCCAGGCGATGCTCGACGAGAAGACCGTTCTGGCGCATCGCCAGCGCGCTCTCAGTTCAGACAATCCGATCCTGCGCGGCACGGCGCAGAACCCGGACGTGTTCTTCCAGGCACGCGAGACCTCCAATCCCTTCTACATTGCCTGCCCCACCATCGTGCAGAATGCAATGGACCGCTTCACTGCCCTGACAGGGCGGGCCTATCACCTGTTCGACTACGTGGGCGCACCGGATGCGGAGCGCGTCATTGTGTTGATGGGTTCGGCCGCCGGCCCCACCGAAGAGACGATCGAGCACCTGGCCGCGCAAGGCGAGAAGATCGGCCTGCTGAAGGTCCGCCTGTACCGGCCGTTTGCCAGCGAGGCCTTCCTCGCGGCGTTGCCCAAGACGGTCAAGTCCATTGCCGTGCTGGACCGCTGCAAGGAGCCCACCGGGCTGGGCGAGCCGCTGTACCAGGACGTGGTCACAGCGTTCAGCGAGGCGTTCTCCAGCGGAACATCGCCCATTGCACAGCAGCCGCGCATCATCGGCGGACACTACGGCCTGTCGTCCAAGGAGTTCACCCCTGCCATGGTCAAGGGCGTCTTCGACGAGCTGAAGAAGGAGCATCTGAAGAACCGCTTTACCATCGGCATCAACGATGACGTCACCCACAGCAGCCTGGACTACGATCCGGAGTTCTCCACCGAGGACCCGAAGACCGTGCGCGCGCTGTTCTACGGACTGGGCGCGGACGGGACGGTTGGCGCCAACAAGAACTCGATCAAGATCATCGGCGCGGAGACGCCGAACTACGCGCAGGGCTACTTTGTGTACGACTCGCGCAAGTCCGGCTCGGTGACGACGTCGCATCTGCGCTTCGGGCCGAACCCGATCCGCTCGACGTACCTGATCAGCAAGGCGAACTTCGTGGCCTGCCACCAGTTCTCCTTCCTGGAGCGGATGGACATCCTGGCCCACGCCGCTCCTGGCGCGGTCTTCCTGCTGAACAGCCCCTATGGGCCGGATGAGATCTGGAGCCACCTGCCGAAGACGACGCAGGAGACCATTCTGAAAAAGAAGTTACAGTTCTACGTTATCGACGGCTACACGGTAGCGCGCGAGACGGGAATGGGCAACCGGCTGAACACCATCATGCAGACCTGCTTCTTCGCCATCAGCGGGGTGCTTCCGTCCGAGGAGGCGATTGAGCAGATCAAGAAGTCCATCAAGAAGACCTACGGCAAGCGCGGCGACGCGGTGGTGCAGCAGAACTTCGCCGCCGTCGATGCGGCGGTGGCTGCCCTGCACAAGGTGAAGCTGCCGGAGAAGGCGACGGCGACCTTCGACCTGCTGCCCATGCTTCCCAAGGAGGCCCCGGAGTTTGTATACAACGTGCTGGGGACGATGGCGGCGGGCAAGGGAGATTCGCTGCCGGTCAGTGCACTGCCGATCGGCGGGACATTCCCCACCGGCACCGCGAAGTGGGAGAAGCGCAACATCGCCCAGATGATTCCGGTGTGGGACAAGGACCTCTGCATCCAGTGCGGCAAGTGCGTGCTGGTGTGTCCGCACGCCGTAATCCGCGCCAAGGTCTACGACTCCTCTCTGCTGGCCAAAGCTCCGGCGACCTTCAAGAGTGCCACGCCGAAGTGGAAGGGCATGGAGCAGGAGTCCTACACCCTGCAGGTGGCCCCCGAGGACTGCACCGGATGCAAACTGTGCGTCGAGGTCTGCCCGGCAAAGAGCAAGAGCGATGCCAAGCACAAGGCCATCAACATGGAGATGCAGGCCCCCTTGCGCGCGCCCGAGGCCGAGAACTGGAGCTACTTCGAGTCCATCCCCCTGGCCGACCGCAACCGCCTCTCGCACACCCAGGTCAAGGACGTGCAGTTGCTCGAGCCGCTGTTCGAGTTCTCCGGCGCCTGCTCGGGCTGCGGCGAGACGCCGTACATCAAGCTGCTGACCCAGCTCTTCGGCGACCGGCTCTATATTGCCAATGCCACCGGCTGCTCGTCGATCTACGGCGGCAACCTGCCCACCACTCCCTACACCAAGAACGCCGCCGGACGCGGTCCCACCTGGTCGAACTCGCTGTTTGAGGACAACGCGGAGTTCGGCTTCGGGATGCGGCTCGCGCTGGACCAGCAGAAGGAGTACGCCGAGGACCTGCTGAAACGGCTTGCGCCGACGGTTGGCGACGAGCTGGTGGCTGCGCTCCTCACGGCAAGTCAGGCCAAGGAGAGCGAGATCAATGCGCAGCGCGAACGAGTGCTGGCGCTTCGAGGAAAGCTGGCCGGAGTCGACTCGCTGGAGGCGCGCGCGCTGCTGACCGTGGCAGATTCGCTGGTGCGCAAGAGCGTGTGGGTCATCGGCGGCGACGGCTGGGCCTACGACATCGGCTTCGGCGGCCTAGACCACGTGCTCGGCTCAGGCAAGAACGTCAAGGTGCTGGTGCTGGATACCGAGACCTACTCCAACACCGGCGGACAGATGTCCAAGTCGACCCCGCGCGGCGCAGTGGCCAAGTTTGCCGAGGGCGGCAAGCCCAACAGCAAGAAGGACATTGCAATGGAGGCCGTGGCTTATGGATCGGTCTATGTGGCGCGCGTCGCCATGGGAAGCAGCGACTCGCAGGTGGTGAAGGCGTTCCAGGAGGCGGAGGCCTACGACGGCCCGGCGCTCATCCTTGCCTACAGCCACTGCATCGCTCATGGCTACGACCTGACCTACGGCATGGAGCAGCAGAAGAGCGCGGTGCTCTCCGGCTACTGGCCGTTGATGCGCTACAATCCGCTGCTGCGCACCGAGGGCAAGAACCCCTTCCAGCTCGATTCTCGCGCGCCCTCCATCCCGCTGAAGGAGTACGCCTACCACGAGGCCCGTTACACGATGCTTGCGCGCAGCCGTCCCGAGGTGGCGAAGCTGCTGCTACAGGAGGCTCAGGACGACGTTGAGCGCTGGTGGCGGATCTACTCCGACCGCGCCGCCATGCCGGGCCGCTCCGCGAGCCCGCACATCGCCCCGCCGGAGAAAGAAGGGGCCGTTGCGCCGTTGGGAGCCGCAGGAGGCAGTAAATGATCGACCTTACAACTGAATACCTGGGCTTGAAGTTGAAGAGCCCACTGGTGGTCTCCTCCTCGCCGCTGACCGACTCCCCGGAGAAGGTCCAGCGGCTGGAGGAGGCTGGCGCAGCGGCTGTCATTCTGCCCTCGATCTTCGAGGAGCAGCTCACGCTGGAGAGCAACGCGCTGGATCGCGATCTTTCGCGCGGCACGGAATCCTTCGCCGAGTCGCTCAGCTACTTCCCGGCCTATGAAAGCTACCGGCAGGGACACGACACCTACCTCAACCACATCCGCCGCACCAAGAGCGCTGTCAGCATTCCCGTTCTCGCCAGCCTGAACGGTGCGACGGCCGGGGGCTGGGTGAGCTTCGCCAAAGAGATGGAAGAGGCTGGTGCGGACGCGCTGGAGTTGAACACCTACTCGCTGCCCACCGACCCACGCGTTACCAGCGACCAGCTTGAAGAGGGAATCATCGAACTGGTTCGTCAGGTGAAGGCGAGCACGAAGATCCCAATTGCGGTGAAACTGTCGCCGCAGTACACCAGCATCCCGAACCTGGCTGCAAGGTTTGATAAGATCGGCGCCAATGCGCTGGTTCTCTTCAACCGGTTCTACCAGCCGGACTTCGACATTGAAAACCTCAACGTCACGCCCACGCTCACCCTCAGCCGCCCGGAAGAGCTGTTGCTGCGGCTGCACTGGACCGCGATTCTCTATGGCAATTTGAAGGCGGAGATCGCCGTCACCGGCGGAGTGCACAGCGCGGAAGACGTACTAAAGGCCATCATGGCCGGCGGACAGGTGGCCATGCTGGCATCGGCGCTGCTGCTCCATGGCGTCTCGCATCTCGCAACCATCCAGTCCGATCTGCTGCGCTGGATGGAAGAGCATGAATACGAATCCATCCGCCAGATGCGAGGCAGCCTCAGCCGCCGTTCCGTGCCGGACGCCTCTCCCTTTGAACGCGGCAACTACATCAAGACCCTGAGCAGCTACACGCTGCGCAAGACGGCATAGCAATCCGGGCCCAGCGGTCTCTCCCCGTCGTACTACTCAGCCCTCCGCCGCGTTTCGATCCTAGAATGCGGCGGGGGGCTGACGCGTTACTGCGAACAGCCGAAACGCGAGACCCTGCACGGCTCGACGCAGATCATTTTCAGCGCAACCGGGGACGAGTTGGATGTTCCTGATGCATCCAATACACCGGAGATGTTTTTCAAGAGATACTGGTAGCAGCGAGTTGAGGCATCTGACAAATGGAATTTCACATCTCCCGCGCAGTTCGGGAAGCAACCCAGGTTGACGATCTTCTCTTCACTTACAGCGGAAACGTTGTTTTCGCCGATGTAGGGGCGAGCCGCAGGCTGGCCGAGGCTCTCAACCGGACGCGCAAAGACGGGGCGCGCGGAGCGGATGCCGACACGATCAACGCCGGGGCGCTGTTTGCCATGGGGCTGATCGACGAACTGAGCCATGCGCTGGTGGAGCGCTACCGCAAGCAGATCGACCCGGCGGTACTCTCTGAAGCTATGCACTGGTTTGCCGCGCAGGTCGATGGCGACAAGACGAAGACGGGCAAGATGGATGCGTTGCTGCTGGCCTTCACCGAGCAGTTTCCGAACGTCGCGGTATTTCGCGGCGATCTCTCCGCCGAGCAGTGGTTGCGCGGGGTGACCGACGGACGGCCCAACCGCGAGGCCGCTCTGGAAGAGCTTCTGATGTTGTGGATTGCCAACAGCAACCCCGCGTTTAAGCCGTTTCACGCGCTCTTCGAGGACAAGGGACTGAAGGAGCGGACGGTCTATGCGAATGTGACGGCGGCGTTTCCCGGCTACTTCAGCACGCGGCCAAAGATGGCGCCGGAGATTGGCAGCCTGTATGACGCGCTGCGCGCTCCCATGCTGGCCTCGCCCGACTCGCTGATCGGGCAGCTCGACTACATCCGCGAGCGTTGGGCGCCGTACCTGGGCGACGAGCTGAAGCGGATTCTGCTGGCCGTCGATGTACTGCGCGAAGAGGACCTTGCGATCTGGATGCGCTTCCACCCGCCCGGCCCCGACGACTTCCGCCACGGCGCGCCGACGTGGGGTTCGATGGGCTTTGAAGGCGACGAGTACATCGGCTTCGACGAACTTCGCCGCCGCCGCTACGCGCACGACTACCAAGCGCCGCTCGACGAGTATGAAAACTTCAGCGCCGACCAGGCATGGATGCCGAACGTGGTGCTGATGGCCAAGAGCACGTATGTGTGGCTGGAGCAGCTCAGCAAGAAATATCAGCGCCACATCCACCGCCTCGACCAGATCCCGGACGAGGAGCTGCAACTGCTTGCCTCGCGCGGCGTCACTGGGCTTTGGCTGATTGGTCTGTGGGAGCGCAGCATTGCATCGCGCACCATCAAGCGGCTGCGCGGCCACGGCGATGCGGTTGCCTCCGCCTACTCGCTGAAGAACTACGACATCGCCGAGGACCTGGGCGGCTGGGAGGCATATAACCACCTGAAGCACCGCGCGGCGCACTTTGGGCTGCGGTTGGCCAGCGACATGGTGCCCAACCACATGGGCATCGACTCGCCGTGGGTGATTGAGCATCCCGACTGGTTTTTGCATCGCTGGGAGAGCCCTTTTCCGGCATACAGCTTCAACGGACCGGACCTCTCCACAGACAGCCGCGTCGAGATCAAGATCGACGACCGCTACTACGACCAGACGGATGCCGCCGTTGCCTTCCGTCTGCGCCACCACTCGAATGGTGAGACGCGCTACGTCTACCACGGCAACGACGGCACCGCGTTCGCATGGAACGATACCGCGCAGCTCGACTACTCCAAGGCCGAGGTGCGTGAGCATGTGATTCAGACCATCCTGCACGTTGCGCGCCTGTTTCCCATCATCCGCTTCGACGCCGCGATGGTGCTGGCCAAACGCCACGTTCAGCGCCTGTGGTTTCCGCTTCCCGGCGCGGGCGGGTCGATTCCATCGCGCGCGGAAAACTCGATGTCGCAGGAGGAGTTCGACGCGCTGATGCCCAACGAGTTCTGGCGCGAGGTGGTGGATCGCGTCGCCTCTGAAGTCCCCGGCACGCTGCTGCTGGCCGAGGCCTTCTGGCTGCTTGAAGGCTACTTCGTGCGCACCCTGGGAATGCATCGTGTCTACAACTCGGCGTTCATGAACATGCTGCGCGACGAGGAGAACGCGAAGTACCGCTCGTACCTGAAGAAGACCATCGAGTTCGATCCGGACATTATGAAGCGCTACGTCAACTTCATGAGCAATCCCGACGAGCGCACCGCCATCGACCAGTTTGGCACCGGTGACAAGTACTTCGGCGTCTGCACACTGCTTGCGACGCTTCCTGGCCTGCCCATGTTCGCGCATGGTCAGATCGAGGGATTTACCGAGCGCTACGGCATGGAGTTCAAGCAGGCGCGGCTGGATGAGTGGCCCAATGAGGGATTGGTGGCGCGCCACCAGCGCGAGATCGCGCCGCTGCTGGCCAAGCGATACATCTTCGCCGGCAGCTCCGACTTCACTCTGTACGATTTTTGGAATGGTCATGGCAAAGTCGACGAGAACGTCTTCGCCTACTCCAACCGCTACGGCGACGAGCGCTCGCTTGTTCTCTACAACAACAAGTACGACAGCACGCGCGGGACGATCCACATCTCCGCGGCGTTCATGGACAAGGGCAGCGGCTCGCTGCGCCAGCGCAGCCTCTGCGACGGACTGGGTTTGCCCACCGGCGAGTCGATGGTAGTGGCCTGCCGCGACAGCAACGGGCTGGAGTACCTGCGTCGCGCCACCGACCTGCAGCGGCAAGGCCTCAGCTTCGATCTGCGCGGCTTCCAGTGCGTCGTACTGCTGGACTGGCGCGCGCTCGATTCCACCGCCGAGTGGCCATGGGACAGGCTCTGCGACTCGCTCAACGGCGCAGGCGTGCGCAGCGTCCACGAAGAGATGGAGAAGCTGCGCCTGCGTCCGCTGCACGATGCCCTGCGCGCCGCCGTCAGCCCCGCCAACGTCCGCGCGCTTGCAGAGCTTGCCGGCGAACTTGCGCAGCAGAACGCAGAGCAGGGAACTGTCCCCAAGCGGGCCGCACGCAAGAAGGCTGTACCCAGCCGCGCGAAGTCCGAACTCGATCCTCGCCTGCGCGCCATCGCCGACAAGAGCCGGTTCTTCTTCGACCGTCTACTCGAACAGGTCCCCGAGGAGAACCGCGCGCCCATCGTTCGCACCGATGCACCTGCTTCAACCGGCGCGCCAGCAGGGGTTGAGGCCCAGGCTGCGAATGCGATGGTACATACGTTTGCCGCCGATCTTCGCGCAATGTTGTGCGGCGCAGCGCAACTTCCGGCTCTCGCGCAGACTTACTCCACCGACTGGGCAGCGCAATCGCGGCCCGTCCTGCCGGGCGACGCTCCAGCCACCCGGCTGGAACGCACCTGGGCGCCGATTCTTGCCTGGATCGTTCTGCGCAGCCTGCCCGAGTACTGCATTCCGAACGGCGACCGAATCGAACTCTTCGACCGACTCCTGTTCCGCGCCATGCTTGCCGACCTCTTCTGTTCGATGGGCATGGAGGGAGAAGCCACCTGGCAGGCCGCCGCCGAGGTGCGTCTGCTGCTGTCTGAGGCTGCGATTGCACCCGGCGCGATCTACAGCGAAGGCCTCTGGGCCGACCCTGACGTCCGCTGGCTGGCAGGCGTCAACCAGGCCGGCGGCATTACCTTCTTCAACCGGGAGCAGTTTGAAGAGCTGCTCACCTGGCTACAGCTTCCCGCCCTCATCGAGATTGTCCACGCGGCAACCATCCAGCCGAAATCAGCTCAACCCGCAGGCATTGCCGAGATTGAGACCTCCGTCGCCGCAGCCCGCAAGGCCGCGCACGATGCAGGCTGTAACCTAAAGAAGTTTCTGTACGCCACCACCTCTATCCCGAAGAGCCGCGCGTAAATCATGCCCGCCCGCCTCATCCTCAACGCCGACGACTTCGGCCTCACCCAGGGCATCAACCGCGCCATCGGGGAGTTGCACTCGGCCGGCGTGATTACGTCCACAACGCTGATGGCGAGCGGGGCGGCCTTCGACGAGGCCGTCGAGGTCGCGCGCACGCATCCCGCGCTTGGCGTCGGCTGCCACATCGTGCTGACCGACGGCGCGCCAGTCTCTCCGCCCGGCTCCATCCCCAGCCTGATCGGAGCCGACGGCAAAAGCTTCCGTCCTTCGCTGGTCGATTTTGTGCAGGCACTTTTGCTGGGACGGATCAAGGAAGAAGAGGTGGCGCTCGAGGCTCTCGCGCAGATCGAGAGGCTCGAGCGCGCGGGAATCCATCCCACTCACCTCGACACGCACAAGCACACGCATCTCTTTCCCTCCATCGGGCGGACGCTGCTGCAGATCGCCGAACGCTGCGGAATCCACGCCATTCGCAACCCGTTCGAGCCGGAGTGGTCGCTCGTGCTCAACCACGGCAGCCGCCCGCGCCGCCTCGCCATTCGGCTCATCGGCATTCTGCGCCCGCGCTTCGAGGCCCACGCGCAGATACGCGACGGACGCGTTCTTACAACCGATGGAACGGTTGCGATCTCCGCCACCGGCCAGCTTACCTCTTTCACTCTCGGCGAGATTCTGCGCGCCCTTCCGTCTACAGGGACCTACGAGATCTGCTGCCATCCCGGCTACAACGATGGCGACCTCGACCGCATCACCACACGCCTGCGCGCCCACCGCGATGTGGAGCGCGAATCTCTGCTCGCGGAAGTGCCACGGGCTCTGGGGCTGGCCAATGCTCCCTTGCTTATCTCTTACGCGAGCCTTGCCACGGAGACAACTTCAGTCGTTGCTACCGCGAATGTGAGATTCTAGAGCAGTTTAGGAAATGATGTAGATCGTAGCTGTGCGAGAAAATGCGGGGATTCTTCGCTTCGCTCAGAATGACAACTCGTTTTTTTGGTCTACACCTATTCCGAAAACGCTCTAGGAAGCGCAAGGAGAATCCATTGGCAACTATCGCTGAGATCGCGGAACTGGTCGGCGCGCCCGCACCGCAAGCAGCTTGCGAGATTTGTTGCGTCTCCAGTATTGAAGCCGCAACGTCGTCCTCGTTGGTCTTTGCCACGGATGCGGCGACGCTTGACGCTGCGATGAAGTCGATGGCCGGCGCGATTCTCACGCGTGCTGCGCTGCTGTCATCCGACGGCGACCCGCACGATCCGCGCCTGCTCGCCGTGGCCGATCCGCGCTACGCCTTCGCCCTTGCCGCGCGCTTTCTGAAGTCTCGCGAACAAGCCTCGACAGAATCTGCTGCGCGCAACTCCGTGCCGCGCATTCATCCCACGGCAGTGCTGGGCGCAGACGTGCGAGTGGGGCAGGGATGCAGCATCGGGCCGCACGCAGTTCTAGGCGACGGAGTTGTTCTCGGCGTGGACTGCGAAGTCCTCGCCAATGTCACCATCTATTCGGGAACCACACTCGGCGACCGCGTCCTGGTACAGGCCGGAGCGGTGTTGGGAGCGACCGGTTTCGGCTACGCGCGCAACTCCGCAACCGGCGAGTACATTGCCTTCCCGCAGCAGGGAACGCTGGCGATCGAGGACGACGTCGAGATCGGCGCCAACTCCACCATCGACCGCGGTGCGCTGGGGGAGACGCGCATCGGCGCGGGGACGAAGATCGACAACCTGGTGCACATCGCCCACAACTGCGTGGTCGGGCGCAATGTCGTTATCGCGTCGCAGACGGGGATCTCCGGCTCGTGCGTCATCGAGGACGGAGCGGTTCTGGGCGGTCAGGTTGGGCTGGGAGAGCACGCCCGCATCGGGCCAGGAGTGATCCTTGGCGGAGGCGCGGGAGTCTTGAGTCACAAGAAGGTGCGCGGGCCTGGTGAGGTCTTCTGGGGACGACCGGCGCGACCGCTGAAGCAGTACCTGCGCGATCTGGCGCGGCTCAGCCGCGGCTGACCTTCGTTCAATGGTGTTAGGTATTGTGATACGAGCAAAATGCGGGGATTCTTCGCTGCGCTCAGAATGACAGAATTTTACTGGATTACAGTAACGGTGGAACGGCTCTAGTTGGCGTCGTCGGTCAGCGCATCCATGTAGGCGACGTCGAGCGCCGTGCCCTGCACGGTGACGTACTCGTTGTCGATCTCGGTGGCAAGGCCTGTCGATGACAGGACGGTGCTGAAGACATGCACCTGTCCGCCATATGCGGTGTAGACCTTGTTGAAGTTCTGCACCCAGCAAAGACCAGTGAGGCTGCCGTAGTAGTACTGGTTGTCGTTCTGGTTGGGATAGGGAACCACTGCGGTCGGCGATCCCGGCGTCACGTTCGGCGCGATCTGAACGGAAAGAACCTGTGCAGGCGTTGTTGTACTGAGCTGGGCCACGGTAAGGCAGTTGTAGTTCAGCCCCAGCTTGGCGCGTTCGCCGGTGGCGCAGAACTGCGATCCGATCCACAACGTGTTGTTGTCGGCAAAGAGCAATTTAGAGTGGGTGCCGTCGGAGATGGAGTACTTGCCTGTGATGGTGTTGGTGGCCTGGTTCATGGTGGAGAGGAAGCCGGCGAAGAGGCCGTCCGGCTGGAGTTGCTGGCCGGCCAGGTACAGCGTTGTCCCGTCGGAGAGCGCATCGGTTACGCCGCCCGGAACGGGGACGTTGGCGATCTGCGGGTTCGGCTGCACGGGCGACGAGGGGATCACATTTTCGTTCAGCGGGCCTTGCTGTAGCAGCGTGACGCTGGCCGTCTTTCCGCCGCACTCCGGGCCGCAGTTAAGCACATACGCGGTGGTGCCATCGAGCGAGAAGTAGGCGCCCGACGGCTCGTCATAGGTTCCCGGCACGGAGACCGCGCAGTAGACGGGGAGCAGGGCCGGTTCGCAGTCGGCCGAGCCGGTTGCCGTAATGGCCGCCTGCTGGGTTGGGTACTGGCTCTGGTTCAACTTGAAGACCCGGTAGAGCACGTTGGAGTTGCGCACCATGGCAAGCGCAACCGTGTCCCCCTTATTCACGATGACCTTGAAGACATTGGGCAGGTTGAGCACGTAGCTCTGTCCCGTCAGGTTGTCGATGATCTCCAGTACGCCGGCTGCCTCCTCGGCCCCGTAGTAGTGCTCGAAGGTCGGGGAGACCGCGACGGCACTCGATCCCGACTGGAAGGTGCCGACCGAACCGGAAGTCGTTTCGGTCGAATAATTGATGGAGGAAAGAGTGCCATCGCTGTTGGAATAGACGTATCCGCGCATCTCTGAGGGGAAGTTCATGATGGTGCCGGGATAGCCAGACGAATAGCCTCCTATCGAATAGAACGGAATCGTGTCTTCGACGTTGCTGCGAATGTCGCGCGAGGCATCGACGATCTGCAGGGCTCCGGAGCTGCCGTTCGCGCTCACGCCGATCATCACCCGCTGCGCCAGCTTGCTGGGCGGCACGGGACGACCCGCATAGTTGTACTCGGGAAACTTGTAGTAGTAGTAGGACGCCGAGTGGCAGGAGCAAAGCGCAAGCGAAGACAGCGCAAGCAATAGCCCGCTGAGCAGCCGGAACCCGAAGATGCCGCCAGAGGTCTTCCCCGCAGGGTTCGAGGATTGGATCAAGGGAGCTTCCTGCGACGGGCTGGGGAACGGCTGAGCACCAACCCCGCGGACAAAGAGACTTCGATTCTTCAACGTGGACAACTCCAACCTTCGTCGTGCAAGGGTTTCGCCTGAGCTTACCCACTGAGTATACCAAAGGAAGCGGGCTGCGAAGCTAGCCGGGCGGCGGTTTGGTGCTGGCTCCGAACGTGGCTTAGGATGGAGCAATACGTTTTAGAGAATAGACTTCCAGACGTTTCAGGGAACAGGCTTCGAGGACATGCCATGGCAGGTGCGGGATTGGGTGCGGCAGAGACCACGGCGGCAGACGCGAAAGGCAGCGCGAAAGAACATGCGGCAGGAACTGCGATCGACCGGCTCTTCACCGGCGGGCGCGTGCTCTCCGATGGTGCCATGGGCACCATGCTCTATGCCCGCGGCATCTTCATCAACCGTTGCTTCGATGAACTGAACCTCTCGCAGCCGGAGACCGTCGCCGGTGTCCATGCGGAGTACCTGCAGGCCGGGGCGGAGATCATCGAGACCAACACCTTCGGCGCCAACGCCTGCCGCCTGGAGCGCTATGGCCTGCGCGATAAAGTGCGCGAGATCAACCTCGCCGGAGTGCGCATCGCCCGCCAGTGCGTCGCGCAGATCTCCGAGAAGCAGGCCTCCGAGGCGTTCGTCGCCGGGGCCATCGGCCCGCTCGGGGTTCCTCTGGCGCCGCAGGGCGAGCTCTCGCTCGAGCAGGCGCGCGCAGCGTTTGCCGAACAGATTGCCGCGCTGGCCGAGGGTGGGCCCGGTGTTGGCGCGGACCTGCTCATCCTAGAGACCATGACTTCGCTGGCCGAGGCGGGTGAGGCCATCCGTGCCGCGCGCGAGGTTGCACCCGCCCTGCGCCTGGTGGTGATGATGACGGTCGATGAGGACGGCAACTGCCTGGACGGCGCCACCCCCGAGATCGCCGCAGAGCGGCTGACCAAGTGGGGCGCGGACGCGATCGGATGCAACTGCTCGGATGGGCCCGCCACCGTGCTGACGGTCATCGAGCGGATGCGCCTGGCGACCCGCCTGCCGCTGGCCGCCATGCCCAACGCCGGATTGCCGCGCGCCGTCGACGGCCGCAACATCTACATGGCCTCGCCGGAGTACATGGCCAGCTTCGCGCGCAAGTTCATCCACGCGGGGGCGAGCCTCATCGGCGGTTGCTGCGGAACCACGCCCAACCACATCCGCGCCATGCGGTCTGCGATGCGCGCCCTGCTGGCTCAGGAGGCGTCGGCCCGGAGGGATGCGGCTGGAGTGGGCGCGGCTGACCAAAACTCGACCGCGGAAGGCCAGAGTTCGTTGCAGGCAGACTCCGAGGCCGCCATGGAGGCCGCCGGGCCAAGCTATCGCCCCAAACCGATCGTCAGCCAGGTGGAGCCGCTGCCGCTGGCCGAGCGCTCCCGTGTCGGCGCGTTGATCGCCAGCGGCGAGTTCTGCACGCTGGTGGAGATCGTTCCGCCCAAGGGCATCGACTGTAGCAAGGAGATTGAGGGCGCGGCGCTGCTTCACCGGCTGGGCGTCCACGCCATCAACGTTCCGGACTCGCCGCGGGCCAGCGCGCGGATGAGCGCGCAGAGCCTCTGCGTCCAGATCCAGCAGAAGGTCGGCATCGAGACCGTGCTGCACTATACCTGCCGCGACCGCAACCTGCTCTCCATCCAGTCGGACCTGATCGGAGCGTCGTCCATCGGCCTGAAGAATATTCTCTGCCTCACGGGCGATCCGCCGAAGATGGGGAACTATCCCGACGCGACGGCGGTCTTCGATGTCGATGCCATCGGACTCGACCGGCATCGTGCGCAATCTCAACTACGGCCTGGACCTCGGCACCAACCCCATCGGTGCGTCTACCGGCTTTACCCTGGCGTGCGCCGCCAACCCCGGCGTCAGTGACATCGACTACGAGGTGCGCCGCTTCGCCCGGAAAGTCGAGGCAGGCGCGGAGTACGCCATCACCCAGCCGGTCTTCGACCTGCGCCTGCTGGAGCAGTTCCTGCGCCGCATCGAGCCGTTCCGAATTCCTGCTCATCGCAGGCATCTGGCCGCTGATCAGCCTGCGCAACGCCGAGTTCCTGAAGAACGACCTGAAGATCTCCATGCCGGATGCGATCCTGACGCGCATGGCGGCGGCCAGTACGCCGGAGGCCGCGCGCGCTGAGGGAATCCGCATTGCGCAGGAGATGCTGGCTTCGGCGCGAACCATGGTGCAGGGCTGCCAGGTGAGCGCGCCTTTCGGCAAATACACGGCGGCGGCACAGGTGCTGGGACTGGCTTGAGAGAGCGGAGAAAGAAGAGGCGGTTATGGCGAACTTTGAAGAGCAATTGACGCAGTTGGAGACGGTGGTGGAGCGGCTGGAGCGCGGCGACCTGTCGCTGGACGAGTCGGTGCGCCTCTTCGAGGACGGCATGAAGCTGACCAGCGCCTGCAAGCAGGAACTGGAGCAGGCCGAAGGCCGCGTGCAGGTTCTGGTGGAGGGCAAAGGCGGCAAGATGAAGCCCACCGACCTGGAGCTGGACAAGGCAGAGGATGAAGACATAGAAGTAGAAGAGGCCGACGGCGAAGTGTAGGATCTGTGTATGGGTAGAGATTTGGAAAAACTCGCGCAAAAGATAGCAGAAGCGGCTCGTCAGGGTGTCCAGGTCGAGCGGATGTGGCAACAAAAGCTGGAGGCTGACCAGAAGCTGAAACAAGCCGCCTCCCGTCCACAGTGAACTCTCCTATCCTGACAGTGATCGCAGGTGCGAACGGTAGTGGGAAGAGTACGCTCACGAAATGGGCGCGTGCTTATTTTCAACAGGCAGCAACTCTTGATCCGGATGCGATGGCAGTTGATTTACAAGCGCAGACTTCGAGCGAAGTGAGTCCCATTGAAGCTGGCAAACAGGTGTTGACCGCGGCAGAGAGCTGTCTGGAGAAGGGCGTCAGTTTCTCTGTCGAGACGACGCTATCCGGAAATACTTACCTGAAGATGCTGGCTGATGCAAGGAGGCTGGGATACCGTACCTGTCTCTTCTATATCGGCACAGAGGATTTGAGTATCAACATCTCCCGTGTGAAGGCGCGCGTCCTTGCGGGAGGTCATGATGTGCCCATCGAGGACCAGACTCGGCGATATGGGCGCAGCTTTAGAAATCTACCCAAGGCGATTGAATTGGTTGACGAGGGAGTTCTACTCGATAACTCATCCGCTCTCGGACATCGTGTGGTGGCGGTGAAACTTGAGGGGCGACAGGTACACCTGTTTGAGCCGGTGCCGCAGTGGGCAGCGTTTCTGCGCGGCTAGTTAGGCTCGAATCTGGAAACCACGAACGGTGCATGGTGAGCTCTATCGATCTCTGCTGGTGACGAAGCCGGGGACCCAGAGGAGGGCGCGCTTAGCTTCGGTGAGGGGCAGGTCTGCGATGGAGAGGCGGGCGGCCTCGGCGTAGGCGCAGGCGGTGTCCATGGCGTAGGCGATGGAGCCGTGGCGCCCCAGAATCTCAAGAATTGCCGAGTGCGAGACGGTAGCGAAGTTGCGCTCAGCCAGCACCGTGCGAATGGCCTCGCGGTCTGCTCCGGTGCCGCGCTCCAGCGCGTGGATGACGGCCAGCGTGGCCTTGCCCTCGCGCAGGTCGCTGGCCACGGGCTTGCCGAGGATGCTCTCGGTGGCGGTGAGGTCGAGCACGTCGTCAACGATCTGGAAGGCGAGGCCGAGGTTGCGTCCGTACTCGCCGAGTTGGGATTCGGTCTCGTCGCTAGTGCCTCCGATGGCCGCGCCCAGTTGCATAGTGACGCTGAAGAGGCAGGCCGTCTTGCGGTAGATGAGGTCGAAGTACTCCTCTTCGTTGATGAGGCGGCCGAGCTTCTGCATCTGAAGCAGCTCGCCTTCCACCATCTGCTGGGTGAGCGAGATGAGGAGTTCGAGGACGCGGAAGTTGCGTTCTTCGAGGGCGGTGGCAAACGACTGCATGTAGAGCCAGTCGCCAGCGAGGACGCACTTGGCGTTTCCCCAGGTGGTGTTGGAGGAGGGACGGCCGCGGCGGAGTTCGGCTTCGTCGATGATGTCGTCGTGAACGAGGGTTGCGGTGTGCAGCATTTCGACCACCGCGCCGAGGCGGATGCGCGAGCGGCTGGTGCAGCCAATGGCCTTGGACGAGAGCAGAAGAAGCAGCGGTCGGATGCGCTTGCCGCCGCCGGCCATGAGGTACTGGGCGATGTCGGTGATGACATCGATGTCGGACGCTGACTGGCGGGTGAACTCCTGCTCGATGGCGGCCAGGTCGTCGCGTAGCAGTTCGAAGACCTCTTTCGCCGTGGCTATGGAGAGAGCGCTCATGCCAAGTTAGAGTAGCAGGTCGGGGCCTGGGATTCGGCGATTTGTTGTCAATCTGAAAAAAACTACTGCGTTCCAGCAGCAGGACAAGGCGGGGCAGGCCGGGCTAGTTGCGGTAGTTGGTGAACTGCAGCGCGACGCCGAAGTCGGCGGCTCGCAGCTTGGCCATAATCTGCTGCAGCGTGTCTCGGTCCTTGCTGACCACGCGCACGGTGTCGCCCAGAATGCTGGCCTGCGCCTTCAGCTTCATCTCCTTGACGAGCGCGGCGACCTGACGGGCCTTCTCCGGCGGAATGCCCTGCACCATCTTGATCTTCTGGCGGACGGAGGAGTTTGCGGCGGGCTCCAGCTTCTCGTACTCCAGGTTCTTGAGCGAGACGCCGCGCTTGACCAGCTTCTGGCGCAGGATCTCCTTGACCGCCTCCAGCTTGTACTCGTCCTGCGAGGCGAGCTGGATGGTGTCTTCGCCCTCGATGGTGATCCTGGACTTTGTGTCCTTCAGGTCGAAGCGCGTGTTGATCTCCTTGGTTGCCTGATCGACCGCGTTCTTCACCTCGGCCAGGTCCACCTTGCTGACTACATCGAAGCTGTTGTCGGATGCCATGTGGGAAGTATAGAGCAGGTTCAAGGTTCAAGGTTCGAGGTGGTGGGGAAGATGCGGTGGAAGTTGGCGGTGGTGAGGGCGGCGAGGGCTTCGAGCGAGATGCCGCGCAGCGCGGCCAGGCACTCGGCGGTGTGGACGACCAGCGCGGGCTCGTTCTGCTCTCCGCGGTGCGGGATGGGGGCGAGGAATGGTGCGTCCGTCTCGATCAGAATGCGGTCGGCGGGCGCAAAGGCCGCAACCTCGCGCAGGCCGGCGGCCCTGGGGTAGGTCAGGTTGCCGGCGAACGAGAGATAGAAGCCGAGGTCGAGCGCACGCCGCGCCTGCTCGATAGTGCCGGAGAAGCAGTGCAGGATTCCGGCTGGAATCGCGCCGCGATTCTTGGGGTTCCAGTGCGTGTCCAGCAGCTCCAGCAGATCCTGCCATGCGTCGGCGGGGCCGAATTTCTCTTTGGCCTCGGGCGTGGCCAGCTCTGATGTGCGGCAGTGGATGAGGATCGGCTTGCGCGCGGCCGCGGCTACCTGCACTTGAGCGACGAAGGCGGCGCGCTGGATGGGGGCTGTGGGGTTGTCGACGTGGTAGTAGTCGAGGCCGATTTCGCCGATGGCAATCACCCGCTCGTCTGCTGCCAGTCGCGCCAGCTTGGCCAGCGCGTCGGCGTCGGCCCGGTGCGCCTCCTGGGGATGGATTCCGGCGCTGGCGAAGATTGCGGGCGTGGCTGGTTGGCCTGTGAACTCCTGGGCGATCTGCAGCGCGCGCTGCATCTCGCCGGGCCCCTTGCCGATGCCGATGGCGAGGATGGTGCGCACGCCGGCGGCTTCGGCGCGGGCAAGCACCAGGGCCAGGCCGCCGGAGAACATGTCGAGGTGCGCGTGAGAGTCGGTCAGGTGCATGGGATTCAAGGTTCGAGGTTCATGGTGCAAGGTGAAGTTTAAGGGTACAAGGTTTCGCGTGTGAGCAACAGCATGGGGTGTCGTGCAGCAGTCCCATGAGTTAGGATTGCGAGCATGAAGAATATGAGCCGTCGCGAACTCTGTATCTCGCTTCCCGTGCTGGCTGCTATCGGCGCGGGCGCGCCAGAGGCCCTGGCATTGCAAAAGGACTCCACCGCAGCAGGTACGCAGCCGGCGGCCCCAGCCGCGGCCTCAGGTTCGCTGGCCACCTCGCGCGCCTTTGGCTTCGACCAGATGCCGTTGCGGACGATGGCGAATGGCGGCGAGAGCCGCGATATTGTGCATGGCACGCTGGCCACCGGGGAGACGGTGAGCCTGCACCAGTCGATGCAGATGGCCGAGTCCGAGCCCAACCCGCTGCATGTGATCGAGCACACGGAGTTCATCCTGGTGCGCGAGGGGGAGCTGGAGTTTCAGCATGTGGGCGCGAACGGCATTGTCAGCGAGCATGTGGGGCCGGGCGGCGTCTTTTACGTTGCATACGGGACGAAGCACACAGTGAAGAATGTGGGCGGGCTTCCGGCGAGCTACTTTGTGGTTGCCATCGGGGGCGACGCTGGGTAGGGCAAGCTCCGCTTGCTGCGTCCGCTCTATGGTTACTGTGCACCGCCGCCGCCGCCGGCGCTCATGCTGAAGATGGGCAGGTAGAGCGAGATGAGGATGGTGACGACGACGCATCCCATGACGATGAGGATGAGCGGCTCGATCAGACTCATGGCGGCGGTGAGGTTGGTCTGCACGTCTTCCTCGAAGAACTCGGCGACGGAGTTGAGCATCTGGGGCAGAGCTCCGGTGGATTCTCCGACCTCGATCATCTCGACGGCGAGCTCGGGAAAGATTTTGGTTTCGGCCAGGCTGACGGAGAGGCCCTTGCCCTCGCGCACCGTCTCGACGCTGCGGAAGACGGCGTTGCTGATCTGTCGGCTGTCGATGGATCTGGCCGCGGTCTCCAGCGAGGGAACCAGGGGAAGGCCGCCCGTGAGCAGCGTGGCCAGAGTGCGCGAGAAGAGACCGACCTGATACTTCAACCAGACAGGACCGATGAGCGGCAGGCTGATGCGGATGCGGTCCATAGTGTTGGCGCCCGCGTCGGTCTTGATCCAGCGGACGAAGAGAAAAATCAGCAGCGCCAGCGCGGCGAGGGCATAGATTCCGTAGCTCTGCGCATTCTTGCCCAGACCCAGCAGAAACGTTGTGATCACTGGCAGCTTGGTGCCCAACTGCTCGTATAGCTCGGCGAAGCGCGGGACGACGAAGGTGATGAGGAAGATGAAGAGGGCGATCACCATGACGACCAGCACGGCGGGATAGATGAGGCTGGCGAGGAGCTTCTTGCGGAAGGTGAGGGAGACGCGCTGGAAGTCGAGGTAGCGCTGCAGGACCTCTTCGAGGTTGCCGGAGCGCTCGCCGGCCAGCAGCGTGGTGGTGTAGACGATGGGGAACCCGCCCTGCGCGACGAAGGCCTCTGAGATGGATTCGCCGTTCTTGACGCGGGTCGCGACGTCCTCCAGTTGCGCGCGGAAGTGGGGGAGCTTCTGGCGCCGGGCCAGCAACTCGATGGAGCCGAGGATGGGAAGGCCGGCGCGGATGAGGGTGAGGAACTGCTGGTTGAAGACGAGAAATGTCTCCAGCTTGACCTTCTTGGCCTTGCCGGAGCCCGCCAGCAGGCCGCGCGATTTGACCGAATAGACGTAGTATCCGGCCTGGGTGAAGCGGGCGCGCAGTTCTTCTTCGGTGGCCGCAGAGTGCGTCTGCTCCTGCACCTTGCCACGCTCATCCGCCAATCGGACTACAAATTCAGCCATAGGATCGCATCACCCGCCCGCCCGCGCAGAGCTGTGCAGCGCTCGAACGCAAAGGCACTTTCTATCTTAGACGTTTCATTAGACGAAACACGCGGAGAATCCTCTCAGAACCTTCGGCTTTGTTTAGCAATCTGCGGTAGCATGAGCGGCCGGGGAGGTTCGGTGCGCGGTGCCGAGTGTGGTACGCCGCGGTAGCGGGCCATCAACAGCCTGATAAACTCACATCGGCAACCCAGTATTGAGGGAGCAGGGGCTTGGATGGCGAAGAAGGCGGTCATTATTGGGGCGGGGCCGGCGGGGTTGACGGCCGGGCTGGAACTGCTGCGGCGCACGGAGATTGTGCCGGTAATCCTGGAGGCGAGCGACGAGATTGGCGGCATCTCGCGGACGATCCGTTACAAGGGCAACCGGATGGACATCGGGGGCCACCGGTTCTTCTCCAAGTCCGACCGCGTGATGGAGTGGTGGGTGGAGCTGATGCCGCCCGAGCTGGCCGAGCGGCGCAGGCAGGCTCCGAGAGTGTGGCAGAGACGTTGAGCCAGCCGGTCGAGATTGGCTATCAGGGCAAGCGGCGCGTGGTGACGGTTCCCGCGCACCTGCACGAGGAGTCGCCGCTGCGCGGGATGGGGCCGCTGCACGGGATGGGGCCGCTGCACCACGAGGAACGCGAGGAAACCGAAGAGGAAGATCCCGTAGGAGATGCCGCCAAGACGGTAGTGGTTCCCGAGCCCGAGAACCCCGACCTGGTGATGCTGATCCGGCCACGGCGCAGCAGGATCTACTATCTGCGGAAGTTCTTCGACTATCCCATCACGCTGACGGCGACGACGCTGAAGAACCTTGGAGTGGTGCGCATGGCGCGCGTGGGAACGAGCTATGCGTTCTCTCGCGTGCATCAGATCAGGCCGGAGAAGAGCCTCGAGGACTTCCTCATCAACCGCTTCGGACGCGAGCTTTACCTGACGTTCTTCAAGAGCTACACGGAGAAGGTGTGGGGCACGCCGTGTCACGAGATATCGGCGGAGTGGGGCGCGCAACGGATCAAGGGGCTGAGCCTGACCACGGCGGTGAAGCATCTGGTGAAGAAGATGTTTCGCGCAGCGAGCGAGGGCGGCGACCTGGCGCAGAAGGGAACCGACACATCGCTGATCGAGCGCTTCATGTACCCGAAGTTCGGGCCGGGACAACTGTGGGAGCATGTGGCGGAGCTGGTGCAGCGGAAGGGCGGCGAGATCCAGATGGGATGGAAGGTGGAGCGACTGAACTTCGCAGAGGGAGAGCCGCTGCGCGTTACCTCGGTCGAGGCAGTCAGCCAGACCGATGAGCGCAGGACCTTTGCCGGAGATTATTTTTTCTCCACCATGCCGATGCGCGATCTGCTGCGCGCGATGAACACTCCGGTGCCGGCGAATGTTCTCGAAGTCAGCGACGGATTGCAGTACCGCGACTTCATCACGGTGGGGCTGCTGGTGGACAGGCTGAAGGTGACCGAGCCGGACGGCGGCCTGCTGAAGGACACATGGATCTATATTCAGGAGCCGGATGTGCTGCTGGGGCGGCTGCAGATATTCAACAACTGGAGCCCATACCTGGTAAGCGATTCGGCGAAGGTCTGGATTGGGTTGGAGTACTTCTGCTACGAGACGGACGATCTGTGGAAGAAGTCCGACGAGGAGATGAAGAAGTTCGCCATCGCGGAGGTAGCGAAGATCGGAATTCTGAACGCGGTGGACGTGAGCGACGCGCATGTGGTGCGCGTGCCCAAGACCTACCCGGCGTACTTCGGCACCTACGACCGCTTCGAGGAGCTGAAGACGTTTACCGATGGCATCGAGAACCTGTTCCTGGTGGGACGCAACGGAATGCACAAGTACAACAACCAGGACCACAGCATGTTGACGGCGATGGCTGTGGTCGATGGTCTGGCGGCGGGAAGAGTGGACAAGCGGGCGCTGTGGGAGATCAACACCGAGCAGGAGTACCACGAGGAGAAGGACAAAAAATAGGGGTAAGTAGTCAGCGGTGAGTGGTAAGTGAGGTTGCGATGAAGACTTTTCTGCTGCTTGTGTTGGGTGTGCTGCTGGCGCTGATCGTGGTGGACCGGCGGCGCATCTATGTGCGCGACCCGCTGGCGACGGTCTATAAGTCCGACTTGCACCAGGGCGGGAAAACCAACGCGCGCCAAAGCGGCAAGTCGAGTCTGCGTCAGAGCGGGAAGTCGAGTCTGCGGCAGAGCGGAACGCCCAACCAGAGCCAGGACGTGGTGACTGAATCGATGCAGAGCGCAATGGAGGAACAGGTCCAAAGCGGCGGGGTGATTGTGCCGCAGCAGAGCGGCAACTCCGGCAAGAGCCAAAACGCAGCGGCCGAACTGCTGCAAATAAGCAAGGCGACCGGACAACTGCAAAGCGGGGTCTCCGGCGTGCTGCGGGCGTCAAAGGTCGAACAGGTGCAAAGTGAGGTCTCCGGCCTGCTCCAGAAGGTGGATCCAGACCTGCTGCAAGGCAGTGGCAAGGATGGGAAGCAGAGCGGCGTGCAGGTGTTTGTCAACGCCTCGGGCGACATACTTCTGTGGCAGGATGCGGAGCCGGGCGCGTACCGCATTCTGGTGCAGGGCTGGAACAAGGCGCCGGGAACGCCGGTGCGCCTGACGTGCCTGCACTGGATGGTGTGCCTGACGGATGCAGACCACCCCACAACCTTACCGATCGACTGGATTGGCAGCAGCGGGAGGAGTAAAGGGAAGTACGATCCGCACGTGTCGATGACCGGACGCGAGGTCTCCTTTGTGAATGGAGACGGTGCGACGGTGCGCGTGGAGCTGCGATAGAGACGGCGGACGCCAAGGAAGCGCGGTTCGGGACAGGCCGGGGTGCGTGGGGAGACGATACAATTGCGGCGACGTTCAACTGTGACTTTTGGCGACGCATAGCCTCGATTCTGGTTGCGTACAAATCTGATCTTCAAGGATTAATCGATGACGCTTACGCGGCGCAATTTTCTGGCTGGAAGCACGACCGCCGGAGCAGGGTTTCTGGTGGGGCATCACAGTTTGGCGCAACTGATCTCGGCGGTGGTCGGGGAGGGCGCGGAGTTCGCCGCGCCGGGCCAGTTTAAGGTGAAGTACTTTGGGCGCTTCAGTGAGCTGCCGGTGGGAGCGGTGAAGGCGCGGGGCTGGATCGAGGGATGGTTGGAGCGGCAGGTCGAGGGGCTGACCGGGCATCCGGAGAACCTGGGCTATCCGTACGATACATGCATGGTTGGCGGCAAGATTCCGCTGCCGCCGGTGAGAATGGCGACAACTGGTGGCCGTACGAGCAGTCCAGCTACTTCTTCGACGGATCGGTGCGGCTGGGGCTGCTGGTGAACGAGGCGGCGGCGAAGCGGATTCCCGATGGGTTGATGGCGTATGTGCTGGGGCACAGCGGGCCGCAGAAGATTGGCGAATCGGCGTGGGCGTGGCCGAACACCGTGGCCGGGCGGGCGTTGATGGCCGAGTATGCGGGAACGGGCAACCCGGCGGCAGCGGAGGTCCTGAAGAACTATCTGCTGGGGGCCTATATCGGGGGCGGACGGGATGGGATGCTCGCGGAGGAGGCTTTGTTCTGTACGGGCTGACGGGCGACGAGCGGATGAGGACGATTGCGGAGCGGAGCTTCGACCGGTACTTCTTCAGCGATGCGAAGTCGTTCTCGCAGGAGGCGAAGATCCGTGACAGCGCTCCGCTGCGGGAGCATGGCGTGACGGCGGCAGAGCAGTTGAAGCTGCTTCCGATGCTGTACTCGTACACCGGGAATACGCGGCGATGGAGCTGGCGCGGCTGGCGTATGCGAAGGTGGTGGCCGACAGCCTGATGCCGGACGGAGGGATGGTCGAGTTGGAGTACCTGGGGACGGCGGCCTTCGACTCGCTGCACGAGACCTGCGATATTACCGACTGGTCGTGGAGCTTCGGGTACATGCTGATCGCCACGGGCGAGGGAAGCTGGGGCGACCGCATCGAGCGGGCGACCTTCAATGCACTGCCCGGCGCGGTGACAAAAGACTTCAAGCAGTTACAGTATTTCTCCAGCGCAAACCAGGTGCTGGCGTCGAGTACGGCGTGCACGCGCGTCGCCGTGACGCGGATGTCTTACCGGGCGGCGCACGAGACCGAGTGCTGCACCGGCAATGTGAACCGCGCGATGCCGAACTATGTGACGCGGATGTGGATG
Organism: uncultured Acidobacteriaceae bacterium; assembly: GCA_963828115.1. Taxonomy (GTDB): domain Bacteria; phylum Acidobacteriota; class Terriglobia; order Terriglobales; family Acidobacteriaceae; genus Edaphobacter. The sequence continues at coordinate 207,796 of CAWHDN010000006.1, forward strand.
GGCGCCGAAGACGGGCTGGCCGCCGTGCTGTATGGGCCGTGCGTGTTGCAGACGAAGATCCACGGCCATGCGGTGCGGATCCGGAGGAGACCGAGTACCCGTTCGGCGATACGGTGAAATTGCGGGTGAAGCTGGCGTTGGCACAGACATTTTCGCTGCACCTGCGGATTCCCGAGTGGTGCGCGGAGGCAACAATTCTGATCAACGGCAGGCACGGTTTACCGCGGCGAGACTTTGCGGTGGTGCGGCGGGAGTTCCGCGATGGGGATACGGTGTCGCTGCGGCTGCCGATGAAGGTGGCCTGGAGCCATGTTCGACGGCGCAGCGGGGTGGTACGGCGCGGACCGCTGGTCACTCGCTGAAGATCGAGGAAACGCGTGGAGATTGCAGGAGCCGGAGGCGATCCGGCGCGTGCTGAAGGGGAACAAGTGGAGGGATTTCCGGCGGTGGGTTCTCCCTGAGAGCGAGTGGCGCACGGGATGGATTCTGCGCTGGCCGGGACGCCGGAGAAGATCCAGGCATATCGCCTGTGCCGGCGAACCCGTTTCTGGCGGAGTCTGTGCCGGTACGGCTGACGGCACCGCTGCGTGCGGTTCCTGGCTGGGCGGCGGAGTGGATGCCGGTGATCGAGCCACCTTCCGACGATCTGAAGCTGGCTGCAAAGAACCCGGCGGAGCTGCCGGGCGAGGAGGAGATGGATTCTCCGGGCGCGGTTGAGGCGATGACGCTGGTGCCGTATGGGGGACGCATCTGCGGCTGACTACGCTGCCGGTGATTGGCTAAAGGAGGTTGCTGGCGGGGCGTGTGGGCAGGGTGAAGTGGAAGGTTGAGCCTTTGCCGAGGGTGCTGGTTGCCCAGATGCGGCCTCCATGCTGGGCGACGATGGAGCGGCAGATGGCGAGTCCGAGGCCGGTGCCACCCATGGTTCTGGAGTCTGAGGCGTCGACCTGGTGGAAGCGCTCGAAGATGCTCTCGAGTTTGTCTTCGGGGATTCCGCGGCCCTGGTCGCGGACCTGAATCTCGGCTTCGCAGGCATCGGTGTGGCGTGATTGCAGATGGATCTCCGTGCCTGGAGGGGAGAACTTGATGGCGTTGGAGACGAGGTTGGCGATGGTCTGAAGGATGCGGTCTGGGTCTGCCCAGACGTTGACTCCGTGGGAGTTGAAGGTGATGCGGATCTGGGCCTTGACGGCGTCTGTCTGCTGCAGGACGGCAACGCGGCGGAAGAGGTCATCGGCCGAGCACATAGTGGAGTGCAGCTCGGCGTTGCCGGAGCCGATGCGTTCGAGTTCGAGGATGTCGTTGACCAGGCGGACGAGGCGGTCGGTGTTTCCGGCGGCGATCTCGAGCATCTGCTTGAGCTTCTGCGGACGGGTGTCGAGCGAGCCCCCGGTGATGAGGCCGAGGGCGGCGCGCAGCGAGGTGAGCGGCGTGCGCAGTTCGTGCGAGACGGTGGAGATGAACTCGTCCTTCATGCGGTCGAGGGCTCGTCGCTCGGTGGTATCGGTGAAGGCAACGACAACGCCGACGGCCTTTCCCGCAGGCCTTGCGTTCAGGGAGGCGGGATCGATTTCGGGCTGCACTTTGGGCTGAACTGCGGGCTGGATTTCAAACAGGATTCCGGATTCGATTTTGGGATCGATTTTGGGTTGGGGTTCGGGCTCGATTTCGATCTGTGGACGGGCGACGTACTCGACCGGGAAGCTGGTACCGTCCTTGCGCCAGAAGACCTCATTGGAGATGCGGACGGTGTCGAGGTCGCGGATGGTGTTTTGAATGGGGCACTCTTCCTCCGGATAGGGGGTGCCATCGGCGCGGGTGTGGTGGATGAGCGAGTGCATGTTGCGGCCGAGGATCTCGTCGGGTTTGAAGCCGAGCATCTGTGCGGCGGCGGGGTTGACGACGGTGCAGTTGCCGTCGAGGTCGATGCCGTAGATGCCGTCGCCGACGGACTCGAGGACGGAGTCGGACTGGCGCATCAGGTCTCGCAGCCGGTCTTCTGCGCGGACCTGCTCGCTGATGTCGATGCCGAAACCGAGGACGTAGGGGTCTCGCCCAGGGGTTTGGATGAGCTTGTTGCGGAATGCGACAACGCGCGCTTCTCCGTTGGCGTGGCTCAGGTGGAGAAGCCCCTGGACCTCGCCCTTGTTTACGATGTAGCTGAGGTAATTATCGAATTCCGCGCGGCGATCCTCGGGCATGAACTCGGAGAGCCGATGGCCGATCACTTCTTCGCGGGTATAGCCGACGCTCTGCGCACCGTGGTTGTTGACGGAGAGCAGAAGGCCCTGCAGATCGTGGGTGCAGACCATGCCGAGCGAGCCTTCGACGAGCTGGCGGTAGCGGGCTTCGCTCTCTCGCAGGGTCTCTTCGGCGCCGCGCTGGACGGTGACGTCGATGCCGGTGGCAATGATGAAGTTGATATGTCCCTGGTCGTCGAAGATCGGCGAGGCCGACCATGCGATACGGCGCAGGCTTCCGTCGCGGTGCAGCCACTGGTTCTCGAATGCGGCGGGCGAGCCATTGGCGCGCAGGCGCTCGAAGTTCTGCACGGCAGCGGGGATGTCTGCATGGGGGATGAGCTTGTCCCAGAGGGTCCGTCCCACCAGGGTGGGGAAGTTGTATCCAGAGGCGGCCTCGCAGGCGCGATTGAAGCGGACGATGCGGCCGGCGGTGTCGAAGACGGCGACCAGGGCGTCGACGGTGTCGAGCACGGTGGAGACGAAGTTGCGTTCGACGGTGAGTGTGGATTCGATCCGTTGGCGGGCGCGGCCGGCGCGCTCCATCTGGCGCTGGGCGTGGCTGAGTTCGATCGAGGTCATCGCCTGCCGGCCAAGGACGCCGAGGGTCTGCGTCTGCAGGGGGGTGAGCCTTCGCGCGGGGACGTCTAGGACAAAGAGGGAGCCAAGGCGAATTCCGGAGGGTGTGGTGAGCGGGGCGTCGGCATAGAAGCGGAAGGTGCGGCCTGCGAGCAGTATCCCGCCAGGGGAGAAGGCGGGGTGATCGGAGGCGTCGGAGATCTCGTACACGCTCTGGCTGCGCAACGGGGGCACCGAGGGCAGGCTGCCGAGAGGCAGCTCGGTGTCGCGGAAGCCGCATCGGGAGTAGATACAGATGCGGTCGGCGGCGACAAAGGAGAGCCCGGCGACGGTGGCGTTGCAGGCTTTTGCGGCCAGCTCGACGAGGTCGTCGATGGCGGGGTCGGGCAATGCACCGAGGATCTCGTATCGATCGAGGGTCTCGAACCGCAAGGCTTCACTTCGCGTAATTTCGCGTGTTACCAATGTGGCGATCATCTCAGATCTCGATGGTAAGCGATGGGCGGGCATATGGTACTGGCACTTTTGGGGGAAGCCTGTGGTACTTCAGGGGCTTGAAGATTCGTGGATGCAGCGGATTAGACCAGAGTGAATGCAATGGCCGCGGGCACACCCAAGAGATTGGTATACTAAAGGGCTGGGGCTCCTGCGCAAACGAAGGACGCATGGCAGGCAACAGTTTCAGACAGGATGAGCATGGAAGAGCTGTTGAGCGGGATCGAGTCTCCGGCGGATGTGAAGCGGTTGACCATTCCGCAACTGACTCAACTTGCCGAAGAGATACGCGAGCGGCTGATCCTTGGCGTCGCCAAGACGGGCGGCCACCTGGGCCCAAACCTGGGCGTGGTGGAGCTGACACTGGCGCTGCACTACGTCTTCGACACGCCGCGCGACAGCTTCGTCTTCGACGTGAGCCACCAGGCGTATGTCCACAAGATGCTGACCGGTCGCAACCGCCGGTTCGAGACGATACGGCAGGCGGGCGGGCTGAACGGATTTATGCTGCGCACCGAGAGCGAGCACGACAGCTATGGCGCGGGGCACGCGGGCACTGCGCTGAGCGCGGCGCTTGGCATGGCCGTGGCGCGGGACATGTCCGGCGGCAAGGAACACATTGTCGCGCTGTGCGGAGATGCGGCGTTCACCAACGGAATCTCCTTCGAGGCACTGAACAACATCGCGTTGCAGACCAAGCGGCTGATCGTGGTGCTGAACGACAATGCATGGTCGATCGACAAGAACGTGGGTGCGATCGCGCAATACTTTCACAAGATCGTGACCAATCCGACGGTTGCCGCAATGCACGACCGCGCGGCCACGATGCTGGAGCGCTTCGGCGGCAAGACAGTGCGGCATGTGGCACGCAAGGCGGAGGAGGCAGCCAAGGGACTGATCGGGCCGGGGATTCTCTTCGAGGAGTTCGGGCTGAGCTACTACGGGCCGGTGGACGGACACAACCTGCCGCTGCTGATCGAGACATTCAAGTTTCTGAAGCAGCAGAACAAGCCGGTGATCCTGCACGCGATTACGCAGAAGGGGCGCGGCTTCCAGCCGGCGGAGGAGAAGCAGAAGAAGTTCCACGGGCTGGGGCCGTACGATCCGGAGACGGGCGAGACCAAGCCGGCCGGGCAGAAGACCTACTCGGATGTCTTTGGCGAGACTCTCTCGAAACTGGCCGACGAGAACGACAAGATTGTGGCGATTACGGCGGCGATGCCCAGCGGCACCGGGCTCGACATCTTCCGTCCGAAGCACTCTTCGCGCTACTTCGATGTGGGCATCGCGGAGGCGCACGCGGTGATCTTCGCGGCGGGCATGGCGACCAAGGGATACAAGCCGTTCTGCGCCATCTACTCGACATTCCTGCAACGTGCGTTCGATCCGATTGTGCATGACGTGTGCCTGCAGAACCTTCCGGTGGTCTTCTGCATGGACCGCGGCGGCCTCTCCAGCGACGACGGGCCGACGCACCACGGGCTCTTCGACATCAGCTACCTGCGCAGCCTTCCCAACATCGTCCACATGGTTCCCAAGGACGAGGACGAACTGGCCGACATGATGTACACGGCGATGCTGCACCCAGGGCCAGTGGCGATCCGCTACCCGAGGGGCGCGGGGCCCGGCGTGACGGTGAAGGCGCAGCCGCGGGCGTTGGAGATTGGCGTTGCCGAGCTGGTCCGCGACGGCAACGACGTTGCCATCTTCGGGCTGGGCGCGATGCTTCCCGAGGCCGTGCGTCTGGCCGAGATGCTGGAGCGCGAGGGATTTTCAGCGGCGGTGATCAACCCGCGCTTCGCCAAGCCGATTGACCGCGTCACGGTGGCCGAATTTGCGCGCCACTGCGGGTTGCTGTTGACGCTGGAGGACCATGTGCTGGCCGGAGGCTTCGGCTCGGCGGTGCTGGAGGCGCTGAGCGAGCTGGAACTCGACGTGCCGGTGGTGCGCGTGGGCTGGCCCGACCAGTTCATCGAGCACGGCAAGCTGGAAGATCTGCGCGAGAAGTACGGTTTGACGGCGGAGGCTGCGCTGGAGAAGGCGCGACCGTATCTCGTCGCGATGGAGAGCCGGCGCATGGCGCTGAGATAGGCGGCGCTTCTGCGGCAGGCGGTTTGCGGAATCGCGGCGATTCAAGCGAGACAAAATAGCTTCTATCGCTTGATGATTTTAGCCAGACGGGGGTCCTTCCAGAGAGGTGCGAACTCCGGGTCGGCATAGACTTTGGCGAGATCGGGAAAGCGGTCCTCTTTGGCCCTGCTCAAATACTCCAGGGCTTGTTCGAAGTTGCCGCGCCTGGCATACGATTTGGCAATAATATAGTCTGCGCGGGCGCGCTGTTCCGGCGTGCTGATCCTCGCCAGGACCCCATTCTCATTCTCGCTCAGGGCGTCGGGGTCCAGCTCGAGGGCCCGCGTGTATTCCGTCATGGCGCGATCTGTCTGGCCAAGGCCGATCCAGGCTTCCGCCAGGTTGATGTGGGTAGGAGCTTTCGGCTCATCCAGTGCCAACGCCTGTTTTAAGTAGCCGACGGCAAGCTTGTACTTCCGGTCAAGGCAGGCTGTGGCTCCAAGGTTGTTCAGCGCAACAGCGTACTGGGGGTTGTATTTTACGGAGCGTTCAAAGTACTTGTGCGCCGAACTGCGATCACCCAACTGGAGTTCGGCCACGCCCAGCTTGTTATAGATCTCGGCATTCTGACGGTCGACGCGCAGCGCCGTGAGATAGTCGGAGACGGCCGACACATAATCTTTGCGTATGCGCGCCACGTCTCCTTTCACCTCGGCGATTCTGGCGCCCGCCAGCTTGTCCGGCATCGCCCCATTCTGGAGCGGGGCTGTCATTCCGTACGGCGCCGCGCAAAACAGCAGGCCCGTTGCCATGAGCATCATCACCAGTTTTTTCATGGGTCATCTCCTCTGCGAATGGGCATTCGATGCAAGACGGCGACTGCATCTGCCGTCTCCAGCGACCTGCTCTCTGCATCGACCCCAGTAGAGGCCTAGCCTGGGCAGCGCACAACGCTAACCCTGCTACCTGCCTGTTTCGGCGGGGTTAAACCCGGTGCGTCGCAGGCGAACTCACGGCGCTGTGGTTACTTACGACCATTGTGAAATCGGCCCGGAGGAACACACAGGTGGGATGTTGAGGAGGTGCCCTGCCGTTACATCCCTCTTCCCACCCTCCGGTTTCACCGTTAACACACCCGCAACAGGCCGGAGAGCGCTAACATTACAATCATTTTGGAATGGCAAGGATGGCGATGGAAAGCCAAGGACCGCTCGATCTCGATGCCCGGCGTGCGGAAGTGGAGGCGGTGCTTCAGTCGAAGTACTTTACGCGCGCGCCCATCCTCGCTCATCTGCTGTCTTACCTATGCGAGAAGCTCTTCGATGGGGAAGCCAACCAGATCAAGGAATATTCCATCGGGGTGGACGTATTCCATCGCGGAGCTTCCTTCGATCAGAACTCCGATTCCATTGTGCGGGTGGAGGCCAACCGCCTACGCAAGCGTCTGGCTGAGTACTATGCCAACGAAGGCTCGTCGCACCGGCTCCATATCACTATTCCCGTGGGGCAATATGTTCCTGAATTCAAATCGGGAGCTTCACCGCAGAGGGAGAGCGCGTTCCCTGCGGAGGTCCCGTCCGTTGCCGGCCAGTCCGGAACCGGGAGCACCGGCCATCGCCAGGCGGAACACGGGTTTCGTCGTCCCGGTCGCCGGACCTTGTGGCTTGCCGCCGCAGTTGCGCTTCTGCTGCTGGGCCTGAGCTGTGCCCTGTTTTTTCTCCGGCACGAGAAGCGGCCATACTCTGCTGCGCTATTGAATCAGCCTTCGGCACAGCCCACGGAACCGCAGATTGGCCCGCCCATCGGGGAAGAGGTCCGCATCCTGTCCGGTTCAAGCCGCAGCTTTGTCGATCATGCAGGTAAATTGTGGAACGCCGATATCTGGTTCGATGGCGGCACCGCGGTGAAAAGCTCCGTCGAGCACATCTGGCGCACGCAGGACCCAGGTTTTTACCGCACCAGCCGACAAGGACAATTTCGCTACAAGATTCCTCTGAAAAAGGGCATCTACGAACTGCGCCTGCATTTTGCCGAGACGGTCTATGGCCCGGAGTCCACAGAGACGAGCGGAGAAGGCAGCCGTATCCTGAGCGTGCGCGCCAACGGCAAGACGCTGCTGAGCCGCTTCGATGTTGTGGCCGATGCCGGAGGCAGCCGTACCGCCGATGTCAAGGTCTTCCCGGACATAGAACCGGCTGCGGATGGGCTGCTCGATCTCGAATTATCCGGGGAGGATGGGATGCAGGCCATCCTATCGGCCATCGAGATCCTGCCTGGAGTCCGGGGACACATCCGGCCTATACGCCTTCTGGCCAGGCAGACTCCCTATTATTCCAACGATAGCCACTGGTGGAGCCCGGACAACTATTTCGAGGGCGGCCAGATGGCTTCCTACACTTCTCCAGTCAGCGGGACCGACGACCCGGAACTATACGAAACCGAGCGCTGGGGCAACTTCTCCTATGCGATTCCCGTGTCACCGGGGAAATACACTGTGTTGCTGCATTTTGCGGCACGCCACGGCGACTGGGACCAGCCACTCTCTTTGTCCGGTGATGACCGGGCCACAGTCGCCCATATCTTCAATGTGTTCTGCAACGGGAAGGTGCTGCTGAATAACTTCAACCTGGTGAAAGAGGCGCGCCAGACAGACGTGGTGTTTCGCAAGGCCACAGGCCTCGAGCCCAATGCCCAGGGCAAATTGCTCCTGAGTTTCGTTCCGGTGGAGGGCTATGCGACTGTGACAGGCATTGAAGTCCTTCCCCAGTAGTCTCAGCGCTCAGTCGAGCCGCCTGCGGTTGACAATCGCGCGCGGCACTCGTCAACTGGTTGTGGGGCATGTTGCAGGTGGGACGCGGCGTAGGGGATATGGGAAGTGCGGTTGAGATAAAAAAAGTGGGCGAAGCTGGTGGAGAGAGAGCCGGCGAAGCTGGTGGAAAGAGAACCGGTGTGGCCAGTGAACACAAGACTGGCGCAGTCCACAAGCGCGTCGCACGGCATCACGACAGCGGATTGCTACTGATTGGCCTCTTCAAACTGGCCGAGGCGGTCTTCTTCCTGCTGGTCGGCGCGGGAGCGATCCACTTCATCCATCACGATCTGGGAGATGCGGCAGTGCGCCTGGCGGAGAGGTTGCGGATCGATCCCGATGGGCGGCTGGTGTCGTATGTCATCGACCACCTGGACGCGATCACGGCGCAACGGATGAAACAGATCGGCCTGGCAACCTTCTTCTATGCGGGGCTGAGAACGACCGAAGGGATCGGGCTGGTGATGGAGCAGGTGTGGGCCGAGTACCTGACGGTCGGCGTGACCACAATGTTTCTGCCGTGGGAGGTATACGCGATAGCGCGGCACCCGGATTGGTTGCGGGTCTGCCTGCTGCTGGCGAACCTGATTGTGCTGGCGTACCTGGTGTGGTGGCTGGGCCGCAGCCGCAGGACGCGGACTTCGTCTGCGGCGGATTGAAGAGCGGCTTACTGCTGCGCTGGGGCTGGTGCCGTGGGCCAGCGACGGTGATGGTGATGATGTTGGACTTGACCACGCCTTCTTTTGCGCTTTTGCCGACGTACCGAGATACCTGCACTCGTGTACTGGCCGGGCTTGGTCAAATCATAAACAGCGTACTGAGACGGCCGCTCGCTAATCCTGCTATCTCTTGGTTTAAGGGTGCAGCCCTTCTATTACTTCCGGCTGAATGACGCGGCACGATTTTGGCCACCGATTTGCTCCATGCTCATCTCGCACATCGTAGATGATAATCTGTTGCCACAGCGCATTCCAATCTCCAAATACCAGAGTGATCATAACCTCCGACTATGTATTGTTAAGTTTGATCCAGATTTCTACATTCGATCCTAACTTGACTTCGGGCTTATCCGCACTCAGGATAAGCGTGAATGGTTCCTTTGGAGTTTGACTAAAGGAGACTGGTCTGCGCTGACGAGCATATTTGCAGGCGCAATTGATACTAGAAATGCAAACACTAGAGCTTTCTAACGGATTGATGGCATTATTCCTCCTCCTGCATCTCTTCTTCTTCTGCACTCACCGTGGGACAATTAGGTGTTGCTGTTCCCACTCCAAGTCGGATATCCATCATACGGTTGACTCGATTGCGGGTAGAAGGATCCATCCGTGCCTTGAGATTGCGATACAGGCGTAGCTCCAACTCTGCCTTGTTGGGGCGCTGGGATTTCTGGTACTGGCTTGAAAATGCCACTTAATGGTAGCCGATCGGAACCGGGATCGAGTCGGACGTTTAGGGTAGGCGGATCATCTTGGCTCGGGGGGTGGTGCCTACGGCCCCACGACGGTGATGGTGATGGTGTTGGACTTGATGTCCGGCTGGTCGATCTGAACCTTCCCAACCTTTTCCGGACGTTGATCATCCCCCCAAACAGGGCGCGAGACCTGAATTGTGTACTTACCCGGGCGAGTGAAATCGTAAAGAATGCTGATTAGCCCCCCTGAGGAGGAGGTTTCACCCGGTTTGATGATGCAAGGGAATAGGTTACCAGGCACGTGATGCGACCTCACGATTTTTGGCAGTGCTTTCCCGTCGTCGTCCAAGACCTCGTATTGGTAGTTCCTATCCAAGGCGTTCTGACCATTGATGGCGCAGTCCACATCGTGATCGGAGGTATTCTTCATCACAACGTCGATGTATACACCGTCACCCGATTTCACTTCCGGTTTATCCGTGCTGATGGTGATAGTGAATGGTTGCTTCGATGTTTGTGGATACGAGACACCCGTGAGGCCGAGCATCAATATTCCAAGCAAAACTCGCATAGTTCCTCCTCCCAGGTTAGGTAGAGCGGCCTTACTGCTGCGCTGGCGGTGGTGACGCTGGCAGCACGGTAACAGTAATGATGTTGGATAGTATTGGGGCTATGGTCCATTTACCATCATCGACGCGCGAAACTTGGATTGTATAAGTCCCTGGTTCGCTGAGGTCATAATTCTGATCGATGCCCCGAACAATTTGCACGTAACTCTTCCCAGACGCTAAAGTACAGAGTACAAAGCGGCCGGTTGAACCCTCTGGATGACTGCTTTTACGCATCGGCACTGGATTTCCATCTGTGTTTTTTATGATATAGCGGTACTCTGTATCGAGACCATCCACGATCACTGCTCCGCAGTCGATGTCATGTTCCGAAAGATTCTTTAGTTCTATTGAGATCGTGATGTCGCCGTTTGGCCCGATCACCGGGGTTTCTGTTGACAGTAATATCTCGAAGGGCGCCGTGGCTCCCTTGTCAGGAACAGTTGTCTGACTATTCCCGACGGCTGACAGACTATTACCAATGGCTAGTAGTGCTGCGATCAGAACAATGCGCATAATACCTCACGATCTAAGGACATTTTGTCCCTGCTAATGGTGGCTGCCAAGTTGGGTATCCATAGTTTTTTTGGCTCGGATCGGACGGAGTGGATGCACCGTTAGGGCCCCCGCTTCCTGTCGGAGTCCAGGTGCCATCTGATTCTGTTGCTGTTATATCGAGACTCCAGTCTTGAGATGCGACAGGAACTGCAATGGAATTTGTCAAAGTAGACTGCCATAGCAGATACATTGTTGCTGTGAATGTTCTCGTTGCTGACGAGTGTATTCCTAATGGGAATAATGGTGAATCTTGTGCATTAGACGTCCCGTTGACCAAATACGGATATGGATAGCTAACGTCAAGTCCCCCTTTCAGGTTACATGTGCTATATGGTGAGAAAAATGTAATGGAATTCGTGGTAACTTTTTGTGCCCATAAAAAGTTGCCGGCTGATGGAGGTGCAGTTGGTGTACTAAAAATGATTCCAGGTGAACCGGTAAGTGTGCCGCAACCCGGTGCCGAGCCACTGAAATTGCCAAATGCTAAGTAGTACTGAGTTGGCGTCGGGCCGCATCCCTTAAAGTTTTAGGAATGGTTGGAAGCGCGGAAAGCATTGAGCTGTTCCAGAGGTGGTACTTATCGTACTCGAAGTCACTCCTGTCACGTCGAAGGTTGCTTTCGCAGGAAGACTGCAATTGAGTTTGTTCGCGATATCGTCGGCGGAAAGACCGGGGATATTACGCAGTAGTTGTAGGTTACCGTGCTGTCAGTTGGATAGACCCAATAAAAGGTAATGTTTGGCTTCTTCAGATCATCATCCTTCAATTTCGTAACGCTTGCCGATTCTGAGTTTGCCTTATATCCGGCAATTCTTGTTCCGCCTACCGTCCAATCGGAGCTTGTTACGGTGATGTTGGCAGGCAGGTTGGGATTCGTTGTCAGAATGATTGGCTGGCCAACGACCGCCTGCTGCGGGGCGCCGGTTGCGAAGATTCCAGCGATGTTCTGAAGAGTCCCCTGATTGTTCCACTGAACTTCATTGTCAATGATCGTCGTGTTCGATGGCACCGAATCGACCGTGACTGTGCCCTGTTCGACGGGGCTGTCTTTCTCTGGTTTAATGGTCGCGGTGATCTGTGTGTCGCTGACGACCGTCACGTCGGAGACTGAAACATTAGAGCTGGTCGCGGTTGCATCGACCTTGGACACGGGACAAAGTTTCGTTGCTTTTTCCTTTGTGATGAAGTTGGTCCCCGTGATGGTGGTTTTATAGGCTTTTCCCGCAAACCAGATGTTGGGGGAGACAGAGGTGATGGTTTCATCGGCACAGCCCTTAATCTGAATCGGCGCCGTTGCCAATGGGCAGTTGCCATCGCACGTCATAGAGAAGTCGTAGGTCCCGGATGATGCTCCATCCTTAACCTTCACGTCGAACATCATCTGCGTCAAGCTGACGAACGCGGATGGTTCGTCGTAGTTGGAAATGGTGACATATGGGTCACTGCTTTCATCCCCTTTTGTTACCCAGGCCTCCGAATAATCACAGCCCGGGCTAATCGCAGAACTCGAGTTGCCGGTGAAGACTCCCGTGACGAGAACCTTGTAGGAATGGCCCACAACCCAGGTGCTGGGAGATATAGATGTGATGGTTGATGGAGGTATATAGCCACTAGGACTGTTTTCATAAACCTTGATATTTTCGCATGCCATCGCGTGGCAGATTGTGGCAGGAAGCAGTAGAAAAAGCGGAACGGAGCAGAGGAGTGGCCTTACAATTGCCCCCCCCCCAACATCTTCCAAACGACGTGCGCATGGGCGAAGTCCTTTCACAGACAGGCTCTGGAGTTTACGATCAGTGAAGATTTCGGCGGTTATGGGATGCGTGAGAAGGCTATCACACCATTCAGCTATTGCCCGGTGAATTTTTTCCAAGCTTCGAGTGATGGCGCAATGGTGGGCTGGCCGGTCGCAGCTGTGGGGGCGGTCTTCGCTTTTATTTTGCTATATGAGGTTTGGGTGGGGTGCAAGGGGGAGTTTGCGGGGGAACCATCGGGCAAAACACTACATATAGCGGTTGTGGCTTAAGTGCCTCTACAGGTAGATTTTTCCACATTCGGCCCGAAAATACTTTGCCTGACTCCTAATTTAGGGCTTGCCAACGGGAAGCGGGTGCGGCAGGATTGCGGTGTGGAGTAAAGTGGTAGAAAATGGAGTGCAAGGGAATGACGCACTCACATTGAAGTCAGTTTATCCCACAAGAATGGACTCTCCGGGCTGACAAGTTTGGTTCAGGGAGCTGAGGTTGAGATGTTTCGAGGCAATCACCCAACACGCGTGGACGAGAAGGGCCGGCTGAAGCTGCCGGCTGAGTTCAAGCGCCGGGTGGACGAGGTCTACGGGCCGCTGTTCTACATCACGAGCATGGACGGCAAGCGGGCGCAGATCTATCCGCTGAAGGAGTGGGAGGAGATTGAGGAGTCGCTGAAGAAGATGTCTCCCATGGACCCGGTGCGGCGGAAGTTTCAGGATGTGACGAACTTTTACGGGCAGATGGCGGAGATGGACGCGCAGGGCCGGCTGCTGATTCCGCAGAAGCTGCGCGAGATGGCCAAGGTGACGGGCGATGTTGAGGTGCTGGGGTCGCAGACGCTGCTGGAGGTTGTGAACAGCGAGGTCTTCACCGGCATGATGACCAAGGCCACGGGCGCGGTCGAGCTGACGGACGAGGATTTGAGCGCGTTTGCGGGAAAGACGAACGAGACGTAGGCCGGGAAGAGTTTTGCAGGAGAGCAAGAGTTTGGTTTGGCCCCCAGGGGCAGCACAGAGGCGGACGGGATGAATAAACCGCAACATGTGCCGGTTCTTTTAGATGAAGTTTTGCAGTTCCTCAATGTGCGGCCGGGCGGCGTGATAGCAGATGCGACGGTCGGGCTGGGCGGGCACTCTTCGGAGATAGCGAAGAGGCTGGGCGCACGGGGCAGGTTGATCTGCTTCGATCGCGACCCGCAGGCGATGGAGTTGGCGAAGGCCCGGATGGACGAGGTCAGGGCTGAGATCGGCGACGCGATGCCGGAGGTGACGTTCGAGCCGCGAGCGTTTTCGGAATCGGCCAACGTGATCGCGCCGGAGAGTTTGGACGGATTGCTTGCCGACTTCGGCGTAAGCAGCCTGCAGTTGGACGAGGCACAGAGAGGATTCAGTTTTCGGCTGGATGCACCGCTCGATATGCGCATGGACACGCGCAGTGGGGAGACGGCCGAGCAAGTGGTAAATCAGGAAGACGAAAACGAACTCGCCGACCTGATTTACGAATTCGGAGAGGAAAGGAGGTCGCGGAGAATCGCCAGAGCCATTGTGCGGGCCCGGCCGATACGTTCGACAGCGGAATTGGCTTCGATCGTATCGGCCGCGGCCCCCTCAATGAAAGGCGACAAGATTCATCCCGCGACGCGGACCTTTCAGGCGCTTCGAATTCGAGTGAACGATGAGCTGGGGGAGATCAGGACGCTGCTGGCAAGCGCGCCGTCTCTGCTGAAACCGGGAGGAAGGCTGGTGCTGATCAGCTTCCACTCGCTGGAAGACCGGCTGGTGAAAGATGCGTTTCGCGACGCAGGGCACGCTGGAATTTATAAGGTTTTGACCAAGAAGCCGGTGGTTGCCCAGGAGCAGGAGCAGATGCGGAACCCGCGGTCGAGAAGCGCAAAGATGCGGTCGGCGGAGAGATTGGCAACAGGGGACAGGGAACAGGGAACAGCGAACAAATACAAGAGATAAGAACGAAGGAAAAGGAGGGGCGATGGCGACAGCAGCGATGGCGGAGCAGGGCACAATCTTCGGAATGGGCGGCATGAACAATGCTGCGCAGGCCCGCGCGGCGCGCAACCGCGAACTCTTCGAGATGCAGAAGCGCGCCCGGCGCGGACCCACTCCCGAGGTTTTCTTCATCAAGCACATCGACAACAGCCGCATCGTGAAGGCCGACGACCCGGAGCGGCGGCGCGAGATGCGCATCTTCACCATGACCATGAGCATTCTGTTTTTGCTGGTGATGATCTATGTGTGGCAGCATTTTTCAGCCATTGAGATTGGCTACCAGGTGGAGACGCAGAAGCAGCAGGTGGCGCAGATGCAGGAGCAGAACCGGCAACTGCGGCTGAGCGAAGCCCAGTTGAGCAATCCGGTGCGCATCGACCAGATCGCCCGCGAGCAGCTCGGTCTCAACGCACCCGAGCCGGGCCAGGTGGTGCGCCCCGATGGGGCTGGCGGCAATGTTCCCGTGCTGGCGCAGGCGTCCACCCCGACGCTGCCCTAGGTGCACTCGATACAGTTGATCTCGAATTCCATGAATAAGACGACCCGACAGACCTCGCGCCGGACACTGACCGCTCCGATCCGCAAGGTCCGTTTTGCGTGGGTGGCGATCTTTTTTTGCGTGTGGGCTGGGGTCATCGGCGGAAGGCTTGTGTGGCTACAGGTGATCCAGCACTCGGAGTGGATCGACAAGGCAAAACGCCAGCAGCAGCACACCTTCGAGGTGGCACCTCAACGGGGCGTACTCTACGACCGCAACCTGCGTGAGCTGGCCGTGACGGTCTCGGTGGATTCGATCTACGCGGATCCAACGGAATTGGGTGGAAACCGTGCCAACGCGGCGGAGATGCTGGCCCAGATTGTGCATACGGACCCAAGCGATAATTTCACGTCGGAGCAGCAGATACTGGCGCGCTTCAACGACTCGAAAAATTTTGCGTGGGTGGCGCGGCGCGTGGATGCGGACATGGCAAACCGCGTGCGTGAGCTGAACTTGAAGGGCGTCTACTTCCAAAAGGAGTTCAAGCGCTTCTATCCCAATAACGATCTGGCCGCGCAGGTGCTGGGCTATGTGGGCTCGGACGATACGGGGTTGGGCGGGTTGGAGCAGCAGTTCGACAACGAGATGCATGGCGAGCCGGGACACATGCTGAACGCGGTGGACGCCCGGCGCCATGTGATGGGCAGCGTGGAGAACGAGCCGATGCCGGGCGAAAACCTGGTTCTCACAATCGACTCCAACATTCAGTACATGGCCGAGCGTGCGCTGGATGAGCAGGTGGCCAAAGTGGGTGCGCTGCATGGCACGGTGGTGGTGCAGGACCCGCACACGGGGCAGATTCTGGCGCTCGCTGTCTCTCCGCGATTCAATCCCAACGACTCGCGGCACATGGAGCCGGGCTCGCTGACCAACCTTGCGGTGAGCGATGTGTACGAGCCG
Organism: uncultured Acidobacteriaceae bacterium; assembly: GCA_963828115.1. GTDB lineage: Bacteria > Acidobacteriota > Terriglobia > Terriglobales > Acidobacteriaceae > Edaphobacter. Next base: position 223,761 of record CAWHDN010000006.1, read on the forward strand.
GGCTCGACCTTCAAGCTGGTGACATACTCGACCGCGATCGACGCGGCTGGCGTCGAGCCGACAGACATTGTGGACTGCCAGAACGGCGCGATGACCATGTACGGGCGCACGCTGCACGACGACAAGGACGACCACTTCGGCCGCGTGACGGTGCAGTACGCGCTGGAGCACTCGAGCGATGTTGGCGCGGCCAAGATGGCTCTGAAGATTGGTCCGGACACCTTCTACAAATACATCAAGGCCTTCGGCTTCGGAGACCGCTCGGGCATCGAGCTGCCCAGCGAGACGCGCGGGCTGCTGCAAGCACCGCGCAAGTGGGGAGCCACCAGCATTCTGTCCATCTCGATTGGGCAGGAGGTAGGTGTGACGCCCATCCAGCTTGTAACCATGGTGAGCGCAATTGCCAATGGCGGTGTGTATATGCCGCCGCACATCCTCCTGCAGTCGACCGATGCGACGAAGGGTGATGCGCGCTTGCAGCCCGCGGCCTTCCGTCCCGCGAACCAGCTTCCGGCAAATTTGCCGGACGGCGCGCACCGTGTGATCCAGGAGCTGACGGCGGCCAAGATGCGCTCCATGATGCAGGGCATCGTAATCGAGGGAACCGGCAAGGGCGCGCAGTTGAACGGATACAGCGCCGGAGGCAAGACCGGAACGGCGCAGAAGATCGATCCAGCGACGCATACCTACTCGCATACCAAGCTGGTGGCGAGCTTCGCGGGCTTCGCGCCGGTCAGTTCGCCTGCGATCTCCATTGCGGTGGTCATTGACACGCCAACGGTGGGCAGCCGCTACGGCGCGGCGGTATCTGCGCCGGTCTTCCAGGAGGTGGCGCAACAGGTGCTGGAGTACCTTGGCGTGCCGCACGACCAGCCGCTGAAGACCAGCAAACAGTTGATGGCGGCGGCTTCAGCGGACATGCCGGGCGATGCGCCAAGTGAGCACGGGAGCGACTTGAACGCAATGTACGACGAGATCAACAACCTGCCCGCGGACGATCCGCTGCGCGCTTCAACCGGCAACGCGGCGGATGCGAACTCAGACCACGCTGCTGTAGCAACGAATGCTGTTCCTGCGTCTGTTCCACCGCCGCGGGCCACTGGCAGCACGAAGACATCGCGCATTCTGGGGCTGCTGCCGGCGAAGGTGCTGGCTGCCTTCAACGCGAATGGCGGGACAACTTCGGCGATGCCGGACGCTGCACCAGGCTCCTCCTCCGCACTGCGCGCTCCCAGAGTTGCGCCACAGGTGCAGCCGCGCGCCAATGGCTCTGTGGTGGTGGATGCCGGCGCACGCGTGGCCGTGCCGTCGTTCACCGGCTCCGCGCTGCGCAAGGTGGTGGAGACGGCGGCGAAGCTCGGCCTGCGGGTTGAGCCGGTGGGCAGCGGTCTGGCGCGCGAGCAGGCACCGGCGGCTGGCACGATGGTTCCCCTGGGCACTGAAGTGGTCGTGCGCTTCTCACGATAGCAAGTCAGCGGGTTAGCAAGTCAGCGACCCGGTAAGGGACATAGAATCGGAATATGCACTGGGCTGACGCGCTGAAAGAAGTTGCGAGGATCGAGAGTGGAGGGGATGCCGGCGAAGTCACTGGCGTCGAGTACGACTCGCGCCGCGTGAGGGCGGGCACGGCGTTTGTGGCCATGCGTGGCGGGACTACCGATGGCAATCGCTACATCGACGCAGCCATCGCGCAGGGTGCTACGGCAATCGTCACCGACTCGCAGGAAGCCTATGCAAAGCTGCGGACTGAACATCCCACGATTGCCGCGGTGCAGGTTGCGCATGGACGGCGCGCGCTGGCGGAGTTGAGCGCTGCGGTGATGGGACATCCCGAACGGAAGCTCAAGATCAGCGCGGTGACGGGGACCAATGGCAAGACCACGACCGCGTATCTGCTGGAGCAGATGCTGCGCAGCGTGGGACGGAAGTGCGTGCTGATTGGGACCATTGAGACGCGCATCGGCGATGAGGTGCGCGTGTCGCCACACACTACGCCGGAGTCGAGCGACATCTACAAGATCTTTGCCGACGGCGTACAGGCGGGCGCGACTGAAGCTGTGATGGAGATGTCGTCTCACGCGCTGGAGCAGGAGCGCGTGTGGGGCATTCCGGTGGACGTGGCGATCTTCACCAATCTCACACAGGACCATCTGGATTATCACGGGACGATGGAGGCCTACGCCGCGGCGAAGGCAAAGCTCTTTGAAGGCGTGGGAACGAAGCCGCCGCGCGTTGATGTGGTCAACGTGGACGATGCGTATGGCGTATCGATGAGCAAGGCGTTTCGTGGCGGCGAGTTGATAACGTATGGAATTGGCAATTCCGAAGCAACTCATTGTGCGTTCAATCTTCGACACTCCTCCACAGGTACAACTTTTTCATTCGATTCGCCTCTCGACAATCTGCCGATTCAGTCGCCGCTAATAGGTAGAGTCAACGTCTCTAACCTGCTGGCTGCGATGTGCGCAGCTCTTGCGAGGGGCCTGACATTCGACGAAGTTGCCGATTCGGTGAAAAGTTTGAAGCCGGTTCCGGGGCGGTTTCAGGCTGTATTGTCCGGCGATACAGGCGTCACGGTTGTGGTGGACTACGCGCACACGGATGACGCGCTGCGCAACCTGATTGCGCTGGGGCGCGAGTTGGTGCGCGAGCGCGGTGGGCGCGTGATTACGCTCTTCGGATGCGGTGGCGATCGCGACAGGACGAAACCCCGCGCATGGGGCGCGCGGCAGCAGCGGTGAGCGATCTCGTCGTGCTGACCAGCGACAATCCGCGCAGCGAGGAGCCGATGGCGATCATCGAGGAGGCTCTCGCAGGTGTTCGCGAGACGAATACCGAGTGCATCGTCGAGCCGGATCGCGCGGCGGCGATTGCGATTGCGATTCGTGCCGCGCGCGCGGGAGACATCGTCCTGCTTGCCGGAAAGGGACACGAGAAGGAACAAGTTCTGCGCGACCGCACGGTTCCGTTCGATGACGTTGTGGTTGCGGAAGAGATTTTGAAGGAGATGCGGTGAAGCTGACGTTGAAGCAGGTGGCGGAGTGGATTCACGCCGAGGGCGACTTTGCGGCGAACGATGTGGCGACGGGCTACTCGATCGACTCGCGCACGGTCGCGGCGGGCGAGCTTTTTTTTGCAGTGCGCGGCGAGCGCTTCGATGGGCACGACTTTGTCGCGGCGGCGCTGGCGAACGGCGCGGTGGCCGCGGTGGTGAGCTGCGGATGGGTTGCGCCGGAGAGTGTGGACCGGGGCCGGCTGCTGCGCGTTCCCGATGCGGAGGCCGGCGGCGTACTCGCGGCCCTGCAGCAGTTGGCGCGAATGGTGCGGCGGAACTGGGGCGGGCGCGTGATTGCGATTACGGGGTCTGTGGGCAAGACGACGACGAAGGACGCCGTGGCGCAGGTGCTTGGCACGCGCTTTAGGGTACTGAAGTCGCAGAAGAACCTGAACAATGCCTTCGGGCTGCCGTTGCAACTGCTGAAACTGGAGGCGGAGCACGAGGTCGCGGTGGTCGAGATGGGTATGAACCACGCGGGCGAGATTACCGCGCTGACGCACATCGCGGAGCCGGATTGGGCGGTTGTATCGAATGTTGCGCCGGTGCATCTGGAGTTCTTCGCCGACGGCATGGCAGGCATTGCGCGCGCCAAGTATGAGCTGATCGAGGCGCTGCCGCCGGATGGGATTGCGGTGCTGAACTGCGACGATGAGTTTGTCGCAAAGTTTGGCGAGGGGATGGGCGCGCGCGCGGTCTACTTTGGACTGAGCGACTGTGCCGACGTTCGCGCGGGCGGGATTGCCGAGCTTGGCGCGGAGGGTATCGTCTTCACCGTGACGGCGCGCGGCGAACTGGCGCAGCGTGCAGCTGCATCTGCTTGGCCGGCACAACGTGCATAACGCGCTGGCGGCGATTGCGGTGGGGCTCGAGAGCGGAATGCCGCTGGCGGAGTGCGCCGCGGCGCTGGGCGGGCTGCGCGCGGGAGAGAAGCGCGGAGAGGTTGTCGAGTGGCGCGGCGCGAAGATCGTCAACGATTGCTACAACTCCAATCCGCGCGCGCTGCGTGCGATGGTGGAGGCGCTGCTGGCGATGCCGGTGGCGAACGGTGGACGTCACATCGTCGTCGCTGGTGAAATGCTGGAGCTGGGGCCGGAGGGCGAGGCGCTGCATCGCGAGTGCGGACGGCAGATGGCGGAGCGCGGAGTGGACTTCGTCGTTGGCGTGCGCGGACTTGCCGCGGCGCTGGTGGAGGGCGCGGCGCACAGCGGAACCAGTGCGGTCTTTGTTGCGACGCCGGAAGAGGCCGGTGCGTGGCTGAAGGGGAACCTGCGCGTGGGCGATGCGGTGCTGCTGAAGGCCTCGCGCGGAGTGAAGCTCGAGCGCGCGCTGGCTTCGCTTGCTGATTGAATTCGGCTGCGGCGCAGAGGACCTTTGGGGCTTCCGACGGTGGACTCAGGCGGGTGGGTTGGCGAGTGGCCACCAGAGCAGTCGGGGCAGGGTGGGTAGTAGAGCGCGAGGCGAACCTCTTTGGGGGCGGGCAGGTCTGCTGGGTGCGGGAGCTGGGTGAGGATGCGGGCGTAGGTTTCCAACTGCGGCGCGTAGGCAGCGCGCTGGCGGACGAGGAAGTTCTCAAGGCTGGTGGAGCTGTGCGGCGCGGTGGTCTTGTAGTCGACGATCCAGAGGATGTCTTCGCCGGGGGCGTGAGGTTCAGGGCCGGCGCGGAAGATGCGGTCGATACGGATAGAGATGGGGCGAATGGATGCAGGGACTGATGCTGGGCTGGCGGGATTGGCTTGGGCTTCGGGCTCAGGCTCGGGGGTTGGCGCGGGCCAGGCGGTAAGGGCTAGTTCGCTGGCGGCGCAGGAGTTGGGTGCGAGCAGCCAGAGGCCGTCGGGATCGCGCAAAGCATTTTCCATGGCTTCGCGGGCTTCGCGGGCGAGGCGATTGATGGTTGTGTGGGGAAGTCCGTCGGTGCGCAGGAGGGCGGCGAAGCGCGGAGTCCATGTGGGGATCTCCGCGAGCAGCGCTTCGGGTGAGCTGCCTGTGGCAATGCGGGTGGCAATGGTTTCCAGAGCGGCGTGGACGACGTTGCCGAAGGAGCGCGCGGCAAAGGAACCTTCGGGGCGGGAGAATGAGGCCTGGCTGGAGGCGGCGTCGTTGTCGGGATCGCCGTAGGGCAGTTTGTGGGCACGGGCCGCGGCGTAACGGGCGGCGGGATCGAAGGCGAGCGGGAGGCGTTGCAGGTTGGAGTGGGATGGGGCTGCGGAGGCGGCCAGGTCGAGTTCAAAGGGCTCGGCTGGGGCTGCCGGGACTGGCGCGCTCTGTGGAAGATGTGTTGCGGCAAAGTGGGGTTCGGCGGCGGGCCAGGAGGCGTTGAGAAGGCTGTCGAAGCGGGGATGGATCTCGCCGCTGGAGGTGAGTTGTGGCGCGGCGAAGAGGTGCAGCTCCTCGCGGGCGCGGGTGCAGGCGACATAGAAGAGACGCTGGCGCTCTGCGGCCTCGCGGTCGCGGTGAATTCCGTTGAGCCAGTTGTTGAGCGCCTTCGACGGCTCTCCACGACCCGCGATGGGCGCGAGCATGAGGTGGGCCGCGCGGTCGGCGGACGAGTCGGGCGGTTCGAGTTCGGACCAGGTGAGCAGGCGGGAGCGGTCTGCCGCGGGCTGGCGTTCGAGGGCGGGGACGAGGACGACGTCCCACTCCAGACCCTTGGCCTTGTGGATGGTGAGGAGTTCGACGAAGGGCTGGCCGGGAGGGATGGAAGCTGGTTCGGCGAAGAGCCGGTCGAGGTGAGTTTTGCAGGAGAGTGAAATCGAAGAGGCTGGCGGTTGAATTATCTTTCAGTTGAAGATTCAGTTTATCAAGCAATTCAAAGAATTTGAATGTGTTAGATGTTTGTTCGCTGCTGAGGAAAACGTCTCCCCCTAGGGTGCGCCAGGCGCGCTCGATGAGCTGGGTGGGGGTGAGGCGCGCGCGCTGGGCGGCGGCGGATTGGAGGACGTTCCAGACGCGGGCGAGGCGCTGGCAGGAGTCGTCTGGCAGGAGGTGGCCACGCTCGGCCATGAGTCTCTGAATGGAGTGGCTCTGGAGGGATGGGTCGTCGCAGCCGGTGAGCGTGTACAGGTCGGCGAGCGAGAGTCCGCACCAGGGTGCGCGCAGGACGGCGAGCGCGGCGGTGCGGTCGGCTGGATGGAGCAGGGCGCGGGTGAGCGCGGTGAGGTCGAGGACTTCCTGTCGCTGGCCGAGCGACTCGATCTCGACTGCGCGGAAGGGGATTGCATCTTCCTGTTTCAATGCGGCGACGATCTCGTTGAGGTGATTGCGGCTGCGAACCAGGACGGCGATCTGCCAGGGATCGGTGCGGCCCGGAGGGAGGGGCTTCGAGAACCATTCGCGGGCGATGCTGCGGATCTCCAGGGCGTTGCGGAGGGCCTGTTGCTGCTTGAGCTGTGCCGGGGTGAGGAGATCTGTGGTCGCGTCGTCCGGAGATATTGAGATTGGATTGGCGTGCCAAACGGTTCCGCGCGCGTTGGGCGAGGCGGGCAGTGTAGGGTCGGCCGGGGTGTAGGGGAGAGTGGATTCTGATGGGAAAATCAGGGTGAAGTCTTGATTGAAGTCATCGACCAATCTGCTCTGAGAGCGGAAGTTAGCCGTGAGACGAAGGCGCGTGATGGGCAGGTCGCCGAGACGCTGAGTGTGCATGGCGCGGATGAATCGCTCGACGCGTGCCTGGCGGAAGAGGTAGATGGATTGGCGTGGGTCGCCGACCAGGAAGACGGTCTGCCCGTAGCTGTCCCAGCTCCTGGTAAGGAGTTCGATGAGCTCGTACTGGGTGGTGGAGGTGTCCTGCATCTCGTCGACGAGGAGGTGCTGCAGTCGCGTGCCGAGAGCGGCGGCAAGGTCTTCTGGGCCGGAGTCGGCGCGGAGTGCGGTGCGGGCGAGGAGGCTGAGCTCGGTGTAGTCGCACTGGTTGCGTGTGGCGAAGACGAGTTGGAGTTCGACCAGCGCGCGGCTTAGGACGCGGAAGAGAGATTTAGCGACGGCCCATTGGTCTGCGGGGTAGCGAGCGGGAGGAAGGGCGCGAACTTCCTCGAAGGCGATGAGGAGATCGTCGCGGCCGCGGAGGGCATCGAGTAGATTGACGAGGCGCGTGTGGTTGGAGTGTTTTCTGTTGTAGTTAAATTTTAAGTTACGGCTGGTAATTCCTCTTTCTTTACGAAGTTGACCGCTGTTTGTCGTTAGGAGGTGGAGTAGCGCGAGCCAGTGGTCGAGGGCTGCGGCGAGCGGCTCGGGCGAGGTTCGGAGGTTGGCGCAGAGTGCGATGGGCGAGGGGATTGCAGGGTCGTAGGGGGCGGCGGGAGCGAGGTCGCCGGCGAGGCTGGTGAGGTCGGCCAGAAGATCGGCGGGAAAGATCTGCGCGAGGCGGGTGAGTGCGGAGGAGATGGCGTGGTCGAGCGCAAGTTCGAGGCGGGGCAGGACGTTGGCGTCGAGCCACGCCTCGTCCAGATGTGGGAGGGTGAGGGGGATGAGGTCGCCCCACTGGTCGCGCAGGCTGAGCATGTTGGCGAGCAGGGACTCGCACTCGGCGAGGTTACCGTCGCGGTGCAGGAGGAGGTTGCGCAGGGCGGTGTCGAAGGCGGTGTCGCCCGTGCCGAGCAGCAGCAGGGTGCGGCGTGCAGCCTCGCGGTGGAGTGGATCGGCGTCGTCGACCGGGGAGAGGCGGCCGCCGGAGCCGGAGAGCACGGGGAGGGTTCGGGCGATCTCGGCGCAGACCGAGTCGATGGTGCGGATGTTGAGGCGGTGGGGGTGGTCGAGGAGGTTCCAACCGAGTTGGCGGTCGCGGGTGAGGACGGCACGGGCCAGTCCGCTCAACCTGGCCTGGAAGTCGTTCTCGGCTGGGGGTGGTTCGGATGCGGTTGCGGCGAGCTGGTCCTGAACCGCCGGTTCGGCGGATTGCGCTGCGATCTCGGATTGCGCGGCGGCAAGATGGGCGAGCACGCGGTCGCGCATCTCGGCGGTGGCTTTTTTGGTGAAGGTGATGGCGAGGACCTGCTCAGGCTGCTCTACGGAGTCGTCGGCGAGCAGCCTGAGCAGGCGCTGGATGAGCAGGCCGGTCTTGCCGGAGCCGGCCGGGGCCTCGACGATGAAGGAGCGGCGGATATCAAGAGCCTGCTGGCGGGCATCGGCGTCGGGCGGCGCGGCGAGTGGGCTGGAGGGAAAGCGCAGGAGTTCAGCCACGGGCGGTCTCCTCGCTTGCGGAATCGAACGAGCCGTCCGGTGCGTCGGCGACGAAATCTTCGTCCAGAGAGTTGGCGTCGAGCGTGGCGGAATCGAGGCGGCAGAGCAGGCGCTGCTCGCAGTGCTCACAGGTCTTCGGGTACTGCTTGGGGTTGACGCGGGCCTCGCCGGAATGGAAGTCTTCGGCGAGCGCGGTGAGGACCTCGCGCCAATCTTCTACCTGAGTTGCGAGGCTTGCGGCATTCAACTTTGCAGCCTTGGGAAGGACTCCGTTCTGGGACTCGTAGCCGAGGAGACCCAGGTCCTTGCCGAGGCGGACGCTGGCGAAGGCGACGGCGGCGAGCTGCGGTGCATCCTCATTGTTCGCCGCGGCGCTTTTGTTGGCTGCGGCGCTGACGACGGCGTAGAGCGGAAGCTGTGGCGCGTCGGGCCGGTCCCCGAGCCAGTCGGCGGTGCTGGCGGGGCCGGTCTTGTAGTCGAGAATGATCTCGCCCGTGGAATGGACTTCTTCCCGTTCTTCGCCTGGTTCGTCGTCCGATTCGCCAGAGCATTGGATGAGGTCGGTGCGGTCGACGCGGTCGACGCGGATGTCGAGGCGCAGCGGGCCGATCTGGACGTCGTCGAGCGTCTCTTCGCGCGATCTCACGGTGAAGGGCGCGCGCACGTTGGCCTCGTAGTCGAGCCACGGACCGAGCAGGTTGAGCAGGCGCTGGCGTTCGGTGTTGAGGTAGGCGCGGGGCCAGCCGGACGCGGGGCGGGCGTGGTCCCTGGCGAATGCGGCGTCGATGGAGTGGGAGAGAATGCCGTCGCGCTCTTCGATGGTCAGGAGCCGGAGCGCGGTCTGCGTCTCGACGTGGGACCAGAAGCTGTCGAGGATGGCGTGGACGAGACTGCCGCGCTCGCGTGGATCGAGGCCCAGCGAGGCGGGTTCGAGCGCGGAGGCGAAGAGGCGCTTCTCGGCGAAGGCGCGGAAGCCACATGCGGCCTGGGAGGCGAGAATGGACGCGCCGCCTTGCAGGACGCGGTCTGGCGGAGGTGGGATGGGTGCGTCGTCGGCGAAGGCTTCCAGTTCGACAGGTTCAGCGGCTGGTTCGGCGGGGGCGAACTGGTCGGTGCTGCGAAGTTCGAGGGTACTGCCCGTAGCGGACAGGCCAGTGACGACGGGGGATGGGCGCTGCTGGCCGCCCTCGGTGGACTGCTGCGCGTAGCTGAAGAGGACGGTGGGGGCACAGGCGGCAATGCGTTCGGTGATGCGGCGGGCGTGATCGGTGTCGAGCGCGGGGTCTGCGCCGGGCATGCCGAGTTCGCGCTGCAGGAGCCAGGGCAGCAGGGGATTGGGCGAGGGATTGGAGGGCCAGGCGAGGTCGTCGGCGCCGAGGAACCAGAGGGCGTCGAAGCTGGAGCCGGCGGACTCCAGAGGCCCCATGATCTGCAGCGGCGCGTGGCGCGACTCGGGCGCGAAGAGGGTCTGCGTAGCGATGCGCTCGAGCTCGTCGAGGGCGGTGGCAAAGTGGACGCGCGTGCCTTCTGCGCGCGAATCGAAATCGAGGGTCGCCAATTCGTCGAGCGCGCTCTCCCACTTGCGCCGGGTCTGGAACTCGACGCTGTTGTCGCGTCCCGGCGCGTCCCAACCGGCGGCGTCCAGCAGCTCGTGGAAGGCGGCGGCCCAGTCGGCATGGGTGCGTTCGGCGGTGAGGAGGTCTCTGCGCAGGAAGAGCGGGCGAAGCGCGCTCAGGTGCTTCAGCAGGATGGGAAGGTTGGAGGCCCCATGCCTCGGGTTGCAGACAAGGGCGTGCAATTCGTCGAGCGAGATCTCGGGTTGGAGCAAATGCTGTTTGCGCAGGACAAAGGCGTCGAACTCGGCGCGGGCCACGCGCTCGGAGGCGGCGGAGGGACTGGTTTTTGCGGTGGAATCCAGACCGCTCGCGGCAAAGTGGGGCGAGAGCAGCAGCGCGCTGACGCGGTCGAGGGCGAGCGGGCCGGTGGCCCAGCGCAGAATGTCCAGTGCGGCGGCGACCATCGGCGTTTGGGCCAGCGGAACGCCGAGCGAGAACTCGTAGGGGCCGGAGTTGGCGGGCGCGTCGATCGCGTTGAGTTCGGGCGAGAGCGTCTGGCGGAAGACGCGGTCGATCTCGGCGCGGGCTGTCTCGATGTTGGGAACAATGACGGCGATGCGGGCGGTGGGCTGCTGAGTGAGTTGCGCGCGCAGCCAGCGGGCGCAGGCGGCAAGTTCGGCGCGCTTGTCGGGGGCGGAGACGAGGGTGAGTGGGTGCGTCGGTGAGGTCTGCGCAAACTCTTCGATCTGCGTTCCTGCGGCGCGGATGGCGTCGAGCAGGGCGGTCTGCGCGGGCGTCTTCGAGTCGAAGCCCACCAGCAATAGTCCGGCCTGCGCTGGCGGCGTTGCGGTGAATCTTCCTTCGTTGAATGCGGTGCGCAGGGCTTCCGAGGAGCTGCGCCTGGGTGAGGAGATGCGCGCGAATCGCCCGGCGGTCGAACTCACTGGCCCAGCGGGCGAAGGCGCGCGTGTCTGCGTTGGCGACGGAGGCCTGTAGCCGCTGCCGGCCGCGGTAGGCGTGCAGCAGGAGCCACGCATCGGCGGCAAGTTCGGCGAGTGCGTCGATGGGGCGAAGGCTGAGCGCCGCGCCGTCCGGCGCGCTGTCCGTCGCGATGATCGCGTGCCAGAGGGTGTGCTCCTGCATGGGACTAAGCAGCAGGGCTGGGTTGAGGGGATCGGGGGCGTGGCCGTCGAGCAGAAGGCGATGCCAGAGGCTGGTGAGCCACACATCCCACGCGAGGATTGCCGGAGGCTCCCAGCAGGCGAGCCCGAGCGCGTGCTGGTGCAGATCGTACCCGTGGTGCAAGGTGCGCGCGGAGCGCTGGTTGGCGGTCAGGACGGTCCAGCCGCGCGCCAGCGCCTGCTGAATCTGCCAGGGCAGCTCGGCGGACGATTCCATACGCCCTTTATACGCCTGCCGAATGCGGAAAACGTGGTGCCAGATGCCAGGGGAATGCATGAATCGAAAATCTTTCATCGAATTTGCCCGAAAAATCGCGTCCCAAGGCCCACAATATTTTCCCCTTTTATTTCAATTAGTTACCAAAACCAACTTAAACACTGAATCAGCCAGTCGTCGTCGTGGGCTTCCCCTCCATGTGCCGCGAACTGCGGTTCTCTTGTTGTCAAGCCCCTCGAACCTTGCAAATCAACTCAACCGGCACAAAACAAGAGAGATAAAACTTCCCGCCGAGTGGCATAGTAGTTTCCCTCCAACGCGTATAATTAAAGCAGTAGAGATGAGAGAGAGAAGCCCGGCGCGCGCGTCGGGCTTCTTTTATTTGCCGCTGCGCCGAAGAAATCGTCGTTTATTTCACCGGATCGTGTACGAAAACGCGCATCTTGCGCTGTTTTTCCTCCAGAAAAGCGGCTTTCGAGGAGCTTATTTGGGGAATATGACCAGGCAAACCGCTCTAAGTCATCTGTAAAGTAATATTTAGCCGTAACTCATTTAGAATGTCATATGGAGCGGAATAGGCTCTATGTAATCCACAGATTCCAAAAGAGTTGCGTAAAAATATACCCGGGGGGGGGGAGGGGGGGAGGGGGGAGTTACTAAATGATTAACGATTCATGCAATTGCCCTGCGAGATGCGTGCGCGGAGGGTTGCGGTCGCTGTGCGTAAGTATGATGGACGCAGGAGGGCGTTGCCTGTGCGATTCGCGTTGCGAGCTGCGGTCGGTCTGGTTCTGGTTGTGACATTCGCGGCTGGTTGCAAACAGCCTAGCCATGGCGCTGCGGCAGGCGCGTCTTCCGCTGCGGCGAACGGGTCTGGTGCAGAGAATGCGGCTGCCGCGGCGGGCGAGCTGAAGACCTTTCCAGTTCGCGGCAAGATCGTCAGCGTGGACGCGGCGAAGGGAATGGTGGTGCTGGACCACGAGGCCATTCCGGGCTTCATGGACGCGATGACCATGCCCTATAAGCTGAAGGACCCGGGCGTGGCCAGCGAGCTGCACCCCGGCGACCGCATCACCGCGAAGATGCTGGTGCGCAAGACCGCGGACGGGTACGAAGACCCGATGCTGGATGAGATTGTGGTGACGGCGCAGGCGCGGCCAGACTATAAGCCCGCGGTGCAATATCACGTCCCGACGGCGGGCGATGCGGTGCCCGACTTCCGGCTCGTCAACCAGAGCGGGCGCACCATTCATCTCGCCCAGTTCAAGGGCCGCGTGCTGCTGCTGACGTTTGTGTACACGCGCTGCCCGCTGCCGGATTACTGCATCCGCATGAGCCAGAACTTCGCCCAGATCGACCGTGCGCTCAAGGCCGATCCCGCGCTCTACGCCCGGACGCACCTGCTGAGCATCAGCTTCGATCCGAAGTTCGATACGCCGGTGGTGCTGAAGCACTACGGCGAGACGTATATGGGAACCGATGCGAAGCAGGCGTTCGCGCACTGGGACTTTGCCGTACCGCCGTCGGCGGGTGAGCTGGCCGCGCTGACGCAGTTCTTCGACGTGGGGATTACGCCGGGCGACGCGGGCCTGCCAACCCACTCGCTGTCGACAGCGCTGATCGGCAAGGACGGCAAAGTCCGCGCCTGGTACGCCAACAATGAGTGGACGCCGGCCGAGATTCTGGCGGCGATCCGGAGCGCGGCCGCAGCGTGAACTGAGCGCAGCCGCGGACTGACAGGCCGCTGCGCGACTGAGCTATTTTGACACACCGCTTGCAACCTTCAGCCGCAAGCGGTAGCAATTAGAGTTGCAAGCGGTGGGGCAAGACCCTGCATCGCCGCCGCATTCAGAATCGCACCTGGCCCAAAAGGAGGTCCGCGCTATGGCAAAGTTAAGCATTGGTTTCGGAGTGGTACTGATTCTGCTCGGCATTTGGGGATTTGTGGCCACGGGCAACATGTATCCCACGGCGCTGATCCCAACCTGGTTTGGGTTTACGCTGGCGGTCTCCGGCGTACTGGCGCGCACTGCAGACGAGAAGCGGCGAATGCTGTGGATGCACACTGCGGCAGGGCTGGGATTGCTGGGCTTTCTGAGCGCAACAGTTCGCGCGATCATCGTGTTGGTGAAGGCGCACGGCGCGCCACTGGCCTATCCCATCGCGGTCGAGGACCAGGTGGCGATGGCGGTGATCTGCCTGGTCTACGTGCTGCTCTGCGTGCGCTCGTTCATCGCTGTGCGCAGGTCGCGCAAGATTGCTGCGTAGAGATTCCGTACAGTTGGGGTTGATCGTTGAGGTTGATCGATCGAGTGCCGCGCAGGCGCTATCTGGTATTTACTTCTCCGCACCTTTTTCCAGCTATTTTTCCGCGTTTTTCTCCGCGATGTCAGCCCGCAGAGCGCGGATTGCCGATCGCAGGTGCTCCCGCGCCGTATCGTCTCCCTCGACCTGCAGCGCGCGGCCAAGCGCATCGACTGCACCGGTTGCGCGCAGAAACCGCAGCGCCTCTACCGCCGCAATGCGCACCGTTGGATCACGGTCCGCCAGCGCCGAGACGGCCAGGGCTTGCGCATGATCGCTCTGCCCCCGGTAGTCCACCGCGGCCTGTAGCGCAAGGACCCGTATGCTTGGTTCCTGATCGTCCCGCTCAATCTGCTCCACCGCGGAGAAGCATGTTGGCAGCTCTTTATTGGAGACGTAGCGCGCGGCATCCAGTCGCGTCGTAGAAGGCACATTCAGGTTCTGACAGAGCCGCTGCAACCGGTCGAGAGCGCGGTTCGAGCCAAGCCAGGTCGCCGCTCCCGCCAGATTCACCTGCACCTGGGGATCTGGTTCAGCATCCAGCGCGTCAAGAATCGCGGTCAGCGCCGGATGGTCGTCCATGGCCGCCAGTTGCGCTGCCGCCAGGCTTCGCACCTCGCCGTCCGGGTCCGCGAGCGCGGCCTTCAATGCCGTCTCGGTCACGTCGATGTGGTGCCGCGCCAGCCCATCGGCGAACGTCTCCACCGTCGGAGGCGGCGTTCCCGCCAGCCAGCGCGGCGCCAGCGGAGCCACCTGCGCCGATGCAGCCGCACTCGCCGCTGTCAACAGCGCCCCTGCGATCAACAAAAGAAACAATCCACGCGCGTTCCCCGCCATACTCTTTGTCAACAAGGTCTTCACCTGCCTATCTTCCTTCAGACGTACAGCTTCCCAATACGTATGCCGTTAAACCGCTTTCTCTTGCTGAACCGCTCCATCTTATCGCAGGCTCCGCCAGTCGTGCCGCGGATCGGGGTACACTAACTCAATATGGCTTCGTCGTTTGGATCATCAGGCATGGGTGGTGGAATGCCTTCGGGGGATCGGCCAAGCCGGGGAACGGGGCGCGCGCTGACAGCCGACCTGACCGCCAAGCGGCCCAAGCCAAAGCTCAAAAAAGTGCTTCCCGAGGTCTGGAAGCTGGTCAAGCCGAGGCGGCTCCTGCTCTCCATCAGCTTTCTCCTGATGGTAGTCAACCGGCTGGCCGCGTTTGTGCTTCCTCTCTCCTTCCGTCCGCTGGTAGACAAGGTGATGGGCGTGCATGGCAACATGAGTCTGCTTCCACGCATCATTGCCGCAGTCGTTGCGGCCACCCTACTACAGGGCATCACGTCGTATGCGCTGACGCAGATGTTGTCCAAGGGAGGACAAAAGCTCATCTCCGAGCTGCGCATGCAGGTGCAGCAACACATCGGACGGTTGCCCGTCGCGTTCTACGACGAAAACCGCACCGGCACTCTGGTGGCGCGCATCATGACCGACGTGGAAGGCGTGCGCAATCTGGTCGGAACCGGCGTGGTCGACTTCGTCGGAGGCATACTTTCGGCGTTGTTCGCCTTCGTCCTGCTCATCCACATCAACGCGATGATGACCCTGCTGACCTTCTGCATCATGGCTGTCTTCGGGCTGATTCTGCAGCGCGCCTTCAAAACCATCCGGCCCATCTTCCGCGCGCGTGCCAAGATTAACGCCGAGGTTACCGGACGGCTCACCGAGTCGCTCGGAGGAGTCCGCGTCGTCAAGGGATACCACGCCGAGGCGAGCGAGGCGCGGGTCTTCGCTGGCGGTGTGCAGCGGCTTCTGGCCAACGTCTTCAGTTCGCTGACCGCGCAGTCCGTCATGACGCTATCGTCGACCGTAGTGCTGGGACTGGTAGGCGGACTGGTGATGTATCTCGGTGCGCACGAACATGCGCTGGGCCGCCTCTCGACCGGCTCCTACTTCACCTTTACCTTTCTTCTTGCATTTCTGGTCGCGCCCATTGCGCAGTTGGTGAATATCGGCACGCAGTTGACCGAGGCGCTGGCCGGCCTCGACCGCACAACCGAGATACTGAGCGAGCGCGAGGAGGACTCCGAGCCAGCGCGCACCCATGCGTTCGATGTGCGCGGTGATGTCACCTTCGAGGATGTGGTCTTCGAGTACGAGAAGGGCAAGCCGGTGCTGCACGGAATCAGCTTCGAGGCGAGGCCCGGAACAGTGACCGCGCTGGTCGGCTCGTCGGGATCGGGAAAATCGACCATCATCAGCCTGGTCTGCGGCTTCCACACGGCAACAACGGGGCAGATTTTGATCGACGGAGTGGACCTGGCCACGATCCGCCTGAGCAGCTACCGCGAACAACTCGGCGTGGTGTTGCAGGAGACCTTCCTCTTCGACGGCACCATCCGCGAGAATGTGAAGTTCTCGCGTCCCAATGCGACCGACGATGAGTGGATGGAGGCCTGCCGGATCGCGCGCGTCGATGAGTTTGTCGAGCGCTTTCCCGAGGCCTACCAGACGGTGGTCGGCGAGCGCGGAGTGAAGCTCTCCGGCGGCCAGCGCCAGCGCATCTCGATTGCGCGCGCGATCCTGGCCAACCCGCGCATTCTGATTCTGGATGAGGCGACCAGCTCGCTCGACTCCGAGTCCGAGGCGATGATCCAGAGCGGATTGCATCACCTGATGCATGGCCGCACGACCTTCGTCATCGCGCACCGCCTCTCGACAATACGCCGCGCGGACCAGATCCTGGTGATCGAGGGCGGCCTGATCGTCGAGCGCGGCACGCATGAGTCGCTTTATCAACTGGGTGGGCGCTACTTTGACCTCTATACGCGCCAACACGGCCTGGAGACGAACCTCTTTCTGGCCCCCGGCGAGGGCGACAAGGTGGAGGAAGAAGAAGGGGAAGAAGAAGCCGAGACAGACGAATCATCCTTGAACAATTAGGCCAACGTTTTTTTTGGGACACTGCCATGCTGCGAGTTCCGTACGCCGACCTCGACCACGCGCTGCACCGCGCTATGTTGCACCTTGGTCTCGATGGAGATCGCGCAGCACTCTGCGCCCGCCTCTTCGCCGAGACCACGCGCGACGGCGTCTACACCCACGGCCTCAACCGATTTCCACGCTTCGCCGGGATGGTCGCCAGCGGCTGCATCGACCTCGCCGCCGAGCCCACACGCGTCGCCGGTGCCGCGGCCATCGAGCGCTGGGACGGACATCTCGGTCCCGGCAATCTGAACGCCTACGCAGCGATGCAACGCGCCATCGAGCTTGCCCGCCTGCATGGCCTGGGCTGCGTCGCACTGTCCAACACCAACCACTGGATGCGCGGCGGCAGCTACGGATGGCTCGCCGCGGAGACTGGCCTCTTCGCCATCTGCTGGACCAACACGCTGGCCAACCTGCCCGCCTGGGGCGCGATTTCGCCCACGCTCGGCAACAATCCGCTGGTGGTTGCTATTCCGCGCCCGGACGGAGCACACGTCGTCCTGGACATGGCGGTCTCGCAGTTTTCCTACGGCACAATCTCCGCCTACACCGCACGCGGCGAGCAGTTGCCGGTTGCGGGAGGATACGACGCGGCAGGCGAATTGACCACTAATCCCGCCGCCATCGAAGCCTCGCAGCGCGCTCTGCCCATCGGCTACTGGAAGGGCTCGGGGCTGTCGCTGGTCCTCGACATGCTCGCGGCGATGCTCTCCGGTGGCCTCGCCACCCACCAACTCCCACGCGATTCCGCGCGCGAGTCCGGCCTCAGCCAGATTTTTCTGGCCATCGATCCGTCCAGCTTTGTCGCGCGTCCCGAGCTCGACCGCATCGCCAACGGCATTCTCGACTCGCTCCACGCAGCCGTGGCAATCGATCCCGCCCACCCGGTGCGCACCCCCGGCCAACAGACGCTTCGCCTGCGCGAAGAGAACCTCCGCCTGGGAGTACCCGTCGATCCTGTGTTATGGGAGAGGCTGCTCTTACTCTCGTTCTAAATCTATCTGGCCAGCGAACATTCAGGAATCTCGAAGCAGGGCCCGCGGGTTTCGACGCGTGCGAAGGCTTCTGGATCTGCTGGGATCCCCGCCGGTCTGGCGACATTGTGCTGCGCCGCAGGAGCTGAAAGCTCGATCTTGCTGAAGTTGAACGCCATGCCGGCCACACTTTGCAGAATGCGGTATGGCGATGGCAGGCTACACAAATCCATGGAGGGCTCCAAGGCTCGCGACCAGCGGATCATAGGAAATTCCCTTCATCCCGGTCCGAACACAGGGCAATCAGACTGGGCAGCAGTATCATTCCGGCAAGACCAATGCGAGAGATGCAGTGGGAACCATTGCAAACTCCGTGCCACCGGCCTGGCCGCTTCCAGAAACAATGATCCGCGCGGCAATCACGAAGATACATAGCACTTCCGCACTATGGAGTGCTGCTCAAGTTGTAGGCAGGAACGCATCTGTGGATTTCCTTCCCGTTGCTGATAATTTTTTTGCAGAGTACAGGAATAACTCCGCGGGCGCGATTCTGCAAAGCTATCCTGGATGCCTGAGGCTGCGAACGCGCTACGCCACCGGCTGCGCGCAGAACTTGCAGCGTTTGGCGGGCAACGGGATCTCCGAGAGGCACTCGCCGCAGGTCTTGGTGGTCGGAGCTGCGGGCTTTCTGATCTTCGCCAGAAGATAGTTCACCGGCAGCACCAGCAGGAAGTACACCACCGAAGCCTGAATGAGGAAGTCGATGACGGCGGTCAAAAAGCTGCCGTAGCCGATCTTGCCGCCGTGCAGCGTCAGCACCAGATAGGAGAAGTCCGGCTTGCCCACAATCGCGCCGATCAGAGGGCTGATGATGTTGGTGGTAAACGCCGTAATGATCTTGCCGAAGGCCGCGCCGATGATGACGGCGACAGCAAGATCGACCACGTTGCCGCGCAGGATGAAGTCGCGAAATCCCTTGAGCATAAGAGTCTCCTTGGAAGAATGAAATAAACAGGGGCTGAGTATATCGCACGCCCCCTCGGATGAATCCAGCGCGCCGGTGCGTGGCGTTCAGTCGGTGCGCTCGCGTTTGTAGGGGGTTGCCATGCGCGCGCGTGCCTCGTTGATGGCCCCCTGCGTGTTGTCGTTGGTCTGCACGGCCAGGCGGTACTCGTTGACTGCGCGTTCCCTCTGCCCGGTGACGTCGAAGATGTAGCCCAGGTGGATGTGGCTCCATACCTCTGTCCAGCGCGGGTCGCCGTCGCCGCGCAGAGCGTCGCGGAAGCTGTTGGCGGAGGCCTGGTAGTTGCGCTGCATGAAGAAGACCTCGGCGATGCGGTAGGCGGCCAGCGAGCTGGACTTATTCTCGTCCAGCGCCTTCTGGTACTCCGCGAGCGCGCCGATCAGGTCGCCCTGCGCCACCAGTTGCTGGCCGCGCAGCACGGCCACGCGGATGGCCAGGTCGGGCGTGCTCTTCAGCAGCCAGTTCTCCGGGTCGATGGTGATGCGCCGCGGGCGGCCAAAGGTCTCGACGGTGTAGGGCGAGTCGCTGCCCGCCACGTCGATGCGCCGGTCCTCCGTCTTGCCGTCGGTCTCGATGCGCAGCTCCACCGGCATGCGGAAGAGGTCGAGGTCTTCGCCGATCGACCCCACCGTGCGAAATCCCTTGTTGCTGCTCAGGCGGTAGACGGAGTACTTGTCAACGAAGGCGGGCGCTCCGGTGCTGTCGATCCACTGCGAGAAGAACGAAGTCAGTTCGAGGTGCGAGTCTCCGTCGGTCGCGCTATGGATCGCCTGCGCCTCGGCCACCGTCTCCACATCGGAGCTGCGAATTCCCTTGTCTGTATATTGCGAGAGCAGGCCGCGCAGGAAGCTCCGGAATGCGTCGTCGCCCATCTCCCAGCGCAGCATGTGGAAGACCATCGCGCCTTTTTCCAGCGTCATCGACTGGAACTGCGGCGAGAAGGGATCGAGCCGTCCCAGCGTGCTCAGCGGCTCGGTATCGTAAGCCAGCGCGCCGGCGGAGACATCGCCGACGGCGGTCTGAAATGCGTTCTTGCCCGCCGAATCCTCCATGTACATGAGCTCGCCGTAGCGGGACATTCCGTTGGTGATCCACGCGTCGTTCAGCGTTGCGGGCGATACCTCCGAGCCCCACCACTGGTGCGCCAGCGTGTTGCTCAGCAGGCGTTGCGAGGCTGCCGTGCGGTCCACGATGCGGTTGCCCGCGATACACGCCATCTCCGGCGCCCATGCGGCACTGACCGCGTCCTCCGGCATCTCGACGATGTTGATGCGGCCCGATTCAGGCTGGCCGAAGACGCTGGTCATATACTCGAACTCGCGTCCGGCCAGAGCGGCGAAGTCCGGCGCGCCGTCCTTGCGCTTCTCCGTGACATAGACGTGGATGTTGCTGATGCCGGAGGCGGTGATCGGCGGCAGAAACTTGCCCGCGACGATGGTTCCGGGAAATCCCGGCTTCGACCATACGAAGCTGAACTCGTTGCGCCCGTCGGGCAGCGTCTTCTTTGTCGCCGTCCCGCTGCCGACGGCGGTGTAATCGGCGGGCACGCGGATGTGCATCTCACTGGTGAAGCGGTCGGTAAACAGTCCGGGCGTCGAGAGCGGGAACCAGCGGCCCGCGTAGAGCAACATGCTGATGGGGTCGGCGATGGCGGCGAGTTTAATGCCATCGACCGGGCTGGTGTCGGAGCCGGTCAGCACGCCTGCATACGCGAAGTGGAAGGTGTTGCTGGAGCCTTTGGCCAGCGGCGCGGGCAGCGTCACGCGCACGGTGAAGTTGGCGGCCAGCCGCTCGGAGTTGAGCGCGGCGCCGCCGTTGTCTGTAAGCGATGTGATGTTGAGGCCGTTGTTCAGCTCGAAGGTCGCCGTGGTCAGGTCTTCCAGCGCGGTGAAGCTGACGTCTGCCGTGGCCGTCAGCCTGCCGGTCGTCGGATCGAGGTCGGCGGTGATAACGTAGCCGGTAATATTCAACTGCGCGCGCGCGGGCGCGGCATTCGCTGGTTGAGCGAGCGCGCAGACGGTGAGGATCGCGGCGGCGAGCGCGCGGAAGAAGGATTGGATTCGTCGGCGGCATTGCGGTCGAAGAGTCATGCGTGCGGGTGTCCTCAAGTTGCGTTCATCCTCTAATTGCTTATGGTACTGCACGGTGAGGCAATTCTGAACGCTACCGATTAGACGCTGCTGGAGGCGCTTCGGAGCGCGTCGATGGGGGTGGATTGCAGCAGCTCGATGACGGCATCCGAGACGCGGCGGATGGGGTCTTTGCCAGGCGCGGGCAGCAGCCTTTCGCGGGCCTCCGTGAGTGCGGCGATCATCTCCCGGCGTTCTTGCGTCTCGTCCAGCAGTGGGCGCAGTGCGGCGATCAGGTTGGCGGCCGTGAAGCGCCGGTTCAGCAGCTCGGGGACGATGCGTTTGCCCGCAATCAAATTGACCATCGCGACCGGCAGATGGCCGTCAGCGTCCGGCTCGGAGGGGATCTCTGCGGGGTAGAGAATCATCCGCCTGGCCAGCGCAAAGGTGAGCGCCGAAACGCGGTAGACCACGACAAATGGCGTGCCGATGGTCAGTGCCTGCACGGTCGCCGTGCCACTGGCGACGACCGAGGCGCGCGCGTGGAACAAGGCAGCCCGCGCGTCGTCCACCAGTACGATCCGCGGCAGTACTGCAAAGCCGGTCAGCCTCTTATTCACGGCAGATTCGTGTGCGGCAATCTCATCTTTGATCCACGCAAGGTCGATGGTCGATGCCACCGGCAGCAGAAACTGGCAACTGCTCTTCTGCTCCAGATTCAGGTCCAGATTCAGATTGGCCGCGGCCTGTAGCATCTGCGGCAGGTTCTGATGAATCTCGCTCTGGCGGCTTCCTGGCAACAGCGCAACCCATTGCTTTGCCGGGTCGAGACCATGCGCGGCGGCGTAATCCTCGCTCGTGATGGCCGGCAGCGGAAGCGCGGCCAGCGGATGGCCGACAAACTCTGCGTCCACTCCACGCGCGCGATAGAACGCGGCCTCGAACGGGAAGATCACCATCATGCGGTCCACGAATCGGCGCACAAGCCGTAGCCGTCCGCGCTTCCACGCCCACAGTTGCGGGCTGACGAACCACAGCACGGGAACGCCCAGCCGCTTAAAGATGGCGCGCGAGACGAAAGTTGACCTCGGGAAAGTCGATGAGGATCGCAACGTCCGGCCTATTGCGCTGGATCGACGCCACCAGCTTGCGATACTGCGCGTAGATGTACGGCGCGTGGCGCAGCACCTCGGTGAAGCCCATGTGCGCCACATCCTCGGCGCGCACGATGCGCTCCTGTCCTGCGTTGGCCATCGCTGTGCCGCCCAGTCCGGTGAACGTCGCGCCGACAAGTCGCGCGCGCAGCTCCGCAATAATCCCCGCGCCGTAGTGGTCGCCCGAGGCCTCGCCAGCGGAGAGAAAGACGCGCGAATTGGAGTAGGTGGCGATGCCTATGAGTTTATCGCTACCGTCAGCGGAACGTCGCGGAGGTACGATAATGGGTCGGGAGGCATCTGTGGCGAACCGTGCAAAGCGTTTTCAGGCGGTGCTGGAGAAGGGAAGCCGTGCGCTGGGCTGGACCATCGCCCGCGTGCCGTTCACTCTGGCGGAGTTGCAGGCCGTATCAGGGAAGCCGATGGTGCGGCTGCGGGTGCGCGGCACGGTCAACGGCTTCGCGTTTCGCACTTCGTTGTTTCCCGATGCGCGCGGAGGCTTCCATCTGCTGGTGAACCGCAAGATGCAGGCGGGCGCTGGAGTGGGCCTGGGAGACGCTGCCGAGTTCCATCTGCAGCCGGACCTTGACCCGCGCGAGGCGGAGTTGCCCGACGAGCTGGCCGTGCTGCTGGATGAAGAGCCGGGGCTGCATGAATGGTATAGCGAGCTGACGGAGTATATGCGACGCGAAATCGGCAAGTGGGTGATGGAGCCCAAGAGCGAAGCAACGCGCATGCGACGCACCGAGCAGATGGCGGAACGGCTACTGGCTACGATGGAGGGCGAGCGCGAGCTTCCGCCGGTCATCGAAGCGGCGTTTCGCGCGAATCCCAGGGCGCGCGCGGGATGGGCCCGCATGACTGCAACGCAACGGCGCGGCGAGTTGCTTGCGGTCTTCTACTACCAGACGCCGGAGGCGCGCCAGAAGCGCGTGGAGAAGCTAGTCGAGGCCGCGGAGAAGCGTTGAGGCGCGGATTCGAAGCGTGCAGGCCGGCAATCGCTCGATAGGGACCGCAATTCGAACCCAGTACCTCGCTCCGCGCATCAATACACTACATCGCCTGCAATGAAAGGGTAGAAACATGCTCAACTGGCTGGTCATCGGCGTCGGAGACATAACCCGAAAGCGCGTTCTGCCCGCTGTACTTGCCCAGCCGCGCAGCCGACTCTACGCCCTGCTGACGCGCTCGCCCGCCAAGGCTGCGGCCTATCCCGGCGCGCTCGTCTACACCGATCTCAGCGACGCCCTGCGCGATCCTGCGATCGACGCCGTCTACGTCGCCTCGCCCGTTGCGCTGCACGCCGGACACACCATCGCCAGCCTTCGCGCGGGCAAGCATGTGCTCTGCGAGAAGCCCGTCGCGCTCGACTTTGCCCAGGCAGAATCCATGGCAGAGGCCGCGCGCCAATCGGGTCGGCTGCTGGGCATTGCGTACTACCGGCGGCTATATCCCAAGCTGCTTCGCGCTCGCCAGCTCATCAGTGAGGGCGCCATCGGCCAGCCGGTATTAGTGGAGGCGAACTACCACGGATGGCTGGAGAGCCCCGACCGCGCCTGGCTGAAGGACCCCGCCATCGCCGGCGGAGGCCCGCTCTACGACGTTGGCTCGCACCGCATCGACGCATGCAATTTTTTGTTTGGCCGGCCGCTGCGCGCCACCGGCCTGCTCTCGAACGCCGTGCATCAGCTGGCTGTGGAGGACTCGGCCACCACGCTGATCGAGTACGCGGGCGGCATTCACGCCGTCATCGACGTGCGCTGGAACTCGCGCATGCCACGCGACCAGTTCCGCGTCATCGGCAGCGAGGGCGAGATCAGCCTCGACCCGCTCAACGGCCCCGCGCTTCGCCTGCTCGCGAGCGATGGCAGCTTGACCGAGGAGCAGCTCCCCGCCAACGCCAACGTCCATTACCCGGCTGTGGAGAACTTCGTCGCCGCTGTCCTCGACGGCGCGCCGCTGGCCTGCCCCATCGGCGAAGCCATCTGGACCGACTGGGTGACGGAGCAGGTGAAGAAAGCCCAATAGCGCGCTTCTCGAATACAGCGAATCCGCTTTACGCACCGAATGCGATGTCTACCAGCGTCTTCTCTTCCAGCGCGTGTGCTTTGGCGGAGCCGGTGGCGGGGCTTGCGCTTGCGCTCCGCTTCACGCTGAGCACGGCGCGGTCCGCACTCATGCGGCGCAGATGCGGCAATACATAAGTCAGCGCGCCCATGTTGGCCGGCTCCTCCTGCACCCACACAATCTCGCTGGCGCGGGGATGCTGGTCGAGCGCGGCCTGCATCTCTTCCTCGGGCCACGGGTAGAGCTGTTCGAGAAAGATAATTGCGACGGAGCTGTCCTTGCGTTTTTCGCGCTCCTCGCGCAAAGTATGGCCGATCTTGCCCGAGCAGACCAGCAGACGCCGCGGCTCGCGCACCGAGCTGTCGGGAATCACATTGAGATAATGCGGCGCGGAAAATTCCGCGAGCGGCGAAGCCGCGTCCGCGTTGCGCAACATGCTCTTCGGCGTAAACACCACCAGCGGCTTGCGCCACGCGCGCATCGCCTGCCGCCGCAGCAGATGGAAGTACTGCGCTGCGTTCGACGGCTGGCAGATCTGGATGTTGTCGCCCGCCGCGAGCTGCAGGTAGCGCTCCACGCGCGCGCTGGAGTGCTCCGGCCCCTGTCCCTCGTAGCCGTGCGGCAGCAGCAGCACCAGCCCGCTGAGCAGGTTCCACTTGGCCTCGCCCGCCGCGATGAACTGGTCGATGATGATCTGCGCGCCGTTGGCGAAGTCGCCGAACTGCGCCTCCCACAGCACCAGCGTCTCCGGGCTGTCGCGCGAGTAGCCGTACTCGAAGCCCAGCACCGCGGCCTCCGACAGCATCGAGTTGTAGACCTCGAAGCGCGCCTGCTCCGGGCTGAGATGTTGCAGCGGAAAATAGCGCTGCTCATTCTCGATGTCTACCAGCACGGCGTGGCGCTGGCTGAACGTTCCGCGCTGCGAGTCCTGCCCGCTCAACCGCACCGGTGTGCCGTCGTCGAGCAGGGAAGCGAACGCCAGAAGCTCCGCCGCGCCGTAGTCGAAGGCCACTTCGTCCGCGCCCATCTTCACCCGCTGCTCGTAGAGCTTCTCGACCTTGGGATGAACGTGGAAGCCTTCGGGCTCGCGTGTCATGCGCTGGCACAGGTCGGCTATGCGATCGGGCGCGAGGCCGGTCAGCACGTCGTACTCCGCCAGGAATGGCCCGCCCTTGTATGCACTCCAGTAGCTCGGCATCTGCGCCAACCGCGGCTTTTTCCTGGCAAGGCTCGCTGTCTTCTGGTCGGCCAGAAACTCCTCCCGCACCTGCCCCACTTCTTTGGCAGGATCGACCCGCATCTGCTCGGCGTAGAGCTGGTAGAGGCAGGGCCGGTCCTTGATCTTTGCGTAGCGCAGCGGCTGCGTCACCGTCGGATCGTCCACCTCGCTGTGGCCGTGCCGCCGGTAGCCGATGAGGTCCACCAGCACATCGCTGTGGAAGCGGTGGCGGAACTCCGCCGCAATGGCCGCCACGCGAACCACCGCGTCGGGGTCCTCCGCATTCACATGGAAGATGGGAATCGGCAGCCGCTTGGCCAGGTCGCTCGAGTAGCGCGAGGCATTTCCCTCCTCGGGCAGCGCGGTAAATCCAAGCAGGTTGTTGACGATCACATGCACCGTCCCGCCCACGTCGTAGCCCGGCAGCGAGCCGAGGACAAGGCTTTCGGCGACGATGCCCTGGCCGGCGAACGCCGCATCGCCGTGGACCATGATCGGCAGCACGCGCTGCGCTCCATCCTCGCCCAGCCGCGCCTGCCGCGCGCGCGCCCGCCCCAGCAACACCGGATCGACCGCCTCCAGATGGCTCGGGTTGGAGACCAGGTGCAGCTCAATCGCGCCGCCGTCCTCGGCCTGGTACTCGCCGGTCGCGCCGATATGGTACTTCACGTCGCCCCCGCCCAGTACGCTGCGCGGGTCCACATCCTCGAACTCGGCGAAGATCTCCGCGGGCGCGCGGCCGATGATGTTGGTCATCACATTCAGCCGCCCGCGATGGCTCATCGCAATCAGCGCCCTGGTCACTCCGGCCAGATAGCTCACCCGCAGAACCTCGTCGAGGAAGGGAATCAGGACAGTCAGGCCTTCCAGAGAAAATCGCTTGGTGCCCAGATAGCGCGACTGGATGGTTTGCTCGAAGATGTCCGCGCGGATCAGCAGAGAGAGAACATGCGGCTGGTCCGGGTAGCGCGCCGGCTGCTCCACCTGCTCGGCCAGCCACTGCCGCTGGGCCTGACTTGCGATGTGCATGAACTCGATGCCGAAGGTCTTGCTGTAGAACTCGCGTGCTTCGTCGGCGATGGGGCCCGTCGGCATGGGCACGGGAAACGGCTCCGGCGGCAGGTACTGCCCCAGCGGGTCGAGCCACGATTGCATGTAGCCCCAGCGGCGGAAGACGTCGAAGATCGCCTCGCGCTGCTCTGAATGATTCGTAGCTGTTTCCGCCGTCGCGGCGTGTGGTTGAATCTGTGAACTGCCGGCCATTCCGTCTCCTCTGTCATCCTTTAGATGCCAGACTCTGCAATGCAGACTCGGGCGCAGGGAACAGCAGCCATGCTCGGCCCGTATAGTTATTTCATGGACTTGCGTCCCAGAACGATTAGAACCCGGGTTCTCTTGCAATTGGCTCTATCGACGTTCCTCTTGGACTGCGGCTTATGCAACGCGCAGGCGCAAACGCCAGCCTCAGATCAGACCGCACCCACATCCCAGTCGCTCCACGCTGCCAGGCCGCAACCTGCGATTGGGAGTGCCAGCGAACGGCCATTGCCCGAGATCAACTCGCTGATGGTGCAGGTGGAGGCGCAAGAGAAGGCCTCGCGGAAGACGATCAAGCAATACATCTATCGCACGATCAGCACGGAGCAGGACCTTGATTCTCACGGGGCCGTGAAAAAGACCACAACCGTCGAGAGGCAGTTCTTCTGTGTCAACGTCGCATGTTTCAACAAGCTGCTATCGCGCGATGGCAAACCTCTATCCACCGACGAATTGAAGAAGCAGAATGAACGCATCGACCAACGCATCGCGGAGGCCAGGGAGCGTAGCGAAAAGATCGCCGCCGGCGAGCCGCCACCGAAGAAGCAGGATTCCGATGAGATAACCTTTGCGCGCTTTCTCGAACTGGGCACGTTCTCCAATCCCCGCCGGCTGCAACTGCACGGTCGCGACACTATCGCCATCGACTACGCAGGCGATCCTCACGCAAAGTCTCGCAATGTAATGGAAGGGGCCATCCGCAATCTCGCGGGAACCGTCTGGGTGGACGAGCAGGACCACGCACTGGTGCGCATAGAAGCCCATTTTTTTCAGGATTACAAAGTTGCCGGCGGTCTGCTCGCCGATGTCCACAAAGGCGCATCGTTCCAATCGGAGTGGACCAAGGTCAACGGCGAGGTATGGCTGCCTGCGTCGTTCAGCGGACGCGGTTCAGCGCGCATCGCCCTCTTCTTCAATCACAGCGGCGCGATCGACGAGCATGAGTCGGACTACCGCAAGTTTCGCGCAAGCTCGACAATTCTTCCCGGTGTAGCCGAGGTTCCCAGCTCTCCACAAGCTGCCGAGCCAAACCAACCCCAGCCCTGAGCCTGCCGCCAACTCACTAACTCGCTGACTTACTAATTCGCTGACTTGCTGCCGTTAAACGACGAAAAGGGACAGCCGCAGCCATCCCTCCCGCAAATCTTTGTTTAGCCGTTGGTACGGCTATAGAATGCAGCTAAGTACTAGAGTCTGTACCAAAGACTAGAGAGGCTGAACGTCAGACGCCTGCCAGCCCTTGGGCCCCTTGACTACGTTGAACTGCACTGCCTGACCTTCTTGAAGGCTCTTGAAACCGTTCGAATTGATCGCCGAGTAGTGAACAAACACGTCCTCGCCGTTCTGACGGCTGATGAAGCCAAACCCCTTGGCATCGTTAAACCACTTCACTGTTCCCTGTTCCATGTTGTTTCTTTCCTTAGTACAAATGAATTTGCCGCAAGATCCAAATCGGGGATCGAGATCATACAAGCGTCGTTGAAACCAATCTGATTCGAACGATGTTTGAAGGTTAGCACACATTGCAACAAATAATGCGAGAAAATTTGTAACTATTTTATTTGCAATGCTCAGCAACCGGCTAAAGCTCCTGCCGGCAATGACAGCGCCAGTTCCTCTGCCGCATGGAAGACCTCGGTAGAACCGCATCAGCAAATCCGGCAACCCCAGCGTCAGGACCGCGTCAGGCCGGCGGCAGGTGGCTGCGGACGATCTCCTCCGCCCGCGCCAGCACCTCTTCCAGATTCATCGCGGTCGAGTCCAGAATCACAGCGTCCACGGCTGGGCGCAGCGGCGATTCGGCCCGGCTGCGGTCGCGCCGGTCGCGCTCGCGCATCTCCTCCACAATCGCCTGCTCGGTCGCGAGATGCTGCGCGGCGGTCTCCGGCGCAGGCTCCTGGCGAGACTCGGTCTGGCGCGCTGTGGTCTGCTCGATGGGAGCGGCCTGGCGGAAGCGCCGGTTGCCGCGGACCTCCGGCGCGGCGTCCAGAAATATCTTCACATCGGCGTCGGGAAAGACCGCCGTCCCGATGTCGCGCCCCTCCATCACCACGCCGCCCTTGGCCCCCAGCACTCGCTGTTGTTGGACCATCCACGCGCGAATGTTGGGATGAATGGAGACCTGCGACGCCGCCGACGTGACATCCGCATCGCGAATGCGTTGCGAGACGTCCATGCCGTCCAGCCGGACGCGGTTGCCATCCAGGTGCGGCTCCAGTTGGATGCGGGTCGCCTCGGCCAGCGCCAGCAGCGGCCCCTCCTCATCGAACGAATAGTCGCTTTCGATCGCCTTCAGTGCCAGCGCGCGGTACATCGCGCCGGTCTCGATGTTGAGGAAACCGAAACGACGCGCCAGATGCGCCGCCAGCGTGCTCTTTCCGGCGCCGGCCGGGCCGTCGATGGCAATCACAGGACGGCGCGGGCCGCTGGGTGCTTCGTCGTGCATGGGAGCGGCTGCTTCCGTGGGCTTGGGTTGGAGGCGCATCAGGCGGACTCATCCTTTCCGGGTTTGAACTTGCGTGCGGGCGCCCGCTTGCCGAAGGGCTTCTTGTTGCCCGCAAACTTGGCGAAGGTGCTGCTGGGTTTGCCGGGGAACGCCGCGCCCGGCTTGCCCGCAGACCTGCCAAACGGCTTCTTCCCCGCAAATCCCCCCGGCTTGCCGAATGGCTTGCCTGCAAACTTGCGCGGCGCAAACTCTCCAGCCGGCTTTCCGGCAAATCCACCGCCCCCCTCCGCGCGCGCTGGCCGCGCAGTCCGGTCTGAGTAAGTGGACCGTGCGGGGCGATCAGGCGAGAATGGCCGTGCGGGCCGGTCTGACGAGAACGGTCGAGCAGTGCGTTCGCGCGGCGCATCGAACTTGCGATAGACGCGCTTGCCGCTCTCCGTGCCGGAGCCTCGTTCGCCGCCATCTCTCGGCTTGCCCGCGAATGGTTTGCCGGCAAACTTGTCTTCGGAATTGGAATTGGAAGAGGATCTGGATTTGGAGAATCGCGGCTTGCCGCTGAAACCCGGTCCGCCCGATGGACGGGGTGCGTAGGAGCCCGGCGCGCGTGGGCTGCCAGACGCAGGCCGCTCGCCGAATCCCTCCCGCTTGCGCCCGAAGGTTCCCGGCTTGCTGAACGTCTTGCGCGGCGGACGCCCATCGCTCTCCGCGCTGCGCGGCTTGTACTCACGCGGTTTGTACTCGCGTGGCTTGGTGAAGCCCGGCCTGGCAACGCGCGGCTCGCGGGGCTGCACCGGTCGAGCGGCTTCTCCCGCTGCTCCCGATGCGGCCAGATCGACCTGCGAGCCGTCGAACTCCGCCGGAACCTCCGACGGCCTTGCCGCAGCCGCCAGCCTGCGCCGCTTCTCTTCCTCCCACGGCTTGTCGAAGCCAACCGTTTTTTTGAAGCCCGCCGTCTTGTCGGATCCAGCGGCTGTCTTGCTGAAGGGCCTCCGCTCGCGGTCGGGCGCTGGCCCCGCGCCTGCACGCGGTTTGAATCCAGCCTTGAACCCCGTCTTCGCGCCGAACCCAGTCTTTGTCCCGCGTTCATACGGGCCAGGCTTTGCGCCTACGTTTGACGGCTTCGCCTTGGCCAGATACCCCGTCCCAATCTTGCGCGGCTTGGGAATATATTTCGTAATCCGCGGCGCGCCTTCGACTGCGACCTCCGCGTCGGCGGCGGTGTCCGCTTCGACCGCACCCTCGCCCGCAACAACATCTGCCGCTTGTGCTTCACCCTCGACCGTCGCCGCCTCCGGCGCAAGGAACGCCGGCAACTCTCCCGCGACGTGCAGCATGGTGCGTCCCTCGACAGCCACCGTCTCCAGTTGCCGAGCCGACAGCAGCGCATGGATCACGTCGCGGATGCGCGAGCGCGAGGCCAGCGGAGACAGAAAGCTCTCGATCTCATCTTCGCTCGCAACCACAGCCTGGCCCAGGTAGAGCGAGATCAGCGCCGAGAGCGCCGACGGCTGTCCCGCATTCGCTCCCGCCTTCATCTGCTTGGTGAAGCGCGCGCCGCTCAACTCCCACAGCGTTGCCGCTCCGTCGGGCTGGGCCAGCGGAAGCACGCGCAAGTGCGTCCAAAGCTCGCCGAGAGCGCGCAGAACGGCCGCCTCGGTGACTTCCTTGCCGACCTCGGTGGTCAAATCGTATGCAGAGAGCGGCCCGCGCTGCGAGAGCGCCTCATGCGTCGCCAACGCCAGCGGCGACACCTTGAACGCGCCCGATGTCACCGGCGGCTGCTTCCACGCCTTGTCTCCGCGCAGTGTGAAGACGTACGAGAAAACCGCCGTCGATGCGACAAAGTCCGGCGTATCGCCCGGCGCGCCCGCATGGACCGTCCCCGCGCCCGCGCCCAGCAGGTTCAGCGGAACGGCGAGTCCCTCCGCCACCAGCCGCGCCAGCAGGCTGCGTGCTTCGGTGGTCTGCTCGATTGTGGGGGTTGGCGTCGGCGCGCCCAGCACCGCCTCCACCAGCGACGGAGCGGGCGCAACGATCTGAGGACGCGGCACAAACAGAACCAGCCCCGCGGTATTGATCCAACTGCGCAGGTTCTCCATCGTCAGCAGCGCCTCGCCCTGCTGGTGCCACTGCCTCAGGCGCGTCTCTGCAGCTGCGCGGCGGTCGGGATCGCCTGGGTTGCGTGGTTTCGTGGCTGCTCGGATTGCTCGGGCTGTTCAAAATGGTTGTTGCCTTCCTGCTGGGCGGCGCGCTCGTTTCGGTGTAAAGGCGGCGCAGCAGCAATCCTTCGCGCATGCGTCGGAGAGTTTCCTGGGGTTCGGGCCGAAGTTCGGGCCGGTTGCGGACAATTTTCAAAGAGCAAAGTGCGGGATTGCGTCAAGAACGATGCAAAACGCCGTCATTCTTAGCGAATCGTTACAAAAGTTGTCATTCTGGGCGAATCACTACATGAAGTCGTCATTCTGTGCGAAGCGCCACAGAAGTTGTCATTCTGAGCGAATCCCTACAGGAGTTGTCATTCTGAGCGTAGCGAAGAATCCCCGCATTTTCTTTTGCATGTTCTTGCTGCGATAAACCTTCTCTGCTTCCATTCTAAATGCGTTGGAAGGCGCGCTGTATGTCCTTATGAGAATATCGCAGCGCGATGGGCCTGCCATGCGGACAACTCATCGGATGCTCCGTCTTGGCCAACTCAGCCAGCAGCCATGCGATTTTTTTCGGCTCCAGCGGCATATTGATCTTGATCGCCGCATGGCAGGCAATCGACGCCGCAATCCGCCGCCGCCGCGCCTCGGCGTTCTCCGCCTGCTGTTCCTTCTCCGGCACGGCCAGCACCTCCTCCAGCATCCGCTCCAGTTCGCGTCCCTCCAGGCCGACCGGCGCTGCTTTGATCGCCAGCGTGCGCGGGCCGAACGGCTCCGCCTCAAATCCGTTCAAGTCCAGCTCGCGCGCAATCGCCGCGAACGACACCATCTGCGACGGCAGCAGATCGACCAGCAGAGGCATCAACAGCCGCTGCCGCTGCACCTGCTCCACCTCTCGCGCGCGCAGTATCTTCTCGAAGAGCACACGCTCGTGCGCCACATGCTGGTCGATGATCCACAGCCCCTCGTCGTTGGCGGCCAGAATGAACGAGTCGCGCAACTGCCCCAGCGGCTTCAGCGTGCCCAGCGCGTTCAGCGTCCCATCCGCAACCGAACCTGAACCCTCCACAGCCGCGTCCACGCCACTCGCGTCGGTTCCACTCGCGTCAGCTCCTCCAACGTACGCGCCCTCACTTCCGCACGACGATCCCCCGCCCGCCGCGCTCTCCTCCGCCTCGTATCCCACCGCAATGCCCTGGTCGCTGAACGCAAACCGTCCCGCGGACGGCGGCACAATCGGCGCGCGCAGCATAAATGAATCCACATCGTCCGCCGACGGCGCACCCTCCGACTCAACAATCTCGCGCGGCCCGAAGACCACATCCTCAGGCGCGCCCGGCATCGGGCTTACATCCAGCAGCAGCGACGAGCTTGCCTGTGCCACGCCTCCATGCAGCTCGCCCAGCGCCGTGGCGAAGCTGGCCGCCGGACGCGCCGTCATCAGCGTCGTCCGCACCGAGTCGCGGATGAAGTCATGCACAAAGCTGGATTGCCGGAAGCGCACCTCGGTCTTGGCCGGATGCACGTTCACATCCACCTCCTGCGGCGGCATTTCGAGGAAGAGCAGGACGACCGGGAACGAGGTCGGCGGAATGATGTTGCGATACGCCTCGGCCAGCGCGTGCAGCACCACGCGGTCGCGCACCAGCCGCTGGTTGACGAAGACGTACACCGAGTTGCGGTTCAGCTTCTGCAACTCCGGCTTGGAGACGAATCCCGAGAGCCGCAGAAATCCCGGCTCCTGCGGCGCGTAGTCCGCCTCGCGCTTCCACGGTGGAGGCTCCGGCAGCCCCGCGTGCGCAAAGTCGATCTCCGCCGCCGTGGGCAGCATCAACTCCGCCGTCTCGCGCCCGAAGATCTGGAAGAGCCGGTCGCCGCTCGTCGCTACGGATGGTGCGACGAGAAGGGCCTGAGTTGCCGAGTGCAGCTCGAAGTGCCGCTCCGGATGCGCCAGCGCGTAGTGTGTCACCAGCGCCGCAATGTGTCCCAGCTCGGTCTGCTCCGACTTCAAAAACTTGCGCCGCGCCGGTGTGTTGTAAAAAAGATCGCGCACCGCGATGGTCGTCCCCACGGGCAGCCCCGCGTCCTCCACGCGCACGATCTTTCCGCCCGCAATCTCCACCGTCGTCCCCGCATCGTCTTCCGCTGCGCGCGTCTCCAGCGTCAGCCGCGAGACGCTGGCAATCGACGGCAGCGCCTCGCCGCGGAATCCCAGCGTGCGGATCGCCAGCAGGTCGTCGGAGCTGTGCAGCTTCGACGTGGCGTGGCGCTCGAAGGCCAGCAGCGCGTCGTCGCGCACCATGCCCTGCCCATCGTCCACAATGCGGATCAGCTTGCGCCCGCCGCCCTCCACCTCGATGCGAATCCGCGTCGCCCCCGCGTCCAGCGAGTTCTCCAGCAGCTCCTTGACCACAGACGCAGGCCGTTCCACCACCTCGCCGGCCGCAATCTGGTTGGCCACCTGGTCGGAGAGTACCCGTATGCGTCCCATCCCCCGATTGTACTGTTGCCACGCCGGCGCGGTTGTCGAAGTCTTTCAGCGCGGTGCGCTCCGTTACCGCTCCGTCTTCTTCTTCGCCACGACCGCGCTCGTCGCCCCGCGGTCGCCGATCGTATGCAGCCGCATGAAGTTCGTCGCCCCGGTGCGCGTCCGCGTGCCCGCCACGATCCCCACTATCTGCCCGGGCTCCACGCCCGCCTGCCGTTCCAGAATCTCCTCGGCGATCGTCACCAGCCTGTCGGTATCGTGCGCATGCGCGCACAGGATCGGGTGGTCCCCCACAGCAGCGCCGCGCGGCGGACGATCTTCTTGTGCGGAGAGAGCGCGTAGATCGGCGGCGCAGCCCGGTACTTCGACAGCAGCCGCGCCGTCGATCCCGTTTCGGTGAAGATGGCGATCGCTGCCAGATCCAGGTCCTCGGCCGAGTGAGCCATGCACTCGCAGATCGTCTCCGCCACCGACAGCCGCGTGGCCTGCTGCGGCCTCTGACGCTGCGGCGGGTCCAGCCGGATCTGGCGTTCTGTCTCCGCCACGATCTTGGCCATCATGGCCACCGTCTCCACCGGGTACTTGCCCATGGCGGTCTCGCCCGATAGCATCACCGCGTCCGTCCCGTCGTAGATCGCGTTCGCCACGTCTGAAGCCTCCGCCCGCGTGGGCCGCGGGTTTTCGATCATCGACTCCAGCATCTGCGTCGCCGTAATCACCGGCTTGCGATACTCCGCAGCCCTCCGGATGATGTGCTTCTGGATCGCCGGCACCTTCTCCGGCGGAACCTCCACGCCCAGGTCGCCGCGCGCCACCATGATCCCGTTGGCTGCATCCAGGATCGAGTCCAGGTGCTCGATCGCCTGCGGCTTCTCCAGCTTGGCGATGATCCACGCGTCGGAGTTCAGCGCCTCCAGCCGCCGCCGCACATGGCGCACGTCGTCGGCGGTGCGCACAAACGAGACGGCAATCGCATCCACTCCCGCGCCCACCGCAAACTCCAGGTCCTCCTCGTCCTTCTTCGTCAGCGACGGAACCTTCACCGGGATTCCCGGCAGGTTGATCCCCTTGTTCTCGCCCAGCAAGCCCCCGTTGACGATCTCGCAGACCACGTCCGCGCCCGCGATCCGCACCACCCGCAGCTCGATCAGTCCGTCCGACAGCAGAATGCGCGACCTCCGCTCCAGGTTATCCGCCAGCGTCTTGAAGGTCGTCCCCACCACCGCGGCCGTCCCCTCCACATCGCGCGGTGTAATCGTCAGCAGCTTGCCCGCCTCCAGTTGCACCGGCTCATGGTCCTTCAGCCTTCCGGTGCGGATCTTCGGCCCCTGCAGATCGGCCAGAATGCAGATCGGCTTGTGCAACTCCACCGAAACAGCCCGCACCATGCGGATCAGCTCGCCCTTGCCCTCGTGCGTCCCGTGGGAGAAGTTCAGCCGCGCCACGTCCGCGCCCGCCCGCACCAGTTCGCGGAAGACATCCGCCGTGCAGCACGACGGCCCCAGCGTGGACACGATCTTGGCCCGCCGCGTATGGTCCAGCCCGGCCAGCAAGCCGCTCCGGCCCGTCATCGTGCGTGACCCATCCATTCGGTTTGCAGTTTCCATAAGCTCGATTTCGGGTTCCTTTTACTGGCCCATTGGACCCGTTGTGGCTGACTGAAGATGCCTCAGCAAACGTCAATCTATGATTTTGCGCGATTCACTTCCATTCTACCAACCTCAATGAAGACCCTGCCCAAGCGATACATTCAGTAAGAAGTGAGAAACCCTACAAGCCGCGTATTTTCTATGGGTTGAGCTCTGCAACTTTGTGAGGATTCACAAATCATTGCGCGTGAGGCCAGCTATGGAGAGTGGTGTCACAAACCAAGTTTGGATACCTGGAAAGCTCCTCGCGGCTTATGTCTTGGCGGAGAACTGACGATAGGGTAAGCGATACTGATTACCGCAGTTTTCGGAAGATTGTTCCATTTCTGATACAATTTTTATAGGCTATGGCATAATTGCAGGCATTATGGAATCCGCCAAACAGCGGAACTCTTTACCCCAAAGAGCGGGCATGTGGTCAACTTTAATAGACCTTGAGCCGTCCAACCGATATGCGCCATCCAATATGGCAGCGAGGAAGTTATGGGTACAAAGTTGAATTGGATTGGTACGGACATGCTGTTTGCGCGTCCGTCATTCGCGAGCGGGGCTGCGCGTGTACTTGACCTCGGAGGCACCTTCGATGATTACAATCGTAGTCGATCAGAAGATGATGCCGATATGCGTGCCTTGCAAGGCGACTGGGCGGCTGTGGGATCAGATATGCATGCGGTTATCGACAACACAGATAAATAGTGAGGCGTGAACGTGGCACGTAACGGGCTGAGCAAGACCCAAATCAAGCAAACAGCCCGTCAAGCCATTACAGGCATTCAATACACATACTCTGGGCCGCTACCACATCCTGAGGTGCTGGAGCATTACGATCGGATTGTTCCTGGTGGTGCTGAGCGCATTTTTACGCAGTTCGAATCCCAAGCCAAACATCGCCAAAGTATTGAATCCAGAGTTATTCGATCAAACTCTTTCGCTCAGATATTCGGGGCTATCAGTGCCTTTATATTAGGACTCGTAGCTATCGGAGGAGGCCTTTTCCTTGTGTATGTGGGCAAGAGTTTAGAAGGCTTTGGAGTCTTCTTCACTGGGCTATCTTCTCTCGTCAGTGTTTACATCTACGGAAAAAAAACTCAGAGTGAAGAGCGGAAGTCGAAACAGACCTAGCAACACAATATTAGGTCACTACTGAACTTCATCCCTTGCCGTGCGTCCCCGCACCGCCGAAGTGCGCCTCCATCTGCGCGTTGAAATGCACGTTGAACTCCGCCCCGGCCAGCACGCTCAGCGATATGATGTACAGCCAGAACAGCAGCGCGATGCCCGCGCCCAGCGGCCCATACACCTCCGAGTAGTTGGTGAACCGAGTCACGTACCAGCCGAAGATCAGCGTCGCCGGGAACCACAGCCCTGTCGCCAGCACCGCTCCCGGCAGGCTCGTCCACCACCACTCCCGCGCCTCCGGCTTGGCCGCTCCAATACTCGCGCTGGAGAATTGCCCGCCGCGCTTCTCCGGCGCTCCCATGTGATACAGCAGCGCGATCAGACCCACGCTTGCGCCCACCGCAACCGTCCAGCGCAGCAGCAGCGTCGCCGCGTAGATCGGCGCGCGCGCCTGCGGCCCGATGCTTGCCACCAGCCACTGGCTCACCTCATGGCCGAAGACCACCAGCAGGCTCGCGATGGTCAGCGGAACCAGCGACAGCGGTACCAGTTCGAACGACCGCCTCCGCCGTTGCCAGAAGCTCCAGCAATCGCGTGGCAGCCCGCGCGCACGCCGCAGCCCCTCCATCAGCGTTGCAATCACGTTCGACGCGCCCGCAAAGCTCACCACCCCGGCAGACACCAGAGCGCGCAACGAGTGGGTGTGCTTCGGCGCATTCTCAAACGCCGCATCCAGCAGCGCGCTCACCCCGCCCGGCAGCACGCGGTCGAAGAACTCCGCAATCTGCAAGCGCACCGGGGCCGTGTCCGGCAGCAGCCCGATCACCGCCGCAGCCACAATCAGTGCGGGAAACAGCGCCACAATGGCCGAATATGCGGTGGACTGGGCAATGTTCAGGCAGTCGTGCTCCAGCACGCTCAGCACGGTCCGGTGCAGCGCCCGCGCCACCACCGCGTACCAGCGCAACAGCCGCAGCACGCGCGCCCGCCGCGAACGTGGCCCTAGCGCTGTCAGCCCTTCCACCTTTCCAGGAACTCGGTCACCGAGCCGGACTCCATGTGCCGCATGTCTTCAAACTCGCCCGCCTTCTGCGCGTGGACGACCGTCCCGCTGGCATCCAGTACGGCCAGCGCGGGAACGCCCTTCGTGATCGGCACTCCATACCGTTTGGCCACGTCCAGGTTGGCGTCCATGTGCCCGATCCACACATGCACCAGCACAAAGTTCGTCTCCAGCAGCGCGTCGTTGGGCGCCTGATGCAGGTAGATGTCCAGCGCCTGGCAGTCGCCGCACCAGTCCCCGCCAAAGTCCACCATCACCCGCTTGTGCTCGCGCTTCGCCTGCGTCAGCGCGGCGGCAATCTCGTCAGACGGATTGGCCGTCTCGCTGTAGATGTGCTTCGCCGTAAACGTGGGCGTGGCGGGAACCGAAGCAGGCGCAGCGGGAAGGGAAGCAGGCTTCGCCGCGTGCCGGCTGGTCCACCAGTACATGCAAGCCATCGCCACCAGACACACCGCCATCAGCCCGATCATTGGCCCCATCGCCATCGGCGCGCTCTTCTTCTCCGGTTCCGGCTTCTTGCGGTTTCGCATGCGTGTCGTCATTCGGCTTGTCCTTGAACTACAAAATACGAGCTTGTCCTTGAACTACAGAATACGATGAGTACAGAATGATGAGTACAGAATAAGGTTTGCTCCCGCTGTTGTTCGTTCTTGCTTGTCATCCTGAGCGCACAATAACAACTGCCGTCATCCCGACCGGAGCAACGCAAAACGACCGTCATCCCGACCGGAGGCGGCGTACTTTTCCGCCGCAACCGGGGTCCCCGACGAGCGAACTTGCTCGTTGGGGTGGTCAGTGGAGGGCCCCCCGCATTTCGTCGTTGCCTGTTCTTTGCCGTTGCTTGTTTCTGCTGTCATCCTTGCGCGTCTTTCGAGCGCGAAGGACCCCGGCGAACTCCGTCCCACCTCAACCCTCCACCCCTTTCTTCCACAAAAGCTCCGCCTTTGCCGTTGTCTGTTCTCTTCCGTACCACCCACCCACTTCGTCATCCCGACCGGAGTGGAGGGACCCCCGCATTTTCTTTCCTCAAAAACCCCAGCAATTCCCCTTGTCAAGCCCCTCGAACCCCAAAAATCCCCCTAACCAACTCCAACTAAACCACTTCCCTCAGAAAAATAGTTGGCATAGTAGTTATGCTCCGCTTGATACAATTAACATATGGATCGAATTCACCGGGCAGCGCGAACCTTTCCCCACCGCACCGTCAACGCGGCAGATACGATTCATAACAGGCACTTTAGACGTAAAGTAGCTGTAATGACCACTTTGGCGGCACTGGCTTCCGCCAGCCTATTGATACAAAACAAGTTCCGCGCAAGATACCCGGGGGGGGGGGAGGGGGGGGGTGGGGGGGGAGAACGTATAGCGAATAGACGACGAACAAAAGGCAATTCGCTCAGCGTCTGCCATGTATGAATGCAAGAAACCGTTCCGCCAACCCAACCGCGCGCTGGTGTATTCTGGAGCGAAGCGATGATTTTCTCCAGAGATTATGTTGGGTATCTGGCGCGCCAGACGGTGAAGCATCTGGTCGATGCCAAAGTGATCGGGACGGCGAAGGCAGCCGTCTTGAACGAGCGCGTGACCGCGGCGATGATCGAAGAACTGTCGCTGGAAGACCGCATCAACGACGAGGTCCGCGTCATCCTAGAGGCATTCCAGGCAGACATGCTGCGCACCGGTGCCAACTATCAGGAGATGTTCAAAAAGGTGAAGAACGAACTGGCGCGCAAGTACAAGGCGGTGCTGTGAGGATCTCTGACGACAAGGTGAACAAGCTGGCCCACACCATCGCCGACACGCTGGCCGAGATCGACGAGTGCGACTTCTGGGGACCGCAACACCATCCGCCAGGAGGCCCGCAAGGCGTCGAAAAACTCTCGCCGAGGAGACCAAACTCGACGCCAGCGCGCGGCTCAAGATCGCCTCCCAGCGCAAGATCATCGTCGAAGGTTCCCAGGAGTGGGACATCCTCTACCGCAAGTACTACAACGACGAGGTCAAGAAGCTCGGCCTGTAAATGGGCGCTGCATAAGTCCTGGCTTTGAAAGATCGCTGCTCAAGCAGTTTTGAAAGGGTGATTCGCTTCACGTTTTGAAAGGGCGGGACTCTAGTCCCGCCGAAGGCGTCGCAAATCAATCGGGCTTTAGCCCCCGAGGGAATGGAGAGGATTGTTCAGACCAATCTGGCCTGACTCCGGTTGAGCCCGCGGCGGCGGCTGGTATAGTTGAACCTGCCCTGGAGAAATCATCCTCCTGCGCGTGAAGTATGTGCCATGTAGGGTTGCGCGAAGATGGCGCAATGTTGGAATGCACGACGATGGCGTTATGGTGTAACTGGTTAACACGCCGCCCTATAAGGCGGAGAGTCCGGGTTCGAGCCCGGTAACGCTACCAACCCTTCAATAACTTACTGTGTAATCTGGAGTGGCCGAGCATGTGGATCAACACCGTGCATCGGCTACTTCAGAACTTCGACGGCTGCTGCGCTTATACCGAACCTTGCAAGATAGTGGAAATGTTGACCAGGTTACGCATGACATCCAGAGCTTTTAATCATAGGCGGCACGATGATCGTGTCTCCGGGAAAGAGCGGTTGATGATCGAAGCCTGATTCGGCAAAGAGTGTGCGTTGTCCCATATTGCCGTATTGATAACTCACCACTGATCCATCGGCACGCAGGATATACTCACGCTTTCGGTCGGCAATTCTGTCAGGTCCGCCGGCAAGACGCAGGTAGTCCTTCACCCGCTTGCTGCTCTCATAGATAAATGCATTTGCGTTGTATACCTGGCCCTGGACACTCACGGTCGACGGGGTCCTGGGCACCACAAACCGGTCGCCGTCTTCAAGCTCGATATCGGGAATCGCAGCAATCCCTTTACTGTCGGGCTTGAATTGCAGCACAATCCGTCCCGTCGGCTGGGCCTGGCGCAGCCGCGTCACTACGGCGCGGGCAGTCTCCGCCGACGCGCTCGCAGCGGCGGCGTCAGCGGCGGTCAAAGCAGATGACGCCGATGCTGAAGTGGTTCTTGTGATCTGCGACTCCAGTTCATCGGCGTACTCCAGGAGCCGTTGCCGCTGTAATCGCCGGACAGACTCGCGCGAAAACTCCGAGGCGAAGAGGTACGCATCGGGGGATAATCCTCCAGCGCGCGCCAGCAACTGACGCAGCGTCTCGCCAGGCAGAACGCTGTACACGCCTGAGCCACAAACTCCCCTCCAGCTTCACGAACTTCGTCTGCTGCGAGCTCGGCACCCGGATATCGGCCTGCGAAAAGATGGTCACCACATCGCCGGGGAGCAGCTCAAGGTCCTGCGATGGGTCCTTCTCGAGTACCGCCTTGCCCAGGTTGAACGGAAACAGCGACGTGGTCAGATCGGTCGCGCTATGCCGTTCGATGACTGCATAGTTCCAGTCGATATCGGGAGCGCTCAGGACCACGTCCGTCTTTGCTTCAAACGGCTGCTGTTGGTTGTCAGAGTGGCGCCGACCGAGCTTCCGCTGCCACTCGTCCCGACCTCCAGCTCGCGTCGCCGCGGCATCGCCAACCGCCCCCGATTGCATGCCCAGCGAGCCTTGCGACCGAGTGCCGCTATAGTCCGAATTGGTTGTCCCCCCGCTGGAGGTTGCGTTCGACACGGATCGTTGGCGTTCGTATTCGGCAAAGGCCCGTCGTATTCGGATTTGGCCTGCCCCAATTGATTCAATCCTTGATAGTAGCTCCGCGTAATCAATGCATCGCGGTTCGGAATCAGATCGGAGATGCGCATCCCCTGGTGCCACATGTAGCGGCCCGGGTTCGCCACATTTCCCCGCAACGTCACCGCATCCTTGAACCGGTCGATGATGGAGCTGATGTCAATGATGTCTCCATCCTGGACTGGAGTGGAATCACCGCTTGCAAGATCAACGTCGCTCACGCTGCGCTCGCTGTGCTTGTATATCCGATCAACACGCAACCGAGAATCGGACGCTGCATTCGTCAATCCGCCGGCTAGCGCAATCACCTGGTTGAAGCTCTTCTCTCCACGCAGCTCATAGATAGACGGCGTGGTCACACTGCCCATCACTGCGACCTGAGGCCCCACATCAGGGATGAAGATCACGTCGCCCGACTCCAAACGAACGTCTTTGGTCTTGTCACCGTGCAGCAGCAGGTCGTACAGATCGAAGTGGGTGATTGTCTCGCTTCCACGCTTTACCTGAATGTCGCGCAGGCTGCCCTGAGGAAGTGGTCCACCCGAGGCAAACAAGGCATTCAACAGCGTGCTCAGCGATCCGATCGAAAAGCTGCCCGGTTGCCTCGCCTGACCCACAACCAAGACCTGGATCGACCGCAACTGTCCCAGGTTTACATTCAGATCGAAGTTGCGGTAGATGCGTCCAAGCTGCGACTTGAGAAAATCGCTCAACTGGGAAAACTGCACGCCAGCCACATGCACCGTGCCTACCTGCGGCAGCGCGATGGAGCCGGTGCGGTCCACCACAAAGGAGCCTTGTTGGTTCACTTGGCCCCATATCTGTATACGCAGTTCATCCCCCGGACCGATGACATAATCAGGCGTCACCGGAATATTGTCGACCGGCGCAAATGTTGATGGAGGAGTCTTGAACAGATTGGCCCCGAAGATCGGCGGCGTCTGGCCTGCGCTATTAAATACAACCCTCTGAAACTCCGTCGGCGGCAGTGGTGCCACGGGTGCCGGGACAGATTGAAGCAGCGTCCGATATGGTTGCTGGTTCTGGTTTTGCTGGTTCTGAGTGCCTGGGGTTGCCCCGCCCTGCCACTGGTACGTTTGGCCAGCAGCTTGCGGCGTATTCGGCGACGAGGTGGCAGGGATGCAGCCTATAGACGACTGCGTACCACCATACTGGGCATCGGTTGAAGGAGAGCTGACACATGGAACACTCTGCATCGTTGTGCCTTGAGCAAGTGCCGTATTGACCATCAAGGGAGCAAGGCAGCATGCCCAAATCGTTAGCCGACCAAGCCCAAGCCGTTGATCTGTGCGAATTGTAGTATTGCTCGAATAATCCACGGATCGATATCCTGTCCTGTAACCTGCTCTAGCGCTAAGCCCCGTTGCGAAAGGGCCTCATCCACATATCAGTATAGTTTACCTGACAATTACTCAAACATCTTCATTTCGGTCTGCCCCCAGACCTGATGGCATATCGTTTCGGGAGTCGGCGCACTGCGCGGGCTGCTATAATCAAAAACATCCGCAGCGAGTCCAAATTTGACAGATTCACCCGCTATAAATCGATGAAACTGGTAGTGACAGGCAGTAGTGGATTTGTCGGGCGTCATTTCTGCTCCCGTTATGGAGGCATTCCGTTCGATGATAATGACGGTGAGGTAGATCTTCGCGATCCCAAGCGCGTGCAATCCGCAGTCGCGGCTTTAATGCCCGAGGCGGTTTTGCACCTTGCAGCACAGAGTTCTGTGGCCTTTTCATTTCAAGATCCAGCTTCCATCTTCGCTGTTAACTTTCTTGGTACATTAAATCTCCTGCAGGCATTGAGTGCGGCAGAGTTCCAGGGAGTCTTTCTTTATGTAGGTTCAGCCGACGTCTATGGGCGAACGGAGGAAGCGGATCTGCCCACCAGGGAGACGCAACCGCTGCGCCCCCGCAACCCATATGCGGTCAGCAAAGTTGCAGCAGAGGCACTTTGCTATCAGTGGAGCCAGACGCAGAATTTTCGTATCGTTATGACTCGGCCATTCAACCTGATCGGCCCCGGCCAGGATAGACGCTTTGCTATTGCGGACTTTGCGCATCAGATTGTAGAGATACACAGTGGCCGGCGACCGCCATTCATGATTACTGGCGACCTTGATGTAACACGGGATTTCACCGATGTCCGGGACGCGGTACGTGCATATCAAATGCTGTTGGAGAAAGGGCAAAACGGTGAAGTTTATAACATCTGCTCTGGGCACGAGCGCAGCTTGCACTCGCTGGTTGTGGAACTGTTACAGATAGAGGGAGTCCACGCTGAGTTGCAAACAGATTCGACACGGCTACGACCTGCGGAGCAACGCAGGGTGGTTGGCGACGCTAGTAAGATTCATTCTATGATTGGTTGGTCGGCGGAGATCCCTCTCACAACGACACTCACGGATATCTTGCGGAAAGCACAGGAGAGCGAATGAAGGGTAAGCATGCACTAATTACAGGCGTTACCGGACAGGATGGAGCATATCTTGCGAGATTCCTTCTGGACAAGGGATATTCCGTGCATGGTGTGGTCGCGCGCCGGGGATCAGACACTTTATGGAGACTGCGTGAGTTAGATGTCTTAGATAAGATCGAAATAATTGACGCAGACCTGATTGATCTTTCATCGATGATCCGAGCGCTGGAAAAAACGGAGGCGGAGGAGATATATAACCTTGCGGCGCAAAGCTTTGTTGCCACCTCATGGGGCCAGCCTTTGCTAACCGCTGAGGTGACCGCGGTGGGTGCGCTTCGAATGCTGGAGGCGGTGCGCATAGTAAATCCAAAAGCGCATTTTTACCAAGCATCATCCAGTGAGATGTTCGGCAAAATTCGTGAGCCGATACAGGATGAAAGCACTCCTTTCTATCCCCGCAGCCCCTATGGGGTGTCGAAACTATTTGCACACTGGAGTACCGTCAATTACCGGGAGAGCTTCAATTTGCATGCGTCGAGTGGGATTCTTTTCAATCATGAATCGCCCTTGCGAGGGATTGAGTTCGTTACCCGTAAGGTCACAGATGCGGTAGCGAGGATTCACTTGGGAAAGCAGAAGGAGCTGCGACTTGGCAACCTCGATGCGCAGAGGGACTGGGGTTTTGCGGGTGACTATGTGGAAGCAATGTGGATGATGTTGCAACAACCGGAGGCCGACGACTATGTCGTTGCCACGGGAACAACTACTTCAGTTCGAGAAATGTGCAGGATTGCATTCGCATATGTAGGTTTGAACTCCGAAGACTACGTTGTCGTTGATCCGCGCTTCTATCGTCCGGCTGAAGTCGATGTTCTCATCGGTAACCCAACGAAGGCGAAGGCGCGCCTGGGCTGGAACCCAAAGACATCGCTCGAGTCTCTGATCCAGATGATGGTGGACGCAGATA